>CAVTVR010000001.1:0-72467 GCA_963738225.1 uncultured Verrucomicrobiae bacterium
GAAATGTTCACCAAGCTGATGGGCGAGGAAGTCGAGCCACGCCGGCAGTTCATAGAAGATAATGCGCTGAATGTGCGCAACCTGGACGTGTAATCGCGTCGAAATAATTTTCCCCAAATCCGCATCATGCCAGACGAAACTGAATCCAATCCGCCGCCGCCGGAGCAAAAACCGAGCGGCGGCGCTTACTCGCAGGGCGAGAAAATTTCCAAGATCAACGTCGCGGACGAAATTAAAAACTCGTTCCTCGACTACTCGATGTCCGTGATCATTTCGCGCGCGTTGCCCGACGTGCGCGATGGACTCAAGCCCTCGCAGCGGCGCATTCTTTACGCGATGGAAAACCTGTCGCTGTTTCCGGGGCGCAAGCACATCAAGTGCGCGAAGATTTGCGGCGACACCTCCGGCAATTATCATCCGCACGGTGAAGCGGTGATTTATCCGACGCTCGTCCACATGGCGCAGCCGTGGGCGATGCGCGAGAAACTCGTGGATGGCAAAGGCAATTTCGGTTCCGTGGAAAATGATCCGCCGGCGGCGATGCGTTATACCGAGGCGCGGCTGACGCATCTCGGCGCGGCGCTGATGCAGGACATGGAAAAGGATACGGTGGATTTCGTTCCGAACTACGACGAGCGTCTCACCGAGCCGACGGTTTTTCCGGCGGCCTTTCCGAATCTGCTCGTCAATGGCGGCACTGGCATCGCCGTCGGCATGGCCACGAACATGGCGCCGCACAATCTCGGCGAAGTCGTGGACGGCATCTGCGCGCAGATTGACAAGCCGGACATCACTGATTTCGGAGCTGATGAAGTTCATCAAGGGGCCGGATTTTCCGACCGGCGGCATGATCTGCGGCGTCGAGGGCATCAAGAATTATTTCACGACCGGCAAAGGCAGCATCAAGTTGCGCGGCCGAATCGGCGTCGAGGAATTGAAGGGCAACCGCGAGCAGCTCGTCATCACGGAAATTCCGTTCAACGTCAACCGCGCCGGCCTGGAAGAGCAAATCGCCAACCTCGTCAACGAAAAGGTCATCACGGAAATCTCCGCGATGCGCAACGAATCGGACGAGCATTGCCGGCTCGTCATCGAGTTGAAGCGCGACGCCATGCCGAAGGTCGTCATCGCCAATCTTTTTCAGCACACGCAACTGGAGGTTTCCTTCAGCGTCAATGCGCTGGCGATTGACCATGGCCGCCCGAAGACGCTCAAACTGCAATGAAATCATCCAGTGCTACATCGAGCATCGCCGGGAAGTGGTGTTGCGCCGCACGCGGTTTGAGTTGAAGAAGGCCGAGGAGCGCGCCGAAATTCTCGAAAGCTATGTTTGCGCACTGCGGAATTTGGATGAGTTCATCCGCCTCATCCGCAGCTCGCGCAATCGCGAGGAGGCCAAAGTGAAACTGCTCGCCTTCGAGTGGACGCGCCAGCAGGTCGAGGCCTGGGGCATTCTCATCCGCAGCGAAACGCGCTTGACCGGCGGTCTTTATGCGCTGACCGAGCGGCAGGTGGATGCGATTCTGGAATTGCAACTTTATCGCCTGACCGGATTGGAAATTGACAAAGTCCGTGCCGAATACGCCGAATTGCTCGAACGCATCAAGGATTTGCTCGACATTCTTGCGAAAGAATCGCGCGTCATGGCGATCATCAAAGCCGAGTTGCAGCAGATCAAGGAAAAATACGCCACGCCGCGCAAGACGGAAATCGTGCCGGACGAAGGCGAAATCGCCATCGAAGATCTGATCGCCAACGAAGGCGTCATCATCACGCTCACGCACAACGGTCTGCTCAAGCGCACGAACGTCAGCCAATATCGCGCGCAACGGCGCGGCGGCAAAGGCGTCATCGGCATGGTCACGCGCGAAGGCGAGACGCCGGAGGACAAGGATTTCGTCGAGCATCTCTTCACCGCCAGCACGCACGATTACCTGATGTTTTTCACGAGCACCGGCCGCGTGTATGTCGAGCGCGTGCATGAAATTCCAGACATGGGCCGCGCCGCAAAAGGCCGCAGCATCGCGAACCTTTTGGAGTTGAAGGCCGATGAAAAAATCGCCGCCCTCATCCGCATTTTGTCCAAGACAGACGAAAACAAAAATGACGTGACTTGGAATCAGTCCGGTGAATTATTTTTTGCGACGCGCCAAGGGACGGTGAAAAAAACTTCGTTGAGCGACTTCGCCAACGTCCGCAAAGGCGGCATCATCGCCATCGGCATCGAACCGGGCGACACGTTGATCGAAGTAAAATTGACGCGCGGCTGCGTTGATGAAAGTGATTCAGGCGATGACGTGGTGTTGATCACGAAGGACGGCATGAGCATCCGGTTCCACGAATCGGACGTGCGTTCAATGGGCCGTGCCGCCGGCGGCGTGCGTGGCATTAGTTTGGAAAAAGGCGATGCCTTGGTCGCGGCAACGATCGTCGTCCCCGACGCGGCACTCCTCGTCGCCGGCGAAAACGGCATCGGCAAGCGCACCGGCTTTGACGAATACCGGGTCCAATCGCGCGGCGGCAAAGGCATCATCACCATGAAAACGGGCGACAAAACCGGCGGCGTGGTCGGCGCGCTGACCGTGCGCGACACGGATGAAATCATGCTCATCACCGCCGGCGGCCAGATGGTGCGGATTCCCGTGCAAGGCATCCGCGAAGCCGGACGCAACACGATGGGCGTGAAACTCGTCAACCTCGATCCGGGCGACAAACTCCAGGCCATCGCCCCCGTCATCAGCGAAGACCCGCCGGATGACGCCGACAAAAATGTTTGAAGCCGGAGTTTGCGCTTGTCTTTGGCGCTTGGAATGTTTTCATGCGCGCCTGTCATTTATGAAATTAAGCAAAATTCTGGTGGCCGCTGGCATTTTATCCGCATTCGCCTTCAATCTGTCAGCGCAAACCAACACGGTGACGGTCACCAATTTTGTGACCGTGACGGTGACGGTGACCAACGTGGTCACGGTGACAAACTTTGTGGCCAAACCAGTGGTCATCGTCGAAACCCGGCCCGTGCCCGTGCCCGCGCCCAAGCCATTGGCCGTGCCGGTTCGTTATCCGTGGTTGAGCAGTATTTCCGCCGGCCTGACCGTCGTGCGCGGCAACACGGACACGACCCTCGTCTCGGCGGATTTTCTGACCCAAAAGAAAACGCCTTTCGATGAATACAAGCTCGGCATCGGCGGCGCCTATGGGGAACAAGATTCCAGCGACACCATCAACAACTACAAGGCGTTTGGGCAATGGAACCATCTTTTCACCGAACGGTTTTACGGCTATGGCCGGGCGGAAGGCTTGCGCGATTTTATTGCCGACGTTGATTACCGCCTGACCGTCGGCCCCGGTGCCGGCTATTATTTTCTCAAGGAAACCAACACCACGCTGGCGGGGGAAATTGGCGGCAGTTTTGAAGCGCAGGGATTGGGTGGCCAGGATGATACCTTTGCCACCTTGCGGCTGGCCGAACGCTTCGAGCACAAGGTCAACGACCACGCGCGCATCTGGCAGAATGTTGAAATGTTGCCGCAGGTGGACAAGTTGGACAACTACATCGTCAATTTTGAAGTCGGCATTGAAACCACCATCACCAAGACCATCAGCCTGAAAACTTGCCTGGATGACAGCTACGCGAACCGACCGGCGGCGGATCACCTTAAAAACGACATGAAAATCGTCGCCGGTGTTGCTTACAAATTCTGAACGGGAATCAGCCAGGCTTCAGATTTTTTCGCCGCCGCCGTTCATTTTTTAAAATCGCGCGGCAAAGCGCCTGGCGCGGCTGCCGAAGAAATCAGCGCGCGGCCTGCGGCGGATAGATCGCGCATGGAAGAAAATAGCGTGAAGCCAGCGAAACATTGCGCGAAGGCAATAGATAATAGCGCAAATACCAAAGAACATAGCGGAAACATCCGAGTAACCTGGCGCGAAGGTCAAACAACATAGCGACATCACTGTGGCAGATAGCGGGAACAAGGAAGAAAATGGCGGGAAGGTCAAAAAACATAGCGCGAATCCCCTGGAAAATAGCGGGAAGAGCGAAGGCAACAGTCCAATGGCCTAATTTTCAATGACTTGGACTCAAAAAAAATGGCAGCAGAGCTGGATTTTACAAACTTCATCCGTAGATTTCACAGAAAGGCGCGGATTTTTTATCTGCGAAAATCAGCGTCATCTGCGGATTCACAAATACTTTTTTTGATATGGCATAATCCCGATTCCATGAGCCTTTTTCTTGCCGGATTTCGCTTTATGAGATAAAAACCTGTTTCAAGGCCAGCCGTGAACGACCCGAACACCGAAAAAACCATCTTTGTCGCGGTGCGGCAATTGCCGCCGGCAGACCGCGCGGCCTATCTCGATCAGGCTTGCGGCGATAACGAGCCGCTGCGCCGGCGCATTGAAGCACTGCTCAATGCCTCCGAACAATCCGGCGCATTTCTGGAAGTTTCCGCCGCCCCCACGCTGCGGCGGACGCCCGCTGCCTCAATTCCTCTGGCCGAAAAGCCCGGCGACAAGGTGGGCCATTACAAATTGCTCCAGCAAATCGGCGAGGGCGGCTGCGGTGTCGTTTATATGGCCGAGCAGGAGGAACCGGTGCGCCGCCGCGTCGCGCTCAAGATCATCAAGCTGGGCATGGACACACGGAACGTAATGGCCCGGTTTGAAGCCGAGCGCCAGGCGCTGGCGATGATGGACCATCCGAACATCGCCAAGGTGTTTGACGCCGGCGCGACGGAAACCGGCCGGCCGTATTTCGTCATGGAACTGGTGCGCGGAATAAAGATTACCGATTACTGCGACGAAGCAAAACTTTCCATCCGTGCGCGGCTCGATTTGTTCACGCAGGTTTGCCACGCCATTCAACATGCGCATCAAAAAGGAATTATTCATCGCGACATCAAGCCGTCGAACATTCTCGTCACCATGCAGGACTGCGTGCCAGTGCCCAAGGTGATTGACTTCGGCATCGTCAAGGCGACCGGCGGGCAGTTGCTTACCGACAAGACCATCTTCACCGCCTTCGAGCATTTCATTGGCACGCCTGCCTACATGAGCCCTGAACAGGCCATGATGACCAGCCAGGACATTGACACGCGCAGCGACATTTACGCGCTCGGCGTGCTGCTTTACGAATTGCTTACTGGCAGGACGCCGTTTGACGCCGGTGAACTGCTGGCCGCCGGCCTGGACGAAATGCGCCGGACCATTCGCGAACAGGAACCCGCCCGCCCGTCCACGTGCTTGAGCACGATGCCGGACAACGAGTTGAGCACCACGGCGCAACGGCGCAAATTGGATGCGCCGAAACTCGTCAGCGAACTGCGTGGCGATCTCGACTGCGTGGTAATGAAGGCACTGGAAAAAGATCGCGCACGCCGTTACGAAACCGCCAACGGACTGGCGATGGACATTCAACGGCATCTGGACAATGAGCCGGTTGTGGCCCGCCCGCCGAATAGGTTTTATCGGTTTCAGAAAATGGTGCGGCGGCACAAGTTTGTCTTTGCAGCAGCAGCGATAGTGGCCTTCACGTTGCTCGGCGGCATCCTGGTGAGCAGTTGGTATGCGGTGCGATCCGCCCGTGCAGAAAAAGTTGCAGAGAATGAACGCAGACAGGCAGAGGTCGAGCGAACCAAGGCGCGGGAAGCCGAAGCGGAATCAAAGGCAGTGAACGATTTCTTGCAGCAAGACCTTTTACGTCAGGCCGGAACCGATACCCAGGCCGATGAGGGCCTCAAGGTGGATCCAAACATTACTTTGCGGGAGGTGGTAGATCGCGCCGCTGCGCGTCTGGACAATCGTTTTACCAATCAGCCGCTCGTCGAGGCGTCCATTCGCATGACGCTGGCCGAAATATACGATGTAATGGGCGACCCTGCGGCTACGCAGCGTCACGCGCGGCGGGCGGTGGAACTGAGAGAACGCATTCTCGGTCCTGACCATCCGTTAACACTCGCCGCCATGTCCGAGTTGTGTTCGACGCTGACTGGCATCGGCAACCCGACCAATGCAACCGCACTTGGTGAAAAGACGCTGGGGCGGCTGCAAGTCGTCCTCGGACGCGAACATCCCGATACGCTTAAGTGCATGATACATTTGGGGAACGCTTATGTGGCAGCAGGCCGGTTCAACGACGCCGTGACACTATTGCAAGAAGCCCTCACGCTTCAAAAATCCAAGCTCGGCCCCACGAACGGGTTGACGCTTTGGATACAGCACGACCTTGGTTATGCTTACGATGTAGCGGGCCGCGTCAACGAGGCGGTGCCACTGCTGGAGGAAACGGTCAGAGCGGAGCAGAGCGTTCTTGGGCAGGACCATCCGCTCACATTGGCCAGCATGGTAGAACTTGCCGTGGTTTACGAGAGAGCCGGCCGGATAAACGACGCGTTTCGGCTGGATGAGGAAACCCTGAAACTGTGCAAAATCAAGCTCGGCCCAGACCACCCCAATACGCTCACCTTAATGAACAGCCTTGCCCAGGCGTATGGGGATGCCGGCCAACTGGACAAAGAGGTGGCGCTGTTTGAGGAAACCTTAAAGCTCCGGCAGGCCAAGCTCGGGCCGGACGATCCGCTCACGCTGGCCAGCATGAACTGTCTTGGCGAAGCCTACGCGGATGCCGGGCGGTTCGAGGACGCACTGAAGCTTCAGAAGGAATGCTTGCAGCGTTATAAGTCCAAGCTTGGGCAGGACGATCCGTTCACGCTGGGCAGCATGAACTATCTTGCCTGGACCTATCAGCGGGCTGGTAAATTGGACGAGGCGCTGTCCCTTTACCAGGAATCCTTGAACCTCTGCAAAACCAAGTTCCCCGCCGGGCATCGGTTCACAATTGCGGCCATGAATGGACTCGCCCAGTTCTTCGAGTCCACCGGTCAGATGGACAAAGGTATTTCGCTGCGTGAAGAAGCGCTGAAGCTGAGTCAGGCTAACCCGGATCTGGAAGACTCCGTCACCTTGGAGAACATGATTAGGCTGGCAAGCTCCTACCACACCGCGCGCCGGCTAAAAGACGCGGTGAAGTTGGACGAAACGGCGGTCAAACTCTGCAAGGAAAAACTGGGCTTGGAAAACAATCTCACGCGTGTTGCCATCAACAATCTTGCCATCGTTTACGAAGATGACGGCAGGCGGGACGAGGCCCTGTCGCTCTATGAACAAACGCTCAAGTTATACAAAGCCAACGTCGGCCCCGACCATCCTTACTCGCTACTTGTGATGGCCAACCTTGCCCAGGCTTATTATCAGGCGGGCCGGTTGGACAAGTCGCTGCCTATGCTCGAAGAGGGCCTAAGACTTAGTCGGGCCAAACTCGGACCGGACCACCCCACCACGCAAATCTTTATCATGGATCTTGCCGGATTTTACGACAAAGCCGGACGTTCAAAGGAGGCCTTGCCGCTCTACGAGGAAGGACTAAAGGACGACAAGGTCAAGCTGGGGACGGATAATCCTACTACGCTAAAAACCATGAACGCCCTTGCCTTGGCTTACAAATCGGCGGGCCAGTTGAGCAATGCGCTGCCGCTGTTAGAGGAAACATTTAATATCCGGATGACGAAACTTGGCATTGGAAATCAAGATACCTTGAGGACTCTGCATGATCTTGCCGTGACCTACCAGGACTCCGGCCGCAGTGCGGACGCCGATCGCGTTTTCAGCAATGTTTTGACACCGGTGTTTATGAGCCAGCCGAAAAGCGTCGGCGTGCTGCGGACCCGTGGGGAATTCTATGCCTGCTTTGGCCGATGGGAGGAGGCAGCGGCTGACTTGAGTCATGCGTTGGATCTGCAACCCGACCACGTTTGGACCTGGCACTGTTTGGCTGCGGTGCTGGTTCAGGAGGGCCAAGTGGAGGCTTACCGCAATCTTTGCGCCAAAAGTATTGAGCGGTTCGGGAACACGACGGACCCGGTCACGGCGGAGCGCATCGCCAAGGATTGCCTCATCTTGCCTGATTCGGGTGCCGATCTCGATCGTGTGGCGGGATTGGCCCATACCGCGTCAAGCAGCACGAACAATCCTTCTGGCCGAGAGTGGAACCAATTGACCCAAGGCTTGGCTGACTATCGCCAGGGGCGTTTTGCCACCGCGGCAGACTGGGCTGAAAAAGCCCTCGCCAAACCGGGCATAATTTCAGAGCGTGACGTTGCAGCTTTCATGGTGCAGGCCATGGCTTGCCAGCAATTGAACCAGCCCGACAAAGCTCGCGCCGCGCTGGCCACAGGGCAGGAGTTAGCCAGGACGAAACTGCCAAAAGCCGAAGGCGGCGACATCGGCGGTTACTGGATGGATTGGGTAATTGCCCAAGCGTTGCTCCGCGAAGCTGCGACCCTCATCGAGGGCCAGACACCCCCAGTCAAGGACGCCAGCAAGTGAGCGACGTAACGCGCATTCTGAATGCCGCCAGCCAAGGCGACGCCAGCGCGGCGGATGAGTTGTTGCCTTTGGTCTATGAAGAATTGCGCAAACTCGCGGCGGCAAAGATGGCTTCCGAAAATCCGGGTCAAACCCTCCAGGCCACCGCGCTCGTGCATGAGGCCTGGCTGCGGTTGACCGGCGATGAAGGCCGGAAATGGAACGACCGCACTCATTTCTTCTTTGCCGCCGCTGAGGCCATGCGCCGCATTCTGGTGGAAAATGTGCGACGCAAATGCGCGCAATGCCACGGCGGCGGCCAGCAGCGGCTGGAATTGCCGGACCTTGCCGCACCCTCGGCACCCAACGATGACCAGCTTCTCGTGGTGAACGACGCGCTGGATAAATTTGCCGCGCTGGATCCGCAAACAGCCGAACTGGTGAAGCTTCGCTATTTCGTCGGCATGACGATCGAGGAGACGGCCGAGGCGCTCGGCATTTCCAAAGCCACGGCCAAGCGGCATTGGGACTACGCAAAGGCGTGGCTCTACGAAGAAATCCGGGCGCAAAAGTAGGAGCCGAGGTAGGGCGGGCAATCCTTTGCGCGCCGCGATCACGCAGGGAGGCATTGCCTGACTTCAAAGACGGCGCGCACGGAGTGACGCGCCCTACCGTGTTCAATTCGTGAAAATTCGTCCAAATCCGTGTCATAAAAAATCTTCACCCGCGTGAGCCTTTCTTTGCCGAAATTTCGCTTATTGTCAGTGTCATGACTCCAATTCAAATAACCATTATGAAAAATATCGGCACCGGCTACCCTGTCCTGCTCGGACACTGCCTGGCCTTCGCTCAGTAAAACCAAAACAAAAAACTCGATTAACTATGAACACAACCAAAATAATGAAAAACCTGTTCGGAGCGGTTTTACCACTGCTCCTGTTCGCATCAACCACCGGCGCAATGGCGCAAACGGCGCGGATTGCATTTGCCGCGCCGGTAACGGTAACAACCAAATCCGGCCACAAAACCACCACCGCCACCTACGATCAAATCTTCTCGATGAATCCCGATGGCAGCGGGGTGGTGCAATTGACCAGCGCCGCCGCCAACTCGTTGGGGCCGAAGTGGTCGCCAGACCAGCAATTCATCGCCTTCGTTCGCACCAATTATCTCATGGTGATGCGGGCCGACGGGAGCGGCAGCTTTATGGTCGTCCCGGCCAGCAGCGCCGGGTGGGTGGATTGGTCGCCCGATGGCACAAAACTGATTTACACGAACCCCCTCAAAAGTTCGGACGGAACATTTCATGACGACCTTTACGTCGTTTCCGTGGATCCGGCCACCGGCGCGGTCGGCACTACGGCATTCTTTGCAGCGGGGCCAAGTTATGACCCAAACTGGTCAGATGACGGAACCAAAGTTGCCTTTGACCGGTATCCGACGAGCGGTGGCGGCGATTCATCAATCATCGTTCACGACGTGGCCACGGGCGCGGAATACAATTTCTCCGCACTGATAGGGCTGACTGCCGCGCCGAACAATTGGTTTTGGGGGCCGCGTTGGAGTCCGGACGGAACCATGCTTGCCTGCGAAGGGGACGAGAGGGTAACGACCATCACGAAGAATGGTAAGAAAACGATCACCACCACTACCGAAACCCCAATCGAGGTGTTCATCGCCAATGCCGATGGCAGCGGTGTGCTCCAAGTCACGTCCAGCAGTAATGGAAGCGTCCAGCCCGCGTGGTCGCCGGACGGATTGAGCCTCGCATTCAACAACAACGGCGGGATTTACACAACGCTGCTGGGCAGCGGCGTGTTCACTTTTCTTCACGCCGGCGGCCTACCAGACTGGAATCCGTAAATATGAACAAACTGCGCATGAAACCCGGCTTTGTGGTATTGACGTTTTGTGGATGTATGGCGGCCTTGGGGCAGTGTCCCACCATTGGGGCCACCCCAGGCGCAATTCCGTGGAACGAAATCGGCGCCAAGGCCGGCGCGGATTACCAGGGCGACGGCCTGGCCGTGACGCCGACCGAATCCGGTGCACGCCTGCACTGCGTATTCCAGCGGCTCGACGGCGAGGCCACACCCGAAGGCTTGTGGTTGACCTCGACCGTCACCAACACCGTTAGCGACCGTTTCCGCGTGACGGCGATAGCGGTGGGCCGGACAGCGCCCAATGCCACCTTCAACTTTCAATATCCAGAATCCAGCATCCCGTTGGCGGATGCGGGCGAAGTATCCGTCTGCGGCCAGACGGTGCGTTTCAGCCGCCCCGGGTTGACGGAAGAATATTCCGTGAGCATGGACGGTGTGCGGCAGGATTTCATCGTGGAGCAAGCGCCCGCTCAGTCCGCCGGCGGGTGAGTTGGTGGTGAAACTGGCCGTGAGCGGCGCACAGGTTGAAGCCGGCTGCTGATGGCGCGCGGCTGGTGCTGGCACAATTCCGGGCGGAAGATTGCTTACAGCCGCCTGCGCGTCACGGATGCCACGGGCAAAGAGTTGCCGGCCCGGATTGAGGTTGCATCGGCGGGAGACGAGGCAACGAGTTTTGATTTCTGGATCGCAAGTGCCAAGGATATTGACGAACAGAACTTCCTCTCGCCGGCTGCTAAAGATGTGGAGTTGGCCGTGGTGGTGAATGATGCGGAGGCGGTATATCCGGTGCGGATTGACCCGACGTTCAGCGATGCCAACTGGTCAGCCCGGTCGGTTCGGGGATGAACAACGCCGTGGATGCCCTGGCGGTGTCGGGCAGCACGTTGTATGCGGGCGGCTCTTTCACGACGGCGGGCGGTAGCGCGGCCAATTACATCGCGCAATGGAACGGGAGCAGTTGGTCCGCCCTCGGTTCGGGGATTTCAGGGGGCGATCGATACGGCCCGGCTGTGTATGCGCTGGCGGTGTCGGGCAGCACGTTGTATGCTGGCGGCAATTTCACGAATGCGGGCGGCAGCGCGGCCAATTCCATCGCGCAATGGAACGGGAGCAGTTGGTCGGCCCTCGGTTCAGGGATTTCAGGATCAGGCAACCACCATCCATATGTGTATGCGCTGGCGGTGTCGGGCAGCACGTTGTATGCGGGCGGCGCTTTCTCGACGGCGGGTGGCATGCGGCCAACGGCATCGCGCAATGGAACGGGAGCAGTTGGTCGGCCCTTGGTTCGGGGATTAGTGTCAACAATAATCCTGTGGCCTACAGCTCTGTGAATGCGCTGGCGGTGTCGGGCAGCACGTTGTATGCGGGCGGCTGGTTCACGACGGCGGGCGGCACTGCGGCCAATTACATCGCGCAATGGAACGGGAGCAGTTGGTCGGCCCTCGGTTCGGGGATGAGCAATCCTGTGGGTGTGCTGGCGGTTTCGGGCAGCACGTTGTATGCGGACGGCGATTTCACGACGGTGGGCGTCAGCGGGGTCCACTTTAATCTCGCAATGGAATGGGAGCAGTTGGTCTGCCCTGGGTTCGGGGATGTCAGGTGCAGTCAACGCTGAATACGCCCCGCAGGTGTTTGCGCTGGCGGTGTCGGGCAGCACGTTGTATGCGGGTGGCTATTTCACGAAGGCGGGCGGCAGCGCGGCCAGTTGCATCGCGCAATGGAACGGGAGCAGTTGGTCGGCACTCGGTTCGGGGATGTCAGGTGCAGGCTCCGATGGATACGGCCCTGCGGTGTATGCGCTGGCTGTTTCGGGCAGCACGTTGTATGCGGGCGGTGATTTCACGACGGCGGGAACCAATGCATCTGCCTATGCGGCCATGGCCAACCTGGCGGGCACACCGGTTTCAATTGCCATCATCACCACCAACGCCGCCTTTGGCTTCACCAACGGCGTGTTTGGTTTCGACGTGACCGGCCCGTCCGGCTCCAACGTGGTCATTCAGGCCAGCACGGACCTGCAAACCTGGATTCCGCTGCAAACCAATCTGCTCGGCAGCGGCCAGCTTTATTTCTCCGATCCGCAGTCCCCCGCCAACGTCCAGCGTTTCTACCGCGCCCAGTTATTACCCTAAAATGTAAAAGGTCGCCGTGGGTGGCTTGAACGGAGTGGCAAATTGCGCCGACACTGTTTTGATGAGCACGAATCTGCATTGCCAGTAAGCCAATGGACGCCGGTTTGGACCAATATCATGGCCAACCTCACGAATAACATTTTCAACGCGACGCTGACCAATGCTTTACATTCCGGCACAACGCGGCAATTTTACATTCTACAATCGCAATAGAACCTCGCGATTCATCGTCAGGCAAACGCCGCCATTTCTTGTCTGAAACCCGTAGCAATTTTAATCAAAATAAAGCCAAAAAATGTGGAGTTGGCTTTTTCCAAAAATTGCATTCTTTCATCGTTCACAAAGAAAAATCTATGAGCGATCCAACCCCAACTCCCACACCCACTCCAACGCCGCAAGCTGCCAAGCGCGCGAACTGGCCCATCAACAAAAAATACATCGAGGAACTGGATTTGGCGGACAGCATCTGCGCCGCGGCACAGCGTGCCCCGTATGCGGCGGCGCTGGCGGATGAAGACGTGGACGCCACAGCCGTTCAAAATCTCGCGAATAAAATTCTGGCCGCGGAAAATTTGATTTATCAAGCAACCGACGGCAAGGCGGGCCGGAAGATTTTGACAAAGGCCGAACAGGGCTTGCACGACACGCTGCTGGCCAAGGTCCAGGCCATTCAGAAACGCGCCAAGCGCAAATATACGTCGTCGGATGACCCGAACCGCGACAAATATTTTCTCCATCACAGCCACAATCTCGCCGGCAATCACGCCATGCTATTGACGGCGGCCGATTCCATTGCCAAGACTTTGCCGAACGACAAGCTGCCGGGCGCGAAGGCCACCACAGCGGCGGAGTTGCAGCAGGCGGCGGATGATTTTCGGGATGGTTTGAAGGCGAAAAGCGGCGGCGGTGGCGATGCCAGCCAGTCGTTCAAAGCATTGGACGCCGCCATTGCCGACATTGCGGCGGCGCGGCGCGATATTCAACTGGCTGCGGATACCGCCTGGCCGGCGGGTGTTCCAGCCGATGCGCCGGCCCGCGCGGAATTCAAATTGCCGGCGGATCGTTCGCTGAAATAACGGCAACGGTTATCGGCAGCAAGTTCGCAAACAGATCTCGGTGGCGAACTTGGCATGGCTGGCATCCTGCCGGGACGCCGCTACGGCGAAAGTCTTTCGGGCTTCCAAGAATTGTCCCCTCGCGTGTATTGAAACCGGTCGCGCAAGCGGTTGGGCCGGCCCGCCAAAATTCAACGATTCGAGCCGATTTGTCGTCGAAAAAAACTTCATTAATTATTATGAAGAAAAGCATTGCGCTCACTTACAATCAGCAGCAGCATCCCTTTTCAAGAGAGCCTACGCTTACAAAGCGTGAGTCAGTCCGATCCATTAAATTTATGAAAACAACCGTGTCAATCATGTTGCTGGCGGCAGGTTTGTGCGCCACCTTCCTGGGTTCAGCCGGAGCGCAGCCGCTCACGGTGACAACCATCGCGGGCAAGTTCGACCACAACGGCTACGTGAACGGCGTGGGCACGAACGCGCAATTTCACGGCCTCAACGATTTCTCCGATTTGGCGGCGGACGCCAACGGCTTCCTCTATGTTGTGGACGGCAACGCCATCCGGAGAATCAGCCCCGATCTCCTGGTGGTCACCCTCGCCGGCAATCCGAATCAGGCAGGCTATGTGGATGCCACCGGCACCAATGCCCTCTTCTCCGGTCCGGCCGGAATTGCGGCGGACGCCAACGGCAATGTCTATGTCGCCGATGAGGGAAACTACGTCATCCGCAAAATCACGTTTGCGGGAGTGGTCAGCACGGTGGCCGGGGACGGGACTTACGGTTACGTGGACAGCGCCGCAGGAACGCCGAAGTTCCAAAGTCCAAACAGTGTCGCGTTGGATTCGGCTGGGAACATTTACGTGGCGGACTATGTGGAGCTTCGCAAGATCACTCCTGCCGGGGTGGTCAGCACCCTGGCCGGCAGCCTTACCCAAGAACCCGGGTTCGACGACGGCACCGGAACCAATGCGGAGTTCGTCTCGCCTTTCTTCCTGGCCGCCAAGGCGGACGGAAGCATCTATGTGGCCATGGCGTGGGTTATTCGCCAAGTGACACCCGATGGCACTGTGAGCACTTTGGCCGGAAGCGATCATACCGACCACGACGGCATTGGCGCCAACGCCGGTTTTGACGGAGCCTATTCAATTGCCGTGGACAAAGCGGGGGGCCTGTATGTGGCCGACTTCAATGTAGGCACCATCCGTTATGTAACGTCCGCTGGCGTCGTCACAACGGTGGCCGGCTCGATTAATCGTTTTCCTTACCCAGGGAGCAATAATGGTGTCGGGACGAATGCGTGGTTTTCCGGACCGCAGGGCATCGCGGTGGATCCTTTCGGCAACGTGTATATCGTGGATGGAGGCGAATACACCATTTTGAAAGGCGTGCCTCCGTCGCTCCCACCCATCGGCTCGTTCAGTGAATCGGCGGGCGTCACACCAGTTCGTTTCAACAATCCGTGGCAATTTACGGCGAATTATACCACGCTGGTCTCGGATTTGCGGCTGCGCGTGCAATCCACGACCACGACTAACAATGCGGGAAGTTGGACAGACTTGCCGGGAAGTTCGGACATGACCGACGTGGACGGGAATTGGACGCTCAACTGGACAAACGTGCCGACCGGCACACAATATTTCCGCGTCATCGCGTCGGCTCCCGGTTACTTCGACAGCGTCTCGGCGGCGGTGGGGCCGGAAACCGTGCTGGGACTCCCGCAACTGTCAGATATTGATTCCTTCTTGCTCACCACCGGGGGCACGCCGGTTCGTTCCAGCAACCCGTGGCAATTTTTAGTCTATTACACGAATCTTGTTCCGGGATTGCAACTCCAAGTGCAGTCCACCACCACGACGAATGATGCGGGCAGTTGGACAAACCTGCCGGGAGTTCATTACATGACCAATAATGCCGGAGCTTGGACGCTCGACAAAACGGATGTGCCGACCGGGGTGCAGTATTTCCGGGTGGTGGCCTCCGCGCCCGGCTATTTGGACGGAGTGTCATCCATTGTCGGGCCGCAAACCGTGCTGCCGGGCTTCGATCTTTGGGGTTATTTCAGTTACGCGACTACCGTGCCTTACTCAACAGCGACCGCGTGGGGATTTGCCATCGGCCAGCCTTCGCAGATTCCGGGCATGAGCCTCCGGGTGGAGTTCAGCACTACGCCCGACGATGAGAATAGTTGGAACAACCTGCCGGGTGGCGGACAAATGACCCGGCAATCCGATGGTGTGAATTGGGGAATAGGCACCACCAACCTGCCCATCGGATCGGCGGTCTCTTTCCGCGTCGTTGCGTCCGCACCGGATTATGTGGATTTGGTTTCCGCCCTGCTTGGGCCATTTGACATTGGAGCGCCGCTGCCGGTCCACTCGACGACAGTTTCGACGGGCGGCACATACCATCTGGACGATTTTCTTGGCATCGGCGCAGCGGTTAATAGCGTTGTCCATGCTGTTGGCGTTTTCGTGCATTTGATTCCTGCAAGCAATATGACAACGACCCAAGGAGGTATCACATTGGACGCAGACTCTAGCGGCTCCGTGGACTTAACCATTACCAAAGGGCAAACCCTCACGGCACCCGGTGGCGTGAACGTGGGACCGAAAGCAACGGTGCTTGTGAGCGGAACTGTGGATGGGCCTGTCAACGTAGGCATCGTCTCCCAAGGCGCGGGAAACATCGTTTCCCAAGGTGCTGGCAACATTGTCTCCCAAGGTGCAGGCAATTTGGCGGGAAATGGGGGGACCGCAGCGCTCGCCGCCACGATTGCCAATAGTCTCATCAGTCAGGACGGTGCCGGCATCGTCTCTCAAGGCGCGGGAAATGTAGTCAACACGTCTGGCAGTAACATAATCCCAGAAGGCTCCGCAGCGGCCAAAGGCGCGGGTAACAATGGACCCGTCAAGCCGCAGGATAATCCGTCCCAGCCATCGTTCACCGGGTTGATGACGATCAATGGCGATTACAGCCAGTTTCCCGGAACCGCGTTGATTATTGGAATTGCGGGAACCAACAGCCTTGACCAAGGCGCGCAACAATATGATCAACTCGTGGTCAGCGGCCAGGTGAATTTCGTCGGCGGAACGATTGTTTTTGTATTGCTTGATCCCGACGACCAGACGAACCTCGCCAATGCGTTCCAACCACCGGACGGAGCAACTTTTGACGTGGTCGTTGCCAGCAACATCGTAGTTGGCGCCGTTCATATCCTTGGCCCCGTTTGGGGTGACGGCCTGTTTTTCAGCGGAAGTGTTGTCACTCGCGACGATGGCCTGCAAGCCGTGCGCCTCACAGCCATACACATTCCGCCGCAGCTTTTCATTCAAAATGCCGACTCTGGACTCCAGTTGATTTATGGGACCAATTACACCGGCTACACGGTCGAAAGCTCACCGAATCTGGTCAACTGGAGCACCTTCTCGACCGGCACGAATGTCGTTCCGTTGAATCCTACCGAAGCCAGCCAGTTTTTCCGCTTGAGCCATCCTTGAGAAATATCAATAAACGGCAATCGGCGCGGCAGCGGCTCGCGCAAACAGATCTCGTTGGCGGATCTTGGCAAGACTGGAATCCTGCCAAGACGCCCGCTATGGCGAAAGTCTTTCGATCTTCCAAGTGCCGTCCGACTGCCGTGTGTAATTGAAACGGTCGTGCAAGCGGCTGGGCCGGCCCTGCCAGAATTCAATCCGCTGCGGCTGCAAAATAAAACCGCCCCAGTTCGGCGGCAGCGGAATGTCACCCGGAAATTTCTTTTCCAACTCGCGCCACTTCGCTTCGAGCGTCGCGCGGTCGGGAACAACTGCGCTTTGATCGGACGCCCAGGCCGCCAGCCGGCTGCCGCGCGGACGGCTCTTGAAATAATTTTCAGATTCCGCGACCGACAATTTCGTGACGGTTCCCGCCACGCTGACCTGCCGTTCCCAATCCGGCCAGAAAAATGTCAGCGCGGCATTCGGATTTTCCGCCAAGTCGCGTCCCTTGCGGCTGCCGTAGTTGGTGAAAAAAATGAAGCCGCGTTCGTCCACCGATTTCAAGAGCACCGTGCGCGTCGAAGGTTTTCCGTTTTGGTCCACCGTCGCGAGCGTCATCGCGTTGATGTCGGCGGGACGATGATTGCGCATGGCGCTCCAGAGGTTGAACAGGGCGATGCCGATTTTTCGCCAGCGGCTTTGCGACTGTTCGCCGGCGGCGGCGCGGAACCATGCTTCAAACTGTGCGAGCGGATTCGCGTCCAGCGCCGCGCGGTCGAGTGCGCCGCGTTGGTAATCCTCGCGGAAATCAGCCAGGTTCATGTCACATCGCGCGGAACGCCGTCAGTCCGAGAATCAAGACGAACGCCGCAAACGTCAACCGAATGCCGCTCAACAGCCGCGTGCGGGACTCGGTCGCGGTCGCCCAGTTCAGGATGTCGCGCAATTTCCACGGCGTGATGGTGAACCAGATGCCGGCGACAACGAACACGTAGGCCCAGACTTGAATGACTTCGACGAACGGTGATTGGCCGAGATGCGGCCGCCCGGTGTCCACCATCAATTTCGCCAGCAGCAGCATGACGACGGCTAGGCCGCGCACCGCCAGAAAATCCTGCACAAAGGTGCATGACAGCACGCCCACCGCGATGAAACCCGCCATCATGTAAGGCTTGAACGCGGAGAAATCCGCGATGGGTTCGTTGTTCACAAGCCAGACGAACCACGCCGTGCCGAGCAGCATCAGCGCCACGCCGGCGGCGAGGTTGCGCGGAAATTTGCGCGCCACAGCGGCGAGTTGCGCCGGACGGGCGAGGCCATAGACCTGCGGCAACCCCACGCCGACCCCAAGCAAAATGGACAAAAGCGACAGTTTCATGTGCGGAAATTAAACCATGAATGGCCACGAATAGACACGAACAAAATCAACTTGTTCAATTTCCGCGCCTGCGCCTTGGGCCGCCTTTCGCTTTGATGGGCAACCGCCTTGAGTCTGCCGCGCGGCCACACTGCCGCCAGGCCGGTTCGAGGCGTTGCTCCGGAATTAACCCACAAACTTGTAATCGTAAGGCGCGCGTTGTGGCCGGGCAAGGTGGGTGTTGGCTTCTTCCGCGCCTTCGCCGGTGAACCTTTCCTGGGCCGGATCCCAGGTGTATTTTTTGCCGGCGCGCAAGGCGATGATGATGAGATGGCCGATGACGGCGGAACGGTGGCCATCCTCGACTTTTGCAATGGGGTCTTTGCGTGAGCGAACGGCCGCGAAAAAATTTGCCATGTGGTTGCGGCTGACTTCGAGGTGGATCGCATTCTCCGGCAGCGGCGTGGTGAGAAAATCATTATTGCTGGCGGAGATGCCGTCGCGGTTGACCCAAATCCAGCCGTCGGAGCCGATAAATTTCACGCCGTTGCGCTGGCCGTCCTGCTTGAGGATTTGGCCAAAGGGACTGTCGTCGAGCGTGGTCTTGACCGTTTGCTTGATGCCCTGTCCCAAGTCAGCGTGGCCTCAAATTCGCTGGGCGTGGTGAAGCCGCCGGGAATCGGCGGGGTGATCACTGTGGCTTCAACGCCAATCGGCCCATCCTGGCCGATGCCCCAGCGGGCGATGTCGTTGTGATGCGCGCCCCAATCGGTGACGGGACCGCCGGCATAATCCCACCACCAGCGGAAGGTGTTGTCGCAGCGCTCGTTCATATATTCCACCTGGGGAGCCTGCCCGAGCCAGAAATCAAAATTCAAGGTCGGCGGCGCCACTTGGCCGGTCTTGAACGGCCCGGCGCGAAGTCCGGCGGGAACCCACACGTTCACTTCCTGAAGTTTGCCGATGCGCCCGTTGCGGACGAGTTCGCACGCCAGGCGGAAGCGCCGGTCGCTGCGCTGCTGCGTGCCGGTTTGGAAAACGATTTTGTTGTCGCGCACGGCTTTGATGACCTGTTTGCCCTCGTCAATCGTCAGCGTCAGCGGCTTCTCGCCATAAACATCTTTCCTGGCCTTGGCGGCGGCGATGTTGACGAGCGTGTGCCAGTGATCCGGCGTGCCTTGAACGATGATGTGAATGTCGTCCCGCTCCATGACCTTGCGGAAGTCGGTGTATTTGTCGGGCGTCTTGCCGTCTCTGGAAAACCGCCGCACGGCTCCGTCGAGATGTTGCTCATTCACATCGCAGACGGCCAGAACTTCGCCGTAGCCGCTGGCATTCATGGCATCGCCGCTTCCCTGTCCACCGCAACCGATCAACGCGACGCCGGGCCGGTCGTTCGGGCTGGGCTGGGCTGGAGCGTTGGTGACTTCGGCGGCGGCGAGTTCGCGCTGCACAAACCACAGCGGCAAACCCGTGGCGGCGGCAGCCAGCGTGCTTTTTTGGAGGAACGAACGACGGGTGATGTGAAACGTTTTTGGCATAAATATAAATCGGTGTGGCTTTAGATTATATCTTCGCCCACTCGTTGTCCATACCCGGCGTAAGGCCGGCGTTACGGGTTGCTCAGGCGGAAAAACAATTTTCCCGCCGGCGGTGTGACGGTGCAGAAGTTGGTGCCAAAACCGTTGGTGACGACAAAGCCGCTCGTCACCCAGCCGCCAGCCAACGCGAGGTTCGCGTTTTGCTGCAACGTGAAACTGTTGGTGGCCGGAGCCGGCCAGAGAAGTTTCACGCTGTTCGCGCCGTCAGGGACGATGATTAAATTCGGCACGCCGGGCATTTGCACCACGTTAATGAGGCTCCAGAAACCGCCGGTCAAAGAATAACTGCCGCCGGTCATCGCGCCGCTGGCGTCCGGCTGGCCGATGGTGCCGGTGACTTGATACGTGCCGCCGGTGCTGGCGCCGCCGCCGCCGGCGATTTTATACCAGTCAATCGAATAGTTTTGCGAGCAGGCCGCCGCCGCGATGAACAGCAGCATTACCGCCGCGAGTTGCGCCGGTTTTTTCATGGCAAGGTTGACGTGGTTTTACAAACCATCACGGGAACTTTCCAAAACTTCCGGGTTTCGTCAAAGACAAAACTACGGCGCGGTGATTTTGAAAATTTTTCCGTCCTGCATCAGCGCGTAAATTTCGCCGCCGGCATCTTCGGCGAAGCTGTCAATGTTGTCCGGTTGTTGCAGCAGCGTGCCGTGCGCGGTGACTTTTTGAGTGGCATAATCATAGCGCAACCCCCAGATCGTGCCGAGATTGTAGTCGCCGTAAATGTAAAGTCCGGCGAGTGCGGGAAACTCCTTGCCGCGATAAACATAACCGCCGATGACGCACAGCCCGATGCTGTGGTCCGGGAACATTGCTTCCGGCTGGAGCTTCGGACGATGCGGATACTCGATGACCGGTTCGGCGTATTTTGCGCCGGCGGGACCGTTCTTGAAATGATGCAGGCCTTCGCGGATGCTCCAGCCGTAGTTGCCGCCGTTGGTGACAACATCAACCTCTTCCCACAAATCCTGGCCCACGTCGCCGACCCACAGCGCGCCGGTCCGGCGGTCAAAGCTGTAGCGCCACGGGTTGCGCAGACCGAAGGCGAAAATTTCGGGACGCGCATTCGTGTCGGTGACAAACGGATTGTTGCGCGGGATGCCGTAGCTTAATTCATGCGCCCGGTCGCCATCGCCAACTTTCGCGCGCGAGTTGACGTCAATCCGCAGCATTTTGGCGAGCAGCCGGGAAAGGTTCTGACCGCTGTTATACGGGTCGCCACCGGCGCCGCCGTCGCCGAGACCGAGATAAAGATACCCGTCCGGGCCGAAGGCGAGTTCGCCGCCCTTGTGGTTGCCGAAAGGTTGCGGCACTTGCAGAATAATGCGCTCGGATTTCAAGTCGGCCTGGTCGGGATCGCTGGCGGAAACCTTGAACTCGCTGACAATGCTCAAAAAGGGAAACTTCGGCTGGGTGTTCTCGCCGCCGGGATTCTTCTGGTTGTAATAGACGTAGAACAAATGATTCTTCTTGAAGCGCGGGTGAAAGGCGATGCTCAGGAGGCCGCATTCATTTTGGCCGCCGGCTTTCGGGTCGCGGGCTTCGATGTTGAGAAATTCCTTCGCGTCGCCGCCGTCGGAACCTTTTTTGACGATCAGGATTTTTCCCGTCTGATAGACGACAAACAGTCGTCCCGAACCGTCCGGCGCCTCGCTCATCCAGACCGGACGCTCGTCCGTCAGCTTGGGAAAAACGGGTTGCAGTTTGATTGGCGGCAGGGATTGCGCCGAGACCGCGAGGCCGAGGCAAAACATGGCGGCGAGGAAGATGGTTCGTTTCATAAAATGGCGGATGGCTTTCAAGGCTGGTTGAACCGTGCGGTTTTTACCAATCAGTTTTTCATATTGGGACATCAGGGAAACTTTTACTCCATTTTCCGCCGGAAGGGAAATGAAAATTTTCGATTTTCAGTCCGTTCTTTCTTAAACCGCCGGGTTTGCTAGGCTGGCTGTCACGAAAATTTGAAATCGCTCATCCAGACCCGCGACACGCGCTCCATCCGCGTCTTCCTCATCGGCGTGGAACTCAAATCCCGCACCGCCGCCGACGTGCGCGAATCCCTCGCCGAACTTGAAGAACTCGCACAGACCGCCGGCACACAGATCATCGGCGAGGGCGTGCAAAAAATGGCCGCGCCCGTCGCCGCCACCTACATCGGCGCCGGGCAAGGCGGAGGAATTTGCCAGGCAGTGCAAGGAAAACGACGTGGACACGGTCATTTTTGACGATGAACTTTCGCCGGCGCAGACGCGCAATTTGGAGAAAATTTTCGGCTGCAAAATCATGGATCGCACCGCGCTGATCCTGGAAATTTTCGGCCAGCGCGCCCGCACGCGCGAGGGCAAGTTGCAGATCGAGCACGCGCAGTTGAAATATCTGCTGCCGCGCCTCACGCGGTTCTGGTCGCACTTGTCACGCCAGCGCGGTTCCACCGGCTCCATCGGCGGCGAAGGCGAATCGCAGCTCGAAGCCGACCGCCGGAAAATCTCCGAGCGCATCGAAAAAATTTCCAGTGAACTCGACAAAGTCCGCTCGCCAGCGCGAGACGCAGCGCGCCGGCCGCCAGCGCAGCCACTGGCCGCTCGCGTCCATCGTCGGCTACACGAACGCGGGCAAATCCACTTTGCTCAACCGGCTGACCGGCGCGGCGGTTTTGGCGGAGGACAAATTATTCGCCACGCTCGACCCGACCACGCGGCGCTTGAAATTGCCGACGAACCAAAATGTTTTGCTCACCGACACCGTGGGCTTCATCAAAAAATTGCCGCACGGATTGGTCGAGGCGTTCAAGGCCACGCTCGAAGAAGTGGTGCAGGCGGATTTGCTGGTGCATGTCGTGGACATCAGCCATCCGCAGGCGGAGGAGCAGATTGACGCCGTGAACGCCGTGCTGCTGGAAATCGGCGCGGCGGAAAAGCCGGTGCTGATGGTGTTCAACAAGATTGACCAGCTCGCCGGCGGCATCGCGCCGCTGATGCGCGAAAAATATCCGCACGCCGTTTCCATTTCCGCGCAAGACCGGCGAAGGCATCGAGCCGCTGCTGGCGGAAATCGGCACGCAGCTCCGGCCCATCCGCGAATTTCTGGATTTGCGCGTGCCGCAGGAAAAGGCCGCCGTCATTGCGCGGATTCACGCCGTCGGGCAGGTGGTGGAAAGCCGTTACTCGGGAAAAAATGCGCGGTTCAAAGTCCGCATCCCGCCGCATCTGCACGAGGAATTTGCGCCGTTCGTGGTGGAGTGAGTTTTCTTTTTCGCGCGCACGGACCGCATCGCGATGAACAAAAATCTCGCCGGGATGCAGAATGAGCGTTAGCTTCTGCCACGTTCCTGATCAAACAAAATGCCGGACAACGTTTCGGACGCTTGGTTTAAAAGCACTCATTTGGATTCCGAAGTTGAGCCTGTCATTCAAAACGAAGCAATGTATGAACAACAGAAATTCCAATAAGAACTTCCACTTCCTGGGTTTGTTTGCAGCACTGACCGCGCTGCTCGCAGTCGCCGGCTGCGCACATGTTGGTCACGATGGCGCTGCCCAGGCGCGAAGCGAAATGTCCAGCGGCCAAGCGACGGTCAAGTCGCCGGATGGCACGATTGAAATGACGATTCATGCCAACGGCGCGTTGACTTACTCCGTGTCCGTGGATGGCCGGCCGGTTCTGGCCGATTCCAAGCTGGGGTTGAAGTTCAAGGACGGCATGACGCTGGGAGCCGACGCCCGGCTGGCCAGAGTGGAGCGGAGCCGGACCGACACAACCTGGGAAAACAGGCTGGGCAAGCGCCGGATCGTGCGCGACAAACACAACGAACTGCGGGCGTTTTTCGTGGAGTCGTCGGGCCGTCCGTTTGAAATTGTGGTGCGGGCATTCGACGATGGCATCGGTTTTCGTTACGTTTTGCCAAAGGCGCCGTCGGCCAACAACCAGGACTTCGTGCTGGAAGAGGAATTAACCCAATTCTCATTCCCCGGAAATTACCTTTGTTATGCGGGCAAGAATGAAAACACAGGCACGCCTGGAAATCCGGTTGGCTATGTCGGTTCGCAGGAATCGGAATACCTGCCCATGCACTTGGACGATCTGCCGACCGATCAGGTTCGGATGGTGCCGCTGCTAGTGCGGACGCCCGCAGCCTGGGTGGCGATCACCGAGAGCGACTTGTATGATTGGGCCGGGATGTGGGTGAACCGCGCCGCCAACGCCGGCACGACGGCCGCCGTCACCGTTGCCGCCCGGCTTTCGCCGCGACCGGATGGCCAGGGACTGGTCAAGTCCGACGTTCCCGCGTCAATCGCCGTGGCGCACGCTCATCATCGCGCGTCAGCCCGGCCAGCTTATCGAAAGCGATCTGGTGCTCAACCTGGCCTCTCCCTGCGTGCTGGCGGACACATCCTATGTCAAACCCGGAATCGCTTCCTGGGATTGGTGGTCCCAGGTTAGCCGAGCCCGGCACCGCCACTTACAAGGAGTTCATCCAGTTTTCCGCCGACATGGGCTGGCCCTATTTCTTGTTGGACGCGGGCTGGAGTGGCCATGACAACATCCTTCAAGCCAGCCCGCGCGTGAACCTGCCTGAAGTGCTGGCGTTCGCCAAAGAGAAGAACGTGCGGCTCTGGCTTTGGATGCATTGGACTTCCGTGGACCGTGACGACGCCTACCTCAAGGCGTTTCCACTTTATGAAAAATGGGGCATTGCCGGCGTGAAAATTGATTTCATGAACCGTGACGACCAGGACATGGTCAACTGGTATGAGAAGATCGTCAAGGCCGCCGCCGCGCATCATTTGATGGTCAATTTCCACGGCGCGTTCAAACCCACCGGCATGATCCGCACCTATCCCAACCAGATCACCCGCGAAGGCGTCCTCGGCAATGAATATAACCGCTGGTCCGCGCGCGTGACACCGGAGCATAAAACAACTTTGCCGTTCACGCGCTTTCTGGCCGGACCCGGCGACTTCACTCCCGGCGGCTTTCTCAATACGCAGCTCGATCAATTCCAGTTCGGCGTCCGGCCCACGCAGGTGCAAGGCACGCGCTGCGCGGAACTCGCCTTGTTCGTCTGCCTGGAAAGCCCGATCATCAACGCGTGCGACCATCCCAGCCACTACCGGGACCAGCCCGGACTCGACTTCCTGAAAATCGTTCCCACCGTCTGGGACGACACGCGGGTTCTCGATGGCGCGGTCGGCGAACACTTGGTCATCGCCCGACGCAACGGCAACCGGTGGTTTCTGGGAGCGCTCACGGACCGGAATTCCCGCGACATTCCGGTGAAGCTCGATTTCCTCGGCCCCGGTTCATGGACGCTCAAACTTTGGAAAGACGCACCGGACAGCGACACTGTTGGCGAACACCTGGCAACCGAGCAGCGAACCGTGACGGCGGCGGACGCATTGACGCTGCATCTGGCCCGCGCAGGCGGGGCCGTGGCCTGCTTCGAACCGGCCGCGCGCTAATCGGCAAACGGTTCGTCAAATCTTTTCCGACCTGATCGTTTTCAACTCGCCGTTGACGCGGATTTTCACTTCGTGCCGCTTGTCCGAGGCGATCCGATACGACGAGACTTTCCCGTCTTTCCATGTGATATCAACGGTGAATCCGCCGCGCGCACGGAGACCATTAACGCTGCCGTTCGGCCACGAGGAAGGAAGCGCGGGCAGCAACTCGATCTCGCCGGCTTGGGATTGCAACAGCATCTCGCAGATGGCGGAAGTGCCGCCAAAGTTGCCGTCAATCTGGAACGGCGGATGCGCGTCAAACATGTTGGGATACGTCCGCTCCGGCGTGAACAGCAGCTTCATGACTTTGTAGGCGTGATCGCCGTCCAGCAAGCGCGCCCACAGGTTGATGCGCCAGCCAATCGCCCAGCCGGTCGCCATGTCGCCGCGAATTTCAAGCGATTTTTTAGCCGCCGCGGCAAGTTCGGGCGTCGCGCGCGGAGAAATTTGCGCGCTGGGGAAAAGGCCGTAGAGATGCGAGACGTGGCGATGTTGCTGATCGGGTGCCTCCATGTCCCAATCATCGAGCCATTCCTGCAACTGGCCCGCCTTGCCGATTTGACTCGGCGCCAGCCGCGCGCGCGCGGCGGCGAGCTTTGCGCGCTGAAATCCGCGTCCACGCCCAGAATCGCTGACGGCCTGAATGCAGTTGCCGAACAGGTCGCGGATGATCTGCTCATCCATCGTCGGGCCGGCGCAGACGGAACCGCCGAATGGATTGCTGTGCTCCGGCGAGGCCGACAGGCGAGGTGACCAGCCAATGGTGTTTCGGCTCCTCGACCAGCGAATCCAGGAAAAATTGCGCCGCGCCTTTCATCGCCGGATAAATGCGCTTCAAGAATGCCTTGTCGCCGGTGAACTGGTAATGCTCCCACAGATTTTGCAGCAGCCACGCGCCGCCGGTCGGCCAGTGTCCCCACGGCCCGTCAATCGGCGCTGCCGCGCGCCAGAGATCGGTGTTGTGATGCGCCACCCAGCCGCCCGCGTTCCAATGCATCGTGCGCGGTTTGCGCGTTCCAGTTTCGGTCAGGTCGAGCACCATCGCAGGCCAGCGGCTCAATGCATTCGCCCAGATTGGCGGTCTCAGCGGGCCAGTAGTTCATTTCCGTGTTGATGTTGATCGTGTATTTGCTGCCCCACGGCGGCTCCATGCTTTCGTTCCAGAGTCCCTGCAAATTCGCCGGCTGCCCGCCGGGCCGCGAGCGGACGATCAGCAGATAACGGCCAAACTGGAAGTAGAGCGCGGCGAAATTGCGGGTCGTCGCCCGTCGCGAAATTCTTGATGCGTTCGTCGGTCGGCAGCTTCATCGCTTCAGTCGTTCCCAGATCGAGCGAGCAGCGCCGGAACAGCCGCTGGTGTTCCGCGATGTGCGTGCGGCGAAGTTTGTCGAACGATTTTTTTTCCGCGGCTTGGCGATGTAAGCCTTCGCGAGCGCGTCGGGATCGCCGCTCACGTCCTTGTAATTTTTATAGCTGGTCGCCGCCGCGATGAGCAGCGTCGCCTCGTCGGCGCCGGAAACGCTGATTTGGTTTGTCTGCGATTCGATTTTGCCGCCGGAAGTTATCACCAGAACCCGGCACTGGAATTTCAACTTGCCTGCGATGCCATCCGCTTTTCCATTCACGCCGTCCATCACGAGCGTATGGTTGTCCGTTGAGACCGTCGCCTTCTGCGGCGTGCGCATTCCGGCGGTAAAGGAAATTTTGCCGGGCTGGTCCGCAGTGAGGTGGACGACGATGACCTGGTCAACCGGACTCGCGAACGCTTCGCGCGCGTATTTCACGCCGTCAATCGTGTAGGTCACGCTGCTGATCGCGGTGTCGAGATTCAGGTCGCGGCGATAATCGGCGACGGCCTGCGCTTTGGGGAAATCGAGCAGCAAATCGCCAACCGGTTCATACGGCATCTGGCCGCGCGGTTTGGCGATCATTTTTGAATTGACGAGCCGGTCCGCCTCTTTAAACTTGCCCTCGTTGATCAGCCGCCGCGCTTCCGGCAATGCCGCCGTCGCGTTTGGATTGTTTGGATCGTAGGGGCCGCCGGCCCAAAGTGTGTCCTCGTTCAGTTGCAGCCGTTCCTGATTCACACGGCCAAAAACCATCGCGCCAAGACGCCCGCTGCCGATCGGCAGCGCCTCAGTCCAGGCGACCGCAGGGCGGCGATACCACAAACTCAACGGCTCCGCTGGCGCTTGCGATTCGCCGGTGAACTGCAAGCCAGCGTCGGCATAACTCTCGCCGCGCGCTGCGAACGTGGCGGCCACGAGGAACAGACAAAGCAATGATTTAATTTTCATGACATTTTCTCCGTAAGCGGAATGGATTTTTTGATTCTACCCCGTTTGAAAACCCGCACGCGAGAAAAATTCGATAAACGCGGAGGTCGCCGCGAAACCAGTGACTGACCGTTTTCACACCGGATTACTTGCCGGGAATTTTTTTTAGACCGACCTCATGGGCAATGTCGTCGAACTCCTCGCGGCTCACGTCGTCGAGGCGTTTGCCGCGCTCCTGGAGTTTTTCGTTGATCTTGATGGCCTGCTCGGTCATCCGGTCGTGCGTCTCCTGCGTGCCGCCGACGAGCGCGAAATTGGGCCCGGTGGTGATGCGCTTGTGGCCGTCGGAATCCAGGCCGACGCCGAACAGCGCGGCCTTGCGTTTAATTCTTTTGGCGTTTGCCATCGGCAAAACGTAAAGGCCATCAGCAGACGGGTCAAGAACGGCGCGGAAATTTCGCTGCACCCATTCACTTCGCCGTCACGACGACGTAATTCTTTTTGCCTTTGCGGAGGTGTGGACGGACAAAGGTATCAACGCGCTTGGTTATTTAAGAGGATATTCTTGGCGGCTGACCTAAGATATGCTACAAATTCAGAAATGAAAATCGTCAAGCTCTCATTAAAAAATTGGAGAAATTTTAAGCAGCTTGATAATGTGCCATTACAAGTGCGTTCATATGTGATCGGTGCAAATGCTGTGGGCAAGTCTAATTTCCTTGATGCTTTGCGTTTTCTTCGTGATGTCGCTGCCCCAGCGGGTGCCAGACCTGGAGCGGGAGGATTGCAAGAGGCAATCACCCGCCGTGAAGGACTCGCCAAACTGCGTTGCTTAAATGCGCAAAAAGATCCTGAGGTTAAAATTGAAGTCACCCTTCAAGACGCAAATGATATTTGGCATTACACTCTTGGCTTCAAGGGCGAGGGTAAGGGGAACAACCGAATTGTGATTACTCACGAAAGCGTAAGCAAAAATGGCTTGCTTTTGTCAGAGTGCCAACGACCCGACAAAGAAGATGATAATGACAGGGATCGGCTCACGACGACATACATTGAGAACCCGAACGCCAACAAAGAATTTCGGCCTTTAGCACACTACTTTGCGGCTATTACTTATCTCCATTTAGTTCCCCAATTATTGAAGGTTGGTATTGAATACAACGATGTTATTTGTCCTTTAGTGAGAAGCGAATGGGACATTGATAAAGCTTCGCACCATGCACCCTCTCTCGTAAAGGCTAGAAATCGGATACGCGAGTTGGCCTTGCGGGTTTCCTAGATCTTCCTTATCGAAATTATTTCGCCGTCACGATGACGTAATTTTTTTTGCCTTTGCGGAGCAGGACGTGTTTGCCGAAAAGCAAATCGGTCGCGGTCACCGACCGCGTGGCGCTGGCTTCGCGGACGTTGTTGATGTTCACGCCGCCGCCTTCGATGTCTTTTCGCGCCTGGCCTTTGGACGGACACAAGCCGCCGTGAACCAAAAGTTCCACCAGCGGAATGCCCGCGCCATCGAGCTTGGCTTTTTCAATTTCTTTCGTCGGCACTTCGCCAACGATTTCGTTGAAGGTGCTTTCGGCAATGCCGTCCAGTTTGCCGCCGAATAAAATTTCACTCGCGCGAATTGCTTCGACGGTGGAACTTTCACCATGAATCAAATCCGTCGCGGCTTTCGACAGCGCCTTATGCGCGATGCGCGCGCCGGGATTTTCCGCGTGCTGCTTTTCCAGCGATTCGATTTCGTCCTTCGACAAAAACGTGAAAAATTTCAAATAGCGGATGACGTCGCGGTCGTCGGTGTTGATCCAGAACTGGTAAAATTTATAGACGCTGGTTTTTTTGGCATCAATCCAGATGGTGCCGGTTTCCGTCTTGCCAAATTTCGTGCCGTCGGCCTTGGTCACGAGCGGCAGGGTCAGGCCATAGACGGTTTTGCCCAGTTTCTTGCGCGTGAGTTCGATGCCGGCGGTGATGTTGCCCCACTGGTCGCTGCCGCCGATTTGCAGTTCGCACTGCTGGTCGCGGCACAGCACCATGAAATCAAACGCCTGCAGCAGCATGTAGCTGAACTCGGTGTAGCTGATGCCCGCCTCGCGGTCTTCCATGCGGGCGCGGACGGATTCCTTGGCGACCATCTGGTTGACGGTAAAATGTTTTCCGATGTCGCGCAGAAAATCGAGGAAGGAAATGTCTTCCGTCCAACTCGCATTATCCACCAGCCGCGCGGGATTGGTCGGGCTGTCGAAATCGAGCCAGCGGCGCAATTGCGCGGCCACGCTGGCGATGTTGTGCTGCAAAATTTCCGGCGTGAGCAGTTGCCGCTCGGCGGTTTTGCCGCTCGGATCGCCAATGGAGCCGGTAGCGCCGCCGGCCACGGCGATGGGCGTGTGTCCGGCAAGTTGAAACCGCCGCAGCGTGAGCAACGGCACGAGGCTGCCGACGTGCAGGCTGTCGCCGGTCGGGTCGAAGCCGCAGTAAAGCGTGATGGGCGCGGCGATTTTCTTTTCCAGTTCCGCCGCGTCGGTGCAGTCGGCGACGAGGCCGCGCCATTTCAATTCTTCCAGAATGTTCACGCGGGCAGAATAAATTGCGGATTGGCGATTGCCAATGGCCAATTGAAATCATCCTCCTGCTCGTCCTCATCGTCATCCTCACTTTTCAATTTGAGAAAGAGGATGACGAGGATGAGAATGATTGCCGGACTTTGGACTTTAGACTTCGGGCTTTGGACTTTAATCTTCGCCGGTGTCAAAAATGTTGAAAGCCTCCGGCGCGATGGCCGCCGCCACTTTGTTCAGCCGCGTGCTCGGCCTGATGCGCGAGCAGGCTTACATGTTTTTTCTGGGCACCACCTGGGTCAACGACGCTTTTCAATACGCCTTCACCGTGCCGAATCTTTTCCGGCGGCTGTTGGGCGAAGGCGCATTGACGGCGGCATTCATCCCCATTTTCAAGGAGAAAGAAAAAACGCACGGCGAAATCGAAATGTGGAAGGCCGCCAACGCGGTGATTTCCGGCCTGCTGGTTTCCGCAAGCGTGATCGTTGCCGTTGTGTTGGTTGGAATTTCGATTGCGCTGGCTTATGGTGGGCATCCGCATGAAATAATTGGTTTTTTGGATCCGTATGGTTTGCCAACTTTTACCGCTGCAGATGGAACAAAGCATTACGGAACTCCAGCCATTTTTCCGCAAAAAATCATCCTCATGCTGCAGCTGCTGCGCGTGATGTTTCCCTACATGATCCTCGTCTGCCTGACGGCGGTGATGATGGGCATGCTCAACGCGCGCGGCCATTTTTTCATTCCCGCGATGGGCGCGACCATGCTCAACGTCGTGATGATCGCGTCGGTCTATTGGCTCGCGCCGAAATTTGGCACGGGCCTGCCGAAGGAACAAAAGCTGCCGGTTCAGGTTTTTGCGCTGGCTTACGGCGTGCTGGTGGCCGGCGTCGCGCAGGCGGCGTTTCAACTGCCGACGCTCTGGCGCGACGGCTTCCGCTACGCCTGGGTTGCGCCGTGGAAAAATGAAACGGTGCGGCGCGTCGTGCGCCAGATGGTGCCGGGCACCATCGGCGTGGCGGCGTTCCAGATCAACGTGGCGCTCGTGCAGCTCGTGGCGTTGTTTGTTGGCACCGGCATCGTCTCGTCGTTCAACGGCGCGGTGCGGCTGATGGAACTGCCGCAGGGCATGTTCGGCATCTCGCTGGCGACGTTTCTCCTGCCGACACTTTCCGGCCTGGCGGCGGAAAAAAATTATCCTGAATTCCGCGCGACGCTGCGCAATGGCCTGGCCTCGCTGATGTTTTTGAACCTGATCGCTTCTGTTTTGCTGGTCGTGCTGGCCGAGCCAATTGTGCGGCTGCTCTTTGAGCACGGCGAAAAATTCACCGCCGTTTCAACCCTGCGCGTGTCTCATGCGCTGGAGTGCCTGGCGCCGGGTCTGGTCGCATTTTCCACGGCCAACATACTGGCCCGCGCTTTTTACGCGCTGGGTGACACCAAAACACCGATGAAGATCAGTCTCGTGTGTCTGACGATCAATTTCATCGCCGCCTGCCTGCTCATGTTGCCACTGCGCGAACGCGGGCCGGGCATCGCCAACACCTGCACGTCCGCCGTCAACGTCAGCCTGCTGCTCTTTGCCCTGCGCAAAAAACTGGGCAAGCTGGAAATGAAACCGCTGCGTGACACGCTGTGGTCGCTGGCGCTCGCGACGGTGCTGGCCGGCGTCATCGCCTGGGGCGGCTGGCACGGATGGGAACATTCGCTCGGGCACAAAACGCTGGCACTGAAAATCGGCGCGGTGTTTTTGCCGGCGGGAATCGCGGGCGGCATTTACTGGCTGGTCGCGATGATCTGCAAAATCCCGGCGGCGAAGGAAATGACCGAGTTCGCGCTGGCGAAATTTACGAGACGTTAAATTGTTAAATTGTAGTCGTTGAATCGTTTCAACCATTCAACAATTCAACTATTTAACGGCTTTCCACCACCGCCATCCAGCCGTTGCCGCCGAATTGTGATTTGAATTTCTCCGCCAGATTTTCCGCCGACGCCGGATTTTGTGCGATGGCAAAGGTTGTCGAGCCGCTGCCGGACATGAGCGAAACGAGCGCGCCGTTTTCGCGCAAGAAATCTTTGTAAAGTTGCAGCACGGGAAACTTATCGAACGCGGGAGCTTCGAGCGAATTGTAAAAGCCGCCAGCGGCGGCGGGCCAATTGTTCGTTTGCAGTTTTGCGATCAAATCCGCCGCGCGGCCTTTGCGTCCGTTCAACGCTTCGGGAAACCGAGCTAGATTTTGATACGACCACGGCGTGGAAATGCCAAAACCCGGATGGATGAGCAAAATCGCCTTGCCTTGCAGCGCGGGGAAATTTTCGAGCAACTCAATTTTTTCGCCGCGGCCAGTCGCCAGCGCCGGTTTGTTGTAAAGAAAAAACGGAATGTCGGAACCGAGCGCCGCCGCCAGCGCGTGCAGTTTTTCCGCTGTCAGCGGCGAGCCGAAAAGTTCGTTGAGCGTGGAGAACGTCACGGCCGCGTTGGCGCTGCCGCCGCCGATGCCGCCGGCGAGCGGCAGGTTCTTTTGGAGATGGATGCGGACGCCGTCGGAAATTTTCGCGGCGGCAAGAAACGCCGTGGCCGCGCGATGGACGAGATTTTTTGAATCGGTCGGCAGTTCGGGATGGCTGCACGAAAATTGAATTCCGTTTCCGCCGCGCTCGAAGGTCATTTCGTCGCAGACGTTCACCGGCTGCAGGACGGTTTCCAGTTCGTGAAAGCCGTCGGCGCGTTTGCCGAGGATGTTCAGGAGCAGGTTGACTTTGCAGGGCGATTTTTTTTCAAGTCGCATGGCGGTTCACCAAAGCAAAACGCGCCAACAATTTTGTCGGCGCGCTTGCGGAAAAATTTTCACGGTCAGTTGTCGAAGACTTGGAAGCGGCTGCCGGGAATCATCGGCGCGACATCGCCTCCGCTGAAACCAGTGTAGGTGTCGGTGTCAAACAGCGCGTCGGACATCAGTCCAGGCTTGTAGCTTTCCGGGAAAACCGGGTCGGGCGAAAAACTTTTTTGGAACACCGGTTTGTAGGACGGGATGGGGAAGGTGACTACTTCGTAAAGGCCAATGCCGGTGCGCTGGATCGAGCGGTCGAAGCCGTGGATGAAACCATAGTAGCCGCCGCCGGGCGTGTCAAAGACGCTGTTCATTTCGACGGACTTGCGAAGTTCGCCCCAGCGGACGATTTCGAACGTGTTGCTGAGGCCGCGTCCGAGTTTTTGTTCAGGCCCGGTGCAGCCGGCGGCGAAGAGCGCCGCCGCGAGTGCGACGAGGGGAAAAATCAGTTTGCGCATATTGGTTTTCAGATTGCTGTTCGGAAATTTACGCCGAATCGCCGGCTTGTAAAGCGCGTTTTCCGGCGGGCAGCGGATTTTTTCGTCAGGACTGCAAATGATGGAGAAGCTGTGGCCAGTATTGAAAACCGATCCACAACAGTCCCGCGATCAGCAACGCCAGCAACACCACCAGCAAAAGCCAGCGGCGGGCTTTGGCCCGGTCCGGCTGTTCCCAATACCAGGCGATCCAGACGGTGATTTCGTAAAGCATGTAAAGCGGCCCGGCCATCAGGATTTGGGTGATGACTTCCGGCGTCGTCAGCAACGCCCCCAAGACGAGGTTGATGACGATCATGTAACGCCACATGGTCCGCAACGTGCGGTAGCTTAGGATATCAATCTTCACCAGCGTCAGAATCACCACCGGCAGTTCAAAGCCCAGCCCCATGCCGAGCATGAATTTGCAAACGAAGCTGATGTATTCCTCCGCCCGCCATTGCAGCGCGCCGAGACCGAGCCATTGGGAATACATTTGCGACGCCGCCAGGGCCACCGGCATCAGCACGAAATAGCAAAAGGAAACGCCCACCAGGAAAAGCCCGCCGCCGATGAACAGCGCGCGGTAAATGTATTTGCGCTCCTTCAACCGCAGCGCCGGAAAAACAAATGACGCGATAAAATACAGCAGAAACGGCGCGCACAGCACCATGCCGCCGTAAAACGCCACCTGAAACGCCACAAAAAATCCGCCCGCCGGAGTCAGGTTCACCAGATCAATGTGCATCCGCTGCATCGCGGCAAGGGCGGCGGGATCGTTGCTGACGCGCCAGCCGAGCACCTGGTTCGTGCCCAGCAGGAACGGTTCGACGGTGATTGCGACAAAATGGTTCGTGCCGGAATTCAGCATCTGCTGCTGTTCCGGAGTGACTGTAAAATTGGCGAGATGGTTGGTGCCGAAGCTGACGCTGACCACCTGGTTCGTCCCTGGATAGCTGACCCTGGCGCGGGTCAGCGGCCACTTGATGACGCCGATGACGTAATTGGCCGCGATCAGGCACACCAGCATCGCGAGGCCGAGCGCGACGGCGCACTTGACGAGCAGCCAGCGGAAATCCTCAAGGTGCTCCAGAAAACTTTTTACCGGACCGCCTTCGTCCTCCAGCGGTTCTTGGGGGAAATCGCCCATGAATATTTTTGCGGCAGAACGGCAAAAACGGCGGGTCAGACCACTTTGGTTTCCGGCGGATGCGACTGGGCCGTTGTATTGGCCGGCGGCGTTTTGGGCGCGGCGGTTGGCGTTTCGGTGCCCGCGTTCTGGATTTCATCCGTCACCTCGCGGGTCGCTTTCTTGAATTCCTTGATGCCCGTGCCGAGACCTTTTGCCAGTTCCGGCAATTTTTTCGCGCCAAACAAAATCAACACCACGGCGAGAATCAAAACGATTTCCCAGCCACCGAAAAATCCTGCAAACATTGCGTTCATAAAATAAAAGGTTAATTCAACTAAATATAAATTACGCCCGCCAGCCCCTTTAGTAAAGCAACAAAAAAGGCCGCGCTCGCACGCGGCCTTGAGATTGAACCGCGCAACCGGTCATTTCGGATGGCAGAGGACGAATTCGCCGCGGCGGTTCTTCGCCCAGGCGGCTTCGTCGTGGCCCGGGTCCACCGGCTTGTCCTTGCCGTAGCTGATGGTGCGGATGCGCATCGGGTCAATACCGGCTTTCGCCAGCGCCTCGCGCAATGCCAGCGCGCGGCGTTCGCCGAGCGCGCGGTTGTATTCTTCCGTGCCGCGTTCGTCGCAATGGCCTTCGATGAGCAGTTTCGCATTCGCATCGGCGGTCAGCGCCTGGGCGACGCTGGCGACATTTGCCTGCTCCTTGTCCTGCACCACCGCGCTGTCGAATTTGAAATGCACCGTGTAAGCCGCCAGCGCCGCGCGATCTTGATTCACTTGATCCAAAGTCCAATTGTCCGCCAATGGGCCGCCGCCAATTGGAGTATTGTTGCCCGTGTTTGCAACCGGCATTCCGCCATTGTCGGGCAACTGATTGCCGGGTGGCACAGTGTTTGGACCACCGGGTTCACCCACAACCGCCGGATTTTGACCCGGCAACGGTGTGACTTTGGTAAATCCTTTTTTGCAGCCGGTGGAAGCCAGCGTCGCGACCAGCGCGAGCACCAGCGGAAAAATCATTTTGTTTATTTTCATAAATTTATTCTGTTCAGTTTAAGTGTGATTAAAGTCTGCAACGAAATCTGAAATTCATCTCGCCCAGGCCGGCTGGGAATTGCTTCCCGTCGCCCGCCGACAATCCTTGTATTGTTTGGTAAAAACGTCAAGCACAGATAGCGTTTGGTGACCGCTACCGCCGTGGTTGAAAGCCAGCGTCCGCGAGTTCGGCGACCACGACGGGTTTTGTCCCGGCACCAGCACCACCGGCGCCAGACTGCCGTCCGCCGGCATCACGCAGATGTCGAAATCGCCCGCCTGCCGCGTGAACGCGATCCATTTGCCGTCCGGTGACCAGTCCGGCTCGGTCGGGTTCGCCACGCCGGTGGTGTTGAGATATTGCACCTCGCCGCCGGCTGCGGGAATTTTCGCCAGCCGCCGCCGGCCGCTTTTTTCCGTCGCGAAACAAATCCACTCGCCGTCGGGCGACCAGCAGGGCGAGGAATCCTGCACGCCGGTCGTCAAGCGTTTTAAATCCGTGCCGTCGGCGTTGCAAACCCAGACGTTCGGGCTGCCGGCCTTGCTCAAAATCATCGCCACCTTCGCGCCGTCCGGCGAGACCGCCGCACTGGTGTTCAAGCCCGAATAACCCGCGACGACACGCCGCTGGCCGCTCGACAGGCTGTGATAAAAAATATCCGGGTTGCCGCGCGCATAGCTCGTGTAATACAGCGCCATCCGCCCCGGCACCCACGCGGGTTTCGCCACGATCGCCGCATCGGACGTGACTGGCTGCGCGTTGGAGCCGTCAAAATCCGCCACGTAAATTTCGCCCGGACCTTCGCCGCCGGGCTGCGACTTGAAGGCGATTTTCGTCTGGCAGATCGGCTTGGTGTTGCGAATGGTCTGCACAATATCGTCCGCGAACGCGTGCGCCTGCCGCCGCGTGCTCGCGCCGTTGTAACTGCGCGACAAAATCATTTTGCGCGCGAACTTGTCCGTCACGCTGCCGGCCACGTTGCCGGCGTCGCTGCCGTGGATCAGATACTGCGCCGCGTCCGGCGTCACAAAGCTGAAGCCCTGGACGAACAGATCGAATTTCAAAACCGCCGCCGCCTCGCCGGTGAAACCGTCCAGCGCGACGGGAATGGGTTTCTGGCCGAAAAAGTCTTTGCCGACTTCAATTGTAATTTCAGGCTGTTGCGCGTGGCAAAAATTCAGCGCGGCAAAAGCGAGCGAGCTTGTCAGCAGGTTGAGAATAATTTTTTTCATCCGAGCATCCGTTTGGCTTTGAGGTTGAAGTTGATGATGTAAGTGCGTTCCTTGTCCGTCGAGCCATCCGGGAACGGCGCGATTTCAGGAACGCGATCCAAAGTTTTTTGCACCGAGCGATCCACACTCGCGTCGCCGGACGGCCCGACGATGTGCGCGGAAATCACCCGGCCATCATTGGCGATGGTGACGCTGACCTTCACGTTGGCGTCGTCGCTGGCCGTGTCATCCGGTGGAATCCAGGCCTGCGTATAAACGCTTTTGACGATGGTGGCGTAATTTGCATAAGCCGCCGTGCTGTCGCCGGGCATGTCAACCGAGGTGGACGACGAGGAATTTTCCTTGATGGCGCGGGCCGCGTCGCGAATCGCCTTGAGTCGCGAATCGCGCACGCGTTTGGCATTCGCCGCCTTTTCCGCTTCGGCGGCGGAGTTGTCCATAGCCTTGGGCTTTTCATGTTTGACAACGGTCATGTCCGGCTTGATGACATGCTCTTTCAACTTCGGCTTGGGTTCGGGAATTTCCGCCGGCTTGTTCTCCTCCGGCGGCTGAACCGGCTCAACCGGTTTCACCGCCGGCTGCGGCGGTTCCGGCGTGGATTGCGGCGATGGTTCCACCGGTTTGACCGCAGGTGCGGGCGGCGGCGGTTTTGCGCCTTTCACGCCGCTGTTGAACGCGGCGTCAATCAAGTTTGCTGGAATCACGTCCAGCACTTGCGAATCGTCCGCCTTCGGTTTTGACGCGATGAAGCCGGAGCACAGCACCGCCACGACCACCAGCAGATGCGTGCCGGCGGCGGCGATGAGACATTTTTTTTGCAGCCGGTTCACGGTCTGAAATCCGGGGTTTTCATTTTGGCGTCGGGTCGGTGCGCAGAGAGTAGCGCTTGATGTTGTTCTTCTGGCAGCCGTCAATCAACTGCGCGACCAAATCGTAACGACATTCCTTGTCGGCGCGGATATAAACAACGAGATTTTCATTGCCGCGATATTCCTGCGCGAGCTGCCGGATAAGTTGCGGCAACGGCATCTGTCTGGATTCATATTTGTAGTAGCCGGTGCTGGAAATTTCGACGGTGCGAATGTCATTTTTGCTTAATTTTTTGTCCGGCTGGCCGCCGCGCGGCAGATTCAACTCGATGCTCTGCGTCAACAACGGCGTGGTGATGATGAAAATGATGAGCAGCACAAACGCCAAATCCAGCAGTGGCGTGATGTTGATGTCGCTCAACGTCACCAGCGAATTGCGTTGGGAAAAGCGGCGCATGTTTTTATTTAGCCACAGATGGGCACAGATGGGCACAGATGTTTCCGAATCCGAAAATTTCTGGTTTTGTTTTTAATCTGTGTTTCATCTGTGTGCATCTGTGGCTTTATTCCTCTCCTAAAAATTCCGTTTCCATTTTGGAAACCAGTTCCTGCGCGAAATTGTCCAACTCGACCGTGAACGCGCGCAGGTTGTGAACGAGCCAGTTGTAGCCGAACATCGAGGGAATCGCCACCAGCAGGCCCGCGACGGTCGTCACCAGCGCGGCGGAAACACCCGGCGCCATCACCGCCAGCGTCGCGCCCTGCGGCGACTGCGCGATGCCGGCGAACGTGCTCATCACGCCCCAAACCGTGCCGAGCAGCCCCATGAACGGCGCGCCGCTCACCGCAATGGCCAGCAGGATCAGGCCGGATTCCAATTTCAAACTTTCTTTGGCGACGACGTTTTCGATGGCGCGCTTGATGTGCTCCATGTTCTTCAGACTGATCTGCTGTTTGGCACGTTCACCCGTCGGCCCGCGCAGACGCGAATCGAGCTGCGAACAGCCGGCCTGATAAACCGCGTAAAGCGGACAACCTTCGACTTCCAGCTTGCGGTCGAACATTTCCAGCACCGTTTTCTGCGAGGTAAATTCCTCGGCGAACAGCGCGTTTAACTTCCGCGCCCGCCGCATCTGGATGACTTTGAAAATCATCATCCACCAGACTGCGATGGAGCCAAAGAACAGCAGGACGATGATGACCTTGGCTTCCGGTCTCGCCTGATCCCAAACGTAAAGCAGCTCCACCTGTTGGGTGGCGGCTGCGATGAGTGCAAAAGGTAACCCGCTCATAAAAATCAAAACTTGGTGGTGAGGAACCGGTTTTAGGCCAAGTGGCGGAACTCCGAGCTTTCGTCCGCCGACGCAAATTATCAATCCGCGCGGCAAAAAATGCAAAATCTTTTTGCGCAAAAATGAAGCCGCTTGGCGCGAGGGCACAGAACAGAAAACGGCGATTATTCTCTTTTGCAAATCCGCACTGGAGATTAGCCTCAACTCATGGCTGCCACGAAGATCAAACTCAAGCCCGTCAAGCTTTCCGCCCAGCACGCCGTCGTTGATCCGCGTCACGCGCCCGTCGTCCCGCTCAATGACCGCCGCCTGAACTTCGGCAACAAATGGGATTACGCGCCCGCGCCGGAGGAATCGAAAAATTACGTCATCGCGCCGCGACACGAATTGTTCATCAACGGCAAATTTGTTGCGCCGCATTCGGGAAAGTATTTTGACACGATCAATCCCGCCACCGAGGACAAGATCACCGAAATCGCGCTCGGCGACGCCGAGGATGTGGACATCGCAGTCAAGGCCGCGCGGCGCGCTTACGAAAAAGTCTGGAGCAAAATGCCCGGCCGCGAGCGCGGCAAATATCTTTACCGCATCGCCCGCATCATCCAGGAAAAATCGCGCGAACTCGCCGTGCTCGAAACGATGGACGGCGGCAAGCCCATCAAGGAAACGCGCGACGTGGATTTGCCCATCGTCGCCGCGCATTTTTTTTATCACGCCGGCTGGGCGGACAAGTTGCAATACGCTTTTCCCGGCCGCACGTCCGCGTCCGCTGGGCGTCGCGGGCCAGATCATTCCGTGGAATTTCCCGCTGCTGATGGCCGCGTGGAAAATCGCGCCGGCGCTCGCCTGCGGCAACACCGTCGTCATCAAGCCGTCCAAGACCACCAGCCTCACGCTCGTGCGGCTCGCGCAGATTTTCCAGGAGGCGGAATTGCCGGAAGGCGTCGTCAACGTCGTCACCGGCACCGGCGACACCGGCACGGCCATCGTCAAACATCCGGACGTGAACAAAATTGCGTTCACCGGCTCGACGGAAATCGGCAAGCAGCTCGCGGCAATCGTGGCTGCGACGCCCTCGTCGCAAGACGGGCGACGTGGCGGCACGGCCACAAGCGCATCACGCTCGAACTCGGCGGCAAGGCGGCGAACATCGTGTTCGAGGACGCGCCGATTGACCAGGCCATCGAAGGCATCATCGCCGGAATTTATTTCAACATGGGCCACGTCTGTTGCGCCGGCTCGCGGCTGCTCGTGCAGGAAAGCATTTATCCGAAAGTCGTGAAAAAATTGCGCGACCGCATCCAGACGCTGCGCATCGGCAATCCGCTGGACAAAAACACCGACATCGGCGCGATCAACAACAAGCCGCAGCTCGAAAAAATCCGCGAACTCGTCCAGAGCGGCGCGGACGAAGGCGCGGAAGTGGTGCAGACCCGTGTGCAAATTGCCGGAGCGCGGCTACTGGTATCCGCCGACGTTTCTGACCGGCGTCACCGCATCGCATCGCGTGGCGCAGGAGGAAATTTTCGGGCCGGTGTTGAGCGTGATGACGTTCCGCACGCCGGAGGAGGCGGTCGAACGCGCGAACAACACGCCCTACGGTTTGAGCGCCGGCGTGTGGACGGACAAGGGCAGCAAGATTTTCAAGATCGTGAACCAGCTCCGCGCCGGCGTCGTCTGGGCGAACACCTACAACAAATTCGACCCGACGAGTCCGTTCGGCGGCTACAAGGAAAGCGGCTTCGGTCGCGAAGGCGGAATTCAAGGGCTGGCGGCGTATTGCAGGTTGGATTGAGCTTTACGAAAGAATTTGCCTTGGTTGAATGTGTAGCCATGCACTCCATTCGTTCAACCAAAAATGTCGCCTGTCTTTTTGCGGGCCTGTTTTTTTGCTTCCAGCTTTCCGCGCAAGATGTCGGCGCGCCGGTGAATCTCGCCGTGGTGGCGACGCCGGCGAGTTCCTATGTTTCCGGTGACACGTCGCTGGCGGCGCTCAACGACGGTTTCACGCCGCGCAATTCCCGCGACAATCGCCGCGGCAGCTACGGCAACTGGCCGCAGACCGGCACGCAATGGGCGGAATACGACTGGAGCCAGCCGATCAGCACGAAACAGATTGAAGTGTATTGGTGGGACGATCATCAGGGCGTGCGGCTGCCGAAAGCGTGCCGCGTGAAATTTTGGGACGGAAATAATTTCATCGCCATCACCAATGCCAGCGGCCTCGGAATTGACGCCGACAAATTCAACGTCACGACGTTCCCCGAAATCACGACCGCGAAGCTGCGGCTGGAAATGGACGGTAGCGAAAAATTTTCCACCGGCATTTTGGAGTGGCGCGTGCTGGATTCCGGCAGGTCGCCGGAATTTCCGCCGCGCGTCAACGCCGGCGTGGATCGCGACGTGATGCTCGGCGGCAAAACGTATTTGTCCGGCACGGTGAAATTCTTGAAATCGAATTCCCCGGCGAAAGTTTCGTGGAGCAAGGAATCCGGGCCGGGCCGCGTGAAATTTGAAGACGTGCATGCCAAGGTAACAACCGCGACCTTTTCCAAGCCGGGCGATTACGTTTTGAAAATGACCGTCGGCGGGGGCAAATTGAGCCGCAGTCTTCCACGCTCAAAGTGAAGGTGGTGGCCCCGCCGCCGGCGCAACCGGCTCGACGTCGTCTACACCAAGCCCTACCAAATCAACAGTCCGCTGTGGAACGCTCGCGCGAAGGCGCTCATCGTGAACTGGATTCCGCATTGCATTGACGAAATCAACAGCACGAACATTCCGCGCGGCCACGGCGACGGCGGCATTGATAATTTTATCGAGGCGGCCAAGGCGTTGCGCGGCGAGCCGCACGCGCCGCAGCGCGGTTACGTTTTTGCGAACGCGTGGGTGCATCAAACCGTCGAGAGCATGTGCATCGCGCTGATGGTGGATCCGCAGGGCGACCCGGACATCATCGCCGCGCAGGAAAAAATGAAGGCGACGCTGGAGGATTGGATTCCGAAAATTCTTGCCGCGCAGGAACCGGACGGCTATTTGCAAACCGCCTACACGCTCGCCGACCGCAAGCAATGGCCGACGCGCTGGAACCCGGCGCAGCGCGGCAATCACGAGGGCTACGTCGCGGGTTATTTCATCGAGTCGGCCATCAATCATTACACGCTCACCGGCGGCTCGGACAAACGGCTTTACAACGCGGCGAAAAAACTTGCCGATTGCTGGGTGGCGAACATCGGGCCGGGCAAAAAGGAATGGTATGACGGCCACGAGGAAATGGAGCAGGGCTCGTGCGCTTCGGTCGTTTCGTGAACGACATGGAGGGCCACGGTCGCGGCGACAGTTACATCGCGCTTGCGAAATTTTTGCTCGATTGCCGGGGCCGGCACGGCGGTTCGGATTACGACCAGACCCAGTCGCCGGTGCAGCAGCAATACGAGGCCGTGGGCCACGCGGTGCGCGCGGCGTATCTGTTCTCCGGCATGGCGGACGTCGCGGCGGAAACGCATGATCCCGGATTATCAAAGCGCGGTGATGTCGCTTTGGGACAATCTGATCAATAAAAAGTATTACGTCACCGGCGGCATCGGCAGCGGCGAAACCTCCGAGGGTTTTGGTCGCAAATTATTCGTTGCGCAACGAGGCTTACTGCGAGGCTTGCTCGAGCTGCGGCGAGATTTTCTTCCAGTGGAAAATGAACCTCGCCTACCACGACGCGAAATACGCCGATCTTTACGAGGAGACGATGTATAACGCGCTGCTTGGTTCCACGGATTTGGTCGGCAAGAATTTTTATTACGACAATCCGCTCGTTGAAGACAAGCCGCGCTACCCGTGGCACGTCTGTCCGTGCTGCGTCGGCAACATCCCGCGCACGCTGCTGATGATCCCGACCTGGACTTACGCAAAGAGCCACGACGGGATTTACGTCAACTTGTTTATCGGCAGCACAATCAACGTCGAGCACGTCGCCGGCACGGATGTTCAGATGGTGCAAAAAACGGATTATCCGTGGAGCGGCAAGGTCGCCATCACGGTCAACCCGAAACAACCGGAGAAATTCACGGTGTTCGTGCGCGTGCCCAACCGCACCACGAGTGAACTTTACACGCCGACACCGGCGATCAGCGGATTAAAATCGCTGGCGGTGAACGGAAAAAACATTTCCGCGAAGATTGAAAACGGTTACGCCGCCATCACGCGCGAATGGCAGGCCGGCGACAAAATCGAACTCGAACTGCCGATGGAAATTCAAGTGGTGAAAGCTGACGAACACATCGCCGCCGATCGCGGTCGCGTCGCGTTGCGCTACGGCCCGCTGATTTACAACGTCGAATCCGCCGACCAGCCGAATCTCAATCTCGCGCCGGATGCGAATTCGCTGACAACCGAATGGCGCGGCGATTTGCTCGGCGGCGTGATGGTCATCCAAGGCAAATGGAGCGACGGCAGCTCGCTGCTGGCGATTCCGAATTACGCCCGCGAAAATCGCGGCGCGCAAAAATCGCTGGTCTGGCTGAATGACAAAAATTGATTCCGCGCCATTGCCCTTTGCCGAAGTTTCTGGTGAGATTGAAGCCATGAGCGCACGACTCGACGTCAAAAAGACTTACAAACTCTACATCGGCGGAAAATTCCCGCGGAGCGAAAGCGGACGCTGCTTGCCCGCGAAATCCGCGAAGGGCCAACACCTGGATAATTTCTCACACGCCTCGCGCAAGGATTTCCGGGACGCGGTCGTGGCCGCGCGCACGGCGGTGGACGGTTGGAGCAAGGCGACGGCTTACAATCGCGGGCAGATTCTTTATCGCGCCGCTGAGATGCTGCAAAACCGCGCCGGCGAACTGGTCAATGAAATTGCGCGCTCAACCAACATCAACGCGGCCAAGGCCAAACGCGAAGTGACGCTGGCGATTGACCGGCTGGTGCATTTCGCGGGCTGGACGGACAAATATCAGCAGGTGTTCGGCAGCGTGAACCCGGTGGCGTCGTCGCATTTTAATTTCACCACGCCGGAGCCGACGGGCGTGGTCGTGGTGCTCGCGCCGGACGATCCAAGTTTACTCGCGCTGGTGTCGCTCGTTGCGCCGGTGATTTTGAGCGGCAACGCGGCGATTGCCATCGTGTCCGATAAATTTCCGCTGCCCGCCGCGACGTTCGCAGAAATTCTGGCGACGAGCGATCTGCCCGGCGGTGTAATCAATATTTTGACCGGCAAGCGCGCCGAACTTGTCCCGCACATCGCGTCGCACATGGACGTGAATGCAATTGTGGATGGCGCGGGCGACGCGGAGTTGAGCGCGAAGTTGCAGGCGGGAACGGCGATCAATTTGAAGCGTTACTCAAAGCATTCGCTCGCGTCTGCCGACTGGTTCACCGCGATGGTGGAAAATCCCTATTGGATTCTGGAGACGATTGAATTCAAGACCGCGTGGCATCCGATTGGCGTTTGATTTCGCAGCCGCCGACGTGAGGAGGCTCCAAATAAAAGCGGAAAGCGGAAAATAATTTTACGCGACCAAAATCCGCGCCGGGTGGTTCGCTCGCGTATCCAACGTTGCCCATTTCATGCCGTGGGCGTGCGCAAGGTTGGCAAGATACCAGTCAGTTGTTTTGCTGGAACTCGGCGCGACTTCGCCTTGCAGGGCGCGGATGTCGGCAGGGACGAATTCGGGTTTTTCTTCGGCCAGAAAAATTTCCAGGACTTTGCGGGCGTCAGTCATGGTGACATTGAAGGCCGGGCTGGTGACGACGCGCAAAAATCCCAGTTCGGTGAAAGGACAGACCGCCAGCTTTTTTCCCGCCGCCCACGCTCGCGCTTTTGCGTGGTTGTCGTGTTCGCGCCAGAGCAAGGCGACGACGGTGGAAACGTCCAGCAGGTATTTCACGGAAAATCCTCCAGCGCCTCTTGCACCTCCGCGTTGGTGATGGGCCGTCCGGACAGCAATGTTCTGCCACCGCGCTTGATGATGCGGGGACGGGCAGGTTCCGCCGGCACCAGCCGACGGAAGCGGATTTCGTGCTCGGAAATTTTTTCCACCTCGTAACGTTCGCGAGGTTTCACGAGGCCCTTCAATGCGCCGGGGCGGTAGCGGTCGTCAATCTGCGTGGTGTAGGTAACGCTCATGGTGGGAATCTCCCACAAACCGGCGGCGAGTCAAGCCAGTTCACGAATCACGCCGCTACGCCGGCTCAGGATTTTTCCCGCCGTTCACCAAAAATAAAACAGCCATGCGCACGGCGAGGCCGTTCGTGACCTGTTCCAAAATCACGGAGCGACCGCAGTCGGCAATCTCGCTATCAATTTCCACGCCGCGATTGATCGGGCCGGGGTGCATGATGAGCGCATCGGATTTGGTTCTCGCGAGCCGTGTTTGGTTCAGGCCGTAAAGCTGCGTGTATTCACCGATGCTGGGGAACATCGTCTTGCGCTGGCGTTCGTGCTGGATGCGAAGCAGGTTGATTATGTCCGCGTCGCGGATGGCTTCGTCCACGTCGTGCGTCACGCGGCAGCCCATCTGTTCAAAAGTTTTCGGCACCAGCGTGGATGGCCCGCAGAGAGTGACGTTCGCGCCGAGTTTCGTCAGCGCCCAGATGTCCGAGCGCGCGACACGGCTGTAAAGGATGTCGCCGAGGATGGTGACGTTCAGCCCGGCGATTTTTCCTTTGTGTTCGCGGATGGTGAAGGCGTCGAGCATCGCCTGGGTGGGATGCTCATGCGCGCCGTCGCCGGCGTTGATAACGTGGGCGTCCAGCACGCGGGAGAGAAAATGCGGCGCGCCGCTGGCGCTGTGGCGGATGATGATGAAATCGGCGTTAAGCGCCTCCAGGTTCAGCGCGGTGTCCTTGAGCGTCTCGCCCTTTTTGAACGACGACGCCTCGGCGGAAAAATTGATGACGTCCGCGCTCAACCGGATGGCGGCCAGTTCAAAACTGGTGCGCGTGCGCGTGGACGGCTCGACGAACAAATTGACGACGGTCTTGCCGCGCAGCGCCGGAACTTTTTTGATGGCGCGCTTGCCGACGGCCTTGAAGCTGCGCGCGGTGTCGAGCACGGTGGTGATTTCCTCCGCCGTGAGCGATTCGATGTCCAGCAGATGTTTTTGGTTCCAGCTCATATTGGTTGAACGGTTAAATCGTTAAATTCTGGCGGCGGGAAGCGCGAACCCCATTCACCGATTTAACAGTTCAACCATTCAACGCTTCTTCAAAACCACCTCGTCCTGCGCTGCGCCGGCTTCGCTGAGCAGCAGGGAAATTTTTTCGTCCAGCGCCGTCGGCACGTTTTTGCCGATGAAATCCGCCTTGATGGGCAGTTCGCGGTGGCCTCGGTCCACCAACACTGCGAGCTGGATTTTTTTGGGGCGGCCAAAATCATTCAGCGCGTCCATCGCGGCGCGCGTGGTGCGGCCGCTGAACAGCACGTCATCCACCAACACGACTGTTTTGCCGTTCACGTCGAAAGAAATATCCGTCGGATGCACGGTCGGCGCCATGCGTTGGTCCAAATCGTCGCGGTGCAGCGTCGTGTCCAGGATGCCGAGAGGAACGGGATGGTTCCAGATGCCGGAAAGAATTTTCACGAGCCGCGCCGCCAGATGATCGCCGCCGACGGGAATGCCAATGAGCACGACCTCGGCGCTGTGCTCATTGCGCTCGGCGATCTCATGCGCGATGCGCGTGAGCGTGCGCTGGATGGCGGCGGCATCAAGGACAACGGTGGCTTCAGGCATAAAAAATCGCGAATCCGCTCCGCCGGAGGGAGCCGATGCGCGTGGTGCGTTTCGTTTTCATAATTTCCTTCGCGGCCTCGCAGGGCGGCGTTAAAGGAACAAATTGCGTCCGTTCGGTGTCAGTTCAATTCGCGGCGGCGGTCTGGCGGTTTTTGCGCCAACTGGCGCGGTGCTTGATGATCCAGTCCGTCAAGGCCTGTTCAAAACCAATGTCCCGACCGGCCTTTTCCGATTCAATCCACTTGTGTTTGAGGATTTCTTCGCGTTCAGCCTGAAACTCGCGGTAGAGCGAAGAGTTTTTCAGCAGATCGTTCGCCGTGGAGGATTCTTTGGCAGCGTTCGGCATAGGTCAAATTTAATTGTAACAGTTAGGTTAATTCCAAGCGACAATTCCTGCAACAGAAATCGAAAGGCCTTGCGAATGCGCTGGCGGCTAAACGGCGATTGATTTCATTCCGGTTTCAGGCGAAGATGTCGTGCAATTAAGATTTCTATTATGAATTCCAATGACCCGGTTACTTTGACTCGTGACGTGGAAGCCTCGGTGGTTCCCATCGGCACCAAAGTCACGCTCCAAAAAGGCGAGATCGCGCACATCACGCAGTCGCTCGGCGGCAGCTACACGGTTATTGTCAACGGCAACATGTTCCGCATCGCGGAAAATGACGCTGACGCCCTTGGTCTGGAAGTGGCAGCCCAAACGGCCACCGCCTCCGCCCCGCGCGGCCCGCTGACGCAAGAACAGCTCGAAAAGCGGGTATGGGAATCGCTCAAGACCTGTTACGACCCGGAAATTCCCGTCAACATCGTGGACCTCGGCCTGATTTACGACTGCCATCTCACACCCATCGGCGCGGACAATTTCAAGGCTGATGTCAAAATGACATTAACCGCTCCCGGCTGCGGCATGGGACCGGTGCTGGCGCAGGACGTGCAAAACAAACTCGTCTCGCTCGAACCGATTGCCGAGGCGAACGTCGAACTCGTCTGGGATCCGCCGTGGAACCAGAGCATGATGACCGAGGCGGCGAAGCTGCAACTGGGTTTGCTGTAATTTTTCAACCCCTCTGGCCGGAGCCATCCGGAGTTGGATTATTTTTTCAACAGGGCGAACTCCATCGAGTCCACCAGCGCCTGCAAGCTGGCTTCGATGATGTTCTCGTTCACGCCAACCGTGCCCCATTCGCGCCGGCCGTCGGCGGACTGGATCAGCACGCGCGTCTTGGCCGCCGTGCCGGTGGCGGAATCCAAAATGCGGACTTTGTAATCCGTCAGCGTGATTTTTTTCAATTTGGGAAATGATTTCGCCAACGCATTTCGCAGCGCGCCGTCGAGCGCATTGACCGGGCCGTCGCCTTCGGCCACTTCGTGGTGAACTTTTTTTCCGACGCGCACGCGCACGGTCGCTTCGCAAATGGATTCCTTTTTGTCGCGCCGCATGGAAACGTGATATGTCTCGACGGCGAACGGCGGCTCGCGATGCTTCAAAATTTTTCCGATGAGCAGCGCGAGCGAGCCTTCGGCGGCCTCGTATTCGTATCCCGCGTTTTCCAGTTCCTTGACGCGCGCGATGATGGTTTTCACCTCCGCCGTGTCCGGCTTCAAATTGAAGCCCAGTTCCACCGCCTTCATCAAAATGTTCGAGCGGCCGGACATGTCGCTGATGAGCACGCGGCGGGAATTGCCGACGGCCTCCGGCTGGATGTGCTCGTAGCTGCGCGAGATCCGGTCAATCGCGTGGACGTGCATGCCGCCCTTGTGCGCGAATGCCGTCTGCCCGACCCACGGCTGACGCGGGTTGTGCCGCATGTTCGCAATCTCGTCCACAAATTCGGAAAGTTCCTTGAGCTTGGGCAGCGATTTCGCCGGCACGCCGAGCTTTTTCATCTTGAAATGCACCAGCGGAATCACGCTGATCAAATTGCAGTTGCCCGTGCGCTCGCCGTAGCCGTTGATCGTGCCCTGCACCTGGGTCGCGCCCGCTTCAATGCCCGCCAGCGCGTTCGCCACGCCCACGCCGGAATCATCATGCGTGTGGATGCCGATGCGCGTGTTCAATTTGCTTTTTGCGAAGGCGGTGATTTTTGAAATTTCACCCGGCAGACAGCCGCCGTTCGTGTCGCAGAGCACGATGCAATCCGCGCCGGCCTTTTCCGCCGCCTGCCAGGTGGCCAGCGCGTATTCCGGTTCGTCCTTGAAACCGTCGAAGGAATGTTCCGCGTCGTAAAAAACGATTTTGCCGTGATCCTTCAGAAATTTCACCGTGTCGCCAATCATCGCCAGGTTTTCCTCTGGCGTCGCGCGCAGCACTTCGGTGACGTGCAGCAGCCACGTTTTGCCGACGATAGTGACGACGGGCGTTTCCGCCTCGAGAATCTGCCGCATCAAATCGTCGTTTTCGACGGCAACGCCTTTGCGCCGCGTCATGCTGAACGCCGCGATTTTCGCGTGTTTCCATTTTCGACGCGCGGCCTGTTTGAAAAATTCCAGATCCTTGGGATTGCTGCCCGGCCAGCCGCCTTCAATATAATGCACCCCAAACGAATCGAGCCTCTCGGCGATGCGGAGTTTGTCCGCGACCGAGAAATTGATGCCTTCGCCCTGCGAGCCATCGCGCAGGGTCGTGTCGTAGATTTCGACTTGGGGTTTCATAGCGGGTCGTAAAAACGGAGGCATACTATCTCTGAATTTTGTCAGACAGGCAAATCTGAAAACCGATCAGGAAATCGAACTCACCCGACTTGCCGTTTCCTGATCTTATCTTGTTGTAATCTTAATCGCTGGCGAAGGAGATTTCGATTAAGATTTAGACGCAAGCCTCAAACGATGTTTGCCAGGGCATTGCACTTTGGCTGCGAGCGGTTAGATTGCCGGCATGGAAGAATTTGCGGACCTCCAATGCCCGTTCTGCGGCCAGACGTTTGAAGTGGTCGTGGACACGAGCGTTGCCAGCCAGCGGTTCACGACGGATTGCGAAGTCTGCTGCCGCCCGATTGAAGTCCACGCCGAATGCAAACCGGGTGAAATCACAAACCTCGAAGCGGCGGTCGGTTGATCCGAATCACTAAACGGATGCGCATGATTTAAGATTCCCTACGCAGATTTTCGACCGAAACGTTTGTCAGAATTTACGCCAAGCCGTTTGAAATCTGCGCTCCCTTGTGCCAGTCAATCCCGGAAGAATAAAAAAATCAGGGCAGGGAATTGAATCCCTGCCCTGAAATAATTGCATCGAAAACAATTGGCTAGTTTATTACGCCACCAATTTTTTGCGAAGCAGCCCGATCGCAGATAATGCGCCTCCGAGCAGCATCACCGTAGCGCCACCATCGGGAACACCCGGAACAGTCACTTGCTGCCCGCCAGGTGCAAGAGAACTCCACGGGGACGGCGGCACAGAATCCAAAGCGCCGGCATTACCCCATGTGGGAGCTACAAGCGATGTAAAAAAGAAAACACCGCTAGTTCCACCCGACGCAACAGGCGCAAAAGTCCAAGTCACTGTGTTGGGATCCATTGAGGTATTATTGCCTGCAAGATACGCGCCGATACCTGTCGTATTAAATGACACGGTGAAAGCATCAATCGTATCACTGGACGTATTTACAAGCTGGTAATCATAAGTGTATAATCCCGCAGTCAGGTCAACAACAAACCAGGCAGTAATGTTGTCTCCGGGGGTATTTTGACTGGCTAAAGTTGCGGCTGTAGGACCGACAATCCAGGTTGCTTGAGCTGTCGTCACTGTCATGATGGCAGCGACCCCAGCGATGAGGGACAATTTGTAGTTCATTTTCATATTTTTTCCTTTTGGTTTTTAATTGTTATTCGATGTTACGTTCCAGCAGCTTTAAGCAAAGCCGGTGCCAACTCATAAAATGGGGATGTATAAATCTGTAAATTACAGCAATACAGCATAATATACATATACTTCAATGTGAGGCTTAGAAAGCTTGCCTTTGCATGATCGTAAAGGTTTTCGACCGATTCCATGGAAGTTTTTGCAGAATTCACTAATAAATTCGCCATAACACAATTAAAATCAATAGCTTGACATCGCGTGCCAAAAGTGTAAGATTGGCCGACAGATTAGTGACGTGAAAGATTTGTTTCCAGCAATTTCTTTGCTGCTTTTTCTTCCAGTTTATGCCAGCCTGATCCGGTTGACCGGTATCAAACCCAGCGATGAACATTACAACTTTGTTTGCCTTTTTGGCCGCGCTGTTCAGCGGTGCCGTGGCTTTCATTGTGGTTTGGAACGAACGCCGTTCCGTCGTTCATCTCGCCTTTGTGGCCGGCATGGCGCTGCTGGCTTTGGAGAGCGTCTTCTGCGGCCTGTCCTGGGCGGCCCCGTCGGTTCAGGAAATGGCCGGCTGGCAGCATTGGAAGCTGTTGACCAGTTCCCTGCTGCCGGGCGTCTGGCTGTTTTTCGCCATAAGCTACGGGCGCGGCAATTACCGGGAATTTTTGAGCCGCTGAAAATTTCTGCTGTTTGCGGCGTTCGCTCGTTCCCCTGGCACTGGTTCTCGCTGACAACCAGGAATTGATCGCATCCGCCGACCAAGTCCGCCGCTGGTCAGTGGTCGTTTAGTTTGGGGGCAACGGGATATTATTTCTTCCTGTTTCTGCTGGCGGGCCTCGTGCTGGTCGGCATCAATCTGGAAAAAACCTATCCGCGCGGCGGTCGGGGATCATGCGCTGGCGGATCAAATTCATGATTTTGGGGCTGGGCGTTTTGTTCGCCGTGCGGTTTCTGCACCAGCAGCCAGATTTTGTTGAGCCATACGATAGATTCCCGGCTGCAGATGGTGGATGCCGGCGCGCTGTTGGTGGGCTGCCTGTTGATTCTCCGCTCGCTTGTTCCGCGCCGGTCATTTTGACCTGGACGTTTATCCCTCCCACGCCGTGCTGCAAAGTTCGCTGACCATTTTGCTGGCGGGAATTTATCTGCTGGCCATCGGCGTTTTGGCGAAAGTCGTGTCCCTGTTCAAATTCGGCGACAACGTCATCATCAAGGCGTTTGTGTTTCTGCTGGCGGCGGTGCTGCTGGCCATTTTGCTGTTGTCCGACCGCGTGCGTCTGCGCCTCAGCCGGTTTGTGAGCCGGCATTTTCAGCGTCCGCTTTATGATTACCGCACCGTGTGGCGGCGGTTCACGGAAGCCACGGCCTCGTGCGTGAACCAGGCCGATTTGTGCCAGGTGGCGGTGAAATCGGTGACGGACATTTTCCAGGCGCTGTCGGTGACCATCTGGCTCGTGGACGAACAGCAGTCGCAACTGGTTTTTGCCGCCTCCACTTTTCTCACGGAAACCAAGGCGGAAACCTTGCGGCCCAACAAGGAAGAACTCGCGGAAGTGCTTGAACGCCCTGCACGCACAGCGCGAACCGGTGGACATTGACGCCGCGAAGGAAAACTGGGCGGCAGTTTTGCGCCGCTGCCACCCGGACGAATTTCGCAAAGGCGGCAACCGCGTTTGCGTGCCCATGATCGTCGGCGAGGAGATTGTCGGCCTGATGATTTTGGGCGACCGCGTCAGCGCGCACGACGTTCACCTGGCAGGATTTTGATCTGCTCAAGTGCATCGGCGACCACATTGCCGCCGGCCTGCTCAACACGCGCCTGTCGCAAAAACTTTTGCAGACCAAGGAACTCGAAGCGTTCCAGACCATGTCCGCGTTTTTCGTCCATGACCTGAAAAACACGGCGAACACGCTCAACCTGATGCTCCAGAATCTGCCGGTGCATTTTGACGACCCGGCGTTCCGCGCGGACGCGCTGCGCGGCGTGTCGCAAAACCGTCGCGCACATCAACGGCCTCATCGGCCGGCTCGGTTCCATCCGCCACGAATTGCAGATCAAGCCCGTCGAATCCGACCTCAATGAAGTGGTGGCCAAATCGCTGGCCGGCTGGGAAGAAGCCGCCGGCATCAATCTGAAAAAAGATTTGCCGCCGCTGCCGAAAGTGTTGTTTCGACCCGGAACAGATGTTGAAGGTGGCGACCAACCTGATTTTCAACGCGCGCGAAGCCGTGACCGCGTCCGCCGGCCAGGTGCAAATCCAGACCAGCCAGAGCAACGGCTGGGCGGTGCTGGCCGTTTCCGACAACGGCTGCGGCATGAGCCGCGGAATTTTTGAGCCGCTCGCTGTTCCGCCCGTTTCAAACGACGAAAAAAAACGGGCTTGGCATCGGCATGTTTCAGAGCAAAATGATTGTCGAGGCGCACAAAGGCAGGATCGAAGTCGAAAGCGAAACCGGCAAAGGCACGACCTTCCGGGTGTTTTTGCCGCTGAAAAAATCATGAATCCCAAACTGCTGATTGTTGACGACGACGAGGAAATCCGCACCCAGATGAAATGGGCGCTGGCGAAGGATTACGAAGTTTTGCTGGCCGAAGACCGCGCCGAGCGCGCTGGAAATTTTCCGCGCCGCGCAGCCCGCCGTGGTGCTGCTGGATTTGGGCCTGCCGCCGCATCCGGGCAATCCCGGAAGAAGGGCTGGCCGTCGCTGTCCGATTTGCTCGCGCTGAACCGGCTGGTCAAAGTGGTCATCATCAGCGGCCAGGGCGAAAAGGAAAACGCGCTGCGCGCCATCGGCGCCGGCGCCTACGATTTTTTGTCCAAGCCGGTCGAGATGGAGGAAGTGAAATTTCTGCTCAAGCGCTGTTTCCACGTCGCGCAACTGGAGAAGGAATACGCCGCCATGCAGCAGCTGATGCGGCGGCGATTCGTTTGAAGGGATGCTGGGCACGAGCGCGCAGATGCGGCCGATTTTTGAAACCATCCGCAAAGTGGCCACGACCGACGCGCCGGTGTTGATTCTGGGCGAAAGCGGCACGGGCAAGGAAATGGTCGCCCAGCGCCATTCACCAGCGGAGCAACAACAAAGCCGGGCCGTTCATCGCCATCAATTGCAGCGCGATTCCCGAAACGCTGCTGGAAAGCGAATTGTTCGGCCACGAAAAAGGCGCGTTCACCGGCGCGCACGTCCAGCGCAAAGGCCGGATTGAAACCGCCAGCGGCGGCACGCTGTTTCTGGATGAAATCGGCGAAATCCCGCTGCCGTTGCAGGTGAAGCTGCTGCGCTTTTTGCAGGAGCAAACCATCGAGCGCGTCGGCGGGCGCCAGGAAATCCACATCAACACCCGCGTGGTCGCCGCCACCAACGCCGATCTGAAAAAGGCCATGCCGGCCGGCACGTTCCGCGAGGATTTATTTTACCGGCTGGCCGTGGTGCAAATGGTGTTGCCGCCGTTGCGCGACCGCGACAACGACGTCCGCCTGCTCGCGCAATTTTTCCTCAACCGGTTTGCCGCCCAAGTGAACAAGCCGAACCTGGCCTTTGACCAGGAGGCGATCCGCGCCTTGAACAAGCATGACTGGCCGGGCAACGTGCGCGAACTGGAAAATTGCGTCCGGCGCGCGGTCATCATGGCCGAGGGCAAACGCGTGACGGCGACCGACTTGGAATTGAATTCCGCCGGGCTGGGATGCCAATGTCGTCACCTTGAAGGACGCGCGCGAAGCGGTGGAGCGGCAGATGGTGCAGCAGGCGTTGAAAAAACACGGCGGCAAGATCGCTCCCGCCGCCGTCGAACTGGGCTTGAGCCGCCCGACGCTTTACGAACTGATGGAAAAGCTCGGCATCAGCAAAACCTAAAACGCCGAGAACCGTTCCGGCACATAACACGATGTCCTGCGGCTTGAGATAAAAAGGTTTGGTTTCCGTGCCTTGGCCAGCACGGCCTTCAGATTCACGGTGAAGTGCTGCATCACGCCGTTTTCATTGCGGACGACCTTGACCTCTTTCATGTTGGCGGTGTTGTAGTCAAACCCGCCCGCTTCCATGACGGCTTCCAGCGCGGTGATGGGATGATCCGATAAAACTTTGCCCGGATGCACCACCTGGCCGGTGACAAACACCGGGAAACGTCGAGGATTGCACTTGCACGGTGATTTCCTTGGAGGAAATTTGCGCGGCGTAAAGATCCACCAGTTTTTTCTGCAAGTCATCCGGCGTCATGCCCGCCGCCGTCCACTTCGCCGATCAACGGCAGGTTAAGTTTGCCATCGCGGCGGATTGGTTGGGCGGTGTCCAGATTGGGCGAACCGGGGAAGGTGATTTTAAGCACGTCGCCCTCGCGCAAAACGATCGTTTCCGAATGGGTCTGCTCCGCCGGGGGCTTCGCCGATGAACGCCCGGACGGCATGGTTTGACAGCCGGTGAATGCGCGGCCGCCGCCAAAAACAGGCATGCCAGCCTGAACGCCGGCCAAGTCCGAAACGAACTGATTTTTGTAATCATAGTGTTTTCTGGCTGAGTTTTAACCTTTAAAAATCATAGCCGGAAACCGGCGCGACGCAACAATGGTTTTTCCATCTGAAGCCGCGGGCCGGATTGACGATTTCGATTAAATCACGCCAGATGCCACGGGGCGCGATACGGGCGGGTCAGCAATTTGCTGGCTTCGCTGTCGTCGAGAATATTTTCGTTTTGGCGTCCCAGTCGGATTTTCCGGCCGGTGAGCATGGAGATCAAACCGAGATGGCCGGGGATCGCGGAATGATGCGCCGTTTCCACCGGCGCGATGGTGGGCTGGCGCGACTTCACGCAGTCAAGGAAATTGCGCCAGTGGCCGGGCGACTCGTAAAGTTTCACTTTGCGCAGTTCATCGGGCAGGTTTTGCCCTTTTTCCATTCCGGATTGGAGGCTTCAAAACCGCCGCGATCCACCCAAACCCAGCCGCTGGTGCCGATCCATTTGGTGCCGCTGCGGATGTCGTCATATCCGCCGGCAATGATCATGGTGACATCCTGCGGATACTGCGTGACGGCCTTGTCATACGGGCTTCGATGCGATATTTGCCGGTCGTGTTCCAGAGAGCGTCGGGGGCCGGAAATTCGCCGTGGCCTTCGACTTCCGACGGGCCGGTGCGGTCAAAGCCCAATCCCCAGTGCGCGATGTCGCCGTGATGGCCGATCCAGTCCATCAACTGCCCGCCGCCGGTGTTGTAGTTCCAGCGCCAGTCCATGTGGACACGCTGCTTGATGTAAGGTTCCATCTTCGATGGCCCGATCCAGGTTTCGTAATCAAAATCGGACGGCGGTTCGCTGACGGCCAGATTCCAGGCGGCGGTGCCCGGCGTGATTTTTGTCAGGTCGGTGATTTTTTCCGGCAAGGTGGCCAGCTTTTTCAGCAACTCCGGCACAGTGCCGGCAAAATCAAAATGGCCGGACGGCAGCCCCACCTCGACGCGCGTCACTTCGCCGATGAGTCCGTTGCGGACAATTTCCGCCGCCTTGTGGAACGGCGGCTGCGAGCGTTGCCAGGAACCGGTCTGCCAGATGACTTTGTTTTCTTCGACCGCTTTCACGATGGCCTGCTGCTCGGCAATGGTTTTGGCCAGCGGTTTTTCCCCGTAAATATCCAAACCGTGCCGCGCGGCTTCCGTGGCCGCCAAGGCATGCCAGTGATCGGGAATGGCGATCATCACCGCGTCCAGGTCGGGCCGCGCCATCATTTCACGATAATCGTGATACGCCACGCAGTCCTTGTTGCCGTAGTGCTCGTTGACGGTGTCCACCGCCTGTTGCAGATGATTTTTGTCGAGGTCGCACGCGGCGACCACTTGGCAATCCTCCTCCACCAGGAAGGAATTCGTGTTGCTCGGTCCTTGCATGCCCCAGCCCAACACGCCCATGTGAATTTTGCCCGATGGCGCAATCTTGCCGTTGCGACCCAGAACGGAGCCGGGCAACAGTGTGGGCAGGACAATCGCGGCTCCGGCGGCCTTCAGAAAATGGCGGCGGTTAATGGGTGTTTGGGTCAGAGACTTTTTCATGTGCAGGTGTGAATGTTGTTGGTCAATTGTGCAACGGTCATTTCGGTTGACGGGTGAATGCCCGGAATAGTTACGTTTCTTGAATTTATTTGCAATGGTTTTTTGCATCCACTGGCAAAAATTTGAGATCCGGTCAAAACCGCGTCAGCTTTGCCAGTTCGCTCACGCGCTTTTCGATGGCGGCCCGCTTGGTTTTGGTGGTGGAATTCAAACCAAAACCTTCGCAGCAGAACGACGCGGTGACGCTGCCATAGACCATCGCGCGGCGGATGTTCGCGTCAATCGAGCCTTTCGCGCTGGCGAGATAACCCATCATGCCGCCGACAAAGGAATCGCCCGCACCGGTCGGGTCCACCACTTTGGACAACGGATAGGCGGGGCAGATGAAAAATCCTTTCGGGCCGGACAAAATCGAGCCGTGCGAACCTTTTTTTACGATGACGTATTTCGGGCCGAGCGTGTGAATTTTTTTCAGCGCGGCGAGAACGTTGTCTTCCTTCGTCAACTGATGCGCCTCGCTGTCGTTTAGCACAAAACCGTCAAGACGCGGCAGAAGTTTCAGCAAATCGTCGAGCGCGATGTTCAGCCACAAATCCATCGTGTCGGCGACGACAAATTTTGGCCGCGACATTTGATCGAGAACGTGATGCTGGAGCGACGGCGCAATGTTTGCGAGCAAAACGAAGGGCGACGCCTTGTGCGCGTCCGGCAGATGCGGCGTGAAATTTTCAAACACGCCGAGTTCGGTCAGCAGCGTGCGGCGGTTGTTCATGTTCAACTCGTATTCGCCCGACCAATGAAATGTTTTGCCCGGCAAAATTTGCAGGCCGCCCAAATCAATTTTGTGCCGGCGGTAAAGTTCCAGGTATTTATTTGGAAAATCCTCGCCGACGACGCCAATCAATTTCACCGGCGAAAAAAAGCTCGCCGCGACCGCCGCATGGCTGGCCGAGCCGCCGAGCAGCCGCGGATTTTCCGCCTTGGGAGTTTTGATGGAATCCAGCGCGGTGGAACCGACGATGAGAACGCTCATTTGATTTATTTTTAGCAGTTGGGAGTTGGAAGTTTTGGAATTTAACAGATGCCTTGTCCTTTTTGAATCAACTCGATTTCGTAGCCTTCGGGCGCGTCAATGAAGGCGAAGATCGTGCCGCCCGAACTCGTCGTCGGGCCGTCGGAAAACTTCAGGCCGTGCGCGGCGAGATGCTGTTCAAATTCGGCCAGACTCTCCACCTCAAACGCCAGGTGCGTCAGATCGGGCTGCACCTGCACCGGACCGCTGCCGGGGAAAAAGGTGATTTCAAGCAGTTCCTCGCTGCCGGGCGTCCGGAGAAAAACCAGTTCCGAGCCGCGCGGCGACTTCTGGCGCTTGACTTCTTCAAGACCAAGAACGTCGCGGTAAAATTTCACCGTGCGCTCCAGATCGTTCACGCGGTAGCGCGTGTGCAGCAACTTGTTGACTCGCATGGTTCAGCCCACGCCGGCGGACGGAAACGACCCCGCGCGCGACTTGACAGCCTTAGTAGTAATAACTACAACCGTTGAGAAACAACAGGCCGATGACCGCAACTAAAACAATAATAATGGATTTCATAACGAAGAGTATTATGCAAGAGCCACGCGGTAATGCAAGATAGAAACTCCACCTCCGGCCGCGTGATTTGACTTTGGACTTTGGACTTTAGGCTTTAGACTTCGGTCATGGGCAAACGACGAGAAGCGCGCGAACGCGCCGTGCAATTTCTGTTTCAGCATGACCTAAACCCGCCGGACAATCTGGAACTCGAACTGGCGACGTTCTGGAATTCCCAGCGCGCCGCCGCCATCGAGGACGAAAAAGGTTCGGCCAAATGGGGCGAAGTCACCGAGCTGCCGCCGCCCACGGTTGCGGAGGCGGAGATGCGCCTGTTCGCCGAACCGCTCATCCGCGGCACGCTGGAGCATCGCGACGCGATTGATGAAAAAATCAAAAGCCACGCGAAGAACTGGGAGTTCCACCGCATCGCCGCCGTGGACCGCAACGTCATGCGGCTGGCGATTTACGAAATGCTCTTTCGCGACGACATCCCGCCGGTCGTGAGCATCAACGAGGCTGTGGACATCGCCAAAAAATTTTCCACCGAAGACAGCGGCAAATTCGTGAACGGCATCCTCGACAAGGTGCGCGGCGAACTGATGCGTCCGGGAAAAACAGTCAAATGAAGTTCGCGGATTTGCATCTGCACACGCAGTTTTCCGACGGCACGTTCACGCCGGAGGAACTGGTTTTACGCGCGCAAAACTGCGGGCTGGCGTGCATCGCGCTGACCGACCACGACACGGTGGAAGGTTGCGACCGCGCGGCGGCGGCCTGCGCGGCGGCGAAGATGGAGTTCATCTCCGGCGCGGAACTCACCGCCGAATTTGACGACACCGAGGTCCACATCCTCGGCTATTTTCTCGACACGGAAAACGCGGTGCTGCTGGACCGGATCGCAAAATTTCAGTCCGTCCGCCAGAACCGGATCAACGAAATGTGCGCCGCGCTGAACCAGCTGGGCATTCCGCTGAAGTCCGAATCCGTTTTTGCGCTGGCGAACTGCAAATCGCCCGGCCGCCCGCACGTCGCCCGCGCGCTGGTGAAGGAAAAACTCATCGGCAACCTCGACGAGGCGTTTGAAAAATATCTCAAAAAAGGCCGGCCCGCCTGGGTGCCAAAAACCAAAATGTCCGCGCTCGAAGGCGTCGAGTTGATTCATCAGGCCGGCGGTCTGGCGGTGATGGCGCATCCCGGGTTGAACCGCACGGACGAAATCATTCCCGATCTCGTCAAAGCCGGGCTGGACGGCATCGAATGTTTCCACACCAAGCATTCCACCGTGATGGCCGAGCGCTATCTGGAAATTGCGGAGAAATACAATCTGCTCGTCACCGGCGGCAGCGACTGCCACGGGTTCAGCAAAAACAAGCCGCTCATCGGCACCGTGAAACTGCCCTACGCACACGTTGAAAAACTCAAAGCCAAGGTATCGGAACGAAAACTAAAACCACACGGATAAACACTGATTTGTTGAAACAGATTTTTTGAATCTGTGTCCATCTGTGTGAATCTGTGGCTAAAACATGGGTCTCTTCTCCAAATTCAGAGCCGGCCTCGCCAAGACGCACGCCAAGCTCACGCACGAAATCAAACGCATCGTCACACGTTCGCCCAAGCTCACCGCCGAGTCGCTGGAAGAAATCGAGAGAGCGCTCATCGCCGCCGATCTGGGCCTGGCGATGACCGCGCAAATCGTGGACGCGGTGAAGAAAACCTACGAAACGCAAGGCGGCGCCGGTCTCGACTATCTCGCCATCGCCCGGGCGGAAATCGAGAAAAGCCTTTCCACGAACAATCCGAAGCTGCGCGAAATCCCCGGCGGCACCTGCGTGGTTTCCATCGTCGGCGTCAACGGCACCGGCAAGACCACCACGAGCGCAAAGCTGGCGAATTATTTTCAGGCGCGGAAAAAAACCGTGCTGCTCGCCGCGTGCGACACGTTCCGCGCGGCGGCGATTGAGCAGATCAAACTTTGGGGAACACGATTGAAAGTCGAAGTCATCGCCGGCAATTACGGCGCGGACGCCGCGTCCGTGGCGCACGACGCCGTGACCGCCGCGCAGGCGCGCCAGGCGGATTATCTTTTCATTGACACGGCGGGACGTTTGCACACGAAGCACAACCTGATGCAGGAATTGCAGAAGCTGCATCGCGTCATCGGCAAGCAACTCGCGGGCGCGCCGCACGAAGTCCTGCTCGTGCTCGACGGCAGCACCGGCATGAACGCGCTGACGCAGGCGCGCGAATTTCACAAGGCCGTGCCGCTCACCGGCCTGATCGTGACCAAGCTGGACGGCACGAGCAAAGGCGGCATGGTGGTGGCCATCCAAAAGGAACTCGGCCTGCCGATCAAATTTATCGGCCTGGGCGAGCAGCCGGACGATTTGCAGCCTTTCGACGCCAAACAATTTGCACAGGCATTGTTTGAGGAATAAACTTTCGCCGCGAATCATCCTGGATTAAAAAATAGAACATGAAACGCATTGAAGCCATTATCCGGCCCCACAAACAATCTTACGTCCTGAAGGCGCTTGCCCGCCTGGGCATTACAAACGCGACCATCATCGAAACCTTGGGACTCGCCAGCCTGCCAAGCTTCTCCCAACTTTATGAGCCGGCGAACCAGGACAACGAAGCCCAGGTCGGACTTATTCCAAAACGGCAGTTGCTTCTGTTTGTGGAAGACGACCAGGTCCAGGCCGTGGTTGAAACCATCCAATCCGCCGCGCTCACCGGCACGCCGGGCGATGGAAAAATCGCCGTCTCGCAGCTTGACCAGTTCGTGCGCATCCGGCCCAAGAAAAAAACCGAATCATCCCTTTGATCGGTTGACGCGCCTTGGCGTGTTTGTTACCGGCCAAAATCAAATGCCGGGACATAGAAAGTTACAGACCATGAAAACCGCGCTGCTACTGCTGCTGATGCTTGCCATGCCTGCATTCGCCGCCGATACGGCTTCCACCGCCGCCACCGCCGTCAATGCGTTGGGGATAGATTTGCTTCACCAAGTCGGCGGAACCGGCGCGAACAACTTGCTCTCGCCTTATTCCATTCAAACCGCGCTGGCGATGACTTATGCCGGCGCGGACGGCACGACGCGCGAGGAACTGATGAAGGTGTTGCATTATCCGTCGGATGAGGCGGCGTTGCACCGCTCATTCGCGGAATTGCAGAAGGCGCTTGGCGAGGTGCTGCAGCGCAGCCTCCTACTCGCTAAACGCAGCAAGCACTATGGCTTGAACAATGAACCCATCAAACTCGCGATTGCCAACCGCCTGTTCGGGCAGCAAGGCTACGAATTTCGCGAACCGTTCCTTGCATTGACCAAAACCAATTACGATGCGCCGTTCAAGGCGTTGGATTTCATGCATGACGCGGGCGGGGCGACGAAGACCATCAATGACTGGGTGGCACAGCAAACCATGCAGCGCATCCAAAACCTGATTCCCAGTCCGCCGGACGACTTGACGCGGCTCGTGCTGGTCAATGCCATCTACCTGAAAGCGCCCTGGGCGGAACCGTTCCCAGAATATTTCACCAAGCCCCGTCCGTTTCACGTTGCCGGCGGAGCGGCGGTGGATGTGCCGACAATGAACATGGTGAAAACATTTGGCTACGAAAAGCGCGACGGTTTCACCGCCGTGACGATTCCTTACAATGGCGGAGACATCCAGTTCCTCATCCTGCTGCCCGACGACGTAAATGGACTGGCACAGTTGGAAGCACGATTGACCGCCGATACTCTGGCCTCGTGCGCCGCGTTGCCGGAACGCGACGTGAATCTTTTCCTGCCCAAATTCAAAATCGCGCCGCCGACGGTTCTGTTGAGCCAGTCCCTCCAGGCGCTTGGCATGAAAACCGCGTTTGATATTCCCGAAGGCAGCGCTAATTTCGACCGCATGGCGCCGCGCCGCCCGAATGATTATCTTTATATTTCGGCAGTCTTCCATAAAACATTCCTCAACTTGGACGAAAATGGAACCGAAGCCGCCGCCGCAACAGCCGTGGCTATGTCTAATCTTTCGGAGATCCAAATGGAAAAACCCAAGCCTGTGGAAGTGAATGTGGATCGTCCATTCTTGTTCGCCATTCAACATCGCGCGAGCGGCGCGTGCTTGTTCCTCGGCCACGTCGCTGATCCACGTTGACCGTCCATTTCCTGACGGCAAGTCGGCCAACTGGCGCAACCCAGTTTGGGCTTTCCAAGTCCATCGCAAATCGTAAATCATGGGCGAATGAAATTCATCCGCGACATCTACGCCGAAAAGAAAGCCGCCGGCAAACCGGTCGTCTCCTTTGAATTTTTCCCGCCCAAAACCGACGAAGGCGACCGCGCGCTGTTTGAAAAACAAATTCCCGCGCTGCTGGCGGCGCGGCCGGATTTTTGCTCCGTCACCTACGGCGCCGGCGGCAGCACGCGCGAAAAGACCTTGCAGATCGTGGATCGCGATCCAGCGCCAGCACGGCCTGCCGGCGCTCGCGCATCTCACCTGCGTCAACCACACGCGCGAGGAAGTCCGCGCGCTGCTGGAAAAAATCCGCGCGCTCGACTGCAAAAACATCCTGGCCCTGCGCGGCGATCCGCCCGGCGGCGGCGAATTTCAGCCGCACGCCCGGCGGCTTTGAATTTTCCTCGGAACTGGTGAAATTCATCCGCGAGCAGGGCGATTTTTCCACCGGCGTCGCCGGTTTTCCCGAAGGCCACATCGCCTGCAAGGACGGCAAGCACGCCGACTGGCGGCACTTGAAGGAAAAAGTCGAGGCCGGCGCGGATTTCGTGGTCACGCAACTGTTTTTCGACAACGCGGATTATTTTGAATTCCGCGACCACGTGGCCGGCAAGCTCGGCGTGACCGTGCCGCTCGTGCCCGGCGTCGTCTCCATTTTGAGCGCGACGCAGATCACCAAGATTCACGCAGACTGTGCGGCGCGAAAATCCCGCCGGCGCTGCGGGCAAAGCTGGATGCGCTCGGCACGGATGATGAGGCGGCGATGAAATTTGGCATCGAATACGCCACGCGCCAGTGCGAGGAGCTGCTGCGCGCCGGCGCGCCCGGCCTGCATTTTTACACGCTGAACAAGGCGCCCGCCACCGTGCAGGTGTTGAAAAATCTGGGGCTGGCCTTTTTCAATTTGCAATTTTTACAACCGCCAGAAACTTGCCCAATTGGTGCCATGATGCCGAGGACGCTCAACGGGCCTTGGTCTTCCAGCCCGTCGGCCGCCTTGTCGAGTTTCTGGAGCGAGAGCTTGGCGTTTTTGTAAAATTCCTGGTCGTTCACCAGTTTGCCGATGGTGCCGTTGCCTTGGTTGATCTTGAGCAAAATCTGGTTCAGGTTGGTCATTGAGCCGGTGGCCGAGTGATAAAGCGTTTCATCGGTCAGCAGCTTGCCGATGGTGCCCTGGCCGGCGGCGGCGTTGGTCACCACGAGCTTTATGGAGGCAATCATGTCGTTGGCATTCGCGGCGGTCGTCTGCAAATTGCGTCACCGTGGTCAGCGCCGACGAATACAGCGCGTCCTCGTAAATCAGCTTGCCGACCGTGCCCTGGCCGGAGGCGATCTGGCCGGTGATGTTCGTGATGTTTGCAATCGTCGCCGCCGAGTTCATCTTTGTGGCTCTTGAAGAAATCACCGAGCGGGCCGAACAAATTATGGATGTCATCGCTCGAGAAGGCTTTGGTCATGTTCTGGATGCCATCCACCGCTCCGTCCAGCTTGGTCATGATGGCGCTCAAATCCGGCTGCTCGACGGTGGCCAGCTCCGTGCCGTCTTTGGCCCTGGGTTTGTCCGGCGAACCGAAATCTATGGCCACAAAATTCTGCCCCATCAGGCCGGTGAATTTGATGCTGGCCTTGCTGTCGGTTTTGACCATGGCGTCGTCGTGCAGTTTCATGATCACCCTGACCTTGGTGTCCGTGAGCTGGATGTCCTCCACGCGGCCGATTTCGACGCCGGCCATTTTCACGCGGTCGCCCGGCTTCAAATCCTGCACGGTGTCGAACTGCGCGCTGACGTGGTAGCCGTGGTGGAACCAGTCGGCGCTGCCCAGGGTTTCAACAATGAGCCAGGCGGCGAACACCGCCAGAAAGACAAAAATGCCGAGCTTGGTTTCGAGTGAGTTTTTCATAGGCGGAATGAATTAATTTTCACGTTTGAAATCCGCGTGCAGAAAATTTTGCACGAGCGGGTCTGTTGAAATTTTTGACTTCGTCCGGCGTGCCGACGGTGATGATTTTGCCGTCCGCGATGACCGCAATGCGGTCGGCCACGCCAAACGCCAGGTCGCGGTCATGCGACACCACCAGCGAAGTGACGCTGATGCGGCGTTTGAGGTTCAAGATCTCGTTGCCGATGACCACGGACGAAAGCGGATCCAGTTCGCTCGTCGGTTCGTCGTAAAGAATCAACTGCGGTTCGATGACCAGCGCGCGGGCAATGGCGACGCGCTTTTTCATGCCGCCGGAAAGTTCGGACGGCATTTTGTCCATCGCGTCCTTGAGGCCGACATCCTCCAGTTTTTCGGAAACGATTTTTTCAATTTCCGCCGGCGGTTTGAGCCGGTGTTCGGTCAGGTAAAGCCCGACATTTTCGCCGACGGTCAGCGAATTGAGCAGCGCGCCGGACTGGAACACCAGCGCCATGCGGTATTTCGCGGCGATTTCCGGCGTGCTGATGGATTCGCCGTTGATGAGGATTTCGCCGGCATCCGGCTCTTCGAGGCCGATCAGATGCTTGAGCAAAACGCTTTTGCCGCTGCCGCTCGGCCCCATGATGACAAAAATTTCGCCGGGCTGGACTTCCAGATCAATGCCATCCAGCACTTTTTGTCCGCCAAAACTCTTGTGCAAGCCCCGCACAACGAGGCTGACACCGGCAATGTGGGTTGTTCGAGCTGTTCATTGCAGCAACAAGCGGGTGAGCAGATAGTCAAAAATCACGATGAGCACGATGGAGTTCACCACGGCCTTCGTGACCGAGCGGCCGATGCCGCGCGGGCCGCCGATGGTGGTCAATCCCTGATGGCACGACACCACGCCGATGATGACCGCAAAGCAAAAGCTCTTGAACACGCCGTTGGCCACGTCCTTCAACGCCACGAGGTTTTTCAAATCGGAAAAAAACGCCTTGAACGGAATTTCCATGTGCTGGTTCAAATCCGCCACCATCGCGCCGCCGAACCAGCCGACGAGAATGGAAAACACGACGAGCAGCGGCAGCGCCAGCGCGATGGCGACGATCCGGGGCAGGACGAGATAATGAATCGGGTTGATGTTCATCGTGCGCAGCGCGTCAATTTCCTGATAGACGCGCATCGAGCCGATTTCCGCCGCCATCGCCGAGCCAATGCGGCCCGCGATCAAAATGGCCATCATCACCGGCGCCAGTTCCTTGGCGATGGCGAGGCCCACCACGCCGCCGACGGCGTTGGCCAGGCTGCGTTCCACCAGCGGCGGGCCGAAATTCAGGGCGATGACGCCGCCGATGAAAAACGACAGCACGCAAACCATCAGCAGGCTGGCGTTGCCGATCTCGAAAAACTGCTCGAAGACCTTCTGCCGCTGCCGCCACGCCTGCGGCAGGGCCAGCAGCGTGCGCCAGAACAACAGGACGATTTCTCCGACATTTTCAAACATGGTTGTTTGCGGTTTATTTTTTGGGCGGCGGCGTTTGGAAACGGTGAAATAAAACAGTTTCGTCCGCTCCGTTTCCTTGGTGGATTGATACTGGAAAAGGCCGAACAGGAGCGAGACTTTTTTATGCCCCGGCGCGGTCTCGCGGCGATACAAATTCCATAAAAACGACTGGCTGCCGGCGCCGGTCTTCTGGTTGTCCTCCGCGCGCCAGAGCGACCAGAGCGGCGACCAGTTGCGTTCGATGCCGGGATTGTCCGGCACGGCCGGTTCCAGCGGCGCGAGGATTTGCAGGCGTTCGTTGCCGTTGAAATCGCGGTGCCAGGTGAAAAACGGCCACATGTCCAGCCGCGTCCTTTCCGCGCCGGTCTCGGTGTTTTTTTCCGACAGCCGCGAATAAAGATAAAACAGCACGCGCGTGCGCTGCTGGTCGAGCGGATCGGCCTGCGTGCGCTTGAAAGTGTAAAGCGGCCAGAGGTAGGAATCGCTTTCCTTGACGCCGTTGTGCGACTGGCTGAACAGGGGGAAAACGCGCGAGGTGTGCTTGCCTTCGCCGCGCGCAAAAATCACAAACGGCCACGGCCCCTGCCATTCGTGATATTTTTTCGCGCGGTCGTCAATCGAGGCGAAAAAGGGCCAGAGGACGGACGTGGAATCGCGTTGCGGCGAGCGGCTGATGGCAAAAAACGGGATCGAGGCGCGGAATTTTTCCGGATTGTCGGTGCCGATGCCGTTGTCTTGCGCTCAGATAAAACGGCCAGAGATAAAATGACTGGTCGTGACCGCCGATCAGACGTGACATCGCCAAAGCCGTTGGTCTGCGTGGTCACGTCCTTGTGTTCGCGCCCGGCAAACGGCCAGACCTGCCAGCCGTCCAGCCCGTCGCCATGGCGGACGTGGAACAAACGGATAGAAATAATTGTCGGTGACAATATCGCGTTTGCGCGTCTCGCCAAAAACCGGAAACAGGATGAAATAAATTTCATCGCGAAACAGCCGGTTTTTGAGCCGGCCATAGAACGGCACAAAGCGCGGTGTAATTTAAATTGGTGTCCGGGGCGCGCTGTTGGAAATAAAACGGAAAAAGCGTGAAGCGTTTTGTATCCGCATCATCTGGTTCCCGTCCGCAGGAGGTGCTGATCAATTGGCAAAACTGCCAGCGCCGTTCCTGGCCGTAGCGGATGTGGGTCAGCAGCGGATACAGAAAATCATCTTCATGCGAATTCCACGGCTGGATTGCGGTCATAGGAATAAAATGGCGGAATGGCCTAGATGTTTTCGGAATCAGTCTGTTGCGAATAATAAAACGGTCCGGCGGCTTCCGTGCGACAGCCGTCTTCCAGAGTCAATTGGAAGCTGGTCAAACAGAAAGCCCATGTGCGTTTCGGCTTCGGCTGCCACCGTCGTATAAAACGAAATGACTATTCCCACAAAACCAAGGCAAACACGCCTCGCAAAGACATATTGCGCAAATCGCGAATCCGCACTGCTCGTTATCGTTATTGGCATTTTGTTCATCCGTTTTTTGCCTGGTTTGACATGTATTTTAACAATGATATTGACTTTGGCTCATTTTCCCTATTTTACTTTTCAATTGAGGTTTTTACCTCGGTTCCTCCTGACCCGGTGTCGGCATTTTTGCTGGCATCGGGTTTTTTAATCAGCGGTCGCCAGCGGCCGATCAAATTCAGCAGCGCCGGCAAAAAAGTTAGTCCGGCAATCATGCACGTCGCAATGCCGACGGACATGATGATGCCCAGGCTGCGAATGCCGCGATGTTGCGCGAGAATCAGACTGCCGAATCCCGCGATGGCCGTCAACCCCGACACCAGCACCGCCTTGCCGGTGCTGCGCGACAAAATGCCCGGCGTGCCTTCCTCGGCGTAGCGGTTCAAGATGTGGATGCCGTTGGTGACGCCGATGCCGATGACCAGCGGCAGCGTCATGATGTTCGCCAGATTGATCGGCACGCCCGCCCAACCCATCAAGCCGGCCAGCCAGAGCGTGCCGATGCCGACCGGAACCAGCGCCAAAATCACCGCGCCCAGACTGCGGAAATGGAACAGCACCATGAGCGCAATCGCCGCCAGCGAATACCACGCCGCCTGCACATAGCTGTTCTTGAGCAGCGTTTCATATTCGTAAAGCTGCACGGGCGTGCCGGTGACGTTGGGATCCACCGTGCGCAATTCGCTGGACGAATTTTTCCTGCGGCGCGCGCTGCCAGACATCCTGCTTGGGATAAACTTGGATCAAAAATTTCCCGTTCACGCCCACAAACCGGTGGTGCAAGGCCGGCGGCAAATCGTCCACGCGCGGCGGCGTGGTGTCGTCCTGCTGCTGCAAAAGCTGGAAGGTATCGCGCAGGTCGGCGAGCAGCGCCTGCTGGAATTGCGCCAGCTTGTGCGGCGTATTCCGCCTGCTTGGCCGCGTCGCCGGCCAGCATCGTATTTGCGCAAATCGGTGATGGACTGGCGCGAGCGAACTCAGTTGCCCGGCCAGCGCCGGAGTCGTTGGTGCCGACATTCCTGCGCAGCCAGGCCGAGATAGCAAGACGGTGTAAAACAGCGTGCGCGCTCAAATCCTGGAGGTCCACCGGCTGCAAATCCGGCGCGTTGAATTTCAGGCGCGGCGACTTCCGCCTTGATCTCGCCGATCAGCCGCCGCTTTTCGCCCTGGTCGGGATCAAGAAAATCCTTGTAAAACGGCGGCTCGGTGGCGGCCACGGTCGGCAGTTTCTCGATTTTTTCCTGCAACGCCACCGCGTTCGTCAGCGAATCCGCCAGCACCGCGCCGTAAAGCAGCGATTTGTCCGCCGAATCCAGCAGCGTCTGTTCAAACACCACCGACGACAGGCTGGGGCTTTGCATTTTGATCAGGTTGTAATCGAAATACACCTTGCGCGCCTCGAACACCGCCGCCGCGCACAGGCTCGCAATGATGACCGTCACCAGCACCGGCCGTTGCAGCCAGAAATTTTCGATCCGCGCCCGCCGGTCGTCCTCGCGGATTTGATGGTCAATGACATTTTGCCGGCCGCGCAGCAGCATCACCGGCAGCATCGTCATCATCGGAATCAAGACAGACCAGCAGGCCGCCGCCGCAGATGACGCCCATTTCTTTGATGCCTTGAAAATTCGTGAAACACATCGCCAGAAACGCGCCCGCCGTCGTCAGCGCGCCGGTGAAAATTCCCTGGCCGGTGAACACCATCGCCTTGGTGATGGCTTCCTGCTCCGTTTTGCCGTGGTGCAATTCCTCCTCGTAGCGCGTGATCAAATGCACGGCGTAATCAATCGCCAGCCCGATGAGCATCGGCACAAACGTGATCGTCAAAATGTTCAGATGCCCGACCGTCAGCGTGGTGAACGCCAGCGTGTAGCCGAGGCCGACCAGCAGGCAAAGGGTGGCTTTCACCGGCCGGCCGGTTTCGTTGATAGCCGTAGATGAAAATCAGCGCGCACAACACCATCGCCACGACGCTGGCCAGCGTGGTGTCTTTTTGCGACTGCGTCATTTCGTCGTAATCCAGCACCGGCTCGCCCGTGATGCCGACATTGACGCCCGGCACTTCGTCCCGCGTTTGCTTTGACCAGCTGGCGCAACCGGTCCACGGACGTCGCCGTTCTGGTCGTCAGTTCGGCGCGTGGCACGTCACCACAAAAATCCGGCCGTGGGCAAACGTCAGGTAGCTGGCCAGCACCGCCTCCTCGCTGCTGTCCGAGCAAAGTGGTGACATTCGGCGACGGCGGCGAGCCGGGCCGCATGCAAGGCATCGTTGGCCTGCGACACGATGCGTCCCAGCGCCGGCAGCGATTTGACGAGCGACCTGTTTTCCGCGTTGTCCTCCTCTTTGGCGGTGCGGAAAGCCTGGTTGACCTGCTCAAACAGCGAGACCAGATTCGTCGTCTGCGTGAACTGCTCGATGAACGGCCGTCGCCGCGCGCAGCGTGTCGCGCATCTCAACCAGGTTGGTTTCCGAGGCGAATTGCAGCGCCTTGTTGCCCATCATCGCCAGATTCTGCTGGTAGAAAACATCGCGGAAAAAATTTGTTTCCGCCTGCATCTTGGCCGCGATGCGCTCGACGAACTGCCGGTTTTTTTCCGATGTCGCCGCTTTCCACGACCACCACCAAGATCGTCCGGCTGCGGAAATTCCTTTTGGAACGCGAGATAATTCTGATGATATTTCTGGTTCGGCCCCACCAGATTGTCGCGGTTCATGTCCGCCTTCAGAAACAGGACGGTGTAGCCCACGCACACAACAAACAGCGCGACCTGCGGCCAGAAAAACCAGTGCGGATGCCGGCAGACGCCCGCCGCCAGCCGGCCCAGCAACCGCGCCAGAAAACTGTCTGCGCTCAACGCCTTCATTTCATTTATTAGGCGTGAGGCTTTGGGCTTTGGGCTTGCGGCAAAATGGTTTTACCTCGCGCCTCGCGCCAGATGTCTCGCGCCGCCTCACTGCTTTTCCACAAACACCGCCGTGCCGTAGCACAGAACTTCCGTGATGCCCGGCGCGATTTCCGTGGCGTCATAGCGCACGCCGATGACCGCGTTGGCGCCCAGCTCGCCCGCGTGCGTGAGCATGAGGTTGAACGTGTCTTCGCGGGCGCGTTCGCACAGGTTGGTGTAGAGCGTGATGTTGCCGCCGAAAAGGCTCTGGAGGCTGGCCCCGATGTTGCCGATGACCGAGCGCGACCGCACCATGATGCCGCGCACGACGCCGAAAGATTTGGTGATGCGATAGCCCGGCAGTTCAAAGGCCGTGGTCGTCAGCGGATGTGTCTGGCTCATAGGCCACTGATTGAACACCACCCCGCGCCCGCGCAAAAGCCAAATCTTGCGGTGTCAGAAATGCGGGGCGCACATTGACACCGTCATCACGCCAAATTGTAAAACCGGTGCGCTGGCTTGCAGCCGGCTTGAGAGGGTACATGTTTGTCAGCGTTGACCGGTTTCAATCACATCCAAAGCCGGCTGCAAGCCGGCGCTCCGGCGATAAACGGATGATGATACGCCGGAAGTTGGAATTCATGGTCGCGGGGTCACGATCGAGTCAGACCACCTGGGCCGATTTTTTCAGCAGGCGCGGATAAACCAGGCCATAAATCGTCGTGGCGATGAAGCCGATCAATGGCAGGGTGAAGGAGATTCCCACGCTGTGGTAGTGATCCCAAAGCCAGCCCATCAGCACCGCGGAGATGGAGCCGGCGGCGCCGACGGCCATCACATGGAACGAAGCGGCGATTTTGGTCTGCGGCCCGAGGTTGCGCACGCTCATCGCGAAGATGAACGGAAACATGATGGACATGAACAGCCAGCTGAGCGGGAGAATCATCCACGACACCATTTTGATGTCGGCGATCGCCAGCAGAATGATGATGGAGTTGGCGATGCCGTAAATCGCGAGCAGGAGGTTGGGCTTGATGATTCGCGCGATGGGCGCGCCGCTGAAACGTCCGACCGCATAGAGAATCATGCGCGAAGGTGATCACGTAGGCGGCCGTGGCGTCGGGCGTGGCCGCGTGCGTCAGGGATTTGATACCAGGCAAAGAGCGGAGCCGTTGACGTCGCTCCGGACGCGTCTTTGACAATCGCATTGTCCACGATGTAGTTCACGGCAAACGCGTTGATCCCGATCTGGGCGATGATATAAAGGAACTGCGTGAAAACACCCCAGGTGAAATGCGGTTGACGGGTCAGATGGAGCTTTGAAAATCGTGGCGTCATCACGGCTTCTCGGCTTATCGCCACCGTCGATGCCGGGCAATTTGATGAAGGAAAAGACGCCAAAGATGACGAGCACCACGCAACCCAGAACAACGTAGGGAAGGATGAGGGTGTGAAAATCCACGGCGCGCCGGCTTCCACTTTCTGGCCGAAGAGGAGGAGCCGCCAACGGTGGGCGCGAGAATGTAGGCGCACGAGTTGAACGCCTGCGCCACCGACAAGCGCCCCGCCGCGCCCTCCTTCGGGCCGAGCACGGTGACATAGGGATTGGCGGCGGTTTCAATGCACGCGAGGCCGGTGGAGAGAATGAACAGCGCCAGGCAGAACGCCCAAAACGTCTGGAACACCAGTCCCGCCGGAATGAACAGGAAGGCCCCGATAGGCCAGAATCACCAACCCCACCAGGATGCCCCGCTGGTAGCCGATGCGGCGAATCAACAACGCCGCCGGCAAGCCCATGAGCAAATACGCGCCGAAGACAGAAGTCTGGACGAGGCCCGACTGCGCCTTGCTGACGTTCAAAATGTTTTGGAAATGCTTGTTCAACACGTCCAGCATGGCATGGCAAAATCCCCAGATGAAAAACAGGGAGGCGACCATGAGGAACGCGAACAGCAGCGGATTGCGGTTGGATTTCATATTGCATTTTGGTTTGAGTGTCTTTTGGTTGGGTGGATCCGGACAGATTCAGTTTACCGCTGCTCAAGACATCTTTTTCGTAACGCTTCACTTCGGCGAGCCACGCTTCGCCGACTGGAACGTCTTCGCGCTCGCAGTGGTAATCCCACACCGCGCCGAACGGCAGCGTCTTGGCTTCTTCCATGCAGGCGAGCCGCGCCGTGTAATCCCCGGCCGCGTCCGTTGCTGTATTGTTCGTGCGGTTCGAGCATCGCCATCAGCAGCGCCCGCAGCATGTTGCGCGCG
>CAVTVR010000002.1:0-63884 GCA_963738225.1 uncultured Verrucomicrobiae bacterium
TGCCCAAACTTTCTGGCCCGGCTTCAGCTCCAGTTTCAAGGCAATGTTTTTGTCCTTCAATTCGCTGGAGACAAAACGCAGGGACAGGTTGAAGATGTCCGCCAGGTCAATCCCTTCCAAGGCCTGCACGCCGGGATGGGTGAAGGTGCGGAGGTCGGAGACGATGTTGTCCACGCGTTTGAGGCCGTCTTCGATGTCGTTTAGGACGGCGTCCGTTTCGGCCAGCAATTCCGGTGGCAGCCGGCGGGTTTTTTTGCGCAGGACGTAGAGGCCGGTGCGGGAATAATTCAGCGGGTTGAGAATGTCGTGCATGAGGCCGGCGCTGAAGCGGCCGAGCGAGGACATTTTTTCCGACTGGACGAGCTGGAGTTCGGCTTCCTTGATTTCGCGGTTGGCCTGGTTCGAGGGCGATGTTTTGTTCGGACAATTTGGTGTTAGAGTTTTCCAATTCGTGCTTGCTCTTATCCAACTCATAGCGGAAGGCAAATTCTCGGAAGCGGGTTTTGTTATGAAAATAACTGCCCGTGACGATAATGACGCCGGTGAGAACTAGAAAATATAAATTATTTAATAGACTGACGCCTGACATGTTTCCATGCAACATACAAGCGCCAGCATACATTATTATTGTCACTCCGACCACTGCCAGGCTTTCAATAAAAGTCCAGTGCAAAACAAATCCCACCACCAGCAAAACAAGATTCAAGCCCGCGTAATAGGGTGAGTTCGCCCCGGAGTTTTGCCCGGTGGACGCATAGATCATCCATGAGATGAAAAATGCTGGGAAAAACGCCAGCAATACTCCGAGCTTACGCGGGTGCTTGCGCCCAAATGGCGTCATCACTACCATCCAAAAAACCCCAATGAGCAGGGAGCACCATAACCGCAGTTTGAGGAAAAAAGTCCACTGTTCATGATAAACTTTATAGTCCAGCAAGGTGCCCAGCGGCATAAGCACAATTCCAATAAGGCAACCGACAAGAACGTTTTCAAATATGACTTGCCGGTCATACTCCACAAACGCCTTCTGGATTTCACTGGAGCTGGTTAGCGGGTCAGACATTTTCGGGTTTTTTCACTTCGAGAAATAAATTGGCTCCGGTGCCCTCAACTATGACTTTGGTGTCTTCCGAGGTCGGCAAGATCTGGAGCTAGAGTGGCAAATCTATTTTTATCACGATAAATCAGATACCAGTCCAGAATATATTCCATGGAGTAGCGAAACGGTCTTGAATCATTCATTACGTCCGTAGCGTTGGTTGCCAAAAGCAAACCACCGGGTGCCAGCATTTCGTAAAAAATGTTCATGAGTTGCTTGCAAACGGTGTCAGACAAGTAGTCAAACAGCCCGGCACAATAAATGTAATCATATTTTTCCCCGGGCGAATGCGGGAGCGACTTCCCGCTGTCTTTCAAAATTTGATAAACAGACTTGTTAAGCAGGCGGAACGAGGCGGTTTCCGTTCCTTTCCTGCAAATGGCATTTAATTTATTTTGCAAATGCTGAAGGGTTTCTTGATTGAAATCTACCAACGTCAAACTGGCATGTTTGGCGATGGGGTATTCCTGAAGGAAGTTCTGCACTTCGGCTGCGGGGCCGCATCCCAGGTTGAAGATTTTGGCGACTCGTCCGGCGGTTTTCACGCGCGCCGTTTCTTCGACGAGCGTTTGTTCCAGATGCATAACCCGATTGCGATGAGCTTGTGCGGGGGTTTGGCCGAGCAGCCAGATATTGATGATTTTTGCGAACAAGGTATCACCTTCGTAAGGAGATCGGATCATCATATCAACCATCAAATAATCGCCTGCATAGCCCAGTGGTTTGTGAAAAGCTCGATGTGCAAATGGGGAAACCAACACCAGCGGGTGAAGTTGGCGGCGTAGATGCGTGTGGTGGTTTGGATGCGCTTCGGCTGTCAGTTCAGAAACAATGGATTCGAATCGGCTGATATAACTGTCAATGATTTTGATAATTGGCGCCGCCAGGTTGTCAATGACTTCTTTTTCACGTTGCATTCGTGAAGATTCTGAAAGCGTGCGAGTTTCCAGTTCAACGCGATCCAACCATAGTCGCAGGTCGTGCAAAAAACCCTGCATGTCTGAAATAACGATCTTGAATTCGTGGGACACCTTGGAGAAATTCTGCCAGTCACGAATGAAGATTTTGTATTGTTCTCCAATTTGGCCTTGGCGCGTGACTGACCAATCGGAATCCAGGCCTGTCCAGCGCGATTCGTCCAACTTGGCCTCGCACACCACCTTTGTTCCAGCATCCACGATGTTGTGAACCATGGCACGACCGATATAAACCATACGTTCCTGAAAAGTGACTTTGAATTCATCCAAAGCTTCGGATATTCGCGGTGTAATAATAGGATTGACCAGCTCAAAAACGGCGGCATGCCGGGTGATGCGTGACAATGTCCCGCGAAGTTTCACTCCTTCCGCCGTTTGGAAAATCACTTCGCTTTGCCTGGAGGCAGTTGCGGATGCAACGGCTTGCGTAGGTGCCGCCTTTTTTTTGAACGGTTGGGTCGAGGCGTGCTCGAGGCGACCATTGCCGTTGCCATTGGATGTTTGGCTCATGGCGAATGGATAGAACATTTCGCCTGCCAATACAAAATCTTTTCATTTGGCATTTGCACTGCTCTCAAGCCAGTGCCCCGGATTTTGATGAGTCTTGGGGGTTTGAAAATCAGAATTGTCGCTGTCCCGTGTGCAGGTTTGTCTTGCAATTGGGCGCGTTGTGTCCCAAAAAGAAAAAAATCACTTATGTTTATTATGAAAAAGAAAAACATTCACGTCGTTGTCCGCCGCCCGAGCCAGCCTATTAAAAAATTCTGCCTGCTGCTGATTTTGGGAAGCACGTCCATGATCGCCGACGGCGAGGGATTCCGCAATTCCACGATTGGCACCTCGGATCTGGGGCGCTCCGGCGGGCGGATCGCACAAGTGGACGACGCCACTGCGGTGCAGCAAAATCCTGCGAATCTCATCGGCATCACAAACTCCGAGGCGCAACTCACGCCGTCAGTGATTTATATCAATGTGGATTACCAATCGCCCTCGGGCCAGTCCGCCTCAACGATCCATCCGTGGAAAGTATTGCCGAATTTATTTCTCGCCATGCCATTGAAGAACGAACGTTTTGGGGTCGGCCTAGGCGTCACCGTGCCTTATGGCATAGCCAACCAGTGGAAATCCAGTGCCACCGCTTTTTCGCAGCCGTATGGCAACCTGACTTATTTCGCGCCAACCTATTCACAGCTCATCACCATCAATATGAACCCCAGCGTGGCCGTCAAGCTGACGGACAAACTCCACCTCGGCGCGGGTCTGGACGTGATGTGGTCTGATTTGGAATTCAAACAATTTCTTTCGCCGTATTTGCCGAACGGGCAGGCTCACGCAGAAGGCGATGGCGTCGGCTTGGGCGGCAATGTTGGCCTCACCTGGCAGGTCACCGACCGGCAGCGGCTGGCTCTCACTTATCGCTCGACCATGACGGTGGATTACAGTGGCACGACCAAATTCGACAATCTGCCCGGCGTTCCCAGCACCTCGTTCAACAGCCAGATCAAATATCCAAACATTATCGCCGCCGGCTACGGCATCCAGCTCACCGACAAAGTCCGGGTTGAAACCGATTTAGAATGGCTGCAATTCTCGCAATTTCGCAACCTGCCAGTCAAAATCGGGGCAAATCCGGCCATAGGTGCGCAGTCACTGAACACGGCTGAAAATTGGAAAAACACTTTCACCGCCGGCATCGGTGGAGACTGGCAGTTTGCCGATCACTGGGTGCTGCGCGCCGGCTACCAGTATTTTGAAAGCCCGGTGCCGGACGCGACCTTTACGCCGACCATTCCTGACGCAAACCAGAATGTATTCACTATCGGCTTGGGCTGGAAAGGCCAGCACAGTTCGATTGAGGCGGCCTACGGCCTGGATTTCTACAACACCCGCAATATCAATAATCCTGCTCCAAATAGCACGTTCAACGGCAAATATACGTTTAACGTCCACCTCATCTCGCTGGCCTACAATTATTCGTTTTGAAAAAGTCCTGCCCGGTTGAACCCGACGGGATGATTATTTGCAAATTTTCCCCTACTATGTCTTCAGCGTCTCACAACCCCAGCGCATCATCCGCTCGGTCGTCTCCCAGCCGATGCACGAATCGGTGATGCTTACGCCGTAGCGCAGTTCGTTCAAATTTTTTGGAATCGGCTGGTTGCCTTCGTTCAAATGGCTCTCCACCATCAGGCCGATCAGCGATTTCGTGCCGCCCACGCGCTGCTCGATCACGCTGCGCCAGACTTCCTCCTGCTTGGCAAATTTCTTTTCCGAGTTCGCGTGGCTGCAATCCACCATCAGCACCGGCGGCAGTTTTTCGGAAATCAATTTCTCCTCCGCCGCCTTGATGCTCGCCGCGTCGTAATTCGTCATCGCGCGGCCGCCGCGCAGCACCACGTGCGCGTCCGGGTTGCCTTGCGTGCGGACGATGCTGGTCACGCCATCCTCGTTCATGCCCAGAAAACTGTGCGGATGCCGCGTGGCGCCCATCGCGTCAATCGCCACCTGCAGGCTGCCGTCGGTGCGTTCTTCAAGCCGACGGGCATCGAAAGGCCGCTGGCCATTTCGCGGTGCGTTTGCGATTCCGTGGTGCGCGCGCCGATGGCCGCCCAGGTGATGAGGTCGGCAATGTATTGCGGCACCACCGGGTCGAGAAATTCCGTCGCCGCCGGCAAACCCAGGCCGACGATTTCCAAGCAGCAGCTTCCGCGCGATCCGCAAGCCGGTTTCGATGTCCTGCGAACCATCCAAGTGCGGATCGTTGATCAGCCCCTTCCAGCCGATGGTCGTGCGCGGTTTCTCAAAATAGACGCGCATCACGATTTCCATCTGGTCGGCAAATTCTTTTTGCAGCCTGCTCAAGCGGGTCGCGTATTCCAATGCGCTTTTTTCATCGTGGATCGAGCACGGTCCGATGACGACCAGCAGGCGCGGGTCTTCCTGCCGCAAAATGCGGACGACCCGTTCGCGGCTGCGCGCGACGGTGGCGTTCACCGCCTCGCTGACCGGCGAAAGCGCTTTCATGGCGCGCGGCGAGAGCAGCGGAACGATTTCTTTGACATGCAAATCCTGCGTGCGAAACATGAGCATAGATTAAAGTCCAAAGTCCAAAGTCTAAAGTCCAAAGTGGCGCGCAAAACTTCACACGACTTTGGACATTGGACTTTAGATCTTGGACATTTCCGGTTTTTTAGTATCGTTCGCCGCAAGGAAACGATGACCAACGACAAGCTGAACACCGGCCAGAAAGCGCTCCAGATCAACCTCGACGCCAAACGCTACGGCGCCTTTGCGGAGATTGGCGCGGGGCAGGAAGTCGCGCGCTGGTTCTTCCACGTCGGCAAGGCGTCCGGCACGGTGGCCAAGACCATTTCCGCCTACGACATGGCGGTGAGCGACGCGATTTACGGCCCCAGCGACCGTTACGTCAGCCGGATGCGGCTGCAGTCCATGTTGGATCACGAATTTAATCTGCTGCTCCAGCGCCTCGACAAAACCCTCGGCGACCGCCGCACGTTTTTTGCGTTTGCGAACACCGTCACGACGAAACACGTCGCCAAAGCCGGCGACGAAGGCGGAAACGGCTGGCTCGGCATCAAATTTCAAAACGTCCCGCGCAGCGAGCCGTCCACGATTATCATTCACACGCGAATGCTCGATTGGGAAACGGCTCGCCAGCAGGAAGCCATCGGCATCCTCGGCGTGAACTTGATTCACGGCGCGTTTTATCAGCATCTCGAACCGGAACGGCTCATCGGATCGCTGCTTGATTCGCTTTCGTGGCAACGCATCGAAGTGGACATGATTAAATTTTCCGGCCCGGCGTTTCACAGTGTGGACAACCGGCTCATGGCGTTGCAACTCGTCCAGCAATGGCTCACCGAAGCGGCGATGTTCACCGCCGACGGCGAAACGATTATTCCCGGCGAATTGCTTTGGAAAAAACCGGTGCTCGTCGAACGCGGTAGTTTCCGTCCGCTCACGCATCCGATGCTCGACATGCTGGAGCGCGCGCACGAAATGTTCGTGCAACAACCCGCACTGCAAGGCGAGGAGCCGGTGGTGATTTTTGAAATGACACTGCGGCAGTTGCAAGTCGGCGACGCGATTGACCACCAGGATTTTTTGGATCGCGTGGATACGTTGCGTCCGCTGGGCAAAGCCGTGCTCATCTCGAATTTTCTGCGCTTTCATCGCCTCGTCACGTATCTCTCGCGCCACACGCAAAAGCCGATTGGCCTGCCGATTGGACTCGTCCGGTTGCGCGACGTGTTCGACGAAAAATTTTACACCGATCTGCCCGGCGGCCTGATGGAATCCCTCGGCCAGCTTTTCAAGAACGGCGCGAAACTTTACGTCTATCCGTCGCTCGACAAAAAGACCGGCGCGCTGACGACCGTGGAAAATCTCGAAGTCGCGCCGCATTTACGGCATCTCTACGCGCACCTGGTCGAAAACAAGTTTGTCGAAAACATCACCAGCTTCAACGCCGCCAGCCTGAAGATTTATTCCGGCGAAGTGCTGGCCAAAATCCATTCCGGCGATGAGGCGCTCGCCCAGATCATCCCGCCGCAAATCTTTGAAATCATCAAAGCCAAGAAACTTTTCGGCTGGCCGGCGACCAAGGCTTGAGGAACTTGCCGGGAAGAAACGGTTATTGCCGGTGCAGCCGGAAAAAACACTGACCGTTGGTTGGAACGACGCCAACATAGATTTCATTGTTGGTGGTATAGGTCTGCGGAGAATTTGTCACCGTGTCCCAATTGATCGAATTTATTAAACCGGCGGACTCCAAGACATAATTGCCCGCTCCAGCCGACCAGTGGAAAAACAACAACCCAAGGTTTCGGTTCACGTAGCAGGAAATCGAGGGAGCCGGCAATTGGCTGAATTGCAAAGTGAGTTGAGCGGGATAATACACCGGAAACTGCGGAAACGGACGGGCCTCATAAAAATCATCAAACTCATAATAATGATTCCCACCTTGGAATTGCAACCCGTCAACCTGAAAGCGAAAAGCTAAAAGCGCCGAGGCCCCATTTGCCGCATAATTAGCGGTGGCTTGCTTGGTAACATCCAGGGAGTATAGGGCAGGTGGTGAAGTGGGCGTAATAAATGAATTCGCAACCAAAACGAAATCGGCGGCGGAGTAATCAGTGGTATTAAAAGTCAGCGTGTTGTGACTGGAACTGCAATAGACACTCAAAGGGCCAAAAGTGGAATTGCTGTTTGTTCCCGAATTGTATCCAAGTTTAAGGCCAAGCACCGCCGACGTTAACTGGCTGTTTGTCGGCAGGGTTGGAAGCGGGATCAACAACTCACTGCGAAACAAACCGCTGGAAGGCGCATTGACCGCCTCTCCCACAATAAACCCCGACTGTATAGAATCACCCTGACCGTTTATCGGCGGGGTATCAACCAAAGAAAAAACAGCGGAGTTGGTTTGCGCATAACCACAACCCAGCATCCCGAAAATCATGAGGCAAATAAATTGCACCCGTTTCATATTTTGCGCCTTTGCGTTAAAAATTTACCGCCGGAACATTCCCGGCATGCCGCCGCCCATCTTGGCCATCATCTTGGACATCTTGCCCATCTTCTTCATCATCGTCTGCATCTGGAAAAATTTGTTCAGCATCGTGTTCAGTTCCGTCACGGTCACGCCGCTGCCCGCGGCGATGCGGCGGCGGCGGCTGGCGTTGAGAATCGTCGGATTCAGCCGCTCTTTTTTGGTCATCGCGCAGACCATGCCTTCCATGCGCTTGAATTCTTTTTCCTGCTTGCCGATGTCCATCTGCTTCAGCGCGTCGCCGCCGCCGGGCAGCATTTTCATGATGCTTTCGAGCGAGCCGAGTTTTTTCATCGCGCGCAACTGCTCCAGAAAATCTTCCAGCGTGAACTCGCCTTTGCGCATTTTTTCCTCCATGCGCTTGGCGTCGTCTTCGCTCACGGCCTCGGCGGCTTTTTCAACGAGGCTCACGACGTCGCCCATGCCCAGAATCCGCGACGCCATGCGCTCGGGATGAAACGGCTCGAACTCGTCCAGCTTTTCGCCGACGCCGGCGAACTTGATCGGCTTGCCGGTGACGGATTTCATGCTCAACGCCGCGCCGCCGCGCGCGTCGCCGTCCAGCTTGGTGAGAATGGAGCCGGTGATGTTCAGCGCCTGGTCGAAATGCGTGGCGACGTTGACGGCTTCCTGGCCGGTGGCGGCGTCGAGCACGAGCAGAATTTCCTGCGGCTTCACGAGGTCGCGCAGGCGGACCAGTTCCTGCACCAGCGGCTCGTCAATTTGCAAACGGCCGGCGGTGTCGAAAATCAATAACGTTGCGGTTGTTCGCCTTGGCAAAATCCAGCGCCTCGCGCGCGATTTTCAAAACATCCGTCTCGCCGCGTTTCAGAAAAACCGGCACGCCAATTTGTTTGCCGAGCGTTTCGAGTTGGTCCATCGCCGCCGGACGATAAACGTCCGCCGCCACGAGCAGCGGCGCGCGGCCTTGTTTCACCAGCAGCCGCGCGAGTTTGCCGCTGGAAGTGGTTTTGCCGGAGCCGTGCAAGCCCACCATCAGCACGCAACTCGGCTGTGCCGGAAAGATTCAGCGCGGCATTTTGCGAGCCGAGCAGCGCGACCAGTTCGTCGCTGACAAATTTGATGATCTGCTGGCCGGGCTGGACGCTGGCGATGACTTCCGCGCCGAGCGCCTTGGTTTTGACGCGCTCGATGAAATCGCGCGCGACCTTGAAATTCACGTCGGCTTCGAGCAGCGCCATGCGCACTTCGCGCAAGCGCGTCGGCGACGTTGCTCTCGGAAATTTTCCCGAGGCCGCGCAAATTGCTTGAAGGCGTTCTGGAGCTTGCTGCTTAACGAATCGAACATCCGGCCAAAATAGCGGTTCCACGCCCGGAGTTCAAAGTTTCTCTCGCCAGATTTTGCTCGCGAACGCGCTGTCTTTGCCAAAATTGGCGGCGTCAATCGCGTCCGCGTGAAGTTTGCCAAGAAGTTGCGCTTGTTTAAATCAGTCCAGTTTGTAGATTTATGCTTTTCTCAAACGATTCATGAAAACTGTCACCAAAGTATTCTGGCTGTTTGGACGTTCGGGCGCGGGCAAGACGACTTTGGGCTTGCGCCTGCGCGACGGGCTGGCTGATCGGAAAATTCCCGCAGTGTATCTGGACGGCGATGAACTGCGTTCGACGCTGTGTTCGGATCTGGGTTTCAAATCCGAGGCACGGCTGGAAAACCACCGGCGCATTGCTGAAATTGCCCGGCTGCTGGCGACGCAAGGGCTGAACGTGGTGGTTTCCACCATGGCTCCGGAATACCAACAGCGCGATCTGGTGGCGCGGATTTTGGGCGACCGGCTGATGTGGATTTACATCCACGCGCCGCTGGACATCTGCATGGCGCGCGATCCGAAAGGGATTTACAAGCGGGCTTTGGAAGGCCGGCTCGACCAGTTGATTGATTATCCCTTCGAGGCGCCCCGTCCGCCGGAGCGGGAAAATTATATCAACACCGTCGTTCAAGGCATTGACGGCAGTTACCGGGAAATTCTGGAAGCGGTGAAAGGCGGTTTGAGCGATTTTGCAATCTGAACGGCGACCGGGTCACTTGACGTGAAAGCCGGTTTTGGAGAATTCCATGCGGATGCGGCCCAGGGTCAGAATGAAAATTTCCAGCAGGACGAAGCGGGTAAAAAAATTCCAAAAGAAAACAAAGGAGGATTGGTAATCCGGGTCGCCGTCGTATTGAATCGTGGGAGAAATCAACGACACCACCAGCACCAACAGCGTGGCCCAACGCAGGTTCACCACCAGTGCCAACAACGCGCAGGGAATCCCGTAGAACAGGATGAACAGCAGGTGGGGATTGGAGTGATAGTGAATGAAAGCGATGGCGGCGGTCAAAAGGCCGGCCGTCAAAATCGTCAGCCAGTGTCTTTTGAGATCCTTGAAGAGCGAAATTTTTTCATCCAGCGCGCCGGAAGGCGGATTGACCACCCAGTTTTTGAACAGGCGGTAGGCGCGGAGCCACGTCAGCGGCAGAAATTCAAAACCGGCCCGCACTAGCGAGTCATAAATGGTCAGCGCGCGTCCGGCGGCGTTGTGGCAAACAAATTCGAGCTTTCCCGGTGGCCGGCCATTGCCGGTCGGCGGCTTGAGCCGGTCGGGCTGCATTTTTTCCCAGCGGCGGCGGTAGCGCTCCAGTTTTCTGGCGACGGCCGGCGGCACAAGTTCGCGGTCGTATTTCTGCCGCTCGATGACTGCCGCGCCGAAGATAGGCGTGATGCGGCGCCTTGTAGATGGCTGACAAGTCGGCCTGGTTCAGCCGCAGCATCCGCTCATCAGACGGCACGCCGAGAAACGCGCTGAGGTCGCGGCAGACCTTTTCGGTGTGGTCCACGAGGTCCGCGTAATCCACGCGGAAAACGCGCGCGCCCGCCGTTTCGATCTGCGCGGCCTGGCGGATGGCCTGTTCCTGATGATAAATCATCCGGCTCAACATGCCCGGCCTTGCCAAAAAAACGGGAGGTTTCGCCGGCCTTCAAAACGCTGCGATAAACCTCCGCCGGATTGCGCCAGACGAGGATGAAAAACGCCTCGGGATACTGGCCATGCAGCTGCACCAGCCGGTCGCAATAAAACGGCGACTTCTCGCCGCAGACCAACGCGCCTTTTTTGCTCGCCAAACGCGCGATACAAATCCAGCGGCGTGCGGATCTTGTCCAAAACCGAATAATCACCGTCCGAAACCAGTTGATGCCGCGAGAGCGCCTGGTTGTAAAACTCGATGCGTTCGGCCCAGTTGTGCCGAAATCGGCGAGTCGAGCAGCGGGCGCGGAAAATTCCAGACATCGCACTCATACATCAGCGCCACCTTGGGATTTTGATTCAAGATCGAGCATAACAGCGAGGTGCCGGATCGAAAAACTCCGACAACAAACACAGGGGATTCGCTTAACATAAACGAAATTAGAAATATGAAACACCCCAGTCAATGCTGTCAAACGAATTAGAACTTTTTAATGGGGTTCACGTTCTTCAGACGCAAATCACCCACGAAAAGCTACTTGAAAAGTCAAATCTCCGCCTCGGGAAATTTTTCACGGATCTGGCCGCGCAGCCGCTCTTCGTCGTCCGGCTGGTAGCGGCGGCGGTTGACCAGCCGCTGAACCGCGTCGAGCAATTCCAGCCAGTCCTCCACCGGCGGCTCCTTGACGCGCTGCCAGACATCGAACCGCTTGGCGCGGCGGAAAAAATGCCAGTCGCGTCCGACGTGCTGGGCATAGACCTGCAACTTCTCGCCGTCCTCGGCGACGCGCTTCCAACTGATTTCAGCTTTGGGCATGATTTATTTTGCCACAGATGGGCACAAATGAAACACAGATAAAAAAACATGAAGCAACCGTTGCTGATTTTGAAAATCTGTGTTTCATCCGTGAAAATCCGCGGCCAAATCCTGGTAGCAAATCAGTTCAATGCCGAGCTTTGTTATTTGCTCCCGCACGCGCGGGCTGACGAGGGCGTCGAATTCATGCTTAAATTTGTCGAGCGACGGGTGGGAGTAAAGCTCGGAATCGCCGGGCGGCAGTTCCGGCAGCAGTTTCAAAACATATTCCTCATCCACCCGCGAATCCTGCAACAGGCCAAAGGTGATTTGCGCGTGCCGGATTTGTTTTGCCGCGAGAGTTTTTTGCGCCCGGCCGGATAGAAATTCAAAAATAGCGGCGTGGGAAATTGTGTAGAACAAATGTCCGCGCGACATCCGACGGCTGCGCGCAAGGCAGTCGCGCGTCAGGCGGAAATGCGTGATGCGAAGTTTTTCCGCGTCTTCCATCAGGATGTCGAAAATGACCGGATGCAGGTGCAGATGCAAATGGCCGTTGACGTGGTCCAGCGGCAGGCCGGTGGAATGAAATTTTTCAAACTGCGCGTGGATTTCGGCACGGAGTTGTTCGCGCAGTCCACGCCTGAGAAAATAATTGAATCCGACGCCAACGGGCGAGTTGCTGAATTCGCCGCGCGCGTTGACGAGGCCGGGGATTTTATCCGGCGGCAGCGCGGAACGGCCCATCAGCAAAGTCAGATGCAGGCCAACGCCCAGTTTTGGATTTTCCCTGGCGAGCTTCACCGCTTCGTCAAAACCGGGTTCGTTCACCATCAGGCTGGCGGTCGTCAAAATGCCTTCGCGATGCGCGCGGATGACGGCGGCGTTGATGGAAGACGAAAGGCCGAAATCGTCGGCGTTGACAATTAAGCGTTTTAATTGCCGATTGCCGATTGCCGATTGCCGATTTGAAGAGACTTCGGACATTTTACGCGCCGTAATTTGAAGTTGTCGCGCCCAAAGTGAAGCGCAGCCACGACTGGAAGATCAGCGCCAGCTTGTGCGGCTTGGACAATTTCACCGGCTGCCGGCCAAAGACATTAAATTTGCCGCGCTCCAGTTTTTGCAGCAACTGCCAATAGACCGAACCCATCAGCTCGGCCGCGACCATCGAGCGGCGGTCTTCCGGCGGCAGGGTTTTTTGCGCCAGCGTGTAAAAATGTTTCGCGCGGGCGGCAACACTGGCGGCGAGTGCAAAATAATTTTCGGTGTATTGGGAATTCAAAATCTCGGCTTCCGTGACGCTGAACTTTTTCAGGTCGCTTTGCGGCAGGTAAATCCGCCCGCGCGCGGCGTCATTTTTCACGTCCCGCAAAATGTTGGTGAGTTGAAGCGCCTTGCCGAGATAAACGGCGTAGTCATGGCAGGCGGGATTTTGGTGGCCGAAAATTTCAATGCTCAAAAGCCCGACGACGGAGGCGACGCGATGGCAGTAAAGTTCCAATTCATCAAAATTCGCGTAGCGGAGTTTCTCCAAATCCATTTCGCAGCCGCTGATGAGTTCGTCAAACAGCGCGAAAGGCAGTTTGAACCGGCGGAGGACGGGCTGAAATTCCTGGTTGAGAATGAATTCCGGCTTTTTGTTTTCGCAGGCGCGCGCGGATGTCGTCGCGCCAGGCGGCCAGTTGTGCGCGGCGTTTTTCCGTCGGCACCGAATCCTCGTCGGCCACGTCGTCCACGGCGCGGCAAAACGCATAGAGCGCGGACATCGCGTCGCGCTTTTCACGGGGCAACAGGATGAAGGCGAGCGCGAGATTGGAGGCGCTTTTTTGGGTGAGCGCGCGGCTGTGTGTCAGGTTCACGGTCCGGGCGGTGGCTGGTTGGGGTCGCGTTTGGGCGGCAGGCCGCCGGTCTGGGCCAGCGTGGGATTCGTCGGGCGATGGTGCCGGCGCTTCCGCCGCCGATGTCTGGACGAGCCGCCTCTTAACACCAGCAACCAGACGACGAAGCCGGCGATGGCCAGGCACACCAGCAATAGAAAGGCAGCGAAGATCAGCCAGTTAATGAACGGGCTGTCAGCGGTTGGCAGGTAAAGTCGGCTCATCATTCGGCGACCGCGTCAACTTCGCCGCCGTCACCGGCGGCCGTTTTCATGTTTAATCGTTGCATCCGATAACGCAAGGAATGCCGGGTCAGTTTAAGCCGTTCCGCGACGCGTGTCAGGCTGAAATTATTTTGCTCCAGCATGTTCTGAATCAATTCGCGTTCGAGTCGCTCCAGCGCCAGATCCAGCGATTCGTCCGGGCCGACGGCGACCGGCGCATATTTTTGCAGGCGCGACTCAACCGCAAAATCCGGCAAACTGGCCGGCTGGACTTCGCGGGTGTTTTCCAAAATCAAGGCGCGTTCGATGACGTTGCGCAGTTCACGCACGTTGCCGGGCCACCGATGCGCCAGGAGTTTTTGCCGCGCGGCGGCGGTTAAACCGACGGTGTTTTTATTCAGCACCACCCGGAATATTTTCAAAAAATGTTCCGCCAGCAAAATCATGTCCTGCCCGCGCTCGCGCAAGGGCGGCAGATTGAACTGCACGACGTTGAGCCGGTGAAACAAGTCCTCGCGGAACTCGCCGGCGGCGATGGCCTGCACGATGTCGCGGTTCGTCGCGGCGATCAGGCGCACATCCACGCGCAATTCCTCCGTGCCGCCGACGCGCGTGAACGAGCCGTCTTCCAGAAACCGCAGCAGTTTCGCCTGGAGCGGCTTGCCCATGTCCGCAATTTCATCGAGAAAAATCGTGCCGCCGTCGGCCTCCTCGACGCGCCCCAATTTTTGTCTGATGGCGCCGGTGAACGCGCCTTTTTCGTGGCCGAACAGTTCGCTTTCCAAAAGCGTTTCCGGAATCGCGGCGCAATTGATGCGGACGTAATTTTTGTGGCGCCGCCGGCTCAACGTGTGGATCGCGCCGGCGACCAGCTCTTTGCCGGTGCCGCTTTCGCCGAGCACCAAAACGCGCGTATCGGTCGCGGCCACGGTTTGAATCAACTGCCGCAATTCCCGCATCTTCGCCGACTCGCCGACGATTTGCTCCAAACTGAAAGTCTCCCCGGCGCGCGAACGCAGCGCGGCGTTTTCGCGCAGGAGTTGATGCCGTTCGGCGCAGCGCGCAACCGCCAGGAACAGTTCCTCCGGCGCGAACGGCTTGGCCAGATAATCCATCGCCCCGGCCTTGATGGCCTGAACGGCGAGTTTGGGTGTGGCGTAGGCGGTGATCATCAGCGACGGCAAATCCGGCCACTGGCCGCGGATTCTGCCGAGCAATTCAAAGCCGCTCATGCCGCCCAATCGGGCGTCGGTGATGACCATGAAAAAAGCTTCCTGCGCGAGCAGTCCCAGCGCTTCCTCGGCGGATTCGGCGGCGCGCACCGCGTAGCCTTCGTCCGCGAGCATCATCTGTAGGGAGCGACGCATGTTCCGTTCGTCGTCCACAACCAGCACGGGTGGGAGAGGCTCGCTCATTTGGCAAATGGTTTTGGCAGTGACTTTGCCGGGAAGATTACCGTGAATTTCGCTCCTTTTCCAAGCATGGATTCCACACGCACCTCGCCGCCATACAACTCGACGTTGTGTTTGACGATGGCCAGGCCGAGGCCCGTGCCCTTGTCCTTGGTCGTAAAATACGCCTCGAAGACGCGCTCGACTTTGTCCGGCGCGATCCCCGGCCCGTCATCCGCCACGGAGATTTCTACCGCGTGTTTGCGATCCGCCTGAGCGGTGATGACCACGGTCCCCCGCCCGTTCAGGGATTCCCGCGCGTTCTGCAGCAGGTTCACCAGGATTTCCGCGAGATGGCCGCGTTGCATCAGCAACGGCGGAAAGGGGCCGGTAAAATATTTTTTCAACTGGATGCCCGTCGGCACCGCGCCGGGAAAAACCTGCGCAATGACGTTTTCAATTTCCTCGACGACCTGGAGCTTTTCGACGCGGCCCTCGCTTAACTGCGCGTAGCCCATGATCTGGGTGATGACCTTGTCGGCCCGCGTGACTTCCTCCTGGATGATTTCAATCTGCTGCGCGGCGGTGATTTTATTCTCACGCAGCGAGCGTTGCAGCGAATAGGCGGCGTTGCTGATGACCGCCAGCGGATTTTTTATCTGGTGCGCAAACTCGGCCGCCAGCCGCCCGGCGGAATGCAACTGCCCCTCGCGCGCGGCGAATTCGCGCGCCTCCAGCATCGCCTGCCGCTGGCGCTCCAGCAACACCTGTGCGCCATAACAACAGACCGTGAGCAGCCACAGCACTGACGCCCGCAGAAGTAACTGTTCAGTTACAATTTCGTCCGCCGGATTGTCGCCGCCGGAATTTGCCAGCCAGACGGCCCGGTTGGCCCGGACGGGAGTTTCACCGTGCAAACGGGCCGGTTGGTTCGTGCCATGAAGCCCCGTTGCGATGTGTCGCGGCACAATTGTCGGGGACGTTTCTTCCCCGCCGAGTTGCGGCGTCAACAAAACCGCGCTCATGTAAAAGGCGCTCAACAGCAGGTTGAGGACGATCTGCGGCATCGCCAGCGGAATGCTCAACGCGTTCAAAACAATCAGCGCCGGAAACACCCAGAATACAATGCTGTCAAAGCCGCCGGTGACAATTGTCATCCCCGCCAGGAAAAGTCCGTCCAGCAGCCCCAGCGTGAAGGCCAGCCATTGGAACAAACCCGGGGGCAGCCGCCGCCACATCATGAATAAAACCGCGCCCAGACAATTGCAGAGAAGATAGGCGAGAAAATAATTTTGCAGCGTCTCCAGCACCACCAGCCGCGTCGTCGCCACCTCGAACCAGCCGGAGTAAAACAGGTAATAAAGCACCACCAGAAACACGCCCGCCTTGGAGGGCAGCACCACGTCCCGCTGCATCGCCACGATGCGCTCCGCCTGCTGCGTCGGCTCCGGACGATCCGTCGCCAGCAGCCAGCGCAGTTTCTTGAACCGTTCCCAATCGAAAATTTTCATGGGCAAACCGACCGCGTCGTTACTGCGCGGCATTTCTACGCTCACAATTTCAACACCCGTTCCGCAATCTTTTCCACCGGCCACAAACGTCCGATGCCTTCATAGCCGCACGACAACATCCCCTCGTCCGGCCCGATGAATTCCGCGCCGCGCTTTTTCAGCGTCTTGCACATTTTCCTGCGTCGCCGCGTGCCGCCACATTTTTCCGTTCATCGCCGGTGCAATCAAAATTTTCGCCTTCGGATTCAGCGCCAGCGCGATGCAAGCTCAGCGCGTCGTCCGCAATTCCATTGCGCCAGTTTCGCGATCACGTTCGCCGTCGCCGGCGCGATGACCAGCAAATCCGCCGCGTCCGCCAGCTCGATGTGCGTCGGCTTCCAGCCCTCGTCCTCGTCGTAAAGATCCGTAACGACTGGATTGCGCGTCAGCGTCTTGAACGGCAGCGGCGTGATGAAATGCTGCGCGTCCGCCGTCATCACCACGCGCACGTCGCATTTCGCCTTCGTCAGCAACGACGCCAGATCCGCCGCCTTGTGCGCGGCGATGGAGCCGGTGACGCCGAGAATGATTTTCTTTGGAACGCTCATGCCACAATCTTAACTGAAATCCGCAATCTGCAATCCGAATTCCGCAATCTTAAATCTCCGGCGCCGCCGACCGCGCCGAGCGCATCTTTTCCGACTCGATGATCGCCAGCGTCCGCCGCAAATCCTCCTGCTTGCTCGCCGCTGATCAGCAGGTAATCAAAATTTTTCCACTGCGCGATTTCCTGCCGCGCCACGGCCAGCCGCTTTTGGATCACCGCTTCCGCATCCGCGCCGCGCTTCTTCAACCGCTGCTCCAGCACCGCCACCGACGGCGGCGTCAGAAAGATCGTCACCAGCGCCCGGCGCAGTTCCGGCTCGGTTTCTGCCTGCTCGCGGATAGTCGCCGCGCCCTGCACGTCCACGTTCAGCAAGACATCCTGGCCTTCGCGCAGCTTGCCGAGCAGTTCCGATTTCAAGATGCCGTAGCTGTTGCCATAAACCGTCGCGTGCTCGATAAAATTGCCCGCCTGCAGTCGCTTCAGAAAATCCGTCGCCGCCAAAAAATGATAATCCACGCCGTCCTTTTCGCCGGGGCGCGGCTCGCGCGTGGTGCAGGTGACGGCGCGCGTCATGTGCGGCTGCGCCGCCAGCAGCAGGTGGACCAGCGTCGTCTTGCCCGCGCCCGACGGCGCGGAAATGAGAATCAGCAGCGGCGGCGCGGACTTTGGACTTTGGGCTTTGGACTTTGGACTTTTTCATTCCACGTTCATTGCCTGCTCGCGGAATTTTTCCAGTTCCGCCTTGAGCGTCACGACCTCGCGCGAGATGACCGCGTCATTCGCCTTCGAGCCGATGGTGTTGATTTCGCGGTTCATTTCCTGCGCCAGAAAATCCAGCGTGCGCCCGACCGGCTCCTTCGATTTCCGGCAGTCCTCGAACTGCTGGAAATGGCTTTGCAGCCGCGTCAGTTCCTCGGAGATGTCCGAACGGTCGGCGAACAAGACAATTTCCTTCAACAGCCGCTCGTCATCCGGCGCAATGTTTTCAATGCCCGCCGCCTTGATGCGTTCGAGCAAATTCTTGCCGGTAATTCTCCGCCGTCGTCGGCGCCTGCTTCTGGATTTTATCCACCGCCGCGTGCATGATGCCGATGCGCGACGACAAATCCTTCGCCAGATGCGCGCCCTCGCGCTCGCGCATTTTCAGCAGCGCGGCGAGCGACTGGTTCAACGCCTTTTCCACCGCCGGCCACAAATCCTCCGTGCCTGCCAGCTCCTCGTCCGTCTGGAAAACGCCCGGCGCGCGCAGCACCTGGTCCAGCGTCACTTCGCCGGAAAGTTTCAATTGCTTGCCCAGCCGCGCGAACTCGGCGGCGTAATCCTTCGCCAGCGCGGCGTTGATGTGCTTGCGCACGGAAATTTTGCCCTCGGCGGCGTGGAGCGAGACGCGGGCGTTCACGCGGCCGCGCGCGACGAGGCGGTGGATGGCGTCGCGCATCTGCGCCTCGAGCATTTCCAGTTCGCGCGGCAGCGTGACCGACACCTCGGCCTGCTTGCGGTTCACGGAACTCAACTCGACCGTGATCTTGAAGCCGTCCTGCGCGCATTCGCCGCGCCCGTAGCCCGTCATGGATTTCATCCGGCGGATAATGCAAAAATTTTTTGCGGCAGGCGAATAAATTTTCAGAACGCACGCGCAATGGATTAACGTGTCGAAAGAATTGTGTGAAGTCGCGGAGCGACGTCCGATAATAGCCCACGGTGAAACCGTGGGATGCTCGCGCAAAAGAATCTCAAGCCCCGGCAGGGGCGGCAGAAAATTAGCGACCGATTTTGTCTGTCGCCCCTGCCGGGGCTTGGTTGGTTTGTGGTCTTTGACCCACGGTTTCACCGTGAGCTACTATCTGCCGCGCCTCCGGCGCGCAATCACTTCAATCTACTGACGACGTGCAATTTTGATTTTCTTAATTTTCACCCGCAATAATTTTAACGCCTGCTGGAAATCCGCCGGCAGCGGCGCTTCAAAATTCACCGGCTTTTTCGTGCGCGGATGGATGAATGACAAATTCTTCGCGTGCAGCATCACGCGCGGCGCGGCGTAATTCGTCAATTCCTTGAGCCGCGCATTGGGCTTCGCGCCGTAAGTGTCGTCGCCCACGACGGGGTGGCCGATGAATTGGAAATGCACGCGGATCTGGTGCGTGCGGCCGGTGTGAATCTGCGCCTCGACCAGCGTGGCGGCTTTCAGCCGTTCCAGCACACGCCAGCTCGTGTGCGCGGCGCGACCGCCGCTGTCGTCGCGCACGGCCATGCGTTTGCGGTGCGCGGGATGCCGCGCGATGGCGGCGCGGATTTCGCCGGAGTCGCGCGCCGGTTCGCCGCAGACGAGCGCGTGATAAATCTTTTTTACTTCGCGACCGGCAAATTGTTCCGCGAGCGCAATGTGCGTCGCGTCGTCTTTTGCGATGACAAGACAGCCGCTCGTTTCTTTGTCGAGCCGGTGGACGATGCCCGGTCGCGCCACGCCGCCGATGCCGCTCAACGAACCCCGGCAATGATGCAGCAACGCGTTGACGAGCGTGTGTTCCTCGTGTCCGGCGGCGGGATGCACCACGAGGCCGGCGGGCTTATTGACAACGAGCAGCGACTGGTCCTCGAATAAAATATCCAGCGGCATTTCCTCCGGCTGCGCCTCGGCGGGTTTGGCTTCCGGCCAGTAGACTTCCACCGATTCGCCCGCGTGCGGATGATGCGTGGGCTTGACGGGCCTGCCGTTGACGCGGATGTGGCCTTGCTCGATGAGCCGCTGCAACGCGGCCCGCGAGGCGGCGGGAAATTTTTCGCACAAAAACTTGTCCAGCCTCCCGCCGGGCTGCGATCGCTCAATGATGAAATTTTCCGTGCGCGTGAACATGCGGGTCAGTTCGCGGCGGGCTTCGGCGCGTTTTCATTTTTCCAACTGATCAGAAAAACCAGCGCGACGCCGGTGCAGATGGCGGAATCGGCGACATTGAAGGCGGGAAAGCCGAGGTCGTCCCCACCGCGCCGCTGCATGAAAAAATAAAGAAAATCCACGACGGCATGGCGCGCGGGCAGCAGGCGGTCGGTGAGGTTGCCGAGGATGCCGCCGAAAATGAGGCCGAACGCGAACTGGCCGGTGAGCGTGTGGGCGTTAAAATGATGGCGCGAGAAATACAGAACAAAGAGCGCCACCAGCGCGACGGCGGCCAGGACGGCGTTGTTGCCGGTGAACAGGCTCCAGGCCGCGCCGGTGTTGTCGCGGTGGACGAGGTGGAAAAATCCGGGGATGACGACCTTTTCGTCGCCGAGGCGCAGCGTGCGCAGCACCATCCATTTGGTGATCTGGTCGAGCACCAGGATGAACAGCGCGAGCGCGGCGATGCGGCGGTTGGGTTTTGAAAAAATGGATTTAGCGGCGGACATTTGTCATGTTCAAAGTCCGAAGTCCAAACTCCAAAGTCAAGCCAGCCGAGAATTTGAATTTTGGCTTTGGACTTTCGGCTTTAGACTTTAGACTGCGATTATGGCGCTGGTGCGAATCCTGGTGGACGGTTACAGCCTGCTGCACAACTGGCCGGAGCTGGCGGCCGGCGCGGCGCGACATTCCGAGACGGCGCGTGACGCGCTGGTGGAAATGCTCCAGCAATATCAGGACGCCTGCGGCACGCCGGTCACGGTTTTTTTTGACGGTTCGGGCAAGCGACGTGGCCAACCAAAAAACCAGTCCGGCGGCGCGGTGGAGGTTTTATTTTCCAGCGGCGGGCGGACGGCGGATGATTTGATCGAGCGCGCGGCGCACCGTTTTCAGGATTACGGCGAGGTGCTGGTGGTGACGGATGATTTTGCGGAGCGCGACACGGTCAGCGGTTTCGGCGGCTCGGTGGCAAGCTGCGCGAATTTCATCCGCATGATTGACCAGGCGCTGGGGAATTTGCAGGAAAATTTGAACAGCCACAACCGGGCGGCGCGGAAGGCATTCCGGCGTCCGCATTGAACACATGAATCATTTGACCGCACAACATTTTGTCCGCAAAGCCTGGCGGTGGAGCGTGCTGCTGGCGGCCATGTTTCTGGTTGCCGGCGGCAGGGCCGGCGCGGCGGAATCGGGACGCTTCCTGCTGGTTTTTGAAATGTCGCCCGATCTAAAAAAAAATCTGCCGCGGGTGGAACGGATGCTGGATGGATTGTTTTCCAGCAACCTACAGCACGAAATGCAGGAGAACGATGACCTGGCCGTCTGGACGGTGGATCAGGCGTTGAACACGGGAACTTTTCCGCTCGCCAGATGGTCGCCGGATGATGCGCAGATGTATTCCGCCCGGCTCAAGGATTTTCTCGAACACCAAAAATTCACGCGGCGCGCAAGCCTCGCCATGCTCCAGCCACAGTTGAACCACGTGGTGAAAAGTTCGGAACGGCTCACGGTGCTGATTTTTTGCGACGGCCAAAGCCAACTGGCCGGAACGCCGTATGACTCCGGCGTGAACGAAATTTTCAAAAAAAAACCGGCAGACGGCAAAGTCAGGCCAACGATATATTTCCTCATGCTGCGTTCGTATCGAGGCGAGTATCTGGGCTGCTCCGTCAACCGATCGGAACCGCTGGACTTCCCCAAGTTTCCGCCGCTGCCCAAACCTGAAAGGCCGGTGGTCAAGCCGGTCACGAACCGAGCGCCCACGGTGGTTGCGCCCGCAGTCGTTCCGGCGGCGCCAGTTCCCGCCCTCATCATTGTTGGCACCAAGGTCAGCACAAATCTTTCCGCTTTGACCGAGCCAGCGCCCCAGCCAAAAGTCCAACCAGCAACCAATCCGCCGGCAATCGCGCCAGCCATCGTGCCCGCGCCGACAACCAGTCCGGCAATCGTTTCAAATCCGCCGTCGCCCGCCACGCCGTCGCCGGCTACGAACTCAATTATTCAACAAATTTCCAAGCCGGAACTTCCGCCGCCAGCCGCGCCCGTGATGGCTGCGCCCACCAATCCACCGGCTGCGATGAGCTTGCCTGCCAACTCGCCAACCGTATCCAATTCAACCGCTGCTGCGACGCCTGCTGTGGACACGTCCTCGGACACCGGTTTCCAAAGGCTGATTCTGATCGGTGGCGGCCTGCTGGCGGCGGCGCTGGGTCTGGCGGTTTGGCTGGCCATGCGTTCCCGCCGTCCGCGCGGCAGCTTGATCACCAGTTCCATGCGGAATGACCCGCGTTTGCCGCCGCGAAAATGATTGCATTCCGCGCGTGACTTTTGCCTCCGGTTTTGGAAGAGTTTGCGGCCATGAAAACAATCAATTTACTTTGCGCGTTCGGCCTGTTTGTTGCCGCGACCGCAACTCAAGCCGAAGAAACCACAACCAACCCACCCACCGCACCTGCCATGAGCACACCTGCCAACAATGAAGTCGCCGTCATCAAAACCACCGAAGGCGACATGGTCGTCGAGTTTTGGACGGACGCCGCGCCCAAGACCATCGAGAATTTCAAGACGCTCGCCAAAAAAGGATTTTATGACGGCACCTGTTTTCACCGCGTCATCAAGGGCTTTATGATCCAGGGCGGCGACCCGCTTACCAAGGATCCGAGCAAGGAAGATTCCTGGGGCACCGGCGGCCCCGGCTACCAGATCAAGGCCGAGTTCAACGACCATTCGCACCAGCGCGGCGTCATCTCGATGGCGCGTTCGGCCAGTCCCGATTCCGCCGGCTCGCAATTTTTCATCTGCCACGGCGCTCCGACTTTTCTGGATCACCAATACACCACGTTCGGCAAATTAATCAAGGGCGATGACGTGCTGGAAAAAATCGCCACCACGCCCACGCATCCGCAGGACCGGCCCGACAAGCGCATGGGCATCATCAGCATCACCATCGTCCCGCGCGACTCGGTGAAGTGAGTTTTTAGCCACAGCCACAGATTTGCACGGATGCGCACAGATAAAAACCTGTTGTGCGGGATACAAAATATTTATGTTTCATCTGTGGCTGAATTTTTGTGGAAACATCCGAACTGGCCCAAATCCTCATCGCGCTCGGTTGCCCGGCGGAGAAATCTGCTGAAATGGCCGCGCAGCTCGACAAGCGCGCCCGCCAGCTCGCCGCCGAAAAAGGCCGCAGCCACGAGGAAGCTTTGCAACACTTGATCGCGCTCATGCGCCAGGGCTGGTCAGCCAAGGAAAAAGGGTTTTGAATTTGCGATTTGCGATTTACGATTGACGGGCATAAACCATGCAACTCGCAAATCGCACATCGTAAATCCAAAATGATCAAGCCTTGGAAAAAAGTCCGCTCAACGCCCGTCGGCGATTTCCGTATTTTTAAAATCCGCTCCGACACCTGCGTCAGTCCGCGCACGGGCAGGGAACACGAATTCTACGTTCTCGACAGCGTCAACTGGGTCAACGTCATCGCCGTCACACCGGATCAGCAACTGGTGATGGTCGAGCAATATCGCCACGGTTCAGCCACGGTGGAACTCGAGATCCCCGGCGGCATGATGGATCCGCACGAAACCGATCCGGTGGCGACCGCCGTGCGCGAGTTGCGCGAGGAGACGGGCTATGCCGGCGAAAATGCGCGACTGCTGGGCCGCGTCCATTCCAATCCCGCGATCCTGAGCAACACCACCTTCACTGTGCTGATTGAAAACTGCCGGCTGCAGCATGGCGTGGAATTTGACCACGGCGAAGATTTGGAAACGCGGTTGATGCCGGTGGCGAAAATTCCGCAACTCGTCGCCGACGAAAAAATCGGCCACTCGCTCGTCGTCGTCGCGCTGTTTCATTTCGATTTGTGGCAGCGGGGAATTAAAAAGTCCTAGTGTTACAACGTATTTCAAGCCATGAAAAGTGAAGCCCTGTTTGGCCTCCTTCTGGTTTCAACTTTGAATGTCAGCCTTGCCACCCCGCCGGCGGCATTGCCAGAATCCAAAGATATGACGCAAGCCCTCGAAGTCATCCGCAAAAAACACGACCTGCCGGCCCTCGCGGCGGTAGTGGTGAAGGATGGCCAGATTTGCGACCGCATTGCCGTGGGCGTCCGCAAATGGGGCGACCCCGCGCCGGTGACGACGAACGACGTTTTTCACATCGGTTCCTGCACCAAAGCCATGACCGCCACGCTCACGGCCAGGTTGATTGAGGAAGGCAAATTGAGCTGGGACACCACGATTGCCGACGTGTTTCCGGAATTGAAAGGCCAGATGGACAAGCAATATGAAACCGTGACGGTCGAGCAATTGCTCACGCATCGTGGCGGCGTCCCCGCCGCACCGCCGCCCGCCGCGTGGAAACGCGCGTGGCAGGAAATCGGCACGCCCACGGAGCAGCGTTATGAATTCATCAAAGCCGTTTTAAGCCAGCCACCGGAAGCCGCGCCGGGCACAAAAATGATTTATTCAAATCAAGGTTACGCCATCGTCGGCGCGATGCTGGAAAAAATCACCGGCCAGGATTACGAAACATTGATCACCGAAAAATTGTTCAAACCATTGCACATGGATTCCGCCGGATTCGGTCCGCCGGGGAAAATTGGCGCGGTTGACCAGCCTTGGGGACACACGCGCAAATTGACCGCAATCCAACCGGTGCAGTCTGACAATCCGCCCGCCATCGCTCCCGCCGGCCGCGTGCACTGCTCGCTAGATGATCTGGCGCGCTTCACCATTTTTCATATGCAGCGCGGAGGCGGTCTGCTTAAGCCGGAAACTCTCGTCAAACTGCACACGCCGCCCGCCGGCGGCGACTACGCCTGTGGCTGGGTTGTCTTGAAGCGCGGCTGGGCCGGCGGAAACGCCTTGACGCACAATGGCTCGAACACGATGTGGTATGTCGTGATGTGGCTCGCGCCGGAAAAGAATTTCTCGGTCATTGCGGCGACAAACATTGCCGGCCCAGACGCGGAACAAGGTTGTGATGAAGTTGCAGCGGCGTTGATTCATAAATGGCTGGCCGAGTAGCAACCGCCATCGTTTTCACACTTGCCGGTTGCCACGCCGCTCCGGGAAGTTTTCCACCTCGACTGATTTCAGATCTGAAAATCCAGCGCGGCGTTTTTGTCCGCCTTGCTCAAGACACGCATGTCCAGGCCGTCGTAAATCACCAGTGAATTCGGCTGGACGCTGTCCATGACGAACACGTTGCCGCCGATGGTGCTGCCCGCGCCGATGACCGTGTCGCCGCCCATGATCGTCGCGCCGGCGTAAATCGTGACGCGGTCTTCAATCGTCGGATGCCGTTTCTGTCCGCGCAGGGCCTGTCCCGCCGCGAGCGATTTCGCGACCAGACCCACGCCTTGATACATCTTCACATGGTTGCCGATGACGCACGTCTCGCCGACGACGGTGCCGGTGCAGTGATCCACAAAAAAATGCGAGCCGATCTGCGCGCCTGGATGCAAATCCATGCCGGTGCGCGCGTGCGCCCACTCGGACATGATGCGCGGGATGAGCGCGACATTCTTCAAATAAAGTTCATGCGCGAGCCGTTGCACGGAAATGGCCTCGACGAACGGATACGACACAATGATTTCCTCCTTGCTCGCCGCCGCCGGGTCGCCGTTGAACGCGGCTTCCACATCGGTCTGCAAAATTTCGCGGATGCGCGGCAGGCTGCCGAGAAATTCCACGGTCAATTTGTGCGCTTCGTGCTTGATGTCATTTTTGGCGAGGCCGGCTGGCGGCTGGTATTCCAGACTTTTGCGGATTTCGTCTTCCAGCTTTTCCAGCACGGAATCCAGCAGCGCCGCCGTTTCGACTTTGATTTCCGAGGAGTGGACCAATTTTTCGTCGAAGAAGCCGGGGAACAGCAGCCGCAGCAAATCCTGCGTGATGGTCGTGATGGCCCGTTTGGACGGCAGGTTCTTGCCGTCCAGATGATTGATGCCGCCCAGTTTGGCGTAGGACGCGACGAGCTGGTTCGTGAGTTGCGTGACGGTTTCCACGGGGCAAAACTAGCACGAAGGCGCAAAGACACAAAGGTTTTGTCGGCACCCGCGCTTCGCCGTGAAAATTTTGTTGACATATCTAACAGTTCAATGTATAAGACTTCCATGCTTGCGAAAGATTTGGTGGCCGCGTCCTCGAAACCGCTGGTGTTGTCCATCCTCGCGGAAGGCGAGAGCTACGGCTACGAGATTCTCCAAAAGGTCCGCGACCTTTCCGGCGGCCACATCGAGTGGAGCGACGGGATGCTTTATCCCGTGCTGCACCGGCTGGAACGCGAACAACTCATCGAATCCGAATGGAAGGAAGCCGAGACCGGGCGTGAGCGGAAATATTATTTTTTGAGCAGCAAAGGCAAAAAATCGCTTGCCGCCGAGCGCGAGCAATGGCTGAAAGTCCACAACACCCTAGCAAAATTATGGAAAATCAAACCCGCTTTGACCTGAACGCCGCCGTGGAAAACTGGCGGCAGGAACTTGCCGCGCAGCCGCCGCTCACGCCCGACAACCGGCGCGAACTGGAAACGCACCTGCGCGATTCGCTGGCCGAATTGAAAGCACGCGGCTTGAGTGACGAGGAATCCTTCTGGCTCGCGCGCCGCCGCGTCGGCCAGCCACAAAAGCTGGCCGAGGAGTTTGCCAAGAGCGATCCGGCCAAGGTCTGGCGTGAGCGAATTTTTTGGATGGCACTCGGAATTATAGTGTTTTGGCAATTGACGCAGATACTCACTTTTGCAGTAGGTATCGCGTTGTATTATTTGTTTCCCAGTCTGCGTGAATTTTACGTAAAAAGCGGTTTCTGGCCTACGGATGCGGTGGTGCTAATCATTGGAATCGCATTGGCCAGAGGATGGTTTGCTCAGTCTATGAAACTGATGTGGTTTCTCAAAAATCGTTTTCAATTAGTGTCTTTAGTGGTGATTCTAGCTTTGCTGCTTTCTTTAACTCAAACGGAATTTGCCCGTGAAAGTTTTCTCCTTAACGGTCATCATCCTTCCGTGGTCACATGGGCATGGGCACCTTGGCTCGAAAACGTCCGCCATTTTTTGTTGGCTTATCTGGCGCATATAGTTGCCCCGTTGATTTTTCTCGTTTTGTTTTTTCCGGCGCAAAATCAAAAAACTCCAAAACGCGCTTGAGTTCGGAGCGCGTGAAAGCGGCTTGCCGACCTCCTTGAGCAGAGTTATTTTCCAGCCATGATTGAGACTGCGGAAATCGAGCAAATGAGCGGCGCGGAAAAAACGCAGGCGATGGAATTGCTCTGGCGGTCCATGTCCGCCGATCCCGCCAAAGTGGGATCGCCCGGCTGGCACAAAAAGATTTTAGCCCATCGTCTCGCCAAAGTCGAAGCGGGCCGGGGCGAATTTCTGACGCTCGCCCAGCTCAAAAAACGTCTGGCCCGCCGGCGCGCATGAAAACGGTGGTCGTTCTCGCCGAAGCGTCACCGGTGTTCAGGTTTTAATTCACCAGCCGATACCAGTTGTCGCGCTGGTGCGGTTCGTAGCCGAGTTCGTGGATGAGCCGGCGCATGTCGGCCACGGTCATGCGGAAGGTGGTGCCGGCCTGCGACACGACGTTTTCCTCGATCATGATGCTGCCGAGATCGTTCGCGCCGAATTTCAGCGCGACTTGTCCGATTTCCAGACCTTGCGTGACCCACGAGCTTTGGATGTTTTCAAAATTGTCCAGATAGATGCGGCTCAAGGCCTGCGTGCACAGGTATTCGTGCGCGCCGACGGTCGGCGCTTTCAGCTTGGTGTGCTCGGCTTGAAACGTCCAGCCGATGAACGCGGTGAAATGCCCGTAACGTGCTGCCGGCGTCCCGCCGGCAGAGCCATTTGCAGTTTGCTCTTCCGGCAAGATGCCGGAAGCACGTTGCAACGATTTTTCCTGCTGCGCGTCGCAGCCGTTCCAGATGTTCGATACGGTCTTCAATCGTCTCAACGTGGCCAAACATCATCGTGGCGCTCGAATAAAGTCCCAGCCGGTGCGCGATGTCCATGACTTCGAGCCAGTCGTTGCTCATGGCCTTGAGCGGCGCAATGTGTTGGCGCACGCGGTCCACGAGAATTTCCCCGCCGCCGCCGGGAATGGAGCCGAGGCCGGCGGCTTTGAAATCGCGAAATGATTTTTTCCAGCGGCTCGTTGAACACCTCGCGGAAATGCACAAACTCGCTGGGGCTGAAACCGTGGATGTTGATCTGCGGCCATTTGTTTTTGATGTGCGCGAGCAAATCCAGATACCACTGCTTCGTGAGCTTGGGATGATGGCCGCCCTGCATGAGAATCTGCGTGCCGCCGAGCGCGAGCGTCTCCGCGATTTTCTGGTCCATCTCGGCGAGCGAAATGACGTAGGAATCGTCGTCCTTTTCCACGCGGTAAAACGCGCAGAACTTGCAATAGACATTGCAAACATTGGTGTAATTCACGTTGCGATCCACGTTGAACGTGACGATTTCGTTGCCGCGACCGCCGTAGGCTTTGGCCTTGGCGAGCTGGCGGCGGCGGTCGGCGAGCGCGCCGAGTTCCTCCAGCGGCAGCGAATAAAGCCGCAAGGCCTCGGCTTGGGTAAATGCGCCCGCCGTCCCAAACTTTCTGCAAAAGTTCGTCGAGTGATGCGTCGTAAATCACGGCAAAAAATTAGCAGATGACAGCGGCTGAATCAAACCGCGGATAAATCCGAATGAAATACAAAGTCCGGGAACTTTGCGGCGCACTTGAAAAAAATTGCGGCCGCCTCACGCCTGGTTTTCAAACAGGCTGGGCGCGGTCTGGCGGGCGAGTTCCCGGCAGCGGGCGTGAATTTCGGAAGGCGATTCGCATTGGAGGGCGAATTCGGCGAGCTTGCGCGTCTCCTCGTTTTTGACGCGGCGGATGACATATTTCACGGAATCAATGGCCGAGGGCGCGGTGCTCAATTCATCCACGCCAAGGCCGAGGAGCAGCGGCGCGAGCACGGGGTCGCCGGCGATTTCGCCGCAGACGCCAGCCCAAGCGCCGTTGGCGTGCGCAGCGTCCACGGTCATCTTGATCAGGCGCAGAATGGCCGGATGCGTCGGTTCGTAAAGGTGCGCCACTTTTTCATTCGTGCGGTCGGCGGCGAGCGTGTATTGGATGAGGTCGTTCGACCCGATGCTGAAAAAATTCACTTTTTTCGCGAGCGCGTCAGCGACCAGCGCGGCGGACGGGATTTCAATCATCGCGCCGATCTCCAGCTTTTCATCAAACGGGATGTTTTCCGCGCGCAACTCCGCCTTGCATTTCTCGACGTGCGCGTTGGCCTGCACCAGTTCATCCAGTCCTGAAATCATCGGATACATCAGCTTGACATTGCCTTCGGCGCTGGCGCGAAGGATGGCGCGGAGCTGGGCGCGGAACATTTCGGGCTGGGCCAGGCAGAAACGGATTGCGCGCCAGCCGAGGAACGGGTTCATCTCCTTGGCGATCTGGAGATGCGAGGAAAATTTGTCGCCACCCAGATCCAGCGTGCGGATGATGACGGGCTGCGGTTTGAGCGCGGCGGCCACTTCGCGATAGACTTTGAGTTGTTCCTCCTCGGTCGGCAGGCTCTCGCGGTTGATGAAAAGAAATTCCGTGCGGAACAAACCGACGCCTTCCGCGCCGTGGGCAATGACGGCGGCAACGTCGTTCTGATCTTCAATGTTCGCGGACAGATGAATGATCTGGCCGTCGAGCGTGACGGCGGGCTGGCGCTGGATTTCGCGGAGTTTTTCGCCGAGCGAAGCCTTGATTTTGGCGAGCTGGCCATATTCAAACAACGTCTGGTCGGTGGGATTGACAGTGACGATGCCGTTGTAACCATCGAGCAAGGCATAATCGCCGGTCTCCAGTTCCTCGCTGATGTCCTGCGCGCCGACGACGGCGGGAATGTCCAGCGAGCGCGCCAGGATCGCCGTGTGCGATGTCGGGCCGCCGACATCGGTGACGAAGCCGAGCACAAAATTCCGGTCAAGCTGCGCGGTGGTGGACGGACTTAAATCGTGGCCGACCAGAATGCACGGTTCGGTCAGATGCCGGAGATCAAGCTGCTGCTTGGCGTTGAGCAGATTGTCGAGCACGCGGCTGGTGAGGTCGCGCAGATCGGCGGCGCGCTCACGAAGATATTCGTCCTCGACCGCCTCCAGCACGGCGATGTAGCGGTCGGACGCGGTGTGAAAAGCGTAGTCGGCGTTGGCCTTTTGTTCGCGGATGATCTTGATGACTTCCTCGATGAGCACGCGGTCTTCGAGCATCAACAGGTGCGCGTCGAAAATGTCCGCCTCGGAGGAACTCATCGTGTCGGCCACGCGGCGCTGGATTTCGGTGATCTGCTGGCGGGTGCGGACGAGCGCGTGCTCGAAGCGTTTGACTTCCGGCGCGACGGCATCCGCATCCAATTCGCGTTTGATGATGGCGTGGCGGGCGCGGTGCAGGACAATGACTTTCCCCCGGCAAACACCTGCCGAAACAGCGATGCCACGATATACTTTTTCGCCTTTTACATGCCCGGACATGACTTTGTTTTGAGAAATAACCCAAATACGCGCCGATGAAAAGCATTTACTGGAAATAACGGAACCATTCGGAAAAAAAGAAAAACAGCCCGCGCGTGGCGGGCTGGGAAAATCTCAAATTTAAGATTTCAAATTTAAAATTCCCGAATCAGGCGCGTTCCATGTATTTGCCCGTGCGCGTGTCAATGCGGATTTTTTCGCCGGTCTTGATGAACAGCGGCGCCTGCACGGAGATGCCGGTTTCGCAGATGACGGCCTTCTGCACGTTGTTCGCGGAATCGCCGCGGATGCCTTCCGGCGCGTCGGTCACGGTCAGCGTCACGCTGGCGGGAATTTCCACCGTCACCGCCTTTTCCTCGACGAACGTCACGGTCACTTCGCCGTTTTCCACGAGGTAATTTTTGGCGTCGCCGACCAGTTCGGGCGTGAGCGTCACAGTTTCGTAGGAGTCCGGGTTGGTGAAAACATAATCCGCGCCGTCCTTGTAGCTGAACTCCATTTTGGTTGTGATCATCGGCACTGGCTCGATTTTTTCCGTCGAACTGAGGCGGATGTCCGACGATTTGCCCGTGCGAATGCTGCGCAGCGTGGCTTGCACGAAGGCGCGAAGGTTGCCGGGCGTGCGATGCTGGAATTCCAACACCACGCAAATATCGCCGTTGTAATTGATCGCCATCCCGCGGCGAAGATCGTTTGCTGTTGCCATAAAAAATGTTGTCGCTAATTAAATCGTTACGAAATGAGCCGCACACCATAGCCGAAAAAAGGGTGAAGGCAAGATGCTTTTACGTTAATCTTCAGGAACCCTTGACACCACAAAGCTTAGTATGATAAAAATAAAGAGCCACAATAAGCAGTGGTTTTATGCGTTGCCCCAAGTGCGGTTGTCAGGATGACAAAGTCATTGACTCGCGCGCCTCCCGTGAAGGCGCGACCATCCGCCGCCGCCGCGAATGTTCCGCCTGCAATCACCGCTTCACCACCTACGAAGAAGTCGAACATGAAGGACTCATGGTTTTGAAGCGCGATGGACGGCATGAGGAATTGTCCCGCGAAAAACTCCTGTCCGGCATCCGCAAGGCCTGCCAGAAACGTCCCGTCTCGCCGAAAGTCATGGAAGACCTCGTGGATCATATCATCGCCACCGTCACCGGCAAATTCGAGACCGAAGTTCCCGGCGATTTCATCGGCGCCATGGTGATGAACGGCCTGCGCGAGATTGATTCCGTCGCGTATGTCCGTTTCGCCAGCGTCTATCGTCGGTTTCAGGAGGCCACCGACTTTGTGCAGGAAGTCCAAAACCTGGAGGCCGCCCGATGATCGCGTTGCACAACGACTGCCTGCTTTTCCAGCTTCTCAACGGCGAAAGCGTCCCCTGTTCGGCGGACATGATCTGCGTCGAAATCATCGGCGAAACCGACGGCCTGCTCGAACCCGAAACGCTCCGGCACGCCGCCGCCAGCGTGTTCCATTATTTTAAAATCGAACTCGCCCGCGAAGCCGTGACCGTTGGCGAATTTTCCCTCGCACTCGAAAAAGCCCTGCACCATCTGGGCTACACCATCCGCGCCCAAGACCCCGGCGGCCTGCCCGGCGAAATCCACGACACCAACCTCGCCCGGCTCCTCAGCGAAAACGGCGACAGCCTGGAACTTTTTTTCTTCCCGCGCCTGCGCGCCGAACTCCGCGTCCAACTCCGCCAGTCGCCGCGCGTCGTGCGCTTTCGCGGCCTGCGCGCCTGCGTGAAAAAAGTCGTCGGCGCGCGCCGCTGGAGCCGCCGCTGCGAACGGCTGGAAGATCAAATCATTTCCTTCCTCCGCGAATGTCTGAACGCCGAAACCGCGCCGCCCGGCTGCGCCCTCGTGGTCGAATAAATTCCAGTTTTAAATTTTGAATTTTTGGTTTTAAGTTGAAAACAGCCGTCGCCGAATGCGATTGATTTTTGAACTAAAAATTAAAGACTCAAAACCAAAAACTCCATGAAAACCCTTTTTGAAAAAATCGTCGCGCGCGAAATCCCCGCGCAGATTGTGTTTGAGGACGACCTCGTGCTCGCCATCCGCGACATCCACCCGCAAGCGCCGACCCACATCCTGATTTTCCCGAAGAAACCGGTGCCGAACATCGCCGTGGCCACGCCCGACGACCACAACCTCCTCGGCCATCTGTTGCTGAAAGCCGCCACCGTCGCGGACCAGGCGGGTTTGAAATCAGGCGGTTACCGGCTGGTCATCAACAACGGCGTGGACGGCGGCGAAACCGTGCCGCATTTGCACTGCCACATCCTCGGCGGCCGCCACATGGCCTGGCCACCGGGTTAAACCCATGTCGCGCCAACGCCGGGAAGTGGGCGAAGGAAATTCGCCGCCTTTGCTGAAAACAAATCGTGGGTTGTCATGGTCAAAGAAAAACGCTGGACAACGATTTGCGTCGAGCGCAACCTGTTTTTTATGAAATCTGATGGGCCACAAAAACTGCGGTCTAATTATTGTTAGGCCACAGAACCATTATGAGATTCCTGCCGACGACTAATCAAGAGTGGCTTGAGGTGTTGCGGTTCATTTTGAAGGCGCTGATTATATTTGGGGTTCCAGCTATGTTCTGGTGTGACCATTACTTAGCCACCGCGCTCCAAGGTGAGCAGTTATCCAGTCAGATGAGAGTATTTGTGCGACCGACCCAGTTGGCATACGCTTCGATGTGGCTGCTTTTGCTTGGAATTGGTGTCGCCGAGTGGTTGCATCGGAGGCGCAGACAGGCGATTGTGGATTTTATTTTTGCCGTGGTAGCGTTTTTCTGCATTTACGTTATAGAGGGGCTTGTTCCGCCGCTCAAGTGACGGGCGAATCTGTGGCCTAACAGCAGAATAGGCTGCAAATGTTCTTCGCCGCCTTCGCGTTCTTCGCGCGACACTCCCTTCACACATTCCGCACGAACAATTTCCCCGGCAACTGTTTCACCAACCGCTTCATCTCCAGGCTGAACAGCGCCACGCTCACCGTCGAACTCGGCAAACCGCTCGCCCGGATGATCTCGTCAATCGTCGTTTCATCGTCGGCTTGCACGGCGTCGAAAATTTTCTGTTCGGTTGCGGAAAGTTCCAGCGCCGGCAAAACGCCCGTGTCGCCGGGCGAGGGCGGTTTGTTGCTCGCCGGAAACAGATACTCGAATTCGCTCAAAATATCCTCCACGCCTTCGCACAGCTTCGCGCCTTTTTTGATGAGGTCGTGACAGCCCTTGCTGCGCGGCGAATCAATCCGCCCCGGCACCGCAAACACCTGCCGTCCGTATTCCGTGGCGAAATTCGCCGTGATGAGCGCGCCGCTGGTCAAATTGGCCTCGACCACGACCGTTCCCAAAGTCATGCCGGCGACGATGCGGTTGCGGATCGGAAAACTTTGCTTGTCCGCCGGGCGGTTGAACGGGAATTGCGTGATCACCGCGCCGTTCGCCGCGATGCGCTCGAACAATTCCGCGTTTTCCGTCGGGAAAATTAAATTTATTCCCGTTCCCAAAACGGCAATCGTCCGGCCTTTGCCCGAAAGCGCGCCCTGGTGCGCCGCCGTGTCAATGCCGCGCGCGCCGCCGCTCATCACCGTCACGCCGGTGTAGGCAAGCTGATACGCCAGCTTGCGCGCGGTCTCGATGCCGTAGTGCGTCGTCATGCGCGAGCCGACCATCGCCACGGCGTTTTTGTCCTTCGCGGTCAATTCGCCTTTGACATAAAGCACGAGCGGCGGATCGTAAATTTCGCGCAGCATCGCCGGATAATTTTCGTCCGACGAAATCAAAACGTGGCAGCCAAAGTCCGCGATGCGTTTCAATTCCCCCGCGAGGTCCACCGACTTTTCCCACGAAGAAATTTTTTCGGCAACTTCATCGCCGATATTGCAGACGCGCATGAGCGCGGATTTGGAAGCGGACAGAATTTTCGGCGCGGCGCCAAAATGTTCCAGCAGCGACCGGGCGCGCACCGGCCCGACACCTTCGATCATGTTCAGCGCGATAAACGCTTCCCGCGAGTCCATGCTGTTTGATAACGGCTGGCCAATCATGCGGCAAGATTTGTTTTGCGCATTTGGTTCCGAGACGCGAGCAGTTTTCACAATTGTTGACTTGTGCGCAGCGGCAACTTTCTGTCATCTTTGAAGAATGTTCCACGTCGAATCCCAAATGAAAACCACGCCCACCCTCCCGTTTGCCGCCCTGGCTTTTGTCCTGATGCTGTCGGCCTTCAACACGACGGCGCAAACTGTCCGTGTCAGAGAATCGCTGGATGCCGACTGGCGATTTATCAAAGGCGATGCCGCCGAGGCGGGCACGAACTTGAGTTACGCCGCGGCCAAGCCTTGGCTGTTGCCGACGGCGAATCCGTTCACGACCAACGCGCCCGCCGCGCGGCCGGACGGGAATTTCGGCGGCGATGTTTCGTTTGCGCAGCCCGGCTTCGACGACAGCGGCTGGCGCAAATTGAATCTGCCGCACGATTTCGGCGTCGAAGCGCCGTTTAACAAGGCGCTCTCCGGCGACACCGGCAAGCTGCCGTGGTTCGGCGTCGCATGGTATCGCAAGCATCTGGACATTCCGGCGGCGGACGCGGGCAAACAAATTTATTTGGATGTGGATGGCGCGATGGCTTACGCGGAGGTCTGGCTCAACGGAAAATTTCGTCGGCGGCTGGCCGTATGGTTATTCCTCGTGGCGCGTGGACCTGACGCCGTTCGTGAAGTTCGGCGGAGACAATGTCGTGGCCATCCGGCTCGACAATCCGCCGAATTCGTCGCGCTGGTATCCGGGCGGCGGCATTTACCGCAACGTCTGGCTCGTCAAAACCGCGCCGGTGCATGTCGCGCATTGGGGCGTCTATGTCACCACGCCGGTGGTCAGCGCAAACTCGGCGACGGTGAAAATCCAGGCCAGCGTGGACAACGACGCGGATGCCGATGCGGCCGTGGCGGTGAAGAATGAAATTTTTGAACTCGGCGCGGACGGCGGCAAGGGAAAATCCATCGCGGCGCTCAATCTTGACGGCCTGAAAATCGCCGCGCATCAATCGCAATCTGGCGCCGGCCAGATTGATTTCAAGAATCCGAAACTGTGGAGCCTGGAAAAACCGCAGCGTTACGTGGTGGTCACTTCGGTTGAACAGGATGGCAAACTGGTGGACCGTTACGAAACGCCGTTTGGCATCCGCACGATTGAGTTCACCGCGAACAACGGCTTTTTGTTGAACGGCCAGCGCGTGCCGCTCAACGGCGTTTGCGACCACGCGGACCTCGGCCCGCTCGGCTCGGTGGTCAATGTGCGCGGGCTGGAACGGCAGATCGAGATTTTGAAGGAGTTCGGCTGCAACGCCATTCGCACCAGCCACAATCCGCCCGCGCCGGAACTGCTCGATTTGTGCGACAAGATGGGAATGCTCGTGATGGACGAATCGTTCGACTGCTGGGAGCGCGGCAAGACGCGGAATGATTATCACTTGCTGTTCGACGACTGGCACGAACGCGACTGGCGCGCGGAATTGCGCCGCGACCGGAATCATCCGTCCATTATTTTGTGGAGCATCGGCAACGAGGTCGGCGAACAGGGCGTCGCCCTCGAAATTCTGGATTCCCGCCGAGCTGACGCGCATCGCGCATGAGGAAGACCCGACGCGCCCGACGACCTCCGCGAACAGCGACGTGAATGCCGGCTTCAACGGCTTTGCGACCAATGAGGACGTGTTTGGCTACAACTACAAGCCGAACGATTATGGACGGTTCCGCGCGGCCAATCCCAATCAACCGATCTTCGGCAGCGAGACGGCCTCATGCGTCAGTTCCCGCGGCGAATATTTCTTCCCGACGAACATCAACACGCCCGCAGGCCTTGCGAATTTCAACAACAAAAACAGCGGCAAGCAAAACAACCAGATGAGTTCCTACGATCTCTACGCGCCGCCGTGGGCCACGCCACCGGACTGGGAATTCAAAGGCCAGGAGCAGAATCCCTTCGTTGCCGGCGAGTTCGTCTGGACGGGATTTGATTATCTCGGCGAGCCGACGCCTTTCGCCCGCGTGTCGCGCAGTTCCTATTTCGGCATCGTGGATCTTGACGGTTTCAAAAAAGACCGTTTCTATCTTTATCAGGCGCACTGGCGGCCGGATTTTCCGATGGCGCACATTGTGCCGCATTGGACCTGGCCGGAGCGCGTCGGCCAGGTCACGCCGGTTCATGTCTATACTTCCGGCGACTCGGCGGAACTTTTCCTGAACGGCAAATCGTTCGGTCTCAAGAAAAAAAGCAGATACGAATACCGCTTGCGCTGGGACGACGTAGTCTACCAGCCCGGCACGCTCAAAGTCGTTGCCTACAAAAACGGCAAGAAATGGGCAACCGACGAGGTGAAAACGACCGGCCCGGCGTCCAAACTCACGCTACAGCCCGACCGCGCAAAAATTGCGGCGGATGGAAAAGATTTGTCATTTGTAACCGTGACGGTGGCCGACGCGAAAGGTCTGCTCGTGCCGCGCTCGAAAAATCACATCCAGTTTGAAATTTCCGGGCCGGGCGAAATCGTGGCCGTGGACGACGGCGACCCGACGAACCTTGAACCGTTGCAGGCAAAAGAACACGACGCGTTCAACGGTCTCGCGCTCGTGATCGTGCGCGCCACGCAGCCCGGCAAAATCACGCTCACGGCGCGCGCCGATGGTCTGAAAGCCGCGACGACGCGGATCAGCGCGCAGCCTTGACGCCGGTTGCGCAAAACAAATTCGCCCGTGAAGACAGCCCGGCATTGCGGCCTGGGGCGCGCTGCGACAAACCCCGCCAAGGTTTTGTCAGGCGATGCCGGCTTCTTTCAAAACGAGTTCAAAATCATATTCCGGTTTGCGCGCCTTGCGTCCCCGCAGCGCGTTCGCTTCGTCGTCGCCGACGAACATTTCCGTAGCAGCGTCCCACGTCAGCTTACGCTTGAGTTTCATGCCGATCCACGCGGCGGCGCAGGCTTCGAGGCTGCGGGCGGACTGCTGGATGGGGGCGATGGGCTGGCGGTTGGCGGCGATGCTTTCCAGCCAGTTGCCGTGATGGGATTTGCTCGGCATCCAGCGGACGGCTTTGCCGTCGAGCGGCGAAAGAATTTTAGGATCACTCGCGCGCAAGGGCGGCAGCTCGTGTCCAGCGGGCGTGTTGGGATCGCTGGCGGTGACTTTTTCCTCGCCGCGCGTGCAGAAAACCCAGCCTTCGTCCCCTTCAAAGCGGATGCCATTTTCAAATTTATTGTCGAGCATCAACTGCACATTTTTCGGATAGAGCATTTCAACGTGATAAGTCGTATGCACCGTCCAGACATCGTTCGTCATAAATTCCGCCTGCGCGTCAATCGTCAGCGGCCCGCCGAGTTCCTGGCCCATCGCCCATTGCGCGATGTCCACGTGGTGCGCGCCCCAGTTGGTGATCATGCCCAGGCCGAAATCTTCCGTGGTGATCCAGCCGGGGCGGCCATCGAGGCTGGTTTGAGAATGCACCCGCAGTTCCATGTAAGGCTGTTCCGGCGCGGAGCCGAGCCAGTGCTCGTAATCCAAATTTTCCGGCACGGGCATCGGCGCCGGCGCGTGGCCGCTGGGTTTGTCGAGGCCGACGCCGATTTTAATCGTCTTCAACTGGCCGATGCGTCCGTTGCGGACGGCCTCGCTTGCTTTGCGAAAACTGCCCCAAGGATGTTCGGAGCGCTGTTGCGAGCCGGTTTGAAGAATAATTTTCCTGGCCTCGACGGCTTTTCGCAGCCCAATGGCTTCCGCAATGTTGTAGGTGACCGGCTTCTGGACGTAAATGTGCTTGCCGGCAATCGCCGCCGCAATCGCCAGCCGCGCGTGCGAATGATCCGGCACGGTGACGACCACCGTGTCAATGTCCGGCGACGCCAGCACCTCCTGATAATCGTGAAAGGTTTTCACGCTCACGCCGGACTCGCCGCGCCGCGTGTAAAAATCCTCGGCCAATTTTTTGCCGGCGGCGAGCCGTTTGGAATCCAAATCGCAGACGGCGACGATGCGCGCAAGCGGTTCGGTCAAAACGTTGCCCAGGTCGCTGCGGCCCATGCGGCCACAGCCGATTTGCGCGACGTTGATTTTTTTGCCCGGCGCGTCGGCGCCGAGCAAGCGCGCGGGAATGATGTTCGGCAAGATGGCCAGTCCGACGCAACCGCGAACGGCGGTCTTCAAAAAACTGCGACGGGATTGACGCTTCATTTTCGTGATGCCTGATGCGTGATGCGTGAAATCAATTGGCCGGCAGCACGCGGATTTTCACATTGCGGAAGGAAACTTGGCTGCCGTGTTCCTGCAACAAAATATGGCCATCCACCCATTCGCCAAAATCGGGAATGTCCTTGAACTTGCTTTTGGCAACCGCGTCGCGGAACTCTGGCGAGCCGCGCTCAAACTCCACGGTCTTCTCGCCGTTCAGCCAAAACTCGACGTGCCGGCCCTGCGACACGATGCGCGCGTGGTTCCATTCGCCGACCGGCATGGCGAGCTTGTCCTTGGGCGCGGGCAGCAAATCGTAAAGCGAACCCTCCGTGCGGTCGCCATTGCGGCCCAGCTTGGCGTCGGGATGATGCTCGTCGTCGAGAATCTGAAATTCCATGCCGATGGCCGAACCCTTGGCCGTCGGCTTGCCGGTGACTTTATCAATCGGGGAAATGCTGGGCTGCACGAAAATTTTGATCCCGCTGTTGCAACCCAGCGTGGTCTTGAAATCCGCGACGAGTTCAAAATTGGCATAACGGTCGCGTGTGATGATGTCGCCGCCGGCCTGCGATTCGGCATTGCCATTCTTTAAATTGGAATCAACCGTCAATGTGCCATCGTGAATGAGCCAGCTTTTGGCCGGAAACTCGTTGGACTCTGGACTGCGCCAACCATCAGTAGTTTTGCCGTCCCAAAGCAGTTTCCAGCCGTCCGCTTTTTCCTGATCGGTGAGCGTGTTGGGTTCGAGTTCATGAATACGGAGATTGCGGAAGGAAACTTTCAGCCCGACTTTGTTCGTGTCCTGGCCGACGCCGTGGACTTGCAAACCAATCACGCCGCGCGGCGTGACGTTGTCGCAAATTTCCGCGCGCTTCTCGCCATTCAACCAAGTCTGGATTGTCGGACCGTTGGCGACGATGCGCAGTTTGTTCCATTCGCCGTTTTTGCTGACCGCGCGGCCCTGCTCGGAAAACGCCAGGCCCCGCGGGCCTTTTTCACCATCCGCCGGAAACAGCCAGCCGCGTCGCGCCTCGTCGTAAATACCCGCCGTCCACATCCGCCCGCGCTCGGCGTCCATGTCAATTTCACATTGGTAGCCGTGAATGCGATCCGCCGCGAACTTGAATTCCTTGCCGCCGATGAAGGCATTGGTCGCGTCGGGAAAAACTTCGCTGCGGATTTGGATGCCGGAATTCAGCAGCGCGTCGCATTTGAATTCCGCTTCCAGCTCAAAATTTCCATACGTCTGCGTGGCGCAAAGAAAGCTGTTGCCGGTGCCGGAAACGGATTCGCCGGTCAGCACCCCGTTTTCAACGGTGTATTTGGCCTGGCCGCTGTGCTCCTCCCAGCCGTCGAGATTTTTTCCGTTGAAGAGATTGACCCAGCCTCCCTGCGCCAGCAGCGGCGACGCGGAAAAAATGGCGATGGCCGATGCGAGCGAAAAGTATTGCGATGTTTTCATTTGAATGCGGAGTTGGACGGATTATCGCCGAACCCGGTTACGAAACAAATCTTTCTTCGCTTTTTGAAAAATCTGTGTTTCATCTGTGTTTCATCTGTGGCTAAATCTGGGCGACAAAATGCAAGACCTGATTGCCAAAGCCGCGACGCTCCTCGAAGCGCTGCCTTACATCCAGAAATTCAGCGGCGAAACTTTTGTCGTGAAATACGGCGGGAGTTTCATGGACTCGCCGGACGAAACCGTGCGCACCGGCGTCGCGCGCGACATCGTGTTTCTCGAAGCGGTGGAAATCAACCCGGTCGTCGTCCACGGCGGTGGCAAAGCCATCACCCGCGCCATGGAAAAAGCCGGGCTGAAGGCCAGCTTCATCCAGGGCCAGCGCGTCACCGACGAGGCCACAGCGCGGATCGTGGATGACGTGCTCTCACGCGAAATCAATCCCGAAGTCGTCAAAACCATCAACGCGCTCGGCGGCCAGGCCGTTGGTTTTGCCGGGCCGGATATTTTCAAATGCAAAAAGCTTTTGCTCGACGACAAAGAAAATCCCGGCCGGAAAATTGACATCGGCTACGTCGGCGAAGTCATCGAGGTCAACGTGCAGCCGCTGAAGGAAAGCATGTGGTGTGGTTTCACGCCGGTCATCAGCCCGACCGCGCGCGGCGAGGACGGGAAGATTTACAATTGCAACGCCGATGTCGCCGCCGCGATGTGCGCCATCGCGCTGAATGCGAAACGACTTGTTTTTATGAGCGACGTGCCCGGCTTGATGCGCGACCCGAAAGATTCGGCCACGCTCATCGCGCATTTGCACACCGGCGAAGTGCCCGGCCTCAAAACCGCCGGCATCGTGGACAAAGGCATGATTCCGAAAGTGGACAGCGCCGTCGCCGCCATCAAATCCGGCGTGGAAAAAGTCTCGTTCGTGGATGGCCGCGTGCCGCATTCCGTCATGCTGGAAATTTTCACCGACAAAGGCGTGGGGACAGAAGTGGTCTTGTGATTTATGATTTGCGATTTACGATTTACGCGCGAATCTGAAATAGGTTCGTAAATCGTATATCGCCAATCGTAAATGAAAGACATCGTTCCGCCGGCCATCGTGCATAACCAGTATGAGTCTATCCGCGAACTGTTCGCAAAAAACGTCGTGCCCAGCTATGGACGCTTTGAGCTCGTCTTGAGCCACGGCCACGGCAGCTATGTTTTTGATGTCGGCGGCAAACGCTATCTCGATCTCGGCAGTGGCATTGCCGTGTGCTGCCTCGGCCACGCGCATCCGGCCATCACCGAGGCGTTGGTGGAGCAATCGAAAAAATTGATTCACGTTTCCAATCTGTATTTCACGGAACCGCAGGGCCGGCTCGCGGCGGAAATTGTCAAACGCATCGGCGCGGGGAAAGTTTTTTTTAGCAACAGCGGCGCGGAGGCGAACGAAGGCTTGTTCAAAGCCGCGCGCAAATTCGGCCACGACGAAGGGCGGTTTGAAATCTTGACCGCCACGAATTCTTTTCACGGCCGCACGCTCGCCGGTATCGCCGCCACCGGCCAGGAAAAAGTGAAAAAAGGGTTCGAGCCGATGACTCCGGGCTTTCGGCACATTCCGTTCAACGATCTGGCAGCCGCGCGGAACGCGATTTCGCCAGCAACCGTCGCGATCATGATCGAAGGCGTGCAAGGCGAAGGCGGCGTCACGCCCGCCACGCCGGAATATCTGCTTGGCTTGCGCGCGTTGTGCGACGAGAAAAAACTGCTGCTGCTCATGGATGGCGTGCAGGATGGATATTTTCGGACGGGAAAATTCCAGAGCTTCCAGCGGATTTTGGAAGATTGGGAGGGTCGGCGTGTCGCCGACTCAAACATTCAGGGACGGCGGCACGCCGTCCCTCCCGATTTTCTGCCCGACGGCCTTTCGATGGCCAAGTCGCTCGGCGGCGGTTTTCCCATCGGCGCATTTTGGCTGCGCGCGCCGTATCAGGATTTGCTCGGGCCGGGCACGCACGCCTCGACGTTCGGCGGCACGCCGCTGGCGTGCGCCGTGGCGCTGAAAATTTTTGAAATCGTCGAACGCGAAAAGCTGGACGAACACGCGCGCAAACTCGGCGCGTGGATGCAGGCCGAATTGGACCGGCTCGCCAAAAATTATCCGGCGGTGGTCAAACGCTCGCGCGGCATCGGTTTTATGCTCGGCCTGGAGCTGGCGGAAAAAATTCCCGCGTTCGCCGCCAGCGACAAACCGGCGGCGATTCAATTCGTGAACCGGCTGCACGCGGCGGGCGTGCTGACAATTCCCGCCGGCACGCAGATTGTCCGCCTGCTGCCGCCGCTGAATTTGAAGCCGCAGGAAGCCGGCGAAGGCATTGCCAAGATTGAGGAAATCGTGAAATCGCTGGCATGACGCCCGAAGCGCACAAACATTTATCGTCGCATGATCCGGTCATGCGCCTGCTCATCCGCGAACACGGCGAGTGTGCGCTCGTGCCGGAGACGCGCCGCTCGCCATTTCAATCACTCGTTCAAGCCGTAGCGCATCAGCAACTCAATGGCACGGCGGCCAACACAATTTTGACCCGGTTCAAAAAATTATTTCCCGGCCGGAAATTCCCGCGCGCCGAAGATTTGGCCGGCGTGACGGACGGGCAAATCCGCGCGTGCGGATTTTCGTTTGCCAAAATCAAGGCCATCCGCGACATCGCGGAAAAAACCTTGTCCGGCGTCGTGCCGACCTCGCGGCAAATCGTCGCCTTGTCGGATGACGAAATTGTCGCGCGACTGACGGAAGTGCGCGGCGTGGGGCGCTGGACGGTGGAAATGCTTTTGATTTTTCAACTCGGCCGCCATGACATTTTGCCGGCGGATGATTTTGGCGTGCGCACCGGCTTCCGCCAAGCTTATAAAAAACGCGAGATGCCGACGCCGAAGGAAATTCTTTTGCACGGTGAAATCTGGCGTCCGCATCGCACGACCGCCGCGTGGTTTCTCTGGCGCGCGGCGGACGCGGCGAAGAAATAACGCCGCAAAATTGAAGTGACTCGCCACCGCGCTTCAGGTAAATAATATCCTTTGCGTTTCTAGTTCCCAAGCTTTGCCGCCATGAAACATTTGTTGAAATTGGAAATTTTGCCGCGCGCGGATTTCGACCAAATCCTGCGCGAGGCCGCCATTTTCAAACGCGAACGCGGCCACCATAAAACCCAGCCGCTCGCCGGGCAGACCTGGGCGCTGATGTTTTCCAAGCAATCCACGCGCACGCGGCTGTCGTTCGAGGTCGGCATCCGCGAACTCGGCGGTCTGCCGATGTTTTTAAGCGCGCTGGACATCCAGCTTGGCCGTGGCGAGCCGATCAAGGACACCGCGCGCGTCATGGGCCGCATGGTTCACGGTGCGGTCATCCGCACGTTCGCGCAGCATGACGTGGAAGAGTTCGCGAAATTTTCCGGCATTCCGACCATCAACGCGCTGACCGACGACGAACATCCGTGCCAGATTCTGGCGGACATTTTCACGTTACAGGAAAAGCGCGGCTCCATCGAAGGCAAAACCGTCGCGTTCATCGGCGACGGCGCGTGCAACGTGGCGAACTCCTGGATTTGGGCTGCGTCAAAATTTAATTTTGAACTGCGCATCGCCGCGCCGGAAAAATTCCAGCCCTCGCCGGAATTGCTGAAATGCGCGGGCGGAAAAATTTCCGTGACGCACGACATTCAAGCCGCCGCGCAAGGCGCGGATTTGCTTTACACCGACGTGTGGATTTCGATGGGCAAAGAAGCCGAGGCCAAAGAGCGCGTGGCGATTTTGACCGGCTATCAAATCAACGGCGCGCTGGTGAAGCTGGCGAAGCCGGATGCGCTTGTCATGCACTGCCTGCCTGCGTATCGCGGCAAGGAAATTGACGACGAGACGCTGGAAGCCCACGCGGACACGATTTTCGAGGAAGCCGAAAACCGGCTGCACGTGCAGAAGGCGATCATGAATTGGGCGACCACGTGAACGAATATGTTGCATGAACGTGGACATTTCCATTGACGAACTGCGCGCCGAACGCGTGTGGTATGATGCTTCGACAAAAAAGCTATTTGTCCAAGCCCGGGATTTTGTCAATGGCATTGAATTTGGACTGATCCCCGAAGACGATTTTGAATCGAACGCGCCGGTGGTTTCATTTTCCATTGGCAACCACGGCGCAACCGTGATTTGTCATCACAAGGACGGCCAGGAAACATGGCTGCCGGCGAACCTGTGGCTGCCGGGCGGATTCTCGCCGAAATAATTCACCCCGCGCATTGCCGCGGATGCCTCACCGCCGCGCACGGACGCGGCTCGATCTGCACCGGTTGAAGCGGCAACGCGCCCTGAATCGCCGCTGGCGGCGTTACCCTTCCAACCAAAAAATTTAGGATTTCCGATTGACCGGCAACGTGCGTTATGTCGAAATGATAGAACATAGTAATTTTGTTTCGATGCCTAGAACAAGAACTCCTGTCAGAAACGGAAACGGCGCGCCGCGGATCGGCGCGAGCAAATACGACGCGCACCACAAGGTTTTGTCGCAGACTTACGGCGCATTCGCCGATTTGCGCCGCGAGCTTTCGGATTCCAAAACCACCGTCGGCGAGCGCGATGACCTTCTCAAAGTTTTCGCCACCTGCCCGGATTCGCAACGCGCGTGGCTGGCGCTGGAGGATTATTTCGAGAAGCTCTCGCTCTCGCGCCGCGATTTTCCGCCGACGGACTGGTGGCCGAAGATGCTCGCCGTCACCGGCAAGGCGCGGCTGGAAGAACTGGCGTTTTTGTTTTTGCGCGCCAAGCGTTCTGTGCCGCCGGAACTGCTGCCGCACGCCAGCCCCGACCGTTTCGCCCGCGCCGAGGAAACCGAGCAGGAAATCCGGCTGGTGAAGGAACTGGAAAACTGGCTCTCGCCGCCCGCGCCGCTGCACCTTGACACGCCGCGTGCCACGTTGCGCGTGGTCTGCCGGCCGCAGCCGGACGAGCAGGAACCGTCGCGCTTCCGGCTCGCCGTGCAGTTTCTCCTGCTCCGCCCGCGCACCGGCGAAAAGGCGCGTTCGCTCCACGATCTCGTGGATCTCGTCGTCCGCGCCGCGCATGAGCAAGAATTGTTCACGGCGTGGGACTGGGAATTTATCCAGTGGATTTACGATACGCACCGCGAACGCGCCGGCCACGAGACGACGCTGCTCCTTTCCGACGCCGAATTGCTGCAATGGCTCGCGCGCTGGGGCCACACGAACCGCTTGGAATCCGCCGCGAACGGAAAACCGATTTTCTTCCACGGCCACATCATCGCGCTCACGCCACACCTGGAAAACGGCGACAAGGAACTGTCCTTCACGCATCGCATCGCGCTGCCCGGCGGCGAAAATCATTCCGTGGCGGACGCGAAATTTTTCAACCGCCAGTCGCCGGTCGCGCTCGTCGGCAACGAATTTTTTCTGTTGCGCAACGCGCCGCCCGCCGGCGTGCTGAAATACCTTGCCCAAAAACCGTCCGTGCCCGTGCGCAAGTTGAGCCACCGGCTGCTGCTGCATCTGCGCAAGTCGCAGACCAATCACGGCGTGGACTGGGAACAGCTTTGCGTCGCGCATTCGGCGGCGCCGCAGTTTGTTTTTGAATTGCTTGACGACACCGTCCGCCTGCGCCTGCTTGCGAAAAGCGGTCGCGACCAGAGCACTTGGCTTTGGAATGGCCAAGAATGGTCGGCGCACGATCGCGTCATCAAGCCCGGCGAAAAGCCGGAAATTCTCGACGATCCGCGGCTTGATCCGACCGTGCACTGGCTGCGCAAGCTGGACTGGTTCATGCAGGAACCGGGCTTGTGGATCGGCGATGCGAACGAAAATTTTCTCGGCTCGCTCGCCGAAGCGTGGGCTTCGCGCCCGACGGAAGCGGAGTTTCTCGGCAACGCCGCGTTTCACCGTTTGTTCCTCACGCCGCACCGGCTCAAGCCGCGGCTCGTGGTCAAAGGCAGCGGCATTGACTGGCTCGCCGTTTCCGCCGAGTGGGAAGCGGAAGGCATGAAACTTTCCAAGACCGACCTCGAACGTCTCGCCGCCGCCACGAGCCGTTTTGTGAAACTGCCGAACTCCGGCTGGGTGGAACTCGACACCCAAGCCGTGCAGGGGGCGCATGAAGCGATGGCGGAAATGGGCGTGGAAGGTCTCATCGCCGTGCCGCAAAAAGTCGGGCTGGAACACGTCGCGCACCTCGACGACGAAGGGTTACAGCGCTTTGTGGATTCACCGGAAGCGATGGCTTTGCGCGAACGCGTGCGCGATTTCAAGGGCATTCCGTCGGCGGATTTGCCAAAGAGATTGCAGGCGGAATTGCGTCCGTATCAAAAAGAGGGTTTCGATTTTCTCGCGCATCTCGTGCAGGTAAAGCTCGGCGGCATCCTCGCCGACGACATGGGCCTCGGCAAAACTTTGCAGACATTGACCTGGCTGGCGTGGCTCAAGGAACGCAACGGAAAAAATCCAAAGCCATCGCTCGTCATCTGCCCGGCGTCCGTGCTGCACAACTGGCGGCGCGAAGCCGAGCGGTTCACGCCCGGCATGAAAGTGCTCGTGCTCGAAAGCGGCGCGGCGCGGCACAACTTGCGCAAGCAGATTCCGCAGCACGACATCATCGTCACGAACTACGCGCTGCTGCGGCGCGATTTGGAGGAATTTCACAAGTTCGCCTTTCGGACCGTCATTCTTGACGAAGCGCAGTTCATCAAAAACCCCGGCGCGCAAGTCACGCAGTCGGTGAAGCAGTTGAAGTGCGAACACAAGGTCGCGCTGACCGGCACCCCGCTGGAAAATCGGCTGCTCGATTTGTGGAGCATCGTGGATTTCATCCAGCCCGGCTACCTCGGCAACCAGGAACATTTCCTCGAAACTTACGAGCCGAAAGGCGACGGAGAAAACGGCGAGTCCGTCCAGCGCATCGCGCGCAAACGGCTTTCCGCCAAACTGCGTCCGTTGCTGCTGCGCCGTTTGAAAAAGCACGTCGCGAAAGATTTGCCCGACCGCATCGAGGAACGCCTCGATTGTCCCCTTGGCGACGAACAGCGGAAATTATATCTCGCTGAACTGCGCCGCAGCCGCGAACAAATCCAGACCGCCGTCGCCGAACAGGGTCTCAACAAAAGCAAGATGCACGTGCTCGCCGCGCTCACGCGGTTGCGGCAGGTGTGCTGCCATCCGTCGCTCGTCGGCAGCAATACCGCCAGCGGCAAAACCGACACGCTCTTCGAACTGCTCGACACGCTCGTGGCCGACGGCCAGAAAGTGCTCGTCTTTTCGCAGTTCGTGCAGATGCTGCACCTCCTCGAAAAGGAATGCCAGACGCGCAACATCCACACGCACATTCTCACCGGCCAGACGAAGGATCGTCAAGCGGTCGTGAACGCTTTCCAGGCCGATAAGGGCGCGGGCGTTTTCCTGTTGAGCTTGCGCGCGGCGGGAACCGGATTAAATCTCACCAACGCCAGCTACGTCGTGCTTTACGATCCGTGGTGGAATCCGGCGGTGGAGGCGCAGGCCATTGACCGCTCGCACCGCATCGGCCAGACGCAAACGGTGAACGCCTACCGTCTCATCGCACCCGGCACCGTCGAGGAAAAAATCTGGGAACTACAGCAGAGCAAAGCCAAGACCATCGCCGACGTGCTCGGCGAGGAAGGCTTCGCCCGCAGCCTCACGGCGATGGATTTGGAATATCTGTTTGCGGAAGATTAAAGGCATGAGCGAGTTCAGAAAGCCTCTGGTGGTAAAAAAAGAACCTATCACGATGACTTTCTGGTGACGGTCTTGTATCCGGCATTTCGACTAACCCGAAATTTTCACCCCTTCCTTTTATACATCTGCTCCGGCGTCTGCAACTGCGGCTCGGTGGTCTTGAACGTGTCGCCCTTGCCCTCGATGGAGCGGAAGAAACAGGAATTGTAACCCTCGTGGCAGGCCGGGCCTTTTTGCTCGACCTGAATCAGCAGAGTGTCGCCATCGCAATCGAACGCGATGTCCTTGACGGTTTGCGTGTTGCCGCTTTCTTCGCCCTTCATCCAGTATTTCCGGCGCGAGCGGCTCCAGAAATGCGTCTTGCCGGTTTTGATCGTGTCTTCCAGCGATGCGCGGTTCATCCACGCCATCATCACCACGCGGCCGGTTTTCTGTTCCTGAATGATCGCGGGAATCAGGCCGTTGGCGTCGAATTTCAATTTGTCGTAAAAGTTCATAATCGGATTATTTCACCATAAAAATGCGCGGACACAAAGCCGGAATTTGTCCAATCCACTACGGATTTTGTTCGCGCGGTGTCGGTGCGGCCTGCAATTCAGACGACTTTGGCGCAATCGGCGGGACGTTGGTCATGACGGTGACGATCTTCGGAGAAAAAGGCGGCGGATTGACTGCCGTCCGCACGCCGTTCGTAAGATTCGTCACGCGGTTCGTTGAAATTTCCGGCGCGGCATTCGTCGCCGGTTCCTGGTAACGGACGATCATGCGTTCGAGCCGCAGTTTGCTGTCGGCAAACGCCCGGTTGGTGATGGCGGCGAGATGCGCCCGCGCTTCTTCGACCCGGCCGGCGGCGATTTTGACGCGCGCCAGATGAACCAGGATGCCTTCGCGCTCGTTTTCGTCCTTGCAGATGTTCAGGCAGTTCGTCCAAGCGGCGAGCGCGTCGTTGGTGCGCATCGGCTTGATGCCGTAATAACTTTCCGCGTAATCGGTGGCGAGCACGAGGTCATCGGGCGCGAGTTTCATCGCCTGCTGGTAAAGTCCGAGCGCCTTGTCAAACACCTGCTGCTCGTTAATGCCGTAAAATTCGCGCGCGTCTTTGCGAAACAAATAAACCGTGGTGGCGAAATTCTGATAATACACCGGCTCGGTCGGGTCCAGACGGATGGCCTCGGTGTAATACACGAAGGCGTTCGTCAGCCCGCCGTATTCCCCGTAATAATTGGCGAGCTGGTTCCAGACGGCGGGATTTTTCGGATCCAACTGCCGGGAATTTTCGTATTGCACCTTTGCGCCCTCCTCGTCGCCGATGTCGTTTAGAAAACTGCCGTAGGCGAGAAATCCGCGCGCGTTGTCCGGATGATTGCGGAGAAAACTTTCGTAAGCCTGTTTCACCACGTCGAACCGCGCGCGAACGCGTTGTTTGAACTCCGCAATGGCCGGCGCATTCGTGCTGGCGATGGTGTTGGTGCTCATCCAATCGTTGACCTCGGCCAAGGCCGCGTCGTCGGCGATCATCAAGTCGCGCAACTGCTTTGCCGCCGGATCGCTGACATTCACGATGGGCAGCGCGACGCCGGTGTGTTCCTGCACCAAATTGCTGACGGCCTGCGGCGGGTTCGTGGCCAGCAGGGCGCTCAAAAGTCCAATGGTCAAATCGCTCACGCGCTCAAAGTATCATTTCTATAAACAAAAGACAGAATTTACCAATGGACAGCATTCTGCGCGCGGCGTTCAGTTGGAAAATCTTCCGGTGTCCTGAATGAATGCCAGATTACCGCTATTTTTGTTTCGGGCGGTTTTTGGTTTTTGCCGCCGCGATTTGGATGGCGCGCCGCGCCCAGGCGGTCAGTTCGTGCGGTTGTTCGAGCACGTCCGGCGGCACTTCGTGATAGGCCATCGTCATCATTTTGCCTTTCATTTCGTAAGTGAACGGCTCCATGCCGCGCGCCGTGTAATCGGCCTGCGACCGGGCGTCGGTTTTGAAGAACAACCGGCCATCGTCCAGAATGCCGAAGAATTTCTCGCCGCAATACAAGCCGTGCGCGCCAAACATCGCCTTCGCGCGCAAATCCGGCAGGGCGCTCAACTGGTCCAAAACGAATTCATTGAAGGAATCGTCAGCCATGCGGCAAAATTTAGACTCCAAGCCGCGCCGACGCAAATCGCGGCTGCATTTTTAGGGCTATGCACTTCACAAACCGGACTTTTATTTTATCCGCGGATTATGCGGATTATGCGGATTAAAATTGAGAAAATCTGTGTTCAACTGCGAAATTCGCGGATTCATAGCGCAAAAGTTCTTCATCTGCATAATCCCACATTTTTTGCTCGACATTTGGCCGGAAATGACGATTGATTGAGCTAATCAAGAAAGATGAGCGCTAAAAAATCCTTTGCCACGAGCCGCTATGGCTGGCAGCCGGATCTGCCAGATCAGCGGGATCATCTTTACGCCGCGCCGTTGGCGGCCATCGGTCCGGTCCCGGGCAAAATGGATTTGCGCGGCCAGTGTCCGCCGGTTTATGACCAGGGCCAATTGGGCAGTTGCACGGCCAACGCCATTGCCGCCGCCGTCCAGTTTGACCGGCTCAAGCAAAAAATTTCCGATTTCGTCCCCTCGCGGCTGTTCATTTATTACAACGAGCGCGCGATCGAACACACCGTGGCCTCGGACAGCGGGGCGCAAATCCGCGACGGCATCAAAAGCATTGGCGCGCAAGGCGATTGTCCGGAAACGGAATGGCCGTATGTTCCCGCCAAATTCAAAACCAAACCGGCGGCGGCGTGTTACAAAGACGCCTTTAAATACAAGGCGGTTTCCTACCAGCGCGTCACACAGACGCTCGGCCAGCTCAAGGGCTGTCTGGCGTCGGGCTATCCGTTTGTTTTTGGTTTCACGGTATATGAAAGTTTTGAGAGCGCGCAGGTCGCGAAAACCGGGCACGCCGCGCTGCCCAAATCCGGCGAGCAGACCGTCGGCGGTCACGCGGTCGTTGGCGTGGGTTATGACGACGCGAAGCAGTGGTTCGTGGTCCGCAACTCCTGGGGCGCCGGCTGGGGCTTGAAAGGATATTTCACCTTGCCTTATGCCTATGTGACGGACGACAATTTAGCCAGTGATTTTTGGACAATCCGCGTTGTCCAGTAAATCCAATCAATCAGCAGAACCAAAAAAACTATGACCCTGACCAAACGCGATCTTGTGGTGCGCATCAGCGAAGAAACCGGGTTGATCCAGACCCAGGTTTTTGATGTCGTGCAAAAAACCCTGGACTACATCGCCGAGGCGCTCGCCAAGGGCGACAAGGTGGAACTGCGCAACTTCGGCGTGTTCGACGTGAAAATCCGCAAGGCCCGCGTCGGCCGCAATCCGAACCGGCCGGAGACCGACGTGCCGATCCCCGCCCGCGCGATGGTGAAATTCAAGGCCGGCAAGGAAATGCGCGCCGAAGTCCTCAAGCTCACGCCGGGCGCGAAATAAGCAACCACGGATGGGCACGGTCTGTGGCATTGATTCGATAAATGGAAATTTGCCGAATGCCATAATATCCGGCTCCGTTAAAATTTACTTTCCAAATTTCACGGCACCGGCACCGCGTTGAAAACTTTCTTGATGATCGCATCCGTCGTCACGGCCTGCGCCTCGGCTTCGTAGGTCAGGATGATGCGGTGGCGCAGCACGTCGGGGCCGATGCTTTTCACGTCCTCGGGAATCACATAATCGCGGCCTTGCAGCAGCGCCCACGCCTTGGCGGCGAGCGTCAGATAAATCGTCGCGCGCGGCGACGCGCCGAACTGGATGAAATGTTTCACGTCCAGCTTGAAGTCCTGCGGCTTGCGCGTGGCGAAAACAATTTTCACGATGTAATCGCGGATCTTGTCGTCCACATGGATTTGGTCCACGAGCTTGCGCGTCGCCAGAATTTCTTCGAGCGAGACGACGGGTTTCACCGGCTGCTCCGGACTGGTGAACGCCATGCGATCCAGAATTTTCCGTTCTTCCGCCTCGTTCGGATAATCAAGAATCACCTTGAACATGAAGCGGTCCACCTGCGCTTCGGGCAGCGGATAGGTGCCTTCCTGGTCAATCGGATTTTCCGTGGCGAGCACGAGGAACGGCGACGGCAGCTTCATGGTTTCGCCGCCGAGCGTGACCTGCCGTTCCTGCATGGCTTCGAGCAGCGCGCTCTGCACTTTGGCCGGCGCGCGGTTGATTTCGTCGGCCAGAACAAAGTTGGCGAAAATCGGGCCGCGCGTGACGTGGTATTTGGAATCCTGCGGATTGTAGATCAACGTGCCGACGAATGTCGGCGGGCAGCAAATCGGGCGTGAACTGGATGCGGTGAAACTTCGCCTGCACGGCGGCGGCCAGCGTGCGGACGGAAAGCGTTTTGGCGAGGCCGGGCACGCCTTCGAGCAGGACGTGGCCGTTGGCGAGCAGGCCGACGAGCAGGCGTTCGACCAGTTGTTCCTGGCCGACGATGACGCGGGCGATTTCCTCGCGCAACGTGCGGATCCACGCGGAAGTTTCCGCGACTTGATCTTTCAATGGGTGCGTTCATGTGGCGAGAATTTATGTCGCGCGGCAAAGCGACTCAAGCGCAGGCTTGAAAATTCAGCGGAACTGGATCCGCAGCGGAACTTCCGGGCGGACGATTCCCGGCAATTTTGAGCTTTTCCCAAACCACGAAAATCGCCAGACTGTTGGCATATCCATCTTTGACTTTTATGAAACAAGTTCCACCCTTGAACGCCAGCGGTGGCAGGCCGGATTTTTTCTCCACGCAGGTTTCACAGGCGCGGCGTTTTTATCTCAACCTGAAACCGGCGGCCAAGGTTAAATTGCAGGTGGTCTGCGGCGGTGTGGAGCATTGCGCGCCCGACTACGCGATCCGCCGCGCGTCGTTTCCGTTTTTTGCGATTGAGTTTGTGGCCCAGGGCGCCGGCCGGCTGAAGTTGAACCGCGTGGAGCAGGAACTCCAGGCGGGCAGCGTTTTTTCCTACGGGCCGGGCGTCACTCAGAAAATCCTCACCCAGCCGCCGGCGACGCTGGTGAAATACTTTGTCACTTTTGCCGGCACCAGCGCGGCCCGGCTGCTGGCCGGCTGCCAGCTTCGCAGCGGCACCGTGGCGCATATTTTTCCGCCGATGGAAATCCAGCCGTTGTTTGACGAAATTATTCGCAACGGCCTGCGCGGCACGCGGCAGACGCCGGATATTTGCGCCCGGCTGCTGGAGGGTTTGATGTTGAAGATTCGGGATGCGCGCGCGCCGCTGCCCGGCCAGGAAACGCTGGCATTTGCCACCTACCAGCAATGCCGGGATTTCATCGGCCAGCATTTTCTTCGGCTGCACTCGCTGGACCAAGTGGCGCGCGAGTGTCATTTGGATGTGGCTTACCTGTGCCGGCTGTTTCAGCAATACGACCACCAGACGCCTTACCGGTTGCTGCTGCGCCTGAAAATTAATTTCGCCGCCGAGCAGATGCAAACGCCCGGTGCCCTGGTGAAACAAGTCGCCGAGCAGGCGGGGTTCGCCAACCCGTTTCATTTCTCGCGCGTGTTCAAATCCGTTTTGGGACTTTCACCGCGCGCGCTGACCAAGCTGCGTTAGGCTTTTTCGTCTTTCTGCTGAAGGCTGCTGCGGCCAGTTTTTTTGAACACCAGCGTGTCCAGCGAGAACAGTCCGCCGCCCGCGATCACCAGGATGACGTAGCCGGCCAGATAAAGGAAGGCCAGTTCGCCGTTGCCCTGCCCGCTCAACTCCGATTTATGCACCATCAAAAACGCGACGAACATGTCAATCACCAGCATCGCCGCCGCGAGCCGCGTCAGCAGGCCGACTGTCAGCAGCAATGCCCCGACCACTTCGGCCAGGATCACCAGCGTCAAACTCGCCTCCGATCCCAGCCGCAACGGATCCGGAAACGTGCCCGCGAGGTCGCTGAAATGCGCCAGTTTTTCAAAACCGTGATTGAACAGCATCGTGAGGCCGAACCACAACCGCGCCACGAGCAACGCCATGTTCGTCAAATCGGAATCATCCGAGGGAATAAATAATTTTTTAAACATGCCCTGACATTAGCAAAGGCGCATGGGATTTCCAATCAAGAAATTAAAACTTCTCGCCTAATTTTTGCCGCAGCCGGAGTCAAGACGCGTTCAAGCATTGTTCAAATCACGCGCACCAGATCCGCGGTTTGAAACCGGACTTTTGCGAGGCCGGCATATTTGTCGTTCGCGGCGCGGTAGCCGAGCGCGCAGGCCACGACCGTGGCGTAGCCGCTGCCGTTCAATTTCAAAACTTTGTCGTATTCGGCGGGAACCAGGCCTTCCATCGGACAGGCGTCCACGCCGAGCACGGCGGCGCAGGTCATCAGATTTCCCAGCGCGATGTAGGCCTGGCGCGCCGCCCATTCGTGCGCGATTTTTCCGCGCGGGCCGTTGACAACGTCGCCCAGCATCATGCCGCGGTAGGCAACAAGCTGGCTGTCTTTTCTGGTCAAGGCTTCGGACGGCATTTTGCGGACCTCGACGATGCGATGCAGCAGCTTGTCCACGTCCGCCTCCTTCATTTCCGTCCGCGCGGTGAACACGACGAAATGCGAGCAATCCACGACCTGTTTCTGCCCCCAGGAATGCGGCAGCAACGCCGCGCGGGTCGCCACGTCCTGCACGACGAGAAATTGATACGGCTGTAGGCCGTAGCTGGTCGGCGTCAGCACCAGCGTTTTTTCCAGCGCGCCCCAGACATCGGCGGGAATTATTTTGGTCGCGTCAAAAACTTTGGTGGCGTAGCGCCATTCGAGCGTTTGCACGAGTTGTTGTGGGTTCAGGTGGCTCATGGTTCAATCATCAATGTCCGTAGAAAATGACAGAGCGCCGGGAAAATGCAAATTCTGACGCGTAAAATTGCCGGCGCTTTTGACATTTTGCCTCACTGGAGCCAGTTTATGAAAATTATGAGGCGCGCTCACATTCTTTTTCTCACGGTCATCACGCTGATCGTCGCCGTTCCTTCGCCCGCGCAAACGACGTGGGGTTACGTGCCGACCAACGCGTTTCCGAGCCTGGTGTTTTCCAACCCAACGTGCCTGGTGTCGCCGCCGGGAGAAACGAACCGTTTGTTTGTCCTCGAAAAGCACGGTCGCATCATTGTCATCACGAATCTGGCGGCGCCGACGCGGACCATTTTCATGGATATTTCAAGCCGCGTGAGCGTGGACACCGCGAGCGAATCCAGCGACGCTTCCGGCGAGGAAGGTTTGCTCGGATTGGCCTTCCATCCCGGTTACGCGACGAACCGCCTGTTTTATATTTTTTACACCGGCCAGGCCACGAATGGCAGCGGCAGCCTTCAGTTGCATGACATTCTGTCGTGCTTCCAAACCACTTCAACCAATGCGAATGCCGGCGACACCAATTCGGAAATTCGTTTCATCGCGCAATACGATCTGGCCAACAATCACAACGCGGGCGATTTGCATTTTGGCGCGGACGGATATTTGTATGTTTCACTCGGCGACGAAGGCGGCGGCGGCGACCAATACGGAAATTCACAGCACATAGACAAGGATTTTTTCTCGGCCATCCTGCGCCTTGACGTGGACAAAAAGCCCGGCAGCCTGCCGCCGAACCCGCATGTCTCGCTGCCGTCGCTGACCAATTATTTTGTGCCCGCCGATAATCCCTGGGTCGGCGCGACGAATTTCAACAACCTCACCGTCAATTCCAACCGCGTGCGGACGGAATTTTGGGCCGTTGGCATGAGAAATCCATGGCGCTATTCGTTCGATCCCGCCACCGGCGAATTGTATCTGGGTCACGTCGGGCAAAGCCTGATCGAGTGGGTGGACATCGTAACCCGAGGCGCGAATTGCGGCTGGAATTTTTACGAGGGCGACCAGCCGTATGCCGGGACGCCGCCCGCCGGTTTCACTTTCACGCATCCGCTGATTGAATATAGCCACACCAGCAGCCGCGTCTGCGTCATCGGCGGAAACGTCTGTCGCGGCACGCGCTGGCCGGCGCTCAACGGCTCGTATCTTTACGCCGATTACGGCAGCGGCGAAGTCTGGTCGCTGCGGCACAACGGCGCGAATGTGACGCAAAATACCATTCTTTTCACCGACAGCGGCGCGCACATTGGCTGCTTCGGAATTGATCCGTCCAATGGCGACCCGCTTTACGCCGCGATTCGTTCCGGCAACAATTCGCTCATCCGGCGCATCGTGGCGACCAACTCCGTTCCAATTTTCAACGCCATAAAACTCGCGGGCACGAACCTGGTGGTCGGTGGCACGAGCGGACCGCACAGCGGAAATTACTTTGTGCTCACCGCCACGAACCTCGCCGCCCCGGCGACGAATTGGACGCGCGCGGCCACCAACCCCTTTGATTCCAGCGGCAATTTCAATTTCACCAACCCGGTTGATCCGGCGGCGACGAACGGTTTCTTCTACATGCTCCAGTTGCAATGAAGCCTGCGAAGTTGCTATAACTCGCACGTGACCACCTCTCCGCTTCGGATCCGCCGCGCCACCGTGGACGACCTGCCCGCGCTCAAGTCGCTCTGGCTGGCCGCGCAGTGGCCGGCGGAAGAACTGGAAAGCCGCCTCACGGAATTTCACGTCGTCGAGGCCGACGGTGTTTTTGCCGGCGCGCTGGGCTTGCAAATCCAACGGCAGCACGCCCGGCTTCACTCGGAAGATTACCCGGATTTTTCCATCGCCGACGCCGCGCGGGAATTGTTTTGGGAACGTATCCAGAAACTTGCCGCACATCACGGCGTCTTCCGCATCTGGACGCAGGAAACCTCGCCGTTTTGGACGCACTGGGGTTTTCAACCGGCGAACGCGGAAACCCTCGCCCGCTTGCCGGACGAATGGAAAAATCTCGAAGGCCGCTGGCTGACGCTGGAATTAAAAAACGAAGACGTTGTCAACGCGGCGCTGGAAAATCAATTCGCCGGCTTCATGGACGCGGAGAAAAAACAGACCGCGCAAGTGGCCGTCCGTGCCCGCAAGATCACCATGGCCCTCACCATCGTTTTTTTTGCGATCGGTTTTGTCGGCATCGCGATCACCGTCTGGCTGCTGCTGCGCCATCCCTTCCAAAACCGGTGACAAGCGTCATCGGCTCACGCCAATTTTCCGTATTTGCGGATTTCGGGCCAGATCCAAGCCACGGCCAGCACCACCAGAATCGTCCCGATGCCGCCGGTGACGGTGGACACAATCGCGCCCGTCGCCTCCTTGCCGCCCAGAATCGTCGGCGTCGTGAACAGCCACGCCACGATGCCCGAACGGAAGCCGCCGAGTTCGTTCGAGGTGCCGATAAATAATGCGTTGACCGCCGAGACGCGTCCGCGTTTTTCGTCCGGCGTCAAAATCTGCACGAGCGTTTGCCGCACAATGACGCTGACGTTGTCCGCCGCACCCGCCAGCGCGAACATCGCGAACGAAAACCAGAACCAAAATGAATCTGGCAGCGCGAGCCACTTGCCGAAACAATTGTTGTTGGCAATGCCGAATAAAATGGTCGCCGCGCCAAAAATCGCGACGGACAACAGCATGGCGCGTCCAGCTTTTTGCAGCGGCGGACGGTGCGCGATGATGAACATGCAAACGACCGCGCCGATGGGCATCGCCGCGCGCAACCAACTGTAGCCATTTGGCCCGACGTGGAAAATGTGATCCGAAAATATCGGCAGAATCGTCACCGCGCCGCCGAGCAGCACCGCGAACAAGTCCAGCGTGATCGTGCCGAGGATGATTTTGTTCTGAAAAACAAAGCGAAAACCTTCGATGAGGCTTTTGGCGGAAACCGGTTCGGCCGGTTTAACCTTGTGCTTGTGTTTGATCGGCGCAACGAGCGCGAAGCAGGCGATTGAAGCCAGAACATTCAGCGCATAAACCGACCATGCGGTGTTGTGTTCCACGGCGTGCGGCGTGAGCGCGACGACCAGGCCGAACGCCACCGGGCCGACCACGGATGAAAACTGAAATGCGCCGCTGTTAAACGTGACGGCGCGCGCAAATTGATTTCGCGGAACGAGGCTCGTCACGAAGGCCGCGCTGGCCGGCCACAAAAAAGTCCGCGCCGCGCCGATGACGGCCAGGAAAAAATAAATCCAGATGACATTGAGCAAAAGCACCGACGCCAATGTCAGCCCCAGACTCGCGGCGGCCAGCACGAGCGTCGTGATGAGGATTATTTTTTTTCGGTTGAACCGGTCCGCGAAATGTCCGGCGGGCACGGTGCAAAGAATCATCGGAATCATCAGCGACAAACCAACGAACGCCAGGCATAGCGCCGATTGCGTGCGACGGTAAAGTTCCCAGTCAATCGCTCCCACAAGCATCTGCTGGCCGAGCGACGCGACGAAACGTCCGATGAGATAGCGTGTGTAATCCGCATATCGCAGAACGGCGTAGGCGCTTTCGGCGGCGGGGTTTTCCGCCGGCTCGTCGGGCAGATTTTCTGGCGATTCCTGGTCGTGCATTAGGCTGGTCGGACATTAAGCCGGCGAACACTTTAACCGAATCTTCCAGAGGGTCGAGATTTCGCTGCAATGGCCCGCCAGCGGTTTTTATCAGGCAAGCTGCGGGGGGAAAAATTCAAAAAACTGCATCCGGCGCCGCGAAGTCAATCCGCCGCCGTGAGATTCATGTCGCGGTTGAAATACAGAATCCGTCCGCAGTTCGGGCAGGTGATAATTTCAGATTGCGACTGGCAACTGACCATGATTTGCGCGGGCAGTTTCATGTGGCAGCCGCCGCAAGAACTGTGCTCCACGCCCACCACCACGTTTTCGCCCTTACTCTTGAAAATCCGCTCGTAGCGGTTGCGCGTGGACTCGTCCACGGTGCCCGCCAGCGCCGCGCGATTGTCCCGCAAATCGGCAAGCTCCTTCTTCAAATTTTCCTCGCGCTGATTCAGCTTGCCGATCTGGTCGTCCACGAGTTTTTTCGCGGCGGCGGCCTCGGCGGTGGCGCGGGCGACTTCCTTTTGCGCGGCCTCGGCCTGTTCCATCAACACAATCTGCGCGTCCTCGATTTTGAAAATCACCTCCTTGGCCATCTCAATTTCATGCGTGAGCGCCTTGTATTCCTCGTTCTTGCGCGTCTGCAATTGCTGGTTCAGGTATTTCTCGATCTGGGATTTCTTGGCCTCGATTTCGAGGTCGCGCTGTTTGCGCTCGGATTCGATTTGTTTGACGCGCAGCTTCGCAGCCTCCAACTGGCTCTGGGTGGACGCCGCCCGGCCGCGCAGGCTGTCGCGTTCCGGGCCGATATGTGCAAGTTCTTGTGAGACGCGGAGAATTTTCCGGTCGCGATCCTGCAAAATGAGCAGCTTCTCGATGATTTCCTGCATTGAAAAATAAAAATAACGACCGTTCGCAGCGAAGTCAATGCGCGGCTGGAAATTGCCGATTGCTGATTGAAACCTGGCGCAACTGAAAACTTTACGAGAAATCGGCAATTGGCAATCGGCAATCGTCAATGGCATAATTGCCCGCATGAGTCATTTGCAACGCGCCATCGAAGAATCCATCGTCACGTTGCGCAGCCTGTCCGCGCTGGAGGAGCCGCTGAACCGCGCGGCACAACTGGTTTTGCGCTCGCTGACCGGCGGCCACAAGCTGCTCGTCTGCGGCAACGGCGGCAGCGCGTCGGACGCCACGCATCTGGCCACGGAATTTCTTTGCCGGTTCAAGGACGACCGCCGTCCGTATCCCGCGCTCTCGCTCACCGCCAACGGCGAATTCATGACCGCCGTGAGCAACGATTATCACGCCGATGAAATTTTCGCGCGGCAAATTTGGGGGCTGGCGGAGAAAGGCGACGTGCTCATCGTCATCACCACCAGCGGCAAATCCAGAAACGTCGTCCGCGCGCTGGAAGAGGCCCGGTGCAAGGGCGTCGAAAGCATCGCGTTCCTCGGTCGCGACGGCGGTTTCACGAAAGGGATGGCAACAATTGATTTGATCGTGCCCGGCACCGTCACGGCGCGGATTCAGGAAGGGCAAAAAGTTTTATATCACGCGCTGTGCGAAATCGTGGAAGAACAATTGCCGAAGGCGTGAACTTCGACAGCCGAACGGACGGCCCAACCAGCGTCATTCCAGTTAGATTTGATCCTCTTCGCTCGGCGGACGAGCGCTAATTTTGTATCGCCCACATGCTCACGGGTGCCCACGCCTCCGGGTGCGGCTGATTATCACTGTTCCAGTTGGATGCGGTTCTCGGCGGATACAAATAGTCGCTGCGCTTCACAAAAGCCACATGCCCGTCACAAAATAGCATGTTGTAACCCAGCCCGTGCGGCGGAGCCGCTTCGTTATCCCAAGTCCAAGGCGACATCTTGACGCTCCCGGCGATTCTCTGCCCAACAATTATAGATCGGGCATCCGCAACCGCATACATCTCGCCTGGGGCCAAAATGCCCGGTTCTTTCTTGCTGTCCTTTGGCAGGTGTCCCAAGCCTAAATGTAATTGGAAAATGGATTTCAGACAGTTCGGAAAGCCGGTAGCAATGCCCATCCAGTTATACGAGTAACTGTAGCCGACAGAATTAGTCTTGACTAATTCTCTGGAAACGAGACCATTTCTTGCAATGTAAGTCGGGCAGTTCCATAAGGCGTTGGTCCAACTTATCGGATAATATGGGTATAATCTGTCAAAGCACAAAATTTTGGTGCCCCGTTCCGCTAATGGCGGATAACAGCCATTGTCCTGAACATACATTTGCAGCCCAAGGCCGATTTGACTCAAGTGATTCTTGCACGCGGTGCTTCGAGCCTTCTCTTTGGCGCCTGCAAGCGCCGGAAGCAATAGCGCCACCAATATGGCAATAATGGCAATGACCACGAGTAACTCAGTCAAAGTGAATGCACACGCAAGTTGTGTGCGATTTGACGCTTTCATGTTAATTTGGATGGAGGATATGGCCAACGCTCAAACAGTCCACGCAGCCAGTTAAAATTCAGCCAGGTCATTTGACCAGCATCGCGACCCGGATAAAAGCCATTCCCAAAAAGCCCGTCCCCAAAACCGTTCCGACAGCAGCGCAAACCACGCCGTAAATCCGATACGGCCTGGCCGCGTTCCAAAACAGTTTTTCCTGAAGCCGGACGCGCCCGGAAATCCACAGCGCCGCCAGCCCGAACGGCAGGCCGATCACCGGCAGCAGGCTCAACACTCCGTAGATCAGGCAGCGCGTTGAAGCCTTCATCATCTTGATCTTGGCGGCGGGCAGTTCGTTCATTTTGCTTGAGTGATCGTGGTCGCGGCTGTGTTTGTCTGCGGCCCGTTCAGCCGTTTGATTTGCTGCTGCTCCATCAATTTCACCTCGCGGTGCAGCCGGATGAGCGCGCGGCTTTCCACCGTGACCAGCACCAGCATGATGGCCAGTAACGCGATGAAAATGACCGTCGCCATACCGCGTTCGGAAGGGCGAAGTCCATTTTCCGCTTTCCGCCTTCCGCTTTCCGCTTTTGAGAATAGTTTCATGGCTTGGTTTGCGCCGCCTCGAAGGTGAAGAGCAGCGGCAACTGGGTTTCCGGGCTGCGTTCGTTCAAAACCAGTTCCCAGCGCCACGCGGTCACGCCGCGCGCGTTCCTCCATCCGCATCTGCGACGTGTTGACTTTTTGCAGCAGCAACTGGGAATTTTTCAAAGTCGAAATTTCGCGGCGCACTTCACCGGACTCGAAACGGTATACAATTTCCTTTTCCGGTTCGGGAATCCGCACCACTTCGCCGGCGGCCGTGTTCTCGATGGAAATTTTTCCAGTCGCGGCGCGCACGTCCGCGCGCCAGCGCTCGCCCGCGCGCAAGGCGGAGCCGATGTCGTCCGTCGCGTAAATCAGCGCCTTGGAATGATCCCAGCACAAGATAAAACGCCGCGAAACCAATGCCCGTCAGGATGGCGAACACGGCAATGTAAACGAGGCATTGGATCAGCATGATGCCTGCGGCGCGGCGCGTTTTGGAAATGGTGTTGGGCAGTTTCATTTGAGCGTGGTTTCGCGGACAACGGCGCCGACGCCGCGCTTTTTGTCCGGCGTCCATTCCAGACGCAGATGGTTTCCGTTTTTGGTCAGTTGAAAATGGCCCGGCGGCAACTGGCTGGCGGCGTTGGCATGAACGGAATAAGTTTGCGGGCCGTCGGGAAGATTCTTTCCCGCGCCGGCGGCGAGAATTTCCATTTCGCCGTCCACGATTTCATTGGCGACGCTGCGGCGGTATTCAATTCGCAAGCACCTGCCGTTCGCGCACAAAGGAGTAGCCCAGCGGCAGCACCGCGAGCGTAAGAATCGCCAGGCCGACCATCAAATCCACTTCCAGAAAGCCGCGCGGGCGGCGGCGGAAGCCGGAATAATTTTTTGCCGGGTTTGTTTTCATTGCCGAAGTGCTGCCATTGAGAATCGCAATCAACATGCCAAACATGGCGATGGCGATGAGCGCGACCACCACGCCGTTCAAAATCACCAGTCCGCTGGTGAGCGCGTGCGTGGCGGTTTCCTCCTGCTGGAACGCCTTGGCGTCCAGCGCCTCGTGCCAGCCGCGCAGCGCGTTCAGAAATCCGCCGTGCGCGTGCGTGGCGTTTGTGAGCCGCCAGTGAAATTCGCCGGTGTCGTCGAACGCGCGGACGGCTTCATCCAGCTTCGCGCCGCTTTCGAGCGCGGCGATGACGCGGCGGGCGCGGCGGCGGCAGATTTCGTTGGCGGTGGAATCGCCCGCGAGCCGGACGGCTTCGGCTTCCGGCACGCCGCCATCGAGCAGCACGGCCAGCATGGCGGAAAAGGTGCGCTGCAATTTTTTTTGCTTCCACGGAATGCGCCAGGTGATCCAGTCCACCACCGGCACGCTGCGGAATTGGAACCAGCGCACCAAGCCCGGCCCGCCAATGTAAATCACCGCCACCGTCAGCAGCGCCAAAAACAAGAGGATTTCAAAGTCAACCAGAACGTGTGAATCGTTGAGCGCAAAAAGTGAAAATGGTGAGCGGCCACAACCGCACGCCCATGCCGGCGGCGACATCCTTGAATTTGGGAATGACGAACACCGACAGGGTGCTGATGAGCAAGCAGGCAACCGGCGCAAACATCAGCAGGATGGCCACCATGTAATGCGTCGTGCTGCGGACGGTGTCGGGCGCGACGCGCAATACTTCGCGGCAGGCGGGCAGGACTTTTTTCAGGTCGCCAAGTTTTTCACCGACGCGGAGCATGGCGTTGATTTGCGGCGGCAGGAAGCGCGGTTCTTTTTCCAGCGCCTCGCCCAGCCGCGCGCCGCCTTCGATGTGCGCGGCGACCATGTAAAAACGCACGCCAATGGCGCGGTCGTGATTTTCAGCGGCGGCCAGAATCGCCGGTTCCAGCGGCTGGCCGCGTTGCAGGACGGTTTCCATCAGATCGAGAAAAAACAGCGCGCGGTCGCGCCGGCGCATCGGCAGCGAGAGCAGGAAATGGATCGCGATCGAAAACGCGCCGCCCGGCACCAGGATGAACACGGCATACCAAAACAAGGCAAACAGGAATTGGGCAAATTCGGTCATGAATCTTTTCGTTCGACTTAGTTGCCGCTCATCATGTTGATCATTTCGATCAGCGGCAAAAACATGCTGATGACCAGAAAGGCCTGGGACAAAACGACCGCGCCGAGAAACAACGAGGCAATCGGCAGCACGGAATACAGCGCGACTTCGGTGCGGTAAACGGCGCGCGAGTGGTAAATTTCCGCCGCGCGATTGAACCCGGCGGTCAGGTCTTCGCCCGCGCTGGCCACGACCCAGACAAACAGCGGCGGCACCAATTGGTTGACGGCGGCGATCTCGGAAAATTTTGCGGTGCCGACGGCGAGTTTTTTTTGCCATTGTTGCAGGTCGGCGGCGGCGGCGGTGCTGCTTTCCAGTTTTTCGACCAAGCCGATGGAGTCGGGCAGATTGACTCCGTTTTTCATCAGCAACGCCAGCGACGCCGCGATGCGCGAAACCGTCGCCTCCTTGAACGCCGGCAGCCGCCATAGATATTTCCCGCGCAGGCCC
>CAVTVR010000003.1:0-101650 GCA_963738225.1 uncultured Verrucomicrobiae bacterium
CTGCGTCAAGACGTTGATTCATTGGGGAATGAAGGTCCGCAGACGCGTTGACTTCGTGGGCAGACCCAAAGTCGCGGTGAGGCGTGGGATTTACAAAGTGAAACGTCTGATTTTCTTTTTGTTTTGCGACGGCAGTTCCTCTGGGTCGGCATCGGTGGCCACCAGGTTGGTGAAGCACATCATCCCGGGATGGTGCTCTGTTCCACTTGACACGGGTCAGTCATGCGATATTTTGCCGAGAGCAAGTTGGCAGGAGCGGAAGCGGCAAAAGTTTAGCTTTATGCATGGTTTCGCGTCGAGCCAATATGTTAAAACACCTAAATATGGCAGTTTCGATCAACATAGGCACAAATACCGACTTGGTAGGGCTGACCTGCTGGTCAGCTATACGGCAGCGCCGCCCTACCAAGCCATGCGCCAATGTAATTGTGATCTGCTATAACTAACCATGCCAACCCTTGACGCTTTTGCTAGCTTGCACCCTGAGATTCCGCCATCGGTTATGCTTAAAGTGGATTTGCTCCGCCACGGCGTCCGCTTGGGACTGGCACCGGTCGGCTCGCGCCACTATCATCATCATGACGAGCAGGGGCAGAAGCCGGTTGATCCGCGCGCCCACCTCGAAGGCAGTGTCATCCTGCCGGATGGCACCACAGTGTTCGTGACTCACAATGCCAGCAGCCCATACACGGTGGTCATTGATCCCGAATCCAAGCGGCTTTCACTTAGGGAAGGCGATGGCGGCGAGTCTATTTGCGAGCTGACGCCCGGCCCGCGCTTCTCTTGGACGAAGGAACGGACCGCCCGGCAGACGCCGATGGCGGCGGTTTTCTCCCCCAGCCTGGGTGGTGTTTGCGGGCCCATTGCCGCCTTTCTGTTGCGCTACTGTGAATTTGTCAAGGAGAACGAGGAATGCCGGTTCTGTTCCTGGGTGCGGATGGGTAAATCGCATGAACTGCGGCCCGATGTCGGTGATTTGCGCGAGGCGCTGGGCGCGATTTGGAAAGAACAGCAGGCCATCGGTTATCTGGCGTTCAGCGGCGGCAGCCTGCTCAATCGCACCAAGGAAGCTGACGCGTTTTTGAAATACATGGAGGCGGTGCGCGAGACTGGCCTGCCATTGCCGGCGACCGTGGCCGCCATCCAGGCGCTTGACAAGCCGGATTCAAAACGCCTGCGCGAAGCCGGCTTTGATTACGCCTGTTACTCGATGGAAGTTTGGGATGAGTCAGCTTGGCAGGCGGTTCTTCCGGGCAAGACCCGATCCGTCGGCCGTGCTGGCTGGATGCGGTGCTTGAGCGATGCGGTCGAGGTTTTCGGTCCCGGCAAAGTGATGTGTAACTTCGTCGCGGGGGTCGAAACCGCCGTGCCTGGCTTGTATTCCTCGCCCGAAGCGGCCGCCGATGCCACGCTGAAGGGTATGCGCTGGTGTTACGAAAATGGAATCTATCCGAAATATGCGGTCTGGGTTGCCCCTGGCGGGGCGATTTTTTCCCAGCGCGAACCGGCGCCGCTGGCTTACTATGCCCATTTCCTCAAAGGCCGTCAGGAGCTCTTTGCGGAATTCCCGATGGCCATGCCTGCGACGGATTGCCCGCATTGCCTGACCCAATCCTGCGAAGCCGACCTGGCCCGCCTTGATAGTCGCTGCAGCCTCGGCCCGGCGACCGCCTCTGCCTGGAAGGATCGTCATGCGGCGGCGCATGTTGCTGCGCAGTAAGACCGATTAGGTAGGGCTGACCTGCTGGTCAGCCAGACGGCGGGCAGTAGCGCCGCCCTACCACGCCATGCGCCAATGTTGTTTTGATCTGCTATAGCTTGTTGTAAATCATGTCCAGGGCGATCAGACTGAACGCGCTATCCAGCGCAGGATCCTTTTCCCACCAGCGGCCGTTTGGGTTGGTCCAAGAACCGTCGGCTTGCTGGAGGTTGATCAGTTTCAACGCCAGTTGTTCCCGCCAGTTCACCGGCTTGCCATCCTTGGTATCCAGCGTGCCGAGGTCGCAAAGGGTTAGCGCCTTCGACATTACGAAGTAATAATAATAAATGCCTTGCAACCCCATGGCCGGGTTTTCATCCACCGTATAATTGGCGCGCAGCCATTCCTTGACGGCGGTGACCCGAGGATCGTCGGGTTTCAGCTCGGCATAAATGTAACTCAACAGTCCGGCGTAGCCCATGCTGCCGTAGGAACGCAACGCCACCCGGCCCGAAGGCAGGTTGGTTTCACCCGCCATGCTCTGGCCCGGGGCGTAGATGAACCCGCCCTTGTTTTGCGGATCGTCGGACGCCCATTTTTCCGAATTGTAACTCGGCAGATTTTGGCAGCTTTGGACAAAGTGAATGGCCGCCTTCCAGTTGAGATCCGGTTCCGCCGGACTCTTCTCGTCCCACGGACGCTTGCTGCTATAGAGCGCTTCCATTGCCAGGACGGTGTTCGAAAGATCCGGACGCTTATCCGTCGCGCCATAACCAATGCCACCGTTGAAGGGATCCGCTGGATCACCGGACTCGACCTGAAGGCCGATGAGGAATTTCCGCGCCTTGGTGATGATCGGCTGGTTTTCCGGACGTTCACGCAACAGTATGGCCATGAGCGCAACCGAGGTGTTATAGCTCTGCATTTCTTTTCGATAAATCCCGCCGTCGGGCTGCACGCAACTCATCAAATAGTCATAACCCTTCTGGACCGGAGCCGGCTCGGATTTCAGATCGCGGTCGGGACGGAGTTGGAAGGCGTCCAGCACCAGCGCTGTCATTGCGGGATGGTCCGGCGTGGACCAAAAGCCGTTCGTGTTCTGGTTCTGTTCAAGCCAGGCCAGCCCTTTGTCAATGGCATGCCGGACTTCGTGGCGCACGGAGGAGTTTGTGGCTGGCTGAAGAGAGAGTGGCGGCACGCTGATTGGCGCGCCTGTGGCGGAAAATGCGCCCGTCATCAACAGGGCTGCGGCGGCGCAAAAATTCCGAACCCATCCTGCCAACCAGTCGCCTCCCACAGCTGAACAATTTGGATTGAAGCTCATGGAAGCAAATTATGCGGAGGATCATTTTTGGTCAAGGACAGACGTGAAAGACAGGTTGACATTTCGCAGGGGTTTCATTATAAGTAAAAAATGAATTTAGGGCGTTTTCAGTGCATCTTTATCCTTTTGGCTCTGCCCGTTTTCGCGGCAGAACCTGCTGCCAAAGTCCCGCCGCCACCGTCCCAAGGCACCGTCAACGCCTCCGGCAAGTTCACGCCCGCCAACTTAGCGACGCCAATTTCCACCAATGGAAATGTGCCTCGGACCTCCGCCGAAGCTGAAGCCGAATTAAACCGCGCCCTAAGTTTTAAGCAAACCGGTTCCAATACCTTCCAAATTGGCCGCGTTGAGTTCGACCGGGAAAAACGAACGGTGACAGTGCCGGCAACTGTCTGTGTCACAAATCAAATTCTTGAATACGCCTTGGTCGCCACGGCAGGCAAGACTTACGAATCCCTTTTGGCCACGGCTGCCTCGCCCGTGGATATCCATCTGGCGTTTTTGCTGCTGGGGATCAGCCAGGTTCCGATTCTCGGTGATGTCAAGCAGCCCGCTCCAATTCCAAATACCAACGCGTTGCAGATTGATGTTTCCTGGCAAACCAATGGTCAGACGATCACGGTTCCGCTTTCGCAATTGATCGCCTTTACTGACGGCCATTCGGACGCGCCGGGGTTGCCGATGTCCTTGGACAAATGGCTCTACAACGGATCGCAATTCGACCAGTTGGGTTTTGAAGCTCAACGGGAAGGTTCGCTCGTGGCGCTGATTCGCGACCCGGCCGCTCTCGTGAACAATCCGGGCAGTGATCGCGACAACGACCTCATCCATTTTCCCAATACGCGAATTTTGCCGGAACAGGGAACTCCCGTGAGCGTCATCCTGCGTCTGCCTGTGGCCGCGCCGCCGCCGCCGCCGGCCCCGCTGCCTGGCGTGACCCCGATAACTCCGCTGTCAACCAATCGGTTTTGATTGACCTAATTATTTGAACTGAATCCTCGCGGGAAAAGCGGCTCGCTGGCCGTTGGCTGCACGGCTGCGGTTGCCAAACCATCATTGTCGCGCGGCCACGGACGGGGCAATTTTCCAGTTGGTTTGTAGTCGCCGAATAACACGTCCGCGACGCCCTGTCCTTCGGTGCCGGGCAGCCATGCCGCGAGGAAAGCATCGCTGGTGTCGAGCGCTTTTCCAAGAATCAATGGCCGGCCGGAAACCAGCAGCGTGACAACCGGCGCACCTGAAGACTTGGCCTTTTCAACCAACGCCACTTCCGCCGGCGGCAGACTCAAATCGCTGCGATCACCCTTCGTCTCGGCATAAGGCATTTCGCCCACCACCACGACCACGGCGTCGGCCCCCTGCACGTTGCTGCCATCGGGAGAAAATGTCACCTCTGTTCCGGAAGCCACAGTGTTGCGGATCGCGGTCAGAATGGTCGTGCCGCCATGAATGATGTTGCCGGGCTGTCCCTGCCAACTGATGGTCCAGCCGCCGCATTGGATGCCGATGTCATCCGCCGCAGCGCCCACCACCACCAGGTGTTTCAAAGTTTTCGAGAGGGGCAAAGCGTGATTGTCATTTTTGAGTTGCACGAGCGATTGACGGACGCATTCGCGCGCAACCGCGCGGTGTTCCGCGCTGCCAATGGCGGCGGTCAACGAGGGATCGGTGTAAGGATTCTCGAATGAACCCATCTCGAACTTGATACGCAAAATCCGCCGGACGGCATCATCAATCCGCGCCATGGAAACGCGCTTCTCGGCGACCAGTTGTTTGAGATCCTGAATGAACTCCACATAGTTGTTGGGCTGGCCCGGTCCTTTGGGAATCATGATCATATCCAGACCCGCGTTGATCGAAATTTCAACGTCAGTTTTGTAGTCCGGCGAAATTTGGTCAATCGCCGCCCAATCGGAAACCAGAAAGCCTTTGAAACCCAGTTCGCCTTTGAGCACGTCGGTCAGAAGATATTTGTTGGCGTGCATTTTCTTCCCGTTCCAACTGCTGTAGGAAACCATGATGGAACCCACGCCCGCTTGGATGGCCGCTTGATAAGGCGGAAGGTAGAGTTTCCGGATGGTGGCTTCGTCGCAGACGTCATTGCCTTCGTCAACTCCATTCAGCGTGCCGCCGTCGCCGATGAAATGCTTCGCGCAGGCCAGGACCGAGGTTGGATCGGAAAGTTTTTTGCCCTGAAATCCGCGCACCGCCGCCGCGCCCAGTTCGGACACCAAGGCCGGCGAATCCCCAAAACTCTCGTAAGTGCGACCCCAGCGTTCATTCTGTGCCACGGCGATGCAGGGAGCAAAAGCCCACCGGATGCCCGTGCCGGCGACTTCCAAGGCCGTGATGTGTTCGGCCTGTTCCACCAAAGCCGGATTATGCGTGGCTCCCAGCCCGATGTTGTGAGGGAAAATGACCGCGCCGTCCACGTTGTTGTGGCCATGAACCGCGTCCACGCCGTAAATCAATGGAATTTTCAGACGGGTTTTCAAGGCCCAGGACTGATATTCGTTGACCACTTGCCGCCAATTTTCGGGGACGTTGTTTTTCGGGCCGCCACCGCCGCCATTCAAAAGTGAACCGAGAAAGTATTTTTGAATGTCGGCGTGTTCCTTGAGCGCGTTTACGTCCACCTGCGTCATTTGCCCGATCTTTTCGTCGAGGGTCATTTGCGCGAGCAGGGCTTCGACGCGCGGTTCCACGGCGGCAGAATCCGGTTGAGCAAACGCGCCCGCTGCCAGCATTGGCATCAGGAAGAATCCGAGTAATTTCAAATTGGAAAACATATAATCAGGCGTGAGCAGAGTTTTATTGATCTTGTTATGTTTGATGATGAATTCTGGAAACGTCCAAATCCAAGCATAATGACAGTTTTAGCGCGTCTTCAACAAACAGCAATGGAACGATTGTGCTTATGAATTACCAGCTATCAAATATCCAGTCAACAAGAACTGTTTCAGTTTGGCGGGCATACGCATTATCGCGCTGGTTAAAGCCCGATCAGTTGCTGGATCGCGTCACATATTTTTTTAGACCACGCGGCCAGGGATTTCGCGTCTCGGCCTTCCACGAGCAGGCGCACTTTCGGTTCCGTGCCGGAATAGCGCAGCAACAGACGTCCGCCTTGCGCGGATAATTCCTTCTCCGCGTCAGCCACCAGTTGGTTCACGCCGTCAAGCTGCGCGAACGGTTTTTTCTCGCGCACCTTCACGTTCGTCACGAGCTGCGGGAAACGCGTCCAGCATTTCGCGAGCTGGGATAACCGCGCTCCTTTCGATTTGATGATGCGGAGAATTTGCAGCGCGGCGACCAGCCCGTCGCCGGTCGTGCCGTGGTCGCGGAAAATCAAATGCCCGCTCTGCTCGCCGCCAAAGTTGAAGCCTTCGCGCAGCATTTCATCAATCACGTTCTTGTCGCCAACGGCGGTGCGGAGCATTTTGCCGCCGGCCTTTTTAATGGCGACTTCGAGTCCGGCGTTGCTCATCACGGTGCTGACCAGGGTTTTCTTTGCCAAAGTTTTTTCCGCGAGCATTTCCAGCGCGGCGATGGCCATGATGTCGTCGCCGTCAATCAAATTGCCTTTCTCGTCGCAGAGCAGCACACGGTCGGCGTCGCCATCGTGCGCGATGCCGAGCTGCCCGCCGTGTTTCACAACCTGCCGGCACATAGCTTCCGGGTGCATGGAACCGCAGTTTTCATTGATGTTTTTGCCGTCAGGCTGGTTGCCAAAAACGATGACTTCCGCGCCCAGCTCGCGCAGCACGCAGGGCGACGCCTTATAAGCCGCGCCGTGGCCGCAGTCCAAAACAATTTTCACGCCTTCGAGTGTCAGGCCTTTCGGAAAAGACGATTTCGCAAATTCGATGTAGCGGCCCAGCGCGTCGTCAATGCGCACGGCCTTGCCGATCTGCTCGGAAGTTGGCCGGATGTTTTCAATCTCGCCGGAGAAAACCAGGCTTTCAATTTGCGCTTCGATTTTGTCGTCGAGCTTGTAGCCGTCGGCGCGGAAAAACTTGATGCCATTGTCGGTGTAAGGATTGTGCGAGGCGGTGATGACGATGCCCGCATCCGCTCGCAAACTGCGCGTGACATAGGCGACGCCCGGCGTGGGCAGCGGTCCGATGAACAGCACGTCCACGCCCATCGAGAGAATGCCGGACGAAATGGCGTTTTCCAGCATGTAGCCGGAGAGCCGCGTGTCCTTGCCGATGACGATTTTGTGTTTGCCATGCCCGCGCGCCTGCGATTCCAGATTCTTGAAAACGTGCGCCGCGGCGCGACCGAGTTTCAGCGCGGTTTCGGCCGTGACGGGTTCCAGGTTCGCCGTGCCGCGGACGCCGTCGGTGCCGAAGATTTTTTTCTGGACGCTCATTTGTTTGCGGGAATGGTAACGGTCACATCCGGCGGATCCACATTCAAAACCATCACACGCGACGGCACGGATACCTCTACGTGCCGCGACACGTCATGCGCGGCATCCATGCCGGTCAGGTTGACGACGGCATGAAAGCTGGCGGACGTCAGCGCCGCCATCATGTCGGGCGCCGCGCTGACGGTGACCGTGACGACGTTGGTTTTGATGCGGACATCCCGCACGTCCGCAGTGGAAGACACAGCGGAGACGGGGATGTTGGTGAAAATGTTTTGAACGGCGAGCAAACCGGGCGCGCCGGATTCCACGCCGGCGTTGCGGATGGTCAACCAGATGAGGACGGCCAAAATGACGGAAAAAATTTTCCAGCCAAAATCTTTTGTCAACCAATTGCGCATCGAATCAATTACCTTTTAATTTTTCCTTTTGCCTTTTTCATTGCTTCACAGATCGCGGTTCGTGTTGGGTGATGACGGCGGCGCGCGGCCGGTAACGCTGGGCAAAGAGGTCGCGGAGCCAGGCGATGCCGCCGCGCGATTTGCCCGGTTGCACGATGACCGAAGTCAGAAACGCGCGCAACTCCTCGGGCGTCACACCGCGCACCAGCTGGCCTTTGTAAGCGTGGGAAATCATTCCAGTCTCCTCCGAGGCGAGCACGACCACGGCATCCGTTTCCTCGCTCAAGCCGATGGCGGCGCGGTGGCGCGTGCCGAGCGATTTGTTCAAATCCTGCCGCTGCGTCAGCGGGAAAATGCACGCAGCATAAGCAATCCGGTCGCCCTTGATGATGACGCCGCCGTCGTGAACCGCGTTGTTGGGGAAAAAAATGGTCTCGAGCATTTCCGGTGTCGCCTCGCAATCCACCGCCACGCCGGACTCGACGACTTCATGAAGCTGGATGGTTTGTTCGATGGCGATGAGCGCGCCGATTTTCACTTCTGAAAGCCGCTCGCAGGTTTGAATGATGACCTCGATGCTTTCGCGCTGCTGGTGCGCGGTGGCAAACAGCGGCAGGTTGCCCAGTTCAGACAGAATCCGGCGCAGTTCCGGCTGAAAAATCACCAGCGCGCCGATCGCGATCAGCCAGGACGCGTTGTCCAGCAGCAAGCTCAACACCTGCAAATTCAGCAAATCCAAGACCCGCGCCGAGGCCTTCAGCACCAGCAAAACGACGACAAAGCCGATCACCACCGGCCAGCCGCGCGTGCCGCGCAGCAGGCGCGTGGCGTAATAAATCAGCACCGCGAGGATCAAAATCTCCAGCGCGGGCCGCCAGCCGTTCTCAAGTTCAGTCCACATTCGCTTTCCGGGACAAAATCGCTTCGGTCATGCACAGCGCCTGTGCGGTTGCCCGCACATCATGCGTGCGGATGATCTGCGCGCCATCCGCCACCGCCAGAGTCGCGCAGGCCAGCGAGGCTGGCAAGCGTTCATTCAGTTTTGCGCCGGTTAATTTTTCGATGAACGATTTCCGCGAGACGCCGAGCAGCAGCGGCCGCCCCCATTTTGTAAAACTTTGCAGGTTGGCGAGCAATTGCAAATTATGTTCGAGCGTTTTGCCGAAGCCGATGCCGGGGTCGAAAACCAACTGCTCGGCGGCGACCCCGCACCGTCGGCCGCTTCCAACCGGCTCGCAAAAAATTCGCCGATCTCACGCACGACGTCGGTGTAGGCGGGATGCTGCTGCATGGTCTGCGGCGAACCTTGGGCGTGCATGCAAATATAACCCGCGCGAAATTCCGCGACTATTTTCCACATCGCATCCCCTTCCCGGATGGCTCCGACATCGTTGACGATGCTCGCGCCGGCGGCGAGCGCGGCGCGGGCGACCGCCGGCTTTAGCGTATCAATCGAGAGCGCGACTTTCGTTTTTGCCGCGAGCTGTTCGATGACGGGAATGGCGCGGCGAAGTTCTTCCTGTTCGCCGACCGGCACCGCGCCGGGCCGCGTGGACTCGCCGCCAATGTCGAGAATTTCCGCGCCCTCCGCGACGAGTTCCAGCGCGTGCGCGACGGCGGCGTCCGGGTCCAGAAATTTTCCGCCGTCGGAAAAGGAATCCGGCGTGACGTTCACAATGCCCATGACCAGCGCCGGGCGCGGGAAACGGAATTCAAACTGGCGGGCACGAAAAATCATCGGTGAATTTACGATTTATGATGTCGCAGATTTGAGGCTGCGTAAATCTTATATCGCAAATCGTAAATGCCTTAAACTTTGGTTCTGAAATACGCAATCGTGTCCGTCAGTCCGTCGGCGAGTTGCACTTTCGGTTCCCACTTCAGGATTTTTCGAGCCTTGGCAATGTCGGGCTTGCGTTGTTTCGGGATCATCCTGCGGCAGCGGTTTGAACACGATTTTGCTTTTGGATTTCGTCGCGCGGATGATTTCTTCGGCGAACTGGACCATCGTGAGTTCCGTCGGATTGCCAATGTTCACGGGCAAATCGTAGCGGCTCATCATCAGGCGATAAATGCCTTCGATCAAATCCGAGACGTAGCAAAAACTGCGCGTCTGCATGCCCCGGCCAAACACGGTGACGGGCTTGTTTTTCAACGCCTGGCTGATGAACGCCGGCACCACGCGGCCGTCGTTGAGCCGCATGCGCGGGCCGTAGGTGTTGAAGATGCGGACGATGCGCGTCTCGACCTGGTGCTCGTTGTGATAGGCCATCGTCATCGCCTCGGCAAAACGCTTGGCCTCGTCGTAGCAGCCGCGCGGGCCGATGGTGTTGACGTTGCCCCAGTATTCTTCGGGTTGCGGATGGACCAGCGGGTCGCCGTAAATCTCCGAAGTCGAGGCGAGCAGGAAGCGCGCTTTTTTTTCCTTGGCCAGACCGAGCGCTTTGTGCGTGCCCAGCGAGCCGACTTTGAGCGTTTGAATCGGCAATTCGAGATAATCAATCGGGCTGGCGGGCGACGCGAAATGCCAGACGTAATCCACCCGGCCCTCAAGAAAAATAAATTCGGTGACGTCCTGCTGGATGAATTTAAAGTCCGGATTGCCGCCAAGGTGGGCGATATTGTTCACGCTGCCGGTGACAAAATTGTCAATACCGATGACGCGATGCCCGCGCGTCACAAGCAGATCCGTCAGGTGCGAGCCGAGAAAGCCGGCGGCGCCGGTGACGACGGACGTGGGTTGTGTTTTTTTCATGGCGATGGATCGTTATATGGTTGAGTGGTTAAAGCGACCGCGCAGGAAGGTTAGTGAAACGAGGCGGCGTTTCAACGATTAAACGGGGAACGCGCTCACTTTGCGCCGGTGCCGAGCAGCACCACGGGGACGGTGCGCAGAAGAATGATGAGGTCGAGCCAGATGGACCAGGTGTCAATGTATTGAAGATCCAGACGGACCCAGTCCCGAAAATCGGAGATTTTGTTGCGGCCGCTGATCTGCCAGAGGCAGGTGAGGCCGGGTTTGACGCTTAGGCGGCGGCGGTGCGCCAGGTCGTTGAAGCGTTTGACCTCGTCCACCGGCAGCGGCCGTGGCCCGACAAGGCTCATTTCACCGCGCAGAACATTGAACAACTGCGGCAGTTCATCCAGGCTAAATTTGCGTAGAAATCTTCCGAATGGCGTGATGCGCGGGTCGTTGGTGACTTTGAAAACCGGACCGGACATCTCATTCATCGCCGCCAGTTCGTGCTTCAACTGCTCGGCGTTGCTCGACATGGTGCGGAATTTGAAAATGGAAAACGGCGCGCCATTGAGCCCGGAACGTTGTTGGCGGAAAATCACCGGGCCGCGCGAAGTCAGCTTGATGCCGCATGGCAATCAGCGGGAACAGCCAGGAAGCGACCAGCAGCAGCAGCAGCAGCGCGCCGAAAAAATCCAGCATCAGCTTGGCCAGCATCTGCCACGAGGTTTCCGGAGTGGAGCGGAACACGATGAGCGGGTGCCCGAACAACTCGTCGAAACTGGCGCGGGCGATCTGCGTCGCAAAAAAATCCGCGACGAGCCAGGCCTCGACGCCCTCGACTTCGCACAGCTTGATGACGTTTTCGACGCGTTCAAATTGCGCGTGTTTGGCGCTGACCAGCACGCCGCTGACGGAGTGTTCGTGGATCAGTTCAATCAACACCTGCGGCGGCGATTCGGCGAGGTTGAATTCGGCGGCGATTTCGATTTCGTCGCCGCCCTGCATCTCCAGCAATTTATGAAGCCGGGCGGTTTCCGCGTGGCTGCCGGCCAGGATGATGCGGCGTTTGTATTGGGCCTTGGCCAGGCGGCTGTGCATTGCCGCGAGCAGCAATTCCTCCTTCAACCACACCAGCGCGCAACTGATGGCAATGAAAATGAACGGCACGCCACGCAGCGTCGGAGCCTTGAAATAAAACATCAGCAGCACCATGCCGACCGTGAGGATGGCCGAGCCGCGCAGCAGCGGCCAGAACAGGCCGGTGCGCAATTCACCGCCGTCCGGTGATAAAATCCCTGCGATTCCAGCACCAGCGGCGCGGCAAAGCCCAGTGCGAAATAAAGCCATACAAACCTGTCCGCCCATTCGGGAGGAATGGGATTCATGCCCATCCAGCTCGATAATGTCCGGACTGCTGCGCGCCTTCAAAGCCAGCCAGAAGCTTGCGGCGAATAGGCAAGCATCGGTGATCTGATGCATCTGGGTGCGGATCTGGCGGTCGCGTTGCAGCATGAAATTCAGGAACTGCGGTTGGCGTTAAGGATAAACATCGGTGGCGCGCGGATTCAATTCATTTGACCGACTTCCGACTTTGGCACGAGTTGAAATTCCGGCACCGATACGGCGATGAGTTTTTTCATCCGTTCAAACGTCGCGGCCTCCTGGCCGGGCGTGCAGATGGAGAAAAAGGTGATGTAAGCCCAACGGTCCAGTTCGCTTTTGAACAACACGTCGCGCGCCATCCACAACATCCGTTGCGCGTGAGACGGCGTGTAGCGGTCGGCGTCCACAAACCAATAGACATACACGCCCTGCTCGGTGACCTTTTGGCCGCTCACTTCCACCGGCCTGGAAGCGACCAGATGCATCACGGGCAGATCATACGCAAAGGGTTTTTCCAGATGCACCTCGTCCACGCGCGAGACGGCATCGTTGATCGTCCAACCTTGGCCAGTCAGGCAAATCTGCGGCTTGTGGATGCTGCCGCGCGAACTGCCCATCAACACCACATTCGCCAAAGTCTGGAAACCATCGTCCGCCGTGTAAAGCCGCTGGCCGTAGCTGGTGTCCTGCGGCAGCATGTTCACCACGATGTCCGCCTGCGGCCGCGCTTCGGATTTGTAGCCCGGCAAGTCCGCCGGCAACAGCACTTCGAGATTCTGGCTGCCGGCCAGCGGGCCGGTTTTAACGCCGGGCGCGCCCAGCTTTTGGTTTGATTTGGCGTGGGCCAGCACGCCGGCCGTCGCGCCGATGAGTGCCAGCACGGCAAGCGCGAGGATGGATTTTTTGGCGGTTCATGGCGTCGCGGGTTTGTCTTTCAAAACGGGCGTCGCCGGGATTTTTTCCAGCCAGCGCGACACCAAAAACGCGCAGCCGACGGCCACCGCGAAGGTGATGAACCCGAAGTCGGTTTCCACCGCCTTGCCGGCGTTCTGCCCGAAGGTTTCCGCCACCGTGATGGTGAAACACAGCCGCACCACGTTGCCCAGCACCGCCAGCGGCACGGCGACCAGCATCATCACCGCGCGTTTCCATGGCGATTTGAAATTCACAAAGCCATAGATCGTCGTCAGCGCCAGCAGCGCCACCAGGCTGCGGATGCCGCTGCACGCCGCCGCCACCTCGTAACCGAACGTGTGTTGCGCGTCAAAAAGCTGCGTGCCTTCGCGGATCAAGTCCGGCGCGAGGCCGAGGTGCGCCACCATTTCCACGATCCGCGACACCACCAACCGCAACGGCAGCGTCAGCGGCGCGGCGTATTCCCCAACGGGAATGCAAAAGGCCAGCAGGAAAAACGGAAAGAAACTCGCCTTCAGCCAGTGCCAGCCCCACGCCAGCCCGGTCAGACCATACAAGCCCCAGAAAAAAGCCGATGACCGACAAACGCTGTTGCTGCGACATGAACCCGACGAGGTGCAACAGCAAGCGCGAATCCGATCAGGCCGATGGCCGGCCACCACAGGCCGGGCGGTTTGGCCAGCAATTCCTTGCGCTTCCACCAGAACAACGCCAGCACGACAAATGGAATCAGCAGCCCGTGGCCCTCATCCACCAGCGGCGAAGTGTAAATGTTGAACATCCACGCCGGCAACGACGGCGAGTCCAGATAATTGAAAGTGGCGTTGCCCAAAAAGACAAACAGTGCCACCCACGCGGCTGCCAGCGAGAAAAAAAACCATCGGTTCGGCAGTTGCCGCCATTCTTCCCGGCAGCGGAAAATCAGCACCGGAACCGCCGCCACGCAGCGCCGCGCTGAAAACATAGATTGGCCAGGGCTTTTTCCAGAACTCCGCGCCGGTAAAATAAAAAGCCGCGCCCGCCAAAATCAGAAAGCCGATTTCGTGCGGCTGAAGTCCATAGGGCAACTGCTTTTTATTCATGTCGCTTATGAAACGGATGTTGCAACAGCTTATCAGATACGAAAAATGCGCGCCTTGCTCAAACAAATTTATGCCAAAAGTTTTTCCGGCTGACCGCTGAAGTTGACGCACGCCGCCACTGTCGGTATCCTTTCGCCCAATGGCTTTTGGGATCTACCAGCTTTATCACCTGATCCAACCTGGTTTCCGGCAGCGACGCATCCAATGGTTCATCCGCCTGTTTCACCCGGATAAAAATACGAAAATCTTGGACGTCGGCGGGTTTCTGTATGACTGGGAAGGAGTCGTGCCCATCGAATCACAGATCACTATTTTGAATTTGTATCACTCGTTTCAGCCGGTGCCTGGCGGCCGTTTCACATTGGAAGTCGGCGATGCCCGCCGGCTGGCGCATCCCGACCGCAGCTTCGACATCGCTTACAGCAACAGTGTCATCGAGCATCTCACCACCTTTGAAGATCAACAGCGATTCGCCGCCGAAATCCGGCGGACCGGCCGTCAGATTTTCGTGCAAACCCCGAACCGCTGGTTTTTCATTGAGTCGCATTTCCTGACGGCGTTTGTTCATTTTCTGCCGTGGCGCATCGCCCGAAAACTGATCCGCTTTGTTTCCTTCCGCGGGCTGTTCCGATCCGGCGACAACGTGAATCTCAAGCAACTTGCCGCCGAGCTGCGGCTGCTGGATTTCCGGCAGATGCAGACGCTTTTTCCCGACTGCGAAATCCACCGGGAAAAATGGCTTGGCCTCACGAAAAGCCTGATTGCCGTCCGCCGCGACCCGCCAAAATAAATGCCGCCTGACGATTTTTCAGGGCAGAGAATATTTTTTCCAGCCGGCGAGCTGTCTGGAAAATTTCAGGACAAACAGCGGGTTGTTGCGGAAATAGCGTTTCGCCAGCCGGCGCGGCTCGCTGCCCAGCCGGTAAAACCATTCCAGCCCGCTGCGCTGCATCCAGCGCGGCGCCTGCCGCACGCGGCCGCTGTGAAAATCAAACGCCGCGCCCACGCCGATCATCAGCGTCGCGTCCAGCTTCGGCAGGAATTCCGCCATGAACTTTTCCTGCTTCGGCGTGCTCAAGCCCACCCAGAAAATATCCGGCCGGGCCGCGCGGATTTGCTCCCGCAATTTTTCCTCCTCGTCCGCATTCAGCGCGCGAAACGGCGGCGTGAACGTCCCGGCGATTTCCAGCCTGGGAAATTTCGCCTTTAGTTTCTGCGCCAGCAATTCCGCCACGCCGTCCGCGCCGCCGTAAAAAAAATGTCTGCAGCCGCTCGTCTCGCTCCACGCGCAGACCTCGAGCATCAAGTCCGGGCCATAAACCCGGCTCATGTCGCGGTGGCCGTCCAGCTTTCCGGCCCAGACCATCGGCATTCCGTCCGGCGTGCAGAGAAACGCGCCGTTGAGAATGTTTTTGAAAATCGACATCGTCCTGCGCCTCCATCACGCCGTGGACGCCGGTGACGCAGATGTAGCCTTTGCGCCGCGCTCGCACGGCGTCGGCGATGGCGTCCAGCGCCGTCCGCAGATTGAGGACGCTGATGCCGACGCCGAGGACATTGACGCGCTTCGTCATTTACGATTTACGATTTGCGATTTACGATTCCAAAATTCATGCGGCGCGCAAATCGTATATCGTAAATCGCAAATCAGAAATGAAATTGCTCGTTTTTGCCCACACGCCGCCGCCGCACCACGGCCAGAGCTACATGGTGCAGCTCATGCTCGAAGGGTTCGGCGGCGACGCGCGCCGGCGAACCGGCCGGTCCCGCGCCCGCGCTCGGCATTGAATGTTACCATGTCAATGCCCGCTTCTCTCGCAGGCCTGGAGGACATCGGCGAATTTCAGGGCGCAAAACTTTTCCTCATCTTCTGGTTTTGCCTGCAGGCCATCTGGCTGCGGTTCCGTCACGGCGTGAAAAATTTTTATTACGTCCCCGCGCCCGGCAAGCGCGTGGCGCTCTACCGCGACTGGCTGGTGATGCTGCTTTGCCGTCCGTTTTTCAAGAACGGTCATTCTGCACTGGCACGCCGCCGGCCTGGCCAAATGGCTGGAGACTGCCACGAACATCACCTCGCGCACCGCGACCTACCGGCTGTTCCGGCCCGTGAACTTGAGCATCGTCCTCTCGCGCTACAATTTTGCCGACGCGGAAAAACTTCTGTCGCACCAAGTCCGCGTGGTCCACAACGGCATTCCCGATCCGTGTCCTGATTTTGAAACCGCCATTCTGCCGCGCCGGCGGGAAAATTTCGCCGCCCGCAAAAAGATCTTTGCCGGCGAAATCCCCGCCGCGCCGATGACGGTGAAGGTTTTGTTCCTGGCGCACTGCACGCGCGAAAAGGGGATTTTCGCCGCCGCCGAAGCCGTGCTGCGCGCCAACCGCGAACTCGCCGCGCGCCGATGCCCGATGAAATTAAAACTCGTCACCGCCGGCAATTTTGTCACCGACCGCCGAAAAATCCGAATTCGACCGGCTGCGGGAAAATCCTGAATTTGCCGCGACCGTCGAGCATCTCGGCTTCGTCAGCGGCGAACAGAAAGCGCAGTTGCTGCGCGACGCCGACCTGTTTCTTTTTCCCACGCGTTATCTCGGCGAAAACCAGCCGGTGAACCTGATCGAGGCGATGGCGTTCGGCCTGCCCATCGTCACCACCCGCTGGCGTTCGCTGCCCGAAATGTTCCCGCCGGATTATCCCGGCCTCGTCAACGGCCAGAACCCGGATGAGATCGCCGCCGCGATTTTGAATGTGCTCGCGGTGAACAGCGGCGAACGGGTTCGCGGCCATTTCCGGGAACGGTTCACGCTCGAACGCCACCTGGCCGACCTCGCCGCCGCCATCCGCAGCGTGGAATAGATTTACGATTTGCGATTTACGATTTACGATTGGCAACCGATTCGCGCACGGCGCGTAAATCGTAATATCATAAATCGTAAATGAAAATCGGCCTGCTCCAGCTCAATTCGACCGTCGGCGACTTCGCGGCCAACCGCGAAAAATTGCTCGCCGCTTACGCGCGGGCCGTTGCGCGCGGCGCGGAATTTGTCCTCGCGCCCGGAACTTTTCCTGTGCGGCTATCCGCCGCGCGATTTGCTCCAGCGCGAGGATTTTGTCGAAGCCAATCTGACCGCGCTGGCGGAAACCGCTGGAAAAATCGGCGCGGTGCCGCTCTGCGTTGGTTTTGTGGACCGGAATTCCGAGCGGCCCGGCCGCGCGCTGCGCAACTCCGCCGCCGTTTTGCAAAACGGCAAAATCATCTGGCGCACGACCAAAAGTCTGCTGCCAACCTACGACGTCTTCGACGAAGACCGTTATTTTGAGCCGGCAAAAACCGTCGAGCCGTTCGTGTTCAACGGACGCAAACTCGGCATCACGATTTGCGAGGACATCTGGAACGACGAGGATTTCTGGCCGGAGCGGCTGTATCGCCGCGACCCGGTGAAAGAGTTGATTTCGCAGGGCGCGGAAATCATTTTGAACATCTCCGCCTCGCCGTGGCACGACGGCAAGGAAAAGACGCGGCTGGAAATGCTCCGCCGCGTGGCGCGCGATGAAAAAATTCCGCTCGCGCAGGTCAACCTCGTCGGCGCGAATGACGAACTGATTTTCGACGGCCACAGCGTCGTGCTGAATTCCAGCGGCGAACTGCTCGCGCTCGGCGCCGGTTTTGCCGAGGAAATTCTGGTGGTGGATTTGAAGCAGGAAGTCCAAAGTCCAAAGTCCAAAGTCCAAAGCCATTTTCCGCCGCGCGAGCAACTGCTTTTTTCCGCGCTGTCGCTGGGCGTGCGCGATTACGTCCGCAAATGCGGTTTCAAGTCGGTCATTGTTGGTTTGTCCGGCGGCATTGATTCGGCGCTGGTGGCGGCGATTGCCGCCGACGCGCTCGGCGCGGAAAATGTTTTGGGCGTTTCGATGCCGGCGCGCTATTCCAGCAGCGGCAGTTTGACGGATGCGGAGCGGCTGGCGAAAAATCTTGGCATCCGCTACGAAGTTTTGCCGATTGAGCCGGTGTTCAAGTCGGTCGAGGCGCAGTTGAAAAAAGTTTTTGCCGGAACGCAAGCCGAACGAAGCGGAGGAAAACATCCAGTCGCGGCTGCGCGGCGTGACGCTGATGGCGCTCTCGAACAAATTTGGCGCGCTGGTGCTGACGACCGGCAACAAGTCGGAAATGGCCGTCGGCTATTGCACGCTTTACGGCGACATGAACGGCGCGCTCGGCGCCGATCGCGGACGTTTTGAAAACGGACGTGTATAAAATTTCGCGCTGGGTCAACCGCGAACGCGAAATCATCCCGGCCGATTCCATCACCAAGCCGCCGAGCGCGGAGCTGCGGCCGAACCAGACGGATCAGGATTCGCTGCCGCCGTATGAAATTTTGGACGCGATTCTGGATTTGTATGTCGTGAAAAATCTGGGCAAGGCGGAAATTGTGTCGCGCGGATTTCGACGCGGCGGTGGTCAACGACGTGGTGAACAAGATCAATTTCAGCGAATACAAACGCCGGCAGGCCGCGCCGGGCTTGAAGGTTTCGCCGCGCGCATTCGGCATGGGCCGGCGGATTCCGGTGGCGCAAAAGTTTCGGACGAAGATTTGACAGCGCAATTTTGTTTGAACAGTCTGGCGGTGTTCAAATCAGATAATCAACCGGACACCAAAATAATTTTGCGCCAACCGAAATGAAGTTTTCCATCATCACGCCGAGCTTCCGCAATTCCGCGTGGCTCAAGCTGTGCATCGCGTCCGTGGCCGACCAGTCGGGCGTGGAGGTGGAGCACATCGTGCAGGATTCGTGCTCGGACGACGGCACGCAGGACTGGTTGCCGCGCGACCGCGGGTGCAAGGCGTTTATCGAAAAGGACGGCGGCATGTATGACGCGGTGAATCGCGGCTACCGGCGCGCGACCGGCGACATTCTTGCCTATTTGAACTGCGACGAGCAATACCTGCCCGGCGCGCTGGCGGCGGTGGAGAAATTTTTCGCGGCGCATCCGGAGGTGGAAGTGGTGCTCGCCGGCAGCATCGTGACCGACGGCGAGGGCAATTATCTTTGCCACCGGCATTCGCTGGTGCCGAATTCGCATCATGTTTGGTTTCGTTTTCCGATTTTGACCAGCAGCATTTTCATCCGGCGGAAAGTCATCCATGAACGCGGCATTTTCTTCGATACGAAATGGCGCGACCTCGGTGATTTCCATTGGATGCTGGCGCTGATGAAGCAAAAAGTGCCGATGGCCGTGTGCGACACCTTCACATCCGTTTTTGCGGACACCGGCAACAACATGAATCTCAAGCCGAACGCCATCCGCGAAAAAATCGAGACCGCCAAAATGATTCCGATGTGGCTGCGGCTGCTCAAGCCGCTGTGGATTTTACAGCACCGGCTGCGGCGGCTGCGCGCGGGACATTTCAACCTCGCGGCGACGAGCTATGCGATTTACACCCGGCAAAGCCCGGAACGGCGCGTGACGATTGATGTGCCCAAACCTACGGCGGTGTGGTGGAACCGGCTTTAGACGATTCAATTTCCTGCAAATGTTGAGCGGCGAACTTTTCCACGCGCGGCCAGACCTCGTCCACCGGCACTTTCCACAAACAGAACGGCTCGGCGTAGCGGCAGTAGTCCGAGCAGGGTTTGTATGGGCAGGCGCGGCCTTCCAGCACTTCGGAGACGGGATTCAGCGGGGCAAACCATTCGTGCAGTTGCGGGCCAAACAGCGTGAATGTCGGCAGCCCGCAGACGGCGGCGAGATGGCCCGGGCCAGAGTCGTTGCCGATGAAAATTCCCGCGCGGTCCACGAGCGCAAACAGTTCGCCGATGTTGTGCGGGCAGGTGGCGTTTTCGCCTTGCTTTTGCCACCAGCCGAGCTGATCGGGGTCACAGGCGATTTGCACGGCGATATTTTTTTGGCGCAGGCGCGCGGCGAGAGATTGGAAATTTTCCAGCGGCCAGACGCGCAACGGCAGGCGCGCGCCGGTGTGGATGAGCGCCACCGGCGGACGACCGCGGCGCACGGGGAAAATTTTTTCGCGCGGCGGCAGGTTCAGATTCAGCGCGCATGCTGCGGTGCGCCAATATTCGCTGCGATGCGCGAGCGGATCCGGCCGCGTGAGGTTCTGCGTGAGATAGCGCTCGCTTTTCAGCCGCGAAAAGCCGAGCCGTTCGCGGGCGGCGATGGCGTTGAGGACAAAATGATCGCGCGGATCCCAGCGGGCAGAGACGGCGCAAGTCAAAATTTCTTGCCCGCAATTCACGGCGCAGGCGCAGCATTTTCATCCACGGCCAGCGCCAGATGTTGTATTTGGAGCGGAACCGGAACGCCGTCCACGGCGCGGTGAACGGCACGACTTTCACCGCCGGCCAGAGGCGCGGGCGCATTTCTTCGGCGAACGGTTTGGCGAGCAGCGTCACCTCGAATTTTTCCGTCGCCGCCCGGATGAAGGGCGTGGCGATCACCAAATCGCCCAGTCCCCAAAGTTCAAGGATGAGCAGTTTGGGTTTCACACAGAATCCCTTGATGCCGGGCGCTGGTTAACGCTGGAAGGCAGGCTGGATCGGCATGGCCAAACGCGGGTTCGTGATGACCGGGCTGACTTTGGCCTGCGGCTTCGGACCCGACACGCCGTGATTCAGAGCGAGGCTCAAGCCAATGATTCCGGCAAACGCCGCCACATCTTCCACGACGCCGCCAAAGATAAAGAGAAACCCGAAAACTCTGGCCACAAACAAGGCATACAACATCAAATTCAAGTGTCGGAGCGCCGGATCGCCATAATGATAATTGCGCCAGACCACCCGGAAACCAGCCGCCCAATACCAAAGCCAGACCAGCACTCCCCAGATGCCAAAGGTAATCACCACGGAAAGCGGTCCGCTGTGGAAATCACTGGACAGGGCCAGCGGATTTTGCGAGGGATCAATAACCTTCTGAAAGGTGGCGTTACGCCCCATGGACTCATTAAATGTTTCCGACGAAAAGGCATATCCCTTGCCTAATAGTAAATATTTCGGAACCTCCGGCAACAACGATTCCCAGATATCCAACCGCCATTGCGTGGAGCCTTCGGCATCCATTCGTGCTTCCGGGTCAATTTTTAGGGGTAGCCACGCGAGCGACCGTTGAAAGGTATATGGCAGGTGTGACGCCAGCGGCACAAGGAGCACTCCCCCCATGATTCCCAACAGGGTGAAGACCAGCATCATGCTGGTGCGGTGCATTTTTTCCAAATAAAAGATCAATCCAAAAACGATCAGCGCGCCAATGATTGAGGAGCGAAACCCGCCCATGAAGATCATTAAAAAAGATATTCCGAGCACCATCGGCCGCCAAAGTTTGCCCGAAAGGAAGATGTCGCGGATGCCATGCCGGGCCAGCATCCAGTAAAAGACCGCGCCGGCCGTGCCGGCGATCCCAAACAGACGGGTTACGCCAAGCTGGAGTTCAATATCACCGAATTGATCCATTCCGCGGTCGGAAAGTGGGATAAACAAATAGATAAAATGCAGTGGTTCCGGAATAATGGGAAACAAATCCGAAAGGAAGAAGATAAAGGAACCGCCAAAATAAAGCGTAATATACAGATTGGCGTATTTTTGGGGGATGGGCCGGGCAATGATGGCAAAGAAACTCAAGATGCCGATGATCAGTGTCACGTATTTCTTGCCGCCATAGACATTGGAGCCCATGGATCGCAAACCAAAGCCGCCGGTCAATTCCGCCGTAATGATGACCACGCCTAGCAGGGCGATCAAAGGCCATCGGACACCTCCTGAAGGCAAAAAAGGCTGTTCTTTGTTCAAGATCCGTTCCACCACTGAAATGCTTAAACTCGCCAGCACCATCGGCAAAAAAAGATTGGGATGGCCGGGCAGAAAAAACAGCGAGATGGGACATGCCCAACTAAAAATCAACAACGGATAATGCCACTTCATCAACAGTGGAAAAGCCAGAAAAGCCGTCAGCACACCGATAAATCCAACGGACTGGTAATCCAGCGGATTGGTGAGCGTCCAGCCCACAAAGATGGCCATCGGCACACAGACCGCATAGACGATCAGGGACCGGAAAAGCGCCGATGAGTTGTTAATATTGTTCATTTAGCTGGCAAACCGTCACGAACCCGGCCGCTTCAGCCGCGTTCGTTTGACACTGGCTAATTTAAGCCAACCGGCAAACCGACGGCAATAGCAATTCCACCGGCACCGCATGTTTTTTTAGCTCTGGAAATGCCGTGCCGTGACAGCCTCCGTAACGAACCGACAGTTCCCACGCGTCCCGCCAGTGGGAACTCAAATTCGTAACAACGTGCCAAGCGTTCTTTTTACTGCTGAATTTTTCAAAATGTCGGTCGCGGAAAAACTTCTCCCGAACCACGGCAATTTGAATAATTTGCCTCGCGCCAAGAAAGATTGTAACAGTTCTGCATTTGACGCGGTGGCCGAATCCGGTTCCGGCGGGCACACCAAAACCACCTTTGCCCTGATTCGCAGCGGTTTCGGCAGCGCTTCCAGCGTCAACCGGACGTGATTCACCATGCCCAGTTTGTCGGGCGCGACGACGATGGGCATCGCGCGCAAGGCTGACATCAAATCACGCGTATCAAAATTTTCGCCCAGCGGACTCAACAAGCCACCTGCGCCTTCCACCAGCGTCACGTCGAATTTGTTTTGCATGGCACGGAGATGCGCAAGAACCGGCGCAAGTTCCAGCGATTTCTTTTCGCGCCGCGCGGCGAGCACCGGCGCGATGGCCGCGGGGAAATGCCACGGATTGATTTCGTCGAGCGTGAGCGAACCGCCGAGTGCATGGCGAAGCAACATGGCGTCCTCGCGTCCGCCGGAGCAAACCGGCTTGAGCGCGACGACGCTGACCCCGCGCCCGCGCAAAAACCGCGTCAGCAATGCGGTCAAGAAAGTCTTGCCCACGCCCGTGTCCGTGCCGGTGATGAAAATGATCCGCTTCATCCTGCCACATCAAAGCGAAAATTTTTCCGGCAAGCCACCATTATTTGCCGCCGCCGGCAGAGGTTCCAGCATCAGCGGTTCTTCGTGGCCAAGAAATTGTTCGCACACGCGCCAGAAATCCGCCGTGGTTGTCACACGCCGAATGTCGTGCAGGAATTTTTCGCCGACGCCTTCGCCGATGAAGTTTATGAATTTTTTCATCCGCTGCACCTGCGCGGATTCGCGCACGCCGGGCGTAATTTCATTTTCCCACAGTTCACGGATGTAAGCCAGCAGGTCGCGGCCCGTCGGCGATTTTATTTTTTGACCGCCAAGCTGTGCGCGGATTTGGTCGAACAGCCAGGGATTGCGGATCGCGCCGCGCCCGATCATCAAGCCGCGCGCGCCGGTCTCCGGCGAGGAGTTCCTTCGCCTGTGCCGCGCTGAACACATTGCCGTTGAGCAGCACGGGACACCGCATTGCGCGCGCCGCCTGCGCGATCAAATCATAGCGCACGCCGGGCCGATACATTTGCGCCACCGTGCGCGCATGGACGGTGAGCAAATCAATCGGATGTTTCACGAACAGCGGCAGCAGCGCGTCGAACTCGGCGGGTGAATCGAAACCGATGCGCGTTTTGACCGTGAACGGAATCGTCACCGCCTCGCGCAGCGCGCCGAGAATGGCGTCAATTTTTTCCGGCGCGCGCAGCAGCCCGCCGCCGGCGCATTTGCGATAAACAATCGGCGCGGGACAGCCGAGGTTCAGGTCAATCGCCGCGACGGGAAATTTCTGCAGCAGTTTCGCCGTGCGGACCAGCGCGGGAATGTCGTTGCCGATGAGCTGCGCGACGACGGGTTTGCCGGTTGGATTTTGGGTGATGGAATCGAGAATCCATTTTTCCGGGCGCGAATCGCCGTGGACGCGGAAGTATTCCGTCCAATAAACATCCGGCCCGCCATAACGCGAAATGACGCGCATGAATTGCAGCGTCGTCACGTCCTGCATCGGCGCGAGCGCGAGCATGGGCGCGTCGGCGCGGAGCAGATTCGAAAATGTTTCGGACGGAATCACGTGTCGCATAGTTAAACGGGATCGGCCCGGAAACGCGAATAAATCTTGCCTTTGAAAATGTAATCTCCATTTTACGGCTCATTAAGATGAGCGATAAAATCTTCATTGGCACGGACAGCGGAGCCACTACTACCAAGTTTTCCGCCGTTCGGGAAAACGGCGAGGCGGTTTCCACGAAACTATTGCAACGCCCCACCAATTCCCAGAACGGCCGCGACGCCGTCATCGGCGGCTGGATTGCGGGCATCGGCGAATTCCTCGCGCAAAACAATTTGCAATGGTCGCAAGTCCACGGCGTCGGCCTCGCGATTCCCGGTCCGTATGAGCGCTACGGGGTTTTTGGAAAATCTCCGAATTTGCCCGCGAGTTTCTGCGGCTGGGACGTTCATGCCGATTACAGCGCGGCGCTGGCGAAACAGCTTGGCGGTCCGGTGCCGCTCGTGGTGGGCAACGACGGTAATTACGGCGGCGTGGCCGAGGCGCAAATCGCCCGCGGCAAAATGCGCGTCTCGGTCGCCATGCTCATGCCCGGCTCCGGGCTGGGCGCGGCGTTTGTCGGCGCGGACGGACTTTCGCTCGATGGCGACACGCTCGCCGGCATGGAAGCCGGCCACATGCCCGCGCCGCTGCAATTGCTTGGCGTCACCTGCAAACCGTTTCCGTGCGGCTGCGGCCGCGACTGGGGCTGCGTCGAAGCTTACACGACGATTTCCGGCCTGCCGTATTTGCTGGCGGAAAAATTATTGAAATATCCAAACCATGAACTTGCCGGCTCGGATGCGCCGATCAAAGAACAGGTGCTTTCACTTCGCAGCCGCGCGCAAAAGGGCGATGCGCTGGCCGTCGAAATTTTTGATTTTCAAGCGCGCGTGTTGGGCTTGCACGTTGCCAATTTGGTGATGGCGCTTGATCCGGGCATCGTCATCATCGGCGGCGGGTTGATGGATCACGAAGCGACCACGCCGGAATTTCGCGAACGCTTCCTGCGCATCATCCGCGAGACGGCCCGGCCATATCTCTGGGCGCAGCAGCGCGACACGATCAAAATTCTTCCCGCCGTTTTAGGCGACATGTCCCAAGCCATCGGCGCGGCGATCGTGGCGCTGTATCACAGTCGAAAGTTAAAGTCTGGAATCGAAATCTGAAATTCCCGGTTTGGGACAGGCCGTGTCCAGCCGGTCATTCCTTTCTCCTGGCAGATGACCGGAATCTGTCCGCGCCGGCTTGAAAAACAGGTTGCGAATACGCGGTTAATGCGCTTGGCAAAACCGCGCGGCTGCTTGTTTTATCGCAGCATGGACAAAAGCGTCCAGCATATAGACGCAGTTTGTTGGTTTTGAGACAGTCTTCTGGCAAGTTTCCGGTAGCCATTCTGCGATTTCCGATTTCAAGCAGGCTGGTAAACTTCAAGCTTCAAAATAATTATCTCTTCCCGAATACTTGGCCATGTATGTGCTTTAATGCTATGGGTGTTACTTGGTTTTTAAAGGACGCATTTGCGTGACATCGGAAGCAGAATAAAACGAGATCAAAAACGATTGATGAGCATGGATCCGAAAAAGAACATATTGATAATAGAAGATGACCCGTTCATGCAGAGCCTCTATCGCAAGGCGCTCGAGCGTGAAGGGTTCACGATTCTAACGGCGGTGGACGGGTTGAACGCCGTGGAAATGCTGCCCAATGTTTGTGTTGATTTGATCGTGCTGGATTTGATGCTGCCCAAAATCCCCGGCCTGAAGGTGCTTGAAACCATTCGCGCTGATAGTAAAAATAAAGATCTGCCGGTGCTCATCCTCTCGAACGCCTACCTGCCTGAAATGGCTCAAAAGGCCATAAAGTCCGGCGCGACCACGGGCATACTGAAGTCCGAGTGCTCGCCCAAACTTTTGGTAAAAATCATCCGGAATATTTTCCAGCTTCCCATTACCGAGAACAGCAATCCGCCCGCAGCCCGAAACGTATGGACTCCCGCTTTTCCGGGCGGCCGGGACGCGCAGCCGGTTCAGCGTGAGCAAAGTGAGCCAAGCGAGAAAGGCGTTCAAACCGTTGAAGCCGTCGCGGCGTCGGAAGTTCAGGGCGAATTGCTGAAGAGTTGGCCGACGGATGTCACGATGATCCGGGAATTTTGTCTCAAGTATATTAAATCGGCTGGCAGCCCGGACGCTGAAGAACATTTAAAAAACCTGTATCGCCGGCTGCGGCTCTTAAGCGCCCGCGCTACGATGGGTGGCTGCAACAAGATCAGCCAGTTGAGCACCGGCTTGGAAGCCATGCTGTTTGAGCACGGTTTCAAACTCAACAAAAACATGTCCCAGTCGGTGGTTCAAACCATGGTTCAAGCCGTGGATGGCCTCGAATTTCTGTTTAAGACCGGACGCACCGCCTCCATCCAGACCAACCGAAAAGCCATGATTCTTCTGGTGGACGATGATGCCGTCTGCAACCGGGTCAATGAAATCGCCCTCAAGCGCGCGAATTTTGACACCGTTTGCGCCAGCGACGGAATTGAAGCCCTTGCGTTGCTCGAAAAAAATCCCTTCGATCTCATTTTCCTGGATGTCAGTATGCCGGTTCTTTCCGGCTTTGAGGTGTGCGCAAAGATTCGCAAGCTTCCACAATATAAAGACACCCCCATCATCTTCGTGACGAGCCTGGGCGATTTTGAGTCCCGAACCAAGAGTGTGTTGAGCGGCAGCAATGGTATTATTGCCAAACCCATTACCCCGCTCGAACTGATTGTCAAAGCTTTGGTCTATCTGCTCCGGGCGCAGGAGAAAGCGGTTTCAAGTCAACTGCCGCCGGCCAACACGCCCGCCCTTGACGCAAAGGCCGGAAATTCCCAACCCCAAATCTCCCTCGCTGATTCGTCCAAGACTGATAGCCGGGTCAAGGAATTACAGGCCACCCAAACTGCCGTTGAAGAACGAGTCAAAACCCTGACGCAAGCTTTGGCGGCGGACGCGAAGCGTCGCGAAGAGATCGAACAGCAGGCCGCCGCGAACGCCAAGCTTCAGAGCGAACTGGAGATGGCCCAGATTGAACATCAAAAAGCCCATGAATCGCTGGAGCAGATGCTCGAAGAATCAAAAAAACAGGCCCAGAATACTGAGGCCGGCCAGTCGTCGAAAACAGAAGGACGAACGCGGGCATTGGAAGCGGCCCGCAATTTTGTGGAGGAAAAAATCCATGCCTTGACGGCGGCGTTGGCGGCGAAAACAAAAAAATCCGAAGACGCCAAGCTGCAAGTCACCGAATACGCCAAACGGCGGAGCGAACTTGAAGCCGCCCTGACGGCGATCCAACAGGCAAAAGAAAATTTGATGAAGGAAATTGCCGCCGTCGGAAATGGTCAGCAGCGGGGCAAACTCCAGGCTGCTCTGGCGGAAAACCAGAAAACCCAGGCAGGCTTGTTGCAGAAAATGGAAGAAACACGGCTGGAATTTCAGACCCAACAGCAAGGTCGGGCCACCGAACCGTCCAACATCGAACCGCAGGCCAAAGAGCTGGAAGCGGCGCAAGCGGAACTGGCGGAATTGAAATCGCAACACGCGAGTGTGACGCAGCAGATGGAGTCGTTGAACGCTTCGCTGGCCGTCGAGTCTGGTCGTCGTGCGACCGCCGAACAGCAGGCAGCGGAGCTACTTGCCCAGCGCACGGAAGCACAAACGCAGTTGCGCGCCGAACTCGTTGCGAAACAGCTGCAGCTTGACGCACAAGTGCAGACGCACAACGTCGAACTTGGAAATTTAACTGAACGGACCAAAGAACTGGAAACGGCGCAAGCTGCACTGGCGGAATTGAAATCGCAACACGCGAGCGTGACGCAGCAGGTAGAATCGTTGAACGCATCTCTGGCCGCCGAGACCAACCGTCGCACGACTGCCGAACAGCAGGCGGCGGAACTGGTTGCTCGGCGCACAGAATTGGAACAGGAATTGTCCCAGCGCACGGAGACACAGGCGCAATTGCGGGCCGAACTCGCCGCGAAACAGCAGCAGCTTGATGGGCAAGTGCAGACGCACAATGTTGAACTTGGAAATTTGGCCGAACGGACCAAAGAACTTAAAGCGGCGCAAGCGGAACTGGCGGCCTTGAAGTCACAGCACGCGATTGTGACGCAACAGGTGCAGTCGTTGAGCGCATCGCTGACCACCGAGACTGGTCGTCGCGCGACCGCCGAACAACAGGCGGCGGAATTGGTTGCTCGCCGGGCGGAACTGGAAAAGGAATTGGCCCAGCGCAGTCAGACGCAGGCGCAGTTGCACGCCGAACTCGCCGCGAAACAGCAGCAGCTCGACGCGCAGGTGCAGACGCACAATGTCGAACTTGGAAATTTAACTGAACGGACCAAAGAACTGGAAACGGCGCAAGCTGCACTGGCGGAATTGAAATCGCAACACGCGAGTGTGACGCAGCAGATGGAGTCGTTGAACGCTTCGCTGGCCGTCGAGTCTGGTCGTCGCACGACTGCCGAACAGCAGGCGGCAGAACTGGTTGCTCGCCGGGCGGAGTTGGAACAAGAATTGTCCCAGCGCACGGAGACGCAAGCGCAGTTGCGCGCCGAACTGTCAGCGCAGCAACAGCGGCTCGACGTGCAAGTGCAAGCGCACAACGCTGAACTGAATAATTTAGCCGAACGGACCAATGAGTTGAAAGCGGCGCAAGCGGAACTCGCGGCCTTGAAGTCACAGCACGCGAACGTGACCCAACAGATGCAATCATTGAACGTGTCGCTGGCCACCGAGTCGGGTCGTCGCACGACTGCCGAACAGCAGGCGGCGGAACTGGTTGCTCGGCGCACAGAATTGGAACAGGAATTGTCCCAGCGCACGGAGACACAGGCGCAATTGCGGGCCGAACTCGCCGCGAAACAGCAGCAGCTTGATGGGCAAGTGCAGACGCACAATGTTGAACTTGGAAATTTGGCCGAACGGACCAAAGAACTTAAAGCGGCGCAAGCGGAACTGGCGGCCTTGAAGTCACAGCACGCGATTGTGACGCAACAGGTGCAGTCGTTGAGCGCATCGCTGACCACCGAGACTGGTCGTCGCGCGACCGCCGAACAACAGGCGGCGGAATTGGTTGCTCGCCGGGCGGAACTGGAAAAGGAATTGGCCCAGCGCAGTCAGACGCAGGCGCAGTTGCACGCCGAACTCGCCGCGAAACAGCAGCAGCTCGACGCGCAGGTGCAGACGCACAATGTCGAACTTGGAAATTTAACTGAACGGACCAAAGAACTGGAAACGGCGCAAGCTGCACTGGCGGAATTGAAATCGCAACACGCGAGTGTGACGCAGCAGATGGAGTCGTTGAACGCTTCGCTGGCCGTCGAGTCTGGTCGTCGTGCGACCGCCGAACAGCAGGCAGCGGAGCTACTTGCCCAGCGCACGGAAGCACAAACGCAGTTGCGCGCCGAACTCGTTGCGAAACAGCAGCAGCTTGACGCACAAGTGCAGACGCACAACGTCGAACTTGGAAATTTAACTGAACGGACCAAAGAACTGGAAACGGCGCAAGCTGCACTGGCGGAATTGAAATCGCAACACGCGAGCGTGACGCAGCAGGTAGAATCGTTGAACGCATCTCTGGCCGCCGAGACCAACCGTCGCACGACCGGCGAACAGCAGGCGGCGGAACTGGTTGCTCGCCGGGCGGAATTGGAACAAGAATTGTCCCGGCGCACGGAGACGCAGGTGCAGTTGCGCGCCGAAATGGCCGCGCAGCAACAGCAGCTCGACGCAGTTTCCAGCGAGTTGGCTGGATTCCGCAGCCGGGCCAGTATTGAGGTGCTGCGCCAGGAGCAGATGGCCGAGCAAATTGCCAAATCGGAACAGACACGGACGGAACTTAACAATGAGTTGAATGTCGTCCGAGAGTTGTCCTTCACGCGCGAGGCAGCCATTCGCGCGCTCGAAATCGAACTTCAACAACGCCGCGGCAAATACGAGCGGCTGGACGCGTTGTTTCAGGGCGAGGTGATGCTTCGTCGGCGTCTCGAGACCCAGCTTGAAAGTGTCCAGTCTCAACTGACCGAAGCGTTCAATGAGCTGGCGCTGAAAGCCGCTACCGAGCAACGGTTGACCGGGCGCGAGTCCGAGTTGCAGAACTGCATCCGCAAACAGCAGGACGACCTTGCGAAATCCGGCGCAACACTGGCCAGCCAGGAGGCGGAGATCAGGCAGTCCCGGACGAAGATTGAGGAATTGCAGATGCTCCAGTCGGCCCTGTGCGCAAAAGTTCAAGATTTGACCGAGCAATTGCGGTCGTTGAACGCTTCACTGACCGCCGAGTCTGACCGTCGCGCGACGGTCGAACAACAGGCGGCGGAACTGGCTGCCCGGCGCACGGAATTGGAACAGGAACTGGCCCAGCGCACGGAGACGCAGGCGCAGTTGCGCGCCGAAGTGGCCGCGCAGCAGCAGCGGTTTGAGACGCAAGTGCAGGCGCATAACGTTGAACTTGGAAATTTGGCCGAACGGACCAAAGAACTGGAAGTGGCGCAAGCCGAACTGGCGGCTTTGAAATCGCAACACGCTAGCGTGACCAAGCAGGTAGAAACTTTGAGCGCATCGCTGACCGCCGAGTCTGACCGTCGCGCGACTGTCGAACAACAGGCGGCGGAACTGGCTGCCCGGCGCACGGAATTGGAACAGGAACTGGCCCAGCGCACAGAGGCGCAGGCGCAGTTGCGCGCCGAACTGGCCGCGCAGCAGCAGCGGTTCGAGGCGCAGGTTCAAACGCACAACCTCGCGCTTGGCGATCTGGCTGCGCGGACAAAAGAATTGGAGGCGGCACAGGTGGCACTGGCGGCATTGCAAACCCGGCACGCGAGCGTGACCCAACAGGTTGAGTCATTGAACGAGTCGCTGACCGCCGCGTCCCGCCAACGCGAGGCCGCCGAACAGGTCTGGCACAGGCTTGAATCCGAGTTGCAGGGCAGCATCCGCAATCAGCAGAACGAGATTGCGAAGGCGGGTGCAACGGCGGCTGTCCAGGCGGTTGAGATCAATAACGCCCGGAAGAAAATCGAGGAGTTGCAGGTGCTTCAGTCGGCCCTGTGCGAAAAAATTCAAGATTTGATCGCGAAGAGCGAATCCACCGCCAAAGTTTTTCACGAGTTGGAAGAAAAAGCTGTGTGCTCGGAGAACGCCGTTGAAGACGGTCAGAAGCAACTGGCCGCGCTACGCTATGCCATCATGGATGCCTCGCGCATGAGCGCACGGCTTCACCGGGAGCGCTCGCAGAAGGAACGCCAAGATATGGATGCCATGCGACAACTTCTCTCGTCGCTGGCGCAAACGTCGCTTTCTCTGGCCCAGCGCGAAATGCTCGCGGAGTTGCAGAATTCGATGGACGGAATCAAGAGCAGCCGCGCGGGCACGGCCAAAATTGCGGCCTATCCGGTCGAACCCCTCGGTTTTCACGAAAGCGAGTTCTTTTTCGCGGAAATCAGCGAGAGTGCGTTTCACGCCGTTCGCCTGGCGGCAGAAGCGGCTGGCGTGGTCGTGCAAATCTCCGCCACCGACACGGGCACGGGCAAACTGATTGGCAATGCGGAACACGTTCACCAACTCATCGCCTTGCTGACCGCATCGCCGCTCAATATGGAGGCGGGCGTCAACGCGCTTGATTTACGGGCGGCAATCAAACCCAAGAGCGCCCGGCTCGCGGAGTTGACTTTGCGGATTGTGTTTTCCACAGACAACCGTGCGCAGGATTTGCTTGCACGGCTTACCTCAGTCACGGCGGCGGCGGCCACGCTCCAAACAGGATCGTTTAGCGAAGCGGAATTGGGTCTGGCTGCCGGGTGGCAGTTGGCGCTGGCGATGGGCGCCCAGCCTGCCATTCAAGCTGATGGCGGCAAAGAGGCGAGCCTCATGCTGTCGCTGCCGATTGAAATGGATGAGCAACCTTCGCCGGCTGACAGCTCTGCGGCCAATGGAAGTCGAAATGGAAGAAATGGGAATGGCAATGGGAAAGGAAATGGTTTACAAAAAGCCCATGAATCAGACGAAGAACAGGATTTCAGACGGCAAGGGGAGAAAGCGAAAATCAAGGAAGACCTAAAATCCAACGCATGAAATTTTTGGACATGGCTTTTCTGACAGACTTCTCGGGGCAATACCTGCGGGCGGCGCTCGTCGTGTCGCTGATGAGCGTGTGGATGCTGGTGGGGCTTTTTTACTACCTCAATTATTACACCAAGCGGGATTATTTCACGGTCTGGACGGCGGCTTGGCTGTTTTATGCGCTGTGGCTGACGCTCGGACTGAAGTTCGACGCTGTTGATCCGGAAAGCACTGTTTTCAAACTCAAGCAGTGTTGCGTGTCCATTTCGGCGGTTTTTTTGTTATGGGGCAGCTTGCGGTTTCTGAAACTTCCGGTCCGGCAGACCTTGTTTGGACTGTTCATGCTGTTCCTGCTGGTCTGGACTTTTGTCGGTCCGCAGGTCATTTCCAGTGCGTTGACGCCCAAGGTCAGGATGCTGGACATGCAACTGCCCGTGTTCATCCTGCTCGGCTTGAGCAGTGTGTTTGCCGGCGTCTGTTTTTTCCGGCTGCGGAAAAAAATGCCGTTCGTCGGGGCGGGCATGCTGGCGACCGGATTTTTCCTCTGGGGACTTTATTTGGGCAGCTATCCGCTGTCCCAGCAAGATCAACATCTTTACAGCGCCGGTTTTTTCATGGCGGCGGTGCTCCAGCTTTTCATCGCGGTCAGCATGATCGTGCTGGTGCTGGAAGAGATCCGCTACCACAACGAACAGACCCTGGCCGAAATCACGACCGTTCGTTCGGAGAAGGAAGAGTTGCAGCTTAAAATTCTTACGACGGAGGAAAAATGCCGCAGCCTTTTCAACCAGGTGCGGCTGACGGACGGAGTGCAAAAGGCCTACGATGAATTGCGCCACACCCAGCAGGCGGTGGTGCAGCAGGAACGGCTCCGCGCGCTGGGACAAATGGCCAGCGGCGTGGCCCACGATGTTAACAACGCCCTGTCTCCGGTGGTCGCCTATTCGGAAATCCTTTTGCTGACGTTGCCGGATTTGCCGGAGGAATCGAAAAATTACCTTGAAATCATCAAGCAATCCGGCGAGGACATTGCCAAAATCGTCGCGCGGATGCGGGAATTTTACCGGCGTCGAACGGAGTCCGAGCCTTTGGTTCCGGTGGATCTTAACCAGGTCATCAAGGAAGTGATCGAACTCACCCGCCCCCGCTGGCGCGACATTCCACAACGCGAGGGCATCTCCATTCAGATTCAGCAGGAACTGGAACGCCATTTGCCGATGATGCCCAGCGATCCCGCCGAATTGCGGGAAGCCCTGATCAACCTCGTCTTCAACGCCGTGGACGCTCTTCCGCAAGGGGGCGCCATTACTTTCGTCACGCGCTTCACCCAGGTTTCCCTGCCTGAGAATGCCGGTATTTTCGAGCAGCGGTTGCAGTTCGAGTTGAAGGACACCGGCATCGGCATGGACGAAAATGTCCGGCAACATTGTCTGGAGCCGTTCTTTTCCACCAAGTCCCTCAGTGGCGGCACGGGACTCGGTTTGGCGATGGTTTATGGCATGATGCAACGTCACGCCGGCAACATCGAAATTGAAAGTTCGCCCGGTAAGGGCACCTGCGTTCGGCTTACTTTTCCCATTCGGGAGGAGGTTTCCAAAACGATTCCGATTCCCTTGCAAAAAATTAATTTGGAACATTCCCTGCGCGTTCTTTGCATTGACGATGACGAACCCATCCGTCAACTCCTCAATGATTGTCTCACCCACTTCAACCACCACGTCGTCACGGCGGTGGACGGCAAACAGGGAATCGAATTGTTCCTCGCCGCCAAGCAGCGAAACGAGCCGTTTGAAGTCGTCATCACCGACCTCGGGATGCCCAGAATGGACGGGCACCAACTCGCGCGAGCCATCAAAGCCGAATCACCGCTCACTCCCATAATCATGATGACCGGCTGGGGCGCGATGATGAAAGAAGATGGAGAAGTCATTACGGACGTTGACGTCCTGGTCGGTAAACCGCCGAAAATTCAGGAGCTGAACGACCTGCTCCTCTGGGTCACCTCGCCAAATCAGCCCGCAAATTAAACTGTTCCCAAAAACTGTCAGCTTCACATCATCGCACGCGCTTTGAGCCTTACCTTCAGCGCGTAACGGTTGCCGGTCCGCAGCAATTGCATCCGCGCGCCAAATGCGGCGGCGAGATTCCTGGAGTTCAACCCGTCCGCCTTGGTGCCGGCGGTCAGCACGCGACCCTTCTGCAACATCAGCACATGCGAAAACACCGGCATGATTTCCTCGACGTGATGCGTCACCAAAACCAGCGTTGGCGAAAACCTTTTTCCGCCGAGCCGCTGGAGGAATTGCAGGAAATGCTCGCGCGCGGCGGGATCCAGCCCGGCGCATGGCTCGTCGAGAATCAGCACGCGCGGCCTGGCCATGAGCGCCCGGCCAATCAGCACGCGCTGCCGTTCGCCCTGCGAAAGCACGCGCCAGGGCCGCTCCGCCAGACCGCCGCACTCGATCTGCCGCAACAAACTTGCCGCCTCGGCCTTGTCGGCGCGGCTCAACCGACCCCGGAAATCAATCATCGCGTATTTGCCGCTCGCGACGGTCGCCAGCGCCGGTTCGTCGTCCGCCATCATCTGCCGCACGGATGAACTGACAAGGCCGATCTTTTTCCGCAACTCGCGCCAGTCGGATTCGCCATAAGTTTCGCCGAGCACGGAAATTTTGCCCGCCGTGGGCATCAAATAACCCGTGAGCGCGCTCAACAACGACGTTTTGCCGGAGCCGTTCGCACCGAGGACAACCCAATGTTCCCCGCGCTGCACGCGCCAGTTCACGTCCTGCAAAATCACCGTGCCATCGCGCACAATGCGCAGGCCAGCCACGGATAAAATATTTTTTGCCGTTTTCAAATCACCGTGCGTCGGCCCGCGCCATTTTCTTGATGCGGATCCGGCGTCATTTCGACTGCCAGACCAGCCGCAAACCTTCGAGCGTCAAATCCGGCGCGACGGCGGAAATCTCCGGCAGCTTTGCCGCGATCAATTTCGCGTAACCGCCCGTGGCCACGACCGGCAGATTTTTCGCGCGCAGCTCGCGCTTCAATTCGGCGATCAATTCGCGCACCAGGCCGCGATAGCCATGCACCGCGCCCACGAGCATTGCCTCTTCCGTGCTCTTGCCGACGGCGGATTTGATCTCGCGGATTTTGATTTTCGGCAGCAGCGCCGTTTTTTCATGCAGATAATCGGTCATCACCGCCAGCCCCGGCGCGATGATGCCGCCGACATAATTGCCACGCGCGTCCACCACGTCGAACGTCACCGCCGTGCCAAAATCCACCACCACCACCGGCGCGCCAAAACGCTGGCGCGCGGCCACCGCGTTTGCCAGCCGGTCCGGGCCGATGGAATCCGGCTTCGGATAATCAATGCCCACGCCGCGAATGGTTCCGGCGTTCAGTTCGAGCGCGTCTAGTTTCCAAAGCGCGCGGACGGTTTTGCGGACGAGCGGCGTGGCGCGCGGCACGACGCTGCACAGGACCGCGCCCGGTGATATTTTTTTTGCCGGCAAATTTTTTCACCAGCGCCGCCGCGCCGCCGCCGAACCAGGTGAGCGTCGGAATGTCCGTTTGTTTCAACACGCGCCGGCCGTCCGCCAGGCCGAGGTGCGTGTGCGTGTTGCCGATGTCGAAGAGTAAAATCATTTTTCCAGAGTGACGTCGCCGCCGATGATGCGTTCCAGATGGCCATGTTCCGTGCGGACGAGCAGCGCGCCGTCGTCGTCCAGCGATTCGGCGCGGCCGCGAACCAGCCGCATGCCCATCTGCACCGAAACATTTTTGCCGATGGTCGCGCAGCCGGCTTCCCACTCGTCCGCAACCTGTGGGAAATTTTCCGCTGCAGATTCGCGCGTAATCCCGATCCAGTTCCCGCAGAATTTCCGTGGCCAGTTCCGCGCGGGAAATTTCCCCGCCCGACTCGATTTTCAGCGAGGTGGCGGTCTTGCGCAGCTCCGCAGGAAATTCATTCGCTTTCTGGTTCACGTCCACGCCGATGCCCAGAATGACGTGCCGGACGCGATCCAGTTCCGCGCTCAACTCGGTGAGGATGCCCACGACTTTTTTTCCGCCGATAAGCAAATCGTTCGGCCATTTGATTTCCGCTGGCAAGCCGGTGACGGTTTTGATGGCGCGGCGCAAAGCCGTGGCCGAAGCCACCGTCAACTGCGTCGTTTCCTGCGGCCGCAAATCGGGCCGCAGCAGAACGGAAAACCAAAGTCCCTTGCGCGTTGGCGACATCCATTTCCGGCCGAGCCGCCCGCGGCCCTTGGTCTGCGATTCGGCAAACACCACGGCGCCTTCCTTCACGCCGTCGCGCGCGAGCTTTTCGACCACATCGTTGGTGGAAGTCGTTTCCTCAAACACGCGGATGTCGCGGCCGACGACCTTGGTTTCGCCGAGACGCGCGAGCAAATCATCCGCGAGCAGCGCGTCCGGCTCATCCACCAGCCGGTAGCCAAAATGCGGTCCGGCCTCGATGGCGAACCCAACTTTGCGCAATTCCTCGATGCGCGACCAGACCGCCGCGCGGCTGATGGCCAGTTGTTCCGCAAGCTGCGCGCCGGAAACGCCGTCGGGGTTGGCGCGCAACGCGGAAAGGATTTTGGCGTCGGTGGTCATCGAGCATTTTTCGTAGGGCCGGCTAAAATTCCCATGTAATTGGTGTGACTATCGTAAAATATTTTGAAATAAGCGATTCCTTCAAAATCACTTTCCCTAAGTAAGCCAATTCCATCCGTAAATGCTACATCTGGAATTTTTTTGATCAGGTCGGAAGGATAGACATAGGCATAGCCGTCTTTATTGAGAGAATTATACAAAGCGAGGGTTGATTTTTTCCATTCTTCTGACACGGGTAATGGTGCAATCGGCGCGTAACATCCTTTATTATTGGAATACTTTTTGTCATAAGCAGCTTCCAATACTTTTATAATCTCACCACGGCTCGCGCCGAGCGGAACCGGGGCAAGAACCTTGATCACGTCGTTAATGGACGGTTTGCAACCCATCAAAATCAACAGACTTGCGAATACATATCCAAGGAAGTTTTTTTTGAGATTTGGCGTTTTCATAAATTCAGTTCTCAAAATCCAAGCCGATGTCCACGGCGCGGGCGGAATGGGTGATGGCTCCGACCGAAATATAATCCGCGCCAGTCTTGGCGATTGCGCGGACGGTTTTCAGGTTCACGCCGCCGCTGGCTTCGGTTTTTGCGCGGCCCCGGACGATTTTCACGGCCTGCCGCAACTGTGCGACTGTCATGTTGTCGAGCAGGATAATGTCCGCGCCCGCATCGGCGGCCTGCCCAACTTGTTCCAGCGTGTCCGCTTCAACCTCCACTTTCAGCGTCGGAAATTTTTTGCGCGCCCGCGAAACAGCGGCGGCGATGGCGTTCGGGGTTTCGTGTCGCAGGGCGGCGAGGTGGTTGTCCTTGATAAGCACTAGGTCAAACAATCCCAGGCGATGATTTTTTCCGCCGCCGCAAATGACGGCAAATTTTTCAAAACGCCGCCAGCCGGGCGTGGTCTTGCGCGTGTCGAGAATTTTGGCGTTCGTGCCTTTCACGGTTTCCACAAATTGCGCAGTGGCGGTGGCGATGCCGGAAAGCCGCTGGACAAAATTGAGCGCGACGCGTTCGGCGCTCAAAATGGCGCACGCGGGACCGGAGATTTTCAGCAGCGCTTCGCCGGCGTTCACACCCGCGCCATCACGCGAAAGTTTTTTGATTTTGATTTCTGGCGACCGCGCGCGAAACGCGGTTTCCGCAAATTGAATGCCCGCGACGACAAGCGGTTCGCGCGCCCGCATGAGCGCGACGGATTTTGCGCTCGGCGGAACTGTGGCGAGCGTGGTCACGTCGCCGCTGCCGAGGTCTTCGTCAAGGGCGATGCGGACGGCGCGGCGGATTTCTGCGGCGGTGAGTTCCACGCGGACAAGATGACGCCGCACGGAAAAAGGAAAAGCAAAAAGACGATTGCCAAACAGTGCTGGCGTTGGCGCCGTTTCCGGTTTATGAATGGCGTTGTTATGAAAAACATGATCCCATTTTTTCTGGCCTTGGCCGGCTCGGTTTCTGTCCAGGCAAAAATAATGACCCAGACGATCGAATACAAACAGGGCGAAGCCCTCCTCGAAGGCTATCTTGCCTACGACGATTCCATTTCCGGCGCGCGGCCCGGCGTGCTGGTGGTGCATCAATGGCTCGGCCTCACCGATTACGAAAAGCACCGCGCGGAAATGCTCGCGCAACTCGGCTACGTCGCTTTCTGCGCGGACATTTACGGCAAAGATTCCCGCCCGAAAGACGTGAGCGAAGCCGGACCGCAGGCCGGAAAATATAAAAGTGATCGTGCGCTGCTCCGCGCCCGAGTGAACGCCGGGCTGGAACAATTGAAAAAATCCGAACTTGTGGATCCGAAACGAATCGCCGCCATCGGCTATTGTTTCGGCGGCACAACGGTGATTGAGCTTGCGCGCAGCGGCGCGGACATCGCGGGCGTGGTGAGTTTCCACGGTGGCTTGGATTCGCCGACACCCGCCGACGGCAAAAACATCAAATGCAAAGTGCTCGCGCTCGCCGGCGCGGACGATCCGTTCCAAAAGCCGGAAGATTTGGCCGCGTTTGAAAATGAAATGCGCGACGCGAAAGTGGACTGGCAGATCACTTTTTACGGCGGCGCGGTCCACGCCTTCACCCAGCCCAATCCCGGCTTCGTCAATGCCGGCGCGAAATACAACGAAAAGGCCGACCGGCGCTCGTGGCAGGCCATGAAAGATTTCTTCGCCGAGATTTTTTAAGTGAAGTGATTTGTTGAACCGTTCACTCGTTAAATTGCCTGCCGATTCAACGATTTAACCAATTAGCGATTTAACGAACTCATGCGCATCACCGGCGGCCACGCAGCCCGGCGGATTCTGAAAGTTCCCAAAGGACTGGATGTCCGCCCGACGCCTGACCTCGTCAAACAGGCGGTTTTCAATTCGCTCGGCGCGCGCGTCGTGGGCGCGACGGTTTTGGAATTGTTCGCCGGCAGCGGCGCGTTGAGCCTGGAATGTTTGAGCCGTGGCGCGGCTTCGGTCATGTGCGTGGAGAAATCACACCGGCACGCGGAATTCATCCGCAGCAACGCGGCGGCGGCGGGTTACGGCGAAATTCTGGAAGTCCGCACGCAGGACGTTTTCCCGGTGATGCACCAACTGGCGGAAAACGGGAAGCAGTTTGATTTGATCCTCGCCGATCCGCCTTACGGCGAAAAAAATGCGAACCGCCGTTCCACTTCCTTCGCGCAGCAATTGCTCGACGATAAAAATCTGCCCAAGCTGCTCGCGCCCGGCGGAAGATTTGTGCTCGGCCACACGAAACGCGACACGCTGGAACTCGTCGCGCCGTGGGCCGAAGTGAAAATGCTCAAGCACGGCGACACCATGATGCGGTTTTTGGAAATCGTCTAAACCGATTCCATGAAGTTGGAATTGGGGAGATATGCCTCTGGCGTGTGATTTGCGGCGTCACGCCACGGCCAAGTCAAATTGGTGGACTTCAAGACGGAATTCGATGCTTGACGCGCGCGGGCTTTAGCGGTTGATTGTGCCAATATGAAAAAGACGTTTTTTGCAGTTCTTGCCGGGGTCGCGGTTGTGGTTGCCACCGGGTGCGTTCACACCGTGAGCGACACCAGCACCTTCGCGGTCAGCTACGGCAAGGATTCCGTGGCGGGCCGTTACCAGCGCGATCTGGACACGGTCTATAAGGCATCGGTCGCCGTGATTCAGAACGACGGCGTTTTGCTGACCGAATATATTCCGCATGACAACACCAACGCCGTCCGATCCCTGACCGGCCGGGTCAACGACTGCAAAGTCTGGATTCGCGTGGAGCAGGTGGATCCGAAAATCAGCCAGGTGGATGTGGAGGCGCGCACGAAATGGGGCCGCGTCAACATTGACCTGGTGCATGAATTGGAAAAGGAAATCGCGCTGCAACTGGCGCGTTGATTCGGATTGCTCCTGATATTCTTTGACGAAACGCCGGGCTTTGACGCCCGACGTTTTGTTTGTCACACGCCGCTTCAAATTTAGTCGCAACATTTTTCGTGGTGAATTGCGGGCGATGCCATAAACTGAAGCCGTGTTCAGCCAGCGTCAGAGCCCGATTCTTTTGGCGGTGGCCGCCCTCGCGGTAATCTGGGTGGTTGCCATTGCCGGCTACCAGTTCGCCCAGCACGCCAAAATCACTCCCGAAAAAGTCCGCGCATACACGGCGTCCGTGGATTTCAGCCACCTGTCCGCCGCCGAACGCGAAGCGGCCCTCAAAAAACTGGCGGCCATGCTCAACGCGCTTTCGCTCGACGAGCGGCAGAGCCTGCGCCTGGATCGGACAATTCACAACTGGTTTGAAAAAATGACCGAGGATGAAAAAGGCGAGTTTCTCGATGCCACCATGCCCACCGGTTTCAAGCAGATGATCGGCGCGTTCGAGGAACTGCCGTCCGACCAACGGAAGCGCGTCGTGGATCAGGCCGTCAAACAAATGAAGGACGCGCGCGACAAACTGGCCCAAGACGGACAAATGCCGCTGTCGGACACGAATGCCGTGGTATTGAGCGCGGAGCTTCAGGACCGGGTGACGAAGATCGGCCTGCAAAGTTTTTACAGCCAAAGCTCCGCCGAAACCAAGGCGGAGCTGGCGCCGTTGCTGGAAGAAATGCAGCGCGCGATGGAGAGCGGAAGAATGTTGCGCGGGCCACGCCAATGAAATTTCCATTGCCAGATGGAATCCGCCCGGCGTTCACGCTGATTGAGTTGCTGGTCGTCATTGCCATCATCGCGATGCTCGCCGCGCTGCTGCTGCCCACGCTGGGCCGCACGAAAGAATCCGCCCGCGCCGCCGTCTGCTTGAGCAATTTGCACCAGGTTGGCGTTGCGCTGCAAATTTACGTGTCGGAAAACAACAACAAGCTGCCGGTCATGCGCGATGTTTCCACCGATCCGGCAGTTACCGCCACGAACACTTTTCCCGCCATCAACAGAGTTCTCGCGCCGCAGCTTGGCAACACGAACGTCCTGCGCTGCCCTTCGGATTCGCGGCAGTTTTTCGAGCTGACCGGTTCGAGTTACGCGTGGGACAGCTTGTTGAACGGCGAGGACGCGGATCATTTGGTGGTGTTCAACATCCATTTCGATCCGCATGAAATTCCGGTCGTCTTCGACAAGGAAGATTTTCACAAGGCGCGCGGCCCGAAACAGGCGGTGAATTATCTCTACGCCGACGGCCACATCAAAAACCTGCTGACCCTCGCGGGCACCAAATGATCGAACTGCGCCATGTCACCAAAAAATTCGCCGGGCGCGTCGCCGTGGATGATTTGTCGTTCACGGTTTCGCGCGGGGAAATTTTCGGGCTGCTCGGCCACAACGGCGCGGGCAAAAGCACGGCCATCGGCATGATGCTCGGTCAGGTCTGGCCGACCGGCGGCGAAGTGATGGTTTGCGGCCACGATGTCACCGCCAACCGCCGCGCCGCGCTCAAGCGCGTTGGCGCGATTTTTGAGACGCCGGTTTTTTATGATTACTTGAGCGGTTCGCGCAATCTGGAAATTTTGAGCACTTACACCGCGCCGACTTCAAAAGCGCGGATTCGCGAGGTCGTTGATTGGGTCGGCCTGACCGGACGCGAGCAATCCAAGGTGCGGACGTATTCGCACGGCATGCGGACGCGGCTGGCGCTGGCGCAAGCGCTGCTGCCCAAACCGGAATTGCTCATCCTCGATGAGCCGGGCGACGGTCTCGACCCCGAAGGCATCCACGAAATGCGCCAGACGATTCTCCGTTTGCAGCGCGAACTCGGCCTGACCATTTTGCTCTCGTCGCATTTGTTGAATGAAGTCGAACAGCTTTGCACGCGCATCGCCGTGTTGCAGCAGGGCAAAAAAGTTTTTGAAGGCAATGTCGCGGACGTGAAAGCCGCGCGCGGCAAAGTGGCGTTGAAAACCTCTGATTTCGCGAGCGCCACGAAACTGCTCCGCGAGTGCGGATTGATCACGGACACGGCGGCGGAACGTTTCATCACGCTGGCCGGGGGCGTTTCGACGGCGGAGATCACCCGAACGCTGGTTTCCGCCGGCATCGCGGTGGAAGGCATCTGGCAGCATGAGCAAACGGTCGAGGATTTTTATCTCAAATTGATCCGTCCGCCGGCTGCCGAAAATTAACCATGTTTCTCGCCCAGCTCAAAAACGAACTCTGGAAACTGTTCGGCAAGAAGCGCACTTACATCGGCTTTGTGATGCTGTTGCTGGCAGAGAACGGCGTCAGCTTCGCGCTGTATAAAACCCATTTCTCGCTCCAGAAACGGCTGCTCGAAAGCAACGGCTTTGTGCCGGATTCGTATGCTTCGGCGCTGACCACGGCCTTCATCGTCCTTTCGCCCATCGCGCCGCTGCTGCTGCCGCTCTATGTCGCGCTCATCGGCGGCGATCTGGTAGCCAAGGAGGCGGAGGACGGGACGCTGCGGATGATTCTTTGCCGGCCCATCTCGCGCGTCCGGCTGCTCGTGACGAAATGGCTTTCCGGCGCGGTTTTTTCCGTGTTGCTGGTGCTGGCGCTGGGGATTTTTGGAATTTTGTGCGCGCGGCTCTGGTTTCCGTGGGGAGGGATGTTTGTGTGGGATCCCGAAGATCAAATCTTCAGTGTATTTGCCGCGGCCAACGGGCTGGGGCGTTATGCGGCGGCGATGGTGCTGATGCTGGCCGAGGTCTTTTCAATCATGGGCGTGGCGTTCATGTTTTCCTGCTTCAACATCAAGCCGGCCGCCGCCACGATTTTGGCGCTCTCCGTGCTGCTGATAGATTTCATCTGCTATCACATCCCGTATTTTCAGGACTACCAGCCCTGGTTTTTCACCTACCACGCGCGAGTCTGGGTTTGCATGCTGGCGGAACAGGTTTCATGGTGGAGAATCTGGCAGTCGTTAAGCATTCTTGCCGGCCTCAACCTCACCTTTCTCGTCATCGGCTGCACGGCGTTTCACCTGCGCGACATCAAGTCATGAAGCGGTGAAGCGTCGGTATTCAGTTTGGGATGGACGATGGGGGCAATACAGCTTGCCAAAAATAGATTTTGCCCGATAATCAAACCATGAGCGCGCAAGAAATTTTGATTGAAGAAATCAAGCATAAGCCCGAGCCGCTGGTGCGCGAAGTTTTGCACTACATGAAATTCCTCGAACGCCAGCGCGCGCAAGAAGAGTGGGACGACGTGTTGCCCTCGCGCGAAGTCGAGCAGGAAAAGCTGGACATCCTCGACGGCAAATGAACCCGCGCCATGGCGAAGTCTGGCTGGTGGACATGGGCATGGTCGCCAAAATCCGCCCCGCTGTCGTTCTCATCGCCGATAACCTCGACGCGCCGCGCACGCTCATTATCCACATTCCCATCACGCGGCAAAATCGGGGTAGCGAGATGGAAGTGCCGCTCGGCCATCTGCCGTTTCTTGATTCCGAATCCGTCGCCAACGTGCAAGCCATCGGCTCACTGCCGTCCCTGCGCTTTGAAAAGCGGCTTGGAGTCGTGCCTGAAAATGATTTGAAGAAAGTCAAAGCCGCGCTGCTCAAGGCCTGCGCTTTGTAAAATTATAATTCAAGGTTCTCTGCGGAAATCAAATTGCCCTCTTTCGGTTGCGGTTTGGTTTACTGCCGAACGGAACGCCGAGCGGTGCCCGGTTCTCCAAACAATTGCGCCAACTGTTTGTCTTTGCGCTTGTCAAATGCCGGTTCCCACCAACAGAATGCCTCACCGCCGTATTTTTCAAACCCGCATTATGAAATCGCCACACTTCCTTGGTTCGGCCTTGATTGGCCTGGCCTTCACCGCCGCCGCCGCGTCCACCGATCCGCTGGAAACAGGTTTTCTCAATCCGCCGGATTCCGCCAAGCCGCAGACGTGGTGGCATTGGATGAACGGCAACATCACCAAAACCGGCCTCACCGCCGACCTCGAAGCGATGAAACAGATCGGCCTCGGCGGCGCGACAATCGTGAATGTGGACTGCGAAATTCCGCGCGGCCCGGTGAATTTCATGAGCCAGGAATGGCGCGACGATTTCAAATTCGCCGTGTCAGAGGCCGACCGGCTGGGCCTCAAACTTTGCGTGGAGAATTGCGCCGGCTGGTCGAGCAGCGGCGGACCGTGGAACACGGTGACCAACGCGATGCAAAAAGTCACCACTAGCGAAGTGCGCGTGACCGGCCCGACCCATTTCAGCGCCGCGCTGCCGCAACCCGACACGACGCTCGGTTTTTATTGTGACATCGCCGTGCTCGCGTTTCCCGCGTCCGACGCGAAGGTGACCATTCAAAACATTAAGGCGAAGGCCGGATTCAACGGCGACGCCGTGTTGTCGGCCCGCAACGCCGGCGATTCGGCGGCTGGCGCCATTCCGCGCGGGGAAGTCATTGATCTCACTTCCAAGCTGACCGCCGATGGGAAATTGAACTGGCAGGCGCCCGCCGGCGAATGGGTGATTCTACGCCTCGGCTACACGCCCACCGGCGTGAACAATCATCCCGCAGCCTACGGAGGCGAAGGACTGGAGTGCGACAAGTTCAGCAAAACCGCGCTCGACGCGCACTGGAACGGCTTCATGCAAAAGGTGCTCGACGACATCGGCCCGCTGGCGGGCAAGGCGCTCAACTGTTCGCTGATTGACAGCTACGAAGTCGGCGGCCAGAACTGGAACCAGGATTTCCGCGCGGAATTTCAAAAGCGGCGCGGCTATGATCTGCTGAAATTCCTGCCCGCGTTCACCGGTCGCGTGGTGGACAATCCCGCCGTGACCGAACGTTTTCTGTGGGACGTGCGCCGCACGATCGCTGATTTATTTGCGGAAAATTACTACGGCCATTTCGCCGAGCTTTGCCGCCAGCACGGATTGAAAAACGCCGTCGAGCCTTACACCGGCCCGTTTGAATCGCTGCAATGCGGCGCGCCGGCGGACGTGGTGATGGGCGAATTTTGGAGCGGCAGCCAGGGGCATCCTTCCGTGAAGATGTGCGCGTCCATCGCGCATATTTACGGCAAAACCATCGTCGGCGCGGAATCGTTCACCGCCGCGCCCGAAGCCGGCCGCTGGCAGAACGATCCTTATTCGCTCAAGACGCTGGGTGACCTGATGTATTGCCAGGGCTTGAACCGTTACATTTTCCATCGCTACGCCATGCAGCCGTGGACGAATCGCTGGCCCGGCATGACGATGGGCCAGTGGGGCTTTCATTTCGAACGCACCGAAACCTGGTGGCATCAGGGGAAATCCTGGATTGATTATATTTCGCACTGCGAATTCCTCCTGCAACAAGGCCGCGCCGTGGCGGACGCCGCCTACTTCACCGGCGAAAGCGCGCCGGTGGAAATGCGCGTGGGCAATCCCCCGCTGCCCGCCGGTTATGACTACGACGCCGTCAACGCCGACGTGCTGCTGCACGGCGCGAAGGTGAAAAAGGGCCGCCTCACGCTGGCCAGCGGCGCGAATTACGCCGTGCTGATTCTGCCGCCTGACGACGCGAACCTGACACCGCAGACGTTGCAGTGCATTCGCGGACTCGTGCGCGACGGCGCGACGGTGGTTGGTCCGCGCCCGCAACATTCGCCGAGCCTCGCGGACTTTCCGAACTGCGACGCGCAGGTGAAAAAACTCGCCGGCGAGCTTTGGGGCCAATGCGACGGCACCCGTGTTTTGGAAAATGCAGACGGCAAAGGCCGCATCGTTTGGGGCAAATCTCTGGCCGACGTTTTTGCCGCGCAAAAGCTGAAACCGGATTTTGAATTCAAGGGAACGACCACCGGATCGCGGCTGTCTTACACTCATCGCGTCGCCGGCAAGGCGGACATTTATTTCGTGTCCAACCAGCGGCGGCAATTTGATTCCGCCGATTGCACTTTCCGCGTCAGCGGGAAAATCCCCGAACTGTGGCATCCCGACACCGGCGTGATTGAATCCGCGCCTGTCTGGAGCGCGCAGAACGGACGCACCAAAGTGCGGCTGAATTTTGATCCCGCTGGCTCGGTGTTCGTCATCTTCCGACGCGCGCCAGGCCGCGCGGATCATGTGATCGCCGCCAGCAGCACCATCACCGCCGAATCCGCCCCCGGACCGAAGCTGGAAATTCAGCACGCCGATTACACCGCCACTGACGGCGCGGGCGGCATGGATGTGACCGCAAAACTTTCCGAGCTGGCCGGTGGCGGCCAGTTGGTCGTCGTGGCCAGCAACGACGCTTTGGGACGCGATCCGGCGGTGAATCACCAAAAGGAATTGCGCGTGGACTACACGCTTGACGGCAAGCCCGGCCATGCGGTCGTGCATGAAAATGAAACGCTCATGCTGCCGGCGACAACCGCCGTCGGCCAGTCACCGCAATGGGAAATGAGTGTCGCCGCCGACAGACCGCCTATTGTGAAAGCATGGAGCAATGGCGGCGTAGAATTGCGCCTGGCCAGCGGGAAAGTTTTGCGCGCGGACGCGTCGGATTTGCCGGCACCACGGGAAATTTCCGGCGAATGGAATTTGACTTTTCCGCCGGACTGGGGTGCGCCGCCTTCGGTCACGCTGGAAAAATTGATTTCGTGGACCGACCATCCATACGACGGCGTGCGCTATTTTTCAGGCACAGCGACCTATGAAAAAGAAATTGAAATCTCCGCCGAACGATTGAGTTCCGGGCGCGAACTCTGGCTGGACCTCGGCGCGGTGAAAAATTTCGCGGAAGTTTTCCTGAACGGGCAAAACCTCGGCGTGCTGTGGAAGCCGCCGTTCCGCGTGAACCTCACCGCCGCCGCCAAGCCGGGCGTGAACAAGCTGGCCATCAAAGTCACGAATCTCTGGCCGAACCGGCTCATCGGCGACGAGCAGTTGCCGGATGATCGCGAGTGGAGCGGCAAACATCTCAAGGCTTGGCCGCAATGGTTGCTCGACGGCAAGCCCAGCCCGACCGGCCGGCTGACGTTCACGACCTGGCATCATTGGACGAAGGATTCGCCGCTGCTGGAGTCGGGCTTGCTCGGCCCGGTGACGCTGCGCACGGCGGAAATCATTCCGGCCAAATAACAATGGTAATTGAAAACTTTATTTTCTGGCAGGCGCATTAGTGGCGGCAAGTTTCTTAATCATATAGTCTGAGTATTCTTCTGCGTCTTTTTGACAATAATCTGCAAACTGCTTATACAGTTTACTCAATGTTTCTGTATGATCTTGAAACTCGCCGTCTTCACAATTGATGGAATCATCTTCAAAATTTGCCACGGCAATACAGTTGGTGCCGCGAAAAAAGTGAAGTTTCAAGCCATGCGGCCCGACTCCCGCTGGAGTGTAAGTGTATCTATCTCTGTTCAACCTTGAAAGCGCTTCGATCAGCTTTTTCGCTTCCGCGCCGGAAAGTAAATGGTTGTAGTTGCTCTTGTTGGGCAAAGGAGCCTCATCACGAAAGGTGTTGGTGACAATAATGTAATCAGTATTGGAAATGCTAAAGATGAAATTCGTCGGAGATTCAATTCCAAAGCATATATTGGTCGCTGCCAGTTCCTGAGCAAGTCCGTTTGTCAACGATGAAGCACACAAGAATAACGGAAGAGAGATAAAAATAAAATACTGCAAGTGATGTCGGAACGAACACTTAACGCTTCCAATTTTAATTTTCATAGGGATTTAATTGAGTTTTGTAACCTGACCTCAAAAAAACTGGCCAGACAAAATTTCGGTATGCGTGTTATTTTTTGCCCGGCGAGCCGTATTTCAAGCCGATGTTCTGCTCATACACGCCGAGCTTCACGTTCGACGATTGCTGGCGGCTCCTGAATTCGTTTTTCAAGCGCGCCAGCCGGCGTTGCGCGATTTCGGCCACGGGCAGATCGGGAAATGATTCGACAATTTTTTCAAGCGTCGTCTGGACCGTCGCCACGTCCGCGCCGAGTTCGATCTGGAAATCCGCCAACAGATTCAGCCAGTGCGCCACCTGTTTGGGTTTGTGCTTCGGCTCGTTGATCAGTTGCGCCAGTTCCAGCGTGGCCAGATCCAGCCGCTTGAAATCCTTCGCGTAAAGCGCCGCCAGCTTCTCGCGCACCTCGGTGTCGTGCGGATGCGCTTCGAGATGCTTGACGTGCGCCGCCGCGAGTTTGCCGGGATCAATTTCCCGCGGCTTTAAAAATTCCGTCGAATCGAGCAGCCCGATGTTGCGCACGCCTTCCGGCACGGCAATGCTTTGCCGGTCGTGCTGCGCGAGGATCATTTTCTCCGTCTCGACCAAATGGGCGATCCGCTGCTCCGCCTGCAATGCCGTTTCCGTGTCGGGAAAACGCGCGGCGATTTTTTGCAGCGCGACCCGCGCCGCATCCACGTCGGCGGCGATTTTCATTTGCCAGTCCGCAAGCTGCGTCAACGCGGCGGCCACCCGTTTCTCCGGCGCGTCCGGCTGGTCGCAAAAATGATTCACCGTGTTTTCCGCGCCCGGCAGATCGGCCAGGTCCTCCGCCTGAATGCGCGCCAGCAGCAGCACGCCCTCAAAATCATTCGGAAACTGCGCGAGCTGTTTGCGGATTTCCATCACCGCCTCATGCGGCTTGCCGCGGTTCCGTTTGGCCTGGGCGATCGAATAATACGGCTTCTTTTCCGGCGGTTCCGAGCCGCCGTCAAAAATGTTCGTGAGCGGCTTGGCGATGATTTCCAAAATGCTGTGCCGCCAGATGAAATTGATTGCCAAGGCCAGCAACAGAGCGACCATCAGCCCGTAAATCGCGTCATCTCCACCTCTGGCAAAGGCTGGCACGGCGACGGTAAATCCAAACCACCCGACGACTGCGGTCAACAGCCATTTAAAAATAAGTATTGCCGGATCGGCGCTGCGCCGCACGGCGCGCCAGAAGAGCCAGAGAACAAACCCCAATGCGAACAGCGTCAGGAAACAATTCAGCACAAATTTCAGGGAGCCAATCATGGTTTGGGGAAAGCTCAACCCGTCCGCGCGCCAGCGCAAGCAAATACTTCAGGCGTAGCGATACGGCCGGCTCAAGGAAAACGTATTCGGCAGATGCCGGATTTCCCGCACCTCGCCGTCCGCCAGCAAAACTTCCACGATGTCGAAACGGAATTTCACCGGCGGATTTTTCAGCAGCCGCAGATAATCCAGCGCCGTTTGCGACAGCAACCGCCGTTTCCGCGCGTCCACCGCCGCCGCCGGGCGCGTCCAGTCTTCCGACGAACGCGTTTTGACTTCGGCGAAAACGAGGCAATCGCCGTCACGGAAAATCAGATCAATCTCGCCATGCTCCGAGCGATAATTCGCCGCGAGAAATTTCAATCCTTGTTTCCGCAAAAATGTTTTCGCCGAGCGCTCGCCCAGTTCGCCGCGCCGCAGATGCTCCGGTTTTTCCTGGCCGGCAAACCGCGCCTTGAGCTGTTCCCAAAGATTCATTTTTTAAGCCACAGATGAAACACAGATTGAACACAGATTGCAGAAAAGGCATTCCCAAGCGAAAGTTTTAATCTCTGTTTCATCTGTGAAAATCTGTGGCCAAAATCATTCGGGCAAATTGACACTGGCCACGGCCATCGCGGCGATGCCTTCTTCGCGGCCGATGAAACCCATCAGTTCGTTCGTGGTCGCCTTGACGCCGATTTGTTTTTCGGAAACGCCCATCGCGGCGGCGAGGCGGCGTTTCATCTCGGCGATGTGCGGATAAATTTTCGGCGCCTGCGCGATCACCGTGGCGTCCACGTTCACAATTTGTCCGCCGCGCCTGGAAACTTGTTTTGCGGCCTCCTCCAGAAAGATTTTGCTGGGCGCGCCTTTCCAGCGCGGGTCGGTGTTCGGGAAAAAATGGCCGATGTCCGCCTCGCCCAGCGCGCCGAGGACGGCGTCGCAGATGGCGTGCATCAGCGCGTCCGCGTCCGAATGGCCGTCGAGACCTTTCGGGTGCGGAATCTCCACGCCGCCGAGGACGAGCTTGCGCCCGGCGACCAGTTGATGAACGTCATAGCCGATGCCAACGTGAACCATGCGCAAACTATAAAACCGGCTGGCGGTTCAACCAAGTTATTTTCCGGCCAGGCAGGGCATTAAGCGATCGCAATTTAGCCGTTGTTCGTTGTATTTCGTGGTTTATTCTTCCGCCGGTTCCATTTAGTTTTCCGGCGTGGAGCACGGACTTGTCACCGACATCGCCATCTGCATCATCGCCGCGTGGGTCGTGGCGGTGGCGTCGCAGGTGGCGCGTCAACCGTTGCTGCTCGCATATCTCGTCGCCGGCTTCGCCGTCGGTCCGCACGGGTTTGCCGTGGGTCACCAAGCACGAACATTCCATCACCACCATTTCGGAAATCGGCCTGTCGCTGCTGCTGTTCATGATCGGACTGGAGATTGACCTGAAAAAAATGTTGAGCGCGGGCCGGGTCATCACGCTTGACGGCGGGCGCGCAAATTCTCGGCTGCGTGTTGATCGGCTGGGTCGTGTTCGGCCTGGTCGGGCCGGCAAAAAATCATCTGGAGGCGCTTTACCTCGCCGTCGCGGCGGCGATGAGCAGCACGGTCATCATCGTCAAAATCCTTTATGACAAGCGCGAACTGGAAACGCTCGCGGGCCGCGTCACACTGGGCGTGCTGGTGTTGCAGGACATCGCCACGATCCTGTTTCTCGCCGTCCAGCCGAACCTCAAAACGCCGTCCGCCGGCGTCATGGTCGTCGCGGTGTGGCCATGTCATCCTGCTGCTGGCGGTGGCGTTTCTGGCAAGCCGGTTCGTCCTGCCGCCCGTTTTCAGGTTCATCGCGCGCCTGCCGGAACTGGTGCTGGTCGGCGCGCTGGCCTGGTGTTTCGCGCTGGCGGGCTTTGCGGATCATCTCAAGCTCTCCTCGGCGATGGGCGCGCTCATCGCGGGCGTGATGATCTCCACGTTTCCCTACACGCTCGATGTCGTGGCGAAAGTCACGAGCCTCCGCGATTTTTTTGTGACGCTGTTTTTCGTCGGCCTCGGCATGATCATTCCGGTGCCGACGGTGGCCTGCATTTTGTGGACGTTTTTCCTTTGCCTGGTGCTTGTCGTCAGCCGGCTCGTCACGGTTTTCCCCGTGTTGTATTCAATGCGGCAGGGTTATCGCGTCAGCCTGCTGCCGGCGATCAATCTGTGCCAGATGAGCGAACTCTCGCTCGTGCTGCTTGACTCTGGGCAAAAATGCCGGCGACGTTTCCGACAACATCATCGGCATCGCGGCGTTCGCCTTTGCTTTCCTGGCCATCGGCTCGACTTATGCGATTCTCGGCAACAACGTGTTGCTGCGCAAGGCCACGCCGTGGCTGCGCAAACTCGCTTTGCACGATCTCGACCATACGGCTTTCCTGGCCCGCGCGGATGCGAAACCGCGCCGGCATCTGTCTGCTCGGTTTTTCGTGGACCGCCAGTTCGCTGCTCGCGGAGATCGAGCGCAGCCGGCCCGACTTGATTCCCGAAATCGTGCGTGATTGATTTTAATCCCGTCGTCCACGAGAAATTGAAGCAGCGCAACGTCCACGCCGTTTATGGCGACATCACCGCGCGCGACGTGCTGCATCACGCCGGCGTTTCGCACGCGGAAGTGGTCATCTGCTCCCTGCCCAACATGGTGCTCAAGGGCGCAAACAATTTGAAAATCCTCCGTCAGCTTCGCGAATTGAATCCGCACGGCAAAATCATTGTTCATGCCGAACTGCTCTCGGACGTGCCCGCGCTCTACGCCGCCGGCGCGGATTACGTTTCGGCGCCGCGCCTGCTCGAAGCCGCCGATTTGCTACAGGTGGTTGAAGCCGCCGAGAAAAACCTGCTGAACGACAAGCGCCGCGAACAGGAAAAGCTTTTGCAGGAGCGCAGCGAAGTCATTCCGTAGAATTGGTTGCAATTTTTGTCTGCGCGGTTCAATCTGAAGGAATAAGCCATGAAGCGAATTCTTCTATCGCTCGTGTTGTTTTATCTGCCACTCGCGGCCCTGGCCGACGGAATGGTGATTCCAACCATTGCGTATCCGGCCAAGGTGACGATCCCCGACCAGCGGGCGCTGATTTGTTTCAGCAACGGCACCGAGCGGTTGGTGATTGAAACGCGCTTCACCGGCGCGGGCACCAATTTCGCGTGGGTCGTGCCGCTGCCGAGCCGGCCGGTCATCGAAGCGGCGACGACGGGATTGTTTCCGACGTTGCAATATCTTTTCCGGCCGCAAATCATCCACGAAGTGCCGCGATACTATCTTGGAATCTTGGCAACGGTGACGCTGATTTATATTATTCGACTCCTGACAAAATATGGATCCGTCGGTTTCGTTATTTGTTATTTGCTTTATCTGGTTGTCATCGCCGGTTTGCTGCTTCCCGCGCTTGCGCCTGCAAGGAAGGGTGCTATGAGCTTGGACACTTCAGAAAGCTTGGGCACTTCAGAAAGGTCTGTTTCCGTGCTCGAACGAAAAATTGTCGGCATTTTTGAAACCACCACCATTGCCTCGCATGATGCCAAGGCGCTGCAAAACTGGCTCTTAGAAAATGGCTACTCCGTGCCAACCAATTCAGATCCGGTGATTGCCAGCTACGTCAAAGACGGCTGGGTTTTCGTCGCTGCCAAAGTCCGGCGCGACAACGCCGCGTCCGACACCAGCACACCGCATCCGCTTTCGTTCACTTTCAAAACGGACAAGCCGGTTTATCCTATGCAATTGACCGGATTGAACGGTCATGCGTTAAGCGTTGCGCTTTATGTTTTTGGTCCAATGCGCGCCACAGCACCGCATTTGGAGGTTGAGCGCTGCACACAGCCGAATTATCCGGCCATTCCAGAAGCGGATCCGTATTGGCTGAATTGGCGGCGTTGGTCGCCTGAAACGCCTAATATCGTTCATCCGCTTTTGCGCAAATGGACGGATGGTTTGCCTGTTGCGACGAAACTCGTCGGCACGTTATCGTCGGTGGAAATGCGCCAGGATGTTTGGCTTGACTGGTCTGCATTTTCGGAAAAAAGAAATCATCTGTTTAGCTCCGCCGGAGCGTTCACCGTTGCAGCAAATTGGGGAACTGGATTTTTTGCCGCAGGATTATTGATTATTTGCGCTCTAGCTTTCGTTGGCGAAAGACATAAAGCAACGCTTCCAAAACGCGCAAGCCTAATGATAATCGTTAGCCTTGTTCTCATCGGCATGGTTTATATTTGCCTGCCAAAAACAGAAGTGCGTTTGACAAAAATTTCGTCTGGAAAAACAGAAAATATGCTTTTCCGTTTCGGAATGGAAGCATCCGATGAAATCACCAATCGCATTTCACTCGCAGATGCACGACTTACCGCCGCCAATATCATAAGAATTGCGCAGACCAATGCGCCGTATTGGAACGAGTGGTCGCAAGAGGTTGATTGGAAAAATTGGCGAAATGATTATCTCGGCAGCCCGTTGCACGAAGAAGATTCTCCCGGCAATTACATCATCCGCGAAACCAACGGACAATTACAATTTGTCTCTTACGACGCAGAAGGGGCGGAGCACATTCAGGCCATTGGACAATAGTTATTCGCATTGCCCTCAAAAAATCTCGACCGCGAGCCGTTCTGCTGGCATCAAGTCTGGCTGTGAATTTAATTGCCGCCCAAACAGCCGCCGTCAAAGCCGCCCGCGCCGCAGGAAAAGTCATGCACGCCAATTGGCACCGACCCAAACGCGTGAATTGCGCCGAGGCCCATGACATCAAACTGGAATTGGATGTGCGCTGCCAGGCGCTCATCGAAAAAATTCTCGCCACCGCGTTTCCAGGAATTCCCGTGCTGGGCGAGGAAGGCAGCACCGGCGACGTGAACGCCGAGTATCGTTGGGTGATTGATCCGATTGACGGCACGGTGAATTATTTTTTCGGGATGCCGCACGCGGCGGTTTCCATCGCGCTGCAAGTCCAAAGTCCAAAGTCCAAAGTCCAAAGCCATGAATCCGTCGTCGGCGTGATTTATGATCCGTTCACGGATGAAATTTGGACGACCACCCAGGGCCGGCCCACACGGTTGAACGGGAAAATCGTCCGCGTCAGCGACCGGACTAAACTCGCGGACGCCGTCGTTGCCGTCGGTTTTTCCAAGAGCCAGGACAATCTGGAAAAATGTCTGCCGCATTTCAACTGGCTGACGCGGCGCGTGAAAAAAATCCGCATCATGGGATCGGCCGCGCTGGAACTGGCTTATGTCGCCAGCGGCCGGCTGGACGCCTACATTGAGCGCACGATCAACTTGTGGGACGTGGCGGCGGGCAGTCTGCTCGTGGAAAATGCCGGCGGCGAATTTTTCACGGTGCCCGCGCCGCAGGGCAAACTGCGGATGTGCGCCGACAACGGCGGGCTGCGGAAGAAGCTTCAGCTCGGCAGTTTGTTGACATAGGCCGTGAAGCCGTCATATTTTTCGCATGAACTATCCGAATTTCCGCCAGATTGCCGGGCTGTTGTTGGCCGCCACGCTCCCGCTTTCTGCGGCGCCGGTGATTGATCCGATTCCGGCGGCCATCATTCCAGCGGGCAAATCCCTGATCGTGCCCGTCACCGCTACTGCGGCCAATGGCCGGCCATTGACCTTCACGATCACCAGCAGCACCAACGCCATCGCCGTGGTGCTGCACACCAACAATCCGTTTTGGAAAATGAACGTGGTTCAAGCCGCCGCCGCCAACGCGCCGGGCGCTTTTTCAACGCCGTTCCGGGGCGGCGCCGTGACGGTGACCAATGTGGGCGATCTGACATTCATGCTCCTTCCGGAATATGCGCCGCATACCGTCAGCGTGTTTCAAGGCCTCTCGGCGTCCGGTTTTTACAACAGCAACACCATCTTTCACCGCGTCATCGCCGGTTTTATGAACCAGGGCGGCGACCCGCTGACCAACGGCTCGGGCGGACTGGTGTTCAGTTACGATGACGAATTCAATCCGCAGGCGATCTTCAGCGGCAACGGCCAACTGGCGCTCGCCAATTCCGGCAAGGACACCGACGGCTCGCAATTTTTCGTCACCGTGGCGCCTTTCCGTTATGGTGATTTTAGTTATACGATTTTCGGCCAGTTAGTGCGCGGGTTTAATGTCCTATCCAACATCAACAACACGGCCACAGACACAAACAACAACCGTCCGCTGGCGGATGTCATCATCACGCAGGCGGGCCTGGTGCCGGACATGTCGGACACGGTGCTGACATTGGTCGCCACCAACCGAGCCGGCGTCGCGGGCACGATCAAGGTGATCGCGGATGACGGAGCCGGTGGGCGGGCCACCAACACCTTCACGGCCAGCACGGTGACCGACAGCAACAGCAACGACCAGCCGTTTTTTTATGGCAACACGGTCACTAATCTCGTTGCTCCAATGGGCGTGACGCTGACGAATTTTATCAATGCGATTGGTCTCGATAGTGAGCCGTTATACTGGTTTCCCGAATTCGCTGATACCAACTCCACTGCCGCCGCTCCCAATTCGAGTTATAATAATAGCAATAGCGTGTTGAAGACCCTGACCTACAATGTCACCAATGAGTATGGACAGGTTCAGCTTTTTATCAAACCAGTGACAAATTATGTCGGTCCGGTTTCCATCTATCTTATCGTCAGCAGCAGTTCTCAATGGAGTTTATATGAACAATTTGGTTTCTCCCTGCCTCCCTACGACCAGCAGGAATACACTTTTGTTTTCGGCGACACGCCGATCGTTGCGCAGCCGGCCAGCATCGCGCCGCAGACCCTCGGCGCCGTTCACCAACCTGCTTGCTGGCCACTTTCACCAACGGCGTTAACCGGCAGCGCCCTCACGAATTTCTTCGCCACCATCAACTGGGGCGATGACACCATAACGCCGGGCGCCATCACCACCAATGCGGCCAGCTTCAAGCAGGTGTTTGGCACTCATACCTACACAAATTCCGGTGACTATCCGGTCTATTCACCATCCAGAGCTACCTTGGCGTCACCACCGTCGTCAGCAACACCATTACAGTGACGCCGTCGCTGTGTCTTAACCGCGCCGGCAACGTCATCGCCTGGCCGGCTTGGGCGTTTGCGTATCAATTGCAGTCCAGCACCAATCTGGCCGACACCAACTGGCTGACCGTGACTAATGTTTCAACACTGACCGGTTTTCAAAATACGCTGTCCAATCCCGTCCCGGCGGCAACCGTCTTTTTCCGCCTGAAAAAATAGCCCGCTGGTTCAGTCGCGGCCTGCTTTCAGAAAACCCTTGAGCTTGGCCAGCGCCTGCGCGCGGTGGCTCAATTGATTCTTCACGTCCTCGCCGAGTTCGGCAAACGACTGCATGAATCCGTCCGGCACGAACAGCGGGTCGTAGCCGAAACCGCCGTGGCCGCTGGCCGAAAACTGAATCCGGCCTTCGCACGCGCCGTCGAAAATTTGCGCCTCCGATTCATCCGCAAAACAAACCGGCGAGGCGCACTCGATTTTTTCCGCGCGGCACCGGCACCAGTGCGATCACGCAGCGAAACCGCGCCGTGCGTTTTTCCAGCGGCACATCTTCCAGCAGGCGCAGCAGCTTGGCGTTGTTGTCGGCGTCGCGGGAATTTTCGCTTTTGTCCAGCGCGGCAAAACGCGCGGAATGCACGCCGGGCGCGCCGTTCAGCGCGTCCACTTCCAGCCCGGAATCGTCGGCGAGCACAAAATTCGGCGTTGAATGTTGAAGGTTGAATGTTGAATGTTTTCGCCGCAAGCCATTTCGCCAGTTCCACCGCTTTCTTTGTCCGCGTTGCCGGCAAACGTGTCGGCGTCCTCGACGACTTTCGGCGCGGCGGGAAAATCATTGAGCGTGAGAAATTGAAATGGCGCGCCGAGAATGGCGCGGATTTCTCCGACCTTGTGGGCGTTGCGCGTGGCGATGAGCAGCGTCGTCATGCGCCAAGATTAGCGAAGATTTTTTCGCTGGCGAGCTTGACGCGGAAAAATTTCGGGGGCAAAATCACGCCATGAAATCACGCTTCGCCCTCGCGCTGGGTTTTTCACTGGCCGTGTTCACCACGGGAATCGTTTCCGCCGAAACCGTCTGGCTGGACGATTTGAACCTCGCCGTCGCCACGCAAGGCTGGGGCGAGTCCGCACAAAAATCAAGTCCGTGGAGGGCCACCCGCTGACCATCGGCGGCAAGACATTCGACGCGCGGCTTTGGCACGCACGCGGAAAGCACGCTGCACATCAACGCTGGACGGCGGCGCGCACGAAATTTTCCGCCAGCGTGGGCGTGGACGACGAGGTGAACAAAAACCCGAATGTCGAGCGTGGAGATTCATCGTGCTCGGCGACGGCAAGGTGCTTTGGCGAAGCGGCGTGATGCGCGCCGGCGACGCGGCCAAGGATTGCGCAGTTGATCTGACCGGCGTGAAATCACTGGTGCTCGAAGTCGGCGATGCCGGCGACGGCATTGATCACGACCACGCGGACTGGGCGGATGCGAAATTTGAAACGGTTTCGGCAACCACCTTTGCCACCAGCTGGCGAAACCACGCTGATGCCGGTCGCGCCTTACATTCTCACGCCCGCCGCGCCCGCCACGCCGCGCATCAACGGCGCGAACGTTTTCGGCGTGCGGCCCGGCTCGCCGTTTCTGTTCACGATTCCGGCGACGGGCGAACGGCCGATGGAATTTTCCGCCGCGAGGCCTGCCGCATGGCTTGAAACTGGATCCGCAAACCGGCCGCATCACCGGCGCGTTGAACAGCCAAGGGTGAATTCATCGTCACGTTGCGCGCCAAAAATTCGCTCGGCACGGCGGAGAAAAAATTCCGCATCGTCTGCGGCGACCAGATTGCGCTCACGCCGCCGATGGGCTGGAACAGTTGGAATTGTTTCGCCGGCGCGGTTTCCGCGGAGCAGGTGAAGAGCGCGGCGGACGCGATGGTCAAGAGCGGCCTCATCAACCACGGCTGGACTTACATCAACGTGGACGACTTCTGGCAAAACCATCGCGATTCGCGAGACCCGACGTTGCGCGGGCCGTTCCGCGACGCGCAGGGTGTGATCGTGCCGAACTCGCGTTTTCCCGACATGAAAGGCCTGGCGGATTACATTCACAGCCTCGGCTTGAAGGCGGGACTTTATTCCTCGCCCGGCCCGTGGACCTGCGGCGGTTGCGCGGCGAGCTGGCAGCACGAGCAGCAGGACGCGCAAACTTACGCGAAGTGGGGTTTTGATTATTTGAAATACGACTGGTGCAGCTACGGCGAAATCGCCTCCGGCCACGCCCCGGATGCCAAGGGCATTCCGCTCTGGAACGGCAGCGCGGCGGAGCCGGCCGGCGCGATTTATCCCTACAAGGTCATGGGCAAATTCCTGCGCGAACAAAACCGCGACATCGTTTTCAGCCTTTGCCAATACGGCATGGCCGACGTTTGGAAATGGGGCGGCTCGGTGGATGGCAATTGCTGGCGCACCACCGGCGACATCACCGACAACTGGCGCAGCATGAGCGGCATTGGCTTCAGGCAGGACAAGGCCGCGCCATACGCCAAGCCGGGAAATTGGAACGATCCCGACATGCTCATCGTCGGCCAGGTCGGCTGGGGAAATCTGCATCCGACGCGCTTGACGCCGGACGAACAATACACGCACATCAGCCTTTGGTGCCTGCTGTCCGCGCCGCTGCTCATCGGCTGCGACATGGAAAAGTTCGACGATTTCACATTGAACCTGTTGAGCAACGACGAGGTGCTCGCGCTGGATCAGGATGCGCTTGGCAAAGAGGCGACCGTGCGTTCTGACTGACGGCAACCTCCGTGTTTATGAAAAGGAACTGGAAGACGGCGGACGCGCCCTCGGTTTCTTCAATCTCGGTTCTTCGCCGGCGGCTCTGGATTTCAAGCAGCTCGCGCAACTCGGTTTCGCCGGCAAGCAGCACGTCCGTGATTTATGGCGGCAGCAGGACTTGGCCGACGTGAATGTGGCGGACGGCGTTTTGCCGCTGACCATTCCCGCGCACGGCGTGGTGCTCTACAAACTTACCGCCGCGAAGTAACACCACGGCGGTTTAACAACAAAGCAACCCAGTAACGAAGTCGGGAAAACTTTGTTCCTTCGTTCCTTGGTTATTGCCAAATTTCAGCGGTGAAGCGGCGGGAGATTGATTCCGCTTGAATGTTCCCAACCGGGCTTTAGTTTGCTGCGATATGTTTTGGAAATACATTTCATTCGCAGCGCTTACCGTGACGCTGGTTGGCTGCAGCACCGTGAAAAAATCATCTCCCGACGCTGTTTCCCACCACTCCCGCCAATCCGCTGACGGCATTTCAGCAGCGCGCGGCGAAATATAATTCCGTCGTCACCGTGCCGGTGTTTGAAACCACGCCGGACGCGGTTAAGGCAACGGCGGACAAAACCATTTCCGACGGCAACGCCGTGTTGGACGGCATCGGCCAGCTCCGGCCGAACGAAGTGAATTTCGCCAACACAATCCGCCAGCTCGATGACCTCGGCTACCTGGTTCAGCGCGCCTCGGACCGGCTGGGCTTGATCGAGCAGACCAGCACCAACGCCGCCGTGCGCGACGCGGCCACCGACGCCATCAAAAAATTGTCCGACTGGTCGGTCGGCACGGATTACCGCGAGGATGTTTATGCGGCGGTGAAGGCCTACGCGGCCACGCAGCCGGTGCTGGTCGGCGAGGACAAAAAACTGTTTCGACGAAACGCTGCGCGATTATCGCCGCGCCGGTTTGGATTTGCCGAAGGACCAGCGCGACGAGGTGGAAAAATTGCGCAAGCAGTTGACCGCGATGGAAACGGATTTTGAGAAACAACGTCACCAAGGCGACCAAGTCGCTTGAAATTTACCAAGGCCGAACTCGAAGGCGTGCCGGAGGATTTTCTGTCGCAGCAAGGCATCAAGACCGGCGACGACGAATACACGCTCAAGGCGAACATCACGTTTCATTACCTGATGGTCGAGGAAAACGCGAAGCCGCGAAGCCACGCGCCGGCGAATGATGACCGCGCGCTGCAATCTCGCGCGCGAAGAAAACATTCCGCTGCTGCAAAAAATCCTCGTCACTGCGCGACGAAATCGCGCACCGGCTCGGCTACGCAAGTTGGGCGGATTACGCGACGGAAGTGCGCATGGTGAAAAACGCGGCGACGGCGATTGGTTTTCTGAGCAAAAATTGAAAACCGGTTTGCAGCCGAAATTCGACGCCGGAGCTGGAGGAATTCCGCCAGATGAAAATCAAGGAAACCGGCGACCCGAACGCGACAATCAACATCTGGGATATGGCGTTATTTCGGCAACGAGTTGAAGAAGACAAAATACAACGTGGATGCCGAGCAGTTGCGCGTTTATTTCCCGATGGACCGCGTGCTGAACGGCTTGTTCACGATTTACCAGCGCATTTTCAGCCTGAAATTCGAGCGCGTCGAAGCGCCTTACAAATGGATTGGCGACCTGCAGCTTTACACCGTTTCCGATGCCAAGACCGGCGAGCCGCTCGGCTTGTTTTATCTGGATCTGTTTCCGCGCGAGGGCAAATACAATCACTTCGCGCAGTTCGGCATCATCGAGGGCAAACTGCTGCCGGACGGAAAATATCAGCGTCCGGTCTGCGCGCTCGTCTGCAATTTCCCGCCGCCGCAGCCGGACAAGCCGTCGCTCATGTCGCACGACGAAGTCGAGACGATTTTCCACGAGTTCGGCCACGCGATGCACACGATCCTGACGCGCGCCAAATACTCGCGTTTTTCCGGCACCAGCGTGCCGCAGGATTTTGTCGAGGCGCCGTCGCAAATGCTGGAAAACTGGGCGTGGGACAAAAAGGTTTTGGACAGCTTTGCGCGCGGACTATCGCGACCCGAAGAAAAAAATTCCGGCGGACATTTTGAACCAGCTCAAAGCCTCGCGACTGGCGACGGAAGGAACTTTTTATCGCCGGCAGCTTTCCTTCGGCCTGATGGATTTGGCGCTGCACACGCAAATCCACGCGACGAACGCGGACGACGTTTTGCCGCTGTCGAATAAAGTTTTGAGCGACGTTTCGCTGCCGGTGCCGCCGGACACGGCGTTCGTGGCTTATTTCGGCCACATCATCGGCTACGGCGCGGGTTATTACGGCTACGCGTGGGCGGACGCCATCGCGGCGGACATGGCGACGGTGTTTGAAAAATCGCCGGACGGCTTTTTCGACAAAACGGCGGGAATGCGGATGCGGAAGGAAATCTACGAAGTCGGCGACTCGCGCGACGTGAACATTTCGATCGAAAAATTTCTGGGCCGCCCGCGTTCGCTGGAGCCGTTCCTGAAAAAAATCGGCGTGGAAAACGCGGCTGGGAAATAATTATTTCGGCACCAGCGTTTTCAATTCCTTCGGCAGCCACCAGCGCAGCAGCGGGCCGCACATTGCCGTCGTCGCCAGCGCCATGATGACGAGCATCGTGAACAGTTCGGGCGTCAATAATTTCAACTCCAGCCCGACGTTGATGGCGATAAGGCCCATCAGGGCGCGCGTGTTCATCAGCGCCGCGATGCTGCCCGCCTCACGCGGCGTCTGGCCGGTCAGCCTCGCGCCGAGATAGCAGCCGCCGAGTTTGCCGGCGACGGCGGCGGCGAGAATCAGCGCGCACGCGAACCACGCCTCGGCGGTTTGCAATCCGCCGATTTTGGTGTTCAAGCCGGTGTTCGTGAAAAAAACCGGAACGAACGCCACGAGCACCATGCCGGAAAAACGGTCGCGCCACGCTTTCACGATGGCCGGTTCCTGATGCAGGCACGTTCCAAATAAAAAAGCACCGAAGATGACGAAGATGCCGAGATAATGCGTAATAAGACAGCTCGCAAACAACGCGACGAGCAGCAGCGCAAGAAAGGAATTGGGCATCCCTTTTTCGTGCGCGTCGTGAAAATTTTTCTTCCACAACGTCCGCAGCGCCGGGCCGAGGACTTTTTGCAGCAACAGAAAAAAGCCGGTGATGCACACGATTTGCAGCAGCAGATGCCAGCAGTTGAACTGATTCGTCGCCAACACTGTCGCCACGCCGAGCAGCACCCAGCCGATGACGTCGTCAATCGCCGCCGTGCTGACGGTCATCGCGCCAAGCGCGGTGCGTTCGAGGTTCATTTCCAAAAGTATCCGGCCCATGATGGGCAGCGCGGAAATGGACAGCGCGACGCAGAGAAAAAGCTGGAACCCGAACTGCGGCATTTCCGGCGCGAAGGTTTTGTGCAGCCACGGACCGATGGCGAGTCCGCACAGGAACGGCATGACCATTCCGAAAATGGAAACCGACGTGACGGTTTTTGATTTTGAGCGCAGGTGGCTGTAATCAAATTCCATTCCGACCTGGAACAGCAGAAAAATCAAACCCAGCTTGCCGAGCAGTTGCATGGAGGTTTGGGTTTCATGCGGGAAGATTTTTTCCGGCAGGCCGCCGACACCAACCGCGTTGCAAAGCATGCCGAAGACGGACGGGCCGAGGATGATGCCCGCTGCGATTTCGCCGACGGCGAGCGGCTGGTGCAGAAACTTTTTGCCCAGCCGGCCAAACGCCCACGCGGCGGCGATGATGATCATCCACTGGATCAACACGAGCGTCAGATGGCCTTCAATGGCGCTGGGATTCATAAATGCCTCACTAAACCGCACGGCAGATACAAATTTGCTCCCGGCAAGGCAAGATTAAACCAAGCAACAGCGGTGCTTGTTCGGCGTCACTGGCGTCGCTGCACAATTTTGCGCTTGCGACTTTAGTTGGCGCGGCGGGCGGAAAGTTTTATTCTGCACACGCACATGGCCGGGAACTTAAATGATCTGCTCAAGGCGACATCGCGCTCGTTTTATCTCACGTTGCGTGTGCTGCCGGCGCGCGTGCGCCCGCAAATCGGCCTGGCCTATCTGCTCGCGCGGACGACGGACACCATCGCGGACACGGAGATCGTTCCGCTCGCGCAACGGCTCGACGCGCTGCAAAAAATGCGCGCCCGGCTGCTCGGCCAGTCTTCCGCGCCGCTGAATTTTGGCGAACTGGCCCGGCAGCAGGGCTTGCCGGCTGAACGCTCGCTGTTGGAACAAGTCGAGGCCGGGCTGGCGCAATTGCAGATGCTTCCGGCGGCGGATTTGAAATTGGTGCGCGCGGTGCTCTCGACCATCACGGATGGACAGGAAATGGACTTGCACCGGTTTGGCCGCCCGGCGGTTTCCGGCTCCGCCGGTCAAACGATCATCGCGCTGGAAACGGCGGCGGAGCTGGACGATTACACCTATCGCGTGGCCGGTTGTGTGGGCGAATTCTGGACGAAAATTTGCCGGGCGCATCTTTTTCCGGCGGCGAAGCTGGACGAGAGACAATTCCTCGCGGACGGCATCCGGTTCGGCAAAGGACTGCAACTGGTGAACATTCTGCGCGACCTGCCGGCGGACTTGAAAAACGGCCGCTGCTATCTGCCGGTGCAGCGATTGGAGGAGGCCAGGTTGTTGCCGGAAGTTTTGTTGTCGCCGGCGAATGAGAAAAAATTCCTGCCACTCTATCATGAATATCTGGACAAGGCGTCGGCGCATCTGGCGGCGGGCTGGCGTTACACGAACACGCTGCCATTCGGACAATTCCGCGTCCGGCTGGCGTGCGCGTGGCCGGTTCTCATCGGCGGGCGGACGATTGAACGGCTGCGCGCGGCGAATGTCATCGAATTACAGCAACGCGTCAAAATTTCACACGGCGAAAGGAACCGCATCCTTTGGCGCTCGCTGCTGGCGTGTCCGGTGCCGTTTCTGTGGCGCAAATTGTATTCACCCGCCGCAAAAGCTGTTGCTTCCGACGGCGATTTGGCGTAAGAGAATGGCATGAAAATTTCCAAAAAACTGCCCGTCCTGTGCGCGCTTGCGATGGGCGCAACTTGTTTGAGCGTTCGCGCCCAAGACAATCCGGCCCAAGCCGCCGCGCGCATCGCGCTGGCCAAACAGTTATTTGGCGCCAGCGCGACGCCGACGCAAGCCACTCCTGTTCAGCCAGCCGCCACACCGCTGGACGCAAATCAACTGGCCGCGCAACGGGCGGCGCAAATGGCTGCTCTCGCCGCCGCCATGTCAGTCAAACCCGCCGTCGAAATGCCGGCCAAGACCAGCTTGCCCCATTCGCCAGCCGCTCCCGCAGCCAAACCGGCCGTCGCCGCCGTTCCGCCACCGGCCTCACAGCCCGCCGTCATCGCCCCGCCCCCGGCCAAACCCGCTGAAGCGAACTACGCGGGCAAGGATCTCGGCATGAAACCCATTACGGCGCCGGCCCTGCCCATTTCCGCCAGCAAGGAGGAACGGCTGCAGGGCTTGCTCATGCAATACAAAACCGACCGGATTTCGCCAGAGGAGTATCATAAGCAGCGGGAGGCAATTCTGGCCGAGCCGTAAAACCATTTTTTCCTGAAAAACCCGCCGGGACTTTTCCGGCGGGTTTTATTTTTCCCGCGCTTGAACTTTGGCGGCGGACGCCTAAGCTAAAGCCGTCATGCATCAATTCCGTTACATTGGAAACAAGCTGTTCTGCGAAGGCGTCGCCGTTGAGACGCTCGCGAAAAAATTCGGCACGCCGCTCTTACGTCTATTCGCAGCAGACGTTGACGGATCATTTCCAGAAACTCGATGCCGCGCTCGCGCCGCTGGACCATCTGGTCTGTTTCGCGATGAAGGCGAACTCCAATTTGTCCGTGATGCGCGCGCTGGCGAATCTCGGCAGCGGTTTCGACGTGGTGAGCGCGGGCGAATTGCAGCGCGTCATCGCGGCGGGCGGCGATCCGAAGAACTGCGTTTTCGCCGGCGTGGCGAAGACGGAGAGCGGAAATTGAATTCGCGCTGCGCCAGGGAATTTATTCGCTTCAACTGCGAGAGCGAGCCGGAATTGCAGCGCATCAATCGAGATCGCCGCGCGGCTGAAAAAAATCGCGCCGGTTGCCGTGCGCGTGAATCCCGAACGTCGACGCGCACACGCACGCAAAAATCACGACCGGCACTTATGAAAACAAATTTGGCATCGCATTCGAGCAAATCGAAGGCGTTTATGCCCGCGCGTCCAAATTGAAAAATATGCGGCTGCGCGGCTTGCAAATGCACATCGGCTCGCAAGTCACGAAAACAAGTCCGTTTGAGGAAGCGGTTAAAAAAGTTCTGCCGCTCGTGCGCCGGCTTGCCGACAAAATACGGGCTGGAATTTTTCAGCATCGGCGGCGGACTGGGCATCGTTTATAAGCCCGCGCTGGCGAGCGGCGCGGCGAGCTGGTGGAAATCGGCGGCGGCAGAAAGGCATTCTGACGCCGGACAAATATGCGGCGCGGCTGCTGCCGTTGTTGCAGCCGCTGGGCTTGAAAATTTTGATCGAGCCGGGCCGTTTCATCGTCGGCAATGCCGGCATCCTGGTGACGCGCGTCGAATATGTGAAGCGCACGGGCAAAAAGAATTTTGTCATCGTGGACGCGGCGATGAATGATCTGCATCCGCCCGGCGTTTTACGATTCGTACCACGAAATCGTGCCGCTGAGTGAAAAACGGCGGCGCGAAAATTTCGTCGGATGTCGTCGGCGGCATCTGCGAATCGGGCGATTATTTTTGCAAGGACCGGCCGCTGGCCAAAGTCGGCGAAGGCGACCGCCTGGCGCTGTTGAGCGCGGGCGCTTATGGCTTTGTGATGGCGAGCAATTACAACACGCGTCCGCTGGCGGCGGAAATTTTGGTGAACGGCAAGAAATTTGCCGTGGTGCGCGAACGGCAGCCCGTCGAGGAAATCTGGGCGGGCGAAAACGTCGCCCCGTGGCTCAAGTGAGGCGTAAACTCCGTTTGGCAACGGAACATTTCTTCGCGTTATCGGCGCGGCGACGGCGGACTTAAAAAATTTATTTTCAAGTTTAGCCGGTTCCCGCTTTGCAATTTCGCCCGCGCCGCATTAAATTTGTCCGGTTGAACAACGAATTTTCCATAGCGGCCTACTGGTCGGACGGGATGGACGAGGACGGCCTGGCCGATTGGGCGCGGCGTTTGCGGGCGCGGCTGCCCGCGCCGGAGGTGTCGCTGGGACTGGTCTTCCTGTCGCCGAAATTTTTCCCGCACGCGAAACAGGTGTTGGAAATCCTCCGCGTCCACGGCCGGATTCCGCTGCTCGCGGGCTGTTCCAGCAGCAGCCTCGTGGCGAACGCCGAGGAAATCGAATCCGCCGGCGGCCTGGTGCTGGCGCTGTATTCGCTGCCCGGCGCAAAACTCAAGGGCGTCCGCTTCACGCAGGAAAATGTCGAGGAGGCGGGCGATGAAAATTTCTGGCAGGTCGAGACCGGCGTCGCGCAGAAAAATGTGAACGGCTGGCTGGCGTTCATTGACCCGTTTCATCTCGACGCGGAAAGCTGGCTGCGTTCGTGGAATAAAAATTATGCGCCGATGCCGGTTTATGGCGGGCTCGCCAGCGGCAATTTTCCCGAACCGCTCGACGCAGGTTTATCTCGACGGCGAAGTTTATGAGGACGGCGGCGTGGCCATCGCGGTCGGCGGCGACGTGGCGCTGGCCGGCGTCATTTCCCAGGGCTGCACGCCCATCGGCGAGGCGTGGACGCTGACGCGCGTCGAGCAAAATTTGATCCGCCACATCGGCAACCGGCCCGCCTACACGGTGCTGTCACGAAACCGTTTCCAAGCTCTCGCCGGAAGACCAGCGCAAGGCGCAGGGCAATTTGTTCATCGGCCTGGTCGTCAACGAATACCTCGAAGAATTTCATCGCGGCGATTTTCTTGTGCGCAACTCTGCTCGGCGGCGACCCCAATTCCGGCGTGCTGGCCGTCGGCGCGTTGCCGCGCATGGGCCAGACGATCCAGTTCCAGCGCCGCGACGCCGCCGCCGCCGACGAGGACATGAACGAGCTGCTCCGCCGCACCAAAACGGAGCTGGCCGGCCGGCCGGTTTACGGCGGCTGCCTGTTCTGCTGCAACGGCCGCGGCAAAAATCTTTTTGGCCGTCCCAGCCATGACGCCGCGCTGGTGCAGGAACATTTTGAGCCTGGCCGGCCTGGCGCGGGTTTTTCTGCAACGGCGAAATCGGCCCCGTCGGCGAGAAGAATTTCCTGCACAGCCACACCGCCGCGCTGGCGCTGTTTGTGAAAAAGTAAAACCAATTCGCCATTGCATTTGCGGGCGGAGCCGCCATCCTCACGGGACAATTTGTGCCTGACGAACATTCCAATCTGAACCTGCCCGCCGCCGCGCGCCGCCCCAGCCGGACGCCGCCGTGGCCGGCGCGGTGGCCGTGGCCGCAGCCCGCGTCCCGTCGCCGGAAAAGCGCCCGCCCGCCGCCGGAAATTCCGCCCGCTTTTCCAGAGCCGGAGCCGCCTGCGGAAACTTCCGTTCACGCCGAGATGGCGGAACCCGAAGCCGACACTTCCGGCGATTTCCGCGAACCGCATCCCGAAGAACCCGGCGACGAACATGCCGGGATCGAGCCGGCGGAAGAAATCCCGCCAGCGCCCGCGGAAATGCCGGCTGAACCCGTCGCCGAAATTCCGCGCGCGCCGCGCAACCGGAACGCGAACCGTCGCCCCGAACGGACGGCCCAGCCCGAACACCGCCGCCCGGAGCCGCCGCGACCGAAGCCGTGGGTCAAGCCCGCGGATTTTCGTCCGGCGGAAACCTCGGCCATCAGCCAGGCCGTTGCGCACGCCACGGAAATCGCCGAGTCGCTCAAGCACACGATTGACCAGTTGGACGAAATTCTCGAACTCGTGGAACTCGCCGAGCGCCAGAAGCTCGCCGACGAGCGCGAGATTGACGAACTCCGCCGCGCCTCCGCCGCATCCAGCCGCCGCGCCACCAGCCGCCATCGCGCGGCCCGCGCCATGACGAGCCGCAGCGCGGTTACAAGGAACATGCCCCGCGCCGTGACGAATCACGTCCGCGTCGCCCCGAGCCGCGGGAAAATGTCCAGCGCCACGAGGAACCGCGCCGCCGCACCGCCGCGCGATGTCGGAAAAGCACGAGGAGCCGCCGCAAGAGTGACCGGAGCCGCAGCCGCCGTCGAATAAAAATCTTCCGCGCCATGAACCTCGCGGAAAAACAAGTTGAACTCACGTTCGCAACTGGCCGCGCTGAAAAACGGACAAGACCGGCTCGCGTTTCTCGTCGAGCAGGCCAAAAAACGTCCGCCGCTCGCGCCGGAATTGCGCGCGGACGAAAATTTAATTCCCGGCTGTCTTGCCAAACTTTGGTTCGTTCCGCAATTCCGCGACGACCAATGTTTTTTGCCTGCGATTCGGATTCGCTTGTCGTCAAGGCCATCGCCGGCCTGCTCTGCGAATTTTACAGCGGCCACGCGCCGGCGGAAATTCTCGCGCACGATCCCAGATTTCTCGCGCCGCTCGGCATCACGCAGCATCTCACGCCCAACCGCCGCAACGCGCTTTCCAAGGTCTGGGAACGCATCCGGCAGTTCGCGGAACAAAATGCCGCTCACACCAAGGACGCGAAGAACGCAAAGGAAAATTCCTTTTGAAATTCTTGATGGCTTTGCGACTTTTGCGTGAGGCTCCGATATTGTGAAATTTTACGACGCGCACAATCATTTGCAGGACGACCGCTTTGGCGGGCGGCAAGGTGAACTGCTCGCCGCGTGCGAAAAAGCCGGCGTCGCCCGCATGGTCGTCAACGGCGCGTGTGAAAGCGACTGGCCGCAAGTGCTCGCGTTGGCGCGGGAAAATCAAATCGTGCTGCCCAGCTTCGGCTATCATCCGTGGTATTTGCGCGAGCGCACGCCGGACTGGCTGAAAAATCTGGAAAAGTTTCTCGATGAAATTCCCAGCGCCGTCGGCGAAATCGGCCTTGACCGCTGGAAACCGGATTTGCCTTACGACGATCAGGAGGAAGTTTTTCTCGCGCAGCTTGCGATGGCCGCCGAACGCAATTTGCCGGCGAGCATCCATTGTTTGCAGGCGTGGGGCCGGCTGCATGAACTGCTGCGGGACAGTCCGCGTCCGGCGCGCGGCTTGGTGCTGCACAGTTTCGGCGGGCCGGCGGAAATGATTCCGGCGTTCGCCAAACTCGGCGCGTATTTCAGTTTCCCGGCTATTTTTTGCACGAACGAAAATTGCGCCAGCGCGAAGCTTTCAAAAAAGTTCCGCCGGACCGGTTGCTGGTGGAAACCGACGCGCCCGACCAGCTTTTGCCGGCGGAGAAAATTCTGCATCCGCTCGCCGGACGCCGACGGCAAGCCGCTGAATCATCCGGCGAATCTGGCCGCCGTTTATGCCGGTCTCGCGGAATTTCTCGGCGAAAAAACGGAATCGCTCGCCGCGCGCGTGGAGGAAAATTTTCTGCGCGTGTTTGGCAGGTAGGGCGACGCTGCTGCGTCGCCGCTTCTCACGGGAAACATCCTTTGAGCGGGAGGCGGCGGAGCACCACCGCCCTACCTTTCCGCGATTTTCCGCACCACGATTCCAGCCGCTGCGAAGCCGAACGCGCCGGTCACAAACGTCGCCGAGCCGAGGCCGCCGTTGCAATTCAGCCGCGCGCCGTCCTCCGCTTCCGTGCGTATTTCGCACACGGAGCCGTCCGTCTGCGGAAACACCGTGCGTTCCACCGAATACACGCACGGCACGCCCATCGCGGAATGTCCGGCGGGAAAATGGTGTTCCTTGCGCAAGCGCCGTCGCACTTCGGAGAGCAGCTTGTCATGGCTGGCCTTCGACAGATCGCCGACGCGCACGGAAGTCAACTCGCGCCGTCCGCCCGCGCCGCCGCAGGCCACGACCGGCAGATTTTTTTCGCGGCAATGCACGAGCAGCAAAACCTTATTGGTCACGTCATCAATTGCATCAATGACAAAATCAAATTTCGGCGCGAATAATTTTTCGGCGGAGGCTTCGTTGAAAAATTTCTGTTCCGCCGTCACGCGGCAATCAGGATTAATGGCACGAATGCGTTCGGCCATGACTTCGACTTTGGAACGACCGATGGTTTCCGTGAGCGCGTGCAACTGGCGGTTGATGTTCGAGGCGCAAAATTCGTCCAAGTCCACAAGCGTGAGCGCGCCGACGCCGGAACGCGCCAATGCTTCCGCCGCCCACGTCCCCACGCCGCCGATGCCGACGACGCAGACGCGCGCGGCGCGGAGTTTTTCCAATCCGCTTCTGCCGTAAAGCCGCGCGATGCCATCGAAGCGTTTTTCAAATTCCGTCACGGACTGTTCGGCGGCAGCGGTTCGATGTAGATTTTGCGCGCTTCCCATTCGCCGCCTTCGCTCTGCATGGCGATGGCGCCGGAAGACGCGTTGCAGCCGGCGATTTCGTTCATCAACTTGCCGTTGACATAGTTTTTCACCGTGTCGCCGCGGCAGAAAATTTCGTAGGTGTTCCATTCGCCGGGCGGGTTTTCATTCTGCGGAGCTTTCATGCGGACCACGCCTTGTTTCATGCCGTTGGTTCCCTGGAACATCGCGCCGCCCTGGAAAATGAACTCGCCGTGGTGGTGATACTGGCCCTGATTTTCGACGCAGAACGGAAAAACTTTATCCGGCGGCTGCACATCCACGAACACGCCGGTGTTGTCGGCGCGCGGCGCGACTTTCACGAAGCGCCACTCGACAGTGAGCTTGTAATCGCGAAAACTTTTGTCCGTGCGCGCGTAGCCATACGGCTGGCCGGTGCAGTGCATCAGTCCGTTGCTCACGGTGAAAGTGCCTTCTGGCAGCGCGTTGCTGCGCAGGCAAATGATCCAGCCGGAAAAATCCTTGCCGTTGAACAGGTCCATCCGTTCCGTGGGCGTGATGGGTGCGGGCAGTTCCGCGGCGAGAACGGCGGATGCGGCGATGGCGGCAATAAAGCAGGCAAGAATTTTGGAATTCTTCATGAGCGCAGTCTGTCGCCGCGTGCTTGAAACGTCAAGAATTCGACAATGTCCTGGTTTCATTTGGTGGAAGCGTTGCTGCCGCGACGCTTGATGGCGCGGCAGCGCATCGCCACCAAATTGAGGCACGCCAATAATTCCGTCGGCTTGAACAACCGGCCTCTCATGGGTTAGTGTCCCTCAGCATGAAAACCAACGCGGCCATCCGCTACACCGGCGAGGTGGTTTATATCTACGCCTTCGACGTGGCGTACGACACCGCGCGCAAGCCGATCCGCGAATTGCTCGGCCAGCCGGTGGCGCAATTCGCCGTGGACGCCAGCAAACGCAGTCCGCGCCAGCTCTTCTTTTACAAGCCGCAGATGGTCCGCCTGCCGCCGATGGAACGCATCGGCCCGCTCGGCCCGGTGCGCGTGGAGCGGGTCATCAAACTGCTGCCCGTCGGCGCCATCAGCATCACCGTGCGCGTGCCGTTCGCGGTGAATCATTTCGAGGAACTGGTCGCGTTCCACGATTTGCAGTTCAGCAACGGCTCGTTGCACGACGAAGTCCAGCCGCCTCGCGCAGGAGGTGGTCGCCGAGTTGCGCGGACATCTCATCCGGCCGCAGCCGCAATTGCCGGAGGAGGAGGCTTACACGGTTTTTTGCCTCGCCGCGCCGGTGTTGAATGCCGACGAACCAGCCGATGAACGCCGAGCAATGGTTTCAGGCGCACCGCCGCCAGGTCGCCGCGCTGCTCACGCAGGAGGAGGAGACCGAGCGGCTCTCGAAACAGGAAGCCGAGGAATCCACCGCCCGCTACCTGAGCTATTACGACAACGACCTGGTGGTGCTCGACTGGGACGCCGCGCTGCTCGTGGACGAACCGCGCGATTTCGACGAGACGCTTTACATCATGGAACTGGCGAACCTCCAACTCGCCGAACTGGAAGCCTACGACCGCCTGCTGGACGACGCGCTGGAACGTTCCTATCGCGATCTCGGCGACGCGCCCGCTGCGTTCGCGCGGCGACATTTTGCGCGAACTGCGCGAAATCCGCATTGACATGGCGCGCTTCAACGACGAACTGTCCAACACCACGAAATTTTTCGGCGACTGGCACCTGGCGCGCATTTACGAGAAAATCTCCTCGCGCTTCCATCTGGCCGACTGGCATCGCACCATCGACGGCAAGCTCAAGACGCTCGACGACCTCTACCAAATCCTCAAGCAGGACCAGAACAACCGCGTGATGGTCTGGCTGGAAATCACCATCGTGCTGCTGTTCGTGATTGACCTGGTGATTTTGGTGGTGGGACTGAAATAAAAAGTGATTTCGTTCTAAGCCTCGACCAACAAGGGCTGGTAGTGAACTGCCTTTGAGCTTTCATAAGTTATGAATTCCGCTGTATGCTCTGGGGCATGGCAAAGTCGAATAAACCAAAAATTCGCACCCGATACTCAATCGGCGAATGGTATGGCGCAGCATTTCAGTTGCTTTCCCCAGCAGAGCGATTCGCGCGAGCCAAAACGGAATACGAAACGGCGCGCGATTCGTAATAAATCGTCTGCAACTCGTTCAGGAACGCGAATGACCGTTGTTTCGCTGGAATTCCATTTCCGCGGAAAGGTTGTTGATGAACGAGCCACAAAAATAATTAAGCATTTTCAGTTTAAAAGGTCAACCCTGTAACAGGGAATATTTTCCCTGTTACAAAGGCAAATTCATTTCTTAGCAGTTCACGCCTGCGCGTTTTCCGCGAGCACGTTGACGCCGGGCTGCGGCTTGGTGGCGACCAGGATGATGCCCGCCGCCACCAAACTCGTGGCGCCGCACGCCAGCCAATACGCCGCCGGGTTGAGCGCGAATAATTTCATGCCCAGCCCCGGCCCGAGGATGAGCGCCACCGACCACGTCAGCGCCGACACGCCAAGATAGCGTCCGCGCATGTGCGCCGGCGCGAGGTTGGCGATGTAGGCCGAGGCCATCGGCATGGTCACCATTTCACCGAACGTGAAAATGATCATGCAGGCCGCGAGCGCGGGAACGGTGCGCGCAAAATGGTTGAGCGCATAGCCCGCGCCGATGATCACATAGCCCGCCGCCATCACGCGCCGCGCCGGAAAACGCCGCGTCAGCGTGGTCAGCGGCAGTTCCACCAGCACGACGAGCGCGCCGTTCAGCGAAACCAGCAAGCCGTAGGTCGCGGCGGAAAATCCGAGCTGCGTCACATACAGGCCATACGTCGAGGCGAACTGCATAAAGACCAGACCGATGGCGAAGTTCGCCGCGAGCATTTGATGCAATTTGTGGTCGCCGCGCAACACCTGCAACGCTTCGCGCCAACTGGCGTTGGCCTGCGGATTATGCACGCCGTTGGGCAACGCGAACAACGCCACCAGGCCGAATAAAACCGAAGTGGCCGCGTCGCCGGCAAACAGCCAGAAATAGCCGAAGGCCGCGAGGAAGCCCGCCATGGCCGGACCGAATGCGAAGCCGGCGTTAAACGCCATCCGCAGCGTGGCAAAAGCCGTCACGCGCAGATTCGGCGGAACCAGATCGGTGAGCAACGCGCTGCTGGCAGGCCGATAAAATTCGCTGGCCAGCCCGGTGAGCGCCGTCAACACGATGATGAGCGCCAAGCCGTGCGCCTGCGACAACAGCATCATGGTTGCCGCGCCGGAAAACATCGAGAGCGCGATGGTTTGCCGGCGACCAAGTTTGTCGGCCAGATGGCCGCCAAGCAGCGACGCGAACAAACCGCCCACGCCGTAAGCGCCGACCGCGATGCCTGCCTCGGTGACGGTGTAGCCCTGCTTCGTGAGATACAACGTGAGAAACGGAACGACGAACGCGCCGAACTTGTTCAGGAACGTGCCAAAGAAGAGCGTCCACGCCGGACGCGGCAGCGACCGCAGGCTCGCAAACAAATTGGGTGATGTGTTCATAAACAAAAAACCCCGCTCACCTTCCGGCAAGCAGGGTGGAAAATTGTTGGTTCGTTAAGCTAGATGGTTTCCTTCTGCTGGCCGGTTGAATTCTGTTTCTTGACGTGCAGCCAAGTCATGCGGCCACGGCGCGGTGCATTGGAAATGACCGTGGCGGTTTGCGCGGCGCAATAAATTGTCGGGACTGTCTGCATTGAACGAAGCGACAATGCGCCTGTGCGGGATTCTGGTCAAGCAAGAAATCATGCCGGCAACGCGTGAAATTGATTTAGAGCTTGTCCGTAAATAAGGTTTTTGCGCGAAAAACAGGCGAATTTATTGGGATTTTAGCATCGAAATTTTATTTACGGACAAGCTCTTAATCTGTTTTTCATTTTACCTAATGGCATTCTGCTGGTATGATGCCGGCATGAACATCAGAAGGTTTCCCGCATTGGCCCGGGTCGTGTTGCTGTCCGCCGACCTGTGGCTGGCGCCAACCCCGGCGGCCCTGGCCCAACCCCTCTATGACGCCGGCAGCTTCAGCGGCCTGCCGGAGGGCCAGGGCTGGTCTTACGGCGTCGTCGCCCTTCCCGCCCCGGTTGAAATGTTGACGAATGATTCGGTGTTGCTGGACACCACCGCCTCGGCCTCCACCCAAGCCGGCTGGTATGAAAGTCCGGGACCGGATTTGAACCGGACGAACGGATTCAGCGTGGCGTTTGAGGTCCTGCTCAATGCCGAATCGCACGTCTCCACCAACCAGGCGGGCTTTTCGGTCATCGTTCTCGGGGACGACCTGAACGGCGTGGAACTCGGCTTTTGGACGAACACCATTTTTGCCCAGTCGGCCACACCCACTCTCTTTACCCATGGGGAGGACACCAATTTTACGACCACCGCCGCGTTCGTCAATTATGCCGTGTCAATCTCGGCGTCCAATTATGTCCTCTCGGCCAACGGCACAAACATCCTCTCCGGCCCGTTGCGAAACTATTCGGCCTTTGGCTACCCCTATAACCAAGCCAGCTACCTCTTCTTCGGCGACGACACTGGCTCCGCCGCCGTCTCGTTTAACGTGCGCAAGGTTGCCTTGGTTTCACGGCCCATACTGTCCATGCCGATGCCTGGCCTCATTGTGTGGAAGGGAGTGCCTTCATTCCGGAATTACACCGTTCAAATCAGCCCCGACTTGAACACTTGGTATGTTTTGGGCACCGCCGGGTCGGGTGGCAATCCGTTTATGTTCGGCGTCCCCAACAATTATCCGGCCCTGTTCGTTCGTGTCACGTTTCCCTGAACCGCCAGCCGGATGTCTGTGCGCCGACTGAACCGCGCCGGGAATAGACGCCCTTGAATTTCCCGCGCACACTGTGCGCATGGGCACGCTCTACTACGGATGGCGCGCCGCGCCGTCTGCGCCCCTATCTCGGGCGCAAAGCTCCGGCGGCTTTACCGCCGGGACATCGCAGCGCGATGTCCCTACCGCAGGAAATTGAGCCACCGCCAGTGGCTTTTCGCCGGCAACGCTTCCGCTTTTTTTACCGCAGCAGTTCTTTAACCTTCGCCGCATCGCTCGTCGGCGGCTGGCAGGCGGTTCCCGTGCAAACAAAAACGGTTGCTCCTGTTTTTGCGGACAACGTTTTGGCGAACGGTTCGACCGCACCGATGTTGCCCAATACAATTTTATTCGGCTGATAAACCGAATGCGCGGCGCGGAGCAGTTCGTTAAAATTTGGGAAATTCACATCTCCCGCAATCACCACTCGTCGCGGTTCGTCCAGCCAGAAATCCAGCGCGTGCAGCATGAACGCCAGCGCGGCGGGCTGGTTTTGGAGCCGGTGCGCAAAAAATTGCAGCGTCGCCTCGGCCGGCTGGCGGAAATCCTCGCGCCCGGTGATGGCGGCGAGCTTGAGCAGCGCGAGCGTGGCAACGGAATTGCCGCTGGGCTCCGCGCCGTCGTAGTCGTCCTTCACACGCAGAATCAAACCGGTCGCGCCGGCGGGACTTTGCCAGAAACCGCCGTTCGCCGCGTCGTAAAATCTGGCGATCATCGCCCTGGCCAGCGACACCGCGAAATCGAGGTGCTTCGGCTCCAGCGTGGCTTCATAAAGTTGAATCACGCCGTCGAGCAGGAACGCGCAGCCTTCAAGCAACTGGACGTGGTCACGCTCGCCGTCGCGCCAGCGGTGAAAGAGCGTGCCGAAAATTGCGGATTGCGGATTGCGGATTGCGGATTGAACCGGCGGCTCCCAGAGTTTTTTCCGGAGGAATTTCAGGTTTTTCTCCGCCGCCGCCAGATATTTTTCCTCGTCCAAAACTGCGGACGCGCGGGCGAACGCGCCGAGCATCAGGCCGTTCCACGACGCGAGGATTTTGTCGTCGCGATGCGGACGGACGCGTTTGGCGCGGGCTTCGGCCATTTTCATTTTGGCGGAGGCGAGCAGCGGTTTGTCGGCTTCGGCAAGATGGGGATTCACGAGGCTCAAGACGTTTTGCCCCGGCAACGGCTGCGGATGGCTGTGGTCAATGAAGTTGCCTTCCTTGGTGATGCCAAAGTAATTTGCGGCGACGATGAATTCTTCGGGCGACAACAGCCTGGCCAGTTCGTCCTTCGTCCAGCAGTAGAATTTTCCCTCGTGCCCTTCGCTGTCGGCGTCCTCGGCGGAGAAAAATCCGCCATCGGGATGCGTCATGTCGCGCAGGACATAATCCAAAATGTCACGGACAACTTCGGCATGGCGTGTGGCGCCGCTGACGAGAAACGCATCGAGGTAAAGCTGCGCGAGCTGCGCGTTGTCGTAGAGCATCTTTTCGAAATGCGGCACGAGCCATTCCGCGTCCACCGCGTAGCGCGCGAATCCGCCGCCGAGCTGGTCGTGGATGCCGCCGGCGGCCATGCGCTCGCAGGTGTGCAAAACCATTTGGACGGCCGCGTCGTCACCAAAGCGTTTGGCCGCGCGCAGCACGAACGACGGAATGGACGGCTGCGGGAATTTCGGCGCGCCGCCGAAGCCGCCGTTCGCGGGATCGTAGGCTCCTTGAACATTTCGGCCGCCAGCCGCAGCGTTTCGGGCGTCAGCGGAAAACCCGTTTTCGTGTCGCGCGCGACGGCGAGTTCCAGCCGCGCGTGCAGTTCGTCGGCAGAGGCGGCGATTTCCATTTTCCGTTCGCGCCAGAGCTCGGCAATTTGCTGGAGCACTTGCGGGAAACTGGGACGGCCGTGACGGTTGTCCGGCGGAAAATAAGTGCCGCCGAAAAACGGCTTCAGCTCCGGCGTGAGAAAAACGTTCAGCGGCCAGCCGCCGCCGCCGGTGGTGGATTGCACGAACGTCATGTAAATCTTGTCCACGTCCGGCCGCTCCTCGCGGTCCACCTTGATGCTGACAAAATGTTCGCGCAGGAACGCGCCGATGGTTTCGTCCTCGAAACTTTCGCGTTCCATGACATGGCACCAGTGGCAGGTCGAGTAGCCGATGCTCAAAAAAACCGGTTTGTTCTCCGTCCGCGCCTTGGCGAACGCCTCGGCGTTCCACGCGAACCAGTCCACGGGATTGTGCGCGTGCTGGAGCAGATACGGCGATTTTTCCTGCGCGAGCCGGTTGGTGTGTTTCGCATCCATTTTGAGAATCTGCCGCAAAACGCGCCTCGCCGCGAATAATTTTGCGTCGTCTCCCGCGGGCGGCTGCGCTAGGCTGAAATCATGTTGTCGCCAAAGCCGTGGCGGGCCGAAGCCGTGATCCAACTGGTCGCGGGCGTGTTCGTCTGCCTGTGTCTCGGCGTGGTGACGGCGGGACTGCTGCGGCAGGCGGGCGTGGCGGCTTTCAAATCCCCGGACAGCTTTGCGAACATTCTGGTGGCGACGTTGAGTTTTCAAGGCGCGGCGTGGGTTCTGATTTTCTTTTTCCTGAAACGCCAGGACGTGGATTGGCGCGATGCGTTTGGCCTCCGCAATGCGAATCTGAAAAAGGCGCTGCTGCTCGCCGCCGGGTCGCTGGCAGTGGCGCTGCCGGTGGTGCTGGGCCTGCAACAATGCTCGGCGCTGGCGCTGGAAAAAATCGGCTGGCCGGCGGAAGACCAGCGCGCGGTCGAAGTGTTCGCCGGCGCGAAATCGTGGTGGCTGCGCGGCTACCTCGCTTTTTTTGCGATGGTCCTGGCGCCGGTGGCGGAGGAATTCATCTTTCGCGGCGTGCTGTTTCCGTTCCTCAAACAACTGGGCTGGCCGAGGCTCGCGTGGTTCGGCGTGAGTTTTCTTTTCGCGCTCATTCACCTCAACGCGCCGACGTTTGTGCCGCTGTTCGCGCTGGCGCTGGTGTTCACCTGGCTCTACGAAAAAACCGATTGTCTGCTCGCGCCCATCGCGGCGCACAGCTTGTTCAACACGGCCAATCTGGTTATCCTCTTCGCGCAAACCCGATGAACGAGTTTGAACTCATCGCGCGCCTGACGAAATCGCTGCCGGCCAATGAAACCGTCGTGACCGGCGTGGGCGACGACTGCGCGGTGCTGGATTTGGGCGTGCCGGACAAATTGATTTTGTTCAAGACCGACGCGGTGGTGGAAGGCGTCCATTTCACGCGGGAAACGTCGCCGGAAAAAATCGGGCGCAAGGCGCTGGCGCGTTGTTTGAGCGACATCGCAGCGATGGCCGGCACGCCCGCCGCCGCGCTGGTGACCATCGCGCTGCCGGAAAATTTCGACGCGGAATTCGTGGCGAAAATTTACGCCGGCCTGAACGCGCTGGCGGAAAAATTCGGCGTGGCGATTGTCGGCGGCGAGACGACGACAAATCCTGAACGAATTTTGATTTCCATCGCGTTGCTCGGCACAGTCGCACGCGGAAAACAAATTTTGCGGAGCGGCGCGAAACTTGGCGACGCCATTTTTGTGACCGGCGAACTCGGCGGCTCGCTGGCCGGCAAGCATCTCGATTTCGAGCCTCGACTGGACGAAGCACGCTGGCTGGCGGAACACTTTTCCATTCACGCAATGATTGATTTGAGCGATGGACTGGCCGGCGATCTGCGGCACATTTTGAACGCCAGCGGCGTTGGCGCGGAGATTTTGAAATCGGCGCTACCGGTTTCGCGCGCGGCGAAGGTAGGGTCGTCGCGCTGCGACGACCGGACGGCGCAGCGCGCCGTCCCTACCGTAAAACCGGCGGCGCTGGCGGCGCTGACGGACGGCGAGGATTTTGAACTGCTGTTCACCGTCGCGAGCAAGAGCGCGGTGAAGTTGCTGGACGCGTGGAAAAAGAAGTTTCCAAAATTGAAATTGAGCTGCATCGGAAAAATCGTCGCGGGCGATGGCATTGTGATACGCGACAAACACGGCGCGCATCCCTTCAATGCCCAGGGCTATGCTCACTTTGCTCCACTCGAAAACCTGATAACGACCAGTCAACCATAAGAACCGACCGCTGCTTTATGAAAATTAAAACAAACAATTCACGCCGCCACACGTTGCGCGGGTTTTTCAAAATGATTTTGATCGGGTTGACCGGTCTGGCCCCGGCTTCCTTGAGTTTCGGGCAGCCGACCTTTGCCGGAATTCATGGCCGGCTCAATGTGGCCGGAAATAAAATCGTTGATCAGCGAGGCGAGCCGATCGCGCTGCATGGAATGTCCCTGTATTGCTGGTCGTCAATGGGGACGCAATTTTACAATGCCAGCGCCATCAATCATTTTGCCCAGGACTGGAAATGCACCGTCATCCGAATTCCCATTCTGCCCGGCGCTTACCGGCGGAATCCCACGAATGAAATCGCCAAAGTCCGGACGGTGGTGGATGCGTGCCTGGCCAACGGGATTTATGCGATTGTGGATTGGCATGCGATGGGCGGCGCGCAAAACGACGTGGCCTCGGCCCGCGCCTTTTTCTCGACTTTGGCGGCGGCTTATGGAAACACGCTCAACATCATGTATGAACCGTGGAATGAACCGGTGCAGGAATCCTGGCCGGTTATCAAAGCTTATCACGAAGCGATCATCAAAACGATTCGCGCCATTGATCCGGCCGGCATCATCATCTGCGGCAGCCGGCACTGGGATCAGGAATGCGACGAGGCCTCGCAAAATCCCATCACCATCTCAACCAACGTCGCCTACTCGATCCATTTTTATGCGGCAACCCATCGGCAGTCGCTGCGTGACAACGGCTCGCGGGCGCTGAAAAACGGCGTCGCGCTTTTTTGCACTGAATACGGCACTAGTTCGGCCTCCGGCGGCGGCGCCTACGATCCCGTGGAGACGCAAATTTGGTGGGACTGGCTGGCGACAAATCACATTGGTTGTGCGAACTGGTCGGCGGCGGCTCTGGGCGAGACGTCCGCCGCGTTTCAACCCGGTGCCAGCGCAACGGGTCCGTGGACGGATGCCATGCTAAAACCTTCCGGCTTGCTGGTAAGAAATTACCTGATCAGCAAGGCCGCCGCCAGCGCGACGACGGGAACCGGCGGAAATAAAAATTGATCCGGTGGAAATGTTTTCTCACAGCCCGGCGGAAACGGAAGCGCTCGGCGAAAAATTTGGCCGCGCGGCGCGGCGCGGCAGGGTGATCGCGCTGACCGGCGAACTGGGCGCGGGCAAAACGCAGTTTGTGCGCGGGCTGGCGCGCGGGTTGGGCGTCACGGCGCGCGTGCATTCGCCGACGTTCACGCTGGTCAACGAATACGGCGGCGGCCGGCTGAAGCTTTTTCATCTGGATTTGTATCGGCTGGAAACGCGCGGGCAAATTCTTTCCGCCGGAATTGAAGAATATTTGTCGCCGGACGGCGTGGCGGTGATTGAATGGGCGGAGAGAATTTGCGATTTGCGATTTGCGATTTGCGATTTGAAAAATGTTCAGTTGGAAATCACCGGCGAATCGGAACGGAAAATAATTTATGACGATTTTGGCACTTGAATTTTCGTCGGAACAGCGGAGTGTGGCGGTGGCGCGCGACGGCATCGTTTTGGCCGAAGCCGTCGAGGGCGGCGGCGGGCGGACGACGAACGCGTTTGGCCTGATTGAACGAGTTCTGGCGCAATCAGGAATTTTGCGCGAAGAAATCGAAGTTATCGCGGTCGGTCTGGGGCCGGGCAGCTACACGGGCATCCGCGCGGCGATTGCGGTGGCACAGGGCTGGCAATTGGCGCGCGGCGTGAAACTGCTGGGCGTGAGCAGCGCGGAGTGTCTGGCGGCGCAGGCGCAGGCACGGAAAATTTTCGGACGGGTGAACGTGATGCTGGACGCGCAGCGCGGGGAATTTTATCTCGCGACCTGGGAGATTTCCGGCGCGCAGAGGGAAGAAATCTCACCGCTGCAGATTGTGCCGACGGCCGGATTTTGAGGCGCGAAAAATTGCGGGCGAGATTTGCGTGGGGCCGGAGATGGAACGCTGTTTATTTCCGGCGGCGGCGATGGTGGCCCTGTTGGCGGCCGGGCGGACGGATTTTATGCCGGGCGAAAAACTGGAACCAACCTATTTGCGCGCGACCAGCTTTGTGAAAGCGCCGTCTCGGCGGGAGTTTTGAAGCGACATAAATGTCAAATTGTGGGACAATTGCCTGCCGATGAGACGATGATATGTGGACAAATTTCGTGTTGGCATTGTGGTATGTGACTTGCTTTGGTTTTAACTGGTCGGAATCCATATTATATGATTTTGCATCTGGCGTCCCCAAATGACCAACGGTCGGGTTTTACCCTGGCCGAGTTGCTGGTGTCGTTTTTTATTTTCGGAATGGTGATCAGTGGCTTGATTTTTGGTTATGTGCAGGTCAACCGGCTGGCGGAATTTAGTTCCATGTCGCTGGCCGCCCAGTCGTATGCGTCGCAGGGCTTGGAACAGGCCAAGTCGGCGCAATGGGATTATGTGCGGTGGCCCAACACGAATTATGGGCCGGGCACCGGCGACGAACTGGGGTTTTCGCCCTCCATCGGTTATACCAATCTGCCGCCGGTGGTGGACACCTTGGACGTGCCCACGAGCGGAGCGCCGATTTATATCACGAATTACGTGACGATCACCAATGTTTTCGCCTCGCTAAATCTTAACTATGTAACCCTGCGTCAAATCCGATCGGACGTTGTGTGGACTTTCCCGTTGACGGGACAGCTTTGCACCAACACCGCGATTGCCTTGCGGGCGCCTGACCAATGAAAATCTTTTCTCCAATTCAGAATGGCTGCCGGCGGCGGAAGCGCTCCGCTTTCACGGTGGTGGAAATGATGGTTTCCGCCGGCATTTATCTGGCCATCATGGTCGGCGTGGTTGTCGCCATCCAGATATTTGCGTTGCGCATTTACACGCTGGCGGCGACCAAGTTGACGGCCACCCAGGGTTCCCGCAAGGCGCTGAATCAGATCCGGGACGACATCCGGCAGGCCAAGGGACTGCAAGTGGGCAACGCCGACAACTCCGGGAAGCTTCACCGCTGTGGCGGGAACCGCCGGGGCGGTTGGCAATGCTCTTCAGGTTTTCACCACCACCAATTTCAGCGGGCCACCTTATTCACTCTATTACCTGCAAACCAACACGCTGGGCAGTGCAGGGGGAAACGATATGATTTCTTCAAACAACCTGTTGTGGCTCTATGTGACGACCAATTCCACCACGACCGTGAATCTGGCCAGTTACATCACCAACATGGACGTTTTTTCCGCGCAGGATTGCTGGGGGAATACCGTCTCAAATTTCGTGAAAAACAACCAAGTCTATACGGTAAAATTGCAATTTTACCAGTGGGAATATCCGATTGCCGTCATCAGCACCAACGGCGGCCTGAATGCGTATGATTATTACCAGTTGCGCACCCGGGTCTGCCGGCGGGCGCTGGATTAAAACAGGACCAGACCATGCAAATTAAAATCACCTCCAAACTCAGCCGACCGGACGCTCAAGGTTTCGCGCTCATCACGACGATGACATTCTTGGCCGTCGCTTTGCTCGTTTTCTCAAGCATTCTTTACTGGGCGTTCAGCAATGCCACCGTGACCGCGCGAAACAATCAATACAACATGAGCCAGAATGCCGCCGAGGCCGCCGTGGAAAGAACGATTGGCCAGATGGACCGGGACTTCATTAACTTGAGCATTTCCAATGCAAACGCCTACATCACTTTGCCGACCACCATTGATCAGTCAACCTGGCCGGAGCAATACACTTTTAGCGACACCAACGGCAACGCGGGTCAGGTCAGCGTAATTTTTGCCCCGCAGTCCAGCACCGCCGTCCAGTTGAACTCGCAATTACCCGGTCTGTTTGCTTATGCGCAGAATGTTGATGTCTATGCCACGGCCACCCCGATTGGCCAGCAATACAATGTCCCGGCCACCATCCACGAGGCGCTGCAATTTGCCAATATTCCACTGTTTCAATTCGCCATTTTTTACAATGTCAATCTGGAGATTGATCCGGGTGCGACCATGACCATCACCGGCCCGGTTTTCTGCAACCAGAACATCTGGGAAGGCTCGTCGGTCTGCACGTTTTCTTCATCGGTCACGGCGGTGGGCACCAATTTTTCCCAAGTCGCCAACCCGTTTGCCTTGAATTACAGCGGTTCGGGAGCGTCCCACTTTTCGATGGCCGGCCAGCCCGTGAACAATGCCAATTCATTGGTCATGCCGATTGGCACCAACAACAATCCAAACACCATCATGGGGTTGCTCGACCTGCCCCCGTCGGCTTATGCCATGGGAACCGCCTCCGCCTATTCGACCAACGGTCAGGCGTATCCCGCGAACGAGGCCGACCTCGTCATTACCAACTTCGCCTGCGGCACCAACGACGGACCGCTCACCCCCACCGGCACAAACATGTTCGTTTATTTTCAAGATTCGGGGCTGACGCAAATTCCGTTTGACCTTTATTTCGTCACCAACCGGACCAGCCACACCATCATGCAATCCAATTATGTGGCAACCGCCTTCCACTCAAATGTCGTTTTTTCCACTTATTCGTTTGTGACCAATGCCGCCTTTTATGACTGGCGCGAAGGCTGGAATGGCGGCAGCGGTCCGGCCAAACGGGTGGAGGCGGTTCAGGTTGATGTATCCAAGCTCATTGTCTGGCTAACGAATACCAGCCCCGGCATCTCCAACAGCGGCTATGTCTATGATGTCCAAAAAGTGCTTCATTCCGGCCATCACATAGATTCCGTTTATGTCTACAACAGTGTGCCTTTGACCACCTCGCAACTCCCGGCAGTGCGCGTGGCGAATGGAAGTCTGCTGCCTAATCCTGGCAATCAGTCCACACCGCCCGGGTTCTCGGTGGCCACGCCGTTTCCGATCTATGTCTTGGGTAATTACAATTCCAAGAACAACACCGGTTCCGCGCTGGGAACCACGAACACCCTCCATACTTATCCGTCGGCGCTGATGGGGGATTCCGTCACGGTCCTTTCCACCAATTGGAGCGACAGTGTTACGAGCCTGATGCCCACGCCCGGCAGCACCACCGTCAATGCCGCGATGCTTGAGGGCATTGTCCAAAGTGATCCCACCATCAGCGGCGACTACAGCGGCGGTGTGGAAAACTTCATGCGGCTGCTGGAGAATTGGAGCAGTAAAACTCTGACCTACAACGGTTCCATCGTGGTGCTTTTCTACAGCCAATATGCCACCAACCACTGGCATCAAACCGGGAATTATTACAACCCGCCCACGCGCAACTGGGCGTTTGACATGAACTTTCTGAATTCAGCCAAACTGCCGCCGCTCACCCCGTCCATCAAGGCCATGGTCCGCGGACAATGGCTGGCCCACCAATAACTGTTCGCCTAAAAAATCAGGGCCGCACAAAGCTTTCGATTTCCGACTGCAGCTTTTGCAAGTCCGGCTGGTTGATATACATCATGTGGCCGGCGTCGAACTCCGCGAATTTCACGTTTTTCCGGTAAGCCTCCGCCAACGGCATGTGATCCACGCTGTGGCGCATCGTGTCAATCGGGCAGACCAGATCGCACCGTCCGCCGCACACGAGGATTTTCAGATACGGATTCTGGTTCATCACCGAGGCCAGCCGCTCGCTCGCGTTGGGAAAGCTGTTGCGCGCGCCATAATTCCACGGCTGCACGCCGGCCAGGATTTCATACGGCAAATCATCCTCAAATTTCAGTTCGCTGCGCACATAAGAATTCATCGCCGCCGAAAACGCCCCCATCACGGCGGCATCCGACGGGTCAAAATCCGGGCCGTTGGCGGCATTATCGCCATCGCGCCCCGTCAGCCGCGCATCGTAAGCGCCCAGGATCAAACCTTCGTCGTGCAACAATTGTTTGCGGAACACGCCGGGATCAATGCGCAGGTTGTTGTCTTCGATCACCGATGCCGGCAGGCCGGTCAACCGCGCCAGTTCCGCCACGATTTTTTTCCGCTCATCCGCCGGCAGCTCCGCGCCGGCCAGCAACGCCGCCGCATATTCGCCCTTGGCAAACGCGCGCGCTTCGGCCAGCGCCTTGTCCAAGTCCGCCTGCAAATCCGGCGGCAGTTTTTTGTGGAAATGCGCCGCCGCCGTGTAGGCCGGCAGAATCAGCGGATACGGCAGGTCGTTTCCCGTCCCGCCGCTGATGGTGGCAAAATCCAGCACGCCGGAAACCAGAATCAGCCCGTTCAAATACATGCCGTAGCGCCCGCGCAGATGGTCCGCCAGCCCGGCCGCGCGAAACACGCCGTAGCTTTCGCCGCACAAGAATTTCGGCGAGAGCCAGCGCTCGTGCCGCGTCGTCCACAGCCGGATGAATTCGCCGACGGAATCCAGATCCGCCGAGTCGCCGAAAAAGTCATTCGCCTTTTCATCCTTCGCCACGCGGCTGAAACCCGTCGCCACCGGGTCAATGAACACCAGGTCGCTGGCGTTGAGCACGGAGTATTCGTTGTCCACCAGCGTGAACGGCGGCGCGGGCTGCGAGCCGTCGGGATTCATCTTCGCCCGGCGCGGGCCGAGCGCGCCGAGATGCAGCAAGACCGAGGCCGAGCCGGGTCCGCCGTTGAAACAAAATGTCACCGGCCGCGCCGCCGCGGTTTGTCAACGTCCCGCCGCGTGTAGGCCACATAAAAAACCGAGGCGCGGGATGTGCCGTCGGCTTTCAAGACCGGCAACATGCCCGTCTCCGCCGTGTAGGTCACGCGTTCGCCGGCGATGGTCACGGTGTTGGTGACTTGCACCGGCTTGTGCGTGGCGTCGGGAATCACCGCGACTTCGTTTTTGGCGGCGGGCGCGTTGGTGGCCGCCGGTTCGGCGGCCGCGAGCGAGCTGGCGGCAAGGACGGACAAAAGGCCGAGAATTCTTTTCATGCGATGGTTTTCAATTTGGTTCTAGTTGGACGGAGCATAATGATTTTACGTTCAGCCGCCCAAGGAAATTTTGCGGATGTGAATGGCGGTGAACGCGGTGAACAACTTTTCGACAAATTGCTTGCCCGGCACCGGGCAATTTGAATAAATTTTCAACGGTAAACGGTTCAGCAAACAAGGAATGTCCGTGCCGGCAAATAAAACCGCCAAGCCGGGTTGCGACTTTGTTTGGCGCGGCCGGGTGAACCGGGCATCCCTCAATGGCAGCCCTTTTTTGGCAAAAGCTTGCCAGAAAATCTGGTGACCACCTTAAATTTTGCGGCAAAGTGTTTCGCAAATGTAACAGAATCAGGGCTGAGATTTGATACAATGAATACGAATTGCTGGAACCAATATTCCAGAACCAAAACCTATCACTTATGAAAAAAATAATTGCGCTGCTCTGTTTCGTATTCCTCACAACCTGGTCGCTGCGGGCGAATGTCCTTTTTCAGGATTCATTGACTTATTCCGACGGGCTGATCGAGACCGACGGGGTCTGGTATTGCTATGCGCCCGCCACGCCCGTCAAGGACGCTTTCGTGGTCAGCAATCTGCTGGTTCTTGACTCCAGTCATTCCGACGCCGTGGCGGCGCCCTTCACGAACAACACGGGCAGCACGCTTTTGTATGCAAGTTTCACCATCAACGCCAGCAAGCTCCCGACGGTCAACGGCGGTTATTTTGTGAATTTCGGCGATACGACCAACAACGCGGTTTGTAAAATTTTCATTGACACCAAAAACACGGTCGTGCCCGGAACCTACCGCCTGGGAATTGCCAATTTTGCGACCTCGATCACAACGGTTGGAGCCACGAATTTCCCGATGGACCTGGCCACGAGCATAACCTATCAGGTGGTGATCGCCTATGATCCAATCAACGGCAATCCGCTTACCGGCGGCACCTTGTGGGTCAACCCGTCGGTTGACGATTTGGGATCGCCGTCCGGAGCCGGGGCCAATTATGTTTATCCCGTGGACACCACGACCAGCACCGTTCTCCAGAACATCAACATCAGCCATATCGGTTTCAGCCAATACGCCAATCAAGGCGTGGTGGCAATCGGCGACGTGAAGGTCGGCACCACGCCCGCTGACGTGGACGCGGCGATTTCGCAGTTGCCGGTGATCGGCGTGGAGCCGCAGGGAACCAACGTATATTCCGGCAACGCGATCACGCTGTATTCCGCCGCCTCCGGCATTGACGTGACTTATCAATGGCTTTTAAACAACGCGCCGTTGTCCGATGACGGCTCGACGATTTTCGGTTCGACCAGCAATGTTTTGAACTTGAGCAACCTGACTGCTACTGGCAACTACAGCGTGGCTGTTTCCGACGCGTCCGGCAGCGTGACGAGCTATGTGGCGGTGGTTTCGGTCAATACCACACCCACGCCACCCATCTTTATGTTGCAGCCCCTGAGCCAGACTAATTCTCAGGGTGCGACCATCACATTGACGGCCAATGCCGTTGGCACCGGTTTAATCACTTATCAGTGGTATTTCGCGCCGGCCGGCAGCGGCAGTTATAGTCAGTTGGGAACGGGTCCGACCTTGACCCTGGCCAATCTTGATTTTAGCAATTCCGGCTCCTATTATGTCACGGCCACCGGCGGCGCGGGCAGTCAAAACAGTGCCACGGCCAATCTGCTGGTGATCCCGCCGCCCACGGTGACGATCGGCTATCTGCACAGCTTTCTAATTTCAAACGCCCCTGCCGGATCAATGAACATCAACGGCTCCACCATCTATAATGTTCAAGGCGTGGTGACAACGTTTGGGGCCATCATTTCCAAGACCTATTCGGAATACTATATTCAAGACGGGACGGGTGGCGCGCTGGTCTTTGTCAATGGCACCGGCAGCACCAACGTGCCTCCGGCCGGAGCCTTGGTAAGTGTGACGGGTTCAGCCCAGCAGTATTACGGCCAATTGGAGTTGGTTCCCAATGTTACGACGGCCAGCAACAGCATAACCATCCTTAGTTCCGGCAACCCGCTGCCTGCAACCCAGCCACTCAACCTATTATTGATGGCCACCAATCCAATGGGCGATTACGGGCTTGGCGTCCAAGGTTCCTTGGTTACGCTCACCAATGTCTATCTTTACTCCTCGGCCACCGGCACTCCGGTCAGCGGCAACTTCGGAGTCAACACCGGCAAGGGGCTGTATGCGTTTGCCCAGCCTTACTCGGCCGGCCAGCCGTATATCACGGTCTATGTTTATTCCTACACTAATGCGGTGAACACTTTGTCCACTAATTTCTTCGGCAAACCGATCCCCAGCTTTGCGTATGAAATTACCGGCGAAATGGAGATTTACAGCACCACCCAGCCTGAACTTTATCCGACGCGGTATCAGGATATTGTCACCACCCAGCCCGCGCCGTTTGCAGCGGGCTTGACTGTCAGCAACGGGGTTTCCCAACTGACCTGGCCGGCGATTGACGGTTCGACTTACAGCGTGTATAATGCCACGAACTTGTTGGGACCGTGGATTCAGACTTTTGGTTTGAGTTATTATCCCAGCACTGGTGTCTATACGGCGACCAATGCTGCCGCCAGCCAGTTTTTCAAGGTCAGCACCCCGTAATCGCCGGTTTGGAATCGCAACATGCTAGATAAAAATAATGTATCGGGCGGGAATGCCGCCGTAAAGCGGTGCGCATTCACGCTGATTGAGTTGCTGGTCGTCATCGCCATCATCGCCATTCTGGCGGCTATGCTGCTGCCGGCCCTGTCCAAAGCCAAGGAAAAGGCCCGGCGCGCGAACTGCACCTCCAATCTGCGGCAGTGGGGGCTGGCCATTCAAATTTATTCCCCGGACAACAACGACCGCATCCCGCGCGATGGAATGTCTAGTGCCGGCAGCTATCCCGGCAGCGGCACCGACGGCACACCGAATGATCCCAATGCCTGGTTTAATCTGCTGCCGCAGTTGGTGGCCGAACATCCCCTCCAATATTATTACAATTCACAATCAACCGGGCGAGGCACCGTAGCGGTATCGGCGGCGACTTATATGCCTTTTCCCGGCGCTCAAGGCCCCATTTGGGAATGCCCTTCGGCCACCATGACGCCCACCACGATTGCCAATACATTGGAACTTAATGGCGCGAACGGGTTCTTCAGTTATGCCATGAACATTGATTTAAAACGAAAAAACACGGGCGGTTATACATCCGCCATGGATTATCCGCAAATGCCCAAGATGACCGCTCTAAAGGCATCCGCGACGGTCTTCATGTTTGATTGTGTCTTTGATCCGGTCACGGAAGTGGTCAATGGTTCACCTCAATGGAATTCTGTCAATCCGGCCAACCGCCAAAACAGCTTTGCTTCACGGCATAACAAGGGCGGGGAAGTGAATTTCTTTGACGGCCATGTCGCCTATTTCAAAACCAGCTACATCCAGAATAACCCTTCCAACGGCGGCGAAAACGAGCCGCTGCTGCCGGATGTCATCTGGGATCCGCCCTATCGCGCGGCGAACCCATGAGATGGGCGGCCACAGGCGAACATTGATTTCCGAGGCCCGCCACAATCAAGCCGTAACCAAAACGTAACACCCAAACCCGAAATAAAATTGACTTCTCTGGCGATTTCAGTCATAAAGAGCAAGGTAGAATTGGCATTTTGAAAAACCCTAAAAAATAAACTTTGAATCCAACATATTTCGTCATGAAAAATTATTGTCTTTTAACCAGTCTCATCGCCTCCACCGTCGCACTTTCCGCTGCAAACGCCCTAGCCGACAGCGCCGCCACCATTTTTGCTGATGCCAGCGGCACTGCGGTAACGTATGACAATGCTTCCGGGGCATTTCCCGTGATTTCGGCTATTCTTTCCCAGCCGGGCACCGTGAACGGAAAGACTTACACCAGTTGGGCGTTTCTAGCCCAGGATTCAACGGGATCGCTGGATGTGTTTGGCGCGCTTCCCGGTGGGAGCACTTACACACCAACCGTTGGCGATGCCATCAGCGTTTCTGGAACTTATTCTCCTTATCACCAGATTCCTGAGCTTGGCACCTTAACCTCAATCAGCCTGGAATCAGCAGGTCATGCCGCGCCATCGCCGTCAATTCAAACCGTCTCCAGTCTTAACTTGACGACCTTGCCCCAAAGCATTGCCGGTTCTTTGATCCAACTGGATAACATCACCATCTCTTCCGGAAGCAGCACACTGACTCCGGGTGAAACTTGGGGCACGGCCAATCTTACGCTGACCATGACCGATGGCAGTGGCAGCATGACGCTCTATTATTGGCCGACATCCTATTCCGCGGCCAATGCCAACATGTTTGGCGAAACCATCCCAACCGGTCCAGTGACCATCATCGGCATTGATTCAGCCTATACATCCGGCAGCACTACGACCCCGGAGTTTATTCCGATCTCAATTCAAAGCGTTCCCGAACCGACGGTATTAAGCCTAGGCGGCGCGGGCGGTTTGTTGGCGCTGATCTTCCGTTTGCGCAGAAAAGTCTGATCCTTGAAGTTATCTTTCCAACCGGCGCATCTTCGGATGCGCCTTTTTATTTTTGTGCGAAGTTGGCCGGCGGAAAAAGGAAGCACGCGCAGGCAGGCACCCGCGCGTGCTCGAAGGCAACCATGCGTCTATCCGGTTGCAGTTGGAGGAACAAACTTCAACCCTGCTATTGAATCAATGACCGATGGCAAACCGGAGACATTGCGGAAACATTCCGGCAACAATTCGTTTTTGCGCCGGCGGCAATCTGCCGCGTTCGCGCCGGCAGGCAAGGATTCACTTTTCCTGCAATAGATAAAACCGTCCGAAAGCAGCCGGATCCACCGCGTTGGTGGCGGTGAACGTGAAGCTGCCGTTGGTGGTTTGGGTGGCCGCCAGCGCGGTCCAGTTGGAGAGCGGGAGCGCAAGGTTCGTGCTCATCAGCACGGTCAGGACGGCACCGGTGACGCAGTTGACCGCATTCAGAACGAGATTCGTGCCGACGGCGTTGAAACTGGAGATGACCGGCGCGGGCAGAGGAATGGTGTAATCGGCCACGACGGGCAGATGGTCGCTGGCGTCAGTAAGATCAAGGTAAAGCTGTGAAGCACTGATAAACGCCGGCGCGTTCGTCACCAACCGGTTGTTCAGCGAAGTGTTGGCACGGGAGCTAATCGTGCCAAGGTAAGGTGTCGTGCCGTCGTTGCCAAACGCATGATACGTTCCGGGAACATATTCCAATCCGCCGTCCGCGCCGTAATAAACATTGGTGGTCATCACCTGCAAATCGTCACGGTATTCGAGGTCGTAACTATGTTCCGTGAGCATGACGAGGATGTTGGGATCGGTGGTGCTGGAGCTCCAGTTGAGATTCGGATCGTCCACCGGATTCAGCGGGTCAATGCCCTGCCCCTGATGAATGCCGTTCGGGGCGGAGTTGGACAACATCGTCTGATACATCGGCTCGCCGCTGTTATCCACGTTGTAGTCGCCGACGTAAAGGACGCGGGCGGTGGCCGGCAGATTGCCTGCCTCATCGTTGCGAATGATCTTCGCCTCGCCGTTGCGGTAATTCTCGTTGGCCGTGCCGGTGCTCGCTTTATAGTGGCTGACGTAAAGGTAAAACTCATTCGCGGCGTCGGGCGCGACCCCGGCGGGCGCGAATTCATAACGCATCACTTCGCGATACTCGCCGCTGGCCGAACCCAGATAGCCAATGCCGCCTGGCGGGTCCACCGGCACGGAGGCGAGCAGTTGAACGGTTTTCGTATTATACACCAGCGCGTTCGGGCCGTTGCCGCTGCCATTGTTGCCGCTGCCGCCGAATTGCGTCGCCTGATAACTGCTGCTGGCATACATGCCGGAGACGCCATAAAACGAATTCAAGCCGGTTACAATCGGCGCAACCGTGATGGGATTGCTCGTCGTCTCTTGCAACGCCAGGATGTCCAGCGGCTGCGCCGGATCATTGCCGACAATCTCCTCGCCGATGCCTTCCAGCACGCCGCCCGCCTGCACATCGCTTGGATTGCCCGCCGGGGCGATCAGGCCGGGCAGCGGAGTGGTCACGCTCACATCCGCCTCGATGTTGTAAGTGACGATGCGCAGCGTCCGCGTCTGCGCGGAGAGGGTCGTCGTCAGGCAACAAGCCGCCAGCCATGCCAGCCACAGCCGGGCAGCGAAGAGGTTATGGGATTTCATCAAATAATATCCTTGTTTCAATTCAAAAACTCAACGCCGGCATGATAACTTGCCGGCGCGGAGTTATCATCCAGAAAATAAAACATTCAGTCAATCGAGTGGAATTCTGTTGTAATCGCTGCTGGCATGTCCTCATCCGGCAACCATTCCCCCGCCATGCAGCCGCAGATATTTCACGGCGACTTTCAAGTCTTTCGGCCATGCACACGTGATGGTCACGGTTTCGCCGGTGACGGGATGCGGCAGGCTCAACGCCTCGGCGTGCAGCGCGGCGCGCGACAGCAGCGGGCGTTCTTCCCGCCCTGGTTTCAGGCGGAAATCTTTTTTGAGGCGCGAGAGCCAGAGTTTTTTGCCGCCGTAAAGTTCGTCCGCCACAATCGGCAGATCCACATGGCTCAAATGGACGCGGATCTGATGCGGACGATCCGTGACGGGTTCGCATTGCACCAAGGCATGGCCGGCGCGGGCAAAATTTTCCAGCAGGGTGATTTTGGTTTTCGCCGCCTTGCCGTTGTCCTTGTCCACGCGCATCAAGCCGGGCCGCACCGGATGCGGCGCGAGCCGGGCGTTCACTTCAAACGATTCTTCGATCAAGTTGCCGCGCACGAGCGCGACGAATTTTCGGAGCGGCTTGTCGCAGCCGAACAGGTCGGCCAGCGCGATGTGCGCGGGTTTGTTTTTGGCGAGCAGAATGACGCCGCTGGTGTCGCCATCGAGCCGGTGTTCAAGGTTCAGGTAAGTGAGTCTGGCGTTCGCGCGCCCACGGTTTGCCGTCGGCGATGCCCGCATGCAACAGTTGGATCAGGCTCGGCCGCTCCACGTCGGCGGCGCTGGACTCGCCGCGCGCATCCGTTTCGGGTGAAGCGAGCAGGCCGGCGGGCTTGTCGAGCGCGAGCAGATGTTCGTCCTCAAACAGAACGGGGATTTCCCAGAACTCGCGGGTGGCGGGCGATGACAGTTTGACGGCCGCGCTCACGTCAGCGGGCAGGCGATTTGCCGCCGGCCATTTCATCGCGGAGCGGCGTGTTGCGCAGCTCGCGGTTCGCCTCGGTTTGCAGCCAGAGGTTAAACGCTTCGTTCTCGCGGCCACGGCGCACTTGCGAAATGAACTGCGGCAGTTCGGATTTTTTCTTCGCCTCATCCACCGGCAGCAGCGACTGGACGAACAGCACAAAACCGCCGTCCGCCGTGGGGAAGAAACTGCTCAAGTGTCCCGGCTGCGTGGTGAACGCCGCCTGTTTGAGCTGCCTCAATTCGGCGCGGTCGCCCGCTTCCGGCACCTCCTGCGAACTCAATGAAAACGGCGTCAGGGCCTGCGGCGACTGGCCGGCGGCGACGGCGGCCTGCGCGAATGTTTTGCCGGCCGCCAACTGCACGGCGGCGGTGTAATAAAAATTGGTGCCGGCGATCTGGGCTTTCACGGCGGCTTCGCGATTTTGAAAATCCTCGACGACGCGGGCGTGAATCTGGTCGAGCGGCGGAATCGCGCTGGGCAGTTGCCTCGCCAGCCCGATGACATAGATGGCGTCCTTGCCGGGAATCGGCTTGGAGAAAGGCGAGTCGGCATTGAGCTTGAACGCGATCTTGGTCAGTTCGGCGGGCGCGGAAAATTCTTCCGGCCCGTCAGCGGCGTCGAACGGCGCGGTGGTGTGCAACGCCAGGCCCTTTTGTTTGGCGAGCGTCACGAGATTTTCCGGGCTGACCGGATCCATCGCAAACAGTTCGGTGACAAATTGCCTGGCCTGCTCGGCGGCGGCGGCGGCGGCGCTCTGGCGCAGAATCAATTCGCGGATTTTGGCCTTGGCTTCTTCGGGCGTCTTCGCGTCGGGAACCGACTCCATGCCATGCTGGGCATAATACGCTTCGGCCTGATTGGTCAAGGTTGGTCGTGCCCAGCTTTCGCTTCGGCGGCGGCGAAATAATTGGTCAGGTCATACGCCACATAATTCACCTGCACGCGGTCGGGTTCGCGATAAACCGCCATGTTGTTCGTGTAAAATTGCGCGACGGCGGCGGGCGTGACGGTGACCTGCGCGAGATAATTCGTCGCGGAAAAGAAAACCGCCTGCGCGGAAACTTCCTGATGTTCGCGGTCGTAAAGCTGGCCGGCCTCCTGCGGCGGCACCAGCGCGCCGGACAAGCCCAGCGCCTGGATCAGCTGCTGGATGGTCAGGTCGTCGCGGACAAACCGCTGAAAATCAGCCGCGTCGAGACCTTCCGGCTGGAGCACGCGTTCGAGAAACTGGCTCATCGGCACGGCCTGGCCGTTGCGGCCGATGCGAGCGGAGAAGATCATTGCGCGCCATCCGCCAGCGCCTGTTCGCTGACGTGGATGCCCAGGGCCTTGGCCTTTTGCGGTCAGCATCAGGCGGACGTAAGTTTCGCGTTCCGCATCCTCGCGGTTGAAGTTCGGGCTTTTGTCGGGGAATTCGCCGGTAGTGCAGCCAGTAATAAATGTAAAATTCCCGCTGCGCCGCCGCAAAAGCCTCGGCGCGTCACGGGCTTGCCATAAATCGTGCCGAAACCGGCACTCCGGCACCGCCGCCGCCGCGCATCGCCGCCCTGGCCCATGAAAAAGACAAAGGAAATAATCGTGAGCGGCGACGATGATCCACCACAGCCACGCTGAATGTTTGCGAATTGATCCGATCATAGTGAAAAATGGAACGCGCAGCCTAGCCTGCCCGAAGGAACATGGCAAACGCAAAAGCACAATCGTTCTCGTGTCTCGTAATCTTAATCCTAATCGCTCGCAATCCCGATGAAGCAGATTAAGATTGGATGGATGATGATTACGAACCTTTCAGCCACTTCGCCACGTCCATCGCCGCGTAGGTGATCAAAATGTCCGCGCCCGCGCGGCGCATCGCCAGCAGACTTTCCAGCGTCACGCCGCGCTCGTCAATCCAGCCGTTCGCGGCGGCGGCCTTGATCATCGCGTGTTCGCCGCTCACGGCGTAGGCGGCGGTGGGCAGGCCGAATTCCGTTTTCACGCGGCGGATGATGTCCAGATACGCCAGCGCCGGCTTGACCATCACGATGTCCGCGCCTTCCTGAATGTCCAGCGCCACTTCGCGCAATCGCCTCGTTGGCATTCGCCGCATCCATCTGATAACTGCGCCGGTCGCCGAACTGCCGGCGCGGACTCGGCCACTTCGCGGAACGGGCCGTAAAATGCCGACGCAAATTTCGCCGCGTAACTCATGATCGGCGTGTCGGCAAAACCTTCGTTGTCCAGTTCCGCGCGGATGGCGCGGACGCGGCCGTCCATCATGTCGCTCGGCGCGACGATGTCCGCGCCCGCCGCCGCATGGCTGGCGGCCGTTTGCGCGAGCAGCTTGAGCGTGGGGTCGTTCAGGATTTTTCCGCCCTGCACGATGCCGCAATGGCCGTGGCTCATGTATTCGCACAGGCACACGTCCGTGATGACGAGCAGCGACGGCAGTTCTTTTTTCAGCAGCCGCACGGTTTGCTGCACGATGCCGTTTTTGGCGTAAGCGCCGCTGGCCTTGGCGTCTTTTTTATCGGGAATGCCGAAGAGCAAAACCGCCGGCACGCCGAGCGCGTGCGCCGCCGTCGGCGTCGCGCACAATTTCGTCCGGCGACAATTGGAACACGCCGGGCATGGCGTCCACGGGCCGGCGCAGTTTCTTGCCGCTGCGGGCGAACAGCGGCAGCACGAGCTGCGAAACATTCAGCGACGTTTCGGCCACGAGCCGGCGCAGCGCGGGCGAAGTCCGCAACCGGCGCGGGCGGGCCACGGGAAATCCAGGCAAATTCATGGGCGTCAGTCTAGTTTTTGCGGCGCGCGGGCAAAAGCGGAAAGTGAATTTCGATTTCAAAGATACTTCGCAATGCATCGGCTTCAGTTCCGCGATGGTTTTCTTCGGCCAGACTTTGCGGTCGGTCATGATGGCGTTCTTCAGCGCGGAATGGCACGGCCAGTTCGGTTCGGCGGGAATTTGCGGAATGGCTGCGGCGACGATGGCCTTGGCGGTGGCGGCGTTTTTCATCAGGTTGGCGATGACCATTTCCACGGTGACATGCGCCTCGTCCATTTTCCAGCAATCGTAATCGGTGATCATCGCCATCGTGGCGTAGGCGATCTCGGCTTCGCGCGCGCATTTGGCCTCGCCGAGATTCGTCATGCCGATGACATCGTAGCCGAGCTTGTGGTTCGTGAGCGATTCGGCGCGGGTGCTGAACGCCGGGCCTTCCATGTTAACATAAGTGCCGCCGTCGTGGACGCGCGCCTTCAGCTGCGCGCGGTTTTCAAAAGAATTTGCCGCAACTCTTCGCAAATCGGGTCGGCAAAGGCGATGTGCGCCGACGATGCCGCGCCCGAAAAAGGTGTGTTCGAAGCCGCGCTTGGTGCGGTCGAGAAATTGGTCGGGCAAAACGATGTCGCACGGCCGGTATTTTTTCTGCAGCGAGCCGACGGCGCTGACGCTGATGATCCAGGCGACGCCGAGCTTTTTCATCGCCCAAATGTTGGCGCGGTGGTTCAGTTCGCTGGGCAGGATGCGGTGGCCGCGTCCGTGGCGCGGCAGAAAAACCACTTCGCGCCCGGCGAGCGTGCCGGTGAGAAATTCATCCGATGGCGCGCCGAACGGCGTTTTGACCTTCACCCATTTCTGGCTGGTGAAGCCTTCGATGTGATACAGGCCGCTGCCGCCGATGATGCCGATTTTATGTTTTGACATGGCGGAATTTTTAACCGCGAAACACGCGAAACACACGAAAAACGAAAGCAAAAATCCGGCGCGGCGTGCGGCAATCGCGTTTTCTCGGCTGGCGTTTGGCGGGGATTGGATTATTCTGCGGGCATGGAACTATTCCAGCAAAATTCTCAAGACGGCCGTGGATGGCAACGCGTCGGACATCCACATCAAGATCGGGACGCCGGTCATTTTCCGCATCAACCGCGAGTTGATTTCCATCGAATGTCCCGTGCCGACGGAGCAGTGGATGAACAATATCATCGAAAAAGTCATGCCCGATTCATCTCAAGAAAAAACTGGAGGAGGAACGCGAGGTGGATTTTTCGTATTACGTCCCGGACGTGGGCCGGTTCCGCACGAATCTTTTCCAGCAGCGCGGCCAGTGGGCGCTGGCGATGCGCTATGTCCGCAGCCACGTCGCCAGCTTTGAGGAGCTCGGCTTGCTGGAGCAGATCAAAAAAATTGCCGAGGCGCCGCGCGGCATCGTGCTGGTGGCCGGTTCGACCGGCTGCGGCAAATCCACCACGCTCGCGGCGATGATCGAACACATCAACGGCAATTTCAAAAAGCACATCATCACGCTCGAAGACCCGATTGAATTTGTGTTCGAGGACAACCAGTCCGTCATCGAGCAGCGCGAGGTCGGCTTGGACACGGTTTCCTTCCACCACGCGCTCAAGCACGTTTTGCGGCAGGACCCGGACATCATCATGCTTGGCGAAATGCGCGACGACATCACTCAATGCTTTCTCGATACGCCAACGAGTGTTTGGGAGCTGAAAAATTTCTGGAAGCCGGGTGTGCTCTTCAAGACGTCATAAACGAAGTTGGGAGGAGGCTCGGTTTCAAAGTTCAAAACGGCCTTTACCGCGGAAAGACCAACAAAATTGGATATGACGGTTTGTGGAAATCGGATGGCACCTCATCTATCATTTTAGAAACAAAAACGACTGATGCCTACACAATCAATCTCGAAACCCTCGCTGACTATCGCAAAAAGTTGGCAGCAGAAAAGCAGATCGATTTTGACAAATCTTCAATCTTAATTGTCGTTGGTAGAAACGAGACGGACAGTTTGGAGGCCCAAGTACGCGGTTCACGCCATGCTTGGGACATTCGGCTTATCAGTGTGGATGCGCTATTTCGCCTTGTGGCGGTGAAGGAGGATTTGGAAACGCCGCAGGTCGTGCAGAAAATACGTCAAATCCTTCGGCCAAAAGAATACACCAAGGTTGATGAAATCATTGATCTTGTATTCTCAGCGGCTAAAGACATCAGAGAAGACGAGAATCTCCAACAAGAAATTGAACCAGCTCAGGAAGGAGAGAAGAAATTAGCGCCGGTAAATTTCCGTGAAGCCTGCATTGCCCGAATTCAAAAGGAACTGAATTTGGCTTTAGTCAAACGGTCGGCCGGACTTTATTCTTCCGCCGACGAGAAAACTGCAGTGATTTGTCTAAACTCTCGAAAATACGCGAAGAGCCAACGTGCTGGGTATTGGTTCGGATTCCATCAGCATCAAAAACAGACTTTGGAAGAACATGATTCTGGATTTGTTGCCCTCGGTTGCGGTTCGGCTGAATCCATTCTAGTCATTCCGGTCAAGGATTTTATCGGCTGGCTCGATGATTTGAATACAACCGAAACTGGGGACAGGTTTTACTGGCACGTGCATTTAAGCGAGATGAAAGGAAAGTACGTTTTGAAGCGTAAGGGGGGCAAATCACCGGTTGACGTGTCCAAATATCTCTTAAAAGCCGGCGCATAGTGCGAAAAAGAATTTTAAGGAAGCTTCCATTCGCCGCGGCCGGCGTGTATAAGTAACTCGGCATCGCGCAGGACTTGTAATTGCTGGCGGATTTTATCTTTCACATGGCGATTATCCGGATGGAGCTTCTCTAGTTCGCTGGTGAAGACGTAAGCGTCCATGGTTGTGAACTCGGTTTTTCCAAGGCCACGAATGGCGTTGAGTACGTCCAGCGTCCAACCGCGTTGGGTGACGGAAATTTCTTTTAACGGTTTGACGCGCTTGTATTTTTTGCGGACTTCAGCTGCCGGGGAAATCCGGCTCTCGGTGACGACAGGGATGCGTGCATCAGCCGGAATTCGATTCAGGGCAAAATTGCAACCAACCCAGCCGTGGCGGAGGGCGGTGGCGGACAGTGGCTTGCGTTTGATGATGGCGGAGGGCGGAAAGGCAAAATGCGGCACTGGGGGCAGACAGAGTCCAGACCGACGAGAGGCTTGAGGCGTTGGGCTCCGGGCTCGGGGTTGATGTTCCCTCGGCACCTTGCGCCTCGTGCCCCACGCCTCTCCAAACCGTTTTCATCTGTTTCCCCGTCACCTTCCGCATTTCTTGATAATTAAAGACGTGTTTGCTTTTCTCATTTTTCGCGGCCCACAAAACGGTTTCCGTCGAATGGGTAAAATAACGGCAGCTCAGGTTCGGCGGCGGATTCGGCTTTTCCCAGGCGATGTCGTTCAGAATCTTGAACCCGAGTTGTTGCAGCGCGTAGCCGATGCTGAAAATGACGTGGTGCGTACCGGTCACCCAAATGGTGCCGTTCGGTTTCAATACTCGCTGACAGCGAAGCAGCCATTCGCGATTGAATTCGTGGTTCAGTTCCGGTCCGCGTGAGACGTCCCAGTCGCCCTTGTCCACCTTCACCATTTTTCCGGCGTGACAGGTGATACCGCCGTTGGACAGGAAATAGGGCGGGTCGGCAAAGATGGCGTCGAAGCGGCCTTCGGGATATTTGGCGGCGATGGCGTCGAGAAGCTCCAAGCAATTGCCGTGATAGAGGCGGATGAAGGGGGAATCGGATTGATAAACCAAGGCCGGTGACGAGTGTCGGGTGACGGGTGACGAGGGTCCGCCCTCAGCCGCAGTTGTTTGATTTTTCCCAGAATCCCTCACCCGGCCTTCGGCCACCCTCTCCCGCTCCCGCGGGCGAGGGAACTGGCCTTCTCCCCCAGGAGAAGGAGTATGGTCGTCAGCCCGTTGGCGTTGTGATGTGCCTCGCCCATCGGATGGGAGAGGGTGGCCGCCAGGCCGGGTGAGGGTTTCAATCGTTCCGTCTTCGCGGAGGGTGAAATGGGATGGAGCCAGGAATTTGGTAGTTGGGAGTTCGAAGTTGGCAGTTTGGGGAACGGCTCGCGAGGATCGCCGCAGAGCGGGACAGGCTGCTCGCCCCACCATTTTTGGCTCTCGACTCTCGACCTTCGACTCTCGACCGGGTCTCGGGGCGGGCCGGCGGTAAAGCGGTTTTGTTTTTCCTGTCACTTGCCACTTGGCACTTGTCCCCCCTTTTCGTTTGGCTGGCGTTTTGGACTTCTTCGGCACGCCCAGATCAATTGATCAGATCCGCGATCCAGATCAAGCGTTTTAACCACGGATGGACACGGATGAACACGGATTTTTGACCGCAGAGACGCAGAGAAGTTAAACAGGAGGAAACAGAGGAAACGGAGATGGGAGAACAACTGGTTAGACAGAATGAACAGAATATTCCGATGAATTCTGTAAATGGGCTTCCCAAGCCCTGCGAACCGGGATTGGTTACCAGCTAAAACTGAACTGGCGAATGAACAACGGATTGCGGCTCTGGATTGAGCTTGTTATGGCCGATCTCTTTCCGGATCAACACCAAGCCGAATAGAAGGGCAATGAGGATAAGCGACGCGGCCATTAAGAGTAATTTGACGTTTTGCCGCCGCTCCGAGTGGCGTTGTTGCGGGAACAAAATCTTGCCGATAAAATCTGAAAATTGCATGCTTTTTCACGGCTCGATCCAAGCCGTACCTCCTCTCTATGAGCCGATTAAAACCCCGCGCCCGGCTCAGATCAAGAAGTCTTTTGTTACGGCTCTGTGAATTCAGCAATCATCCAACGGGGAACGCCGGGGTTTAACCGCCAAGACGCCAAGCACGCCAAGGTTTCAGCCACAGATAAACACAGATTGTCTCAGATGTTTAATCCACGTGACAGGTGACGAGTGACAAGGGCCAGAATGGGAAACATCGAACTTCCAACATTCAACATCGAACATCGAACCAAAATTCAAATGGCCGCAAAGAGGCACAAAAGGCGCAAAGAAACATTCAACACTCAACTTTCAACCAGATTTAACCGCCAAGACGCCAAGGACGCCAAAATTCCAGCCGAAAAAAGCCAGCCGTCTTCCGTAGCAGCACTGCGGAGGGTGGATAAAAGGCGCAAAACAATTTAACCGCCAAGACGCCAAGCTTTCAGCCACAGACACAAACAGATTGTCACAGATGTTTTTTATCTGTGTTTCATCTGTGGCCCATGTCACCCGCCCCGATTTGTTCGGCGAGCCAGGCCTCGTAGCTGCGTTTGGGTACGGACAAGGCGGCAACGGCCACCGTTTGCGCGGTTTTTTCCTCGCACAAATAGAGCAGGAAATCTCCGGGCATCTCAATGACGGCACTGATGTCGCCGGCTTGACGGAGTTGTGTCCGCAGAACGGATTGCAACGTTTCGGGCAGGTCGGCGAAATAGAACTTCGGCGGGCCGGAAGGTTCCGGTGATGAAAGGACCTGCGCATTCGGACCGAATTGTTTCCGGATTTCGAGCAGGTTCGGCGCAGGGGCGTTGGTGTCTGCCGGGCGCGCGCCGAGCTGCCAGGTGGTTTCGGATACTTGGCCG
>CAVTVR010000004.1:0-18917 GCA_963738225.1 uncultured Verrucomicrobiae bacterium
GTTCTTGGCGTAAGCGCCAGAAGCCTTGGCGTCTTTTTTATCGGGAATGCCGAACAGCAAAACCGCCGGCACGCCGAGCGCGTGCGCCGCCGCCGCGTCACGCAAAATTTCGTCCGGCGATAATTGAAACACGCCGGGCATGGCGTCCACGGGCCGGCGCAATTTCTTGCCGCTGCGGGCGAACAACGGCAGCACGAGCTGCGAAACATTCAGCGACGATTCCGCGACAAGCCGGCGCAGCGCGGGCGAAGTCCGCAGCCGGCGCGGACGGGACACGGGAAATCCGGGCAAAGTCATGCGTCAGTCTAGTTTTTGCGTCGCGCGGGCAAAAGCGGAAAGTTTTTCAACCACGGATGGACACGGATCAACACGGATTACGGAATCGCGAGGCGGTTGGTGGCGAGGCCGGTTTCGATCAATTTCTGAACGAGCTGTTTGTCGTCCGTTAACCAAACTGAACCGTCGGCGAGGCCAATGTTGCCTGCGTTCTTGTGACGCTTGGTTGTCCAAGCGATGGGAGCATTCGTCGAAAATTCCAGCAGCCCGGATTTTACAGGAACGTCGCCGATTTCAAAATTGTCGTCTCCGGAAAGCAAAGTTTGAGGCCAGACGTCACTTGCATCTACACCTACAAAATAACTGATATTCTTGTTTCCGAAGTTGGTTGAAAAGTTAGTGGCGGCAATTTTGTTTATGTCCGCCGGACAAATCAAAAGCTTCGGTGTCGTTAGATTATTCGACATCACTTGATACCTGACGTAAGCAATTCCCCTCTGAACCAATTCTTTAACGCCGCCACGAGCAGTTGAATTGTGCAATTGAAAATTGGCCGTAGAATCCCCTCCCCAAAGTTTGTAAGCGACACCGATTTCCTTAAGGTTGTTGATGCAGTTAACTCGCTGCGCTTTAGATTTCCACCCCGCTTCGTTGATGAGTCCCAAGATGAATAAACTGCTCACAAACAAACAGACAATGATCACCAACACCTCCAACAGCGTTAGCGCGGTGGTTTTTCGATGAGCAACGCGCGGCTTCATGGCTTCGACTTTGCGCCCAGGCAAATTGTTTGTCCAGCCAAAGTTGCGTGGGACACAGCCCGCGCTCCGCTCCTGTTCAGCCGTGATTGAACTTCGATTTCAAAGATATTTCGCGATGATCGGCTTCAGTTCGGCGATGGTTTTCCTAGGCCAGGCTTGGCGGTCGGTCATGATGGCGTTCTGGAGCGCGTCATGGCACGGCCAGTCCGGTTCGGCGGGAATCTGCGGAATGGCCGCGGCCACGATGGCCTTGGCGGTCGCGGCATTCTTCATCAGGTTGGCCACGACCATTTCCACGGTGACGTGCGCCTCATCCACCTTCCAGCAATCGTAATCGGTGATCATCGCCATGGTGGCGTAGGCGATCTCGGCTTCGCGCGCGCATTTGGCCTCGCCCAGATTGGTCATGCCGATGACGTCGTAGCCGAGCCGGTGGTTGGTGAGCGATTCGGCGCGCGTGCTGAACGCCGGGCCTTCCATGTTGACATAAGTTCCGCCGTCGTGGACGCGCGCCTTCAAGCCGCGCGCGGTTTTCAAAAGAATTTGCCGCAACTCTTCGCAAATCGGATCGGCAAACGCGACATGCCCCACGATGCCGCGTCCAAAAAACGTGTGTTCAAAACCGCGCTTGGTGCGGTCCAAAAACTGATCGGGCAAAACGATGTCGCACGGGCGGTATTTTTTCTGCAACGAGCCGACGGCGCTGGCGCTGATAATCCAGGCCACGCCGAGTTTTTTCATGCGCCCAAATATTGGCGCGATGGTTCAGTTCGCTCGGCAGGATGCGGTGGCCGCGTCCGTGGCGCGGCAGAAAAATCACCTCGCGCTCGGCGAGCTTGCCGGTGAGAAACGCATCGGATGGATTGCCGAACGGCGTTTTGACCTTCACCCATTTCTGGCCGGTGAATCCTTCGATGTGATACAGGCCGCTGCCGCCGATGATGCCGATTCTGAATTTTGACATGGAAATTTTTTACCATGAAAACACCGAAACACACGAAAAAAACGGAGCGATGAAGCGGCGGGGGTGGACACGACCGACCGAATTTTCTCCGCTGGTGTTTGCTGGAGATTGGATTATGCTGCGCGCATGGAACTATTCCACAAAATTCTCAAGACGGCCGTGGATGGCAACGCGTCGGACGTCCACATCAAAATCGGCACACCGGTCATTTTCCGCATCAACCGCGAGTTGATTTCCATCGAATGTCCCGTGCCGACGGAGCAATGGATGAATCAATGTCATCGAGAAACTGACGCCGATTCATCTCAAGAAAAAACTGGAAGAGGAGCGCGAGGTGGATTTTTCCTATTACGTTCCAGACGTGGGCCGGTTCCGCACCAATCTTTTCCAGCAGCGCGGCCAGTGGGCGTTGGCCATGCGCTATGTCCGCAGCCATGTCGCCAGTTTTGAGGAGCTCGGTTTGCTGGAGCAGATCAAGACCATCGCCGAAGCGCCGCGCGGCATCGTGCTGGTGGCGGGTTCGACCGGCTGCGGCAAATCCACGACGCTCGCGGCGATGATCGAACACATCAACGCCAATTTCAAAAGGCACATCATCACGCTGGAAGACCCGATTGAATTTGTGTTTGAGGACAACCAGTGTGTCATCGAGCAGCGCGAGGTCGGCTTGGACACGGTTTCGTTTCATCACGCGCTCAAGCATGTTTTGCGGCAGGATCCGGACATCATCATGCTCGGCGAAATGCGCGACGACATCAGTTTCGCGCGCGGCGATGAGCGCGGCGGACACGGGCCACCTGGTTTTGTCCACGCTGCACACCACCACGGCGGCGCAATCCATCACGCGCATTCTCGATTTTTTCAAGGCGGAAGAACGCGAACAAGTCCGCCGCCAGCTCGCCGGCGCATTGCGCGCGCGTGATCTGCCAGCGCATGGTGCCGACGGTGGACGGCAAGATGGCGCCCGCGCTGGAAATCATGATCAATTCGCCGCTCATCCGAAAAATGCTGGAGGAAAACCGGCTCGACAAACTCACCGCCGCCATTGAAACCGGCACGGACGACGGCATGCTTACGTTCAACCAGTCGCTGTTCAACTTGGTGAAATCCGGCCGCGTCACCGAGAAGGAAGCGCTGGGCAAGGCCAGCAATCCGCAGGCGCTGGAGATGAATTTCAAGCGGCATTTTCCTCAACGAAGGCGGTCGCATTGTCGGCTGAGGATTATTGATTTTAACTTTGATGTTTAACTTTGTTTGAACTCTGGCGCGACCTTGCCTATTGTTTCGTGCATGGCCGACAAACATTACCGCAGTCTCATCAAAGCCGTCTCCTGGCGGCTCACCGGCAGCGTGGACACGCTGATCATTTCCTTTCTCATCACGGGGAAATTGAGATGGGCGCTGACCATCAGCGGCGTGGAATTGTTCACCAAGATTGGCCTGTATTACGTCCATGAACGCGTCTGGGAAAAACTCTCATTCGGACGCGTCAAGCAGCCGGAGAAGCCGAGCTTTGATATTTGAACCGCTCGTGGCCCGGAAGCCGGCCAACGGCTTTTATGCGGAAAGCCAGCCTTCAGTTTTTATGATGTGACAAATTTTATTCATCACTTTATATTGGGTGAAATGAAGACACGAAAGCCAACGTTTCACGAAAAACGTGTGCGGTTCTTTTTGATTTTATTCAGTTCTTTTGGGATGCTCGTCGTCGTCGGGCTGATCGTGCTTTTCAATTGGCTGGCCAACCCGGTCCATTGAACATGAACAACGCCGCCGCATTTCACGCGCCGATTCATCCGCTCGACGGTGAAAAACAAACGTTCGGATGCCGCCATGCCAATCCGGGTTTCTGTTCTAAAAATCGCCTGCCAAAGCTTTGTGCTTTAATCCGCAAGGATAATATCTGTCTGGCTCCGCCATTTCTCTGGCCAAAACAATTTCGGAAACTGAAGGCCGGTCCATCCCTGAAATCAAACGGCCCGCGTGCCGGCAGCCGCGCCACCACCCATTGACAGCAGAAGCAACTCGCGCGAATTTGTGGTGTTAAAGAGAATGATGAAATTATGAAAACAAAATATTTCCAAAATTTGGCGGCCATCATGGCCACCGCCGGCATGATGTTGCCGGCATCATCGGCATTTTCGCAAGATTCCGCAACCAATCCTGCGCAACCGGCGGCGGCCAGCGCGCCCGCGCCACAACTGGCTTACGGCGTTGCGCAAATCCTGCAACTCCAGCAGGCGAAAATCGGCGATGACACGATCATTGCTTACATTAAAAATTCCGGGAACAGCTATGGCTTGACCGCCGACCAGATCATTTATTTGCAAAAACAAGGCGTTTCGAGCGCGGTCATCACAACCATGTTGAACCAGCCCAAAGCCGGCATGGCGGCCACCGCGCCGGCAGCGGCAATCCCGCAGACAACGGCTTCCACCGCCAGCAGTGAACCGGTTTCCACCGCCACCGTGGCTCCGTCGGTGACGTATGTGCAAACGGTGCCGACGACGACCTATTATCAGCCTTATTACTACCCGGATTATTATCCGGTTTATTACGGTTATCCGGCAGTATCGCTGTCGTTTGGTTGGGGCTGGGGCGGCGGATATGGAGGCTGGCATGGCGGGCACGGTGGCTATGGCGGCGGCTGGCATGGCGGGTATAGTGGAGGCGGCCATGGCGGGTTTGGCGGCGGGCGTGGTGGGTTTGGTGGTGGCGGACATGGCGGCGGGCACCGCTGAACAGGTCAAATGAGCCTCTCGCGAAGTCATGGCAGTATGGCTTAAAATTCTCTAAAGATGGACGCTGTCCGCGTCTCATTTGTTGAGCGGAACAAAAAAATTATTTCTCCGGCAGCCCAGACGTTTCCGGTGCGGTTGTATTGGTCTTGAGTTGAGAATCAACGGCGGCATCGGGTTTCACTGCCGGGACGGCATCGGCTCCCGCAAGTTCGTCCGGCAAAATGGTGATGGCGATGCGGCGGTTTCGGGCGCGTCCCTCCGCCGTTGAGTTGTCGGCGATGGGACGATATTCCCCATATCCCACGACCCCGACGCGGCGCGGATCCACGCCCGCTTTTTCAGTGAGGAAATGCACGGCGGCCAGCGCGCGGGCGGTGGAAAGTTCCCAGTTGCTGGCATAGCGATTGCGGATGGGCACGTTGTCCGTGTGGCCGATGACGTGAATCTTCAGCGTGGGATGGGCCGCGAGCAGGGAGGCAATTTTGCGCATTACGGATTCCCCGTCCGGTTTCAAAATCGCTTCGCCGGAATCAAACAGGACGCGGTCGAGGATGTTCACGGTCAGCTTGCCTTGAAGTTTGGAGATGGTGACATCCTTGGATTCCAGATCGGCGCGCATTTCTTCTTCCAGTCCTTTCGACATCTGGGCGGCCTGCTCTTTTTCTTTTTCCAGATCGGTCACCTGGGTTTGCAACGACGCGATCTGGTCATTGTCTTTCTGGTTTTCGGCGAGAGCGCTCGCGAGGCTGGCATTGGCATCGTCCAATTTGTTTGGCAGCGATTCGAGTCGGCGCAACTTGCCCACCGCCGTGGCCCAGAACAGCAATGCTACGACCAGCAGCACGGCCAGGATGCCGGCGATAATCCAACCCAGCCTGGCCAGGTCCGGGCCGTGTTTCGTCTTGGTCACCTGTTCCGTGAACGGTTGTTTGTCTTCGCTCATTTTCGCGGCTGAATTTTGCCATCCGCTTTAAATTAGTGCCGGGGCATGGCTGAACGCGCTCCACCGATTGCCGATATAGCAGGAAGCCGGTAGCTACGAAAATTATTTTTAGGGAAAAATCGCAGCCAGTTAAATTTCCACCACCTGTTTATATTCGGGCACGATGACTTCGGCCTTCGGCTTCATCGCGCGCAAGGTGTCGGCGTGGGCGAGGCATTGCGATTCTTCGCCGTGGATGCAGACGATTTTCTTGAGGTTGCCGGAAATGTGCCCGACGTATTGCCGCAATTCATTTTTGTCCGCGTGGCCGGAATAAGTGTCGAGCGAAACGACTTTCGCGCGCACGGCCACCGGTTCGCCGAAGATGTTGACCGGCGATTTGCCGGCGGTGATTTGCGCGCCCAGCGTGCCTTCGGCGCAGTAGCCGATGAACAGCACCAGATTGTTGGCGTAGCCGAGGTGGTTTTTCAGATGATGCCGCACGCGCCCGGCTTCGCACATGCCTGACGCGCTGATGATGATGGCGGGTTCTTTCAGGTCATTGAGTTTCTTGGATTGCTCGGCTTCGCGGATGTAAGTCAGGTTCGCCATGCCGAAGGGATTATTTTTTTCGTGGAGAAATTTGTTGATGATGTCGTTGAAACATTCCGGATGCAGACGGTAAATCTCGGTGGCGTTCACGCTCAACGGGCTGTCCACGAAAATCGGGCAGCGCGGCAGCCTGCCGGCCAGCGTGAGCTGGTTCAGCACATAAACAATCTGCTGCGTGCGTCCGACGGAAAACGCGGGGATGATGATCTTGCCGCTTTGATTCAAGGTTTCCAGCACGACGCGGCCAACGGTTTCATCGGCGTCCTTGCGGATGGCGTGCTCGCGGCCGCCGTAGGTGGATTCCACCTGGAGATAATCCACGTTTTCCACCGGCGCCGGATCACGGAGAATTTCATCGCCGCCACGCCCGACATCGCCGCTGAAAAGGTAGCGGAATTTTTTCCCGTTTTCCTGAATGTCCAAAATCACCTGCGCGGAACCGAGAATGTGCCCGGCGTCGCGGAACGTCACCGTCACGCCGTCCACGACGAGAAACGGACGCTCGTAACTGACGCCGACAAATTGGTGCAGCGTCTTCTCCGCGTCGGCGATGGTGTAAAGCGGCTGGACCGGCGGCAGATGTTTTTTCGCGCGCTGCTTGGAGACGAACTGCGCGTCCGCCTCCTGGATGTGTCCCGAATCCACGAGCATGATGGCGCACAGGTCGCGCGTGGCGAAGGTGCAATGGATGTTGCCGTTGTAGCCCTGCTTGACGAGATTCGGCAGATTGCCCGCGTGATCCATGTGCGCATGGCTCAAGACGACGGCGTCAACGGTCTTCGGGTCGAATGGGAAACAGCAGTTGCGGTTAATGGATTCCTCGCGGTGGCCCTGGAACAAGCCGCATTCGAGCAATAATGTTTTGCCGTTGACCTCGATCAGATACATCGAGCCGGTGGTGGTGCGCGCCGCGCCGAAGAAATGGATTTTCATCCGCGCAATTTAACCACGGATGGGCGCGGATGGCCACACATTCAAATGCGGAATTCAGCCGTGAAATTTTGCTTCGCCGGTTTTGATGTCCAGCGTCCATGGCTTCGGCGCAGGCAGCCACAATTTGCCGTCGCCGATTTGCAGCGGCATCCACAGATAGCGCGAATCCCATTGCGCTTGCGGCTTCCATATGTCGCCCATGAAAATCACCGTGGTCGTTTTTGTGCCGACAACTTTCAACATCATCGTGGATTGCGAGCCGTAAGTATTCGTTTCCGGCGGTGCGATGTCCTTGAATTCCGACCACGGCCCGGCGAGCGATTTCGCGGTGGCGTATTTGTTCGGATTCGGATTCCAGCCGGTCAGCGCCGAGCCGATGACGTAATAAAGTCCCTGGTAATGCACCACTGCGCCGCCTTCCAGATGTTCGGGAATCAGGCAAATTTCTTTTTCCACCGTCAAATAATCGTCGGACAATTTGGCGATGCGAAAACCGAACGGGCGGTCTTCAAAAATCAAATACGCCGTCCCGTCGTCATCCACAAACTGGCCGATGTCGCGGCTCTCGTGATCCAGCGGACGGAAACTTTTCAGATATTGATAATCGCCGTCCACCGTGTCGCAGGTCAGCACAGCCACGCTGGCGAACCGGTAGCCGCCGCGTCCGTCAATGTGCGCATACATCACAAATTTTTTCGTCTTCACATTGTAAAAAACCTTGGGCCGTTCCAGCACCCAGTCGCGTCCCAAATTTTCCGGATCGGTCAGCCGGACGACCTGGTTGCGAAATGTCCATTGCGCCAGATTGGTCGAGGAATAACAGGCCACGCAGCGCGTGCTTCGCGCGTTGGTCTGCGAACGGTCCTCGCCAAACCAATAATATACCTCTCCCAGCTTGAGAATGCCGCCGCCGTGCGCCTGGATGTGCTGGCCGCGATCATCCGGCCAGACTTCGCCCGGGCGGATCAGCAACGGTTCGGCGCAAAGAACTTCCGCAAGCCCGCAAACACAAAAAACGGCGAGCGCATGGAAAAGGGTTGGTTTCATTTTTTTGACGGTGGCGGTTGCAAATCAAATCTGCCGGTTTATTCGAGTCTAATCAACACGGCTTCGCAAAGGCATCAAAATTTTAGCCCGGTTCGCAGCCTGGCAATAGCGGCAAGGCATCAGTGCGACAACTGATATTGTTTAGAGAACTGAAATTCGTTTCGCTGCCAAAGGTTTTTCTTGCTGGGCCGAATGATTTGGCCGAAAATTTCCGTGATGACCAAAGTTCTCCTTTTAGGCTTGGGCCGCTGGGGTGCCAACCATTTGCGCAACCTGAACAATTTGCCCGTCGAGTTGTATGTTGCTGAAATCGGCGACAAGCAGTTGGAACCAGCGCGCAAACTCGGCCTGCCCGCCGAACGGCTCACGACGAACTACAAGGATTTCATCAACAAAATTGACGCCGTGGTGGTGGTGACGCCGGCGCAATCGCATTTTCCGCTGTGCAAAGAATTTCTCGAAGCCGGCAAGGATGTCTTCGTCGAAAAACCGCTGGCGCTGGCGAACGAAGAATCCAAACAACTCGCGGAAATTGCCGAGAAGCACAAACGAATTTTGCAGGTCGGCCACATTTTGCGCTTCGATCCGGCGACGCTCTGGCTGCGCGACGCGGTGCAAAACGGCGAGTTCGGCAAGGTCAACATGATCCGCGGCCACTTCGGCGGCTTCAAACGTCCGCGCAATGACAGCGGCGTGATGTTCGCCGACGGTATTCATTTCGTGGATTTGTTCAACTTCATTCTCGGCGCGCTGCCAAAAAGTGTCACCGCGATTCACCGCGACTTTTTTGGCCGCGGCATGGACGATGTTTCGTTCGTTTCGCTCGAATACGACACGCCGCGCGGCAAGACCTGGGCGACAGTGGAGACGGAATATTTTATTCCCGGCAAGTTCCGCGAGGTCATCATCTGCGGCGACAAGTTGAGCGCGGTGTGCGATTACAACGTCGCGCAATACAAAATCAAAACCTACGCGAACACGCACACGCCCGCCGGCGGCAACGATTTCAAGGCGACCGAAGGTGTCGTGACGCAAGTTGAAACGCCGCCGGAAGAGCCGTTGCTGGCGGAATTGCGCGCATTTTTGGATTCGATCAAAACCCGCGCCACGCCGCTCGCCGACGCGCAATCCGGCTACGACGCCGTCCGCGTGCTGAACGCCGCGCTGGAGTCGGTGAAGACTGGCCGCGCCGTGCAGCTTTAGTTTTAGCCACAGATGGGCACAGATGAAACACAGATAAAAACAGCGAAGGATTATTCGCTTCAGCCAATCACCGAGCAAATCATCGGTGCGGCGTTTGAAGTTCACAATGTGCTTGGTTATGGATTTCTGGAAAAAGTTTATCAGCGGGCGATGCAAGTGGAGCTTCAGTTGCGCGGTGTAAAAGTTGAACTGGAACCTTTGATTAAAGTTCAGTTCAAAGGCGTAATCGTTGGAGATTACGCGGCGGATTTGTTGGTGGCGGGAAAAATTGTTGTGGAATTGAAGACCGATGCCGTTTATCAAACCGTTCACGAAGCGCAGGTGCTGAATGAGCTGCGCGGCGCCGGCATCAAGCTTGGTTATCTGATAAACTTTGGCCGCGAACGAGTTGAATACAAACGAATGGTTTTTTGAAAAAATCTGTGTTTCATCTGCGCCCATCTGTGGCTGAAAAAAATTATGAGCAAAATCCCGTTATCAAAATGTTTCGTGAACGCCGAAGTCGAGGAAGCCGCGTTGCGCGCCATCCGCTCCGGCCAATACATCCTCGGCGCCGAGTCCAAAGCGTTCGAAGCTGAACTCGCCGCGCACACCGGCACCGCCACGTGTGTGCTCGGTTCGTCGTGGACGATGATCGTTTATCTGCTGCACCAGTTGCAGGGCGTTGGGCCGGGCGACGAAATCATCGTGCCCAGCCACACGGCGTTTCCGAGCATGGAACCGCTCATGCACCTCGGCGCGACGCCGATTTTCGCCGACATTGACGACACATTCGTCATGGATTTGGCGCATGTCGAATCGCTGATTTCGCCGCGCACCGTTGGGATCATCGGCGTGCATCTTTACGGCCATCCGGTGGACAACGACCGTTTCCTCGCGCTCGCGAAGAAAAACCATCTCTGGTTCATCGAAGATTGCGCGCAGGCGCAGGGCGCGAAATACAAGGGCAAAACCGTCGGCAGCATGGGCGACTTCGGCGCGTTCAGCTTTTTCCCGTCGAAAAATCTCACCGTGCTCGGTGACGGCGGTTGCATCACGACGAACAATGTTCAAGTGGCCGACCGTTTGCGGATGCTGCGCAACCACGGCCGCGCCGGAAAATACGACCACGAATTTCCGGGCTACAACGTGCGCTTCAACGAAATCAACGCCGCCATCGGCCGCGTGATGTTGAAGCATCTCGACGCCTTCAACGAGCAGCGCCGCAAAATTGCCGCGCGCTATGGTGAACGACTCAAGGGCATCGTGCAGACGCCGCCGGTGCGCGAATGGGCCACGCCGGTATATCACATGTATGTCGTGCGCGCCGAACGCCGCGATGATTTGCAGAAATTTCTCAAGGAGAAAAATATTGAGACCGGCATTCATTACCCGAAGCCGAACCATTTGCAGCCGGGCGTCATCGGCCTTTATCCGAACACGCCGAAATTGCCGAACACGGAAAAAGCGGTGAAGGAAATTCTGTCGCTGCCGATCCACGGCGAAATGGGTTTGGATGCAGCGGACAAAGTTTGCGACGCGATTGCGGAATTCTACGGGAAGGAATAAATGGCCGACATTCCTGAAATCAGCCTGGTCATCCCGTGTTACAACGAGGAAGGCAATTTGCGCGAACTCATCAAGGCCATCCGCGAATCCATGGAGCCGCTGAAAATTTCCTACGAAGTCGTCATCACGGACGATTGCAGCAAGGACAAGTCCTGGGAAATTCTGAAGGAACTCGCGGCGGCCGACACGCGTATCCGCGTGCAAAAATTCGCGTTCAACTGCGGCGAGAGCGCGGCGAGCTTCGCCGGACTCAAGGCGGCGCGCGGAAAATATCTGTTCACGCTCGACGCCGATTTGCAGAACGACCCGAAGGATTTGCCGAAATTTCTGAACCAATTAAAACACTTCGACTGCGTCTGCGGCACCCGTGTGAAAGCGCGCGGCAAGGGCGACAACTTCATTCGCGTGGCGTCGTCGCTCATCGCCAACGCCGTGCGCAACAAATTGTCCGGCGAAAAAATCTCCGACGCCGGCTGCACGTATCGCGCGTTCAAGCGCGAGTGCATCGAGAATTTGAAATTCTTCAAGGGCATGCACCGCTTCCTGCCGACGCTGTTCAAGATCGAAGGCCACACGGTCACGGAAATCGAGGTGAGCAACAATCCGCGCTTCGCCGGCCGAAGCAATTACGGCGTGTGGAACCGGTTGTTCGCGTCGTTTTACGATTTGCTGGCCGTGCGCTGGATGAAGAAACGGATGTTCAAATACAAAGTCGCCGAGCGGATCAATTGAGCGGCGAGGATGGAGAATTGAGGATAGTTATTGCGCCTTGGCTGCCAGCTCCAGAACCGGGGGCACGCTCTTCCCGCTGGCACCGGGCGGGGCAGGTGCCAAATCCGCCACCGCTTGACGAACTCCGACATTCAAGTAACCGCCATTTGCAATCGGGCAATCGCCTCTGACCGTTGAGCGACCGCCATTGACGACAAAACGATCGCCGCCGACTGTTCAACAATCGCCACTGACGGCCAGACAATTGGCATTTACCTTCAAACAATCGGCAATTGCAGCCAAACAATCGCCACGAACATTCAAGCAATGCCAGCAAACATTGGGGAAAATAGCGGTTGCGGTTGCGCAATCGCCGTGCGCCGCCGGGCAATGGCTGGAAACAGCGGATTTCCCAGCAAAACCGCATAATTTAACGGGAATGGCCTTTATTTTTAGTTACACCGCTGTTCAATCAACATCCTTCAGCATCAACTCCACGTTGGCGAGGAGTATCGGCAAATCCTTTTGCACCGCATCCCACAACACCTGATAATCCACAGCGCCATATCCGTGGCTCAAATGATCGCGCGTGCCGGCGATTTCCTTCCACGGCACGGACGGATGCCGCAATCGCAAATCCATCGGCAGCCGTTTCACGCCTTCGCCCACGATTTCCAGAAAACGCTCCAGCGCGGCGGTCGCGAGCCAGTCGGCCAACAACTCTGCTCCTTGGTCTTTCCCGCGCAAATCATCTGGAGACGGCGGGCTGCGTCCTGAATCTGCCGCAATGTTGCCTGCGGATCATGCGCGCTCATAAATGGGAACCGCTTCCCGGCGCACCGTGGCTTCAATGTATTTGTTAAGGCGCGAGCAAAAATCCACCTTGCGGCCAAGGATGGCAGCCAGCGCCTCGCCGTAACCGAAGTAACGGAAACCCACCCCTTTCAGGGCGTCCGGCTCAAACTCCGCCAGCACGTCCACGTCGCTGCGCGCCGGATCGAAGTCAGCCCGCAACACCGAGCCGAACAGGCTCAACCGCCGAATGCCGCGCGCGCGGCAGAACTCCGCGATCTTCTCGCGGTCAATCTGAATGGGCAGTTCGGCGACGCTCATGTCCATTGCATAACCGCAAACCGTGGAAAATTCAAGTGTGTTCGTTTTTAATGGCCCGAAGTTCTGCCCCAAAGTTCCTGCTCGAAACGCGCCTTGGCCGCGGCCCACAGTTTGCATATTCCCCCCTTTTCTCCACCTCGCGGGCTTTGCGGATTTCGGTCATTACCCTTTCGCTTTGGATGTCGTGCTCGGAAAGCACAATCAGCAGCCGGTCGTGAATTTGGATGGCCTCAAAAAGCTGCTCGTGAAGTTTTTTGCCGCCCTTGAGGTCTTTTGGCGCAAACCAGACTCGCATACAGCGGACAATAACGCTCTGTGAAATCGGCGACAGAGGCACGACCGCTCACACCAAGCGTGCTGCTGGTTGCAAATTTGACACGACCAAGCATTTCAATTCGGCGGAGTGCCGAAACTTGGCAGCCGGAATGGAGCGGCAAGCTGGGTTTTGATGTCCGATTGCAATCGGCCCAACAGGCACAAAATCCGCTTTTAATTTAACCCGATTTATGTAACTAGGCGGTTACTAAAGCGTCTGATTCAATAGTTGAATAAATGAGAACGATTATTCTGACATATCCGGGATTTCAGTCATTGCCCAGGGGCATCAAGCAAATGCTGCTGGTTTCGGAAACCTTCTTCTTTGATGACGCGGAAGCCGCCGATGCAAAAATTGCGCAGCCAAATCTTTTTACGCGACCGCTGGCGGATGTCCGTGGCCCGGCTTTCCATTTGCGTTCCGCCGGAAAGCCATTAATTTTTCAACCATGAACTTCAGAGTTTGATTTTGAAAAAATGAATTGTATGAAATTTTTATTCTTCATCGGCAACGGCCTGCTCGTGTTGTGCGCCGGGTGCGCGACGGCGCAAGAGCAAACCAATGTTTCCCCGCCGGCGCAGAGCGCGGCGATTTCGTCATCAACGGAAAACACCATTTCACCACGCGCGGAGAGTGTGTTGCGGTCTGCTTGCGATTTTCTCGCGCAGACGCCCGCCTTCAGTTTCAGCGGCGAAATCTGGCGCGAGCATCTGAATGATGCCGGGCAAAAAATCCAGTTCAGCCGCACGGTGGAAATGGATGTCAAACGGCCGGCCGGTTTGCGGCTGGAAATCAGTTCGCCGTTTTCCACGCGGGGCTTTTGGTATGACGGCAAGACGTTGACGATTCTGGATCGCACGCACAGTTGGTATAGCTCCGCCGCCATGCCGTCCACGCTGGACAATATGGTGGACTTGGCGCGCGACGAGTATGGGATTGATTTGCCGCTGATTGACATGGCGGTGAGCGACCCCTACAAAAATGCCACGGCCAAAGTGGAGGGAGCGAAATATTACGGCATCTCGCCCGTGCTGGGCCTGCCGTGCCATCATCTGGCGTTCACGCAGGATAATGTGGACTGGCAGATTTGGATTCAGGAAGGCCCGCAACCATTGATCCGAAAATTCGTCATCACGCACAAAAACGATCCCGGCGCTCCGGAATTCACGGCGTTCATCATCCATTGGGACATGACCGACCGGATTGCCGATTCCGATTTTGTATTCACGCCGCCCGTGGGCGCGTCCAAAATTGAGATGCGAAAGGCCGAACAAAATGCCGGAAACACGAAATAACGCTTAACGCTTATGAAATTTCTTACCTTTCATCGCATCACTTTGTTAATCACGCTGCTGGCCATTGGCGTATTTTGCCCGAATGTTCGCGCCGGGTGGGGCAGCCTTCGCGGAAGCAATCGCAGCAGCGGGCCAGCGCAAACCGCGCCGCAACCGCAACCGCAGATGAATCGCCAGCCGCAAGTCCGCCAACCGGAAATCCGTCAGCCACAACCAACCCGGCAACCGGAGCCGATGGCCCGGACTGAACAGCCGCATCAGGAAATGCAACCGGCACGGGAGCAACCGCGTCCCGTTGAGCATATTCGGCCTGAGCCTACACAGATTGACCGTGCGCGCGCCGAGCAAGCGGACCGCCAACGGATGGATATTGCCCAGGAGCGGCGTCAATCTTATTTTTGGTCCAACTACCACAAAGGAATGCGGATTACCCGACTGCCGGACGGCTACCGTCGCTTTCGCGTCCATAACCATGACTATTTCTATTTTGAAGGCGTCTTTTACAATGATGAACCGTCGGGTTATGTGGTAATTGCTGCGCCGGTGGATGCGGAAATCCCCGATTTGCCGCCGGGCACGGAAACGGTGGTTGTGGGCAATACTATTTATTATTACGCTGACGGGGCTTTTTACCTTCAGCAACTGGACGGCGGCTTTTCGTGGTGGCTCCGCCAATGGGCGCGACCGTATCGTTGCTTCCTCCGGAAGCAGTTGAGGTCGTCGTCAATGGAACGATGTATAATCAGGCCGACGGAACCTATTACATGCCGGTCATCGAAAACGGTGTAACGGTTTATCTCACTGTCCCGCAGCCATAGTCATCATCGTGTGTGGGTTGAGAGGCACCGGCGCTAAATCACCACCAATCAAATCCGGTGGAAGGAAGGAACCACTTTTTAATCGGACGGTAACCGGGCAATGGGCGGGCATTGGACGCTGCAATAATCGTCTCAAGCCAGTTCGGCGACCCGCCGCCGGCAAAATTTCAGAAACGCGGATTCCGTGGGATTCAGCGGTCGTCCTTTGGAATGGGCAATTCCCCACGTCTTTTCAAATGGTCGTCCGCCCAGGGGGACGCCAACCAACGTCCGGTTTTTTAGTTCCGGCGTGGCGAGCCAGCGCGGCAGCAGGCTCATGACGGCTGATTGTTTTACCAGATTCTTCGCCAGATCCGCGTTCTCGATTTCGCCGACGATGTTTAACGCGATGCCGCGCACGGACAGGAATTCCTCCAGTTGTCTGCGCGCGTCGTCGGAATGGCGGACCAGCAGGCACGGGTATTTGCCCCATTCCGTGCGCGGCACGCTGGTTCGCTCGGCCAACGGATGCGCCGAATTGACCACGAACACGCAGCGGTCGGCAAACAGGGGAATGAATTCCAGTTGAATTTCCGCCGGTGGTTTTTCCGTCAACGCGAGGTCCACACGGTCGCTTTCGATCACGCCGGCCGATCCGCTGTCGCCGCCGCCCTCGATTTGCAGCCGGCAGTTCGGAAACTCCTGGTGAAACTTCAGCAGCACGGGCGTGAGAAACGCCGGAACAAAAATCGGTTCCGCTGCCAGCCGCAACCGGCGTGAACCCCACCGGCTCAATTCCGCGAGCGTGCGCCGGGCTTGCCGCATTTCCGACAGCACACGCCCGGCGTGATGGAGCAGGGCTTCGCCGGCTTCAGTGAGCATCATCTTTTTGCCCTGCTTGCTAAAAAGGCGACAGCCAACTTGCTCTTCCAGCGCGCGGATCGAGTGGCTGACGGCGGAATGCGTGACGCAAAGTTCACTGGCGCTCAAGGTGCAACTGCCGGTTTTGGCGAGCGTGACAAATGCGCGCAGTTGCCTGCTGTCAAGTGATTCGTTCATGGTTGAATTGCATTCACAGTCGTTTCAAAAAAGTTTCAACGACCGATTCCGTCGCGGGCAACGTTATGGCACCCCTGCTGCTTTAAACGCCTTTCAGGAAGAGGCACCAAAAAAAATCCGATCGGCAAATCTTGGTAAAGCAATTGCGACGCCAAGCGGCGACTCTTCTGAAAACACAGCAGCCAAAAACCATCATCCACAGAAAATTCATGCGAAAAAAACAACTGCGAACTAAAAACAAACTGGCCGCAGCCAGCGCCTGTCTCGGCGTCCTCGCCACCGCCGGCCTGACGGCCCATGCGCAAGCCGACGACAAGATCACCGCCTTGGAACAGCAAAACGCCGCCTTGAAAGCGCGACTGGATTCACTCGAAGACGTGGTCAAAAAGGAGGGTCTCATGCCCAGCGGCGCCACCAACAGCGTCATTTCGGGATTGAGCCAATTGACCATCAGCGGCTTTGTGCAGGCCTCGTATTTTTACAACACGCGGCGACCGGCGGACGGTTTCAACGACGCCTATCTCTGGAATACCAAGGACAATTCATTTTCGCTCAACAAATTCAAACTCACCGTCGCCAGCGCGCCGGTGGCGCACGGACAAGTGGGACGCGGGCTTCCGCGCCTCGTTGATGTTCGGCGACGATGCGCCCGACCTCAACACTCCCGGCGCTTTCGGCACCGGGGCCAACACGAGCTTCAATGATTTGCGCGAAGCTTATGTGGAAGTGAATGTGCCCATCGGCACCGGCTTGGACATCAAGGCCGGCGAACTCATTTCGCTGCTGAACTGGGAATCGGGCGACGGCGGCGCGGCCAATCCCAACTTCTCGCAAGGCTAACCAATGGTGGTTCACCGGCGACGGCCCATCGGCTGGCATCCAGGCCACATACAATTTCACCGACAAAATCGGGTTGACGGTGCGCGTGGACAACGGACTGTTTCAAGGGCCGGTGGATGTCAACTCGGGCAAGAACTTCAGCGGCAGCCTCGCTTTCAAGCCAACCAAGGATCTTTGGGTCAACCTGATTGGCTGGTATGAGAGTGCCGGCAGGCGGTGACAATGACATATCCGGCATTTCAACGATTGGCGGATATCAGGTCACAGCCGCGCTTGGCACCGGGCTGGGAAGTGGATTATTTCAACTTCAGTTCTCCCGCCAATGCCAGCGATCTCTGGTCGGTCGGCGGCTGGATTTGGTATGACTTCACGCCCAAGGTAGATTTGGCCTTGCGCGCCGATTTTGTGGACAATCGCGACGGGTTCCTCGGCCCGGCCGTCCGTCCCGGCGCCGGCCTCCCGTTCTCGCCCGATTCGGACGGCAATCTGGGCAGCGTGACGCTCACGCTCAATTACAAGCCGGTTCCCAGCCTCAAAATCCAGCCGGAAATCCGTTATGACTACACGTCCTATTCCGCCGGCTTGGGAGTGGGCGGCAAAAAAGACCGCATCATTGTCGGCTGCGGTGTTTCCTATTTGTTTTAATCCAATCAATCCAATTAAAGAAATTATTCAATCCAAAATAATCCAATTCTGCTTATGAAAAATAATCTATTAAAATTGACGGCGCTCGCCGTCGCATTGAATCTGGCTTCGTGCGCTTTGGCTCAAGATACGGTGAAAGTCGGCGTGCTCCACTCGCTCTCCGGCACCATGGCCATCAGCGAAACCTCTTTGCGCGATGTGTTGCTGTTCGCCTTTGACCAGATCAACGCCGCCGGCGGCATCAAGGTCGGCGACAAGATGGTACAAAATTGACCCGGTCATCGTGGACGGCGCGTCCAACTGGCCGCTGTTCGCCGAAAAGGCCAAGGAACTGCTGGAACAGGACAAGGTCGCCGTCACTTTCGGTTGCTGGACTTCGGTGAGCCGCAAGTCGGTGCTGCCGGTGTTTGAAAAGGACAACGGATTGCTGTTTTATCCCGTGCAATTTGAGGGTGAAGAACAGTCCAAAAACGTGGTCTATACGGCCGAAGCTGTGAACCAGCAGGCCACGCCGGCGGTGGATTACCTGCTGGCTCAAGGCAAGAAGAAATTCTATCTGATCGGCACGGACTATGTTTATCCGCAAACCACGGATTTGATTCTCTACAAATATCTGCTGCTGCATGGCGTTCCAGCGGAAAACATCGGCGGCGGCTTCCGCAAGGATGATTCCGGCAAGGTGATTTCCGCCGGCAAATACGTTCCGTTCGGCTACACCGACTTCCAGCAAATTGTCGCGGACATCAAGCAATTTGCCGCGTCCGGTGACGCCTGCGTCATCAACACCATCAACGGCGATTCGAACGTGCCGTTTTTCAAGGAAATTGTCGCAGCCGGTTTGACGCCGTCGGATTGTCCGGTGGTTTCCTTCAGTTTGGCGGAAGACGAACTGCGTTCCATGCCGACCAAGGATTTGGTGGGCGAACTTGGTTGCTGGACTTATTTCATGTCGCTCAACACTCCGGAAAACAAGAGCTTCCTCAAGGATTGGGACGCGTGGCTCACGACGGAAGATCATCCCGGCGTGGTGAAGGAAAAGCGCGCCGTGGACAGCCCGATGGTGCTTTCCTATGACGGCGTTTATCTGTGGAAGGAAGCGGTGGAAAAAGCCGGCACGTTTGACGTGGACGCGGT
>CAVTVR010000005.1:0-314783 GCA_963738225.1 uncultured Verrucomicrobiae bacterium
TCAATGCCTGGCTGGCGAACCGCAATGCATTGCTGTAATCCCCTACCGTGTTCGGGATCAAATCGGTCCCCAAGGCACCCGCCAGTTGGGGGTCAAGTTTCGCCAGTTCGCTTTCGTAAGCCTGGTCACCCCCGTTGGTGCCGCCGAGCGATTCCAGGAAGTTGACGCTGATCTGCGCCAGGGCCTGTTGAGCCTCGGTGGCCCCAATGAGATCCTGAAATTTTGGCGCCACCTGCTGGAACATGTCTTCCACAAAACGGCTGGCGCTCAAAAAACGCTGCTCCGCCAGTTTCCGCGCCGCTTCCGCTTCCCGCTGTTGTCTTTCAGCGCGAATCAATCCAAGGCTGGTGCCGATGACGCCCAGAACCAGTGCGGCCGCAATTGCAGTTCCCGCGGCGAACACCAGTTTGTTTCGGCGAAATGCCTTTTGAAACCGATAAGCCGCGCTCGGTGGACGCGCGCCGACGGGTTCATTATTCAGATGGCGTTTGAGGTCGGCGGCCAAACCGTTGGCCGTGTCGTAACGCCGCGTTCGATCCTTTTCCAGACATTTCATCACGATCCAGTCCAGATCGCCCGTGAGCTGGTGCATCAGCTTGGACTTGTCCGCCGAACGCCGCTTGGCCGTGGTCGTCAATTCCTCGCCTTTGAGCGTTGCGAAGCGCGTGCTTGGGCGCACAGGTTCTTTTTCCCGAATCGTTTTGCGCATCTGGTCAATGCCTTGCGACATCAACTCCTGTCCATCAAACGGCGTGCTGCCGGCGAGCAGTTCGTAAAGCAGCACGCCCAGACTGTAAATGTCACTGCGCGTATCAATGTCCAGCCCGCTCATCTCCGCCTGCTCGGGACTCATGTACGCCGGCGTGCCGATAAATTGGTGCAACTGCGTATAGACCGTCGCGTCCGTCAGCCTTCCTTCCGTCGCTTTGGCAATTCCAAAATCAATCACCTTGGGCACCGGCACGCCGTCGTGCAGCGTGACGAGGATGTTCGACGGCTTGATGTCGCGATGGATGATTCCTTTCTGGTGCGCGTGCTGAATGGCCTGGCAAACTTTGATGAACAAGTCGAGCCGTTCTTTGGTGCTCAGATTATTTTGGTCGCAGTAATCGGTGATGCGGATGCCGCGGACCAGTTCCATGATGAAGTAAGGCCGGCCCGTTTCGGTGGTTCCCGCGTCCAAAACTTTGGCGATGTTCGGATGATCCATCATCGCCAACGCCTGCCGCTCGGCTTCGAACCGGGCGACGACTTGTTTCGTGTCCATGCCCAGCTTGATGACCTTGAGCGCCACGCGACGGCGCACGGGTTCGGTCTGTTCGGCGACATAGACCACACCGCAACCGCCTTCGCCGACCTTCTCCAGAATTTTGTAATGGCCGATTTTTTGGCCGACGGCTTCGTCGGGAATTTCAGCGAATTCAACTTTCATTGTCCCTTTTGCCGTCGCATCGGATTCGGCGAGCGCGCCTTCGGATTGCTCGTGTGCGCCGAGCAGGGCTTCGAGGCGAGAGCGCAAAGCCGAATCACCGGCACATTCCCGATTCAAAAAGCCGGCGCGTTCTTCGGCTGATTTCGTCAAGGCCAACTGGAACAACAATTCTTCGCGATTCGGTTTCATGGCTGCGGCGTTCCCAACTTGCTTTGCTCGGCGGTGATCCAGGAAATCAATTCCTTTGAATCGTGCAACTGCCGGGCTTCCTCGGAAAGTCCTTCCAGCAGCGACATGGCTTGTTCGAGCGCCACGCGGCGTTGCGCGAGGCCGGAAGCGTTGTTCGGTTGCGCCAATGCCTGCACGTAAAGCGCGCGGGCGAAGCGCTGGCGGAAGGTGATGTAGGTAACGCCTTGAGCTTGCATTTGATGATACAACGTCAGAACCGGTTCGAGCGTTTGCTGCGCCTCTGCGAGTTTGCCCTGTCCGACTTCAGCCTGCGCCAGGAGCACTCTGGTCCAGCCCAAATCGTCCGGCTGGCTGGCAAGCAACGTATCCGCAAACTCGCTCCGCAACAACGGCAACGCGAGCAGCGCACCCGCGGTTGTCTCCGCGTCAGCAAAGCGGCCCAGATTCAATGACGCTTGAGTGGCATCCGACAGGGCCAGCCGTTTACGCGCGTTTAGAACGGCGACAGTGTCTGGGTCAACTGCGTTTTTGTTCAATTCTTCAATCAGGGCGAGGGTGTCTTTGGCGAGTTTGAGCACAGCGGTGTCTTCGCCGAAGGCGAGCTTCGTCTGCCGCTCGGTATCGCGGACGCCTTCGGTCCACATATTGCGAACCGAATCAGGCATCTGGCTTGCAGTAGCTTTCTCCGAGCGCCTCGCCTCATCGAGCGCTTCTTCCGTAGCGGCTTGATCGCCGCGCTGCGCTTCCCACGTTGCGATAGAACTCCACAGGCCGCCGCAAACCGGATCAGTGGGATCATGGGTGATTGCGCGGCGCGCGGCAGGCCGGGCGGTGTCCAAGGCATTCGTCACCTGCCCGTCACGAAACAGCAGCCCCGCGATCCAATAATCAGACCCAAACAAAGAGTCCCACCCCATCGTTTCGGACGGATTGAAGCGGGTAAAATCCTCGCTTGCCTGCCGGCATCGACGAAACCAATCTATTGCAGCGGCATCGTGAAATCTGCCCGCCTCAATCATGCCCAGCAAGTCCGTCGTAAAAAAAAGGTCTCGTCGCGCGCGCAAATCGCTCGGACGCTGCTCCAGCACCCCTTGAGCCAGCTTTAGCCCCTGGCGCTCCTGCCGTTCAGCCTCGTCAAACCGGCCAAGGTCAAACATTTCTCGTGCTTGCGAGTCGGCGATGTCTGACCAAGCCGAAGTTGCGTCCAAATCCGATAAATTCAAAGCGCCCACCCCGGCTAAAATCCGCAACGCCTCTTCGCAACTGGCGACGCCCTGTTCGGCCTTTTGGGCATGACTAAGAAAATTCAAGAGATCGCAATAGAGCAGTTTGGTTCGTCGAGAAGCACCGGTCGAAAGCGCGAAAGGCCGTAGCACTTCCAGGCCGCGGTTGAGGGGAATCGTCATCGCTTGGGCATTCTCCGAACGAAATCCAAGGAACGACTCTGCTTCGAGTGCCAGCGCCAGCGCGTATGCCGTTTGCTCGCTTTTGTCCCCGTGTTTAAGCATCTGATCGAGCCGCCCGATCGCGTCCTCTGCGGCAGACTTTGCGGTGGTGAAATCCCCTTGCTGAACCGTGACTAGAGCCAGGCGCGCCTCGGCCGTCGCTCGATTTCGTTCCGTTTCCGGCGTGCGCAACGACGCGGGCAGTCCGTCGTAATAAGCCAAAGCTTGTTTCGACAGTTTGGCCACAGTTTCAAACCGGCCGCTCGGCTCCAGCTCGGCATAAAAATCCTCAAGCATGAAGTTCGAGAGCTTCTCGGCATCAATGCGACTTTGCAACGCCAGCGCTTCGGCTCGTTTCGCCCGCACCGCCTGCCAGGTGCTCGCAATGATGCCAAGCACCAGTGCGACGGCGATGGCTCCGGCGGCGGCGAACGCGAGCTTGTAGCGGCGAAGCAGTTTCTGAAAGCGATAAGCCGAACTCGGCGGACGGGCGACCACCGTCTCGTTGTTCAAATGCCGCTTGAGGTCCATCGCCAATCCGTTGGCCGTTTCGTAACGCCGCGTGCGGTCCTTCTCCAGGCATTTCATCACGATCCAATCCAAATCGCCTTTGAGCTGGTGCATCAGCTTCGACGTGTCGGCGGAACGGCGCTTGGCCGTGGTCGTTAGTTGATCGGCTCCGAGGGTCGCGAGGCGCGTGCTTGGCCGCTGAGGCTCCTTCTCCCGGATCGTCTTGCGCATCGCGTCCACGCCCAGCGACATCAGTTCCTTCGCGTCAAACGGCGTGCTGCCAGCCAGCAGTTCGTAGAGCAACACGCCCAGGCTGTAGATGTCGCTGCGCGTATCAATGTCCAGCCCGCTCATCTCCGCCTGCTCCGGACTCATGTAGGCCGGCGTGCCGATGAACTGCTGAAACTGGGTATGGATCGTCTTGTCGGTCAACTCACCCTGCGTCGCCTTGGCGATGCCAAAATCAATCACCTTGGGCACCGGCACGCCGTCGTGCAGCGTGACGAGGATGTTTGACGGCTTGATGTCCCGGTGGATGATGCCCTTCTGGTGAGCGTGCTGGATGGCGTGGCAAACCTTGATGAAGAGGTCGAGCCGTTCCTTGGTGCCGAGGTTGGCTCTGGTCGCAATAGTCGGTGATCTTGATGCCCCGCACCAGTTCCATGACGAAGTAGGGACGACCCACGTCGGTCGCGCCGGCATCGAGCACCTTGGCGATGTTGGGATGATCCATCATCGCCAGCGCCTGCCGCTCGGCCTCGAACCGCGCCACCACCTGCTTGGTGTCCATGCCCAGCTTGATGACCTTGAGGGCCACTTTGCGGCGGACCGGCTCCTTCTGTTCGGCGACATAGACCATGCCGCAGCCGCCCTCCCCGATTTGCTCCAGCAACTTGTAGCGACCGAGCGTCTGGCCCACGGCTTCGTCCGGCGCATCGGCCAATTCCAGCTTCATCGTCGCCTTGGCAGCGGGTTTGTCCTGCGGCGACAATTCATCCGGCGCGTCATGGGCGACGAGCAAGGCGTCGAGGCGTTGGCGCAGGGCGTTATCGCCGAGGCAGGCCCCATTCAAGAAGGCGGCGCGTTCCGCACCGGTCAATTGGACGGCGGCCTGAAACAGGGCTTCCTCGCGGTTCTGGGGTGATGACATGTCTCGTTTGGATTTGCTCATTCAATCCTACATGCGCATTTGCCGGGCAAAAAGTATAAACCAATTTTTCATATACTTTTCGCACCCGGTTTGCGCATGATGAAGATGAAGACTATGAACACCAACGAATTCAAATTTTACTGTTCCCACTGTGACCAGCCGTTGAAGTGCGAGCCACAATTCGCCGGCCGGCAGATCCAATGCCCAGCCTGCAATGTCCTCATCCGCATCCCCAATCCGCCGGCGGGAACCGGCTTCACGCAGGTGCAGCCGCAATCCGGAAGCACATGGGACACGCATGTGCCCAAGGGCAACAAGGCTTGATTGCAACGGATCCGAAGGTCGTCACGAAACCGCGCCGCGCATCTCGACCGTGAGCCAGGCGCGGGCGTAGGCCCACCATTGCTTGGCCGTGGGCACGGCGATGCCGAGCGCGGCGGCAGTCTCCTCGAAATTCAGGCCCACGAAATAACGGAGCTTTGCCGATGTTGCCAGCCTTGAAGGTCATCGGTTTGCGCGAGAAAGCATCCGCATACCCCAGAAGGAAATCCGTCATGTCCTCATAACTTTGATCAACGCTGGAGCACAAGGCCCGTTTTGCCAGGCGGCGCATTGCCAGATACCATTCATGCAGCGAATTCAGAACCGCTTGCCCACTTTTGCATTGCTCTTCCGTCGGCAATGGCGTCCCTGTTTCAGCAGGGTTTGCCATTTGATCAACAAGACATTCCATCATCCATACGGCCATTTCGCACATGTGTCCCAGCAGTGCCCCCATCCGTTTTGGGGTCATTTTTATGTCCGGCTCTTTCAGTTTTGCGGAAGGCAGCATGACGAGGGAAAATTCTCGTTCCACGTTCAGCACCCATTGGGGATATTCGATACCATCCGGCAACAGCTTGATGGGCATGAGCGGTTCGATTTTATCCACCTCGTCGGCCAGTCGTTTTAACCAGTCTTGGCGGTGCTTCACCGGATCAAATTGCGCTTCCGCCTTGGTCAATTCAGGCGTTGCAAACGGTTGCTCTTTTGACTGCGACATAGTTTTTTAACACCGTCAGGATAATCAAGTTGCACATCGTTTGACACTCAGCAAATCGTCGCCTAGCCTGCCGCCATGTGTTCGCGCTACACCTACACCAAGGACGAGGCCAAACTAAAGCTGCGCGACCAAATCCTCGTTTTCGGCTTTGTGCCGCATGGCGACATCCGGCCCACCGGCCTGGGACCGGTCGTCATCCCGGAGCACGACGGTTTCGCCTGCCGGCAAATGGCCTGGGGCTGGCGCGTGCCGTGGAACAAACAGCCGCTCATCAATGCCAAGAGCGAAACCATCACGCAGTTGGCCACGTTCAAACCACACCTGCAAAATCGCTGCCTGATCCTCGCCGACGGCTTTGTTGAAAAAGGCATCCGCTTCATCCAGCCCGGCGAACCGTTGTTTGCGATGGCCGGCTTGTGGCAACCGGACGCGGCGGGCGGCAAGTTCACGATGTTGACCACCACGCCCAACGCCAGCGTTTCGCCGTATCACCACCGGATGCCGTTCATCTTGCGGGCGGAACAGCTAGGCGCATGGCTCGGCGATGACTGGCTTGCGGTCCTGGAAAATCCCGACCGCGCACCGCTGGAAAAAATCCAGAAACAGCCGGAATTGTTATAGCACACCAACAGCCGTGAACTGAACAACGTCCGCAACCAAAATCCCGACCTCATCCGCCCGTGCCTGTGGTGCGGGAATTGTTTTAATCACGAATAGACACGGCATTGACACCCATACTAATTCGCCACTTTTCCAAATTACGGATTGACGATTTGAAGGCGGTAAAACTCCATTGGATTCGTGCCAAAGAAATCCGTGTAGCTGCCGGAATTCAACAGGGACGGCGGACTGGTCCAAATGTTCACCCAATTCGAATTTGTTCCAGCCAAAGCCGGACTACGTTGCAGATACAACCAAGCGTTGCTGCCGCCCTGCCAGATGAACTGGATTCCGCCTTGAACAAACGTCATGCCGGTGAAGTTGACGGGCGGATTGGTCGGGCTGGTGGTGATCGTGGTGTTTAATTGGAATGGTGTCGGTTGTGACCAGTTTCCAACCAGCATGAAATCTTGGGCATTGGCGCGAAGCAGAATGTTCGTGACCACGTTCGCGCCAATATCAGCCAGCGCGTTCCAACGCAGTGTGTGATTGTTGCCGGCGGGCAATGCGGTGACGCGCGTGGCGGGGTTGTAGGCAAAACCGTCCAAGGCCGTAAGCGTGGCATTCTGCCAGTTGGTCGAACCAAGTATTTGAAACTCAAGGAAAGGTGTTGAGGCATTGCCTTCGTTATCCCAGAGCCGGATGTTGACGACCGCGTTGCTGCCGAGCGCGTTGGCTGACGGAATCACGGCAGCGTAAGGAGCAGTTTCGATGAGACTCGGTTGCGGCGTTGGCAACACGGCTTGTGACGGCCAGAAAATGACGTTGCAGGTGTTTTGATTCGTCGGGTCAACCCTCAGACCGGCCAATCCCTCACCAGTTTCTAAAGTCTTCACTTTCGTCAAGGCGTGCCAAGCCTTTCCGGTGTAGTTGCCACTAAACAATTGTCGCTGCAACGGGCCGCTACCGTTAGTTGCTGTCCACGCGAAAATGTTGCCGTCAGGTTCTGCGGTGAAAAGCACCTGATTGCTGGTGTTAAGAAAATTAACCGATGCCAGGCCATAACTTTGAGCAGCATATACCGACGCAATCGGAATGCGCGTCAATGTCATCAAACTCGTATTCGTGCCGCTTACCGTATATTCTGTCAACACAAAGTTATCTCCCGCGTCAATCTGTCGATCGCCGTCATTGTCATCTACAAAAGCGTAAAAGACGGACGCTGTATTTGTATAAGCCGTGCGTGGAGTCCCGGCGGCCAACGAGAGGCCTCGCCACAAGAAACGGTTTGCTGCCGGTGGTTCTAAAAGCAAAGACAAGGGCGAGTAAGACAAGCCAAAACCATTTCCGTAAAGCAGGCTCACTTCCGCTGCTGACAATGCCCGGGACCAGACGCCAACTTCATCAATTTTTGCTGAAATCCATTGATCCACGGCGTCAGACCATTGCGCCCCAATATAAAATCCCGAAGTAACTCCTCCACCGCTGGTTCCTGAAACTGGAATAGACCCAATGCTGTTTCCATTTACAAATCCAGTAAGATTTGAACCATCGCAAGAATAAACGAAGTGATACCAGTTAGAAGTTCCCATAGTGAGATTTTCACCTACGCCCGCACCTACACCACCAATTGGGTGATTAAAAATATTCGCCTCGTTCCACCATTGTATGCATATTGGATATCATTTTCTACTTTAGTGGTTGCATCATAAAGTGCAACTGGAAATTGGGTCCCTGAAGTTATTTCAGTATTCATTTTTACCCAACAACTTATTGAACATGCGCCTGCTCCTATTCCAAGATTAGTGACTTTTGACAGGCTCTTACTTGAATTGTTAATTCCAAAATCGGCCGCGTTGTATATTTTACCCGGTTCATAGATAACACCATTGTTGTTCTGTAACGTATTAGTTCCAAATGAATCCATTGCGTTTCCAGACGATTCGTCCAGTTTCCAATATGAAACAAGACCAGGAATTAAATCTGACATTTGCTTCGTTCCTGCCGCGATTCCACCTTCCAGCAGCCTAATCACGCTGTTGTTGAGTTGCTGAAGTTGCGGTTGAGGTGGAGTAACAATTCCAAGCCCCCGATGAGACGCATTGGTGTCAACCAGAACTGAATTCCAGTTCGTCGAATACGCGATGGAATACAAGCCTCCATCAATGCCGTCGCTGGGGGCGTAACTTGCCAGCAAGTCAAGATTGCTGCGCACGCCAAGAACGAATGCGGCACTATTGGTCGAAGTGGCCAATACATTTGTTTGCCAAACACCAGCAACATTCATCAATTCCAGAATTTGGCCTGTGCCGCCGCTCTGTCGCAGACCGGCATAAATCGCGGGGGCCGGCCTGTTGGCCGGCTGGCCAATGGCAAGTGAAGTAACTCCAAACGCTCCAATGTCAAGCCGCTGAACACTCCAACCGTGGAAACCTTCCTTTAGTATGAAAAGCGAGTTGGTCGTGCCAGTCGCATTGCCATCAGCTCCGACGACAATTTCATCCGCGCCGGAGTTATCAAGCTGCCCGACAGCAACGACACAATTCGATGGTATGAACGGGAACGTGAGCGAACCGACGTTCACGCCTGGATTATTAAGCAAATCAGGTTGATTTGTGGGGTCGTTCGGATTTGAGCCGGCAAGATATTCTTGGTAATTATTCCACCCATCGCCGTCGGCGTCGCCATACGGCCCGTCTGCCGCCGTGCCGTTCGTCAGACCGTTCAGAAATTGCCACAACACCGGTAGCCCGTTCGTCTCGCTGGCGCGGGACAGCACCGATTGCCGGAGCAGATTTCCGTTGCCGTCATATTGATAACCGATGGAAATGCCGCGCGAGGATTCCATGCCCACGAGCCGGTCTTCGTGGTCGTAATAAAAACGGTTGGTGTGTTGGCCGTTGTTCAGAATTTCATAGCTGCTGATGCCGGGCAGCGCGAAGGGATTGCGCGGGTCAAGCTGGTTCGTGTGTGTGAGGTCGTATTGGTAAATCTGTAAATTGGAAACACCGGCAGGACCGATTTGGGCCGCATCATTTACCAGCGGGTTAAGCCCGTGATCCACTTCCCATTTGTCCGGGATGCCGTCACCATCCGTGTCAGCCAGCAGCGGGTTTGTGCCGTAAACAAAAATCTCGTCGTAATCGCTCAAACCGTCACCATCGGTGTCAGTCGTCAGCGGGTTTAGACCGCAAAGATACTTCTGTAGATAGGTGAGTTTGTCTCCCGGCGGACTAGCCGCAGCGTCAGTGGCGTCAAACGGATTGAGGCCGTATTTGACCTCCCACCAGTTGGGAATTCCATCTCGGTCTTCGTCGCCCACATCCGTGATCAAAAGTGTGTTCACGTTTGTTACAACACCGAAAGCATTTGAGACCGATACCGAGTATATGCCGATCTGTGCGAGAGAAAGGTTGGTTCGGACCATCGTGCTGTTCGTCTGTCCAATGAGTTCATTTGTTCCGTTGAAATACCATCTGTAAAATAGTGGTGCCTGGCCGGACGCATACGCAGTTAAAACCACATTGGAACCAATGGAGCCAGCTTGTATGGTAGGCCCGTAGATATAGGGTGGATTGTAAATGATCTTCCCCGCGTTTCCTGCTCTGTAAATGGCCCGAATCTCAGCACCGGAGAGAGCGCGATTGTATATGGAAACCTCATCAATTGACCCAGGAAAAAAACTTTGCCATTCGCAGTCGGGTGTATCTTCGGGTTCTCCGCCAATGCGAAGTGGGGAAAAAGGCTTCCAGATCGTCGCCGAGTAGCTATCCACTAGAGCCAGTGCTCCGTCGAGGTAAATATCTACTGCCTGCTCTGTCTGGTCGTAGGTTAATGCAACATGGTGCCAAGTCCCCTTTGTCACCAGAGGAGTTGTCGAGAAAACTGTATAAAATGGGCCGTTGCTATAGGAAAGCCAAACTTCTATAGCCAAATTCGACGTTCCTGTGAAATAAAGTTCAGCCGATGGCCATGCTCCGCCACACGATCCGCGGCCAACCAAACATCCTCCAGAAACCGGTTTGGCCCAGAGTTCGAACGTGAAGTTCGTCGTCAAGTTGAACAGGGGGCTTGCCGCGTTGTAAGGAACCTCCATGAACTGATTTGTTCCATCAAAGTTAAACGCATTCCCCACTTCCCCGGGGACAAAGGTGGCGTTGTTGGTCATAATCCCATTATTTGACCCCAAAATGTCGTTCGCATTTGCATTGCCCGGCCACCAAGCCACACATCCGGTTGGCAGCGGAACGGCGCTATCTGCGCGCGCTTCAAAGGAACCATCGGGCAGAAGGAGATGATACAGCAGCGCGAGCCCCGCTATTGGCAGATGTGCCTTATTCCGAAGGGTGGTTTTCATGTGAGCAAATCAATCTTCGGGGAGGTCAGCACGAAAGAGCCATGCCAACCGTTGCCGTAATCCCAAGCATAGCCGCAGTTCACAAAGCTAAAGAGCAAAGCCAGCCACAGCGCCGACATCGTGGCGCTACATCGTTTGATTTGCGCTGGACTTGTCAATTTCATGCGTTGCGGTTATGGTTCAGGGCATGAGTGAGCGAATTGAAATCAACCCGCGTGTTTGCGGCGGCCAGCCCGTCATCAAAGGCACGCGCATTTCCGTGACGGCGGTGCTGGAGCAACTGGCGGCAGACGAATCGTGGGATTCCATCCTGCGCGGCTACCCGGAACTGACGCGCGCGGACATTCAGGCGGTGCTGGATTATGCCCGCCGCTCCGTCCTGCACACGGAAATCGCCGCCGTGGGCGCGGCTTGATTCGCCGTGCGCCTTTACTTGGATCAAATGTTGCGGGCGGAACTGGCGGAGCTTTTGCGCGCGGCGGGACATGATGTCCTGCGCGCCTCGGAAACCGGCCAGGCGCGGGCGGATGACGCGCTGATTCTCGAACGCGCCGTGCGGGAAGAACGGACGCTCATCACGCTGGACGAACATTTTGGGGACTGGGTGGTGCTGCCGTTGTCCGAACATTTCGGCGTCATCCGCATAAAAGCGCATCCGCCCTCGACTGAAAATGTCGCCAAAGTTTTGCTGCCGCTTCTGGCAAATCACGCACAAATGGATTTCCGCAACCGGCTGGTGATCGTGTCGGCCAATCGTGCGCGGTGGATTCGCACGACGGCGGAGTGATTTGAAACTCGGCGCAAGCGCGGGAATCAGGGCGGGGCGAAGTTTGGATTGTTGGCTGGCATTCATCTGAAAAAGCTGCTGAAAAAATTCCCGATGGAAGTGGCAACAGTTGAAATGATGCTGCCAACTTGACCGAGAAAACTTGTGCTTGAACTGGCCGGGCTTTGACTTGCCGTTTGCGTGGAGGTTGCACTTCCACTTGAACCCCTGTTGCTACTTGCGCTTGAACTTGAAGTTGCGGACGTTCCGCCAGAAGTAGTCGTTGTTCCAGATTGCGTGGTAGGGCTTGCGCGTGGAGTGGATGTTGCCGCCGTTACAGTGCTGGCATAGCACATTGCTCCGACTGTTTGACTAGACATGGATTGATTTCCAGAAGAATAAGCAGCATTGCCACTGCCTACGCTTACAACACTGCTTGAAACTTTCTCATTCAGATTATTGAGAGCAAAAGAAGCTCCGCTTTGAAACACTTGTTGTGCTGTGCCGTTTTGCGTTAGCATTTTACCCAAAGCATCTGAAGACATATCTTCAGCCCCTGCCAAACCTCCTTGCACTATTGAACCAGCCCATGATTCGTATGTAATTGATCCTGTCGCTGGCTTTCCCTCGATCAAGTTTTGTGTAATCTGGCCCGCTGCATTCGCAAAAGGAAATGTATTCAACCCAACATAGCTTTGAAGCATTACTTGTTGAGATAAAGTTAAAGCTGTAAAACCTTCGGCACTAGCTGCGATAGGCGCAGCCAGACCTGCTAGACCACTTGTCACGCCAACTTTTGCCGTTTCACCCCAATTAACTTGTTGATAAGATTTTCCATGTCCATTCTGCCAATCAACATCTACGATTGCAGCGTCCAAAGCCAATAATACAGGAATCAGCCATACAAATTCGCCTTTTGGATCTGTGAAAGATTCCGGATTACCATTTGCATAATTATATGCAACAGGCTCCCATCCTGCTCCTATATGTTTCACGGGATCAGTTGAAAGAAACACGCCCGCATCGGCGGAATAATAACGTGCGCGCATAAAATAGAGATTAGGAATGTCTGATTCTTCCATGACGCCCTGACGTCCGACAAACAAATACGGATTGGAAATTTGAGATTGGAAATTCGTCGAGCCGAGGCTGCGTCCATAGGGCGTGTAGGCATATTGAGCCACGAGATTCGTGTTGCCATCCGTGAGCGCAATGACGTTGGCCTGCGCGTCGGCGTGGTAGCAAAGCAAACCGTTGGTTGAATCCACGCGGTAGCACAAGTCCGGGCCGTGAACATACCAGGCCGTCACATTATTGTTGCCATCGAGGTCGCACAGAACTTTTTCCATTCCGCCCACAAGCGAGAGAACGTAGCCCGTCGTCATGCCGTTCACGGTTTTTGAAATGCGCCGTCCCAAGGCGTCGTAACGGTTGGCGATCAATTTATTCGTCACACCGGAAATCCATTGAATGGAAGTGGTGCGGTTGTCTTCGTCGTAGGCGAGCGTCCAGCTTTGGGCCGTGGTGCCGCCGGTCATCACCGCGTTCGTCATGTTGCCGCTGGAATCATAATGGTAGGCGACAGTCTGTTGAGAGTTGGTGGTTGAGGGTTGAGAGATGGCGCGGTTCATCAGCCGTCCGGCGGGCGTGAAGCTGCTTTGGTCGTCCGTAAGCGGCGGTTGCGGCCAGTTAAACGTCCCCTTCTCCCCGCCGCCGGTTTTGTTGCCGTTGCGGTCGTAAGCGTAGGCGAGCGCTACGTTGATGGAATTAGAGTTGATGGTTGATGGTGAATAATTCAGGCCGCTGATTCTTCCGGCGGAATCAAAGGTGTTGTTTTGAACGACGCCGTTCGGATAGGTGCGGCTGATGAGGCGGTCGGCCAGATCGTAAGTGTAACTCATTTGACGGCCAGCCCAATCGGCTTGCGCCGTCAGCCGTCCCAAAGCGTCGTAAGTGTTCGACAGAGTCTTGCTGCCGGGATAGGTGATGCCCGTGACGCGATTCAGCGGATCATAACCGTAAAGAACGGTAGTGCCGAAGGTATTGTCATCCTGCTCGATGACACGGTCGAGCGAATCATAAACGAATGATGTTGTAGTAGTAACATTTCCCGAATGACGCTTAATGATTTTGGGGTTGTCATTGTCATCCAGGGTAAATGTATCCACCCGGCCGCTGCTAAAATTAACCGCGCTGACACGCCCGGCCGCATCATAAGCTGGCGTGCGGGTAACGCCATCGGGATCAATTTGCTGTTGAAGCCACAGCATCGGGTTATAGAAATACTGCCAGACAAATCCGTCCTGATTTTTTTCCAGCGTGCGTTCATTGCGCGAACCGTAAGCCATGATGTAGTGACCGTGCAATGCGTCCTCGATGTTCGTGATGTTGCCAACGCCGTCATAACTGTAAAGCCACGGAAAATTCATCGGATCAACCCACTTGATGAGGCGTCCGCGTCCGTCGTAAGTGTGAAGCGACGGATAACCGTTGGGCGAAGTGATTTGCCGGACGTGGCCGGCCACGTCGTAAGCGGTGGTCTTGGTGTCGCCGAGCGGGTCGGCTTCCGCGATGACACGATTCAAACGGTCATAAGTTTTCGTCCAGCGCTGGCCGGTTTTATCGAAGAAGGCAATAAGATTGCCGTTGGCATCGTATTGATTTGTCACGGAATGGCCGAGCGGGTCTGTGACTTGAATCAGGCGGTTGGCCGCGTCGTAAATGTTGGTGACGGAATTGGTGAGCGGGTCGGTGACATGATCCAATTTGCCGCGCGACGTGTATAAATACTTCCATTGGTTCGTGCCGCTGCGGTCAACCATGTTTGTTTTCTGATTCGCAGCATCGTAAGCATAAGTTGTGAAATGAAGCATATTGGCATCGGATGCGGCCAATAAATTGCCATTTGCATCATTGGTTCGTGCATAGATTCTGCCGAGAACATCCTGAATGCGGGTTGGGTTTCCGTTCAAATCATAGGTGTATGATGCCGTGTCGCCAAGCGCATCGGTTTCTTTCAGCTTCCAGCCAACGTCATTTGCGGCATACGTCGTGGTGTTCGTGGCCGGGTCGGTGCGAGAAATCAGGAAGCCGTTTGTGTCGTAAGCAAAACTGGTCGTGTGGCCGTCGGCATCGGTGGACGCCAGCACAAGCCCATTCGTAGAATAAATGTAGCTGACGAGCGAGCCGAGCGCGTCGGAATGATTGGTCAGATTTCCACCAGCATCATAGGCGTAAAAATTTGTCCAAGTGGTCAAACCGCTGGCATCGGCTGGTTGAAGTGTGATCTGGTTTGTCGCTTTGTTGAAAAACGGATGAAAAGCCCAAGTGGTGATTTCGCCGAGCGCATTAGTTTTAGCAGTCACGTTCGCGCGGTCATCGTAGCCCAAAGTGGTTGTCCAGCCGAGCGGTTCAGTGACGGAAGTGCGGTTGCCGGAATCGTCGTAAGTGTAACTCGTGGTTTGATTCAACGGATCGGTTTGTGACAGCGCATGCCCCTTGCGGTCGTATGTTTCCACCCATGAATTTGTGGCGGAATCAATGCGAGTCATCTGTAGTTCGCCGGGAGTTTCATAACGAGTTGCGGTTGCGCGTCCAAGAGCATCCACTTGATTCGTCTGGCGACCATATTGGTCGTATTGAACAAAGACATTTGTATTTCCGCGTGGGTCAATGATTCGGGCGAGCAGGCCATTGGTGTTGTATTGGAATTGCCAAGTCGTGTTGATACTCGCGTAAAGTCCCGAAGTATTGGTTATGGATTTTGAAATGAGCTGGTTCGTGGCGTAGTTAAAATTTACCTGCCAAGAGCCGAACGTGACATTGGTGAGCAGATTGCCCTGATAATTGAAATGGTAAATGCCATTGGCACTGTCAACCACTTGAGTGATGACGCCACTGGTTTGGTTCCAAAGAATCTGCACCGAATTGCCGTTGAAATCGTGAATGGCGGTGAGACGGCCATTCATCACAAGATTTCCACCGGAATCGGGACGGCGAAAGACATAAACCAGGCGTTCGGGTGTCGTCCATTGACAATTTGTTGCGGTCGTGACGAATTCACCTTTGTATTCCTCGCTTCGCGTGTGATATGAACCAACGACCGCATCTGGATCATCTGCATCCCATGTTTCAATTGAACCATCCCAGCGCATCAATCCCACGGTCGCAACATCACCCCACGGCAAGAACGATTGCGAAGGAATTACGCGCGTCTCAAAAGTGTGCCGCCATCCGGTTCCCAATGGACCAGCCGAATATGGATTGTTACCACCGAGTTGAAACCCGCCGAAACTGTTGGCGCTGCTGTAACCAAACTTGAAATCCATTGCAACGCCGGGCGTGGGCCGTGCAAATGCCGTTTGCTGCCAGGAAAACGCACCCGACAAAGGAACAAGCGCATCACGCCCGCCGTTTCTATTCGCATCAAAGGCGGATTGTTCGCCTCCTTCATCGGTTTCATTGAAAGTGACATTGCCTTGCTTGGTGAGGGCGGACGTTCCGCTTGGAACGGGCGGCGGCGCAAAATTGGCCAATTCGGTCGAGGCATTTGTCGAATAGCCGATTGGGAAATATCCGACCAAGCCAGTTGTCGTGTCATTAGTCGGCTGCTCATCATACATGTATGTAACGATAAAATCCTGACTTAAAAAATTTTGATAAATGGAAACCTCTTGAACCTCACCGAAAAGGTATTGACCGCTTCCCCAACCGCCGATTGAAAGCCCGCTTGTGTTTGACGTGTTGCCGACATTTCCTGAACTGCTGAAAACTTGCCGGCCATCCACATAGCCGGTGAACATGGCTCCCGATTGCACAATCGCAAGATGATACCAGCGTTCCAAATATGGCAGTTGAATGAGAGTGTTGGTGTAGCCGCCCGAACCGCCTTGCGCCACAAATTCCACGTTTCCGTTTGATATATTGAAGCGCAACAAGTAGGCATATTGCGATTCAGAACCGGAAGTTCCATTGGCAAGAATGACCATGTTTTGCGTCAGATTAGTGCCGGAAGGAATTGAGATTTTGAACCAGCACTGGACAGTCAGGGCGGCCTTGCCGGAATTCCAACTCAATGCTCCGCCGGGATCGGACACGGTCAAATCAGCGTTGCCAGGGAATGTGGCGGCGTGAGTGCTGGAAATCAGAATGGCCTCTCCGCATATAGACAATGCGGTCGCAGCGACAACGACGAAGCGACTAAACTTTCTCATCCCAACTCAATTTTATACAAAGCAAAAAATGCTACAAGAATTTTAACCGTAATCGCCTTGTTTGTTTCCGAAGAATCACGGCAGACAGCGCCCTTTCAGCGTCACTCTGCTTTGTTGAAATGCCGCTGACTGCCTTGCCCGTTGCGGCCTGACTCCGTCCGGTTCAGACTGCTCCACTCCACTTCTCTTCGCGTGAACACGCGACCTTCGCCCGCCTGCCCGCGCTCTGTTTTGTTTCGCTCCGCAATCTGAATCCGGCGGAGACAGGCTTGACCCCGCAGAGTGAGAGCAGCCTGGCACGGAAAAATACTCACGCTGCCATTTTCCGCGCCAGCCTGCCCTCACACCGCCCCGACTTTGGCCGGAGACTGCGAAAAGTTGCCACTGCCGGGAAAACTTCAGGGTGTCCCGACCGTGGCAAGTTTCCGCAGACTCCGGGCAGGATTCCAAAAACAAACGAAGGGGGAATGGATGGTTGTTTGTCTTCGCCGATTTTACGCCCGCCATCACCCCATCGTTTGCTGCTCACCGGTCCGACACCGAGCCGAGAGTCAGGAGCGAGATCAAAAACCGCGCCAGCGTCTCCCTTTTGCCATTTTTGCCACTGTCACGGTTTTGGCTTTCGCTGGTTCGTTGAATGCCCTTCGCGCACGGCTCGCTGTCTCCCCCATCTGTGAAGCGAGCAGCAAACGGCAGGGTGACGGACAGCGGTTTCAAAAAAAAGCTATGAAAACATCAAATCAAAAAATTGAAGCGTCAGCACCGGCGAATGTTCGGCCATCGTCGGTTTCAAATACCAGCAAGGCACAGCCCGATTTTGTCAGGCATTGCACCAACCGCAGATTGTCCACCGAAACGGTCTTGAACTATTTGCGGGCACGGTTGCCGAGGCAATACGAAATTGCCGAGGTCGTCGGCAAATGGGTTTGGCTCGACGTTTCACCAGCGCGGAAGCCGATGCTGGCAAAAGTGCTTTGGTCTTTGGGCTTTCATTGGAATCAGCGGCGCGGTGTCTGGCAGCATCCGTGCGGCAGCTTCGACCCGCTTGGCTCGCACCCCACCGACCCGCGCGCAAAGTATCGTTCTTACTTTCCCGCCGATATTCTGCCCGCATGAAAGTAATTCGCACCATGAGCGTAAAAACAGAACTGGCACTGTCAGTGAATTTGTCAGTGAAGGCATACGCCAATAGCCGAAAATTCTGGCGGTTTAACCCAAATAGTCTTTGATTTTACCAACAGTTTGCTAATTTCCCTTTATCTGAATCAATGCAACAGACGTGTTTCATCTGTGTGCATCTGTGGCCAGAAAATGAATCCAAAAATTACAACCAATACCATCCGCGCGATGAAGACTCGCGGCGAGAAGATTGCCGCGCTCACGGCGTATGATTTTCCGATGGCCAAATTGCTCGACGAGGCGGGCGTGCCGCTGCTGCTGGTCGGCGATTCCGTCGGCATGGTGGTGCTCGGCTACCCCGACACGACCCGCGTGACGATGGCGGAAATGGAGCATCACATCCGCGCCGCCGCCCGCGCGAAGCCAAACGCGTTGCTCGGCGGCGACCTGCCGTTTAAAAGTTATGAAACGGCTGCCGACGCGGTGACGAACGCCAAAAAACTTTCCGCCGCCGGCGCGGAATTTGTGAAGGCGGAAGGCGGACGCGAAATTCTGCCGCAGGTCAAAGCCATTCTTGCGGCGGGAATTCCATTTTGCGGGCATCTCGGCATGTTGCCGCAGCACGTTTTGGAAGAAGGCGGCTATCACATCAAAGGCAAACAAGACGTGGAACATCAGAAGCTGCTCGAAGACGCGAAGGCGCTGGCAGACGCAGGCGTTTTTGCCATCGTGCTGGAGCTGGTGACGCCACCAGTAGCGAAGGAAATTTCAAACGCCATTTCCATTCCCACCATCGGCATCGGCAGTGGGCCGGATTGCGACGGACAAATTTTGGTGACGCACGATTTGATCGGGACGTTTCCGTGGTTCACGCCGCGCTTCGTAAAACCGCGTGCCAACTGCGCCGCGGAAATCAAAGCCGCCGTGACGGATTGGAAAAATTCCATCGCTCAAATTGGCAGGGCAACTTTTTGACGGCGGAGGTGTTGTTAGTTGAGTCAAAAATGGATTTGGAATCGTTCATCAGCGCGGCGGCGGCCAGCGGCGCCAGCGATCTGCATTTGGAATCGCGGATGCCTGCGGCCACGCGGGTGCGCGGCACGTTGCGCGTGACGGGTGAGCCGGTTCCAGCCCCGGCGCTGACGGACATGGCGCGTTCGCTGATCGGCGAGGAACAATGGCCGGTTTTTTTGGAGCGCCGTTCCTTTGACCTTTCCAAAACGATTTGCGGGCATCCGCTGCCGGATCAATATTCTGCAGACGTCGCGCGGCGTCGGCATGGCCATCCGGCTGCTGGCCTCGTTTCAAGCGACGGTCGAGAAACTGAATCTGCATCCCGACCTGAAAAAATTCATCAAGCACACGAACGGTTTGATTCTCGTCAGCGGCCCGACGGGTTGCGGCAAGTCTTCCACGCTCGCGGCGCTGATTCAGGAAATCAACCTGGCCGAAGCCCGCCACATCATCACGGTGGAAAGTCCGATTGAATATTCGTTTCGCTCGCGCCGCGCCTACATTCGCCAGCGCGAAGTGGGGCGCGACACGCCGGGCTTTGAACAGGCCCTGCTGGATGCGTTGCGGGAAGACCCGGATGTTTTGATGATCGGCGAAATGCGCGAGCCCGAAACCATGCGGTTGACGCTCAGCGCCGCGGAAACGGGCCACCTGGTTTTGGCGACCGTGCATTCGTCCACCTGCGCGGAGGCGTTGCAGCGCGTGGTGGCGTCGTTTCCGGCGGAAATTCAGGGCAGCATCAGCGCGCAACTGGCCGACTGTCTGGTTGGCGTGATCTCGCAACGGCTGCGCTTTCGTCCGGAATTGAACATCCGCGTGCCGGAATGTGAAATTCTGGTGGCGACGCACGCGGTGAAAAATTTCATCCGCACGCGCGACTTTTTCAAAATTGCCACCGCGCTGGAAACCGGCGCGGACCATGACATGTGGAGTTTTCAGCGGTATGCGAAATGGCTGGACAGCCGGACCAACTGGTTCATCCCCGGCCAAAATCCCGAACCGCCGGACAGCGAAGCCGCTGACGCAACGGCTGACGCCGCTTCACTGCCGGCGCTCACGCCGCCGAAATTGGCGCAAACCGGCGCGAGCCAAAAATCATCGGCGCCGCCAAGCGCCGGCGGCCGGCTTGAAATTGAACCGTTGGAAGGCGGCCTGGAAAACATTCTCAAGAATTTGAAATGACATGAACGCATCGGGGCGAAAACATTTTTGCATTTTCCTCGCGGCGGGTTGCGCCGGCATTTTGACCGGCGGCTGCGCCAGCAACTCGAAGGCGCGGTTGAAGGAGCAAAACGCATTTCTGGCGGGACAAAATTCGGTGCTGATGCAGCAGCAGGCGCAAACCGCGGCGCAATCGCCGGGAGTGACCGTTGTCGGCGCGGTGCAGCATCCGCAGGTTCCGTGGATCACGGGGCTGACGCTGGCGCAGGCCGTCGCGACGGCCAATTACATCGGCGCGGACGCGCCGAAGCAAATCATCATCACCCGCCACGGCGAAAGCGCGATGCTGGATGCGAAGGTTTTGCTGAACGGCGCGGACATTCCGTTGGAAATCGGCGACGTGATCGAGCTGCGCTGATTCCGCCGTTTTTCGCCGCCAGTCTTCTTATCATTTTTTAACTGGAACATTTGATGCGACGCTTGGATGATTTGTTAGCCAATCTTCAACGGCTTTGAAATCAAACATTTCAAAATTCACTCCGGCCTCTTCCCGAATGGCAAGAAACCATGTGTAAGCCGGCGCAGTTGCATAAAAACGTGATTGCTCACTTGGGTCTTTCGACCGCTCCAAACAATAGGCAACAATCTCATTTGTTTTTTCAGACTTGAAATCTACCTGAAAAGGAAAATTATTTTGGGGGAATGACGGATTAGCATACAGGCTTTTATGTAGATTATATGCGACAAGAACCCTGAAATCATTATCATTGGTGGAATTTTCTGCCGACTTGATTTCAGCCATTTTTTTAGCAGCTTTATCCTCAATTTTTCCCAGCAAAAGCTTTGCGTCTCTGGCAGCAAATTCTTTAACAGTTTCGTTTGTTGCGCCGTTCTGAAAATTCCTTATTGCAATCAGAGATGAAGGGTCATCCAAACTCGCTTCTCGAAATACTTTAGTGATGTCTTGTATGGTAATTTCGTCATCGGGAGACAGGCCGGGCGGTGGTGGAGTTACGGTTATATTAAATGGGACTGGCGACTGTGCGGGTGCGGGAATGATTTTGGCTGGCAATGGCTTTGGCTGTTCTTCTTTTGCGGTCTGTGTTGTGTTTTGCCTGTCTGCGATTTTGGAATAATTGAATTTCAAGCTAAAAGCAAAGCCGACAGCTAAAAAAGAACAAGTCGCCAATAGAATTGCTATGACCGCTGGGAAAACGGAGTTTGGATTGATTTCTTCACTCTTTTTGGATTCCGCCGACTCTTTAACCAATTCCGCCGGGGCAACAAAAATTATTCTTAATACAAATGCAACAAGCGGGATTAAAACTGCGCATCCGACACATTCAAGAATAGTTTCAAAAGCACTTCTTGAGTCTATCCAGCCATTGATTCGAGCGATTATAGCAAACACAAAACCTCCAATCGCTTCTGAACAAACTTCGATAAAACTAACCTCTTCCCATGCTTTATTAATAATCTCAATAAAATATGAGCGGCGTTTTTCCATACCGCCAGAGCATCCCCAAACGCCTGAAAAGCGTAAAGCCTGATATTTTAGGCAAAAAAGTCTAAAAACCCACTTTTACCCTTATTACTATTGTTTTTCATCGTTTTTCGTGGGTTTGTGAAAGATATAATCCCGTGGAATTTTTTGCTTGGACAGCCTTTGTCCAACCTGCCCTGCGAAAGTGGTGTCGTAATTAAAACACAATTATGACAACCAACGAACAACTCGAACTCGGATTCAACGGAACGCAGGCCCGCATCTTAGGACGCCGGCGCGAACAGCGCGTGGCGCGCGGACAATGGTGGTTCGCCAAAATGCGCGAAGCCGTGGCGAACGCGATGGACTGGCCGGCGCAGGCCAAGCCGCGCCCGGAACAAATTCTGTTTGCAGGCGCGAACCGCGAATTAAAGGTGTGACCGGGGAAAGGCAGAAGGAATAATTAAGAATGCAGAAATAAAATTGGCGCGCAGCGCGCAGAAATTATTTCTTTATTCTGCATTCCACCTTCTTCATTTTCCGGCATACCCGGCGCGCACAAATTCGCGGACGATGGCGATTTCCTCATCGCCGTGGATGGTGTGTTCCTTGGGAAATTCATGCCAGGCGACGTTCAGTCCGGCGGCTTGCAACTGCCGCGCCTGTTTTTGCGCTTCGGCGAACGGCAGCAGCGGATCGAAGCGGCCATGCGTGACGAGCAACCGCTGTGATTTGGCGGCGGGCGTGAGATCGCGGATCAAATTCTCAATTTCAAAAACCCAGCCACTGAGGCCGACGATGCCGGCCAGCCGGTGCGGATAGCGCAGGCCGGTTTCGATGGACATCAGGCAGCCTTGCGAAAAGCCGCCGAGCGTGATCTGGCCGGCGGGAAAATTTTTCGCGCGCAAATCGTCGAGCAATTCAAACAGCAGTTTGCGGCTGCGATGAATGCCGGGCGCGATGTCGCCGGGATAATCGAACCACGAATAGCCGCCGTAGTATTCGTCCGGCGCGTTGACGAGAAGATAATTCAGCCACGGCAAACCGAGCGCGGCGGGCAGCCAGCGCCAGCCTTCGATGGAATCGCCGAGGCCGTGGAGCACGACGAACAGGCGGCGGGAATTTTTTTCAGCGGCGGGAATGAATTCGGCGTGGAGCATCGGCATTGGTTCGTGGCGGCGCGCAATTTATCGGCGGCGGCGTCGGTCCAGTCCATGATTTCCTTGCGTTGCGATTCGGTGAGACGCGCGTCGGCATGAAGCAGCGTGTATTTTTTCGGCGGCATTTCGCGGTAGTCGAGAACTTCGTTGATGCGGTCCAGTTTTTTGGCGGCGCGGTCGGCTTCCGCCGGCCAGTCGGAAAAATTCAGATGTTCGCGGCCTTCGTTCACGTCCGAAGCGATGAGCCACGAAACCGGCGCGATGCGGGAATACCACGGCCAGCGGGTTTCATGCGAATGGCAGTCATAACACGCGGCGCGGATCGAACTGGCGACGGACGCGGGCGGCTGGGCGGCGGCAATGAAATCAGTTTTCACCGGCGGATTGGTATGGCTGGGATTCGTCAGTTGCAGCGCGGCAAAAATGACCGAGTCGCCGCGGTCAAAATCAGTTTCCACTTTTTCACGGCGGGATTAGTCAAGCCGGCTGGGCTGGAGTTTGTTGCGCAGGACGTGGATCAGCGCCTTGACGGTCAGTTCGATGAAGAGAAACGGTTTGCCGATGAAGTCGTTGCCGCCGGCCATGGTGGAGCTGGTGCGGCTGTCGAAATCGTTGAGGCTGGTGACGAAGACGACGGGCGTTTTTTTGTGCTGGGGCAGGGCGCGCAGCTTGGCGCAAAGCTCGAAGCCGGTCATGCCGGGCATGTCCACGTCGAGGAAGACGAGGTCGAATTCATTTTCGGCGAGCAACTGCAGGGCCTGCTGCGGGTCCTCGACATTGACGGATTTGAGCTTCGCTTTTTCCAGCGCATAGACGATGGCGCGGCGGGAAATGGCCTCGTCGTCCACGACCAGAATTTTCGAGGCGGGAATTTCCTGCTTGTCCGGCAGCGTGCCTTTTTCAAACAGGAAGCCGAGAAAATCCACCGCCGCCGCGATGGTGCGGATGGAGGAGGAGTTGATGTTTTTGGGTTTCTCGTAAACTTCCTTGAGCAGGGCCTCGAAGGCGGAGGCCATGTGGGCGATCTGCGCGAGACCGGCGATGCCGGCGTTGCCGTTGAGCGCGTGAACCTGGCGGTAAAGTTCATAGACCTGCTTGAGCCGGGCCATTTCATTGTCCGCCTTGATCAGCGACTGCATCACCGGCGCGCAGCGAGTAAAGCGTGGCCGGAAGATTTTCGATGAAGGCCTTGCGCAGGTCGGCCTGAAATTCGGCGTCAGTTTCCGGTGGTCAGCGCGGCGTTTGGTGCTCGGCGCTCAAGCTGCCGGACGGCTGCTTTTGCGTCATCGCGCCGCTGTCGCCAATGGTGTTGCGCACGATTTCGATGATGTCCTTGGGCGTGCAACTGGATTTGGAGAGGCATTTGTTGGCGCCCGCGCGCCAGGCTTCCTGAATCAGATTCGTCAGGTAGGTGTTGGAGAAAACGATGATGGGAGTTTTTGAAAATTCCGCCTCGCTGCGGATTTCCTTGATCACTTCCACGCCGGAAATGCCGGGCAGCATGAGGTCGAGGATGATGAGCTCCGGCTTGAAAGTGCGCATGATTTTCAGGCCGGTTTCGCCGTCCGGCGCGACTTCGGTCGTGTAGCCTTCCACCGCCAGCTTGTTGCGATAGACATTGGCCGACAATCTGGTCGTCCTCGATGATCAGAACTTTTTTCATGCGGGTTTGAGATTGTTGACCACGGCGGCGAGCGTCCGGCTGGGTTTTCAGAAATTCCTGAACGCGGCCATATTCGCGCACGGCATCCTCGCAAATCTTGTCCGCGCCCGTCAAGGCGCCGGACGCGCCGAGTTTTTCCAGTTCGCGCAATTTCGGGACGAGATGTGTCATGCCCAGCGTCGCGCTGGCGCCGGCGCAACTGTGCGCCACGCGGCGCACGTCGTCAGCCTTGCCGTCGCGGATGGCGGCCTCGATCTGCGCGAATTGCTTGTGCGTCTGCTTGAAAAACATGTCCACCAGCTCGCGCAGACTGTCGACGTTGCCGTCGGTCAGATCCGTCATCCGATCCATGTCCACCGGCGGTTCGGCGCCGGCATTGGCCGCTGGCGCGGGCGGACAGCGCCTTGGCTTCCGGCATGATTTTGCCGCCCCAGCGTTCGATCATGTCGCGGACATCTTTGGGCCGGACCGGCTTGGCGAGATAATCGTCCATGCCGGCGGCGATGCACTTTTCGCGGTCGCCCTGCATCGCGTGCGCGGTCATGGCCACGATGATGATGCGCGACTGGTAATTTTTATAGCCGCCGATCATCTGGCGCTTGCGCAGCAACCGCGTCGCCTCCAGCCCGTCCATTTCGGGCATCATCACGTCCATGAAAATAAAATCAAACGGCTGGCGGTCGAGCTGGTCCAGCGCCTCGCGGCCGTTGCCGGCGACTTCCGGCTGGTAGCCCATCTGCTGCAAAATCCGCACGGCCACTTTCTGGTTGATGGCGTTGTCATCCACGACCAGAATCCGCAGTGGCAACTGTTCGCGCCAGCGACTTGCCCGTCGCTGGCTGGCGCCGGCGCGCGGCGCCGGACTGCGCGGGCTTAACAGCGCGCGTTCCAGCGCGGAACTCAACTGCGCGGGCTTCACCGGCTTGTGGACGGCGTGGGCGAACACCACGCGCACTTCCTCCGCGCCGCGCTTTTTTTTGCCGAGCGGCGTGAGCAGCACCATCGGCAGCATCGCCGCCGCAGGGCAGCTTTTGAATTTCCGCCGCCACCGCCAGTCCGTCCGTGCCGGGCAGGTGCAAATCAATCAGCGCCAGATCAAATTCCGTTTTGTTGCGGAGCAGTTCCATCGCCTGCGCGGGATTTTCCACCGCCTTCGGCTGCATGCCCCAGCGGCGGCATTGCTCAAACAGCGCGTTCCGGCTCGTGGCATTGTCGTCCAGGATCAGAATTTTCAAATCCGCCAGCCGTGCCAGGCGACCGGCGTGCGGCGGCGGCGTTGAATCCGGCACGGCGCCGACATTGACCGTGAAATGAAAGGTGGAGCCTTCGTCCCGGCACGCTTTCCGCCCACATCCGGCCGCCCATCAATTCCACCAACCGCCGGCTGATGGCCAGTCCAAGTCCGGTGCCACCGTATTTGCGGGCCGTGGAAACATCCGCCTGCGTGAATGCGCGGAACAGCTGCGCCAGCCGTTCCGGCGGGATGCCGATGCCGGTGTCGCGCACCTGGAAATGCAGCCGCCGCGATCTGCGGATTTTCCGTTTCATTCTGCGGCGGGGCGAGTTGTTCCACCTTCACCAGAATGTCGCCCCGCTCGGTGAACTTCACCGCATTGCTGAGCAAATTCACCAGCACCTGGCGCAAGCCGTTGGCCGTCGCCTTCAACCAGTTCGGGAATGATTGTCGATCCGCCTCATAGACGAGATCCACCTGCTTGTCGAGCAGGCGCGGCGCCAGCAGGTCAAGCGACTCCTCAATGCAGGCGCGCAAATCAAACGGCCGCCGTTCCAGCTCCATCTTGCCCGCCTCGATTTTTGAAAAATCCAGAATGTCGTTGATGATGGTGAGCAACGATTCGCTGCTGTTGTGGATCGTTTCGAGATAACTGCGCTGTTCCGGCGCGAGCGGGGTTTCCATCAGCAAACCGGTCATGGCGATGACGCCGTTCATCGGGGTGCGGATTTCGTGGCTCATCGCGGCCAGAAATTCCGACTTCGCCTGTGAATTCGATTCGGCGGCGCGGACGGCTTCGGCCAGTTCCTGCTGGCGGCGCAGCAGGTTCTGCCAACCGTTGTTGGAGCTGCGCCAGGCCGTGCAGCCGCGCCCGCAGCAGGCTGTTTTCAAACGGCACCGGGATGAATTCATTCAAGCCCAGATCAAATGCCCGGACGACCGGCGTGTTTTCGCCGGCCGGCGCCAGCGCAATCGTGAGAATGGGTGTGGCCGGCGGATAACTGCTTGAGTTGGCGCAACAGGTTGAGGCAATCGGTTTCCGAAGTTTTAAAATCCAGCAGCAGGAGATCCGGCGGCTGACTTTGCAAAGTCCGCAATGCGTCCGAACAATTGCCGGCAAAACTGATGCCGGCTTCATCCAGCCGGAGCACCAGCGCCACGGCCTCGGCCAGTTTGGGGTCGGTGCCCAGCAGCAAGGCTTGATATTTGGTTTGATTCATGTCGTCGTGCCGGATGTTTTTTCGAACGCGAAGGATTTAGCAGGTTTTCATGCCGCCAGCCAGCCGTTTTTTGAAATTCATGTCGGAAAGAATCATTGCTGGCTTGAGCCGTCGGCGATAAACTGCATCCATGCTGCAAGCCGTCACCGAACCTTGCGTTGGGTCAGCCGATGTCGTCCGCGAGGCGCACCTCGCCGCTTTCCGCTTCATGCTGCGGGCGCGGCTGCTGGATGACAAATTTGCCGCGCTTTACCGCACTGGCAAAATCCACGGCGGCGTCTTTTTGGGTCGCGGGCAGGAAGCCTTGAGCGCCGCCCTCGGTGTTTCCCTCAAAAAAACCGACGTGTTCGCCCCGCTCATCCGCGACGCCGCCGGGCGGCTGGCTTTTGGTGAGCCGATCATTGACGCCGTCCGCAACTATCTCGGCTCCGCACTCGGCCCGATGCGCGGGCGCGACGGCAATGTCCATCGCGGACAACCGCGCGAAGGTTATCTGCCGATGATCAGCCACCTCGGCGCGATGGTTTCCGTGGTGAATGGCGTGTTGTTTGCGCGGCGTTTCAAAAAAATTTCCGGCACCGTCGGCGCGGCGTGCCTCGGCGATGGCGCCACATCCACCGGCGCATTTCACGAAGCCCTCAACCAGGCTGCCGTCGAAAAATTGCCGCTCGTCGTCGTCGTGGCCGACAATCAATACGCTTATTCCACGCCCACCGACCGGCAGTTCGCCTGCGAAAGCCTCGCGGACAAAGGCGATCGGCTACGGCATCATGTCTCATTCCGTGGACGCTACTGATTTGACCGCGTGCTTGAACATTGTCGGCGGCGCGGTCGCCCACGCGCGCGCGGGCAACGGCCCGCAACTTGTCGTGGCAAAATTGTTGCGGCTGTGCGGCCACGGCGAACATGACGACGCGAATTATATCGTCCCGGAACTGAAAAATTCCCCGCTCGGCCGCGATTGCCTAAAAGTTGCCGAGGAATTTCTGTTGCAAAACAAATTCACCGATGCCGCGCAGATCGCCGTCTGGCGCCGCGAGGCCATCCGTGAAATCGAGGAGGCGGTCGCGCAGGTCCAGCGAGAGCCTGCACCCGACCCGTTTGCGGAAAACTGGTCGGCGATTTCATGCGAACATCTGACCGAAACGCACTTGGAAAATGGCAACTGAAATCACCTACATTGACGCCATCCGCGAAGCGCAGGCGCGCGCCCTGCGCGACGATCCGCGCGTGTTCATCTACGGGCAGGATGTCGCGGCTTTCGGCGGCGCGTTCAAGGCCACCAAAAATCTGGCCAAGGAATTTCCCGGCCGCGTTTTCGATTCGCCCATCAGCGAGGACGCGATGGTCGGCCTGGCCGTCGGCGCGGCGATTGAAGGCTTGCGCCCGATCATCGAAATGCAGTTCGCCGATTTTTCCACTGTCGGTTTCAATCAGATCGTCAACCAGGCCGCGACGCTTTTCTGGCGCACGAATGTTCCTTGCCCCATCACCGTGCGTCTGCCGTTCGGCGGCACGTCCGGCGGCGGGCCGTTCCACAGCCAGAGTCTGGAGGCGATTTACGCGCATTATCCCGGCCTCATTGTGCTGACGCCCGCGACGGTCGAGGACGCTTACTCGATGCTGATCGAAGCCGTGGCGATTGACGACCCGGTGATTTTTTGCGAGCACAAATTTCTTTACCGCCATCTCAAGGCGGAAAAATTGCCGAGCGAGGCGCTGCCCGTCGGCAAAGCCCGCATCGCCCGCGTTGGCCGCGACCTCACGATCGTCGCCTACAGCGCGATGGTGCAGGATGCGCTGGAAGCCGCCAACGAACTGGTGCACGAAGGCTGGGAAGTTGAGGTTGTGGATCTGCGCTCCGTGAAACCGCTCGACACCGACACCGTGATGGCCTCGGTCGCGCGCACCGGAAAATTATTGTGCGTCGGCGAATCCTGGCCGTGGGGCGGCGTCACGGCGGAAGTCATCGCCCGCGTCGCCAGTGAAGGCTACGGCCTGCTCGACGCGCCGCCGCAACGGCTCAACGCCAAGGACACGCCCGTGCCGTATCATCCGAATTTGTGGGCCGCGCACCGCCCGACCGTCCGCGCCGTCGCCGCCGCCGCGCGGAAAATCTTGCGCTCATGAATTTCAACCACCAAGACACCAAGACACAAAGGAAAAACAAATTTTTCCTAACTTGGTGTCTTGGTGGTTTAAAAAATCCCCATGAAAATTCCCATCATCATGCCGCAGCTGGGCGAGTCCATCGCCGAGGCCCGCATCGTCAATTTCCTCGTCCAGCCCGGCGACGACGGTTGAGGCCGACCAGGATTTGATCGAGGTCGAGACCGACAAGGCCACCATGACCGTCGCCTCGCCGTGCAAAGGCAAAATTGAAAAATTCACCGTCGCATCTGAACGAAAGCTACGCCGTCGGCGCCACGCTCGGCCACATTGAAGCCACCCGCGAAGAAGCCGCGCGCTTGGGACTGGACGTTGCCCACGAAAAAACTTCCGACACGCACCACGTTTCCAAATCAGACGCCGATGGCCGCGACAAATCGCGCGTCCAGCCGACCATCCGCGGCCTGCCGGTGCCCGCGAACGCCGCCGGTGCCAGCTATCTTTCGCCGCGGCTCAAGGCGCGCATGGACGAACTCGGCCTGCACGCCGCCGACCTCGCGGGCATCGCCGGCAGCGGCGCGGCGGGCCGCGTGACCGTTGAGGACTTCGAGAAATTCATCGCCAACCTGGAGAAGCAAAAAATCAGCCAGGCCTCGTCCATGCGCGTGGCTGTGGCCGACGCGATGCGCCGCAGTTGGACGCGTCCGCTCGCCACCGTCGGCCTGCCCGTGGTGCTCGACGCCGTGCTGGCGCATCGCAAAGCGTCGAATCCAAAACCCGGCCCGGCGCTTTACGCCTTGCGGGCGCTGGCGATCGCGCTGGCGGAAAATTCCGCCGTCGCCGGCCGGCTGGTCGGCAGCAAAATTGTCCATCCGAGTTCCATTGACGTTGGTTTTGCGGTGGAAGCCGAGGACGGCGTGCTGGTTCCCGTGTTGCGCGGCGCCGACAAAAAGCCGTTGAAAGAACTGGTCGTGCCGCTACGACGAACTGGTGGAACTCGCGCGCCAACGAAAATTGCCGGCGGACGCCACCGGCGGCTCCGTGGCCACCGTGACGAACTTCGGCACGTTCGGTCTGATTTGGGCCACGCCGATTCCGCTGCCGGAACAGACGCTCGTGCTCGGCCTCGGCGCGGGCCGCAAAATGCCGCATTGGGACGAGGCCAAAGGCCAGTTCGTTCCCGTCATGGAAGCCTACCTGACTTTGAGCTTCGACCATCGCGTGCTCGACGGCGGCGCGGCGGGCCGACTGCTCCAGCGCATCGCGCAATTAATTGGCAAGCCGGAGAAGTTGTAATCAAACGTCCTTGCGCGGAAACAGCGGCGCGGGTTCGCCAATGGTTTGGCCCGGCTGCAATCCGCCCCACGTCGCGGCGTCCAGCTTGTCCGGCGAGCCGGTCAAACCGAGCTGCGCGTAAATTTTCGTCGCCGTGCCGGGCAGAAACGGCCAGAGCAAAACCGCCAGCACGCGGCACGTCTCGGCGAGATTGTATAAAACTTCATCCAGCCGTTGCGCCTGCGCCGGATCTTTCGCCAGCTTGAACGGCGCGGTTTCATCCACGAATTTGTTCGCGCGGTTGACGAGTCCCCAGATGCTTTGCAGCGCGGCTTGAAGCTGGTTTTGCTTGAGCAGCGCGCGGGTTTCGTCCGCCGCCTTCGCCGCGTCCGCCGCCAGTTCGTTTGATTTCGCCGGCACGACGCCGTTGCGATAACGCTTGAGCATCGAGAGCGAGCGGTTCACGAGATTGCCGAGGCCGTTCGCGAGTTCGGCCTGGTAACGCGAGCGGAAACCGGCATCCGTCCAGTTGCCGTCCGGGCCGATGTCGAGTTCGCGCAAAACGTAAAAGCGGAACGCGTCCACGCCCCATTCGTTGATGACCGCAATCGGGTCCACGATGTTGCCGGTGCTTTTGCTGATCTTCGCGCCGTCCTTCTGCCACCAGCCGTGGACCAGAATTTGTTTCGGCAGCGGCAGGCCCATCGCCTTGAGCATGATCGGCCAATAGACCGCGTGAAATTTCACGATGTCCTTGCCGATGACGTGGATGTCCGCCGGCCACAAATCAATTTCGGATTTCGGATTTCGGAATTCGGATTTTTCCAAAACAGCTTTGTCGCCGAACGAGGCGGGCACGGAAAGATAATTCACCAGCGCGTCGAACCAGACGTAGGTGACGAAATCCTGGTCGAAGGGCAGGGGAATGCCCCAGTTCAGCCGCGCCAGCGGACGCGAGATGCACAGGTCTTCCAGCTTGTTGTTTTTGAGAAAGCCGAGCACTTCGTTGCGGCGATACGACGGCGCGATGAAATCGGGATTCGCCTCAATGTAGTCAATCAGCCATTGCTGATGCGCGCCGAGCTTGAAATAATAATTGTCTTCCTTCAGTTCCACCACTTCGCCGTAGCTCGCGTCGAATGTGCCGTCAGGCAGACGGTCTTTTTCCGTGAGAAACGTCTCCTCCTTCGCCGAATAAAAGCCCGTGTAGCTGGCCTTGTAAAAATGGCCGGCGGCATGGAGCTTCGCCAGCGTCGCCTGGACAAATTCCTTGTGGCGCGGCTGCGTGGTGCGGACGAAATCGTCGTTCGTCAGCTCCAGTTTTTTGGCGAACGCCTGCCAGTCCGCCGCCAGCGCGTCGCAGTATTCCTGCGGATGTTTCTTCTCCGCCTGGGCCGCCTGCTGGACTTTCTGGCCGTGTTCGTCGAGGCCGGTCAGGAAAAAAACTTCCTGCCCCAGGCTGCGCCGCGACCGCGCGATGACGTCGGCAATGATTTTCTCGTAGGCGTGGCCGAGATGCGGCTGGCCGTTGACGTAATCAATCGCCGTGGTGATGTAAAACCGTTTGCTCATTATTGAAACAACAGTCTGGCTGACGGAACCGCCATTGGCAATCACGGGAATAGAATTGGGTTAGCCAATTTGACGAGTAAAAAATAATTGACCCGGCATCTGATTATGTTATTTTCTGTAAAAACAGAAATGAAGATTGATCCGGTCATCGAAAAGCTGGTTTTGCACTGGGGCGAAATGGGTGCACGCTGGGGCATCAGCCGCATGGTCGCGCAAATCCATGCATTGCTGTATTTTTCACCCAGGCCGCTGGCGGCGGACGAAATTGTGGAGGTTTTGGGGGTCGCGCGTTCCCATGTAAGCAATAGCCTCAAAGAGCTTCAGTCGTGGGGTGTGGTCAAAGTGGTTCATATTTTGGGCGACCGGCGTGAACACTTTGAGTCCATCAAGGACGTGTGGCAATTGTTTGAAATTCTTCTGGATGAACGCAAACGGCGGGAAATGGATCCGACGCTTAAAATGCTCCGCGAAACGCAGGCGCAACTCAATGATGGCACCAAGGCGGATGCCCACACGCGGGAGCGGCTGCAGGAAATGCTGGATTCTTTGAAACGATGGACGGCTGGTTTGGTGAAGTCCGGCGGATGCCGCTGGCATCGCGGGTCAAGCTGGTCAAATGGGGGACGCGGATTCGCAGTTGGTTGAAATAATTTTTTTTGGCATTGAATTTCTACAAATACAGAAAATAACGAAATATGAGCAACAACAAAATTCACGCGATCACCGGTGCATTTGGATATTCCGGCCGTTACATCGCGTCCCGGTTGTTGGAGCAAGGGCGGACGGTCATTACGCTGACCAATTCGTTGAACCGAGCGAATCCATTTGGCGGCAGCGTTCGCGCTTTTCCACTTTCCTTTGGCGAGCCGGACAAACTGGCGGCGGCTCTGGCTGGCGTGGATGTTTTGTATAACACCTACTGGGTTCGCTTTAATCACCGGCTGTTCACCCACACACAGGCGGTGGAAAATACGCTCATATTATTTGACGCAGTGCGGCGCGCGGGTGTTCGGCGCGTGGTTCATGTCAGCATCACGAATCCGGCGGAAGATTCGCCGCTGGAGTATTTTTCCGGCAAAGCGCGGCTGGAACGGGCATTGAAGGAAAGCGGACTTTCCCACGCAATTTTGCGGCCAACGGTTTTGTTCGGGCGGGAAGATATTCTCATCAATAACATCGCGTGGGCGCTCCGGCGGTTTCCCTTTTTTGCGATTTTCGGTGACGGTTCATATCGGCTTCAACCGATTCATGTGGATGATCTGGCGGAGCTGGCGGTGGCCGAAGGCGAGCGGTCGGAAAATGTTATCGTGAACGCCATCGGCCCGGAAACATTTTCTTATCGTGAATTGGTGAAAGCCGTTGGCAATGCCATTGGCCGCCCGCGCCCGCTGGTCAATGTGCCGCCGCGACTTGGCTGCTTGCTCGGAAAAATGGTTGGATGGTTTATGCACGACACTTTTATCACGCGCGAGGAAATTCTTGGGTTGATGGCCGAACTGCTTTGTGTGACCACGCCGCCTGTCGGCAAAACGCCGTTGACGGCTTGGATGAAGAAAAATGGCGGCACTTTGGGACTGCGCTACGCCAGCGAACTGGATCGTCGGCGCGACCGGCAGATGCCGTATTTTGTGGATGAAGTGTGACGGGGCTTGCCGTAAAAAAACTTCATGTTATCCTGCTTTTGGCTGTCGCGGAAAACCAGCCACGAACAAACACCGCATGAACACAGAACTTTCCAATTTCGCCACGCGCCTGCGCGAAACCATCCACGGTAGGGACGCCGCGCTGCGGCGTTCGGACAGCGCAGCGCGCCGTCCTTGCCAAGAGCCAAAATTCAATTCGCTCGCGCTGGAACTTTTTGCGCTCCAGTTCAAACACAATTCCGCCTACCGCAAAATTTGCGAGGCGCGCAACCTGACGCCAGCAGTTGTCGAGCATTGGACGCGGATTCCCGCCGTGCCGACCGCCGCTTTCAAGGAACTGGAATTGACCAGCCTCGCGCCGGAGGAGCGCGCCGCCGTTTTTCATTCCAGCGGCACGACGGAGCAAAAGCCGAGCCGCCATTTTCACTGCGCGGAGTCGCTGGCGGTTTACGAGGCGGCGCTGTGGGCGTGGTTTCAAGAGAATTGCGGATTGCGGATTGCGGATTGCGGATTGATCTGCCTCACGCCGCCGCCGGAACAGTCGCCGCGCTCGTCGCTGGTTCACATGTTTGAAACCGTGCGGCAAAAACTCGGCGCGCTGGAATCGGTTTTTGTCGGTCAAATTGATTCTGACGGCGCGTGGGCCTTGGATTTCAAGGCCATGCTCGCCGGCTTCAATTCGGCAATCGGCAACCGGCAATCGGCAATTCTTCTTGGCACCGCTTTTTCCTTCGTGCATCTGCTGGATTATCTGGCGGAAAAGAACCTTTCATTCCGTCTGCCGATTGGCTCGCTTGTGATGGAAACCGGCGGCTACAAAAATCGTTCCCGCGAGTTGCCGAAGCAAGCCTTACACGCGCTTATCACCGAACGGCTCGGCGTCCCGCGCGAAAACATCGTCTGCGAATACGGCATGAGTGAACTTGAGCTCGCAGGCATACGATTCCGCAAGCCATTCTCCATCCTCCATCCTCCATCCGCGTGTTTTCCGTTTTCCGCCGTGGGCGCAGGTGCAAATCATCTCGCCGGAAATCGGGAGCGAAGTCGCTGACGGCGAAACCGGCACTCATCCGCATTTTCGATCTGGCGAATGTGTTTTCCGTCGCGGCCATACAAACGGAAGATTTGGGAATTCGCCGCGGCGACGGCTTTGAACTGATCGGCCGCGCGCAACTGGCCGAGCCGCGCGGCTGCTCGCTGATGACCGCGTAAATCGCAAATCCCGTGAACCTGCCCAACTATTTTCTCGCCGACCTGCCGCCGGAAGCGACGTTGTCGCCGGCGATGATCGCGGCGGCGTGCGACACGCTGAAACGCAACCGCGAGAAATATCCTGGCACCGCGCACGAGCGCCGAAATCGTGAAGCATTCTGTGTGAAGTTGCGGCGGATTGGCTGCGGCCGGAAAACCAATTCCGAAAGTTCGCGCTGGAACTGGGGCCTGGTGGAAACGGGATTTTCAAAAGCCATTTTGGAAAAAGGTTTGGACGGATTTTTCCGCCGAATTCACGCCGGAAAATTTTCGTTGCGCTGCTGGAGCAGGACTTGGCAGCGAACGGCTGAACAATGTATTCAATCGGCAATCGGCAATCGGCAATCGGCAATCGCTATGGCACGGTCCGGAATTGCTCGTCCACATCGCGGCGGGGAACATTCCCAATCCGACGCTGATGAGCCTCACGCTCGGCCTGCTCACGCGCTCGGCGCAGTTCGTGAAATGCGCGAGCGGCGCGTCGTTTTTGCCCCGGCTGTTCGCGCATTCGATTTACCATGCCGATCCGAAGCTCGGCGCGTGCCTGGAAATCGCCGAATGGCGCGGCGGCAATTGCGAATTGGAAAACGTGCTGTTTGCCCACGCCGATTGCCTGACGGCGACGGGCAGCGACGAAACGCTCGCGGCAATCCGCCGCGCGGCTGCCGGCGAAAGTCCGTTTTCTCGGCTACGGCCAGCGCGTGAGTTTTGGTTTCGTGACGCGCGAAGTTTTGCGCGATGAGACGGTTGCGCGAAATCGTTTCCCGCGCGGCGGACGATGTGATTGCGTGGGATCAAAACGGCTGCCTTTCGCCGCACGTCATTTACGTCGAGGAACGCGGCGCGGTGGAATCGGACAAATTTGCGGCGTTGCTTGCGTCCGAATTGATGAAGCGCGAAGCCGTCGAGCCGCGCGGAAAAATTTCGGTGGAAGAATCGGCGGCCATCGCGTCGCGCCGGGCGATTTATGAAGCCATCGCCGCGCACCGCGCCGACGCGAAAATCTGGTCCGAGCCAGAATTCGACGGCGTGGACGGTGGTGTTTCGAGCATGATGTGAATTTCCGTTTTTCGCCGCTTGAACCGTTTTATTTTCGTGAAGCCGGTGCCGGACGTGGCGGCGGTGATGCCGGGCGTGGATGAGCTTCAAGGCAAAGTTTCGACCGTGGGCATCGCCGCGCCGCCGGAAAAAATGAAGGAGCTGGCGCGGCGCTTTGCGCGCTGGGGCGCGACGCGGATTTGTCCGCTGGGCCAGATGCAAAATCCGCCGCTGACCTGGCGGCACGACGGTCGCCCGGCGCTGGGCGACTTGGTGACGTGGATGGATGTTGAGGCGTGAGGCGTGGGGCGGTGGGCGCGAGGAAATGTGCGCGCGAACCAATTATTTTATGTCTGAATACGGCTATCGAAATCTTTTAGTGTGGCAAAAGGCAAAAGCTTTGGCGGTTGAAGTTTATCAACTGACGAAGTCAGAAGCCATCCGCCACGATTTTTCCCTCATTGACCAACTGCGCCGGAGCGCGGTGAGCGTGCCGAGCAACATTGCCGAGGGCGATGAACGAAAATCTGACAAGGATTCCGTCCGCTTCTTTCACATCGCCAAAGGCTCGTTGGCCGAACTGTCCACCCAGTTGGAAATCGCGCACGATGTCGGCTATTTCACCGCAGCGCAAGTCGAGCCGCTGATTGCCCAGTGCGAAGAGTTGGGCAGAATGCTCGGCGCGCTGATTCGCTCGCGCAACAACTCCCCGCCTCGCGCCCAAAGCCCAACGCCCCGCGCCTGATTTTGCTTTATGAAAATGGAATTACGAAAAACGTTTCAGTTTGAGGCGGCGCATCTGCTGCCATTGCTGCCGAAGACCCACAAATGCCGCCGGCTGCACGGCCACAGTTTCAGCGTGGAAATTGTGGTGGCGGGCGAGTGCGATCCGAAGCTCGGCTGGCTGATGGATTACGCGGACATAACGGCGGCGTTCAAGCCGATCTGGGAAAAGCTCGATCATTTTTATCTGAACGAGATTCCCGGCCTAGAAAATCCGACGAGCGAAAATGTCGCGGCCTGGATTTGGAAAAAGCTCAACCCGAAGCTGCCGTTGCTCACAGAAATCGTCGTGGCCGAGACCTGCACGGCACGCGCGGTTTATCGCGGGGGCAATTAAGCCTTCGCCTTCGCGTAGCGGTCCGCCACGAAATCCCAGTTCACGACGTTCCACCACGCCGTGATGTAATCCGCACGCTTGTTCTGATATTTGAGATAGTAGGCGTGTTCCCAAACATCCAGGCCGAGCAACGGCGTTTTGCCCGAACTCAACGGCGTGTCTTGATTGGGCGCGGGTTCAATCTTTAATTGCTTTCCGTCAAGCACGAGCCACGCCCAGCCGCTGCCGAATTGTCCGAGCGCAGCCTTGCTGAAGTTTTCCTTGAACGCGCCAAAACTGCCAAAGTTGGCGTCAATCGCCTTGGCCAATTCGCCCGTGGGTTCGCCGCCGCCGTCTTTCTTCATCATCTGCCAGAACAGCGAATGGTTGTAATGCCCGCCGCCGTTGTTGCGGACGGCGGTGCGGATTTTTTCTGGAACGGAATTCAAATTCTTGCAACAAACTTTCAATGGCTAAGTTCCCGAAAATCGGGCGTCATCTGCCAACGGCCTTGTTCAAATTCGCCACATAAGCCGCGTGATGTTTGTCGTGGTGAATGTGCATCGTCTCCGCGTCAATGAAGGGTTCCAGCGCGTCGTAGGCGTAAGGCAGCGGCGGCAGCGTGAACGGGCCGCTTGGCGCTGCGGCGGGCGCAGGGGGACTGTGTTTGGGCGATGGCGCCGGGCAGAGTCGCGAGCGCGGCGCTGGCGAGCGCGGTGGTTTTAATGGCTTGGCGTCGGGTCATCATATTTTTGTTTGGTTTGGGTTTTTGGATTTTACAACTTTGATTTCGACACGCGACACCCATAAAAGTTCAAGTTTTTTCGTGGCGCATATCCGCATGGACTTTGGCCACGCCTTTGACCAGCGCTTCCCAATCCGCTTCGTTCGTCTCCCAGCCGCCGCTGAAGCGCACGGCGCGCACGGCCTGCGCGGGTTTTAATCCCATCGCGGCGAGCACGTGCGACGGCTCTTCCTTGCCGGTCGTGCAGGCCGACCCGGTGCTCACCGCGAAACCCGCTTTGTCGAGCCGGATGACCCATTGCAGCTTGCGGTCGCCGTCGGGCATGAGCGCGGAAACGGTGTTCCACAGACGCGGCGCATTTTGGCCGAGGATGCTTGCGCCGGGCAGTGTGCGCAGAAGTTCGCGCTCAAAATTATCGCGCCACACGCCGCGCAGCAGATGCTGGCTGTGGGAAATCTGTTTCTCGCGGATTTCCAGCGCGGCCATCATCGCGGCGATGATCGCGACGTTTTCCGTGCCCGCGCGCCGTCCGCCTTCCTGCTTGCCGCCATGAAGCAGCGGCGTGATGGATCGGCGATGTGGAATTTTCAAAAAGCCCACGCCGCGCGGCCCGCCGAATTTGTGCGCCGCGCCGCTGACGAAATCGCAGTCGCCCAATCCTTTGATCGGCAGCTTGCCGATGAACTGCACGGCATCGGTGAAAAACGGAACTTCGTAAGCCTTGCAGATCGCGTGAATCTCGCGCCACGGCTGGATCACGCCGGTCTCGTTGTTCGCGGCCATGACGCCGACGAGTCCGGGGCGTTTGTCCGCCAGTTCCGCCGTGATCCAATCCACATCCACCACGCCGTCGCGCGTGACTGGAATCAGTCTAGCGCGTTTCCCAAAATAATGTTTCGCCGAATCGTGAACGCAGGGATGTTCGATGGCGGAAATCCAAATTTCATCCTGCACATCGAGCGTTTTGGCGAAATGATGCGTGACCATGTTGTTCGCCTCGGTCGCGCCGCTCGTCCAGATGATGTCCTGCGGCTGGCAGCCGAGAAACGCCGCGAGTTGTTCGCGTGCTTCAGCCAGCGCGATGCTCGCGCGCGTGCCGGCCTGGTGCATGGACGACGGATTGCCGCCGATTTTTTCGGTGACGTTCAGCCAGGCTTCGCGCGCCTCGCGCATGACGGGCGCGGTGGCGTTGTAATCGAAGTAAATCATCGGCCAGATAGGATACGGTTGGTCGCAAGACTGGCGAGTTTTTTATGGGCGGAGGCGAAGGCGGATTGCCGCATCTGTGCCGGAGTTTTCCAGACGCCTGTTTTTTTGGAACAGAGGCCCGCTGGACTTGTCCTTCCGAGGCGAACACGAAACGCCTCCAGCGTTATTCGGTAGCGCGTGATGGAATGTTTCATCGTGCCCAGCGGCAAAATTTCCGGCGGAAAAATTCCGAACAGGCTTTTGAAAATCCGCCTTGCGTCCGGCTTGGCGCCGGCGCATTCCGCGTTTGGGAATTCCCACAAATGCGCGTTCACCGCGCCGGCCGGCCGCTGGCGGACCAGAAATTTTCCGTTGTGTTTGACCGCGAACGCTATGAAGTGCCGCGCCGTGGCGGGTTCGCGTTTGCCGGGGTTGGGCAATTCCGCCACGCGATTTTCCGCGAACGCGACGCAGCGTTGCTTGACCGGACAAATCCCACACTGCGGATTGCGCGGCGTGCAAACCAGCGCGCCGAGTTCCATCAGAGACTGGTTTAGCGATGAACAGAAGCCTGTGTCGCGCGAAGGCCGCGAAAGTTGCGAAATAAATTCCGCCTTCGCTTCCTTCGCGTTCTTCGCGCGACCCACCAGTTCTGCCGCCAGTTTCCAGAGCCGCGCGTTCGTTGTTTTCTCCTTCGGATTTTCCGCGATGCCGAAAATGCGCGTTAGCACGCGGATGACGTTGCCATCGAGAATCGGCGTCGGCTGGTTGAAAGCGATGCTGCAAATCGCGCCGGCGGTGTAACGGCCAATTCCCGGCAAAGCCAGCACCGCGTTAAAATCCCGCGGAAAATTTCCGCCGTGTTTTTCGACGATGACCTGCGCCGCTCGCTGCAGGTTGCGGACGCGGGTGTAGTAGCCGAGACCTTCCCAGAGCTTGTGAATTTTGTCTGAAGGCGCCTCGGCGGCGGCTTCAATAGTCGGCAATTCACGCCGCCAGCGCTCCCAAAACGGGATCACCGTTTTCACCTGCGTTTGCTGGAGCATGATTTCGGACACAAAGACCAGATACGGGTCGTTGGTCCGTCGCCACGGCAAATCCCTGGCGTTTGCCGCGAACCATTCGAGCAATCGCGGCACCAGAAATTTGATTTTGGAATTTTCCAAGGCCCGTAAAATTGCGGTTCTGCGCAACTTGGCCGGGTTAATGACCTGAACGGAAATGTTTTTGTTGGATGAAGCGGAACAAACGTCCTGATGCGTGACATCTGATTCAGGCGAGTCAAGCGGTGACGGGGATTTGGCTGGTGACAACTTCACGCAGGTTGAGTTTCCGGCTGGCGTGATCAATGTCAATGCCCACGAGATTGCCGTCCGCATCGTAGTCCAAAACCACGCCTGCGGAAACCTCCTGGCTCTCGGCGCTCGGACGCGAGGCGAGGTCAATGTAGAGCGAATCTGTTTCTGGATAATAATTCAGTTTCATGGTTTGAACCTGCGGTCTAAAAACGCATTATGTATCGTCACTTTATCCGAAAGTGTGACCACGCGCAAGAAGCGTCCCGGAAATTCTTCGATTTTGCCCCAGAAACGAAAGCGATCTTCTTCCTGCGGCTCGACGCGAACCGGGTTTTCGATGACGCGGATGCAAATTTCTTTCGTCAGATACGGACGCTTCCGCAAAACCTGCTTCTCAAAATACTCGGTGAATTTGTAGTGGCTCATTTAATCCTGCTTGCTTCTACGACATTAAATTAACATTTCTTCCACGGTTGGTGGAGTCTCATTTTGAATTTTCCCCCAGAAAGTTTCAGCATCTTCAAAATCATTTGTTGGCGCAAAAATAAATCTCGAAGACATAAATATCTGTCCTGAATTTTCGTGGTCTACCATTCCTTCTGTAAATTCAACAGGGGATAAACAATTATTGAACCGTTTTAATTTCTTCGTCAGAGATTTTCTCTCGCAATACAAAATTATAGTTGGAGAAAGAGGCAAGGAACGCTCCAAATAAAATTGCGGAACATAGTGATGAAGTTTTGGATCACTCATTTACTGCGTTCTTCCAAATTTTTTCTCCAGTTCGCGGTAATTCATTTCAATCAGCGTCGGGCGGCCGTGCGGGCAGGTGTAAGGCATCGCGCAGCGGCGCAAATCCTCGACGAGATTTTCCAGTTCCGCGCCAGCCGAGCGGGTCGTTGGCCTTCACCGCGTGGCGGCAGACGGTCTTGGCCACGGTGTGTTCGCCGAGCCGCGCCAGATTCACCTCACGGCCGGCGGCGCGCAATTCGTCCACGAGATCGAACACAAACCGGCGCGGATCGGCGGCCTTCACGAACGGCGGCAGCGCGTCGAGCAAAAACGTCCGCTCGCCAAATTCACTCAAGCCGACGCCGAGCCGCGTGAGCGCGGGCAGTTGCTCGCGCAGGAAATGGGCGTCGCGCGGCGGCAGTTCAATCGTTTCCGGCAGCAGCAATTTTTGCGACGGCGTCGTGCCGTTTTGCTCCAGGCGGTTCAGCATTTGTTCGTACAAAATCCGCTCATGCGCCGCGTGCTGGTCCAGCAGCACGAGTCCGCGATCGGATTCCAGCAGCACATACAATTTGCCGACGACGCCGACAAGGCGGAGCGGGACGTTGAGCAGCGGCGTCGGCAATTGCGGATTGCGGATTGCGGATTGCGGATTGGGTTCAATTGCCGATTGCCGATTGCCGATTGCCGATTGAATTTCCGCCGAACTCGCCGGTGGTCTGGTTTTCGCGGGCACTGTCGGCGAAAAGCCCATTTTTAAAGGCGTTTGCGCGGCGGGAGAAATTTGCGGCGGAGCCGTCGGCAACGGTCTTAGTTTCTCTGGAAAATTCGGCAGCGTGGCGGGCGAGTTCCGGCGAAATTTGCTCGACGACTTTGGGCTTTGGACTTTGGACATTGGACTCCGGTCGGCATGAAACGCCAGCAGCGCGTCATGCACGGCTTGGGCGGTGAATTTCCGCACTTCAAATTCGCGGTGAAATTTCACCTCGCGCTTGGCGGGATGGATGTTCACGTCCACCGCGGCGGGATCAATTTCGAGAAACAGGCAGCAGACCGGATAGCGGCCTTTCATCAGCGAATTGTGATAGCCTTCGATGAGCGCGTAGTTGATGCCGCGATTTTCCACCGGCCGGCGGTTGACAAAAATGAACTGGCCGTCGCGCGTCGCGCGCGAGACGCCGGGCGAACCAATCAAGCCCCAGATACGGATTTGAGATTTGAGATTTGAAATTTCAGATGCCGATGGCTTTTCCGGCGAGGCGGTTTCAAAAATGTCCGTTTCATCCGGTGCCGGCGAATGCGTCGTCGTCGAGCGACGGCGGAAAAATTCACGGGCAGAAGTTTTTCATCGCCGAGCAGCGCGCGGAGGCGTTCGCGCAGCGCCTCGATGCGGCTGGAAATCGCGCGTCCGCTTTTGACGGCGGGCAGTTGCCAGACGTGGCGGCCGTCTTTGACAAACGTGAAAGCGACTTCGGGAAACGCCAGCGCGGCCAGCGTGAGATAATGCTGGATGTGCGCGGCCTCGGTTTCTTCCGTGCGCAAAAATTTCCGGCGCGCGGGCAGGTTGAAAAATAGCTGCCGCACTTCGACGCTCGTGCCGGGCGCGCTGCCGGCGGCTTTGACCTCGGCAATGGTGCCGCCGTTGACAATGATTTGCGTGCCTTCGATGGATGGCGGCAGGGCGTCGCCGCCACTTTCGCGTTCGCGCGTGGTCAGCGTGAAACGGCTGACGCTGGCGATGCTGGGCACGGCTTCGCCGCGAAAACCCATCGTGGCGATGGACGCCAGATCTTCCGCGCGCTGAATTTTGCTCGTCGCATGGCGTTCAAGCGAGAGCAGCGCGTCGTCGCGGCTCATGCCCCAGCCGTCGTCGGTCACGCGGATGAGGCTGCGTCCGCCCGCGCCGATTTCCACGGTGATTTTTTGCGCGGCGGCGTCGAGCGAATTTTCCACCAGTTCCTTGACGACGCTGGCGGGCCGTTCCACCACTTCGCCGGCGGCGATCTGGTTGGCGACTTGTTCGGAAAGAAGTTTGATGCGATTCATTGCTCGTTGAATCGTTGAAGGGTTGAATCGTTGAAACGGCGCATCATTTGCTAGTTTGTCCAGCCACGATTCACGATGCAACGGTTTAACGATTTAACGAAGAAAATTATTTCGCCAGCGGCAGCGTGAAGCAAAAAATCGCGCCACGTCCGGCCTCGCTGCGGACGGAAATGGTTCCGCCGTGGTCCTCGACGATTTTTTTGCAGATGGACAGGCCGAGGCCCGTGCCGTGCGCCTTGCCGTGCGTGGCGAACGGCTGAAAAAGCTGGCCGGCGATTTCCGGCGCGATGCCGGGGCCGGTGTCCTCGATCTCGGTGACGATTTCATTTTCGTTGAACCGGAAGCGCAGGAAAATTTTCCCGCCGTCGAGCATCGCGTCGGTGGCGTTGCCGACGAGGTTGAAAAAAACGCGGCTCAAGCGGCGCGGATCGAACCGCACGCGCCCGGCGGGCGGGACATTTTCCATTTCGATCTGCGCGGACTTTGAGTTCCGCCTCGGCGCGCAGGTCGCCGATGAGTTCCAGCACAAACGCCGCGGTAATCGCCGGTCTGAGGTGGCGTTGTGTCTTGCGCGCTGTCTTGCGTGAAAATCAAGATGTCGCCGACCAGGTCGCTGATGCGTTCGACCTGTTTGCGGATGCGGATCTGTGCCTTGGCGCGGATTTCGGGGCTGACGCCGGGCATGTCAAACATCTCCGACGAAAGGCTGATGATGCTCAACGGATTTTTCAGATCATGGACGATGCCCTGCGCAAAGCGGCCGATGACCGCGAGACTTTCGGCCTGGACCAGTTCGCGGAGATGGAGCTGGTTGAATTCGCGCAGCCGGTGGCTGATTTGCTGGAGCAGCGCGAAGGCCAGGCCGGGCGAACGTTCGATGAACGAAAGCATTTCGCCGCGCGGCAGAAAATAAACTTCCGTGGCCTGCGCCGCCGAGGCCGTGGCGGAACGCGGACGATGTTCGATGACGGCCATTTCGCCGAAAATTTCGCCCGGACCAAGCCGTGAAAAGACATGGCGCTCGACTCTTGCCGGCGGAAATTTCCACCAGGCCGGATTTGACGAAATAAACGCCGTCGCCGGGCGCGCCTTCCTGGAAAATTTCCTGCCCGGCGGCGAACTGTGCGTTCCTGGGCGATAAGCCGGAGCGCCTGCAATTCATGGCGGTTCAAATGCCGGAACAGCGGAATGGTTTCCAGGGTCATCACGCGGTCACTTTAATGGAAAACCCGCTCGCGTAAAAGCTGGAAAGGTGTCTTTTGGACGACGGCAGCGTTTATTTAGCGTTATTTACATTAAGATGTTTGACAAATTGTTGCCAAACTGTAACATTGCGTTATTCGGGTAGCAGAACGTTTCTTCAGCGGGGTTCCCCACCCCCACCTCCTTGGCGTCTGCTGCCCGGATTTTTTAATTCCAAATCTTTTCCAACCAAAACTTGACGGTGGTCGAAATGTTTTTTATTGTCTCAATCCCCTTCGCGGGGGTGTAGCTCAATTGGTTAGAGCGCTGCCCTGTCACGGCAGAGGTTACGGGTTCGAGCCCCGCCACTCCCGCCATTCAATTATTTTCGTGACACCTGACACTGAAACCTGAAACAAAATCCAACCATGAAATACGTTTTCCAATGGATGCTGGTTATGTCCGGCTTGGCGGCCCTGACTGGCTGCGCGCCGTCGGGAAGGATCGAGAGCGCGGGGCCGATCACCCTCCGCAAGCCGCTCGCACTGGACGTCGTTTGGGTGGAAACTTCCAGTTCCATCGGCGGGTTGGAAACCGAAAAAAGCAAGCTGAACGACCGGATCGTTTCCGGCCTGCGGGAAAGGCAACTGTTCACGAGCGTGAGTGGGAACAAGGCGGAGGTCAATCCGGGCAGCGGCATAAAAGTGACGGCCGAGATAAAACAAATCAGAAAGATTTCCGACAACACGCGATTATGGGCCGGCGCTATGGCGGGCCGGGCGCGGATTTTAGTTCATGTGACGGTTTCTGATTTAAATTCCGGAAATCAAATCGAGGTTTTTGACGCCGAGGGGAAATCTTCCGGCGGATCCGCCCTAGCTGGGAGCACGGATGAGGCGATTCAGATGGCGGCCAACGTGATTGTGCTGGAAGTGGTCAAGATCAACGCCCGAACCGCAAAATCGGAATAGTCGTCGTCGAAACGTAACCGTTATGTTACCCGCCCGCCTTTGACGGGATTTTTACTTTGGTTAAATTGCCATTAGGATTCGGGTGGTGCCCCAAGTCGCGTTAACCCTGATAATCGGGCCGACTTTCAGAAGCAACTGCCTGAATCCGTATTTTTTTGCAGTCACAATTGTGGGCGTTCACAAACAATGCGGGTAGGGCGCGTCACTCCGTGCGCGCCGTCTTCGGATTGGCCGAGAGCCAGAAGCGGATGTCGGCGGCTTGTGGATGGTCGGGCTGCAGTTCGAGCACTTTTAAATAATGCCGCCGCGCCTGGGCGGTGTCGTGCAACGATTGGGCGCAGAGGTTCGCCAGAGCCAGATGCGCGCGGACTTCGTCCGGATGGGCCGCAAGAATTTTCTCGAACTCGTTCGCGGCGTCCGGCACATAACCCGCCGCCTTGAGCGCGACCGCAAAATTGTAACGGGCATCCACCGAACCGGGTTCAAGAGCGAGCGCGAGTTCGTAGCGGGGCAGCGCCAGGGCATAATTGCGCAGCCGGTGCGCAATGACGGCGGTATTGTATTGCGCCTCGAACCACGCCGGGTCAGCCTCCGCCGCCGACAGATACCATTGGCCGGCTGCGCTCCAATCCGCGTCCTGCTCCGCCAGCCGCGCCTTGGTGAACGCAGCGCTGGCGGCCTGCCGGTCGCCTGCCGCCGGTTTGCGCGGCGACGTGTAATGGTAGCGGGCAAAATTTGCGGGCGGCGCCGGCTTCACTTCCGCCGGTTTTTCCACCGCCGGTTTTATGTCCGGCTCCGGCTCGGTGGCTGCGGGAATCGGCGTCAACTCGGCTCCGCGATATTTCTGCCGGGGCGCGGCCGGCGATTTTTTGGCGGTGAACAGGCGATGCCAGAATCCGGGTTTCTTCTCCGGCTCAACCGGCATCGGCACTTCCAGCGGTTCCGGCTCGGCGGCGAGGTTCGTGACGGGGACGATGGCGTTGGCGGCGGCTGTCGGTGGCGAAGTGACGATTTGCGGCGCGGGCTGGACTTGCACGGTTTGCGCGGGAACCGGCGTCACCGCTTGCGCCGGAACCGAATCCGCGAGGCCCGCCGTTCGTGGCAAAACCGGAGCAGAATTGTTCTCCGCGGATTCCGTCCGGTTGCCGCCAGCCGGATGCTGCGTCGTCCCATTGGAAATTTTCGGTTTCAATTCCGCTGCCGGCGGAGGTCTGGCCGCCACCACTTCGGTTTTTTCGAGCACGGCGACAATGGCATTGACGTCATCGTAATTGGCCGGGCGCGGCGTGAGGGCGAGATAGGCGCGGTAATTTTCCAGCGCCGTTTTGTTGTCGTGCAAGTATTGCTGGCTGACCGTGGCGAGATTCAGCCGGGCGGGCGCAAAATCTGCGCGCGACTGCACGGCGGCGGCGAAAAATTGCGCGGCGTCGCGCGGCCGGCCGAGTTTGACGCTCGCGAGGCCCAGGCAGTTGTAAGCCTCGGCGTCTTTGGGTTTCAACGCCAGCACGGTGCTGAAACTTCTTTCCGCCGCCAGAATTTCTCCGGATTTCAACTGCGCGGAACCGAGCTTGAGCCAGCCCGCCGCGTCGTTGGGCCGCCGCAACGTGTAGGCCGTGAATTCCGCCTTGGCCGGGTCCGGCTGGTTTTCTGCCAGCAGCAGGGTGCCGAAATTGTAATGCGCTTCGACCAGATCGCGGTCAAGTTTGAGCGCGGTTTGATACGCGTTTGCCGCCTCATCCAACTGGCCGGCGCGTTGCAGCGCCACGCCAAAATAATTCCACGCGTTCGCGTTGGTCGCCAGCAGCGTGGTCGCCCGCCTGAACTGGACAATGGCTCCGGCCACGTCGCCCCGGTCGAGATGTTTCTTCCCTTGCAACAGCGCCCGCGGTCCCGCCGGAGTGCAGCCGGCCAGCAACAGCGCCAGCGCCAGGGCGAAAATGGCGACGCAAATTGAATTTATTTTTGCCAGCATCGGCGATGGTGGTAACATTCAAGCTTGCAAGTGTCAAGAAACGCACGGTTCCATTCGCTGGTTTTTGCGCTGCTTGGCTGGTTCGCTCCCGCCCGGGCGCAGGATGTTTTGCCGCCGCCCGCGACCCATTCCGCGGCGCGCGTCGTGGTTTTGCAGGGCGACAATCTGCTCGACGCCTTTCTGCCGGACGAGGCGCGCGTGGCCACCGCCTTCGATCGCGGCCTGGTTTCTTTTACCCGCACGGCCAGTGTCACCAACGCCTGGCGCAGCCTCGTCGCCACGAACGACACGGTTGGCATCAAGGTTTTTTCGCAGCCCGGCCAGTTGTCCGGCACGCGGCCCGCGGTCGTGGCCGCCATCGTGCGCGGTCTGCTCGCCGCCGGTCTGTCGCCCGGCCGGATCATCATCTGGGACAAGCACGCCGATGATTTGCGCGCCGCCGGATTTTTCAGTCTGGGCCGGACGCTGGGCGTGCGCGTGGCCGGCGCGGTGGAGGCCGGCTACGATACAAACGCCTTTTACCTGCCCGATTCGCCCGTCATCGGCCAGCTCGTCTGGGGCGATCTGGAATTTGGCAAAACGAACCGGGATTTCAGCATCGGGAAAAAATCCTTTGTCTCCAACCTGGTAAGCCGGCAGATGACCAAAATCATTTCCGTCGCGCCCTTGATGAATGAAAATACCGCCGGCCTGTGCGGCCATTTTTTCAGCCTCGCCCTCGGCAGCGTGGACAATACGCGGCGGTTCGAGGACGACGCCGGCCGGCTGGCCGTGGCGCTGCCGGAGATTGACGCGCTGCCCGTGATCGGCGATCGCGTGGCGCTGTATGTCACCGACGCCCTGCTCGCGCAATACGAAGGCGGCCCCGCGGGCTATCTGCAATTTTCCACAGTGCGCGACGAAATCTGGTTCAGCCACGATCCCGTGGCGCTCGACACGCTGGCGCTGAAAGACTTGATGGACGAACGCCGGCTGATGGGCGCGCCGGCGCAGCCCGCCAATTTTGCGATCTACACCAACGCCGTGCTGCTGCAGCTCGGCGTGAACGACCGGTCGCGGATTCAGGTGGAGAAAATCAAATGACTCGCCGGCTCGCGCAAAACAAAAAACGCGCCGGCAGCCACTAATCAAGCAAACATAAAATTGATCGTCCTTAGTTGAGCACAGACGTGAACTGATCTTGGAGCCGCGCCTTGGGATTGGGCGGCAATTTGTCGCGCGGCCCGCCCTGCGTGTTTGTAAAAGCAGCTTTCGGCATCATAAGGGTGGAATTAAATGCTGGACAATAATTTTAGTCCAGATTACAATTTATACCATGAATCAGGATAGGCGTAACAACCGTCTGCCCATTATCTGTTAGACCGCTACGCGCATGAAACCACTGGCCAAATCCAAAGGAGTCTTGATGGAAGAGCCGGATTATTTTGGCTCGCGGTGCTTTTCCGATGCGTCCATCAGACATTTTCCAGAGTTGGCTGCGGAGTTAGGGCGTGATGCGGAGCTACTTCATGTCCAGATGGGCACGTTGGCTGCGTCAGCACGCACTGCGATTGAGCACCGAGACCTTGCTTTCTTGCGCCGGTTATTCGCCTTTCTTGACGATGTTTTGTCTCGTCAACGAGTGCATCCAGAGATAGAGAATGCGGTGGCGACTTCATTTTTGACGCCAGCGGATTTCGAGTTGTCCGAGACTGGCAGGCAGATGTGGCAGTCATTATCGGAGAAATTGAAGCATGTTTTACAACGAGCGGTCTAACAAGTCGCCGGAGCCAACCGCCGTTGGCGCTGGCAGTTCCGCTATCGCGGTTCACGTCGCAGGTCGGCGGTGGCTCAGCTTTTTTCGTTAGGCATCTTTTGCGCTATGAATAATTCGCAGCCATTTTCCCGATTCACATGGTTTTTCATCGGCTTGGCTGTTGGGCTTGTCGCGATGTTTATATATCAGGTTGCTGCTCGCGCCCAGTATGCCCGCGAAGATTCGGAGGCGAGTTTGGATTATTACCTTTGGCAAAAGGCGGAAGCGGCAGCTTGGTCAGAAAGCGGCCCCGTGGTCATTTACGCATGGTCACGCTATCTCGACAATGTTGATAGATTGAGAGGCAGAAGCCAGAGGTTTTGTGCGAGGACAGAGTCGCCGTCTGTTTTGATGGAGGGACATGGATGTTTGGCCAAAGTTTACGCGCAGCTTGGCGACACGAATTCGAGTGATGAGCACCTTACGCTTGCTTTGCGGTTTGCCCAAGCTACCGGCAGGTATCCATCGGTTACAAACCGAGATGCGCTTTGGGATTTTCTTGACCAGAAGTATGGAAGGATTGGAAAGTGACCACGATGCCTAACAAGTCGCGAGGCTGTGTGAAAACTCACGGATGAATATTCGGTAACGATCAATTTTATGATATGGAAAACTCTGACGAAATGAGCAGGCGGATTGGATGGTTCAAAAATGAGTTTTCACACAGGCTCTCGCCGAAGCCAACCGCCGTTGGCGCGGTCCGTTCCGTTATCGCGGTTGACGCCGCGAGTCGGCGGTGGCTCAGCTTTTTTCGTTAGGCACTTTGACTTATGAACATCATTCGCATCAATTGTGACAATTTTAAATTTTCCCTTTGCAGTCAGGCTTTTCCCGCAATTCACGCGACTGGGGTTCCCTCAAGCCCCTGATTTTGGTTTGGCTGAGGCCGTTGTCGCCAGTGCCGGCTTGCGCTGCCGCCAGGCATTCAGCAGCCGGTAGCCGAACAGCACGGTCAGCACTACGGCGAACACCAGCGGCAGGCGCACGTCCGCCTTTACCTGCATGTAATAATGAATCACGCCGCAGATGGCGGCCACGTAGGCCAGCCGATGCAGCGCGCGCCAGCGTTTGCCGCCGAGGCGTTTGATCATCGCGTTTGTCGAAGTGATGGCCAACGGCGTCATGACCAACAGCGCAGTGAGGCCAAACCAGATGTATTTGCGCGCGACGATTTCATGTAGCGTGCTCGAAATGCTGAACGCGCGGTCAAGGCTGTAGAAGCATAGGAAATGCAGACAGCCGTAGAAGAACGCGTAAAGCCCGAGCATCCGGCGCAACTGAATCACCCAGTTCAAGCCCAAAACTTTTCGCATCGGCGTCACGGCCATAGTCAGCGTCAAAAAAATCAACGTCATCATGCCGGTGGTGAGAATGATAAAATTTTGCGGGTTCGCGCCGAGCCGGTTGTGCGCCTGGTCCCAAATCAGCAACGCCAGCGGCACTGCGCCGCAAACCAGCATGAGCAATTTCGCAAACCGGATGTCGCCTTCTTTCATCAAAAATATTTTCGCAAGTCCATTCCGGCGTAGAGATGGCCGACTTGTTCTTGGTAGCCGTTGAACATCAGCGTCGGTCGCCGGCCCGGTTCGCCGATGCGCTGCTCCGTCGCCTGACTCCAGCGCGGATGGTCCACGTGCGGATTCACGTTGGCGTAGAAGCCGTATTCATTCAGCGCGTAACTGCTCCACGTCGTGCGGGGTTGGTCGGCGACAAGGCTTATCTTGACTATGGATTTGATGCCCTTGAAGCCGTATTTCCACGGAATGACCATGCGGATGGGTGCGCCGTCCTGCGGCGGCAGTGCGCGGCCGTAAAGCCCGCTCGTGAGCAGCGTCAGCGGGTGCAGCGCTTCGTCCATGCGCAAGCCCTCGACATACGGCCAGTCCAGCACGTGGCTGTTCTGGCCGGGCATCCGCGTCGGATCCAGCAGCGTTTGGAACGCGACATATTTCGCGCTGCTTAACGGCTCGACGACGTTGAGCAATTTGGAAAACGAAAACCCAACCCACGGAATCACCATGGACCAAGCCTCCACGCAGCGCATCCGGTAAATCCGTTCCTCCGGCGGCGCAATCTTCAAAATGTCGTCCAGCGCAAAAGTTTTCGGTTTGTTGACCAGGCCGTCAATCGAAACTGTCCAGCCATCGGTCTTGAAATTTGCCGCCGCTGTCGCAACTTCCTCCTTGTCCGTCGAAAACTCGTAGAAATTGTTGTAATGCGTGATGTCTTGAAACGAAGTTTCCTTTTCGTTCACGGTGAAGCCGGATGCGTCATTGGTTTGCGTGACGGCCAACTTTTGGACGCCAGGAATTTTCGCCGTCTGCACCTTCGGGCCGGTGTCGGTGCCGACGGGGTTCAGCTTGCGATAAACCACGCCCGTCGCCACCGCGCTGGCGGCAAGGATGCCGGCGCGGATGAAATTCCGGCGGTTGAAATACAACGACGGCGGCGTGACCTCGCGGGCCAAAATTTTGTTTTCGTCCTTCAACACTTGAAAGTTATCATTTCAAATGAGAGTTACAACCATTGAGCGTGATCGTTCCCTCAAAAAGTGCGTCGCGTCATCCTCACATCATGGGCATGGCGGAATGTAATGTTTTCAATACCGTCTCCGCACCGATACGGTCGCCGTGCTGTTTGCTGACGCGGGCGAAAGCGACCTTGCCGTCCTTGCCGATGATGAACGTGGATGGATAGGCCGTTTCCTTCGGCGCATCCCAGCGCAGGCCGTAGGCTTTGGTGAAGGAATAATCCGGATCGAGAACGAGCAGAAAATCCTGCGGCCAGTTTTTGTCCTGAAGAAATTCGGCGGCGTGCGCCTTGAGATCATCCGACGGACCCGGATAGACCATGACCACCCGCGCGTCGGCGGCTTTGAATTTTTCGGCGTGATTGACAAAATCATGCGCTTGCCGCGAACAGAACGGACATTGATAACCGGGCCAACCGCGCAGAACGACGAGGACAACCTCGCTCTTGGCGGTCAGATCGCTCAATCGCACCGATTGGTCGTCGGGCGTTTTGAGCGTGAAATCAGGCGCCATGCTTCCGACTTGCGGCGGAGAAGCAGCGTTCATCATGTCGGATGCCATGCCGCCCATTTTGGAAGCGTTCATGGAGGGCGTCATGTTTCCCATTTGCGACGAATTGGTGGAACTCATGCCGCCCATTGGCATGGAATTAGTCGTCATGGTGTCGGAAGACATGCTTCCCATTTGTGCGTTCACGGCCAGCGGCAGCGCGCAGGCCAGAATGGCAAGCGACAGTTTGCGGAGTTCAGTAATTATTTTCATTTGGAGTTGTGGATTTTATTTTTTGGTTGGTTGGTTCGAGGACAAAGTCATTTTCGCCGGCTGCGGCAGCCAGCCGCCAGCGGCCTGCAACGGCTCAAGCCGCCCGCTCCGCGTGATCCAGGCGGCCAGGGCGAGCCGCCCGGTGATTCCCTTCGGATCGGCATCAATGACGAAAGTGCCCTGAAATTCGTTGGTCTGGTTGGTGAGCGGGCGTGTGATGAGCGACAGCGCGGCAAAATCGTGGTTCAAATGGCGGCCGGAATTTTCCCCCGCTGTCACATCGGAACCCAGTTCGCTGACGAGCAACGCGGCGGTCACCTCGTAATCCGCCGTTCCATTTTCGACGGGAACAAAATTTGCCTGCCAGTGTCTGCCATCCATCGAACTGGCCCGCAGCACGCCGGCCTTGGTCCCGGAGCCGGAAGGAATGCCCCGGAAACCAAACCAGTTGTGCCATTCCCGTCCGTTCAGAACAAATTCAGGCGTGTAGATGTTTTCCGCCGACCAGACTTGCGCGTAGGTGCGTTGCCGGTCGGAAAACTGTTCGCTGGACAGCTCGTCGCGCCAGCCCAGGCCATTCCAGTAGTCCACGTGAAAAGCAACCGGCACAAACCCGCTCCACAAGCCGGGCACGGTTTTCAACTTGCTCAACCACGCCTCGGCGGGCGGGCAACTGCTGCACCCTTCAGACGTGTAAAGTTCCAGCAGCGCCGTCTGGCGCTCGGAGCTTTGAAACACCATCGGCGCGGCGTTGCCCAGGACGCCGGCAAACATCGCCAAAAGACAGATCCATTTCATCGTATTGAAGGTGAGAGGAATCTTGGGTGATTTTATTCCCAGAAATTTTATGGGGAAAAATGGAATAAAACCGCCTTGGGTTGCTCATATTCTTATATGCGATAAATTGTCTCCGAAATTATTATCACGTGAACGAGGCTGACTACGAGCAGGCGGTGAATTACTTTTACGAAGGATTATACCGGTTTGGCTTCAGCCTCGCGGGCAACGCCGACGACGCCTGCGAACTGACGCAAGAGACGTTTGCGCGGCTGCTGGCCAAGGGCGGACAGTTGCGCGACCGCTCAAAAGTCAAATCGTGGCTGTTCACAACGCTGTATCGCATTTATCTCGGTTGGAAACGCCGTGAGACGAGACATCCGCATTTGGAAATCGCCAGCGTCGAACACGAATTGCCGCCGGTCACGCCGGAGACGGTGGACAAGCTGGAGAACGAGGCGGTGAGCCGGTCGCTGCTCGAACTCGAAGAGCGCTACCGCGTGCCCCTGGCGCTTTACTATTTCGAAAATCATTCCTACGCGGAAATTTCCGAAATGCTCGACGTTCCCGTCGGCACGATCATGTCGCGCCTTTCGCGGGCAAAGGAATTGATGCGCAAATCGCTCGCCGCAAAATTCATCGGCGCGGAACGCAGAATTATTTCCATCAATCCGTCCGCGCAAAGAAATTGAGAGCACCATGAACAACCAGGAAGCCAAATTGATCCTGCAGGCGTATCGGCCGGGCGGACAAGATGCGTCCGATCCGCTGTTCGCCGAGGCGCTGGAGCAGGCCCGGCGCGAGCCGGAATTGCAAAAATGGCTCGCGGAACAAAACGCGCTGGAGACGCGCCTGCAAGCGCGGCTGGAAGCGGCCATCCCGGTTCCGCGCGGATTGAAATCCGACCTGCTCGCACTGCGGAAAATCTCGCGCCCCGCGCCGTGGTGGTTTCAACCAATGAAATTGGCGGCAGCTGCGGCGGTGGTGGTGTTGCTGCTGGGATTGGCCGTGCTTTTCCTGCTCCCACAAAAAAAGACGCAACTCGATTCATTCCGCGAAACGATGGCGCGCTATTCGGCGCAGGAACACGGACACGTCGTCTTCGAGTCCCACGATCTGGCAAAGATTCAATCGTGGCTTCAAGGCCGCGGCGTGGAAACCAATTTTGATTTGCCCGCCGCGCTGCCGGGCCGGTCAACCCAGGGTTGCCGCGTCGTGGATTGGAACGGACACAAGGCCACGATGATTTGTTTCATGCTTAAGGGCGAACACATGGACTTGTTTGTCATGGACCGCGCCGGTCTGCCGGACTTGCCTGACAACAGCGCGCCGCAATATGCCAGGACCGGTGGTTTGATGACCGCTACTTGGTTGAAAGGCGACAAGATTTATCTGCTGACGGGCGAGAACAAAGAGCTTTTACAGAAGGTTCTTCAATCCACTGCGAGTAGACTAATGGCCAGCGCGGAACCGACAAGTATTTTGATGCTCATAATATTTCCATTTTCTTCAATTTTACACTTGATGGTTGATAATCCAGTCCACGCCATTAAACAACATCGGCATGAACGTCGCCTGAACAGGGAATGACAGTTTTGTCATTTTTGATCCCGACAACGAGCATGACATATATTGTAATTGTGAAACCCTGGCTCTTTCGTTCCCGTCCGTGATAATGTCAATCTAAACTATCCACCCTTATTATGAAAAAATTATCGCCTCTCACGGGCGTTCTGCTCGGCCTCAACCTGCTGGCTGGCAACGTCCTTGCCCAAACCGACACCCCTTACAAGGTGCTCGATACCGTCCAACTCATGGGCAACGGCGGCATTGATTATGTCTATGCCGACAACGACGCCCGGCGCGTTTATGTGCCACGCGGCGGCAACACCTTCGTGTTCGATCTGGACACGCACAAATACATTGGTGTCATCACCAACGTCGGTGGCCACGGCGTGGCTATTGACAGCGCAACGCATCACGGGTTCAGCAGCGCCGGCAAGATCGCCATGTTCGACACCGAGACAATGCAAAAGATCAAGGACATTGACGTCCAAGGCCGGCCCGACGGCATTTTGCTGGAACCGTTCACGGACAAGGTTCTGATTTTCAGTCACCAGGCGCCCAGCATCACGGTGATTGACCCCAAGGACGGCACGGTGACCGGCACGATTGACGTCGGCGGCGCAATGGAGCAGGCCCAAAGCGACGGGCAGGGAAAATTATATGTGGATGCCGAGGACGAAAAGAAAATCGCCGTGGTGGACATGAAAACCATGAAGCTTGTCACTAAGTATGACCTCGGCGACAAAGCCGGTGAGCCGGGCGGTCTTGGTCTGGACGTGAAGAACCACATTCTCTTCGCCATGTGCGCGAATCCCGACGTCTGCGTTGTGCTGAATGCCGATGACGGCAAAGTTTTGACCACGCTGCTCCTCGACGGCGGCACGGATGGCGGTGGATTTAATCCCGCCACGATGGAGGCCTGGAGTTCGCAGCGCAACGGCACGCTGACCATCATCAAGGAAAGCAGCCCCACGAGCTTTGCTGTGGAACAGACCGTCACCACCAAGCAGGGCTGCAAAACCTCCGCGCTCGACACCAATAACAACCGTATAGTTTTGATCTGCACTGAACGTCTGCCGCAGGGGGCCTCGCCGATGCCAGACACCAACGCACCCGCCGGCCAGCGGCGAGGTGGTGGACGCGGTGGTCCGGGGAACCTCGATGTGTTGTGGGTAGGGCGCTGATTTCATGGTCCAGTGCAGCCCAGCCAGTTTTGGTTGGGCTGCCATTTCTTAAAGATTCAACGCCGAGTATTTACAAATTTATAGTTAGCTCAATCCTGATGCGCTCCCATCAGAAACAAGTTATGTGAGGTATTGCAGCACTCCGGTTTTTGGAATAAGTTACAATCCTGTGACAATTCGTTGAAAGTTATTCTTTTGTTTTGAAAAAATTGCTGAATTGGTGTTTAATATTTTGACTCATTCTTGAAAAGTTTTTGGGCAGAGCTATTTAGGATATGCGCCTGGCCCGTTGGATCATGCGGAGAATGGCTCATTGGAAATCCGCTGTTTAAACCGGAAATACATTAGGTCATGAACAAAAAATGTTTTAGTGACAGCAACGCCGTTGCGCCCAGTTCCCAACTTAGGGTGAAGTGGCTGGCCAATGGGGACAACTGACGACCGGGCAATGATCTGGGCTGCAAACATTCAGAGGATTAAAATTAAAGAAAAAAATAACGTGAAAACAAAACAAAAACCAATTATCAAAACCCTGGTGGCAATCATGCTGGTCATCGCCGGCGTAAAGGCCGCCGCCCAACTTCCGGCGGATTTCCCGCCCATAACCGTAGCCACGAACTACTCTCCCGGCATTGCCGATGGATACATCTTCATGACCGACAGTTACAAGACGACTAACTTCGGATACTATGTGATGATGGTCACGAACGACGGGACGCCGGTCTGGTATAAAAAACTGACGAACGCCGCTTTTGACTTCAAGGAACTGCCCGACGGCTATTTGCACTACGCGCAACAATATCAGGCGCTCTCGTGGACGGGCGGCGGATATGTGACGCATGAAATTTTGGATGAGAACTTCAACGACGTGGAATCCATCCGCGCCGGGAACGGTTACAATGCCGAATGCCACGATTTTCAAATGCTGCCCAACGGCCACGCTTTGGTAACCAGTTATTACATGACACGGATTGACATGAGCAAGATCGTTCACAACGGCAATCCGGCCGCGCTCGTTTCCGGCGCCGTCATTCAGGAACTGGACGCGCAGAGGAACGTCGTTTTTCAATGGCGATCCTGGGACCATTATCCGTTCACCAGTCAGTGGGTCAATTCCACCGCCGCCGTGATCGCCGAGTTTCATGTCAATTGCGTTTTTGAGGACACGGACGGAAACATTGTCATCAGCACGCCGCAATGGGTCAAAAAAATCAGCCGGCAGACAGGCCAGATTATGTGGCATTTGGGCGGGACCGAAAACCAGTTCACTTTCGTCGGCGTCAGCCAGCAGGAAGGAACCAACAGTTTTGCCGGGCACGCCATCAATCGCCTGCCCAACGGCGACGTGTTGATTTACGAGAACGGCACGCCGTCAAAGGCGTATGAATACGCGCTGGACGAGACGAACAAGATCGCAACCTATGTTTGGTCCTTTACGCCCCATCCGTCCGTTTCGGGGCCGTCCCAAGGCGACGCCCAGCGCCTGGCCAACGGAAATACCTTCATCGGTTGGGGCGGCACTGCTGGAATTGCTCCTGTCTGCACCGAAGTCTCCGGCACAAACGTGGTTTTTCAAATGGGATTCACCAACGCGGGAGTGACCAGCTACCGGGCTTTCCGTTCTACGTTTCCATCCGCATCACAGGCAAACTCAAGCAGCATCCTCGATGTGGCAACCGGCGACAGTTATAGCTTCGGCACCACCGGTGTTTCGATTGATGTGTTGGGCGGCGGCGGCGGTTACAATCGGGTGACGGTTACAAACGAACCCTATGCGCCGGTTTATCCATTGTTTCAAGGCAAAGCTCCGCGCGTGCTGCCGGTTCGCGTCAATTTGAGCGAAATCGGCATTGATGGCATGAACGCAAATGTCAATTTCGATGCGGCCAGCCTCGGCATAACCGATCCAACGAACATCACCGTGTATTACCGCTCCACTTCCGGCCAGGGCGTCTTTGCGGCTCAAGCCACGAGCTATAATCCCGTCACCGGAATACTGAGCGTTTCCATGAACCTGGCTGCGCAAGGCGGAGATTTCGGCGAATTTATTTTTTGTTACCCCGATTTGCCCGACCTGGCAATTCCTCCGTTGCTCGCGCAGGTCCAGAGTTATCTAGGAGTTCAACTTTATGACGTGATCGCGTCGCCCTTGGCCGATTCAAATGTGACCTACAGCGTCAACCAGCAGCGCCCGATCTTGCTTTCCTGGTCGCCGGCTGGCATCGCCGCTTATTATGAATTTCAGGTCTCAACGAGCCAGGATTTCAGTAATCCGCTGGTGGACGTTCCTTATCAGACCGACGCATTTTTTGTTTGGAGCAACGCGATGCCCAACACGACTTACTACTATCGAGTTCGGACGGACAACGACGCGGGCGCGAGCGACTGGGCTACGGGTTCGTTCAAAACGGTTGCACCGTTCGTTACGGTGACTTCGCCCAACGGCGGCGAATTTTGGCGGCGCGGTCTGAAGTATTTTGTGCAGTGGCAGGGAAACATCGGCGAGAATGTGAACATAGATCTTTACAAATCTGGAGCCTATCTGACCGGGATTGCCACGAATGTTCCCAGCAGCGGCGCCTATCAATGGCCGGTTGGGTTGAGCCTCGTTCCCGGCAACGATTATACAATTCGCATCACCAGTTCCACCAACTCCGCCTTGTTCGCCGCCAGCGCCGCACCGTTCAGCATTGATATGCCCTATATTGATCCGTCGTCGCTGTCGGTTCTCCCCGGCGGGCAATTCAGCTTCAATCTCGTGGCGCCGGGCGCCGCGCAAGTGACTGTTTATGACTCGACGAATCTCATCAACTGGCATCTCCTGCAAACCGTGCTCGTAACGAACAGCGCCGCCTCTTTCACGGATGCCACAGCGACGAACGACCCTGCGCGTTTTTACCGGTTTTCTTCGCCCTAGCATTTGATCATGGGTAAGGCGCAAAGTTAGATAAGTTGCCCGTCGCAAGAACAATATTATGAAAAGACTAAACCTGATATTGGTGGTGGCTGGGTTGGTCTTGGGCGCGCTTGCGGCCCGTGCCCAGTCCGGCGGCACGGCCTATCGCAGTTTGGGTTACCTTTACCTGTCTCCCTTGCCCGGCGCGCAATACTGTTCGCCCCAAACGCGTTTTGTGCTGGTGCGATTTGCCACGGTGCCGCCCACCGCCATTACCAACCTGGCACAGTTCATCCAGGTCAACGGTGCCAGCAGCGGACCGCACTTGGGCACAACTAAAATCGCCAGCGACAACCGGACGGTAATTTTTTCCATGACGTCAAGTTTCGTTCCGAACGAAGTCGCCACGGTGAGCCTGTCGCCAAAGGTGGACCTGACCACCAACAGCGCGATTCCGGCCTACCAATACCAGTTTATGGTTTCCGGAGCCTTTCCGTCGCCGGGCACGATCACGGCCCGCGGCGATAACCCGCCCAATGCCACCAAGGCCATGGCTTTTGACAACAATCCCAACACCGAGTGGCAGGATTTGATCGTGCCCAACGGCAGCGCCAATTTCAGTTGGATTCAGTATGTCTATCCGGGAACCGCCATGCACGTCGTCAACAGTTATTCCATAACGTCGGCCAATGATAACCCCGCTGGCGATCCGCGCGACTGGCAGCTTTACGGCGTGGACTTGAACACCAATCTGATTTTGCTGGACACTCGGACAAACCTGACTTTCAGCAGCCGGCTCCAGACGCAGACCTACACCATCACCAACACGAGCGCCTATCGCGGCTACCGTTTGCAAGTCACGCGGGTGAATAATCCCGCCACCGCTACCTCGGTGCAGTTGGCCGAACTGGCGTTCAACAACGCTACGGGCTCGGTGCTTTGGGAATATTGGCTGAACATTTCGGGAACCGCAGTCAGCGATCTTACGAACAACGTCAACTATCCCAACAATCCCAATGGCAGCGCCCTGCTGCCCAGTTTCGTGGGTCCGGTCAATTGGGCGGACAATTATGGCACGCGAGTTCGTGGATTCATCACCGCGCCATTGACGGGCAGCTATGTGTTCTGGATTGCCAGCGACGACAACAGCGCGCTGTGGTTGAGCACGAATGCCAGTCCAACCAACGCCACGCTGATTGCCTCGGTGCCCGGCTGGACCAATCCCGATATCTGGAATGTCTATAGCTCGCAAAAATCGGCGCTGGTCCATCTGGTCGCCGGGCAAAGGTATTACATTGAAGCGCTACAGAAGGAAGGCGGCGGTGGTGACAACTTGTCAGTGGGCTGGGCCATGCCAGGACAAGTTACTACAGCCCCGTCGGAAGTTATTCCAGGAGAAGTTCTCTCTCCGTGGACCAACGGAACATCGGCGATGTTGGCATCGTTCACCATCCCTTCCAGTCTGGCTACTACTCAATTCCAAGCCGGCTCAAGCCAACTTTCATCAGTTACTACAACTACTAAAACTATCTCCAAATCTTTTCAGCAGAGTTCGGTGCCAGCACTGACTTCACAGGCCAAAGCAGCGGGCACGCCGGCGGCACAGCCTTTGGCCATTCCTTCAGGAGTAGTTCCCGGCCAGGACGGCATCATGCCCAATGGCGTCTCGGTGCCCACTGACTTTCCCTATATCAACATTACTACGAGCAATAATCCCGACTCCGAATATATCTTCATTGATAACCGCGGCGGCAATGGTGATCCGTGGAACGTCATTTTTGACAATTCGGGCCAGCCGGTTTGGTATTCCAAATATCCCGACGAGCGGCGAGACATGAAGGTCCAGCATAACGGCGTGATGACCATGCTGGCGCGCGATGAAGGCGGGAATCATTTCAACGGCTACAACACGAATTACCAGAAGATTGCCGAATACTGGACGGCCAACGGTTACAGTGGGGATGAGCATGAACTTCAGGTGCTGGCCGACGGAACGTATTTCCTCATCGGCCTGCAAACGGAAACGGTGGACATGAGCCAATACATTGCCGGCGGCAGCACCAGCGCGTCGGTCACGGAAGACGCCATCCAGGAATTTACGGCGGCGGGGGATTTGATCTTCCAATGGCGGGCATTGGATCATCTCAATATTGTGGACCAGCAGGCGTTCATTGATCTCACGTCAGGCGGCTTTGATTTTCCACACATGAATTCCATTGACGTGGACACCGACGGAAACATCCTGTTGTCCAGCCGCAACACCAGTGAATGCACTAAGATTGACCGGAACACCGGCGACATCATTTGGCGGCTGGGCGGGCCGAGCAGCACCTTGACCTTCCCGAATGATCCGCTGAATGGCCCGGCCAACCAGCACGCCTGGCGAGTGGTCACCACCAACGATTACACGCTGTTCGATGACGGCAACTTGCACAACCCCTCCGTGTCGCGCGGGGTGGAATACGTGGTGGATACCAACAACATGACCGCCACCATGGTCTGGCAGTATCCGCCCACGCCGAACACTTCCATTTACGCGTATTACATGGGCAACGCCCAGCGGTTGACCAATGGGAACACTTTGATTGACTGGGCGGTCGGGAATTTGCCCAAGCTCACTGAGGTTCGCCCCGACGGGACGAAAGCTTTCGAAATGAACTGGGTGAATCAATACGAAGCTTATCGGACGTGGCGCTGTTCGTGGCCGGGTGTCGCCCTTCAACCTTACTTGCTTCTGGAGTCTTATCCCGACAACGTAACGCTCATCTTCAATCAATTCGGAGATACTAATGTGGCTTACTACCGCATTTACGGTGGACCCACTTCGCAATCCACCAACTTTCTCGCCACTTCGACCACGACCTTGGCGCGGTTGACGTATTTGCAAAACGGCGTCACATATTACTTCCGGGTCACCGCCGTGCATCGCGACGGCACGGAAGGCAAATTTTCAAACGAACAAAGCGTCACGGTCAATCTGATCCAGCCGGGACAAAACATGGTTGCCAACGCGAATTTTTCCTCGGGCACGAATAGCTGGACATTGTTGCTGGCCAACAACGGGTCGGCTTCGTGGGCCGTCGCCAATCAGGCCGCCAATGTTACGATTGCCAACGGCGGCACCTACGCAACGGATATTCAGTTGCAACAGGTCGGTTTCCGCATGATCCAGGGGTTTCAATACATCCTTTCGTTTGACGCTTGGGCGAGCCGGCCACGATATATTCAAGCCGAAGTCGGACAGGCTGCCTCGCCGTATCTCAACTACAGCAGTCTCGCCGCCACGTCGCTCACGCCGGTCCACACCCACTACCAATATGTCTTCACGATGACGCAACCGTCGGATTTTAATGCCAACTTGATGTTCAACCTTGGCACTTCCACAGCCGGCGTCATGCTGTCCAACATTTCTTTGTCCATCGCGCCGCCCACGACGGCGACCCAGTTGAAATGGGTGCAGCCGCCCACGAACGCCGTCGCGGGCAATTCGATTTCGCCCGAGATACAAGTGGGAGCCTATAATGTGACCTATCCGGTGGCCGGCCTCCCCGTTTCGCTCTTTATCACCAACGGTATCGGCGTCCTGGCCGGCATCCAATCCACAAATACCGACACCAACGGCATTGCCCACTTCCCGAACCTAATCTTCAGTCAGGCCGGGTTAAAGCAACTTGCCGCGAGTAATTCATCGCTGGTGATTACGAGTGCGGTCTTCACCATCGCGGCCCCGCCGGTTCGTGCCACCGCGTTGAGTTGGGTGCAGCAGCCATCCAGCGCCACGGCCGGCACGGTCATCGCGCCGGAAATCCAAGTCGCAGCCTGGACGAACGGCGTTCCGGTTGCGAATCTGCTGCTGACTCTTTCTCTCGCCAGCGGGACGGGATATTTGAACGGGATACAGGCCACCAATACGGACGCGAATGGCGTCGCGCACTTTCCGAATTTGAGCATCAATCTTGCCGGGCTTAAGCAGCTTGCCGCTGGCGATACCACGACGACGCTGGCCACAAACAGCGCCAACTTCAGCATCACCGCCGCTGTGGCGAACAAACTGGTCATCGCGCAACCGCCTCCCGCCAACGCCACGGCGGGCATGGTGATGACGCCTGCGCCCGTGGTTCAAATAACCGACTTATACGGCAACGTGATTTCCAACTCTTCGGATACCGTCAGCGCCGTTCAAACGACCGGCACGGGCGGCAACTTAAATGCTACGACCGCAGCCCAAGCGATTGCCGCCAGCAATGGCACGGCTGTCTTCTCCGACCTGTTTGTCACAAACGCGTCCGCCATTGTTTCACTTATCTTCAACGACGCCAGCCTGCCGAATCCCAACGTTACCTCCAGCGCCATCAGCGTCAGCGCCAGCGCGGCCGCCCAGATGCGGGTAGGCCCGCAGCCTTCCAGCACCGCCATGGCGGGCACGCCCTTCGCGCAGCAACCCGGCGTGACGGTTGACGACGCTTACGGCAACACCGTCGCCAGTTACACGAATCTTGTCCTGGCGGTTGAGGCCGCTGGTGGCAATTTGAATGCCACCACTGTTCCTTCGGTCGCGATGCCAGTCAATGGTGTCGCCAGTTTCAGCGGGCTGTTTGTGACCAACACTGGTCCCGCCGTCACATTGAATTTCACCTCCGGCAGCTTGCCGCCCGTCAGTTCCACGGCAATCAACGTGAGCGCGGGCCAGGCTTCACAGTTGATTTGGTCCACCCAGCCCGCCAATGCCGTCAGCGGACGGCCCTTTGACATACAGCCTGTTTTGCAAACGGCGGACTTTTTTGCCAATCCCTCGACCAGCGGATTGTCCGCGACCCAAAACGTGCAAGTGCTCCTGAGCGCGGGCACCGGTCCATTGCTCGGCACGACGAATTACAACCTTGGCACGGCAGGCAGCAACGGCGTGGTGGTCTTCAATAACCTCCGCCTCGACGTGCCGGGCACCGACCGTGTTTTGACCGCCACCAACGTCACGCCGAATCCTTCAGTCCCGCCCCAGATAAACCAGTTGGGCTTGTGGCTGGACGCTTCAGCTTTGAACAGTCTGACCCTCAACGGGAACAGCGTCACCGTTTGGAAAGACCTGAGCGGACATGGGCGCAATGCCAGCGGCGGCGTCTCTCCGGTTTTTGCCACCAACTCAACATTGGCGGCGGGCGCGGCGGGACTGGGCCGGGTGGTGCGTTTCAACGGTTCGAGCACATATTTGGTCGTGGACCTTTCCTTCCTGAACCAATCGCCTTATACGATTGCCGTCGTGGAAGTGGCTTCGAACAAAGGTTCTTCGACGAGTTACTTCATGGGCGACACGGGCAGCGGCGGCAACAGCACCGACAACGCCCTGCACACCGGCTATCGCAGTTCAGGCGACTTCACCTTTGCGCACTACGGTGACGACTTGGATTACGTTCCCGGAAGCTTTACCTATCCTGCCGCGCGGATTTGGATGGACACGATTGATGCCGTCAAAAACAAAACGATTTACCTGAACGGTGTCGCCGTGGCCACGGGAACCGCGTCCGGTTTTCTGAATTCAGCCGGCAGCCAGGGGCACATTGGTTCCGGTTTTGACACGAGCAGCACCGTTTTCCAAGGCGATGTCGCGGAAATTCTCGTCTATACCAACGCCCAAAATGCCAACGCCGCCGGCATCACAAGCTACCTGAGCAACAAGTGGCTCTGTGCCAGTTGCTCCCAGCCGGCGCTGGCCAGCGCGGCGAGCGCGCCGTTCACGGTCCACGCCGCTCCCGCGCCGTCGCAAATGATCCTCGATGCAACAGTCGTTGGCGGCGGTTCAGTCGTCCTTAACTACGCCACGACTGCCGGATTCCAATATCAGGTTCAGTTCACCACTAACCTGGCGCAGGGTTCATGGAGCACGTTGCCAACCAGCACAACAAACGCTACCGGGGCCCCCGTGATATTTACCGACACCAACTCACCGGGTGGCGCGCAACGATTCTATCGGATTGTTTCATACTAAATCACGGCCACCACGCCTTGCAGTGAAAATCCAGTTTATATTACTATCGTTTCCGGTGCTTTGCTACAAGATACATGCTGATTATGTCGCATTTAGGTCGTCAGATAGCGGGAACGCATAACACCACGCTGGAGCCAACGACTACTACCCCTTGAGTTTATGGATGGTTTGGGTTATACAAAGATTATCGAGCTTGCGGAGCCACTCGCCGGTCGGCGTGGTTCGGCTTTGGTTCGTCAGGCATCATTTCGCCACAAACATAAACAACAACAAATGGAGATTGAAAAATGAAACTGAACATTAAGGCATTCGCGATGACATGCGGCACACTCTGGGCGCTGGGCCTGTTTTCTCTAACTTGGTGGCTCATCGCGTTCGGTGGTTCCACCGGAGAACTCACACTCATCGGCAAGGTGTATCTTGGTTACACAGTTTCGCCGATTGGCAGCGTGATTGGATTGGCATATGCATTCTTCGATGCTTGGATTGGCGGTGCGATTTTTGCGTGGCTCTACAACAAGATGGCATCTTGTAACAAGATGGCAGGTTCTGGTGAGGATAAGCAGCCGACCCAGCCATGATGCCCGACATTGCGCTGGAGCCAACGACGACTGCCCTTGAGTTTATGGATGGTTTTAGTTATACAGCGATTATAGAGCTTGCGGAGCCACTTGCCCGTCGGCGTGGTTCAGCTTTGGATCGTTAGGCAACAAACGCATGAAGACTTATACGACGCAACCCACAAATCAGGAGTCGGCTTCTTTTGACTTGGATGAGTTATATGTTGCACTAGATGCAAGGCGGCGCAAGCGTCGCATGAGTTGGGCACAGGTGGCTCGCGAGATGGGTGATATTAATCCGTCCACCCTGACGGGAATGCGGAAGCGACGCGCATTGGAAGGGGACGGTGTGCTCGCCATGCTTCGTTGGCTTGGGCGTTCGGCCGAAAGCTTTGTTCCGGGCCATCCTGCTCCAAAGGCCCGAATGGACATTCCGCGAGGCCGCTTCGACGCGAGGGTGGTCCACGCTGCCCTGGACGCGCAACGACGCGATCGCAGGATGACATGGCATCAGGTCGCGGCGGAGAATTGGGGATTCGCTGCTCCTAATCTAACCCGCTTCGCTGGCGGTGGGCGGCTTGCCTTTCCATCGGTCATGAGGATAGTTGTTTGGTTGGGTCAAACTGTAGCGGAGTATACGCGGAACTGCGAAAGATAGCGAAAAACGAAGCAATAAACCTGAACAAATATGATAACCGAGACCTCACCCATCCCACCCGATGATCTTCAACGAAATTTGGCGCTCGCGCGACCAAACGAAGACCAAAAATTGCCTCACATTGGATTGGCGGGAGACACTTACACCATCCTGCTGACGGGCAAGGACACCGCCGGCCGATACTGCCTCATAGACATGCTTGTCCCGCCCGGTGGCGGCCCTCCTCCACACAGGCATGACTTCGAGGAGATGTTCACCATGCTCGAAGGCGAGATCGAGGTCACCTTCCGGGGCGTGAAATCCGTTGTGCGGGCTGGTGAGACAGCCAACATTCCGGCCAACGCGCCGCACCAGTTTCGCAACGTTTCAGGACGACCGGCGCGGTTGCTGTGCCTGTGTTCGCCAGCCGGGCAGGAAGAGTATTTTATGGCTGTGGGTGTTCCCGTCGCGAGTCGCACCACTCCACCCCCAAAGCTCGACGAAGCCAGTCAGGCGGCAGTCAAAGCGAAAGCTGAAGCACTTGCTCTAAAATACCGGACTGAATTTCTACACCTTTAACACAAACCAAAAGCAAATCATGCAACCACAAATCATGGCAGGAGTCGGCGGTATCTTCGCGCTGGTCTATCTCGCCTGCGTCATCGGCATTATTATTTGTCTTATCCGGCTTTTATACCGATTCGTCAGCGCACATGAGCGAATTGCGAGTTCGCTGGATATTATTGCGCGCAAGATGAAGGATGATGCCAAGTCATGAGAGTCGATTTTATGCCTCCTAGCAAGTCGCCGGAGCCAACAGCCGTTGGCGCTGGCCGTTGCGGATGGAATATCCCGGCGTGATTTATCATTGATGAATCGCGGCGATCAGTTGGGTGAAATGCGGATTCCCGCCGACAGCGCCGCCGGGCGCGCGGAACGTTGCGGAGTTTTGGTTTTCATGATGTTTAACAGGTTGATTTCTGATGTGGGAGATTTTCGCTACGGACCATTTGTGTTCAAGAGCCGGAAGAACGCGTTTCCCGCCATTGGAATGATGCCGACGCTCCTATTTGTTCCGTCATCATGCACCGTGCCGGTGAAATTTGACCACGTCAACGAGTTCAAAGTCGAATTGGATTGCAGCACAAAGTTCGTGGCGGACGACCGCCAGGAAACGGTGAAATTTCTGCCCGACGACGCAATGTTCAGCGACGGCGGCGACGGCAGGACAATGGCAAACAGGGTGCCGCCCCCATAGATGCCGCCATAAGGCGTCGTTCCAAAGAGGACGTGACCGGACAACGTTACACCGGCCCTTGTGCCACCGCCGCCTATGTTGGTGTAAACATAGCTCCCGTTGTTGACTGGGTTTGAAAAACTGTGCAGCACGGTGTAGTTGCCGCCATTGGTATTGACGGAAAACACCACGCCGCCGCCGCCATTCGTGCCGCCCTCCAAGGTGGTTCCATAGAGCGTGTCACCGGCCAAAAGCAAATCTCCTTCCGGCGCCATCCCATCGCTGTTGGTATAATTGAACGCAGAATCAACTCCATACGCCGAAAAATTTCTTAGCACCATGAAATTGCTTCCGCTGGTGTCCAGCTTGAACAGCGTGCCGCTGCCATATTTGCCGCCGCCCGAAGTCGTTCCATAGAGCGTGTTGCCGGACAAGGCCATGCCGCCGGCCGGGCCGTAGCCATTGGTGGCGTTTTGACCTGACGCAAAAACATGGAGCGTTTGAAAGCCGCTGCCGTCGTTGTTGATTGTATAAACCGTCCCATAGCCGCCCGTGCCCGGTCCGTTGCCATTGGTGCCGCCGAAGAACGTCACCCCATAAAGCGGGATGAGAGTTACATTCTTGGGTTTTACTCCAGCCTTCTGCACCAACCCGGGCGGAATGAAAGTGAAGTTCGGCCCTTCCGTGACGCCGCCGGAGAATTGCTGCCCATTCAATTCGTCTAATTCAAGCACGGTGGGAGGCAAGCCCGAATTAAGGCCGCCCGGATAAATCTCTAACTCGCCATAACCACCAGGGCCGCCAGTTCCTCCCGTCACAATCACATCATGGGCCGAATCCGCGAACGCGGCATTGGCACCAAATCCATTGGGACTGGCGGGAAAAGAGACGGTCTTCAGACCGCTCCCGTCAAGGTTGATTTGAAACACCGTGCCGCTGTTATTGTCGCCGTCGCTGTATGTCGCCCCAATCAACAAGTTGTAGCCTGTGTCCACAGCCAAGCCGGCGGTGGGAAATGCGCCATGTGGGCCGCCGGTAAATGTGAAGAAGGGGTTGAAAACCGCCGATTGAGGCAAACCAAAAGTGCCATCACCCTGGCTGATTAAGATATCCGAGAAGCCATCGCCATTAAGATCACCGACGATGTTGGGACAATTTTGCACTCCGCCATCGGAATCACTGTCAGCGCCAGTTTCGGTTTCCGCATACCACTGTATGCCTATTGGTTTTCGCACCAGCACCGGCGCTCTGACAGGAGTGGAAAAATCCGCCGGACCACCGGCTTGGTGAAAAATCACAGTATAGGGCGCGACTGGCGGCATCGCTTCAAGCCATGGTATGACGGCCTGCGCGAAGATGATCAATGTGTAAAGTTTCAGTTTTGTTTTCATAGGATTTTTTTTAGGGTTTTAGTTGGTTTGGAATTTTTGCTACGGAACATTTGTGTTTATCAGCCGGAAGAAAACACTTCCCGCCGTTGGCAGGATGCTGACGCTCTTGTTTGTGCCGTCGTCGGAAATGGCGAAACTGTTCGTTGACCAGTTGGTCGTGGCCAGATTTGAATTTTGTTGCAGCACAAAGTTCGTGGCGGCCGACGGCCAGGAGACGGCATAGTTGCCGCCCGCTGGCGCGATGTTCAGCGACGGCGGTGCGGGCGGTGATGGCAGAATGATTTCAAACACCGTGCCGTCGCCATAAGTGCCTCCGGTCGGGGTTGCTCCCACCAGCAAGTTGCCGGACAACAATAAACCCCCGGTTGGATTGCATCCATCGCTGTTGGTGGAAGTTCCGCTCGCACCATTGAGGGCTGGATATGAGAAACCATACAGTTCGGTGAAATTACTGCCGTTGGTGTTGATCGAATACACCGAGCCGCCGTATTTAGCGCCGCCATATTCTGCCGTTCCATAGAGCGTGCTGCCGGACAAAAGCAAATCTCCATTCGGCTCGCCGCAATCAATGTCGTCTTCGAAAACCCCGATCACCTTAAAACCGTTGCCGTTGGTGGTGATGGAAAACACCGTGCCGTTGTAATCGCCGCCGGCGCTCGTCGTTCCATACAGCGTGCCGCCGGAAATGACAACGCCGTCCATAGGTGTTGCGCCATCCGGATTATTGGTGAAATAATGGAGCACGGCGTAACCGCTCCCGTCCGTGTTGACTTTCCAGACCGTGCCGTTGCCCCTATTGTTCCCGCCGGCTTTGGAGCCGCCATACCGCGTTGTCCCATACAGCGTGTTGCCGGACAAGGTCAGGGAATAATTCGGAAAAAAGCCATCGGGTGAATTGGAAAAAACATGGAGCACCGTATAACCGGTGCCGTTGGTGTTTATAAAATACACCCCGCCATCCCCGATAGAGTCAATATTAACGCCATACAGTGTGTTGCCGGATACAACAACCAAAGGTTTAATTTGCCCTTCCACCTGGACAACATTACCCGTTGAACCTGTCTGTGGTGGTGGAAGCGGTCTATAGTAGATTTCGTCTGGTTCTGGTTTAATGATCCCAGCAGCGTTAAAAAATCCAATAAAAAAAGAGGCAAAAGTTGCAACCCTGGTCGTTCCACTGACGGTCTCTGTAGGTTGAGGATTGTCTGCAGGTTTTGGATTGTCTGTCACTTTGCCTTGATTGGCAGCTAAATTAGCTTGGCCATTAACTTGTATGCTCAAATCTCCTATCGGATGCCCGCCGGCGTTGGTGAGGCCGGTGAAATTATAAAGATTTGTATATATGTAGCTGTTACCGCCGGCGGGCAGGAGCGCGAAAAAAGTGCCGTTGTTTGAATTATTCATGCCGCCATTTTGGGTCACACCAAAAATGTTTCCATTGGGATCTGCCACCATGTTTCCGACCGGAAGCGCGCCGTCCCCGGCGCTGCCATGAAAATGGTGAATGGTAAAAAATTGCGGTTGAGCCTGCGCCTCAATCCGCAGCGTGGCGGTTAGTGCAAATATCAAATAAGCAAACAGTTTTGTTTTGGTTTCCATGCGTTTTATATGGTTGATGGTTGAAAGGTTTTCACTACGGACTATTGGTATTCAACAGCCGGAAGAAAGCGCTTCCCACCGTTGGAACGATGCCGATGCTCTTATTTGTCCCGTCGTCATTCACCGCGCCGGTAAAATTTGACCAGGTTAATGAGTTCAAAGCCGAATTGGATTGCAGCACAAAGTTCGTGGCGGACGACGGCCAGGCAATAGCATAATTTCCGGCGGGTTTCGCGATGGCCAGCGATGGCGGCGACGGCAGGATGATTTCATACGCCGTGCCCACGCCGTTGGTGCCTCCATAAGGAGCCGTTCCATACAAGGTGTAGCCCGACAGAAGCAGACCCGCGACCGACCAGCCGCCGTCGCTGTTGGTGTAATGACCATTTCCATCGTCCATCGGCAACGTGAAACTGTGCAGCACGGTGAAATTGCCGCCATTGGTGTTGATGGAAAACACCGTGCCGCCGCCACCTGCGCCGCCGTCATACGTCGTTCCATACAAGGTGTCGCCGGATAAAATCAAATCCCCCTGCGGCGAATCGCCGGTGGTGGCGGACTTGAAATTTGCGATGATTTTGAAATTGCTGCCGTCAGTGTTGATCTGGAATACCGTGCCATTGTAGTTACTGCCGCCAAATGACGTTGTTCCGTAAAGCGTGTTGCCGGACAAAGCCATGCCGCCAAAGGGTATTGCGCCATCGCTGGTCTTGAGGCTGAAGTGATGCAGCACCGTGTAATTGCTGCCATTGCCATCAACTTTATACACCACGCCGTAGTTATTAGTGCCGCCACTCTTTGTGATGCCATACAATGTGAATGTGGATAAATCTATGTTCGTATCCGTATCTGCTTTTACTCCGGTTTTTTGCACAGAACTGGATTTGCCGCTACTCGTGACCACCAATTTATTTTGAGGGTTGGAACCGTCAGCGCCCGATTGATTATGTTCATGGATGATTTTGACGGTTGTGTCGAATTGGCCGCTTGGATCAAATGAAAACACTGCACCCCCATCATTAGGCCCATCAGAAGATAATGTTCCAAACAAAATTGCCAAAGCAACCCCAAAATTAGCATGTGTTTCTAAATCTCCCTTTGGCGCACCGCCTTCATCATTCATCTTAAACACTTTACGAATGGCATAGCCAAGAGAATCACCTTTGGGTTGTGGATTGTGGGGCTTAACAAGAGCGTAACTCTCTGCATCAGCAATATTGAGACTAAAGATTACGCCAGCGTTGTTACTGCCGCCAAGAGTCGTCGTCCCATACAACGTCGTTCCGTCGGGCGACACGGTCACTCCCGCATACGGCGACTGGCCGTCATCTGGCGGCGAATATGCGCTGTCGAAACGATACAGTTCCTTAAAATTAAACGCGCCATTGCCGCCGGGCGTCAGTTCATAGACCGAACCTGCGCCATCGTAATAAGCGCCGCCATAAGTCGTCCCGAACAATTGCCCGTTCGGCCCCAATGTCAAACCCGCGCCGGGGATATTATTGGAAACGCCGAATTGATAAATCGTGACAAATTGCGGAGATTGACTTGCGTTCAACGGCAGCGCGGCGGTCAGCGCGCAAAAGAATAATGCGAATAGCGCGAATTTGGTTTTCATAGGGTTTTAGTTGGTTAAGCGTCTTTACGGACCATTTGTGTTCAACAGCCGGAAGAAGGCGTTTCCCGTCTTCGGAATGATGCCGATGCTCCTATTTGTCCCGTCGTCATGCACCGTGCCGGTAAAATTTGACCAGGTTAATGAGTTCAAAGTCGAATTGGATTGCAGCACAAAGTTCGTGGCGGACGACGGCCAGGCAATCGCGTAATTTCCGGCGGGTTTCGCAATGGACAGCGACGGCGGCGCGGGCAGCATGATTTCATACGCCGTGCCGACGCCGTTGGTGCCGCCGTAAGGAGTCGTTCCATACAAGGTGTAGTGGGACAAGAGCAGACCGGCGACGGAAAGACCGCCGTCGCTGTTGGTGTAATGCCCGTTGCCGTCGGAAATCGGAGTCGTGAAACTGTGCAGCACCATGAAATTACTGCCGCTGGTGTTGATGGAATACACCGTGCCGCCGCCGTTCACGCCGCCGGAATGGGTGGTGCCATACAGCGTGTCGCCCGAAAGAATCAAATCGCCTTGCGGCGAATAGCCGGTCGTGGCGAAATCGAAATTCTCGATGATTTGAAAGCCGCTGCCATCGGTGTTGATCTTGAAGATTGTGCCGGCGTAATTGTTGCCGCCGAGGGGAGTCGTTCCGTAAAGCGTGTTGCCGGACAACACCATGCCGCCCATCGGCCCCGCGCCATCGGAGGCGCTGAAGTTGAAATGATGCAGCACCATGAAATTGCTGCCGTTGCCATTGACACGATACACCGTGCCCCAATTGTTGGAGCCGCCACTTTTGGTGATTCCATAAAGTGTGTAAATGGACAAATCAATGTTCGTAACTGCATTCGACTTCACTTTTGAGTTTGGCGCATTCTTTGCGGTATTGTTTCCGACCACAACTAAGCTTCCTTCGGGGTAAGACCAATCGCTGTAGCTAGCCAAAAGCAGCCTGTTCGCAATATTCTGCTCTTCAGCGCTTTTAGGCTCGAATAAAAATATCGCGCCGCCGTTGTCTGGGCCATCGGAAGAACAGGTTCCGAAGCATAGGACTTGTTGAACTGTTTCATCACTCACAATGGCCAAAGCTCCGTGTGGTGCGCCTCCATCTGTAGCACCAGAAAAAGGATACAGGTCGTTATAGCCTGCAGGACTGCCAGAACCACCTTTGGGCTGCGGCAGGCCGGACTTTAGCAGCGCGCCCTCGGATTGAGCGATATTCAGGCTGAAGATGACGCCGCTGCCGCTACCACCCTGCTGGGTAGTTCCATACAAAGAAGTGCCGTCGGGCGACAATGTCAAACCCGCATACGGATATTGGCCATCATTGGCCGGCGAGCCGGAAGTATCGAACCGATACAGCGTGTTAAAGGTAAAAGTGCCGTTGCCATTGGGAACCAATTCATAAATTGAACCGGTCCCGTCGGCATCCGCGCCGCCATAAGTCGTCCCAAACAGGTGCCCGCTTGGGCCGAGTGTCAGTTCCGCGCTGGGGATGGCATTAACTCCTCCAAATTGGTAAATCGTTGCAAACTGAACTGCCGGCTGTGCCTCCAGTCGCCGGGCGGCCAGCGCACAAATGAACAATGCGCATAGTGATAATTTGGTTTTCATAGGGTTTTAGTTAGTTGAGAGTTGAGGGTTGGATTTTCGCCATGGATTAAACTGGCGCAAAGCGCGGTGAAATGATTGCCGACAAAGGAGTGTTGGCCGCAATGCAGTCGTTGGAAAAAAGGGCTGCGGCACGAGAGAAACCCCAAGTTTCATTTTTTTGATAATAATCTAAATTAGACAAACTGCAAGAGTTATTTTAATGCAACCATAAGTCACTGGCGGTGAAAGGAAATACGCCGGGGGGAGGAGCAGCATTCCGGCCGGTTCGTTCCACATCGGGTTTTACCTCAGCACCGACCCGTCGTTCACATCGCCCATTCTGTTGGCAGAGCGGCAGGTTACCAACGGATGTCCGGCCAACGGCATCGTCGCCACCGACTGGCCAATCACCTTGAGCTCCGCGGGCAATTATTATTTCGGCATCGTCATTGACGATTTGCGCCAGGTGCCGAACTGCGACGCCGAAGCCGGCTACTATCTTGCCATCCCGGTTCAAGTCCGGTGATTATTCAATCCATCAACAAATTCCGGCTAGGCATGTAAGATGCGCGTAACCGGCTGTCCCATCGGAGCGTCTAACGCGTCTAATATCAACATGCAACCACGGCCGGCCGATTCGCAACGAGTCGCGCAGCCAAGAACGTGAGACAAGCAGAAAGAATCAAAATGAAAATGAATTATTCCGGCCTCACCGGCCTGCTCGTTTTGGGCGCGTTGGCCGCCTTCGTTCCGGCGGTTTTCGCCCAAGACGCGAAACCTTACTCGATTATCAATTCCTCCCAGACGTTGGGCACCGGCGGCACCGATTACGTTTATGCGGACAACGCCGACCGCCAGCTTTACATTCCGCGCGGCAATCAGGTGCTGGTCTTTGATCTGGACACGCTCAAATCCATCGGCGCCATCGCGAACGCCCGCGCCCGCGGCGTGGCGGTGGACCCGAAATCCGGCCACGGTTTTTGCAGCAGCAGCCCCGTGGTGATGTGGGACACCAAGACGCTGGCCACGATCAAGACGATTCCTGTCGAAGGCGGTCCCGATGGCATCCTGTTCGAGCCGCTGACGGAACGCATTTACGTCTTGAGCCATCGCGCGCCGAACGTCACGGTGATTGACGGCAAGGACGGCTCGGTGGCCGGCACGATTGACCTCGGCGGCGCGCCGGAACAGGCGCAAAGCGACGGCGCCGGTCATTTGTATGTTGATCTTGAAGACAAGGATCAAGTCGCCGTGGTGGACGTGAACACGCTCAAGGTGACGGCGAAATATGATTTGCAAGGCAAGGGCGGCGGTCCCGGCGGACTCGGTTTGGACGCGAAAAATCATATCCTTTTCGCCATGTGCCACGATCCGCAAACCTGCGTGATCCTGAACGCCGAGGACGGAAAAATTCTCGACACGCTGCCCATCGGCAACGGCACGGACGGAGGCGGATTTATTCCGGCCACGATGGAAGCGTGGAGTTCACAGGGACGCGACGGCACGCTGACCATCATCAAGGAAAACAGCCCGACCAGCTTTGCCGTCGAGCAGACCGTGACAACCAAGCCTGGCGCCCGGACCAGCACGCTGGACACGAAGAACAATCATATCATTTTGATCGCCCTCGAGCGCGCGCCGCAGACCAACGCCGCGCCGGCCACGGCTGTCGAGGCCGGCACGAACCAGCCTGCTGGCGGACGGCGCGGCGGACGCGGTGGCTTCGGCGGGCCGGGGTTGCTGGACATTCTGGTTGTAGGCCGGCCGTAAAGGGGGGTCAGTCCTGCTCTTGACACGCACCGGACGGATGGTAAAACCAATTTTGCCGGTTGCCGGCCAGCCGAGGCTACCTGGTCGTATTGAGCAAGGTGTGAATCAGCGGCGCCTAATTTTTTGCCGCAAGTTGCGCGGCGTCAATTTCGGCCTTCACTTCGGCAAAATCTCGGTTGAAAGTTTCACTTTTTTTGAACTGCTTGACAATAGCCTGGGCCAGCACGCGTCCGGCGTAAATATCCGTCGGATAATGCCGCGCAATTTGCACGCGGTGCCAGCCGATCTGGCGGGCGTGCGCGATGATGGCGTCCTGCTTGTCCGGCAACAAATCCGCCAGCACGAGCGCCAGCACCATGGACTCCGTGGAATGGCCGCTGGGATAGCTGAAGGATTTTTCCAGCTTGCCGTTGGCCAGACTCGGATCGGTGGTGTAAGGCCGCGGACGTTTGAAATAATCCTTGCCGAGGTCCGTCACGTTTTCGGCGTCCGCTTGCACCTTCGCAAAAAACAAGGTGGTTTTGGGCAGGTTGTTGGACAGGAAAAACCCGCCGATGGCGCCGGCAAAATTGAAGACGGTGAATTTCTTTTCCGAATAGGCGAGAGCGACATCATCGGCGCCGGCGGCGTGATGGACGGTTCTGACTTCATCCAAATCTGCGGACTGCTCGGCGGAACCGGGCAGCGGCGGCGGTGTTAGAATTTCACTGGCGTCGGGTTTGTCGTGTTTGAGGTAATGGAGCTGGCTGCTTTTGACTGATTGAGCCGGCAGCGCCATTGTGTCGTCCGCCGCGAGCAGGGGCGCAACGGCGAGCAGCCAGCCAGCCAGACAGGCTGCAGGCAAAGTCAGGAAGCCATGGCGTGTAAATTTCATCATGGTGTAATTGTATAAAACAGCATCAGAATTGAAATTCAATTTATTACCGGGTCGCCTTTGATGTCCCAATTGATGTCCGGTCGGCCGGGGTCTTTGCCGGGGGCGACGGTCTGGCCGGCGGTCGGGCCGCCGGGGGAAACGGCGGTGCCGTCGGATACGACATAACTGTATTTGAAGTAAGCGGCATGGCCGTCGCTGAAGGTGATTTGGCCGCCTTTATTGTGCCGGGAGGAGAAGCGCGTGGTGTAAGACTGCGGCGTGCCCAAAACAAGCTGGTTGTCGCCGGGAGACGGACTGGAATTGTAGGGATAAAACGGTTGTTCGGCGGAGCGGTTGCGGGTATCGGAAAACAGCACATAGGCGGAAGGATGGGCCACCATCACGGCCTTGACACTGGCGATTGGGGGACTGGCGGAGAGATTCATGTTGGCAGGGCCTTTTGAATTCATGCCAAAAGAGAACAGCGGGCGTTGGCCCTGCACCATGAAGCCATGAGCTTGAGGCTGGTCAACGGGGTCCCAGCCTTGGGCGATGGCCGTCGGGCAGGTGAATATGTTCCGGCCTATGGATTCGTTAAACAACCCTTTATTGGCACCAATGGCCCAGTCATACAAAGGCTTGCTCGCGACCAACGGAGGCAGGGCGTTGAACCAGACATCATCGCCTACGGACGGAGTGCGATTGTAATGGTAGGCGGCGATGTCCGTCCAGATCGGATTGTCTTCATCCGACGCAACGTCATAGGATGCCTGATAGCGCGGCGCAGGGAAAAACTGGTTGTTGTCATCCACATAAATCGTATCGGCCAGGCCCCACTGTTTCAAGTTGTTCAAGCAGGCGATCTGTTGCGCCTTGGCTTTGGCCTTGGACAACGCGGGCAGCAGCAATGCGGCAAGAATCGCTATGATGGCGATGACCACCAGCAGTTCAATGAGGGTAAAGCCGCCGGGCCTGTTTTTTTTGTTTGAATGATAAACGCCTACCATTATCGGCCCAGTCTTCCAACGAAATGTTACAATTGGATGTCAAACAGGTTACAAATATGTTACAAACATAACTTAAATTCATTTGGATTGTGTTGTCACCTAATTGTCACCTGCGGGTCGTTTGTTTGTAACCTGACAGTGGATAATGGCATTGGCATGGAGTTCCATGCTGTTCCTTTAGGAAGATCAACAAACCAAACGAGAGCAAAAAATGAAACTTAAAAACATCGCCTGTATTGCGTCCATACTGGTCGCCTCGCTGTCCGGAACGAAAGCCGCCAGCACCCTCAGCACTTGGAATTTTGACAACGTCGCCCTCGGCGCAAGCGCCAGCCCGGCCGCCTCGATCGGTTTCGGCTCGGCTGTGGTTCTCGGCTTCGGCGGCGGCAGCAGCCCGACTGTGGTGTCGCAGTCCGGCAGTTCCACCGGGGGTGAGAATGCTTGGAGCATAGGCAATACCGGCGGCGCGTCTGTCGGCTGGAACACCAGTGCGGCCATCGGTTCGCAGGGCGCGCAGTTCGCCGTGAGCACGTTGGGCTATTATCAGGTTCAGGTTTCCTTCGATGTCTATGCCCAGACGAACTCGGAAGCCGCGCTGCTGGTTCAATATTCGCAGGACGGGATTTTCTGGCAGAACGCCAACATCACTTCGGCGGGCACGGCGGGCATCTTGGCAACCAACACCAACCTCACCAACGGGATTGTGGCCGGGGTTTCCTATTTGATCCTCACGAATAACACTGCTGCCGGTTGGAACAACGGGGTGACGGTTGATTTGACCGGCGTTCCCGGCGTGGCCAACGACCCCGCTTTTGCCATCCGCATCGTGAACGCCGCCAAGGGCACGAACTGCCTCGACACGACAGGTGCCATCTACAACAGCGCCAATAACGGCGACTGGACGCTGGACAATGTTACTTTTCAGGGTATTTCCTTCGACACGGTGGCAAACTGGACGTTTGACAACATCGGCAAGATCGCTCCAGACAACAATCCGATTCCCGCCATCTCCAACAACACGGCGATCGCCGCGTGCATTGGTTTTAACTTGAACTCTCCCACTTTTACGCCGACCAACAGCATCAATGCTGCGGATATTCTTGCCAGCGGCGCCCCCTACAGTTCAACCGGCCCGGCCGGACAATTTGTCTGGCGTCTGCGCGGGCAGCCGGGCAATGGCTGGCTTTCCACACAGCCCATCGGCAGCCAGGGCGCAGAGTTTGATGTCAGCACGGTCAATTACACCAATATTCTGGTGACCTTCGACCTTTATTTCACGACCCAGGGTGAGGCGCGCATGTGCGTGCTTTACACCACCGACGGTTGGGCCACCACCAATGTGGCCAATCTGGCCTGTAGTTCCCACCCCACGCTCATCCAAAAGAACACGCCCTCATTTTCGACCGAGGCGGAAGGTTACAGTTCCGATATTGTGAATGGAACATTCATGGATAATACCATCGGTTCGCTCTTTTATAATTACATGAGCATTGATTTCACCGGCGTCCCCGGCGTGGCCAACAATCCCAATTTCGCCTTTCGCGTGGTGAACGCCGCGCAAAATGGTCAATGCGTGAACTTTTTGCACCAGCCCTATAACAATAATTCCGGCAACGCCCGCATTGACAACGTCGCGGTCAACGGCCAGTTTAACGGGCAGATTGCGCCCGTGCTCGCCAGTGACCCGGCGGCTACGGTGGATCATCCGTTCACCAACACGTTCAGCGAGAGCCTTGGCAATAATGACGTGGGTTGGCACAACAACATTTCAAGCATCTATGTCAACGGTGTGCTGTTGCCGAAAGCAGCTTATGCGGTGACGGCGTCAAATATTGTCTACACGGAGTCCGCGTCTGCGGCGTTACAGGTTGCCGGGCTTGATAACATTGTCGTCAATGCCACCAATTACACCTCTGCCAAGGTTGTCCAGTTTGTCGCCACCGGCGTGGCCACGAAATTGTCTTACACGCAACCCGCCGGCCCCTCGGCCAGCGGCGGCACATTGACTGCTAATCCCACTTTCACCGTTACGGATCAATATGGCAATGGCACCACGAATCCTTATGCGAGCATGGTCGTCACGGCAACCGTCAGCAATTCCCCGGCGACCTGGATTTTGGGCGGATCCACCGTTCAGCCGATTATTAACGGCTCCTGCACTTTCACCGATTTGACCGCCACGGTCATCGGGACGTCGGCGGTCACCAATGCGGCCATCCACTTCGCCATCACTAATGGCATCATCCCGGCCACCAATTCAACCAGCTTCGTCATTGGCGCGCCGCCCAGCCAGTTCACTCAAGGCAATTTGGCGGCCATCCAAATTGACACGACTGCGGCTAACTCAACCTTCAGCATGATTGAGATCAAACCTTCCGCCGCGGGTCAAACCAAGCCCGTCAACATCAATCCCATCACCGCTACGGGAACGAATGCCTTGCGGATGGGCGGCGGCGGTGCCGGCCATCTTGCGTTGAGTGATGACGGCACCTTCCTGGTCTTCGGCGCTTTTGACGATGGCAGCTCGGCGACGGTGGACGAAACCTTCAATCTGAATCGCGCGGTGGGAACCATGGATTATACCAACAAGTTCACCAAGACGGGCAAGTATGTTTCCAACTCGCTCGGAGGCAGCGCGGTCCGCGCGGCGTGCAGCCCAAACAACGTGGACTTCCTGATTGACGACAAGGGCGGATTATACGTCTATAGCAGTGACAGCGGTCTAAGCTTTAATGTTTATGAACAAAACAACTATTGCGTTCGGTCGTTTGGCGGCAGCGCCTGGTCTTTGACGCAAAAATCCGTCGCCAACTTGCCCAGCCCGGCCGTCTTCCAGTTCAATAATGGCACTGTTGGACACTTGGATTACTATAATTCCGGCAATGACGGACCTTGGAACACCACGTCCGCCACGCCGCCGCCGGATGGCATTGTCGTGGATTTCTACCTGCTTTCCACCAATGGAAGCCAGAATCCGGCTTCCTTCGCGATCCTCTATACCCTTGATCAAAGCGGGGGGACGAACGGGTCGAGCGGAGTCATCAACAAGTGGTCCAGAAACCCTGATGATTCATGGACGGCCATCGGATCCTGGACCAACACGGATAACGGCACCGCTCTGTTCGCCACCACCAACGGCAATGGCGGCGTCTACCTGTATTATGCCAACGGCACCGGTGCTGCAAACAGCATTGTCCGGGTGACCGACCAGAGTCTCATGGGTTCGATCAACATCATCTCAACCAACACCATCTATACCGCGCCCGCCGGCACCACCGTTATGGGCCTCACGTTTGTGCCCGTGCCGACACCTTATGCGGCTGCGCTCACACCGCCGCCCATCCTTACCGCGCAGACGTTTGCCACGACCAACAGTCCCTTTACGGTTACGAACACCCCGGATGATCCACTCTGGCGTTCTTCCATTACTGGCATCACGGTAAACGGTTCACTCCTGTCGGCGGCTGCCTACACCACGAATCAATCGGGCAAAATTGTATTTGACCCGTCTCAAGACCCGTTGCTGCAAAGTCCCGGTTCAAAGATCATCGTTATCAGCGCCACGGGTTATAGCACGAACTCAATCACGCAAGTAGTTGCCGGGGTGGCGGCGAAACTGGGCATCACGACGCAACCTAAAGCCCCGGCCGCCACCGGACTGGCATTGGCCACGCAACCCGTGGTGGCGGTGCAGGACGCATTCGGCAATGCCGTCGCCAGCACGGCCAGCATCATGGCGGCGGTTGGCAACGGAACTTGGACGCTGGGCGGCACCACCACAAAAGCCGCCGTTTCCGGCACGGCTAAGTTCACCGACTTGACCGCTTACAGCACCAGTGCCGTTATCGGAGCCACCATCTCCTTCACCTCCGAGCGGATTGACCGGGGTGACCAGTTCCGCGTTTAACATTCCCGCGCCCATTCATTCCAATTTGGTCGGAGTCAAGTTGACCGGTGGCAAGCTGACATTCTCCTTCACCAATGCCACCGGGTTAAGTTTCTCGGTGCTGGCGACGAACGATCTGACCGCGCCAAAAACCAACTGGCCGGTGGTGGGACCGGCGGTCGAAAGCCCTGCCGGTTCGGGCAAATATCAATTCACCAACTCGATCCCGGCAACGAATTCGAGGTTATACTACATCCTGCGCCAGCCGTAAGCCGCCGGCAGGAAAATTAACATTAAAACATCAGCGGGCGGGTTTCACACGAAACCCGCCCGTTTTACATCGTCAAAAATCGGCCAACGATTAAGCATGAAACCTATGTGAAACGCCGCTTTTTCTGCCTTGTGAACACGGTGAATAACTCGGCTTTTTCCCGCTTAATCGAAGTCAATTCATAATTGGCCGTGTCACCGAGACATTGAAACCCCGATCCGTCCGCAATCGTCGGCGCAGTGCGTCCACCGAAAATTTTCGGGCAGATCGTGAGATGGATTTCATCCACCAAACCGGCGCGGAACAGCGCGTCGTTCAATTCTCCGCCGCCTTCGCACAACAGCCGTTTCACGCCCCATTTTGCGCGCAGCCAGCGCAGCGCGGACGGAAAATTGATTTCCGTTTCGCCAAAAATTTTCACCTCGTCCGCCAATGCGCGGAGTTGGGCCAGTTTTTTGACGGAAACCCGCCGGGTTGTCAGCACGATGATGGGCGAAAACTTCTTTTTGAAAATTTCCGCCTGCGGATCCAGCGAGCCGCTGCCGCTCGCGATGACGCGCGAATGGTATTCCGCCAGCCCGTGCTTCGGAGCCGGAGCTTGCAGAACTTTGCGCCGCCCGTTCCTAGAATTGTCTTTGAAATTTCCACCGTTCGCGCGCCGCACATCACCGCGTCCGCCGTGGCGCGCAGTTCGTAAAGATGCTCCAAGTCCCGCGCGCTGCCGAACGAGTGGACGGCGCGGTTCGCGGTCGCGATTTTCCCGTCCGCCGTCATCGCCATGTTGACGAACACAAACGGCAGCTTTGGACTTTGGACTTTGAGCTTTGGACTCATAAAATCAGCATCGCATCACCGTAGCTGAAAAACCGGTAACGCTCGCGGATCGCCTCCGCGTAGGCTGCCAAAACCAGTTCGCGTCCGCGAAATTTTTCGCCCGGCGCGGCGAACGCGCTGACCAGCATCAGCAGCGTGGATTCCGGCAGGTGAAAGTTCGTCAGCAGCGCGTCCACGATTTGAAACTCCGCCGGCGGAAAAAGGAAGATGTCGGTTTTATCCGCATAAACATTGAGTTTTCCTGCATTCTGTCGCGCCACGGTTTCCAGCGTCCGCACCGTCGTGGTGCCGACGGCGATGACGCGGCAGCCGGATTCTTTTGCGGCGTTGACGGCGGAAACCGTGTCTTCACCGATTTCAAACCGCTCCGCGTGCATCTTGTGTTCCGCGACGTTTTGGGTTTTCACCGGCAAAAAAGTTCCCGCGCCGACGTGCAGCGTGACGAAACAAATTTTGACGCCCCGCGCGCGGATTTTTTCGAGCAGTTCCGGCGTGAAATGGAGGCCCGCCGTCGGCGCGGCGACGGAGCCGGAGGGCTGGGCGAAAACGGTCTGGTAACGCTCACGGTCGGCGGCCAATTCACCGTGTCGTTCGATGTAAGGCGGCAATGGTATTTCGCCAAGCGAATCCAATTCGTTGAAAATGTTTGCCGTGCCGGAAAAGGCCAGGCGCCGGTGGCCTTCGGCGTTCATGCCGGTGACGGTGGCGGTGATATTTCGGATTTCGGATTTCTGATTTCGGATTTCAATGCGCGTTCCGACGCGGGCGCGTTTGCCGGGGCGCAACATCGTCCACCAGTCGTTTTGGGCATTTTCTTCCAGCAGCAAAATCTCGAATTGGCCGCCGGTTTTTGCATTCGCGCCGCGCAAACGCGCCGGAATCACGCGCGAGTTGTTCAAAACCAGAACGTCGCCGGGCTGGAAAAAATCCGGCAGATCGGAAAACCGGCGGTGTTCGACTTTGCCGCTGTTTCTGGCTAAAACCAGCAGTCGCGAACCGTCGCGGCGCGCGGCGGGTTGCTGCGCGATGAGTTCGGGCGGCAGATTGAAGTGGAAATCGGCGGTTCGCATCGGCAGGAGCGTAATGGAGTGGGACGGGGGCTGACAATTCACAGTTACCGGTAAATGTGAATAACTTTTGAATAAACATCGTATTTTGAGGCAGATTTTCGTTGACAAATCGTGGGGCAATGTGGATTATATTGGGGTGTTGTGGGTGATATGAGTGATTCCAGTAAATTGTGTGAGTAACCATGTCAGATGCGCTTCAATCGCGGACGTATTACAACTCGTGCTATCGGCACGGCGTTGATGAGAAGCGGCGCGTCCAGATTCCGGCGAAGTGGCGGCCGGAAACCGAGGGCACGGAATTGACGGTGATTCTCTGGCCCAAGCATCAGGCTGGCGCGTGCCTGCGGGTGTTGCCGCCGGAGAAAATGGCGAAACTGGTCGCGGACATTGACGCGATGGCGAACAACGACCCGAACAAAGTCGTGCTCAAACGCGTCATCGGCAGCAAGTCGGTGCAAGTGGCGCTGGACAAGGCCGGGCGCATCTGTTTGCCGGAGGAAATGGCGCGCGCGGCGGGCATCACGGATGAGACGTTGCTCGTGGGGTTGCTCGATCGTTTTGAAATCTGGAATCCGGCTCGTTACGAAACTGTTGAGGCGGCGGACGCGATTCACACGCCCAAGGCCTTTGATCTCATGGAGTGATTTGATTTATGAATCTTGGAAAATTACTCGGCGCGGGAAAAACATTTTTTGGCGGCGGCAGTCTGGTGTCGTATCGCCAGAACAAGCGCGTCTATTTGCCGAAATTTAATTCGGAAAAAGATCCGTTCACGCCCAAGCCGGCGGAACCCGCGCCCGCCGACAAACTGGAAGAAAAACAAATTTCAGTTCCCGTCGCGGCCAAGGCGCGCGCGCATTCGCCGCTGGCGGTCGCCAAATCGGCGCGCGGCGGATGGACGATGAAATTAAATCCGTTTCGCGCGCCGGAGCCGGTCGCGCCGCCGCCGGTGGCGGTGCAGCCTGAATTTTCGCTGGACACGGTGAAAGTAGTCCACAACGACCTGGCCGATGCGGACATCGAGATCGTCCCGGTCAAGTCACAGGTTGTCGCGTCGGTGGAGACGCCGGTTTTGGCTCCCGCGCGCAAGCCGTGGGAATTTTTGGGCGAAAGCCTGTTGCGACCCGGTTAAAAAAATGCGCAGTGCCCGAATTCATTCACAAACCAGTGATGGCGGCGGAGGTGCTGGCCGCGCTGAAACCGCAGCCGGGCGGCCGCTACGCCGACGGGACGCTCGGTGGAGCTGGTCACGCGGCCCAATTGCTGGCCGCGAGTTCGCCGACTGGATGGCTGTCTGGGTGCGATCGCGATGGCGTCGCGGTTGAAACGGCGAAGGCGCGTTTGGCCGAAAATTTTGCCGGGCGCTTTGAAATCCGGCGTGGAAATTTTGCGGAACTGGCGGACTGGATTGCGGAAAAAAACTGTGACGGCGTGCTGCTGGATTTGGGCGTCGAGCTCACCGCAACTGGACACGGCGGAACGCGGTTTCAGTTTTCAGCAGGACGGTCCGCTGGACATGCGGATGGACGACCGCCAGCCGCTGACGGCGGCGGATTTGGTGAACGGCGAAAGCGCGGAAGAACTCGCAAGAATTTTTTGGGAATTTGGCGGCGAACGCGAGTCGCGGCGGTTTGCGAAGGCAATCGTTCAGGATCGCGCGCTGAAAAAATTTGAAACGACCAGGCAGTTGGCCGATTTGATCGAGCGCCTCGCGCCGCGCCGCGGAAAAAAGACGCATCCGGCCACGAAAATTTTTCAGGCACTGCGCATCGCGGTCAACGACGAAATCGGCTCGCTGAAACGCGGGCTGGACGCGGCGGTGAAAATTTTGAAGCCCGGCGGACGGCTGGCGGTGATCACGTTTCACTCGCTGGAAGACCGCGTGGTGAAGGAATTTGGCCGCGAACGGACGCGCGATTACACTTTCACCGGCGAAGTGGACGTGCCGGAACTGCGGTCGCCGCGCGTGCCGGAATTGAAATGGGTTTCACGCAAGGCGATTTTGCCGGGCGAAACCGAGCTGCGCGAAAACCCGCGCGCCCGCAGCGCGCAGTTGCGCGTGCTGGAAAAAATTTGAGGCGACGAAATTGAAATGTCGAAGAATCGAAAAAACCAGTCGGCGGAGATCCGGTTCGGCCCGGTGCTGAAAGTCGTTTTGCTTTGTTCGCTGATCGGCGGCTCGGCGATTGGCTACGTCTGGCAGAAGAACCAGATTGACCGGTTGGGCGCGCAGATTCGGGAGCGGGAAAAAAGTCTCGCCAAAGTGAAGCGCGACAACGAAAACCTCGCCCACAAGATTTCGTTTCTGTATTCGCCGGTGATGCTGGACCGGCGGGCGAAGGAACTGAACCTCGGCCTCGCGCCGGCGCAGCCGTTGCAGGTGGTGCGGCTCGCGGAAATGCCGGTCGCGCCGGAGCAAAACAGTTCGCGTCAGCTTGCCCAGCGGCCGGTAACCGGCTTGACGCCGTAAAACAATTTTGGCCGCCGCTCGTGACGCCGTCGGGTGAGGAACCGATCGCCACGGGCGGCTGGCCGTTTTTTTGGATGAACAACAAACTGCAATTCCGTCGCGCGTTGCTGCTGCTGGGTTTTCTCGGCGCGGCCTTCGCCGGCTTGGGCTACCGCCTGGTGGATTTGCAGATTTTGCGCCACGACGAATTGAGCGCGAAGGCGCAGCGCAACACGCAGCGCGAATTTCGCCAGGCGCCCCGGCGCGGCGATATTCTTGACGCGAACGGAAACATTCTGGCCACGAGTGTTCCGGTGAAAACGATTTGCGCCGATCCGTCGCTGGTCGGCAATCAGTTCCCGGCCGTCGCCCGCGCGATCGCGCCGCTGCTGCAACTCGACGAAAATGCGCTCGCTCAAAAACTAATGCCCCGCAGCTATCTTGCCAAAAACAGTGACAGTAAAACGGTCACCAACCAACTGCATTACGTCCGGCTGGCCAAAAATGTCCCCGACGAAACCTGGCAGCGGATTCTGGCGGCGATGACCAATCTCACGTTTGGCGTGAATGAAAAAAGTCTTTCGCGGACGGATCGGGAATTTTTCCGCAACCTGCGCCTGCACGCGGTTTTTGCCGAGGCGGATCAATTGCGGGTTTATCCGAACGGTTCGCTGGCCGGACAGGTGATCGGTTTTCCGGCGGTCGAGGAGACGAATGTGGACGGGCGGTTCGTTTCCAAAATTGTCGGGTGCGACGGGGTGGAAAAGGCGATGCAAAAACAGTTGAGCGGCGTCGCCGGCTGGCGCGTGACGGAAACGGACAAAGCACAGCGCGAATTGGTGGCGTGGCGTGATGAGGACGTTTATGCGCGTGACGGCCTGGACGTCGTGCTGACCATTGATTCGGCGGTGCAACACATCGTCGAGACCGCGCTGGCCGATGCGCTGCAACAACACGCGCCGAAGAGCATCACCGGCATTGTCATGCGCCCGCGCACGGGCGAAATTTTGGCAATGGCTTCGTTGCCCAGTTTTGATCCGAACAATTTGAAGACCATCACCACGAACAACGAGGCGAACGTGGTGATCAGCCGCGTGATGGAACCCGGCTCGACGTTCAAGACCGTCGTGATTTCCGCCGCGCTCAACGAACACGTGGTGACGCTGAACGACACCGTGTTCTGCGAGAATGGCGTTTTCCATTACGGCGGCATCACGCTGCACGACGCCGAGCACGACCATTTTGGAACGCTCACGGTTGAGCAAGTGCTGCAAAAGTCGTCAAACATTGGCGCGTCAAAGATTGGCATCAAACTGGGGCCGGAAAAACTTTACGATTACATGACGGATTTCGGTCTGGGACAGGCCACGGGAATTCCGCTGCCCGGCGAATTGAGCGCTTCGCCGTGGGTGCGTCCGCCGGTGGGGCCTTCGGGCAAGAGCAACTGGGGAAAATATTCCATCGCGCAAATCCCGATGGGCCAGGGCGTGGCGGTGACACGATTGCAGATGACCATGGTGCTGGCGGCGATTGCCAACGGTGGCGTGCTGATGCGCCCGATGCTCGTAAAAAATTTGCAGGAGCGCGACGGGCGAATTGTCGAGCAATATCAACCGCAAGCCGTCCGCCGCGTCATCACGCCGGAAACGGCCAAGGAAATGGTTGAGGCCTTGAAAACGGTCGTCATGCCGGACGGCACCGCGCCGAAAGCCGCGCTGACAAATTATGTCGTCGCCGGCAAAACCGGCACGGCGCAAAAAGTCGTGAACGGCCGGTATGCGGAGGACCGGTTTGTGGTCACGTTCATCGGATTTTTCCCGGCGGACAATCCCGAGATCTGCATTTCCGTCGTGATGGACTCGCCGAAGGAAGGTGGACGGGCGTTTGGCGGCGCGTTATGCGGCCCGGTGTTCCGTGAAATCGCGGAACGCTGCGCAAGTTATTTGAACATTCCGCCGGACTTGAATTTGACAACGAATGCGCCGCCGCTGGTTGCGGAAACCAATTCGCGAAAGCCATGATTCGACAGCAGGACATGTGTTTTTGAAATAATTTTGTGGAAGGACGCTCTTTGAAATTCATTGCCGAAGCCTGCGCCGCCGAAATCCAAAACGGCCCGGCGGATATGATGATTCGAAATGTCTGCACCGATTCACGGAAGGCGCAGCCCGGCGATTTGTTCTTTGCCATCAAGGGCGACAAGTTTGACGGCCACGATTTCGTCAACGAAGTCGCGGCGAAAGTCGCGGCGGTCGTGGTGGAAAAGTCGTGGGTAGGGTCGGCGCGCTGCGCCGACCGGACGCCGCAGCGCGGCGTCCCTACCTTGGCGGTGGACGATGTGCGCGTCGCGTTGGGCAGAATGGCGGCGGCTTATCGGCGGGATTTTTCGCCGCCGATGATCGCGGTCGGCGGCTCCAACGGCAAGACGACGGTGAAGGAACTGCTCGCCTCCGTGCTGCGCCAAAAATTTTCGACGCTGTGGAGCGAAGCCAGTTTCAACAACGACATCGGCGTGCCATTGACTTTGTTGCGGCTGGAAAAAACGCATCAGGCGGCGGTGCTGGAAGCCGGCACGAACCATCCGGGCGAACTCGCGCCGCTCGTGAAAATGATCCAGCCGAAGTTCGGTGTCGTCACCGGCATTGGCCGCGAGCATCTGGAATTTTTTGGCGATGTCGCCGGCGTGGCGCAGGAAGAAGGCTGGCTGGCCGAGCTGCTGCCGGTGGATGGAAAATTGTTTTTGAACGGCGACAGCGAGTGGACGGAAAAAATCGCCGCGCGGACCAAGGCAAAAATTGTCCGCGTCGGCTTCGGCGAAAAAAATGACTGGCGGGCAAACAAAATCCGCCTGGATAAAAACGGCGTCACGTTTCAGGTCACGGCGCCGAAACCGGAATTTTGCGGCGAATATCGGGTCAATTTGCTCGGACGCCATCAAGTGACGAACGCGCTTTTTGCCATCGGGCTGGCCGAGGAACTCGGACTGAGCCGCGCTGAAATCCAGCGCGGCCTGGCCGAATGCCTGCCGCTGAAAATGCGGCTGCAGTTTTGGGAAGCGAACGGCGTGCGCGTGCTGGACGACGGCTACAACGCCAATGCGGATTCGATGATTGCCGCGCTGGAAACACTGTGCGATTTGCCGTTGCAAGGCCGGCGCGTGGCGGTGTTGGGCGACATGGCGGAACTCGGCGCGCACAGCGAACCGGCGCACGCGGAAGTGGGCCGGCGCGCGGCGGAATTGAAGATTGGCCAATTGTTCACAGTTGGAAAAAATTCGGCGGCCACGGCGCGGGCCGCGCGCACCGCCGGGCTGACGCGCGTGATTGAATTTGCGGACGTGGAAGCAGCGGTGCGAGCGGTGAAAAACTTTTTGAAGCCGGGCGACGTGGTGTTGCTGAAGGCCTCGCGCTCGTCGCGGCTGGAACGGATTGCGGAAATTTTAAAAGTTGAAAAATGAAAATTAACAACATCGAACATCGAACGCCGAACGCTGAACGCCGAATGAAGGGCGAACCTTCGATGTTCAAAGTTCGATGTTCAAAGTTCGGTGTTTTTCGTCAATGCTTTATCTTTTGAGCCAATGGCTGCTCGAACGCGCGCACGTCGCCGGTTGGGAAAACCAGGTTTCGTGGCTGCGATTGTTTCGCTACATCACCGTGCGCAGCGCGGGCGCGGCGATCACGTCGCTGCTGTTGAGCTGGTGGCTGGGGCCGATGGTCATCCGCTGGCTGAAGGAATTAAAGTTCGGCCAGGAATACGCGGACAAGGCCGAGGAAGCCGGGCTGTCGAATTTGCGCGGCAGCAAAAAGGGCACGCCGACCATGGGCGGAATTTTGATTGTCCTGGCACTGCTGATTTCGACGATGCTGTGGGCGCAATGGAACGCGCAGGTGGAGCTGACGATGCTGTCGGTTTTGGTTTTGGCCGGGCTGGGATTTTACGACGACTACGCGAAAATTTTGAAGCAGAGCGGCGGGGGCACGCGACCGAGGGTGAAATTGGTCGTGCAGTTTGCGCTGGCGGCGTTTGTGGGAATTTATTTGTGGAATCTGCCCGCCAAAAGCGAGCTGCATCTGCTCGGCACCAAAAGTGTCTGGCACTGCAATCTGGTTTCGACGCTGATGCTGCCGTTTTACAAATATCCGCTTCATGTCGGCGCGGTGGCCGGCGTCATCATCGTGGCGCTGGCGATTGTCGGCAGTTCGAACGCGGTGAATTTGACGGACGGCCTGGACGGACTGGCCATCGGCTGCACGCTGATTGTCGGATTTGTGTTTTTGTTTTTTACGTATCTGGCGGGCAACATCAAAGCGGCGGCGTATCTGCAGATTCCTTACGTGCCGGGCGCGGGCGAACTGACGGTGTTTTGCGCGGCGCTGCTTGGCGCGGGCCTGGGATTTTTGTGGTTCAACTGCCATCCGGCGCAGGTGTTCATGGGCGACACCGGCTCGCTCGCGCTTGGCGGCGCGTTCGGCATCGTGGCGGTGCTGATTCATCAGCCGTTTGTGCTGGTGATCGCGGGTGGCGTGTTCGTGGCCGAGGCGGCATCAGTGATGTTGCAGAAGGGCTGGTTCAAGCTCACGCGCATCCAAACGGGCGCCGGCCAGCGCATTTTTCTGATGGCGCCGCTGCACCATCATTTTGAAAAAAAGGGCTGGCACGAGTCGCAGGTGGTGATGCGGTTTTTTATCTTGTGCGTGCTGTGCGCGGTGGTCGCGCTGGCGACGCTGAAATTGCGGTGAAAACCAAAGACGAATGAACGGCGAAACCCACATTGAAAATCGGCGCTTTGCTGCTTGCGCGGCGGGCGGACGGTTGTTATCAATTTGTCTGAGAGCGGCAAGGCGCGCGCCGGCCAGCGAGAGTGGTTCAACAGTTCATCTTTCTGCCGGTTGTATTTTCCGCGACCGGTTCGTCCGTCTCCCAAAAACACGATCAAACGAATTTAATGCGTTGCGAAATTTTTCGAGGGAAAGTTTCGCCGCGCAAAACTCAAAACCAAAAACATCACCTCGAAACCTGGACGCATTTGCGCCAACAAAATTATGAATAATCCGAATCCGTTCGTCCCCAAAGGCTCGCTGCTCGAACAACAAAGCCGGCGCCGTTCCCGGCTGAAACTCGCCGTATTCTGCGTGCTCGCCGTGAGCGTCACCGGCCTCGTCGCCATGCTGATTCAGGGTTGCAAACGGGAAAAGCCCGCGGATGAATTGAATCAAACGCCGGTCGTGGACACGAATCCGCCGGCGATGATGGACACGAATCCGCCGGTCGTGGACACGAATCCGCCGGTGCCGGTGCCGCCGGTCGTGACCAATCCGCCGCCGGTGCCGCTGGCCGTTGAGCCGGTTGCCGGTTCCGAATATGTCGTGGTGGCGGGCGACACGCTGGCCAAGATTGCCAAGGCGCATGGCGTCACGCTCAAAGCGCTCGAAGCGGCGAATCCCGGCGTGGATCCGAAAAAATTGAAGATCAAACAAAAGCTCGTCATCCCGGCTTCCGGGAAATCCGCCGAAATGACGCCGGGCGCGGCGGACGCGGGCGGCGAACTTTACACGGTCAAATCCGGCGACACGCTCGCGAAAATCGCCAAGGCCCACGGCACCACCGTCAAGGCCATTCAAGCCGCGAACAATTTGAGCACGACCAAAATCCTGGTCGGCCACAAATTGAAAATGCCGGCCAAAGCCGAAGTCGTCGCGCCCGCGCCGGTTCCGGACACTTCCGCCGCGCCCGTATTGCCGCCGGTTGTCGCTCCGGCTCCGGCTCCGTCGGCTCCGGCCCCCGCGCCGGGCAAATAACCGCGTGGAACGCGGCTGGCATTTTTGATAAATTGAAATGAAAGTCGCTGTCACTACTTTGGCGTTTTGCGTCGCCAGCCTCCTCGCTTTGGGGCTGGTGATGCTCTACAGCTCCAGCATGGTGATGGTGGACCGGCACACCCATTCCGAAATCGGCGCGCACATGCTGCAAATGCAGGTGATCTGGTGCGTCCTTGGTTTCGTCGCCTGCATGGCGGTGGCGGTTTTGGACTGCGAACTTTTAAAAAAATTCGCCATCCCGGTTTTCCTCGGAACGCTGATTTTGGCGGGGCTGGTTTTTGTTCCGCACGTCGGGATGCAGTTCAATGGAGCGCGCCGGTGGATCCGCTTGCCGGGGGCCACCTTCCAGCCGTCCGAAATCGTCAAAATCGCGCTCATCATCATGCTCGCGTGGTATGGCGACCGCTCGCAGCGAAAAATGAACACCTTCAAACGCGGGATGCTCGTCCCTGGCATCATCATCGCGGCGGCGCTGGGTTTGATTTTCATCGAACCTGACCGGGGCACAACCATCCTGCTCGCGGCGGTCAGCGGCACGATGCTGATGATTGCCGGCGTTCGCTGGCGGCATGTCATTCCGCCGGTGCTGGCTGCCGGGGCGGCGCTGGTTTATTCGCTGACGCATGACTCCATGCGCAGTGGCCGCATCTCCGCCTGGCTGCATCCTGAGGCACATGCCGGCGGCGCGGCCTTGCAGGCGGAACAAGCCAAAATCGCCATCGGTTCCGGCGGGTTGACCGGTCTGGGCCTCGGCGATGGACGGCAGAAACTCGGTTTTCTGCCGGAAATTCACAGCGATTTTATTTTCGCCAACATCGGTGAAGAACTCGGTCTGGTTGCCACGCTGCTCGTAGTCCTCGCGTTTTTGCTCATCGCCGTCTGCGGTCTGTATATCGCGTTTCGATCCCGCGGCCAGTTCGGTTGTCTGCTCGCGGTTGGCGTGACTTCACTGATCAGCTACCAGGCCATCATCAACATCGGTGTCGTCACCAGCCTGTTACCCAACAAAGGCCTTGCCCTGCCGTTCATCAGCGCCGGCGGTTCCAGCCTCCTCGCAATGCTGATTGGCGTCGGCATTTTGTTGAGCGTCGCGCGCCAGGCCGCGCCCGCGAAAATTTCCGCGTCGGACTTTGCTGCCGATGACAATCCGTTTGCCGCCCGGCCAACATGAATTCCGACCGGAAAAAAAATCCGTTCATCGCCATCGCGTGTGGCGGCACGGGCGGTCATCTCTTTCCCGGCCTCGCCGTCGCCGGGCAACTCCAGCAGCGCGGCTGCGACGTGGCGCTGCTCATATCGCCGAAGGAAGTGGACCAGCAGGCCGTGAAATCCGTGCTCGGCATGGAAATCTTCACGCTGCCCGCCGTCGGGTTGCAAAACCGGAATTATTTTTCCTTCGCCGGCAGCTTCGTCAAATCGCTGTTTGCCGCGCGGAAAATTTTCCGTCAGCGGAAGCCGGACGCAGTTTTGGCAATGGGCGGTTTCACCAGCGCGCCGCCGGTTTTGGTTGCGAAGGAAATGGGCGTAAAAACTTTTTTGCACGAGTCCAACACCATTCCCGGCCGGGCCAACCGTTTGCTCGCGCGCCTGGTGGACGAGGCGTTTGTCGGTTTTCCCGAAACGGCTTCCCGCTTGCGCGCAAAAAAAGTGACGCCGACCGGCACGCCGGTGCGTCCGCAATTTTTTCAGGAATCGGCAATCGGCAATCGGCAATCGGCAATGGCCTTGGGCTTCGATCCGGGGCGGCCCGTTGTCCTGGTGGTCGGCGGCAGCCAGGGCGCGAGCGGCTTGAACTCGATGGTGCTGTCCGCCTTGCCGCTGCTGGCAAAAAAAAATTGGCAATGGCTGCACCTCGCCGGCGCGAAGGATTTCGAAAAAGTGAAATCTGCCTACGCCGCGCTGGGCATCACGGCGGCCGTCAAATCGTTCTTTGCGGAAATGGATCTGGCGCTCGGAGCCGCGACCGCCGCCATCAGTCGCGCCGGAGCGTCGTCCTTGGCGGAAATGGCCGCGATGCGGCTGCCGTCGTTGCTCGTGCCGCTGCCGACCGCGGCGGACAACCACCAATTTTTCAACGCGCGCATTTACGCAATGAGTGGCGCGGCGCGGCTGCTCGAACAAAAAGATTCCACGCCTGAAAAGGTCGCCGGTATTTTGGTCGAACTGGTCGAGAACGATTCCGTTCGCGCCAAAATGAACGCCGCGCTCGGGCTCTGGCACGCGCCCAAATCCGCCGGGCAGATCGCCGCGAACATTTTGCGCCTGTCATTCAAGGCGGTTGACCTGCCGGCCACCGGGGAAAACACGACCGTGCTGACACGCGGCCAAACCGGGCCGCACAATTTTCCCGCCGCATGACGATCCTCGAATCACCCACCGTGGCCAACGAGATTGCCGGACGCGTTTCGTCCGTGACGATCATCCGCCGCGACGAGCCGATGGCCCGGCACACGACGTTGCGGGTCGGCGGCCCGGCGGACGTGTATGTTGAGCCGGCATCGGAAACCGACCTGGCTGCGATTTTAAAATTCTGCGGCGAACAGGGCGTCAAATTTTTCATTCTTGGCCGCGGCTCGAATCTGCTGGTGCGCGACAAGGGCTTTCGCGGCGTGGTCATCTGCCTGGCGCAGCCGGAATTTTCCAAGATTGAAATTGACGGCGAACGGCTGCGCTGCGGCGCGGGCGCACGGTTGAAAGAGGTCGCCGTCGGGGCGCGCCGGAACGGTTTGTGCGGTCTGGAATTTCTCGAAGGCATTCCCGGCAGCGTCGGCGGCGCGTTGCGGATGAATGCCGGCGCGATGGGCAGCGCCACGTTTGACGTCGTCGAGTCCGTGCGCACAATGGATTTTGCCGGCGGCGTGCGCGAGTTTTCGCCGGCGGAAATGGCCGTGGCTTATCGCGGCTGCGCGACGCTGAAAAATCACGTCGCGCTCGGGGCGGTGCTGCGCGGCAAGCCGGATTCGGCGGAGTCCATTGCGCAGCGGATGAGCGCGTTCAGCCAGAAACGCTGGAGTTCGCAGCCCGCCGCGCCAAGCGCCGGCTGTCTGTTCAAGAACCCGGCGACGATTCCGGCGGGCAAATTGATTGACGAGCTTGGCTTGAAAGGCACGCGAATCGGCGGCGCCCGGATTTCGCAGGAGCACGGCAATTTTCTGGTGAACGATGGCAACGCGACAGCGGCGGACGTGCTGGAACTGATCGGCATTTTGCGGGCGAAGGCGAAGGTGGAGCGCGGAATCGAGTTGCAGACGGAAGTCGAAATCATCGGCGACGACAATTAAAACGCAACCAAAACGGTTGCGGCTTGACAACCAAAATGGTTGCGTTATGGTTGTGCCATGATAACGATCACAATCAAAGGATTGTCGAAGGAAACGCATCAGGCCTTGAAAAAGCGCGCGTTGACGCATGGCCGCAGTTTGAACACGGAAGCCATCGCAGTGCTGGAATCCAGCGTCCGCAGCGTGCCGGTGGATGTCGAAGGCATTATCGCGCGGGCGCGGGCGGCGCGGGCGACGATGAAATTTGTTGCGAAGGATTCAGAAATCCGGCGGTTCAAGCGAGAAGGCCGGGCATGATTGTCGCGGACACGAACATCATCGCGCATTTGACCATTCGCGGTGAGTTTTCTCCATTGGCCGAAGCTATTTATGCTGCCGATACGTCGTGGGTTGCGCCGTTGCTCTGGCGTTCGGAGTATCGAAATACGCTGATGAAATATATTCAGCATCGCGGCATGACGATTGGATCGGCATTGCTTTCATTGCGTTCCGCTGAAGAGATCGTGGGCAATTCGTATGATGTTTCGTCGGAAAAGGTTTTGGAACTGGCGATGCAGTCTAAATGCAGCGCTTATGATTGTGAATATGTCACGCTGGCGCAGGAACTCGGTGTGAATTTAGTGACAACGGACAAGCAGATTTTGAAATCGTTTCCGAAAACCGCCGTCTCAATGGAAAAATTTGTGAAGTGAATCAACGATTACAAATTGCGGTGATGCTCGGCGGCCCCAGCGCCGAGCGCGAAGTGTCGCTGCGTTCCGGCGCGGGCGTGGTGAAGGCGTTGCGTTCGCTCGGTCACACCGTTTTTGAGATTGATCCCAAAACGCCGGACTGGATTTTGCCGCCGAACACGGACGTCGTTTGTCTTGCGCCGTTGCACGGCACTTACGGCGAGGATGGCCAGGTTCAGACACAATTGGAAAAGCTCGGCGTGCCATACACGGGTTGTGATTCAGAATCCAGCCGGCTGGCGTTTGACAAGGTGATGACGAAAAAACTTTGCGGCAAAACCGGCGTGCCAACGGCGAAATTTCAGGTCGTCAATTCGGCAAAAGCGCCATTGCCGAAAAATTTGGCCTTGCCGCTGGTGGTGAAGCCCGTGCGGCAGGGTTCGAGTGTCGGGCTGCAATTTGTTGAACGAGCCGAGGACTGGCCGAACGCGCTGACGGAAGCGCTGAAATTTGATTCGGAAGTTCTGGTCGAGGAAAAAATCATCGGGCGCGAAACGACGGTGGGCATTCTCGGCGGAAAAGTTTTGCCGGTGGTCGAGGTTCGCCCGAAAGCCGGCAGCTACGATTATAAAAACAAATACACGCCCGGCAACACGGAGTATTTTTGCCCGGCGGACTTTGACGCGGCGACGACGAAACGGATTCAGAACGCGGCGCTCGGCGCGTTTGCGGCGGTTGGCGGGCGCGATTATGCCCGCGTGGACGTGATGGTGCGCGCCGACGGCTCGCCGGTGGTGCTGGAAGTCAACACGCTGCCCGGAATGACGGAAACCAGCCTGCTGCCCAAGGCTGCTGCTGCTGCGGGAATGAATTACGCCGAGCTGTGCCAGCGCATGATTGACCTGGCGCTGGCGCGGAAAACAGCGGCGGAATTGAAAGCCGAGGAGGTGGCCGCCGCCGCGACCGTGATAATGACGATGATCAATGTGGTTTAAACGCGAACAAATTAAAAACCGCCGCCTGCACCGCAATCATGTGCTGGACGTGAAGCTGCGTTCGGATCAGGTGCGCGCGAACCGCCTGCGGCTGGGGACGATTTCGTTCCTCGTCGTGTTCGGGACTTTTTTCGGATTGTATCTGCTCTGGCGCGTCGGCGAGGCGACGCTCAACGCGTTTGTCTATGAGAATTCCGATTTTGCGATCCAGCAGATTGACGTGGCGACGGACGGGAAAATCGCGCCGGAACAATTGCGCCGCTGGACGGGCGTGAAGCCGGGCGCGAATCTCATCGCGCTCGATCTCGCGGCGGTGAAACGCAATCTTGAACTCGTCTCGGCGATTGACTCGGTTTCCGTCGAGCGCGTGCTGCCGCGCACGTTGAAAATCCGTGTGACGGAGCGCGACCCGATTGCGCAGGTCAACGTGCCGCGCGCGGATGCGAACGGCGGAATATCATGTTTCCGTTTTTCAACTGGACGCCGACGGCATGGTGATGCTGCCGCTGGATCCGCGCGTTTGCACCGTGCCGCTGGCGCAGATGAATCCGCAATTGCCGGTGATCGCGGGGCTGAATTATTTTCAGTTGCAGCCGGGCCGGCGCATCGAACTGCCGCAGGTGCAGGCGGCGCTGCAACTGATCGGCGGCGTTTGACAAATCGCCGATGGCCGGGCTGGTGGACTTGCAGCGCGTGGATGTTTCCGCGCCGGGCGTGATCGTGGCGACGACGGGGCAGGGCAGCGAAATCACTTTCAGCCTCGACAATCTGGAGCAGCAGTTGCCGCGCTGGCAGCAGATTTACAATCTCGGTTCGCAGGCAGCAGAAATCCATCGCGTCGGCGGATCTGGCGGTGGCGAACAACGTGCCGGTGCGCTGGATGACGGCCAGCCTCGCGCCGGTGCGCGACGCCGAAGACGGTGAAACCCTTGAAAACCCGGAGGAAAAATGTTTGACGATTCCAACATCATTGCCGGCCTCGAAATCGGCACTTCAAAAATCTGCGTCGTGGTCGGCGAACAAAACGCCGACGGCGCGCTGAACATCATCGGCCTCGGCCAGTCGCGCTCGCGCGGCGTGCGCAAGGGCGAGATCATCAATCCCGAACAGGTCGAGGAGGATTTGCGCGCGGCGATGTTCGAGGCCGAGCAGATGGCCGACGTGGAAATCCGCAGCGTGTATCTCGGCGTCAGCGGCGGGCACATTCGCGGCTTCAATAATCGCGGCGTGCATCCGGTGGTTTCCGCCGACCGCGAAATTTCGCAGGACGATGTCGAGGACGTGGTCAAAAATGCAAAGGCGATCAATTTGCCCGCCGAGAACACCGTCATTCACGCCGTGCGGCAGCATTTTTTTGTGGACGGCCAGGACGGCGTGACGAATCCCGTCGGGATGCTCGGCGCGCGGCTGGAAGTGGACATGCACGTCATCCACGGCCACGCCAATCGCCTGCAAAACGTCGTCCGCCTCGTCCGCGCCACGTCGCTGGAAGTGGACGACGTGGTGTTCAACGGCATCGCCACGTCGCTCGCGCTGCTGTCGAACGAGCAGAAGGAACTCGGCGCGCTGGTCATTGACATCGGCGGCGGCACCACGGAATTCGTGGTTTATTCCGACGGCGTCATCCGGCATTCCGGCGTGCTGGCGGTCGGCGGCGACCACGTTTCCAACGACCTCGCCTACGGTTTGAAAGTGCCGTTGAGCCGCGCGGAAAAACTGAAAATCGAATACGGCGCCGCGCTCGTCAATGACGCGGTGAAAGGCCAGACCATCAGCATCACCAACGAACTCGGCCTCGAACTCAAGCGCATCAACCACGAGCATCTCCAGAGAATCATGTCGCTGCGGCTCGAGGAAATTTTCCAGCTCATCGCGCACGAACTGGAGCGGCCGGCCTGACCGATTATCTGCGCGCCGGGGTTTTTCTCTGCGGCGGCGGCTCGCGCGTGCCGGGCATCGTGAAGCTCGCGGAAAATGTTTTTCAGATGAACGTCGCGCCCGGCCACGCCACCGCCATCAGCGGCCTGACCGCCGCGCTGGATCAGCCGGAATTCGCCGCCGCCATCGGCCTCGTGAAATACGGCTCGCTCAAAAACCGCCGCCGGCGCGCCGGACAGCCTTTTTCTGGATCAAGGGTTGTTCGGCCGTTTGCTCCAACGATCCTGAAAGCCTGGCTATGCAAACTCCTGAATCAAGCTTCATTCCTGGAAACGCCGGCGGCTGCCGGTCGTGAGAATTTTCGGCGTCGGCAACGCCGGCATCGCGATGCTCGGCGCGCTCGCCACGCCGGAATTTGCCGCCGCGCAGTTTGCCGCCATCAACACCGACGCCGTCCGCGCTCGCCGCGTCGCCGGCCACGGTGAAAATTCATCTCGAAAACAAACTGCTGCGCGGCCTCGGCTCCGGCGGCGATCCCGAACGCGGCCGCGCGCTGGCCGAGGAACAATTTTCCACGCTCAAATCCGCGTGCGAAGGCGCGAACGTCGTTTTCATCCTCGCCGGACTTGGCGGCGGCGCGGGCAGCGGCATCAGCCCCGTGCTGGCGAAGGCCGCGCGCGAGGCCGGCGCGCTGGTGCTGGCGTTTGTCACGCTGCCGTTCGAGTGCGAAGGCAACCGCCGCGAGGCGCAGGCGCAGCAAAGTTTGGAACAGTTAAAATCCGCCGCCGACGGCGTCATTTGCCTGCCGAGCCAGAAAATTTTCAAGCTCATTGACGAGAATACCAGCGCTGCTCGAAACCTTCCGCGTCACCGGCGGATTTCTCATCGAAGGCGTGCGCGGCGTGTGGCATTTGCTGACGCGCCCCGGTTTGATCCAGGTTCACTTTGCCGATCTTCTGCGCGCTGCTGCGCGACCGCCATGCGGAAAATGCCTTTGCGTTTGTCGAGGCCGCCGGCGCGGGCCGCGCGCGCGAAGTCGTGGAAAATATCCTCGCGCATCCGCTGCTGGACGAAGGCCGCGCGCTCGCGGAATCCGAAGCCGTGCTGGTGAGCCTGACGGCGGGGAAGGATTTGACGCATGGCCGAGATCAACCGCGTGATGGACCAGGTGAAACGCCAGTGCAGCCACGCGCAGATCATCATGGGCGCGGCGGTGGATGCGGCGATGAAGGACAAGCTTTGCGTCACCGTCATCGCGGCCAGGCAGAACGCGGCTCCGACGTGTGTGAGCGCGCGGACTGAAACGCACACGGCAGTGGCGCGGCTCCCGGCGCGACGCGAAGTGGTGATGGCGCGCACCGCGCCGAAGCGGAAAGGCAGGCGCCAAGCCGGTCCAGACGCAACTGCCGCTGACCATTGTTTCCAAAGGCCGGTTCGACAAGAGCGAGCCGACGAAGCATAACGGCGAAGATTTGGACGTGCCGACTTTCCTCCGCCGCGGCGTGCCGTTAAATTAAAGCTGCTCCGGTTTGAAGGTCTGCACATACTCCGCCAGCGCTTCGATTTCTGCTTCGGATAATTTTTTATCAAACGCCGGCATGGCTCCCGGACCGGTCTTGATCGCGCGAATGATTTCCGCGTCGGACGTTTCCGCGCGCCATTGGGTGCTGGTGAAATTCTGCGCGCCGACCAGCCAGCCATGAAACGTCTTGGCGCGGCCGTCCTCGCCGTGGCACGTCGCGCAATTTTCGACGAACACGCCGCGCGCGTCCACTTTGTCCCTGGGATAACCGGCCTCCTGCCGGGCCAGCTTGCCGGTTGACGCGCATCCGGCAAGCACCACGATAAAACCCGCCGCAAGAATCGCGTTGGTTACGGACGATGAACCTGTTCTCCGGACGTTTGTTTTCATTGGAAAAATCTAATCCGCACCGGTCAAAGCGTAAATGACAATTTCATTTTGGATCCGTCGTGAAGCCGGCGACGATGGGCCGGTGGTCGGAGCCGACGCCCCAGTTGGGAATCGCGGGAATGCAAGTTTCGTCCGCGCGCCAGCAGCGTTTCAGCGCGGGACTCAACAAAATGAAATCAAGGCGCGAGTAGGTGTCGCTCTTGCCGAAATAATAAGTCCAAGCCACGTCGCGCGGCTCGAAATACGGCGGCTGGCCGGGCGCGGTGTCGCCGTTGCGCTCGGCGGGGCGCGTGTCGAAAAATTTCGAATTTTGCCGCGCCCGATGATTTCCTTCGTCGAGGCGGAATCTTTCACGTCGTTGAAATCGCCAAGCACAATGAACTTCGCGTCCGGATCTTTGGCGAAACGCGCGTCAATGATGCCGCGCAACGCTTTCGCTTCGCCGAGCCGTTCCTCGGCTTCGTCGGCGTCGGGCGTGGCGAGATGCGATTTCAAATGCGCGGCGAGCAGCGTAAAAGTGAAATTGGTTGCGGCCTGGATGTCCAGTTCTGCGAAGCCGCGTTTGACTTGAAAGCGTTTGCCGTCGAGCAGGAAAAATTCATTCGTATGAGGGCGGCGCGCGACGATTGGCAGCTTGCTCAACACGGCGACGTGAATGTTGGTGTCGAAACCCTGGACGTGTTCCCAGAACGGGAAATCCAGACCCTCGTTTTTCAGCGAGCCGCGCAGTTCCAGCAGCGCGTTAGTGGTGCCCATTTCTTCCAGCGCCAGCACGTCGGGATTCAGCGCGCGGATGGTCTCGCGGATTTTCGCCCTGGCTGCGGCGGATTTGACGTGCGGGCGGGATTCCGTCGGCTGATCCAGATAATTTTCGACGTTGTAAGTGGCGACGTGGAAAGTGGCGGCGAGCGCGGAACCAAAGTGGCATAACGATAAGCCTAAAATTAGAATCAAAAGCCATTTTGCCATATTTAAGAAAACGCCTCAAAAATTTGGAATTGAATGTTGGTTGCCCTCATTTTCAGCAGCGCCAGCTTCAGCCTTTCGGTGACATGCAACATCCCGCCCGCGTAAAAAATATCTGTGCCTCGCCACATTGATTCTAGCATCTCGCAATTCTTATCGCTTTCTCGAAAGGTCTCGCGCCCACAACCGCTGCAAACTGAAATTGGTTCATACCCCGGTCTGTAACCTGCCTTGGCCTGCACAATCAGTTCAAAATACCGCCCGACGGAATCCGTCTTGGCAAGCATTGGCATTTCCTCGATCAAATCTTCAGGCTCACCAGTCGAAGGAATCGGTGCAGGCAGTCTTGCATTGCGCTTGCCGATCTTGCGAAGAACGATGGGGCAGAAAACCACTTGTTCCAATTTCATCGTTTCAAATAAGCTTTTGACGCGTTCAGACACCACAAGACTGTGACCGCTCGCCCACAAAAAATCCGCTCGAGGTTTGGATGGCACATCGAGATAACATGGTTGGAAAGAATCGCCTGGGCGTAGAGGCGGACAAGAAATTCCGATTTTGCTGAATTCATTCTGAATGTCACGTTGAAGTGCCTGGTGTTGCTCCAAGAGCATTGGCCATCCAGATATGATGTTTTTGTGATTGTGAAACGAAATCGGGCACTCGAATGGCAACACTCGTCCGCCACCCCAAGTCTGATGACAAACATCGCACTTCACACCCGGCATTCCAAACGGGTGCTCCAAGGAGCCGTTGATATAGGAATATTGGTAATCGCTTTCGTAATCCGGATTGAAAATGTGCCAGAATTGCATTTTTATAATTCGTTTGACGGAGCTTAAATCCTTGTTATGGCTTGTCCAGAGGAGTTTTTTGCCAGAGAAGTTTTTGCCAATTTCCGCAAAGCTGCTACTCTTTGTGCATGCCTCGAACCGGCAAAGCCAAACCCGCGGCGGAAGAATTGCACGACATGCAGAGCCGGCGCGATGACCGCGAACTGCGCATTGACAAGGTGGGCGTGCGCGGGCTGCGGTTTCCCATCCAGGTGCGCGACAAGGCTCGCGCGTTTCAGAACACGGTTGCGACGATTGGCATGTTCGTGGATTTGCCGAAAGAATTCAAGGGCACGCACATGAGCCGGTTCGTGGAGGTGCTGAACGCGCACGGCAATGTCATCCACGTCGAGAACATCACGGACATATTGCACGAGCTGCAAAAAAAACTGAATTCCGCGTCGTCGCATCTGGAAATCGAGTTCCCGTATTTCATGTCCAAAAAATCGCCGGTGTCGCGCAAGGAAAGTTTGATGGATTACATCGCGCGGTTCGACGCGTCGGTGTGCGGCGCGGACATTGATTTTGTGCTGACGGTGAAGGCGAACGTGACGACGCTGTGCCCGTGCTCGAAGGCGATTGCCAAATACGGCGCGCACAACCAGCGCGGCGAGGTGACGGTGGCGTTGCGTTTCAAAAAGCCGGTGTGGATCGAGGATGTGATTGCGATGATCGAGAAGTCGGCGAGTTCGGAGCTTTACGCGCTGCTCAAGCGGCAGGACGAAAAGGCGGTGACGGAGCGCGCGTATGAAAATCCGGTGTTTGTTGAGGACCTGGTGCGCAACGTGGCGCTGCGGCTGAACGCGCATCCGCTGGTGACGTGGTATAAAGTCGAGGCGGAGAATTTCGAGAGCATCCACAATCACAACGCGTATGCGTGCATCGAGAAGGGATGAGTTCCGGCTAAGGCCGCACTTGCACCCGGTAGAAACGCGGGCTGGCACTGGAGTTAGTTGTCGAGTAACTCAGGGTCGGGTTGTTGGAGGCCTGCAGCCAGTCGGTGACCGGCGTCCAGTTTAAGAGATTGCTGGAGGCATTGACTTGATACAGCCGGTTGGTGACGGCGGTCCACTGCATTTGAACGAGGAGATTGTTGTTTTGAAGGATTTCGCCTGTGAAATAAAACCGCGAGGCGGGATTGGTCGGGTCGGTTCCGGCGATGAACTCGGCGTAGTCGGTCATGCCGTCGTGGTCGGTGTCCGTCAGTTGGGTGCGGTTGGTGGCGACGGAGCCGAAGTAAGCCATTTCCCAGGCGTCGGAAATGCCGTTGTGATTCACGTCAATAAAAGTGTAGTTGCCGGCGAAATTTAGCGTGCCGCCGACGGCCAGCGTATTTGTCTGGCCGGAGGGCGTTTGGTAATACGGCACGTCGCCGAATTGCACGACGTATTGGCCGGCGGCCAGATTGCTGATGGTCACGGACGGCGTTACATCGGATTGAACTGGGCACGAGGCCGATGGGCGAGAGCGAGGCCAGCGACCAGGTTCCCTGGCCCAGATTTTTTGTGATGCGGACATTGCCGCCCGCCACGACGCCGGTGATGCTGATGTCGTCCAGCGTCCAGCCGTAAATGGGGGTGATGCCGAAGCAACGCCTTCATAGTAGAAAACGATTTGGACGGTTTGGCCGACCCACGGCGTCAAGTCCACGGATTCCGGATCCCAAGTGTCGACATCGCGCCGGTTAAATCCGCCGCCATCGGCAAGCTGCCGGGCGGCGTGCTGCTGTTGGTGCTGACATACACCACGCCGTCTTCGTAAATCTGGCTGAAATCGCAGGCATCATAAAATGTGAGCGTTGCCGAGGTGAGACCGGAAAGATCAATGACTGGAGCATACAAGTAACTGCTGGCGAGAAAAAAATTCTGGTCGCCGTCAAGATCACTGCCCCAGGCGTTCGTTCCGGAATAAGCGCTGGTCACCAGGCCGTTGTTGGGAGTGCCGAGCGTCCAGTTGATGTCGGAGCCATTGACCGGATCGGGAACCACCTTCCAGCCGGGCGCGCCGCTTTCCAGATTGTCGAACCACGGCGGCGTCGGCGCCTTGAGGGTTTGAAACATGAACAGATTTCCGTTGTTGTCATCCACCGTCGTGTTGCCGGCCTGGTCGCGGCTGACCACTTGATAATAATAGGTCCGGTTCGCCGAAAGGCCGCTGACGGTGACGGCGTGATTGGTCACAAGCGCGCTCAAATAAGCCGAGCGATCCGGCAGCGGGGATTCGCTGTATTGCACCGTTGAATCCGCCGGTTTCGAGGTCAGCCAAGTTACTTTGGCGTTGGAATAGTCGGTGGTCGCCGTCACCTGCGAAATGGCCGGCGGCACCGGTGTCAATGGTCGCGGTGGCGGTCACGTTGCGGCTGTTCGACGAATCAAAATAGGTCGCCGTGATGGTGTCGCCATTCTGAACGGCCAGTTGGTTGGTGCCGGCGCTGCCCGACACCAGCGTGATGAATCCTTTGAACAATCCCGGATGCGTGGTTTCATGCAAGCGTCACCATGGTCCGGTTGGTTCGCGAACTGGCCATGAAGCTGGCCGTGGTCTGGCCGGTGCCCGCAAGATCCGAGTCGCCGACCTCCACCGTCACCACGTCATTGGTTGTATAAACCGTATTGTCGAGCAGAACGACGCCCACGCCGTTCACGCCCGGGGCGAGGAAGTTGATGATGTTTTGCAGCAACGCCACCGCGTTGTTCGGCGCGGTTCCGTTGGTCGGAATCGCATCGAACGGGAACGACAGAAACACGACACGTCCGGGACTGTCCACGCCGATGTTCGGATAACTCATCCCGCACGGTTTGCCGGACACCGATTCAAAAGTGATCGCCGTGGCATCGGCTGACGGCGTGAAGGTGTCCGAGAAATCCGGCCCATAAACATCGCCGAATCCATCATCGAAACTTGGATAACTGCTGTAATCCAACGTCACGTTCATGCCGCTGGCAATGGATGCGGGCGCGCCGAGAATGGCCGGCACGCCAAAATCCTCATCGCCCGTCGGGTTGGGCGCCGGCGGGTCGGGATTTTGGATGAACCCGGCGACTTGCAGCACATTCCGCGCGGAACGGCACGTCGCCCAATTGCGTAAGGATTCCCATCGACGCCATGAAGAACGAGCCGCCGCCGTTCAAGTAGGTTTGAATCATGAATTGCTGCTGGGCATTCAGCGTGTTGTTGGTGGCGGTGGGGTCAGGCAGGCCGTCCGCGTCCACTCCATAGTTCACTATGTCATCGGTCAGCCGCCAGATGACCACTGGGAATGGCTGCAAGTCGGCAAGCTGCGGATAGCCGCGCGCGTTCACTTTCCAAAAACCGTAACTGACACCCGCCGCTGCCAGCACGTTGGTGTAAGCGCTATCGGGAATCACCGTCGCACCATTCGCCTCTTCGGCAACGGTGTCATACGCATCCACCAGCAGCACCGTCGGCGTGGCCAGACCGATGAAAGTATAATACGCACCGGCATTGTTATTCGTGGCCGTGTTGCCGGCCGCATCGGTGGAGCTGACCAGATAATAATAAGTCTTGCCGGGAATAAGTCTGGTCAGCTTCACGACATGATTGGTCACGAGCGCGGCATTGGTGACCGCAAGATTCAAGTTGGAGCTGTTCGTGCCATAGTGAACAATCGAATTGGCCGGTTCGCTGGTCTGCCAGGTGATCGTGAGGACGCCGAGATCGGTGGCCACCGTCACCGCGCTGATTGCGGGCGGCACCAAATCCGCCACCGCCGTCGCAATTCGTTTCGTGCCGGTCGAGTCAAAATAGTCCGCCTCCAAATTGTCGCCGTTGGCAATTTGGATTTGTCCCGCGCCCGCCGTGCCGGTGACGGTGGCCACCGCGCCGGTGAATGCGCCGTAATTTCCAAACGCCGGCAGCAAAATGGAGACTGATTTGTGCGCGGTAAGATTTGTCACCAGCACGCTCACAGAATTGCTGGCGGCGCGCGCGGCATCGAGCACTTCAATCTGCATGACGCCCGGCGCGGTGTAACTTGGACGATCCAGCAGGATGAGTCCCACGCCCGGCCGCGTGAGATCGCCCGACGTGACCAGCGCAAAATCCTGGTCAATCGCGGGCGTGCTGGCAACGGCATCCTGCACAATCTTGCTGGCGCGCACCCGCACCAGGTAATCGCCCGGCATTGGTTGCGCGAGAAAAACTCCCTCGACGTTGTTGAGGTTGTCCGGTGAAGGCGCGTTCGGCACCGATTCGCCCGCGCCAAACTGGTTGCCGCGATAAAGGGTTCCATCCGGGCCGACGACTTCCAAATCCAGATCATTCACCAGCGCGGGCAGCGCGCCCGGAAATCCCGGCACATCGGTGTAGGCCAGCGTGATTTTCAACGGCTGGTCTGAAGCCTTGAACAAAAATGTGCTGCGAATAAACCTGGCTGTTGGTCAGCAGCACCGTTTGATCGAGATATTGGTAATAGCGCGGCGCGGTATTGAAGTTGGTCACGATGATGTTGGTCAGAGTGATGCGCCCCCAGCCTTCGTCGTTGTTGGGAACCGGGCCGGGACCGCCGTTGGCTTCGTCCAGTTCATCCGCCGAATTGATCAGTGCCGCCTTGACCAGCGCCGGCGACGGCACCGCGTTGGTGTGCATGCTTTGGTAAATACTGCACGAAAACCGCCGCCGCGCCCGCCGCGTGCGGGCCGGACATGCTCGTGCCGCCCATATAGACGTAGTAATTATCAATCGCCGACCACGCAATCGAAGCTTCATCCGGCGCGGCGGAAGAGGCGGCGGAGGCAATCCAGCTTCCCGGCGCGACCAAATCCGGTTTGATGCGTCCGTCCGCGCACGGCCCGCGGCTGGAGAAATCGCACATCGTGTCCGGCCCGTCGGCGTAAAGTCCGTAAGTCATCGCCAGCGTGCCCGCGATATTTTCCGATGCGCCGGTGGCGATCACGTTTTTGGCGCAAGCCGGACTGTCAATGGTTTCTGTGTCCGGCCCGGCGTTGCCGGCGGAAAATTCCAGAATGTAAGGCTGATCGCCCGCCGTGTCCGCGTCCGCGTCGCGCACCAGTTCATCGAATTGCGCGCAGTCGGTGTCATATTCGCCCTGCACGTCGTTGCCCCAACTGTTCGAGCCGATCTTGGCTCCGTGCCGGACGGCGTCGTGCGTCAGCGTTTCGTCGCTGGGAAAGGGACTGACCTCGTTCGCGTCGGCGTCAAAGATGCGCTCGACAAACAGACTCGCGCCGGACGCCACGCCAAGCCCGTAAAGCGCGCCGGTGTCCGGATCGGTCTCGCCCGTCGCCGCGTTGCCTGCGACGATGCCCGCGCAGTGCGTTCCGTGACCGTAACCATCCGAGCCGTCCGTCAACGCGCCGTAATATTGAAATCCCGTCACGCGTCCGCGCAGGTCCGGATGCATCGTGTTGGTGTCGCCGGAATCCAGTCCCGTGTCGGCTACGCACACGGTGACGCCGGCGCCATCGAAGCCCAGTTGCTGCGTGACCGTGGGCGTGGCGATGTTGCCGTCGTCGCCGCCGACAATCTTCGAGGCGGTTTCATCCACCAGTTTTCGTTTGGGCGCGCGCTCGATCCAAAGCACCGCGCTCGATTGCGACAGCGCTTCCAGCCGGCCCGGCAGCAATTCACCGCGCACGATGACGCCCTGACGCAAATGGCTTTCGTGATAAACGACCGCGAGGTTCGAGCGAACAGCGGCGATTTCCGACGCCGTCGCCGAAGGTGACAGCAAAAGGCTGATATTCACCGTCTCATTGGTCTGCGCCGCGAGGCGCGCAGCGGCCAACAGCCGTGGATGAATCTTCTGCCCCGCCTGGTAAGGCCCAATCCAACTGACAAAATTCAATGCCCCGATGCTGGCAGGCGACACCTTGTCCAATTTGGCGATAAAGGCATCGTCCGGCACATACTTGAGCAATTCCACGCCCGCCTGGCGCAATTCCGCGCGGCGCGATGGTTCCAGCGGGCCGTTAAATTGGATGAGAAACAAGCCGGGGTTGGCGGCCTGGGCGCGCATTTCGGCGGCCATCACCGCGCGATTCGCGGCGGAGTCGGTTTCAATGATTTCATTCCGCAGGCGAATGCTTCTGGCCTGGCCGATTGCGCCGAGTTGGAAGAAAAGCAGCGCCACAGCCATGAGCCGATAGCCGGCGGAATACACACTACGAGGATGCACCTTAAACCGATACCGCAATTTTGCGTCTCACGCAATTCCAAATTGTCTCCGCCCAGCGCAAGGAGTTAAAGCTTTTGTCGCGGCGATATGTGCCGACCGAAACTCGGTTAAGTGCATCGTGCTAGACGAGCCGCTGGTGTCCCGTCTATGTTCAATCCTGTGTTTGAACTCGTTTCCGATTACGCGCCCGCCGGCGACCAGCCGCAGGCGATTGAAAAACTGACCGGCGGCATCGTGTCCGGCGCGAAACATCAAGTGCTCCTCGGCGTCACCGGTTCGGGAAAAACTTTTACCGTCGCGAACGTCATCAAAAATGTGGACAAGCCGACGCTCGTGATTTCGCACAACAAGACGCTCGCCGCGCAGCTTTACGCCGAGTTCAAAAGTTTTTTTCCGCACAACGCCGTCGAATACTTCGTCAGCTACTTTGATTATTACCAGCCGGAAGCCTACATTCCGCGCACCGACACGTTTATCGAAAAAGATTCCAGCCGCAACGAGGAGATCGAGCGGCTGCGGCTCTCGACGATGAGTTCGCTGTTTTCGCGGCGCGACGTGATCGTCGTCGCCAGCGTCTCGTGCATCTACGGCATCGGGAGCAAGGAAGATTACGAGGAGATGATCATTCCCATGCGCGTCGGCAGCACGATTTCGCGCGAACAATTTTTGTCGCGCCTCATTTCTTTGCAATACGAGCGCAACGACATCACGTTCGAGCGCGGAAATTTTCGCGTGCGCGGCGACACCGTCGAAGTCCGGCCCGCCGGGCGCGAAGACGGATTGCGCGTGGAATTTTTCGGCGATGAAATCGAGCGCATCACGCGTTTCGAGCCGTTGACCGGAAATAAAATTGAATTGCTCGATGGCGTCGTCGTTTTTCCCGCGAAACAATTCGTCACGACGGAAAATAAAATGCGCAACGCGATTTTGACGATCCGCGAGGAACTCGGCGACCGCATCAATTTTTTTGAACGCAGCGGAAAATTGCTTGAAGCCCAGCGCATCAAGCAGCGCACGGAATTCGATTTGGAAATGATGGAGGAAATGGGCGTCTGCTCCGGCATCGAAAATTATTCGCGGCATATTTCCGGCCGGCCGCCCGGCTCGCAGCCGAACACGCTCTTTGATTTTTTGCCGGACGATTATCTGCTCGTCATTGACGAATCGCACGCGACCGTTCCGCAGATCGGCGGCATGTATGAAGGTGACAAATCGCGCAAAACCGTTTTGGTCGAGCACGGATTCCGCCTGCCGAGCGCGCTCGACAATCGTCCGCTGAATTTTCTGGAATTTCAAGGAATGCAAAACCAGACAATTTACGTCAGCGCCACACCCGCGCCGCGCGAGATCGGCTGGTCGCAGGGCAGGGTCGCGGAACTCGTCGTGAGGCCGACCGGACTGATTGATCCCAAAGTCACCGTCAAGCCGTTGAAAGGTCAGATTGACGATTTGCTTGAAGAAGTCCGCAGACGCGGCGAAAAAAAGGAGCGCACGCTCGTCACGACCTTGACCAAGCGCACGGCGGAGGAGCTGACGGATTATCTGCGCGACATCGGCGTGAACGTGCGCTATCTGCACAGCGAGATTGACGCGATTGAGCGCGTGGAAATTTTGCGCGCGCTGCGCAAGGGTGAGTTCGACGTGCTGGTCGGCATCAACCTGCTGCGCGAAGGATTGGATTTGCCGGAAGTTTCGCTGGTGGCGATTTTGGATGCGGACAAAGAAGGTTTTCTCCGCAGCGAAACCAGTTTGATTCAAACGGCGGGCCGCGCCGCGCGCCACTTGAACGGCGAAGTGATTTTGTATGCCGACGTGATGACGGACAGCATCAAGAAATTTCTCGCTGTCACCGAAAAGCGCCGCCAGCGACAGATCGAATACAACCAGGAGCATCACATCACGCCGCGCAGCGTGAGCCGCGCCGTCGAGGAAAGTCTGGCGGTTTATGAATCGAACCGCGAGGAGGCGACGGGCGTTTTGAAGGATGCGAGGCTGGACGTGGATTTGACGGAGACGATCAGCGAACTGGAAACGGAAATGCTCAAGGCCGCCGAGGATTTACATTTTGAAAAGGCCGCGCTGCTCCGCGATCAAATCCGGGAATTAAAACGGATGATTGACGGCGGCCCGCCGGCGGAAAAATCCAAGCCCGTGAGCTACCGCAAATCAAAACGAAATCGCTGATAATTTGGAAGTTGGCAGTTATCGGGAAGCTGGCGACCCTACCGGGAATCGAACCCGGGCTACCGCCGTGAAAGGGCGATGTCCTAACCGCTAGACCATAGGGTCGCAAAAGGTTGGAAAATATATCAGCCAAATTCGTCTTGTCACGCGGGAAATTCACGTTTGCCTCGGTTGTGTTTTTGCCGTAGCCTCTTCTACTTGCATGAAGATTTTTATTGATGGAAAATTTTGCAGCGAACGCGACGCCAAGGTGTCGGTGTTCGACCACGGCCTGCTTTATGGCGACGGCGTGTTCGAGGGCATTCGCATTTATCACGGCAGAGTCTTCAAGCTGCAGGAGCACATTGACCGGCTTTTTTATTCCGCCAAGGCGGTCCTGCTCGACATCCCGATGACGCCGGCGGAACTGTTGAAGGCCACCGTCGAAACCTGCCGCGCCAACAAACTGCGCGACGGCTACATCCGGCTCGTGGTCACGCGCGGCGTCGGCACGCTCGGCCTCAATCCGCGCAGTTGCAAAAAGGCGTCCGTCATCATCATCGCCGGCAAAATCCAGCTTTACCCGCCGGAATTTTACCGGCGCGGCCTAGACATCGTGACGGTGCCGACGACGCGCAATTTGCACAACTCCATCAACCCGGCCATCAAGTCGCTGAACTACCTCAACAACATCCTCGCCAAGATCGAGGCCAACAATGCCGGCGTGGAGGAGGCCATCATGCTCAACGCCGACGGCTATGTGGCCGAATGCACCGGCGACAATATTTTCATCATCAGAAACGGCGCGCTGTTCACGCCGCCGCTGGCCGCCGGCGCGCTTTACGGCATTACGCGCGGCACGGTGATGGAACTGGCCGAACAAACCGGCATGAAAGTGTCCGAGCCAAACTTGACGCGCTATGATTTGTTCTGCGCGGACGAATGTTTCATCACGGGCACGGCGGCGGAAATCGTGCCGGTGGTGAAGATTGACGGCCGTGTCATCGGCAACGGACAGCCCGGCGCGCTCACGCTGAAGCTCACCGAGGAATACCACGCCTTGACGAAAGTGTCAGGCGAGCCGATATACAAATAAGGTTATGAGCGAAAAAAAAATCTGCTCCATCTGCAAAGAAAAACCGGCCACGGTTTTTTACACGAACTTTTCGACGAACAACAAGATGCAGGTTTGGGATCTGTGCGATGAATGTGCCAAAGCCAAGGGCATCAGTGAATCAGCGGGTTTTTCGCCGGCGGATCAGTTGCTCGGTCTCGGCGCGTCGCAAGAATTGGATCCGTCGGCGGGCGCGGTGGAGGTCAAATGCTCGCGCTGCGGTTTTTCGCAGGCGGATTTCAAGAAGTCCGGCCGGCTTGGCTGCCCGGAATGTTACCGCACGTTTGCCGAAGGTCTCGCCGGCCTGCTCAAGACGATGCACAAAGGCACGCGCCATATCGGCAAGGCGCCGGAAGCGCTCCGCGCGACGCGCGAGACGGTGGACCGTTTGAAATCGCTCCAGAAAAGACTGGCCAAGGCGATTGGCGAGGAAGATTACGAGACGGCGGCGTCGGTGCGCGATGAAATCAAAACCATGAGCGGCGCGGCGCCGGCGAAATCGCGATGACACGAAGATAATTTTCATAATCTTAATCGTAATCTTAATCTGAATCGGTTCTGAGAGATTAAGATTAAGATTACGAGCAAGATCAGGATTAAGATAAAAACAGATGAAAGACATCCACGCAATTCCTGTGTTCGCCGGCGGAATCCACCCACCGGCACGGGCCGCATGACCGCATCGTGATGTCGAGCCGCGTGCGGCTGGCGCGCAATCTCCGCGACCATGCGTTTCCCGGCTGGGCCAAAAAGCCGGAGCGCGTCAAAGTGCTCGAAACGGTTTTGCCGGCGGTGATCGCTCTGCCGGAAATGTCCGATTCGTTTGCCGAGGCGATGGACAATTTGACCGCGCTGGACAAGCAGCTTCTCGTCGAGCGCCATCTCATCAGCCGCGAGCACGCCGCAAAAAATGTCGGCAGCGGGCTGGTGGTGAACCGCGCGGAAACTTTTTCGATGATGATCAACGAGGAGGATCATCTGCGGATGCAGGCGTTGCGTCCCGGTTTCCAAACGCGCGAGGCGTGGCAGGCGGTGGACAAACTGGATTCCGCGCTGGAGAAAAAATTGAATTTCGCCTTCGACAACGAACTCGGTTATTTGACCGCGTGTCCGACGAATCTCGGCACCGGCATCCGCGTGAGCGCGATGCTGCATTTGCCTGGCCTCGTCCTCGCCGAGCAGATCAATCCCATCATCCAATCCGTCAACAAACTCGGCCTCGCGGTGCGCGGTCTTTACGGCGAAGGCACGGAGGCGCTCGGCAATGTTTTTCAAGTCTCGAACCAGATGACGCTCGGCGAAAGCGAAACGGTCATCGTCGAGCGGCTGGAAAAAGTGCTGGCGCAAATCATCGAGCACGAGGAGAACGCGCGGCAGACATTGATGGAGAAAAAGCCGAAGGTGGTGCTCAACCACATCGGCCGCGCCTACGGCATTCTGGCGAACGCGCACAGCATTTCCTCGAAGGAGACGATGAATCTGCTCTCGCTGCTGCGGCTGGGGGTGGACATGGAGTTGTTTCCCGGCGCGCAACGCTCGCTGGTGGACGAGCTTTTTTTGATCACGCAGCCGGCGCATTTGCAAAAGCAGGTTTCCGACAAACTGTCCGCCGAGGAGCGCGATCTCATCCGCGCCGACATGGTGCGCGAACGGTTGAAAAACGTGAGCCGGCCGGTGGTCAAGCCTTCTGGTGGCGCGGCGAATTGAATTCCTGCCGTAGCGGCCTTGTCTTCTTCGGATTATTTTAAGCTTACTTGAGGGCAAAACTTCTTGCCAGGAAACTGTTTTTTCCTGTTGGCATTGGACAAATCAGCCGATTCATAGCAGAATAGTTCAAGTATGAGCGACGAAGCCATGAGTAATTTTACGCCGCGCGCGCAGCAGGTGCTCGCGCTGGCGCGGAAGGAAGCCGACCGGCTGAACCACAATTTTCTCGGCACCGAGCATCTGTTGCTCGGCCTGATCAAGCTGGGCCAGGGCGTGGCGGTCAATGTGCTTGCAAAGCATGGGCATTGACCTCGAAACCGTCCGCATGGAGGTCGAGAAACAGGTCGGCACCGGGCCGGACCAGAAAATGATCGGCAACATTCCCTACACGCCGCGCGTGAAAAAAGTCATCGCGCTCGCGCAAAAGGAGGCGAAAAATCTCAACCACACCTACGTCGGCACCGAACATCTGCTTGCTCGGCCTGCTGCGCGAAGGCGACGGCGTGGCGGCGAAAGTGTTGCGCGCGCTGGACGTGGACATCGAGGAGGCGCGGCAGGAGAGTTTTGAAGGAGCTGGATCCGAATTTCGCCGCCCAGCCCGGCGAGGAGCAGCCGCCGGGTGAACCCGCCGCGGAAAAACAGCCTGCCGCCGCCGGCGAGAAAAAGGGCGAAGTCAAAACGCCCGCGCTGAAAGCGTTTGGCCGCGATCTCACGGAAATCGCGCGCAAGGGCGACATGGACCCGGTCATCGGCCGCAAAAACGAAATCGAGCGCGTCATCCAGATTCTCTGCCGCCGCACGAAAAATAATCCCGTTCTGCTCGGCGAAGCGGGCGTGGGCAAGACGGCCATCGTCGAAGGTCTCGCGCAGGAAATCGCGGCGGGCAACGTGCCGGAAATTTTGTTGAACAAGCGCGTCATCACGCTCGACCTCGCGCTGATGGTGGCCGGCACAAAATATCGCGGCCAATTCGAGGAACGCATCAAGGCGGTCATGGACGAAATCCGCCGCGCGAAAAACATCATTCTGTTCATTGACGAATTGCACACGATCGTCGGCGCGGGTTCGGCGGAAGGCACGATGGACGCGAGCAACATCATCAAGCCCGCGCTCTCGCGCGGCGAGATGCAGTGCGTCGGCGCGACGACGATGAACGAATATCGCAAATACATCGAGAAAGATGCCGCGCTCGAACGCCGGTTCCAATCGGTGAAAGTCGAAGCGCCCTTCGGTTGAGGACGCGATTGAGATTTTGAAAGGCCTCCGCCACAAATACGAGGAGCATCACAAGGCGGAGTTCACCGATCGCCGCCGTCGAGGCCGCGGTGAAGCTGTCCGACCGCTACATCACCGACCGGTTTTCTGCCGGACAAGGCGATTGACGTTTTGGACGAGGCCGGTTCGCGCGCCCGCATCACCACGATGACGCGTCCGCCGGAAGTCAAAGTGCAGGAAGCCGAGATCGAAGAGATCAAAGGCAAAAAGGAAAAGGCCATCAAGAACCAGGATTTCGAGGGCGCGGCGCAGATGCGCGACCAGGAGAAAAAGGCCAAGGAAAAACTGGACACGCTGCTCAAGGAATGGCGCGCGCGCGGCGACGAAAAGCGCGTCGTCGTCGGCGAAGAGGAAATTTTGCACGTCGTCTCCAAATGGACCGGCATTCCGCTCCAGCGCATGGGGCAGGGCGAGATGCAGCGTCTGCTCACGGTCGAGACCGAGATGGAAAAAGTCGTCGTCGGCCAGCGCGAGGCGGTGTCCGCCTTGTGCAAGGCGCTGAAGCGTTCGCGCGCGGATTTGAAAGATCCGCGCCGGCCCATCGGCACGTTTCTGTTGCTCGGCCCGACCGGCGTGGGCAAGACGCTTTTGGCCAAGACGCTCGCCGAGCAGATGTTTGGCGACACGAAATCGCTCATCCAACTCGACATGAGCGAATACATGGAGAAGTTCAACGTGTCGCGCCTCGTCGGTTCGCCGCCGGGTTACGTCGGCTACGAGGAAGGCGGCCAGCTCACCGAAAAAGTGCGGCGCAATCCGTATTCCGTCGTGCTGTTCGACGAAATTGAAAAGGCGCATCCCGACGTGTGGAACATGCTGTTGCAGATTTTGGAAGAGGGCAAGCTGACTGACAGCATGGGCCGCAACGTGAATTTCCGCAACACGATCATCCTGATGACATCGAACATCGGTTCGGACACGCTGCGGAAGTCGTCCACGCTCGGCTTCGCGCCGATCACCGACGAGGGCAGCTACGAAAAGGCCCGCGAACGGGTTTTGGAAGAGGCCAAAAAAGCGTTTCGTCCCGGAATTTTTGAACCGGCTCGACGATTTGATCGTGTTCCGCTCGTTCACCAAGCCCGACCTCATCCAGATTTTGAATTTGGAAGTGGAAAAAGTATTGGAGCGGCTGCGGAAGAAAAACCTCAAGCTGGAGCTGGACGAAAAGGCGAAGGATTTTCTCGTGGAAAAAGGTTACGACCCGCAATACGGCGCGCGGCCCGATGCGCCGCGCGGTGGAGCGTTTCTTCGAGGATCCGCTGGCCGAGGAAATTCTCAAAGGCGCGCTGCACGAAGGCGAATTGATTCAAGTCACCGCCGACAAGGATAAATTACTTTTCAGCCAGAAGACTGCGACTGAAAGTGCGGTGGCAAGTTAGCCCGAATCGCCCGGCGGCACGCCCGGCGTGTTCGCGCAGGAGTCATTCGGAAAGTGGGAAAGAGACCAATGGTCGGGGCGGGGAGATTTGAACTCCCGACCTCTTGCACCCCAAGCAAGCGCGCTAGCCGGGCTACGCTACGCCCCGAACCAATGTTGACTGATGCGGAACGCATCGCGTCCAATCTTAAATTGACAAATCCAAGACTGACCGCCCGAACCAGCGGAACCCCAGGGGAAAAGCTTTTTTAAAAAAAAGCGCCTTTTAGAAACCTGCTGTGCTGCGAGCCGTCACGGTTTTATTTTGCCCGATTCGAGGTGGAGGGCAAGCTCATTCGTTGAGCCTGGCCGGGAAAATGACATCCAATCAAAGACTGCGGCGCCACTTTTTACTGTCAGTTTCAACTGGTTGGATCCCGCAACCAGCCGGGCCGGCTCAAGTTTGAGTTCGATCCAGCTTTTGTTGGTTACAGTGATTTCTTGGCTGCGCCCGTTGACGGAAATTTCGCATGCCGCCGGCGCGTTCTCCGCTTTGGCTCTGATGGCCAGGGCATAGTTCCGCTTGTCCAGGCTGTTGACGACATAGGCTGTCCATTCATCAGCGCCCAATCGGATCGCTTGTCCGGAGTTGTCAACCGGCTCGATCGGGACGGGTTCCGAAGTTCGGTAATAAGCGGCTTTCTGTTCCGAATCTTTGACGAAATAGGAATGGTTCAAACCTTCGTGGCCGTAGTTTTCGGCCTCAACTTTTCCCGGCACCCGGCGGAAAAGGGCATTCACGACATCGGGATAAAACACGCAGTTTTCCAAACGGATATTTTTCAGGAGTTCGTCGAATGCCATCTGTGCCACCTCCGGCGATGGTTTTTCCGCTCCTTCCTTCCGCGAATAAGCCATGATGGTTCGCCAGTTTTCCGGCGTTTTGATGGAATAAGGCGCGTTCCGCGTCTCCATCTTTTTCCAGGGCCAGAACGACCAGCCGAGGTTGTTCGCTTCAAAGTAATCGGTGGTTCCCCAATAAATCGCGTCATCCTTCTCCCCGGTTTCGCCCGCCCACAACGGAGCGCCCAGCCGTTTGCGCGCATCGAGATACTGGTTGATGCCGTTCAGGTGTGTTGGGTTGTTCCAGCAATAAAAATGGAATTGATAAACCAGGTTGTCATCGAATGGTTTCGAAAATACCGACCAATCGTTGGCCCAGTTCGCGCCCTCAACCGTGATCATGTGCTTTTTGTCAACCGCCCGGATGGCTTGGGTGATGCGTTTATACAACGGTTCCAACTCGTTCTTGTATTTCCCGGCGGCGCCAGTGCGTTCCGGCAATGGTTCGTTGAGCAGATCGTAAGCGGCCACGGCGGGTTCGTCCTTGTAGCGCGTGGCAATCTTCACCCACAGCGCCACCAACCGGTCCTGATTCCTGGGATCCATGAACAACCGGGGCTCGTCATTGATGCTGTCATCAATATTCTGCCCCGTCTGTCCGCCGGGTGCGGCGTGCATGTCTATGATCACATAGATGCCGCTCTGCTTGCACCAACGAACCAGATTGTCCAACAGCTCGAATCCTTCATCCTGATAAACCGGGTTTTCCCCCTCGGACAAAAACAGGCGGGCATTCATGGCGGGCCGCACGGAATTGAAACCCAGTTGCGCGATCCGCTGGATGTCTTTCTGCGTGATATATTGAGCGCGATATTCCCTCCAGAATTTCGCCGCGTTGTCCTGCCCGATCAAATCGCTGACGATCTTTTCAATCTTGCGCGGACGATCCCCCTCCTGTCCAAAACGCCACATGTAGCCCTCCGGCAACATCCAGTTTCCGAGTCCGAGGCCCTGCAGCATGATCTTTTGACCGCGATCATCAACAATATTCTCGCCTTGGGTATGAAGAAATCCCGCCGCCGAGGCGGAATGCAGAAACAGAAAAATTATTAAGAGCGAAAGACCAGCGGACAGACTTCCAAAAGAGTTTTTCATTTTATGGTCGTGTTGATGGATTCAGGATGAATCAACGGCCAGACAATGCAAGTCTCAACGCTCCGGCTCGCAGCCCGGCAGTTCGATGAAGTCGGATTTGGCCATTCACGCCATGATAACAAGCCGATGATTTGCGGGCTGGACTAATTTCCGGTTGTCCCTGCGGGACGAAAAGATTTCAATCTATGCCTTTTCCGTTTTTTTGACTTGAATTCCAAATGCCTCGTATTGTTTTTCTATATCTTCATCCCATTTTTTAAAACCCAATCCGATAAATTTTAACAAGTGTTCATAATCGTCGTGGCCGATTATCCCGGAAGATTGAGTAGAAGCATTGTAGAAACTCGAATACTTGTTAAAAATCGAAAGGCTTTGCTCAAGAAGCTCCTTAATTTCAACATCAGAAATGGGATTATCCGAAAGGACCTGATCTTTTCCGAGAGCTACTTTTGCTCCTCGGTGAGCGACAATATTGTTTCGCCAAATTATGAGTTTTTTTACGATTGGATTTTCACAAGTAACCAATTTCATGTCGCTTTCAACTTCACCTTTTCCCGGCACTAGTTTGTATTTCGCCAAAGAATCAACAAAAGCATTTCCTTTCAGTCTCTCTCGAAAATTAGATTCAGAAAAAAAGTGAAGGTTGGATTGAATCGTATGAAGCAAATTTACCAAATTAAGACTCGTTGATTCTTGGTCGTAAACGCGACACAAATGTGTTTGATATGCCGTTCGCAGTGAACCGAGTGTGAGAGACCAAAAAGTATTGAAATTAGAAAATTCCCTTTCGTAAGTTGCCCGGGCTTTCGACAAATCGCACAAAAGACGATAATAAATATGAGCGAAAACAATTTCTTTTGCCAGAGCACCCAGCAATTTAGTTAATTCTTCGCCCGTTTTGATTTTGATTTCCATTTTGGAACCTATTTCCGCCACTCCGTCTTCGGCGGCTCGGGCAAACCTTGCGCACGCAGTGCCGTGCGGAAATGCAGCTTGGAGATTTTTGCCAGATCGCCCGCGCCGCGTTCGGCCACAAATTGTTTCGCCGCCGCGTCCACCGCCGCGCTCGCGCCTTTCGGCAGCTTCATCGCAAAATCCTTTTCCAGTTTCGCCAGGCTTTTCACGAAGGCATCACGCGCCAGGATGGAGGCCGCCGCCACGGCGATGTCTTCTTCCGCCTTGTGCCGCTGCACGAACTGGATTTCCTTGCCCTGCTTCATCAGCGCCTTTTCAATCACGCTCTTGCTCGCGGCGAACTGGTCGCTGATGGCCTTCACCGGCGGCGGATTCATCTGATAACGCTTGCCCAGCAGGTTTTCGATCACGCGCGCGTGGCCCCAGGCGAGCAGCGTGTTGACGCTTTTCATTTTCGCGTAAAGCCGGTTGTAAGCCTCGTTGCCGACCACGACGGAATCCGTCACGCAGCCCGGCGTCTGGCGGATGAGTTCGGCGAGGTCCGAAATTTTTTTGTCGCTGGAAATGTTTTTGGAATCGCGGATGCCGGCCTCTTTCCAGGCGTTGATGACCTGCTCGTTCACATACACGCCGGCGATGGATAGCGGCCCGAAGAAATCGCCCTTGCCGCTTTCATCCACGCCGATTCGCGGCAGGAGCAGTTCGGGATTCAAAATGGTTTCGTAGCCGAGCCTGGCCTGCTTGAGAATTTCCGGCTCCAAAACAAATTCGACAAATTCGGCCGTGCCTTTCCCTTGCACCACCAGCTTGCCGCTTTCATAAAACACAATGTTCGTCTTATCCGATTCAAACGCGAAGCGCGCGTATGGCACCTCGCGCGGCTTCCAATGGCGCGCCACTAGCGCGGCCCGCAACGCCGACGCCTGATCGTCGGTCAACTTGCAAGTGTGGATGGTCGGCGGCTTCACGCGAAAAAGATTAAACGCAAAGGCGCAAAGGCACAAAGGTTTTGCAAATGGATTTGGTCGCGCGAAGAAGGCGAAGGCGGCGAAGAAAGTCATCTTCCGCCGGAACAAAATTTTAGCTGCGGAGCGGCGCACGATAGTAGCCCACGGCTTTAACCGTGGGAAACCGTCAGAAACGGAACAAGTCCCGTCAGGGACGGAAGAAAATAGCCGGCGTGGATTCTGCCGCCCCTTCCGGGGCTGAAAATGTTTTGAACGACCATACCCACGATTTCATCGTGGGCTATAATCTTTCGCGCCTGCCGGCGCTGGGGGCGCGACGGTCAGCTTGCAAGTGTGGATGGTGAGCGGTTTCACGCGGAAAAAATTAACCGCAAAGGAACGCAAAGAACACAAAGAATTTTGACACGAATTAACATGAATTGAATTTGTGAAAATCCGTGCAATTCGTGTCTGAAATTTCCGTGCGGCCATTTATTTGAAATTGCAGGCATTAGACCATTGACGGCAAAGAAAATCCGCGCAGACTACCTTGCAAGCCATTTGCCAATAATGAATGAACAAACGCTTTTATTAAAGACCACACAAGCCGTAGTGGAAAAATTGTGGAACTGCCAAGACGAAACTCCAATGCGAGTCCGTTGGCCAGCGCGAGCGTGGATAGGCAAGGTAAACACGGGCGGATGGCGTGTCAAAATTGGCAGTTTGGGTCGGGCCAGCCTGCAAATCTGGCTTGATCGTTTCGCTGGGTATGAATCTCGTAAATTCTATTACTGTCTGGCTTGGGGCAACGTGTCGAAAATGCGGAAGATAGCCGAAAATGCAGAAAAAGAACTGCCGCTGTGCCGCCAAATCTCTCACAAAGACATGAAATGGGGTGAAGGTGATTTCTACTTTCTTCCCGACAACATAAAACGCAATGAATTTGGTGAAGCGATACTAGAGGAATACTGGAATAGATACTCCTACTTTGGCATCTACGACGTGACTGGCCGGATAAAAGGAGACAAGCTTAATCCTGATGTGGTAGCTCGTGCCGCCGCATTTTTTGAAACGGTTGCCCGCAGCTTGCCGCAATCGGAAAAAGAGAAAGAAGAAAACGAAGTATTTCCGCAAGAGGAAAATCGCAAATGGATAATTTCCCATTTACAGCGTGAGCGCAGCCGATATTTGGCAACCGAACGGAAAATCCTCGACAAATACACTTGTCAGGTCTGCGGAATGCGTTTTAAAAAAATATATGGTGAATTAGGTGTGGATTTTGCCGAGGCACATCATGTTGTGCCGTTAAGCAAATTGAGTGGCAAAGTCAAAACCAGTATCGAGGATTTGCGCACCGTTTGTGCGAACTGTCATCGGATACTTCACCGAATGGACGGCAAGCGCGGCGACATTGAGAAGCTTCGAGCAATAGTTCAGAAATTGAAACGATAGAGGCACAATTAACACTTTTTTCAGCGTGAGTTTTCTTCATTTCCTTTTCGCGTATTTCGTGTCTTTCGCGGTTCGGCGAATTTTTGAACTCAAAACCAAAAACTAAAAATTCAAAACTCGTCGCCGCGTTGCTGGACTGGTTCGCCGCGCAGATGCGAATGGAAGATTTAATAAACCTCGTCGTGCGTGCCGAGGTTGATCAGCAGCAGAACTTCCGCGCCGGTTTTCGGATGCTTTTGTTTGGCAAAAACAATCCGGCAGTCGTAGGCCACGGAACAGGCGTGCAGGCCGGCAAGCGGGCCGCTCAAGTGGTGGGTTTTCAGGCGCGGGTCGTTGAGATTTTCCGCCATGCGCTGCAAGGCCGCTTCAATCTGCGGTTGCAGCGCGGGATTTTTCCGCGTGAGACGATGAAACGCCCGTTCAAACTTGGGCGTGAGAACGAGTTCGCGCATGGCTCATTTGCCGTGGCGCAAGCGAGTGATGATGCTTTCGGCGGACTGCGGCTTGAGCTTGCCGGCACGAAAGGATTTCACGGCCTCTTTTGCCGCCGCCGCCGTTTCGCGCCGCCACGCTTCGACGCGGCGTTTACGCAGGAGGCTTTCGAGCATTTCCTGTTCGTCAGCAGGCAATGCTTCGGCATCGGTCAGAACGCGGTCTAAAGTCAGGGTGGCCATAACTTGGTGGTTTTACTTTCCTTCGTTTTCGCGAGGTTGCCAAGAATTTTCTTCATTTCCTTTTCGCGTCTTTCGCGTCTTTCGCGGTTCGGCAAATTTAACAGGCGTTAATGCCCGCCGCCGCCGGCGATGGGCAGCGGTTCCGCGCCGGATTTTTTGAAACTCACCACCAGCAGCGTCAGCAACGCGGCGAAGCCCATGCTTGCGCCGCCGAGAACGAGCGCGTTCATCGGCTCGCTGTGCAGGAAATTTTTCAGGATGTAGCCGAGCAAACTGGAAGCGGCGATCTGCGGGATGACGATGAACAGATTGAACATGCCCATCATCACGCCGATTTTTTCCCTGGGCAGCGCCGGCGCGAGCATGGCGTAGGGCATTGAGAGGATGCTCGACCACGCAATGCCGACCGCCGTCATGGCGATCAGCAGGTCATGCTTGTCCGTGGCCAGCGGCACCGTCGCCAGTCCGATGCCGCCAATGGCGAGGCAGATGACGTGCATCAGTTTTGGCCCGGTGTGTTTCGTCACCGACAGCAGCACGAAGGAAAAGAAGAAACACACGGCATTATATGCTCCAAAACAAATGCCCGACCATGCGCCGGCGGCTTCCATTTCGGGCGAGCCGGTTGCGGCGTGGAAAATGTTTTTCGCGACGGCGGGTGAAAAATAAACCCACATGGAAAACATGCCGATCCAGGTGAAAAACTGCACGACGCCGAGTTCCCACATGCGGCGCGGCAGATGAAAGATCAGCGCGAAGATGTCGCCGAGGCCGAGCGTCCAGTCGAATTTGCGCGCGCGGAGCTCCGCGAGTTCGGATTCCGTTGGCGGATATTCCTTGGTGCTGAAAACTGTCCAGAGCACTGCGCCCAAAAATGCCGCCGCGCCGATGTAAAACGAGAGCCGGACGGATTGCGGGATGTGGCCGGCGGTGTTGTCCGCCGCGACGCCGAACCAGTTGGTCATCATCCACGGCAGCGCGGATGCGATGGTGCCGCCGAGGCCGATGAAGAGAGATTGGATCGCGAAACCCTGCGAGTTTTGTTCGTCCGGCAGGTTGTCCGCCACGAGCGCGCGGAACGGCTGCATACTCGCGTTGATGGTTCCATCCAAAATCCAGAGCAGCCCGGCGGCCATCCAGACGGATGGGCAGTTCGGCATCAGCACCAGCGCGAGCGACGCCAGAATCGCGCCGCCGAGAATGAACGGACGCCGCCGGCCGAGCCGCGTCCACATGCGGTCAGACGATTGGCCAATGAGCGGCTGGATGATGACGCCGGTGACGGGCGCGGCGAGCCAGAGAATGGCGAGGGAATCGGCGTTCGCTCCGAGGTAGCTGTAAATGGCGCTCATGTTGGCCATCTGCAAGCCCCAGCCGAACTGGATGCCGAGGAAGCCGAAACTCATGTTCCAGATTTGCCAGAAATTCAGGCGTGGTTTTTGCATTTGCGATGATTGTGCCGGATTGGGAATTATTTATTTCGCGTTGTCGGCGGTGGCGCGATGGTAAATGCGCCATTCAAATCCGTTCAGCCGGATTTCAGGCAGCGGGCTTCGGTCGGAAATTTTCAGGCCGGAAATTTCCACCGGCAGAAAACCGTCCGCATTTTTCAAATCCACCTTGGCGATGAGCGGGCGATTGGAAAAGTTGATGGCGACGAGCAGTTGATCCTTGTCATCAGCCCGCAGAAAGGTGACGAGTCTGGTTTCGTCGGAGTTGGGCAGCCAGTCCACCCGCGCAGTGCGGAGCACGGCATATTGATGGCGAAGCCGGATCAAATCATGATAAATCCCGCGTAACGGCGGGCGATCCTTCGGATGCCAGAAAATGTTCAGCTTGTCGAAGAGCGCCGGGTCGCCGGATTCGGTGGCGTCGCCGACTTCCATGCCGTTGTAGATGAGCGGCACGCCGTCGAGTGTGAACATGAGCGCGGAGGCGGCGAGCGCGCCATTCAATCCGTAGCGGGCAACGGCGCGGGCTTCGTCGTGATCGTCGGAAATCCGCATGTGGAGCGCGCCCTTGGGAAATTGCCGGCGGCTGTCTTCCCATGAATCGCGAATCTTGGATGCGGGCGCGCTGCGGATGAGAACGTCGTTCATGGTGGCGAGCAGCGGCCAGGAATAATCAATGTCAAACGCCTTCACGAGCAGTTCGGGTTTGCTGGCCTCGGCGAGCAGCATGATGTCCGGCTTGACCTTGGCGAGTTCGTCGCGGACCTGTTCCCAGAAATCCGTTGGCACCATGGAGGCCACATCGCAGCGGAAACCGTCCACGTCGGCTTCCTTGATCCAATACTTCAGCATCGCGATCATATACTCACGGAGCGCGGGACTGGCATAGTTCAGGCCGGCCACGTCCGTCCATTCCGGCACGGGCGGAATGATCTGGCCCTGGGCGTCGTGCTTGTAAAAATCCGGATGCTGCATCATCACGCTGTCCCACGCCGTATGGTTGGCGACGAGGTCCATGATGACTTTCATTCCGCGTTGATGGGCGCCGGCGACAAGTTTTTTAAAATCGTCCAGCGTGCCATAGTTGGGATCCACCGCGTAATAATCCTTGATGGAATAAGGACTGCCAAATTCGCCCTTGCGAAATTTTTCGCCGATGGGATGGATCGGCATCGTCCAGAGAATATTCACTCCCAGACCGTGCAACTCATCAAGCTTCGCCGTGACGCCGTTCAGATTGCCGGCAACGGAAAAATCGCGCGGGAAAATTTGATAAATGGTGCCCGCGCGCAGCCAGTCCGGCGACGGGCGGGCAGCGGACTGGGAAACATCGGCGTCGGCCCGCGCGCCCGGTGAAAACAAAGCCAGTGCGGCGGCGAGCAAAAACCAACCTTTGGTAATGCGGAGGAAATTCATAAATAATTTTGGGTTTTTCACTGTCTGCTTTCGCAACCGCATAAAACTGCGTCCTGCGGAAATCGCCAGTTGTAACAGCCGTGTTGGGAACGACGAGAATCTACCGGTGCCGGTCGTTTCCTGCAAACGCATTTTTATGCGGGCAGTTCAGGCTAAAATAAACGGTCCAGGGGATTGCAAGCTCTGGCGGAATGCCAGTAAGTTCCCGCGTCGGGCGGACGCTTGAGTCGCAGCGGATCTTTTCCCGTTAACCGCAGCACAAATCCTAGCGGCGTCAGGATGAAGAAAAAAAACATCACCAGCACGCAGCGGCCAAGAAACTGGCTCGAATAAAATCCCAGCCGCAAGGAGAGCCGATACCAGCCGCGAAACCAGCGCGGTTGCAGCCACGCGCAAATCGCGACGAATCCGAACAGCGCGAGCAAGACCAGCCAAACAGTCACCGGCAGATGTTTTCGCCAGCGCAGCAGCGAACTGATCAGCGCCAGTCCCAGCGCGGCCAGCAGCGCGGATTTACGCCATTCTTTCGGATCTTCTTTGAAGTTCAGGTTCATCTCAATCAGCCTGCGGCAAAATGCGCCGTGAAATTTTTTGTTGCGGCTGCGCCATGCGTTCGATAACAAAGCTGCCCATGATCAGAAAATCCATTTCTGTATTCATGAAGCAGCGATACGCGTCGTCCGGCGTGCAGACAATCGGTTCGCCGCGCACGTTGAACGACGTGTTCACCAGCACGCCGCAGCCGGTCGCCTGCTCGAACCGCAGCAATAAATCGTAGAGCAGCGGATTGTCCTCGCGCGCCACCGTTTGAATTCGCGCCGAATAATCCACATGCGTGATGGCCGGCAGCGTGGAACGAATTGCTTTGAGCTGATCCAGCCCTTTGATTTCCGGCGAAACCTCGCGGCGCAATTCTTTCTTCACCGGCGCGACGAGCAGCATGTAAGGCGACTCGGTTTCCAGTTCAAAATAATCCGCCACGCGCTCGCGCCGGACAATCGGCGCAAACGGCCGGAACGATTCGCGAAACTTCACCTTCAAATTCATCACCGACTGCATTTTTGCCGAACGCGCGTCGCCGATGATCGAGCGGTTGCCGAGCGCGCGCGGGCCAAATTCCATCCGGCCTTGAAACCAGCCGATGACTTTTTCCGTTTTGAGAAGTTCGACGGTGAAATCCAGCAATGCCCCTGTTTCCAGCTTTTGAAAAATGGCATTGTGCACGCGGAGCACCGTTTCAATTTCCCCGTCGGCAAACCCCGGACCGAGCAGTGACGCTTGCATTGAATCGGTGGCAACGGCAACCCGTGGATTTTCCGTGTTCGCATACCATGCCGCCAGCGCCGCGCCGAGCGCGCCGCCGGCATCGCCCGCCGCAGGTTGAATCCAAATTTTCTCAAAAATCTTTTCGCGCAAAATAATTCCGTTCGCCACGCAGTTCAGCGCCACACCGCCGGCCATCGAGAGATTTTTCTGGCCGGTGGCTTCGCGGGCGTGCCGCGCGAGCAGCAGCATGATTTCTTCCGTGACCCGTTGAATGGAACGCGCCACATCCATGTGCCGCTGCGTGATTTTTTCCTCCGGCCCGCGCGGCGGTCCACCGAACAACGTGTGAAATTTTTTGTTCGACATCGTCGTGCCGCGCAGAAAATTAAAATAATCCAGGTTCAGCCAGAACGAGCCGTCCGGTTTTATGTCGAGCAATTCGCGGCGGATGGCGTCGGCAAATTTCGGTTCGCCATACGGCGCGAGTCCCATAAGTTTGTATTCGCCGGAATTGATGCGGAAGCCGCAATAGTCGGTGAACGCGGAATAGACCAGCCCGAGCGAATGCGGAAAGCGCAGTTCCTTCAGCATTTTGATTTCGCTGCCGCGCCCGTGGCCGATGGTCGTGGTCGCCCATTCGCCCACACCGTCAATTGTCAGAATCGCGGCCTCGTCAAACGGCGATGGATAAAACGCGCTGGCGGCGTGCGACTGGTGATGTTCGGTGAAAAGAATCTGGCAATTCGGCCGCAACTCCGGCAGTTCCGCGCGGATGGTTTTGCGCAAATCCAGTTTTTCGCCCAGCCAGTTGGACAACACCGTCGGAAATGTTCGCCAGCCGCCGGGCGCGACGGCGAGATATGTTTCGAGCAGCCGCGCAAATTTCAAAATGGGCTTGTCGTAAAAAACCACCGCGTCGAGCTGCGCCGACGACAGATTCGCGTGGCGGAGACAAAATTCGACGGCGTGGCGCGGAAAATCGGAATCGTTTTTTTTGCGCGTGAAACGTTCTTCCTGCGCGGCGGAAATGATTTTTCCGTCCACCACCAGCGCGGCGGCGGCGTCGTGGTAAAACGCCGAGACGCCGAGGATATTGCGCGGCGCGGGCATCGAATCAGAGAAACGGATACAGCGCCCAGGCGATGCCGGAGTTGGCGGTAAAGATCAGGATCGCGCCCAGCAGCAGCAGCACAACGATGAGCGGGATCAGCCACCATTTTTTCTCCTGCCGGGAGAACTTGAAAAATTCTTTAAGGAGTGACCACATGAGTTGTTGTGAATTTAGTTTTGTTCGGGCGCTGGCAAGGCGAATCAGGGCGCGCAATTTTTCCCGCCGCTTCGTCGGCGCGGTTGGCTACTCGTCGAAACGTCTCCGAGTGGTGGAGTGGTGCGCATAGCAGGACTTGAACCTGCAAACAGGGTGTTCTCATGGTTTCCGGTCGGGGGTGTTTCGTTGCTTTTCATTGCCCGTAGATTAGCAGACAAAAGCGAATGTTGTCAAGCGATATTGCGATTCTGTGAGCAAATGGCGGCAGAATAATCTGTGCAAATTCTGTGCAAGCCTGCATTGTGTGCAAAAGTTGTGCAAACCGGAAAGTTCAGCCCGAATTTGTGCAAACTCTGTGCAAGGCTTTTGGCTGGCGGGCGGAATTTCCACCTTCACCGGCCAATTCAGACGCGCCAGCGGGCAACGTGGCGCGGGCGTCAGGGAAATTTCAAAGGAATCTCTTACCGGCCATTCGGGAGCAAGGCAATCGTGCATTCCTGCCAGTCTCCATGAGCCGACTTTTCGCTGAAAGTATCCAAATCAAAACAATTGTTGACCTTCGCCCCGCCGGATGAAACTTGATAAAGCCGTCGACATGGTGTTTCTTGATGCCATGAGCACGGCCATTGCCAGCGACGAAATCCCGGACATTCAAACGCAGGCGCACGACATGATCCGGCGTCAGTTGAAGGAGTGGTTCTTTGGATGGACAGGATATTGGAAATCCACCGCAGCAATTTCATATTTCGTGAGCCAACCGCAGCGGAGCTTGACGGAACACAAGACCATGTTCAAAGAGGCCATCCGCACCAGCCATTTAATCAACGCCTTGGTTGCCGACCCTGATTTTAACGAGCCGGATTTGACTGCGCGCTTGCAAGTCCGCATCCGGCAGTTGCAGGACGCTTACGACACTTTCCATGACGCCACGTTGTCTGACGCACAGGCCGGCGAATTTCTGAGACAGGTGTTTCCCGAATGAACCGGGAACTGGAGTCGCTCATTCTGGCTTACGAAGCGGTCTCCGCCGCGCGGGACACGGAAGCGGAGAGTGCCTGGCGGCTTTTGAGGCGCTCCTGGATGACGTGCTGCATTGGGCATCCGGGCGTGTCCCACGAAATTCTGCGCAAGAGCATCATCAAGGCGCATCGCCAATGGGCGTTGAAACAGGCGCAGAAACCACCGGCCATTCCGCCAAAGGCGTGACAGACGGGGCATTCGCCCGCGCTGATTTTGTTGACGCCCGGCCAGGCACCAGCTAAACCAAAGCACACTCACGAAAGGGTTTTGAATTATGATTGTAAAATGCTCCTGCCAACATTGCGGCGTCCACATTGAGTTTGACGCTGAAGCCGCTAATCAGTTTGCCCCGTGCCCGTCTTGTGGTTCTCAAACCCGATTGCTGATCCCCGGCGGGAAGCTGCCGAATCCGTATCGCTACAACATCGCGCCAACGCCAGAACAAAGGAAAAAATGGAGCTTGAAACTGTGGATCGCCATTGGGCTTATTTCGCTTTTGCTGACTGTGATTATTTACATTCTCTGCCTGCCAGAATTGCGCCACGATGCTCTGACATGGATTGGGATAGCCGGCGTTTATGTTTTTGCCGCCGTGATACTTTGCTTGTGTTTGGCGCTGGGTTATCTGCTATTTGTCAGCGGGATTTTACTCCATGTCATAATTGCGGTGCTTGTCGTCTATGGGCTTTTCTTGTGTGGTGACGGTTTTTTGCTAAAGCAAAATGTTGAAGCGTCCAAAGACGGCACAATTTTTCAGCAAATTTACGCCACGGTTGAAATGGTCGGAGGAGCGCTGGTGTTTTGCGGCGCAATGATGTTGAGCGTGCTATTGCAATTCCAGCGCGAGAAATCGGCGGCAGAAAAAACTTAACCTTGAGAATCTCTTCGCGGATGGCAACGGCGCGGGCTTCTTCATCAGTAGTCAACCGCCGTCCCGACCTCGCGCAGAGTTGCGCCGCGTCACGCCGCCGCTTCCTCCAAAACGATTTGCGGATGCCGTGATGCCACGCGCAGCAGCACGCGCGCCGCGCCGGTGGGTTTGCGCCGGCCTTGTTCCCAGTTGTGCAACGTCTTTACCGAGATGCCAAGCAGTTCCGCGAATTTGTTTTGCGACAGGCGAAGTTTTGAGCGCGTGGCGGCGACGGTGTTTTCCCATTCGGCCTTTTGCTGGCGGCGATAGTGTTCCGGGTCAAGCTGGCGACGGTGAAATTTGCCGTCCTTGCCGCGCGTGACTTCCCACACGCGCGCGGGCGTGGCGTCGCCCCGGCGAATGTCTTTCGCGCGGCGGATGGCGTCGGCCAGTTCATCAAAGCGTTCTTTGTTCATTTTCGATAATCTTCAATCAGCAGCCGCAGTTGTTTCAACTGGTCGGCGGTCAAATCTTCGCGTTCGTTCTTCGCGTAAATGTCCAGCAACAGGACGCGGTCGCGGGCAACCGCCCAATAGTAAATGATCCGCGCGCCGCCGCGTTTGCCGTGACCTTTGGCGGCCACGCGCAATTTGCGCAAACCGCCGCCGCCGGGAATGACTTTGCCCGCGTCCGGTCGTGCCATCAATTGCATTTGCACTCGCGCCACGTCGTCATCGTCCAGCAAATCCGGCACGCGGCGGGCGAACGGCGCGAATTCTTCAAAGACCATTGGAGAAATCTTACGCCATTGGCGTAGAGAGTCAAGAAGGGGAATTTTCATAAAATGGATTCGTGGATTTTTGCCGGGCGGGTGGTTTGGTTGGAGGCGCGTCAAAATAGCGTTCGCGGGCGTCGCGCCGATGGCTGTTGCCGGTGAATGTCAGAACACGAAAAACGGATTCACGAAACCTGTCTCCCATGCGCCCGCCGAGAACGGATGAAAGTTTTTCAAACGGCAGGTTGCTGGTGATGATCGTTGGCAACCGTTCGCCGTGGCGATAGTCCAGAATTTCATGCAGCATATTCAATTCATCGTTTCCACCACCGGAAAAGCCAGCATCATCGAGGACAAACAACCGGGCGGACTGTGCGCGGTCAATGGGATCAAACGCGGCCTTGTCGTTGTAGGTATCACGGAGCGCGCGTAAAAGAGACGCCTGTTTGACCAGCCAGCCGCCGTTAAAACTGCGGAGCGCGGCGACGCCAAGATGCGTTTTTCCGGTTCCGTAGGCACCCAGCATGATGAGAAAGCCAGTCCGTTTCTTACAAAACTCTTTGACCAGGCTGACCTGCTCGGCCTCGGTTTCACCGTCCGGCGTGAAGTTTTCAAACGTGGCGTGAATCAGATTTTCAGGCACGCCGAATTCTTTTAATTCATGGTTCTTGGCGTCTTGAATGCACGTTGGACATGGCGCATAACCAGCGACGGGTTTGCCGAGACTGAATGAATAATATCGCGTCGCCTCGTCGGTCGCTTTTTCGTCAATCGGTCGGAGGCAGTCAGGATGAACCTTGCACGGGTTGGACTGTGGTTGCGTGGCCATGAAAGCCAGCCGTTCGCGGCGTTCGTTCTCCGCTCGCTGCCTTGCGGATTCGGCAAATCGGTTCATTCGTTGCTCGAATGTCTCACCAGCTTCATCAGAGCTGTCTGGTGGTGGTAGTTCGTTTTGGTCTGGTTCGTTGCTCATAAAAATCAATCTGGAATGGAAATACGCGGGCTGTTCTTACCACCTTCTTTTTCATTATTTCCCTTCTTTACTTTCTTGTTAGTCGTCGGCTGTCCGTCGCTGGCCTGTCGCCTGCCCGGCGGTGGATTGTCATTTTGCCTGTCGGCTGAAATGTTCAGCGGGTCAAAAAGCCTTGTGTCTATTAGCTTTCCAAGCGTTCCTTTGTTCGTCGTTTTGAACGTCGCAAAACGCCACTTGGTAAGCTGCGCCTTTGCGGTTCGATATTCGCGCTCGCTCATTCCGTAGCTTTTGAAGTCGCCGAGCATGGCCTCGCCTTGTTCAAGTCCATCGGCGTTGAATCCCTGACGATAACGGGCGCGGCAGCCAATGACGTAAGCGAGAATAAAGGCGTTTCGATTGGCTTGAATCAATTCCAACACATCAGCGGAGCGCATGGCCTTGAACCATGATCCGGTTTTTTGCGTCGGCAGTTTGCCGGACAGGGGTTTGCCGGATTGTGCCTGGCGGTCATTCACCGTGCGCTCCTGCCGCGTGGCGGCGTTTGGATTTTTTCCCGCCGCGCAAAATCTTTTCAATCTTGCGGAGCGTCGAGCGGTCGGATTTAGAGCGGCGCATGAAGGTCTTGCTCACGATTCCACCGCGCCTTTCTGGATGCGGAGCAAGGCCGCGATGCAACTGCCCCAATGGTAGAATTTTCGCCGGCCGATTTTTATCACCGGAATTTTTCCGGCAAGTTCGTAGTTCCGAAGTGTGCGCCGACACACCGGGAATTTTGTTAAAAAGGTTTTCTCGTCGAGGATTGAATCCGCGCCGAACGATGCTGTTTGATTCATGTCAGTAACCATGAATCCACTTTCGCGCGGATGCTTGCTGATTAGAAGAAAACCACTGACACTTTTAACGGTGTGAAAGTTGCAAAGAAGTTAGATGGGCGGAAGCAAATTTTGGCACCGGCGAAGAATTTCATTTTTGTAATCGCCCCATTTCGCGTTCCGTTCGTTGGCACGTCTCTGAAGCCGCGCAAGCGAGGCGTCCGGCGGCACGTCCATGATGCAGAGCTTTCGATTTCGCGCGGCCATTTGTTTCAAGTCATTTTCCAACTCGGTTCTTTCCGCCGGTGAAAGTGGCAGCTTCTTTCCAAACTCCTGATACCATTCAGCGGTTGTTCCGAAACGGTCCGCGATGTGCAGGCAATCATTCCATGATTTCGGGACTAACTCAGGCCGCTTGGATTTGAGCACGGATTTTTGATACCATTTTTTCGGCATTGGTGTATCGGGAATTAGTTTCCATCGCTCTGACGGTGGACCATATTGCAACGTAATGAACCGCGCGAAAATTGGTTTCCATTGCCACCAGTTGTTTTGCGTAACGGGACCAAGTTTTGCGCAATAATCGTTGATCGCCTTGACCCCTTTTTCCCGTTCCATCCATTCCACGCCTTTGATGTCTGGGTAGAAGTAATACGAAGAGTTGCCATCCATACTGGGATGGTCGGTGAAGTAATCAATGGCAAAACGCGCACAACGAAACAGGATATCTGCTTGTGTCCGCTTGCGGCTGTAATGTTCAAATTTTCGGCCCAGCGGGATGCAGGCTTTTATCGCCTGCGACTTGCTTTCAATGTCCGCCAAGATGCTGACGAATCCGGGCCAATTCATCCGGCGTTCCGCATAGTATTCGCAATCCGCACTTCTATTTTTTGCCAGCCAGTGGAGACATTCAATCGTATCGTCAGCCAGCCACAATAATTCTTGAATTGAAGATGATCCGTGAAATGACTTATCACCAGCTTTAGCTCGCTCCCGCAATTCAGTTTGATACTTTGAGTTGAGCGCGGTCATCAAGCGTTCAAATTCGTCTTTGGCTTTATCGCGTCCAACTTTTGCCTGTGCTTCCAATTCTGCCAGCGCAGACTCGATCCGCTTCACGAGTCCTCTCGGCGGCAATCCGCTGACGCGATACCGCAGTCGAAAACTGCGATAAAGCTCGCCAGTTACGATTGAACCCTTTTTTGGCGCGGGTTTCATCGTGTCACGGTTGCGGATTCACGTTGAACCATTTTTCCGCGTCGGCTTTCGTGGCGAGTCCTTTGTAATGCGAGTGAATCATTTGCGGCGAGTTGCCCGCTTGCTGCGCGGTCTGGTTTTCGTTGGCGTGCGCGGCAAAGTGAAACGAGCAAAAGACTGTGGCGCAGGCCGTTGGTTTTGCGCGTCACTTTCGCGGCGTCGCACAGATCCACAAAATGCTGTTGGAACGTGATTTCATGGCCGGTCCAGAGTTTGCCGGTCGTCAGCTTGCGGAATGGTTCAAGCCACGCGGCCAGCGCGGGGCAGATTTCCACAAGGCGGCGCTGGCGAGTCTTGGCCTTGCCCGCCGTGACTTCAATGTGTACCGGCGACGCGCCACACGTCCGCCCAATCCAAGCGCAACAATTCCGCCGTGCGCAGTCCGGCCAGTCCGCCAATGGCGATGATCGGGCGGAACGTGTCATCAGCAGCGGCCAGCAGCGCGGCCAATTCGTCCGGCGTGTAAAATTCCACGGCGGCGGTGTTGGCGCGTTCGGGGCGCATGGCGTCGGCTTCGTTCAAGCGATGCGTCGGGGCGAGATAATCTTTGCGGACTGCCCATTGCAGGAATTGCCGGATCGTGGCGCGGTAGTGGTTGCGGGATTTCGCGGAACCGGCGGCGCGGCCATTGCGGGAAGTGCCTTTCACCGTGTCGAGGGAACCAATGAAGGTGTCGAGGTGTTCTTTGCTCAAATCGCAAACGGCGGTGTTTGGGAACATGGCGGCGAAGCGGTCAAGCTGCAATTCGCGGTTGTAAGCATATTTGGCGGACAGTTGCGCCCGCTGGCCGTCGGCGGCTTTCGTGCGCGGGGCGTCGGCCTGTAAAAATTCCGCGACGGCTTCGGCGATGTCTTTGCGCTTCACGTTGACGACGGTGCGCAGATAGCCCGCGACGGCTTCGTCCAGACTGCGGCCATGAAGTTTGCCAGACGCCTCGACAAATTCGCGGACAGCGGCCAGCAGCGACACGGCGCGGCCTGTGGATTGCCGGAATGATTCGAGGCTTTGCAGCGCGGCGAGCGCGTCGCGGGACTGGCTGGCGGAAAGCGCGGCGGCTTGTGAACCGTTGGCCGCGTCGCGCACGATGCGTTCGGCGGCGGCTTTGGCGGCGGAATAGTCGGCAAAGGTTTGCATCCGGCGTTTGCCCGCGACGGTGATAGGCGACGCGGTAGTAATTGAATTTCCCGGCAGGGCGGTAGATTTTCGCCTTGCTGTTGCGGTGCCGGATGGTGACGGGGAATTTCACGCGGCGGTCAGCAGGTCGGGCGGGATTTTGTGCAAATTCTGTGCAAACTTCCAATGGATGCCCAATTTCATTTGGAAATATGGTGCGCATAGCAGGACTTGAACCTGCATGCCTTGCGGCACTACCACCTCAAAGTAGCGTGTCTGCCAATTTCACCATATGCGCAACAACTGAAAAATAAAGGAGGTTTTGATAATAGTGAAGCCAAAAATGAGGTTCGCTGGCCGCCCGGTTGAAAAACATTTCTTCAAATTCTGGGTTTGGCTATTTTGAGCGGGTGCAAACCTTTAAAAAATGCTTTTGGGTTGTTCTGGCTGGTGCGGTGCTCGCGGGCGTTCCAACCCGCGCCGAAGTGGTCATCGCCGATGTGTTTGCGCGGCAGGTGACGAGCTTGAACGGCAAGTGGCACGTCATCGTGGATCCGTATGACACGGGCTATTACGACTACCGCCACCAGCCTTACGACGCGGCGCCGCATCCCGGCGGCGGATTTTTTCTCGACCGGCAGCGCGAAGGACAAGACCGACCTGGTCGAATATGATTTTGACACCAGCCCGACGTTGAACGTGCCGGGCGACTGGAATTCGCAGGACGAAAAACTGTTTTATTACGAAGGCTCGGTCTGGTATCGCACCAAATTTGACGCGGCCAAATCCGCGCCCGGCCACCGGCTGTTCGTTTATTTCGGCGCGGCGAATTACGAGGCGGACGTTTATCTGAACGGCCAGAAGCTCGGCAAACACATCGGCGGCTTCACGCCGTTCGCTTATGAAATCACCGCGTTGGCGAAGGCGACGAACAATTCGCTCGTCGTGCGCGTCAACAACAACCGCCACGCCGATGGCGTGCCGACGGTCAACACGGACTGGTGGAATTACGGCGGCCTCACGCGCGATGTGCTGCTGGTGGAAACGCCCGCGACGTTTATTTCCAATTTTCGCGTGCGGCTCAAGCCCGGCACGACCAACACGATTGAAGCGAATGTCCAACTCGATGGCGCGGACAAAGAGCAGACCGTGAAAATTATCTTTCCGTCGCTCAAGCTCGCCGCTGAAATGAAAGCGGACGCCAAGGGTTGCGCTCGGGCTGAACTTTCCGCGCCGAACCTTGCCATTGTGGTCGCCGGAAAATCCAGCGCTTGAACGAGGTGGAAATTTCCAGCGGCGAAGATCAATTGAAAGACCGCATCGGCTTCCGCACCATTGCCACCAGCGGCCAGGATATTTTGCTAAACGGCCACAAGGTTTTTCTGCGCGGCATTGCCATTCACGAGGAAAATCCGCTGCGCGGCGGCCGCGCGTGGTCGGAGGCGGACGCCAGACTGCTGCTCGGCTGGGCGAAGGAGTTGGGCTGCAATTTCGTCCGGCTGGCGCATTATCCGCACAACGAGCACATGGCGCGGCTCGCCGACGAAATGGGCATCATGGTCTGGGAGGAGATTCCGGTTTATTGGACGATTGAGTGGACGAACGCAGACACGCTGGCGAACGCCAAAGCAGCAATTGAGCCGATCTGATTGCGCGCGACCAAAACCGCGCCAGCGTGATCGTCTGGTCGGTGGCGAATGAAACACCGGTGGGCGAGGCGCGCACGAAATTTTTGAAATCGCTCGTGGACGAGGCGCGGGCGCTGGACGGCACGCGGCTGGTTTCCGCGGCGATGGAAGTGCGCGCCGACCCGAATGATGCCGACTGCACAAAATCGTGGACGATCCGTTCGGCGAGTTCACCGACTTGTGCAGTTTCAACGAATACACCGGCTGGTATGACGGCCTGCCGGAAAAAATTGACCGCCTCCACTGGAGCATCAAATACAACAAGCCGGTGTTCATCAGCGAATTTGGCGCCGGGCGCCAGGCAGGGTTTTCATGCCGACGCCTTGACGCGGTTCAGCGAGGAATATCAGGCGGATGTGTATCGCCGCACGCTGCCGATGCTGGAGAAAATCCCCGGCTTCAGCGGCTGCACGCCGTGGATTTTGTGCGATTTCCGTTCGCCGAAACGGCCGCTGCCCGGCATTCAGGACGGCTGGAACGTCAAGGGACTCATCGGCCACAATGGCGAAAAGAAACTGGCGTTTGACGTGTTGAAAAATTTCTACGACGAAAAGGCAAAACCGGCCACCGCCCAATAATTTTGGATTCAATGAACATTTCCATTCGAGACTTGATGGCACGCAGCGGCGTGGCGTTTGGCACCAGCGGCGCGCGCGGTCTGGCGACGGCGATGACGGATTCGGTTTGTTACGCCTACGCAAATGGATTTCTCCAATACCTTGAATCCATTGGCGAAATCCGGCGCGCCGGCGAGCGCGTTGCCGTCGGCGGCGATTTCCGGCCCAGCACCAGCCGCGTGATGGAAGCCGTCTGCCGCGCGGCGGATGATCTCGGTTATCGAGCGGTGAACTGCGGAAAAATCCCGTCGCCCGCCGTCGCGCTGTTTGGTTTTGAAAATAAAATTCCGTCCATCATGGTCACCGGCAGCCACATTCCCGACGACCGCAACGGCATCAAATTCAACAAATGCGCCGGCGAAGTTTTGAAGTCCGACGAAAACGGCATGAGCAGCCAGATCGTCGAACTGGACGACGCGCTGTTTGGCGCGCGACGGAAATTTTACGAAAGCTATCCGCCGCGCATGACGTTTCGCCCGAAGCCGGGGAAAATTATGTCATGCGCTACCTGAATTTTTTCGCGCCCGACGCGCTGCACGGTTTGCGCGTCGGCGTTTATCAGCATTCCGCCGTCGGGCGCGATGTGCTGGTGAAAATTCTTTCGCATCTTGGCGCGGAGGTGACGCCGCTGGGCCGTTCGGAAAAATTCATTCCTGTGGACACCGAAGCCATCCGGCCCGAAGACGTGGCGCTGGCGCGCGACTGGGCGGCGACGGGCAAATTTGACGCCCTCGTTTCCGCCGATGGCGACAGCGACCGGCCATTGGTCAGCGATGAAAACGGAAACTGGCTGCGCGGCGACATCGCGGGGATTTTGTGCGCGAAATTTCTGGCGGCGGATTCCATCAGCACGCCGGTGAGCTGCAATACTGCCGTGGAAAAATGCGGCTGGTTTCGTGACATCCGCCGCACGCGCATCGGCTCGCCGTTCGTGGTGGCCTCGATGATGGAGGCTGCGGCCGGCGGCGCGAAGCGCGTGGTCGGCTACGAGGCTAACGGCGGATTTTTGCTGAATTCGGACATTGAAACTGGCGGCAAAAAACTTCGCGCGCTGCCGACGCGCGACGCGGTGATCGTGATCCTCGGCATTTTGCTGCTGGCGAAACAGCAAGGCAAAACCGTTTCCCAATTGACGGCCAGCCTGCCCGCGCGGTTCACGGCGAGCGACCGGCGGAAAAATTTTGCGCCGGAGAAAAGCGCGGCGATTCTGGCGAAGTTTGATTCCGGATCCGAGACCGCCGACAAGATTGAAATTGAAAAAATGTTCGGCCAAATCTGCGGTCGGGTTGCCAGTTTGAACCGCACGGACGGGTTGAGAATTATTTTTGCGAACGAGGAGATCATCCACCTGCGTCCGTCCGGCAACGCGCCGGAGTTCCGCTGTTATGCCGAGGCGGCAACCGACGCGCGCGCCCGGGCAATCACCGCGGACGCGCTCGCTCAAATTGGCGGTTGATCAGCGCCAGTGGGCGCCGACCCAGACGCGGCCATGTCCGCGATGCACCCAGCCGCCGCGCACCCACACTGCGCCCGGATGCGGACGCGGCCCCCAATGTCCGGCGGTCCAGAACCAGCGGCCACGCCATTCCCAACTGCCGCCGATCCAGATGAAGGTCGGATCGGGTTGCGACCGGGATGACTTCGACCTGTGGCGGTGGCGGCGCGGGGTCGGCGGCGACGACTTCGGCTGGCGGAGCGGCGGCTGGCGTTTGCACATAAACCGGCCGGTCGCGATAAACCACCTGACGTTCCACGCAGCCGGCAAACAATGGCAGGCTGGCGGCGATTAAAACTGTTTTGACCAAGGTTGTATTTTTCATATCCAAGCGATTAGACGTGGCGGCGGCGAAAATGTTTCAATTTTGACAATTTCACCGCGGCGGTGGGAATGTCAAGTTGCGCCCGCCATCGCGTCTCGCCGTTTCAGCGCTTCAGCCGGATTGATCCAGTCTGTTGCGGATGGTTTGGGCGAGTATTTGCATTTGGAATGGCTTGGCGAGGAAGTTCGTTCCTTCTTGCAGGGAAAGATCATGGCCCGCCAGTTCGGCGCTGTAGCCGCTCATGTAGATTACTTTCAGCCCGGGATTTTCCCGGAGCAGCCGTTGCGCCAGCTCTTTTCCGCTCATGCCCTCGGGCATCACCAGATCGGTCAGCAACAACCGAATCTCCGCGTGATGTTCTTTCCAGACTTCCAGGGCCTGGACGCCGTTGGGCGCTTCCAGGATGCGGTAGCCCAGCCGGGCCAGAATCTTGCGCACGGAGTCGCGCAAGGCCGTTTCGTCCTCCACCAGCAGGATGGTTTCCTGGCCGGTGGGGGGCGTGGCCAGCATTTTTTCCGCGATGTTCCGGGCGGTCAGGCCGACCAGCCGGGGCAGATATATTTTGAACGTCGTCCCCTGGCCGACTTCGCTGTAGACATTGATCCAGCCCTCGTGGCGTTGCACGATGCCAAACACGGTGGCCAGGCCCAGACCCGTGCCTTTGCCCACGTCCTTGGTGGTGAAAAACGGCTCGAAAATCCGGGGCAGAATTTCCGGCGGAATGCCGCCGCCGGTGTCGGCCACGTTCAAACACACGAACGAGCCGCGCCGCGCCGACGGGGATTGCGCGACGGACAGCTCGTCAAATTCCACGCCGGCCGTCGAGATGACCAACTGGCCGCCGTTGAGCATGGCGTCGCGGGCGTTCACCGCCAGGTTCAGCAGCACCTGCTCCATCATGCCCGCGTCGGCATGGATGAACATCGGTTCTGCCGACAAATTGATCTGCACCGTGATGTTTTCGCCCAGCACGCGCCGCAGCATTTTGGTCAGGTTGGTGATGGCGGCGCTCAAGTCCAGATCGCGCATCTGGAGCGCTTCCCGGCGGCTGAAGAGCAGCAACTGGCGGGTCAGCGCGGCGGCGCGTTCCACGGTGTTGCCGATTTCCTCCGCCATTTCCAACTGCTCGGCGGAAAGCGGGCCGCCGTTTTTGAGCAGGCTGGCCTGCATTTGGATGATCGCCAGGATATTGTTGAAATCATGCGCCACGCCGCCGGCCAACTGGCCGATGGCCTCCATCTTTTGCGACTGGCGGAGTTGGGCGTCGAGTTGCACTTCGCGCGTCACGTCGCGCTTGACGGCCACGTAGTTGATAATCTGGCCGGCGGCGTCGCGGATGGGCGAGATGGTGGCCTCCTCCTCGTAAAGCTTGCCGTCCTTGCGTTTGTTGATGAAATGGCCGGTCCAAACTTCCCCGCGTTCGAGCACTTCCCACATGCGGCGGTAAAAATTCGGATCCTGTTTGCCGCTTTTGAGCATCCGGGTATTCTGGCCGAGCGCCTCCCCGCGGGTGTAGCCGGAGGATTTCTCGAACGCCGGATTCGTGTAGAGAATCGTGCCGCCGCGGTCGGTGATCATGATGGTTTCGGCGGACTGCTCGACGGCCAACGCCAGTTGGTCATGGGCTTCCGCGATGTTCTTGCGCTCGGTGATGTCGAGGCCAAAGCCGGCCAGACCGGTCACGTTGCCGGTGGCATCGCGCAGGGGAACTTTCGAGGTCAGGAGCCAGAGGACGGAGCCGTCGGGCCGGGTCAGCTTTTCCTCGCGGTTGAAAATGGGCTGGCCGTCCAGCACCTGCTGATCGTCGGCGTGAAAGGCCGCCGCCTGCTCCGGTGGAAAGAAATCGAAATCAGTTTTGCCGAGGATTTCCGCTTCGGAGGCGGCGCCTTGGTTGTAGAGATCCACCGGATTTGCCATGGTTTTGCGCCCGGCGAGGTCTTTCATATAGACGGCCAGCGGCAGGTTTTCCACCAAGCTGTGCAAGAGCGCTCGTTCGTTGGCCAGGGCCAGTTCCGCCTGTTTTTGCTCGGTGATGTCGAGGCCAAAGCCGGCCAGACCGGTCACCTTGCCGGTGGCATCGCGCAGGGGAACTTTCGAGGTCAGGAACCAGCGGAGCAAGCCGTCGAGACGGGTGATTTTTTCCACGCGATTGAGCACGGGCTGGCCGGTGTCAAACACGTGCTGGTCGTCCACGTGAAAGGCCGCCGCCTGTTCCGGCGGGAAAATATCGAAATCCGTTTTGCCGAGCACTTCCGCCGCGGAGGTGACGCCTTGGTTCTGGAGATCCACCGGATTCGTCAGGATTTTGCGCCCGGCGTTGTCTTTCATATAGACGGCCAGCGGCAGATTGTCCGTCAAGGTGCGCAAGAGCGCCTGTTCGTTGGCCAGGGCCAGTTCCGCCTGTTTTTGCTTGGTGATGTCGAACAGGATGCCCTGGGTGCCGATGATTTTTCCGTCCGCATTCTTGACGGGGATTTTTATCGCGTGCAGGAACTGTTTCCCGCCGTTGGCGGTGGCATATTCTTCAATGACATCAATGGGCCGGCCGGTTTCCATGATCTGCCGGTGATGATCCTCGCCTTGGGCGACATACTTGACGGCTTGCTCGGTTGCCTCCTGTTTGGCCATTTTTTCGGCGGCGGTTTCCTTGGGAGTTTTGCCGAGAAACTCCTCCGCCTTCATGCCTTTGAGCCGGCAATATCCGGGGCTGACAAATAGAAAACGGCCGTCCGGGCCTTTGCGAAAAACTCCGGCGGGCATTTGATCCACCAGCGAATGATAAAACGCCTCCGATTCCCGCAGCGCCTGCTCCATTTGCTTTCGCTCGGTGAGGTCGTGGCTGACGCCGACGATTCCGATCACCTCTCCTTGGGCGTTTTTAAGCGGCACCTTGGTGTTTAGAGCGTTCAGATGTTCACCGTTCGGAAAAGGAATGACGCAGTCGTAGTTGAGCAGTTCATCGCCGGCGAATATTTTTTTGTCCCTGGCGGCGTATTGGGCCGCCAATTCGGGCGGGTAAAAATCCGCGTCCGTTTTGCCGATCAGATCCGCGGCGGTGGCGACGCCCATGCGCCGGGCGAAACTCTGGTTGGCGGTCAAAAAGCGGTTGGCCCGGTCCCGCACATAAATCATGTCCGGGATGTGGTCAATCAGCGTGCGCAAGAGGTTGCGTTCCTGTTCGAGTTCCGTCTCCGCTTGTTTGCGCGCGGTCAGGTCGCGGGCGAAAGCGAAGTGATATTCCCGCCCTTCAAACTCAAACCAGTTGAGGTCCACCTCGACGGGGAAAATGCGACCCTCCTTGTGCCGGTGCCGCGTCTCGAAAATCATCCGGCGGCGCGCGCGCAAGTCTTGGCGGTGCGCCGGCCACCGTTCCATCGGGAAATCCGGGTCAATGTCCGCGACGGAGAGGTTGAGCAGTTCGGCCTCGGTGTAGCCGAGCTGGTTGCAGCCGGCCTCGTTGACGCGCAGAATGCGGCTGTCGCCCGCGATCCAATACGTGGGCAGGGAGGAGTGCAGGATGGAAAACTCGCTCAACTTGAGAGCCACCCGCTCCAAATGATGCGCGCCCCGCGCGGCGGCGTCCTGCAGTTCCCGTTTGACGACCTGGCCCAGCCGGGCGAGGTGGTCTTTCAGGAGGTAATTATTCGCGCCGGCTTTCATGCCTTGGACGGCCAGGTCTTCGCCGGCGGTGCCGGAAATGAGAATCAGCGGAATATCCAGCCCGCGCGTCTTCAACAATTCCAGCGCCCGCAAGCCGGTGAACTGCGGCATTTGGCAGTCCGCCAGGATGATCTCCCAGCCCTGGTCGAACTGGGCCAGAAAATCCGGTTCCGTCGCGACCTGTTTCCATTCCGGTTCGTAGCCCGCGCGGCGCAGTTCGCGCAGCATCAGTTCCGCGTCGGCGGGCTGATTTTCGAGGATGAGAATCCGGATTGTTTGTTTCATGGCGGTCAGGGGCGCCGAACTTGGCGGTCGGTTGATTCACCAACCGCGCCGATTCCATCGAACTTGCCGGCGGAGCGGAGGCATTGAAAGACACGTCCGCGTATTTTATTTCAAAGCTACCGTCGGTGTTTTAAGCAATAAATCATAATTCCATCTTTCCGGCAACTGATTTCGATCACCGCAGATGTATTTTGTAGGAGCAAGTCCAAACGAGTCCAATGCCCAAAGTCCAATGTCCAAAGTCATCCGACCTTGGACTTTAGACTTTGGACATTGGACTAATTTGGGGCATTGGCTTTCTTGACGAAATGCACGCGCTTGAACAGAAAAATCAGCGGAATGCCGCCCAGCGCCAGCAAGCCGAACAAAAAGAAATTATCCACGAACGCCCACAGATGCGCCTGCTGATCCAGCAGCGAATAAATGGCGGAGTAAGCCTGCCGCGCCGCGGTCACGGAATCAGTGTGGTGCGCGAGCAGATGTTTGGCGGCGGCCAGACGCTGCGCGAACGCCGGGTCGGTCGGCGCGAGATGCGCCGACCATGAGCGCCTGATGCGCCTGCGCGCCGCGCGCGAGCATGGTGGTGACGAACGCGATGCCGATGCTGCCGCCGAGATTGCGCATGAGATTGTAAAGGCCGCTGGCGTTGCCGATTTGCGCCTGGGCGAGCTGGCTCATCGTCGCCGTCGTCAGCGGCACGAAAATGAAACTGATGGCGATGCCGTTGACGACGCTCGGCCAGATGACGCTGCCCATGCTGACTTGCAGGTTGATGTTGGCGAGCAGAAACGACGAATACGCCAGCGTCACAAAGCCGATGCACAGCATCCAGCGCATGCGGATTTTTCCCACCAGCCGCCCGACAAAAAAAGTGGTGAATGAACGCCGCCACGCCGCGCGGGCTCATCGCGTAGCCGGCTTGCAAGGCGGGATAGCCCATCAGCGTTTGCAGGAACAGCGGCAGTTGCGCCGTCGTGCCGTAAAGAATGGCCGCGAGCGACGTCATCAAGATCAGGCCGATGGTGAAATTGCGGTTTTTGAAAACGTGCAGATCCACCAGCGGATGATCGGTTTGAAATTCCCACCAGATGAAACTCAAAAAGGAAACCACGGACGTGACCGTGAACCAGCGCACCCATTCCGCGCCGAGCCAGTCGGCTTCCTGGCCCTTGTCCAAAACGATCTGCATCGTCGCCAGCCACACGGCCAGCAGCGCGAAGCCGATGTAGTCAATCGTCGCTTCGAGCGTTGCGCTTGATGTAAGGCGGATCCTCGACGACCCATTTCGCCATCAGCACCGCAAAAATTCCCACCGGCACATTGATGTAAAAAATCCAGCGCCAGGAATAACTGTCCGTGATCCAGCCGCCGAGCATCGGACCCAGGATCGGCGCCACGACCACGCCCTGCGCGAACACCGCCATCGCCGCGCCGCGCTTCTGCGCGCGGAAAACTTTCCAGCATGATGGACTGCGCGATCGGCACCATCGCGCCGCCGCCCAGAGCCCTGCAAAATCCGCGCGATCACCAGCGTCGGCAAATCCCACGCCAGCCCGCACAAGCACCGACGCGAACGTGAACATCACGATGCACGAAAGCAGAACGCGTTTGCGGCCAAAATAATTTCCGAGCCAGCCGGTCATCGGCAGCACGATGGCGTTCGCGACCAGATAGCTCGTGAGCACCCACGTGGCCTCCTCCGGCGTGGCCGACAAGCCGCCCGCGATGTGCGGCAGCGCGATGTTGGCGATGGACGTGTCCAGCACTTCCATGAACACCGCCAGCATCACCGTGACCGTGATGAGCCACGGATTGTGGCGCGGATGCCATTCCTGTCTGCATGATTAAAAATTAAAAAATGCAAAACGAACCGCGGCCCTGCCGCGCGCTCATTTTGCAGCTTGAACAAACAAAAAAGCCGCCGGAACAATACCTCATTCCGGCGGCGCGCGAAACTGCGAATTTAAACCCAATCCCCAACTACGAGGATTTGGCTTAGGCGGGTTGATCCAGCCGGTCGCGCACGACTTGCATCAGCTTCAACCGATCGAAGGGTTTTTGTAAAAAATTGACGCCGGCTTCGAGAGGAAAATCCTTGCTGGCCACCTCCGCGGTATAGCCGCTGGCATAAATCACCTTTAAGCCGGGGGCCTGCGACAAAAGCTTTGCGGCCAGTTCGATCCCGGTCATTCCGCCGGGCATCACCAGGTCCGTGAGCAATAGGCGGATTTCCGCGCGATGTTGTTGCCAGACCGCCAAAGCTTCGTCGCCGGTGGACGCTTGCAGCACCCGGTAGCCATAATTTGTCAGGGCGATCCGCACGGTTTCCCGCAAGGCGGGATCATCCTCCACCAGCAAAATGGTTTCGTTGCCCCCGCGCAGGGCGGCTTCCGACGACCTGATGAATTTTGTATCAGACGTTATGTTCAGGCGGGGCAGATAAACCCGGAAGGTCGTGCCGCGGCCGATTTCGCTTTCCACGTTGATCCAGCCCTGGTGCTGACTGGACGATGCCGAAAACGGTGGCCAGCCCCATGCCGGTGCCTTTGCCCACGTCCTTGGTGGTGAAGAAGGGTTCAAAAATCCGCGGCAAAATTTCCGGCGGGATGCCGCTGCCGGTGTCGGAGACGCTTAAACACACAAACGAACCCGGCGCGGGCGTTGGCCGTCTGCGCCGCCATCGCTTCATCAAATTCGACGGCGGAAGTTTCGATGATGATTTGTCCGCCCTTGGGCATGGCGTCCCGCGCGTTCACCGCCAGGTTCAATAGGATTTGATCCATCATGCTTGGATCGGCATGAATGAACAGCGATTCTGGCGCAAACTTGAATTGCAGTCCGATCTGCTCGCCCAAGGTGCGCTGGAGCATTTTGGTGATGTTGTCCACGACATCTTTCCAGTTAAGATTCTGGGGCTGCATGGTCTGCTTGCGGCTGAAGAGCAGCAGTTGGCGGGTGAGATTGGCGCCGCGCTCGGCCGCCACCTCAATGTCGCGGGCACAATCAATTTGTTCGGGCGAGAGGCTCGGCTCGGCTTCCAGCAGCCCAGCCTGCAGCTGGATCACCGCCAGAATATTGTTGAAATCATGCGCCACGCCGCCGGCCAACTGGCCGATGCCTTCCATTTTTTGCGACTGGCGGAATTGCTCCTCCAATTTCCGGCGCTCGGTGATGTCGCGAAAGGTCCAGATTCGGCCGTAATATTTTCCGGCCTTGTCACGGACAGGCGAGGAGTAGCGGTCCAGAACGGTTCCATCAATCAGCTCAATTTCATCCCGGCTGACTTCCTCCGGATGGGAATTAAGCTAGGCGATCTTTTCCATAAACTGCCCGGGATTCTTCGTCTGACTGGCGGCGAATTCAACTTGCGTCGGCGTCATTTGAATTTTCGGCGATCTGCCGGGGGGATTTTCCACAGCTCGTTCATGCGCTGGTTCTGCAGAATTTTCTTTCCCTGATTGTCCACGACCAGCATGCCGTCCAGCGAGGAATCCACCTGCGCCTCGAAGAAGGCCGTTTTCCAAAGCAATTCCTCCTCCGCCTTTTTGTTGTTGGTCGCGCAGCCGTTTCTGTTCCAGCGCGCGCTGAACCGCGGAGCCCAGCCGCGCAATCCGGTCTTTGAGCAGATAATCCGTCGCGCCGCGTTTCATGGCCTCCACGGCGATGTCTTCGCCGACGGTTCCGGAAATGAGGATGAACGGAATGTTCAGGCCGCTTTCTTGCAGCAGTTCCGCCGCCCGCAGTCCGTTGAACTGCGGCATGGAATAATCGGAGAGAATGATGTCCGGCGCGTTTTTCAATTCGGCCAGAAAATCCGCTTCCGTCTCCACGCGCCGCCAGGCGGGCTCAAACCCGGCGCGGCGCAATTCGCGCACCATCAATTCCGCGTCGTCCGGCGAATCTTCAACGATCAGGATTTTCAGCGGCGTGGCCATGCGTTCGGTCAGAGTTTGGGCGGATGGTTGAGCAGCAGCCAATACATCCCCAGTTCCTGCACGGCGGTGGCAAAGCTTTCAAAGTTCACGGCTTGACGATGTAGCTGTTGACGCCCAGCTTGTAGCTTTCAACCACGTCCTTTTGTTCCTTGGACGAGGTCAGCACCACCACGGGAATCGTCTTGGTGCGCGGATCGCTTTTGATGCGCTGCAACACTTCCAGCCCGTCAATCTTCGGCAGTTTCAAGTCCAGCAGGATCACTTGGGCCCGTTCTCGACCTTGCGCCCGGCGTGCGCGCCCGTGCCAAAGATGAATTCCAGCGCCTCCGCGCCGTCGCGGGCGACCTGGATGCGGTTGGCCAGATTCGCCTTGCGCAACGCGCGCAACGTCATGTCCAGATCATCCGGGTTGTCCTCCACCAGCAGGATTTCAACTTCATGTTGTTTCGTTCATGATTTGTGTTTCTCCTTCAAGTGTAAAATAAAAAGTGGCGCCCGCGGTTCAATTCGCGCCTCGGCCCAGACGCGGCCGCCGTGCCGATGGATGATCCGTTGCACAATCGCCAGCCCGACGCCGGTGCCCTCAAATTCATCCGCGCGGTGCAGCCGCTGAAAAACGCCGAACAGTTTGTTCGCGTATTGCATGTCAAAGCCCGCGCCGTTGTCGCGCACAAAATAAACATTCTCGCCGTTCTCGCACGCGCAGCCGATTTCGACGACTGCCGGGTCGCGTCTGCGCGTGTATTTGATGGCATTGGAAAGCAGGTTGACCCAGACCTGTTTCAACAAGGCCGGGTCGCCATGGCACGCGCGGCAGTTCGCCGATTTTGAATTTCAACTGCGCGTCCTTCCCGCTGGGATTCAATTCCTCCAGCGACTTCTGCACCAGCGCATCCGTGTCCACCGCCTGCCGGTTCACCGGCTGCCGGCTCAAGCGCGAGAACGCCAGCAGATCGTCAATCAATTCGCCCATGCGCTGGCCGCCGTTGCGGATGCGTTCCAGATAATGCCGGCCTTCCTCGGGCAGTTGCGGGCCGAAATCCTCCAGCACGATGTGGCGAACCCGTTCACCGCCCGCAGCGGCGCGCGCAAATCGTGCGAGACGGAATAGGAAAACGCCTCCAGTTCCTTGTTGGCCGCTTCGAGTTGCGCGGTGCGTTCGATCACGCGCCGCTCCAATTCCACATTCAGCTTGCGAATTTCCGCCTCCGCGCGTTTGCGCTCCGTGATGTCGCGGGCGATGGTTGAAACGCTCGTCACCTTGCCGTTCGCGTCCAGGATGGGAGAAATGGTTGCCGCGATGTCCACCCGCGTCCCGTCCTTCCTGACCCGCACGGTTTCAAAGTGGTCAATGGTCTCCCCGCGCTCGATCCGCGCCAGAATGTCCGTCTCCTCCCCGGCGTGTTCGGAGGGAATGAGCTTGAGCATGGGCTGGCCGATGATCTCGTCCGCCGCGTAGCCGAAAAGTTTTTCCGCCCCGTGGTTCCAACTGGTGATGATGCCGTCCAGGTTTTTGCTGATGATCGCGTCGTCGGACGACTCGACGATGGCGGCCAGTTGCGCGCGCGCCTGCCCGATGCGTTTGCGCTCCGTGATGTCGGTGAAGAAGCCGCAGAACGTCACCACGCCGCCGGTTTTCATCGGGCTGATGGACAGGCTCGACCGGGAATTCCTCGCCGTCGCGGCGCAAGGCGCTCAACTCGACGATCTGGTTCAAGACCGGCCATTCGCCGGTGGCCAGGAAATGTTTCATACCGCGCTGGTGCGCCTCGCGGTAACGCGGCGGGATGATGATGTCCGCCATTTTTTTTCCGAGCGCTTCCGGGCGCGGCCAGCCGAACATCTGCTCGGCCCGCGCATTCCAGTCAATGATGCCGCCCGCGGCGTCAATCACGACGACGGCGCTGATGGCGGAGTTGAGGACGGCCCGCACGCGCGCCTCGCTCTCGCTCAAGACCAGCGTCTGTTCCTCGATGCGGGTGAGCATCTGGTTGAAGGCGTCCGTGAGCAGGCCCAGTTCGTCCGCGCCGAATTTTTTGGCCCGGACGGAATAATCCCGGCGGTTGGAAACGGCCCCGGCGGTTTCGGCCAGAGCCAGGATGGGCAGTGAAATCTGCCGTTGAAGTTTCCGGGAAAACAGCCAGGCCGCCAGGACGATCGCCGCGATCACGGCCGCCGCGATGCCGAAGGAGGTGAGCAGCCATTCATGCTTGAGCGTGCCCAGGTCGAACCGGAGGTAAAGCGTGCCGAGCCGTTTGTCGCCTTGCACGACGGGCATGAATCCGGCCAGGGAAGATTGTTCCGCCGGATGCCGTCCGCTCGCGGCGCGGCGGGCAGGGCGGCGTCCGCCAGTTTTGCCGGATACTTGGAAAACAATTTCCCGTTCTGGTCATAAAGCGCGGCGGCGGTGATGTATCGCTCCGCCTTGAGCGCGGACAAGGTTTCCGCGGCGTCATCCGGATTGGCGAAGGCCAGTGCGGCGGTGCTGTTGGCGGCGATGATTTTCCCCACCGTGTCAAGCTGCCGGGTCGTGGATCGCTCAAAATCCAGAAATTCATAGGTCATGAAGATTCCGCGCATCAACAGCAGCGCCGTGACGGTGGTCAATAAAATGATCACGATCAACTTTCGCCGGATGGGTGCGTCTTTGAGACTCATGGCCAATTCTTTTCCGGGGTGATGATTTCCGCCAGCCGGAGCAGCTTGGAACTGATGGTCAGGCCGGCGGCTTTGGCGGCTTCCAAGTTGATCTGCAAGCGGATTTTGTTTTTCTTGGTGACGAACTGGATCATTCCACCCCGTTTGGCAAATCCCTCAATATCGCCCACGGTGAGGATGCTCCGGCCTTTCAAGTTTTCCAAAATCAGGTCCAACTGGCGCGTCTCCGACCGGCTGACGAACAGGATCTGGCACCGCTTGATGTCCTCCAACCGGCTGTAATGCTCGATGAGCAACGGATGATTGTTCACGGTTTCGCCGCGCACAATCTCATCCAGATAAGCGCCGAACGGATTTTCGCCCAGCACGCCTATGACCAGAGGGGTCTGCTTTTCAGGAAAGGCATTGGTCGGCCAGTCAACAAACTGCGAAAAATTGAAGAGGAACACGGCCTTGACCTGATATTCCTTCGAGACGGGCGGTTGCGCCGCCAGATTCCAACCGTCCAGCAACAACAGTGCGAACACAGTGAACCAAACGCCGGACAGTATGAAACGTCCGCCGCCTTTCCAGCCTTGCCAATAACACGTCATCAGAAACGCCATGTAACCTTTCCATAGACGCCGCGCGGGATTTCCTGGCGGCTGCCCGCCGCGCCGAATTCAGGATGGTGATCCTCGGCGAGATTTTGCCCGACGATGGACAGTTCCAGATTTTTAAATTGCTTGGCGATGCGCACATCGAAGGTGATGTAGCTCGGCACGCTCGGCGACGGCAGCGTGTCCACGTAACGCGCCGTGACGTCGAATTGAAAATGCGCGGGCAGGTCCATGATGGACTGGAGGGAAACTTGATTTTGCGGGTCGTCGCCCTCCTGCACGGTGGGCAGGGCGCCGCTGGAAGTCGGCCAGAGATGTTTGTGGATGAAGTTGTAACCGCCGATCAAACGCCACCAACGCGTCGCCTGATAATTGGCCGATAATTCAACGCCCCAGACTTCTCCTCTGAAGTCATTGGCGAGAATATACTGGCCGGGCGCGAATATGTTCACGCTGCGGAGTTGATCGTAAAAGTTGTAATAGCCGGCCAGCGAGACGGACAGTTTTTCGACCGGCTGGATGCGGTAGCCCAGTTCGTAGGCGATCATTTTTTCCGAATCGAAATTCGTTCCGCCCGCCAAAACATAGGGCGGCGTGCCCGGCACGAAAAAATCCCGGTCAATGCGGCTGGGCGACCGCACGGCGCGCGAGACGGCGGCCCACGCCGTCTGCCGCGGCGTGATCAGCCAGGCCAGCCGCGCGCTCGGCTCGATTTCATAGCCGCTGTAATCGTTGTGTTCGAGCTTGGAGCCGAGCGTCAGGTTCAACCGGTCTGGCACCAGCGCGATCTCATCCTGCGCGAACCCGCTGAACAACTGCCGCTCAAGATCGGGCGGAAGAAAAGCCAGCGACGCGGAGTTGCCCACACTGTCTTCGGTCAGCCGGTAGCCGAAACCCCACACGATGCTGTTCCGTTCGCCAAGCGGAAAACGATGTTGAAAATCCACATCGTAGGTGTCGAGGCCTTCGGAAAATGAATTCGGAATTTCCCGGTGCGTCCGGTCATAATACAATTGCAGCTTGAAATCGGAGTCGTCGGAAATCGTATGGGTCCAGCGCCCGATCACATTCCCGCCATTCATGGTGCCGTCCGGGCCGGGCATGTTCATCGTGCCGCCGTAAATATCCCCCTGAAACGTCAGGAGGTTCACCGGCGCCGGCTCCCAGTCCAGCCGGAAACTGCCCTGTCCCATGTTCCAGTCGTTCGTCGCATCATTCCCGTTGGGCAACACTGTGTTCTCGCGGTCAAAATATTTTCCATAGACGCGGTAATACAGATTGGTCGCCGCCTGACCGCCATAACGGAAACCGCCGAAGTCCCGCAGTTCCATTCCGCCGCCGCCTTCCAAATACAATCCCTGCGTGTCTTTCGCCGACTTGGTGGTGATGTTGATGACGCCGTTGACCGCGTTCGCGCCCCACAACGCGGCGCCCGGTCCGCTGATGACTTCGATCCGGTCAATGTCCTCCATCAGGGTGTCCTGCACGTCCCAGAAAACGCCGGCATACAACGGCGTATAGACCGTGCGCCCGTCAATCAGCACCAGCATTTTGTTGGCGGTCGTGTTGTTGAAACCGCGCGCGCTGACGGCCCATTGGCGCGAATCCACCTGCGCCACTTCCAGATTTCCCGCCAGCCGCAGCGCTTCCGGCAAGCTGGAGGCGCCGGAACGGTGAATCTGTTCTCCCGTGATGACCTGGATGGCCGAAGCGGTGTCCGATAATTTTTCCGGGTGCCTGGAAACCGAGGTCACCTCAATGTTCATCAACTCTTCCACGCTCATTTTTTTCAATACCGCGGGGGGCGGCAGCGTTTCGTTGGTCTGGGCGAAAGCGCGGTCCGGCGCGAGGAGTAGGGTGAAAACCCAGGCGATTTGCGATATACGATTTACGATTGACGCGGCGATTGGCCGGCGGCGCGTCAATCGTAAATCGTAAATCCAGGAACGTGACAAGTGACGTGTCGGAAGGCGCGAGGCGCGCGGCTCCGGGCTTGGGGTCTGCCCTCGTGCCTCACGCCTCAAGCCCCGCGCCGGTTTTCCACTCGGTGTGAACATGCCTAATAGAAATGACATTCACATCTTATCATGTCTTTGGCCTGTGTCCAGACTCTTTAAGTCCAAAGTCTAAAGTCCAATGTCGGGAAGGGCGGATGACTTTGGCCACAGAGACACAGAGGACACAGAGCCGGTTTCAGGAATTTCTCTCTGTGCGCTCTGTGTCTCTGTGGCTGATTTGCGATTGACGCGGCGATTGGCCTGCGGCGCGTAAATCGTAAATCGCAAATCGTAAATCCAAGGACTTTGGACTTATTTGGACTTATTTGGACTTTGGACAAATTTGAACAGCCAGGCTGCCGCGCCGGCAATCACCATCGCGGCCAGCGCGATCAGCCAGGCTGGAAGCGAAAACTCGCTGACGCGCACGCTCGGCGTGACGGACAGTCCCGGCCCGATGACGTGGCCGGCGGGCAGCGGCTCGTCGAAAACAATTTTCACCGGCACGCGCTGGACGACCTTGACATAATTGCCGGTCGCATTTTCAGGCGGCAACAGGCTGAATTGCGCGCCGCTGCCGGCCTGCACGCTGTCCACGTGCGCCGAAAATTTCCTGCCGCCGAGCGCGTCAATCGCCACCGTCACCGGCTGGCCGGGCCGCATGTTTTTCAACTGCGATTCCTTGAAGTTCGCCACCACCCAAACTTCCATCGGCACGAGCGACATGATTTGCTGGCCCTTGTCCAGATAATCGCCCGGCTCCACGGCCTTGCGCGTCACGCGGCCGTCGGCGGGCGCGAAAATTTTCGTGTAGGCCAGGTTGATTTTGGCGGCGGCGATGTTGGTCTGCGCCTCCTGCCATTGCGCCTGCACGGTGCCGACCTGCGCCCACGCGGCGGCCAGCGTGCGGTTGGCTTCATCCACTTTGGAATTCGACTCAACCACATTTTCCAGCGCGGATTTCAAATCCGCCTGCGCCTTGGTGTTCGCGGCCTGCGTGGTGTCGAATTCCTGCGGCGAAATGGTTTTTTGTTTCAGCAAATCCCGGTTCCGCTCGAAATCCGCCCGCGTTTTGTCGGCGGTGGCTTGGGCGGCGTCCGCATCGGCCTGCGCTTTGCGCACGTCGGCCCCGGCGGTGGTGATTTTGGCTTTCATCAACTGCCAGCCGGCCAGCATGGTTTGGAAGCTGGCCCGTTGCGCATCCGCCGCCGTCGCTTTTTGCGCGACGGCCATCGCGTAATCCGCCGGGTCCATTTCCACCAGCAAATCGTTGGAACGCACCATCTGATTGTCCAGAACATGAACCGCGGCGACCTGTCCCGCGATGCGCGGCGCGATGGACACGATGTGGCCGGCGATGAAGGCGTCGTCGGTGGATTCGTGGGTGAACACGTTCACGAGCAGCGCAAGGCCGAAATAGAGCAGCACCGCGAGCGCGACGCCCGCCGGCCAGAGAAACATCGGCGAGTTGAACTTGGACGGTTCCCCGTTCGGGGTTTTCACCGGCGTCGGGCTGGGAGGATTTTCATTCATGGACAGGTTCCATTTCCTCTGTTTCTGCCGGCGGTTTCGCGCCGTGATCTTTCGCGATTAAAATGTAAATGGACGGCACCACGAGCAGCGTGAACAGCGTGCCGATGCTCATGCCGCTGACCAGCACGATGCCGATGGAGTTGCGCGCCGCCGCGCCCGCGCCGGTGACGAGCGTCAGCGGGAAATTGCCGGCAATGGTCGCCACGGTCGTCATCAGCACGGGCCGCAGCCGCAGGCATGGCGGATTCGCGGATGGCCTGCATTTTGGTGCGGCCCCGGCGCTGGAGCTGGTTGGCAAATTCCACGATGAGAATCCCGTTTTTGGAAATCAGCCCGACGAGCGTGATCAGGCCGACTTCGGAATAAATGTTCATGGAAGTCGTCCAGCCGTTCGTCCAGAACGGGATGTTGGGATTCGGGAATTTCCAGAAACAAAAAATGAGCGCGCCAAAAATGGCCAGCGGCACCGAGCCGAGAATGATGATGAACGGGTCGCGGAAACTGTTGAACTGCGCGGCCAGCACCAGAATGATCAGCACCAACGCGAGCGCAAACGCGGGCAGAAATTTGCCGCCTTCCACGCGCAGAAACCGCGAATCGCCCGTGTAATCCAGCTTGTAACCGCTCGGCAACATCCTGGCGCATTCGGCTTCCAGGAATTTCAGCGCGGTGTCCAGCGGCACGACGGCGACGCCGCTGAGTTTGACGGAGTTCAACTGCTGAAACCGGTTCAACGCGCGCGGCGTGGTGTGCTTTTCCAGATGCGCGAACGTGCTGACGGGAATGAGCTGGCTGGCGGGCCCCTTGACGTAGGTGTTTTCCAACTGCCCGGCGTTCAGGCGCGCGCCGCGCTCGAACTGCGGAATGACCTTGTAGCTGCGGCCCGCCAGATCGAAGCGGTTGACGTAATTGCCGCCGACCAGCGCGCCCAAATCCGAGCCGATCGTCTGCATGTCGAGGCCGAGCGCGGCCACCTTGTCGCGGTCAATCACCAGTTCGACTTCCGGCTGGTCCACCTTCGTGTCAATTTGCGGTGGGAAAGCGAACATGCCGTTGGTGGCGCACTTGATTTGCAGCACCTGCGCGAACTTCAAAATTTCCGCCGGCTCGGCGGTGGCGGACAGCACAAGGTTCAACGGAAAATTTTCCCCGCCCGTCGGCAGCGGCGGCGGCGTGACCATCAACATGTGAATGCCCGGAAGACCGTTCACCATCGCCTGCACCTCGGGCAGGATCTGGAAAACCGTGCGTTTGCGTTCGCCCCAGGGCTTGAGCACCAGGCCGCCGAAACCGCTGTCCGGCATGCGTGAGCTGGAAGACTTGTTCTTTTTCCGGCACCTTGGCAAATGCGCGCCCGGCCACGTCCGCGTAAAATGAAGTCTGCTCGATGGTCGCGTCCGGCGGCGTTTCCACGACGCCGAAAATCACGCCCTGATCCTCCGTCGGCGCCGGCTCCTTCGCCTGCCACGCCATCTTGAACATCGGAATCGTCAGCAGCGACAGCCCGATCCAGACCGTGTAAATCATCGGCCGCCGGTCGAGCGTCCAGTCCAGCACGCGCGCGTAAAAATTTTTCAGCCGGTCAAAATCAGTGGTTGATGCGGCCAGCCAGGCCGTGCTCCTCGCGGTCGTGATTCAGCAGCCGCGACGCCATGACCGGCGACAGCGTCAGCGCGACGATGCCGGAAATGAACACCGCGCCGGCGAGCGTCAGCGCAAATTCGCGGAACAGCGAACCGGTCAGCCCGCCTTGAAACGCAATCGGCGCATACACCGCCGCCAGCGTGATGGTCATGGCGATGACCGGGCCGATAAGTTCGCGCGCGCCGAGCAGCGCGGCGTCAATGGGCGTTTTGCCTTCGCGGACGTGGCGTTCCACGTTTTCGACGATCACGATGGCGTCATCCACCACCAGTCCGACCGCCAGCACGATGGCCAGCAGCGTGAGCAGGTTCAGCGTGAAGCCAAACACCTGCATCAGGAAAACCGCGCCGATCAGCGAGAGCGGAATGGCCACCAGCGGAATCAGCACTGAGCGGAACGAGCCGAGAAACAGAAAGATGACGACGGACACGATGATCAGCGTCATCGATCAGCGTCTTGACCACTTCGTGCAGCGCGTCGGAAATATACTTGCGTCGCATCATAGGCGATGCGCGCCGTGAGGCCGGTGGGCAAATCTTTTTGGATGTCGGCCAGTTCCTTTGCGCACTCGCTTGATGACATCGAGCGAATTCGCGTTGGGCAGTGCCCAGACGCCCATGAACACCGCGCGCTCGCCGCTGAAACGCACTTCGGAGTCGTAATCTTCCGCGCCCAGCACCACGTCGGCGACGTCGCTCAAGCGCACCAGCTGGTCGCCGATTGCGGCGCACGACGAGATTTTGAAATTCGTCCGACGGAGCGCAAATCCGTGTTCGCCGTCAAATTGACCTGGATGAGCGAGCCTTTGGTGTGGCCGACGGCGGAAAGAAAATTATTCGCCGCCAGCGCCTCGCGCACCTCGTTCGGACTGATGTTGAACGCCGCGAGCCGGTCGGGCTTCAGCCAGATGCGCATGGCGAAGGTGCGCCCGCCGAGGATGTCCGCCCTTTGCACGCCTTCAAGCGCGGTCAGGCGCGGCTGCACGACGCGCACGAGATAATCCGTGATCTGGTTCGCCTCCAGAATGTCCGACGTGAAACTCAAATAGGCCGAGGCGAACTGCGAATCGGCGGTGGCGATGGTGAGCGTGGGAATTTCCGCTTCGGGCGGCAGATCGTTGCGCACCTGGTCCACTTTGGAACTGATTTCGCCGAGCGCCTTTTTGGAATCGTAGTTCAGCCGCAGATGCACGGTGATGGTGGAAAGCCCAGCTTGCTGGCCGATTCCATGTAATCAATCCCGTCCGCCGCCGCGATGGCGCGCTCCAGCGGCTGCGTGACGAAACCGCGCACCAGGTCCGCGCTGGCGCCCACATAGACCGTCGTCACCGTGACGGTGGCGTTTTCGCTGCGCGGATATTGCCGGACGTTGAGCGAGCGGATGGCCTGCAAGCCCGCGATCAGAATGATCAGGCTCACCACCATGGCCAGCACCGGGCGGCGGATGAAAAGATCCGTGAAAGATTTCATGCGCGGCGGTCTAGCTGTTCGGCGGGTTGGGGGTTAGTGAAGGCTTCGGGGTGTTTTCGTTGTTTTCCAGCACACTCATGCCGTTGCGCAACTTGAACAGGCCGGCGGTCACCACGCGGTCGCCGGCTTGCAGGCCGGATTCCACGCTCACAAAATCGCCGCGCGCGCGGCCGGTGCGGATGAATTTCTGCTGCGCCACCAGATTCGTGGCACCGCTCTTTTCTGGCGTCGATCACAAAAACCGAGTCGCCGAACGGCGCGCTCAAAATGGCCGTGCGCGGAATCGCCAGCACCGGTTTGCGCTCCGGCAGAACCACCGCCACGCGCACGAACATCCCGGCGCGCAGCATGTTCGTCGGTGTTCTCAAATTTCGCGCGCAACCGCACGCTGCGCGTCGCCGCGTCCAGATCGGGATTGATGGCCGTGAGTTCGCCTTCAAAAATCTGGCCGGGATACGCGTCGGAAACCGCCGCGCACTTTCAGGCCGGTCTGGAGCTGCGCCAGATCCTGCTGCGGCAGCGAAAAATCCACGAACAGCGGCGAGAGCGATTGCAGCGAGACGATGCTCTGGCCAACGTCGAGCTGATTCGCCCAGATTCACCAGCCGGATGCCCAGCTTGCCGGCGAACGGCGCGCGGATGGTTTTCTTGGCGATGGTCGCGCGGATGGCGTCGGCGTTGGCCTGGTTTTGTTTCAGCGTCGCCTCGGCGGTGTCGAGTTCGGATTGCGAAACGGTGTTGTCGGCGCGCAATTTTCGGGTGCGCTCCAAAGTCTGTTTCGCCAGTTGCGCCTGCGCCTCGGCTGCGCGCAACTGCGCTTCTTCCGACGACGTGTCCAGCCGCACCAGCAAATCGCCCTGTTTCACCGTCGCGCCGGATTCAAAGGCGATTTCGCTGACCGTGCCGGCGATTTCCGGCGCGACGGTCACGCCCTGCGCGGCGCTCACCGAGCCGACGGCCGGGAGGGTGTCCGGCCATTTTTCCTCCTGCGCGACGGCGGACGCGACGGTTTCCGGCGGCGGGGCCATCATCGCCGCTGCGCCGATGAGCGTCCTGATCTGCAAGCGCTTTCACCACAGCCAGCGCGCCGGCGGCGATGATCACGATCGTGATTCCGACAAATAATTTTCTTTTCATTTTTTCCTCCTTCGCGATTTAAGCTTTTTGGTCTCCGGCTTCGGCCCGGCCCCGGCCAGAAACAGTTCCACAATCCTCTTCGCTGTCAACTGGTCCGGCTGGCATTCTTCGCACACGAGGTGGCCGACGAGATAAAAATTGACCAGCCCGTAAAAGCCGAACGCCATTTCCTGGCTGTCAAACTGTTTGTCCAGCTCGCCGTTCTTCTGCGCCAGTTTGATGAGCGAATGGACGAATTCAAAATTGCGCTCGCACTTTTCCGCGCAGGCCGCGTCCTCCGGCACCTCGCCCGGCGCGGCGAACATGGTCGCGAAGGAAATCCGCATCAAATCGCGGTTCTCGCGGAAATAGCCGAACAGCGCCGTGAGCGCGGCCTCCAGTTGCGCGCGGATGCCAGTGTGGCTTTCCGCCGCCGCGCGCAGGAGGCGGTAACGCTCGTCGTGCGCCTCATGCACCAGCGCCTGGAACAGCCCGGCCTTGTCCTTGAAATGATAATACAGCGCCGGCTTGGACAGCTTGGCGTCGTCCACGATGTCCTGCACCGACGTGGCCGCGTAGCCGCTGTTGGCAAAATGCTTGAGCGCGGCGCGCAGCAATTGCTGCCGGGTGTCGGAGTGATGCACGGGCTTGGCCATAATAACTTACCGAACGGTAGGTAAGAATGGCGGACCTTGTCAAATGAAAGTTGCGGGATTAACCGGCGCGGGGCTTGAAACAGGCGCGGGTCGCGAGGCGTTGGGCACGAGGGCAGACCCCAAGCCCGGAGCCTCGCGCCCCGCGCCGACTTTGCTACAGCTTGGAATGCCGGTAGCCGTAGGCAAAGTAGATCACGATGCCGATGGCGATCCAGACGATCAGCCGCGCCCAGGTGTCGGCGGGCAGATTGGCCATCAAATAACCGCAGGAGACGACGCCCAGCGGCGCGACCAGCCAGAACGCCGGCGTGCGAAAAGGCCGGTGAATTTTGGGGTCGGTGAAGCGCAGCACCAACACGCCGGCGCAGACAATCGCAAACGCCAGCAGCGTGCCGATGGAAACCAGTTCGCCGAGCAGGCCGATGGGAAACAGCCCGGCGATGAGCATGGCCGCCGCGCCGGTGATAATTTGCGCGATCCACGGCGTCCGGAATTTCGGATGGACGGCGCTGAAAATCGGCGGCAGCAGGCCGTCCTTGGACATGGTGTAAAAAATCCGCGGCTGCCCGAGCAACATCACCAGGATGACGGAGGAAAGCCCGGCGATGGCGCCGATCTTGATGAAGTATTCGAGCCAGGCGAGCGACGGGCCGAGCGTGCTGACGGCCACGGCGATGGGCGCGGGAACGTTGAGCTGCGAGTAATTCATAATGCCGGTGAGCACAAGCGACACGCCGATGTAAAGCACCGTGCAAATGCCCAGCGAGCCGAGCAGGGCGATGGGCATGTCGCGCTGCGGATTTTTGCATTCCTGCGCGGCGGTGGACACGGCGTCAAAGCCGATGTAGGCGAAAAAAATCACGCCCGCCGCGCGCACCACGCCGCTCCAGCCGAATTGGCCCGGCCCGATTTCCGGCGGCACGAACGGATGCCAGTTGGCCTTGTTGATGTAAGCGGCGCCCACCGCGATGAAAGTGAGAATGACCAGCAATTTCAATGCGACAATGGCGTTGTTGAAATTCGCCGATTCCTTGATGCCGATGACCAGGAGAATGGTGACGCCGGCGACGATGACCATGGCCGGCACGTTCAGCACGGCGCCGGTGCTGGTCCAGCCTTGCGCGAACAGTTGCCAGAGGTTCCACCAGTGCAAATTGGCGGCCGCGACGTGGTTGTAAGGCGCGGAGGTGAATGCCGCCGGGATCGTGATGCCAAAGTCCTTCAAAAAGGAAACGACATAGCCCGACCAGCCGACGGCGACGGTCGAGGCGGCGAATAGATATTCCAGAATAAGATTCCAGCCGATGATCCACGCCACAAATTCGCCGAGCGTCGCGTAGCCGTAGGTGTAGGCCGAGCCGGACAGCGGGATCATCGCGGCGAATTCCGCGTAGCACAGCCCGGCGAACGCGCAGGCCAGGCCGGAGAGCATGAAGGAATAGACGATGCCCGGCCCGGCGTATTGCGCGGCGGCGTGGCCGGTGAGCACAAAAATGCCCGCGCCGATAATGGCGCCGATGCCGAGCGCGGTGAGGTTGACCGGGCCAAGCGCGCGTTTGAGGCTGTGGTCGGCCCGCGCCTCGGCTTGCAGGGCGGCGGCGGATTTGCGTCGGAATATTTTCATGGAAAAACAACCGCTACTGTCGGCGCGGTTAAATGCCGCTTTCCGCCGCCGCCGTCAAGCAAATGCGCTCACAGCCATTGCCGGATTTTTTCCTGGAATTTGTTGTAGATGAAACCGATGACGAGCAGCGCCACGCCGAGCGCCATGAACGTCAGCACGCGATAGATCGTTTCCTGTTTCCACACGTCCACCAGCACGACGCGCCCGACCGCCGCCGCCAGCACGCCGAGACCGAGCCAGCGGTGGAAGCGTTCGCCCAAAAGCATTCCCGCCGCAAATACCAGCACGGCGAAGCCCGCCCAGATCATCGTGATGAAAAATCCGCCGGTGAACGTCGCCGCCCAGCACGAGGCCAGCCGCCACAAACTCACGCCGGCGGCAAAAATGATCGCGCCATGGATTTTTTCGTCGAATGAAAAAATTTCCGCCTTGAGCCGGAGAATTTGCTGCATGGCCGGCAGCGCGAGCAGCGACAGCAAATTTGCCCAATAGACATCCATTTCAAAATCGTCCCGCCACCAAAGCGTGGCGACCGAAGCCAGCGCATAAACCGCGGCTGCCAGGAGCGCCTCGCGGTTTCGTTTCCAGACGGCGAGCGCGAAAACGCCAACGGCCACGGCCATGAACGCGACGACGTGCTGGCGGTCGGGAACGTATTGCCAGAGCCAGCAGAGTGACATCGCCAGCGCCGTCCAGCGATAAACGAGGGCGGTTTTCAGCAGCGGTTGGCGCACGGCGTTGGGGCTGTCCGGCTGGCGCGCGAACCAGCCGATGGTGGCGAGCGACAAAATTCCCAGCACGGCAACCGGTGCCAGAGCGAAAAACCAACCCGGTTTCCCGGTCCAGACTTGCGCGAAAAATTCCCACGCGCTGACGGCCAGAAAAATTTGCCCGCAAATCGCCAGCGGCCACGCGCGGGTGGCCACGCCGTAAATTGTCGCCGCCACCGCGAGCGCACTGGTAAGCGCCAGCCATGACGGTGCGTGGACGAGCGGATGCAGCCATGCGAGCGCCAGCGCGACGGCGGCCAGCGCGAAAATCGTCTGGCAGCCATTCCCGAACTTTTCCTCCACGACCAAGGTTTTTTGCTTCTGCCACCAGTGGCCCAGGCCGATGGTGACGATGATGAGTGCCAGCGGATTCCACCACGGCGGCGTGGCGTTCAGGAATTGCACAAACCAAGCGACCTGCGCGAGCACGGGGAAAAGTTGTCCGAGCAAAGTGATTTCGCGGACGCGCAGCAGATAAATCGAGAGCGTCAGCGCCACGGCTTCAGCGGCCAGCGCGAGCGGCAGATGTTCGGCGGTGGTGTTGAACCAGGTCGTCGCCAGCCAGCCGGCGAAGGCGAGCAGCGTGAATGCCGACGGTTCGGCGCGGAGCGGCGCCGGATTTTTCCCGGCGTCATTACGGTGCGCCCAAAACGCGTTGAAAAGCATCAGCGCGCCGAGCGCCGTGCCGGTCCAGAGACCGTGCGTGTCAAATTGTTTCAGATTAGCGACGCACCAGCCGGTCGCCAGCAGCGCGGCGGCGCCGGCGAAAAATTTCAGGACGCCTCTTGGCCGTTGCGTGCCGAGAATGAACAGCACCACGCTTTCCACGCCGAGCACGAGGGCAAGCTGCAAGCCGGCGAATTTGGAAATAAATCCAAGGGTGACGAGCAGCAGTCCCTGGGTGAGATAGGCGTTTTTGGCGAGCGGTTCGGCGGGCAGCATTTTTTTGGCGAGGCCGGCGATCGCGAGCAGCACCGCGCCGTAGCCGAGGCAGACTTTCCAAAAGCCGCCGGTGTGGACTTGCAGCATCGTCAGAATGAAAAGGCCGAAGAACGCGCCGTTGTTCAGCGTGAGAAACGCGGCGCGGTTCTGGCCGGAAAGTTTTTCGCACTTCGACAAAAAAGTTGCCGCGGTGAAAACGAGCCAGTAGGCCGCGAGGAAGGCCACGCCGAAATTGAGTCCCTCGCCGGGCGAGGCCCAACGCCAGCCGTCGTCGTGCAAAAACCGCCAGAATGCATAGCCGGCGTAACTCACCGCGAGGCCGGCGAACGAGAGGCTGACCCAGCGGTTGCGGATGAGGAACACGACGGCGGCGGTGGTCAAAACGAGGTTCGAATAAAGCGTGAAATCGCCGACGCGCGTGATGACGGAACTGTAAAACGCGAGGCCGACGGCGAAGAGCGCCATGACTTCGGATTTGCGGCGGTCGGCGAGCCACGCGATGACGCCCGCCCACGCGAGCAGCAAAGCTCCGTCGAGAACCGTGCTCTCAATGATCCGCAGCGGCGGGATGTGATGCGCGGCGTAGGTCGTGAAATATACCGCCGCGAGGCCGCCGGCGAACAGCACCTGCGCGTAATTTTTCAGCGACTCCTTGACGTTGCGGCGCTGCCACCACGCGCCAGCGCCGAGCAGCATTCCGCTGGCGAGGTAGAGCAGGGAAATTTTCCCGACCGGACCGAGTTTGCCGATGAGATGGTGATAGGCGTAATTGGCGAAGAACACGAGGCCGGTCAGCAGCATCACAATGCCGGCGCGCACGAGCCAGTAAGTGCCGAGGCGCATCTCGAAAGACGCTGTTTCCGCCAACGGCGGTGCTGCTTTCGTCGGCGGTGTTGAAACGCGGGAGGTTTCCAAAACTGGTTCCGGCGCGGGCTTTTGAAAAAGCGGTGAGATCAACGGTGGTGGCAGGATGACGGCCGGTTCGCCGACCGGAGGTTCCGATTTTGCGGTCGGAGCCGCAAACGGCTTGGTGATTGCCGGTTCAACTGGAGTCAGCGGAGCAAAGGGTTCGGTTTCGTTCTTTCGCGGGGGCAGGGTTGCCGGCATGAAATCCGCCGTTTTTTCCTCGATATTTTTTGCGGCGGCAGGCGGCGAATGTTTCAACTTCAAAAGCTGTAACTCCAGTTCGTCCACGCGCCGGGTGAGTTCCTGGATGCGGTCTCTGGCATTGATGGCCCGCGCGATAAGCCAGATGCCCGCCACGACAGGCAGGCCGACGACCAGCACGACTATCAGAAAAATTTGATCCATAACCGGTTCCTTTCAGGCGGTCCGCGCCGACGGACGGCACGGACTGTTTTTACCAATCCAATTTTCACATCCCCACTTTGCAACAGACTGGCACGCCGGCGTGAATTGAAAAAACTTTCGACCGAATCAATTCAAACGATGCCGCCTGCCGCCTGCCGCCTCACGCCGTCGCCGGCGCGCGGCTGAACAGACTTTTAAACCACGACCAAGCGGCGCGCAGGCCGACGTCGCGGACACCGGCGAAGTGGTAAATCCTCGCGATTTCGTCCTCGTGGCCGCGGTAATGCGGCGGCAGCAGAAAGACCGTTCGAGATGAATCGCCTTCGATGCGCACGATTTCGGAGTAAAAAAGACCGCGCCCGGTTTCGTAGGTTCCGGCGGGCAGGATGAGCGTGCGGCGCGGCAGCACGAGCCACGGATGATAATTGAAAACGAGTTCGCCCTGGTCGTTGCGCGACAGCCGGCCAAAAGTGCGGGTGGGGACTTTTTCGGTTTTACGGCCGAGGAACATTTTGTTTTCTTTCGTATCCGGCTTGAAACGATATTTGCCGCCGGTGAAAAATTCCCAGATGAACACGAGTCCAAAATGCGAAAGCCGGAACGACCAGCCGGCGATGAAATAGGAAATAATCAGGACGATGAGCGCCCACGCCGCGCCCAGCCACGGATTGATGAACGCACTGCCGGCGACACTGGCGAGGATCGTGGCGCGAAAGGCTTTGAGCGCGGCATCCACGGTCGTGAACGGGCTTAACAGGATCAAAATGTTGATGGCGTTGGACGCGAGGAACACGATGAAAAACGTCGCCATCGCGACCGGCGTGACCAGCAGGTTGTAAAGCCAATGAAAATCCATCGCGGCAAATCCGAGCGCGCTCAAGGACGCGCCCGGCTGCCCGCCGGTGGAATTGGCCTCATGAATGATGCCGACCATGATCGGCACGAACGCGCCGGTGGCGACGAGACCGGAGATTTTATGCTCGACGGTTTCGAGCGCGTCGAACGGCTTTTTCAGCGCGGTGGGCAGCGCGATGCCGGCGGTGTCCTTGATGAAACAGAGGCCGACGATCAAAAACGCCGGCACCCAGAACACCGGGCTGGCGAACCACGGCAGCTTCGCTTTTTGTTCATCGGTGGCGGCCTTGCAATATTGGTAACAGCCGACGGCGCTGACGCCGAGCAGCGGCGAAATGGCCACGCCGGTGATGGTGGAAAGCGTTTGCGCGATCTGCACGCCGGGCGGCGGCGCGTTGTTGGCGCCGGCTTGCGCTTCGCTGATCGCCGCCGCTCTCAACGGGCTGAAAAGTCCGGCGGCGAGAATCAATACCATCAGAGTTTGGGCCGGCTTTTTCATGCCTTAAATCTTTAATTTTTACCGGCGGCTGTAAAGCGCAAACCAAATTTAATTAAATCGCGTGTTGACTTCGTCCGTCCGTTTGATAGATTCCGCGTCCCTTTTGATTGGATTTTGAAATGAAAACGCATTTGCCGAAAGTGAATCTGGACCAGCGCAAGTGGCATGTGATTGATGCCGACGGCGCGGTTCTTGGCCGTCTGGCCGTGCAGGTTGCCGATATTTTACGCGGCAAAAACAAGCCCGTCTACACGCCGCACCTCGACGCCGGCGATTTTGTCATCGTCGTCAACGCCGAAAAAGTTCGCGTCACCGGCAAAAAAGAGACCGACAAGGAATACATGACCTATTCCGGCTGGAAGGGCGGCGAAAAATACGCCACCGTCGCGCAGGTCCGCGCCAAGCATCCCGAGAAACTGATCGAACACGCCGTCAAAGGCATGATTCCGAAAAACCGCCTCGGCCGCGTGCTGCTCACCAAGCTGAAAGTGTTCAAGGGTCCGAAGCACGACCACGCCGCGCAAACGCCCGCCGTGCTCAAAGCCGCCAACTAATTTTTTCTATGGCCACGAAAACAATTGAATTCCTCGGCACCGGCCGTCGCAAAACGGCCATTGCCCGCGTCCGCCTCGCGACCGGCAGCGGCAAAATCACCGTCAACGGCCGCGCCTTTGAAACCTATTTCCCGCTGGATACCCAGCGCGCCACCGTCTCGCAGCCGCTGACCGTCACCGGCACGGCGGACAAGCTCGACGTGCGCGTGAATGTCACCGGCGGCGGCCCGAACGGCCAGGCCGGCGCGACGCGCCACGGCATCGCCCGCGCCCTGCTGAAATTTGACGCCAACCTGCGCCCCGCGCTGAAGGCGGAAGGTTTCCTCACGCGCGACCCGCGCGACCGCGAGCGCAAAAAATACGGCCAGCCCGGCGCCCGCAAACGCTTCCAGTTCTCGAAGCGTTGATCGCACCGGAAAGTTTCCAAACCCGCTGGCCCAGGCCGGCGGGTTTTTTGTTTGCAACGCGCTTCCGGCATCTTGCCGGGAGAAACCGATTTCAGTTTGAACTGCCGGCGAGACCCCGACAGCACGCTGTGCAAGAATTTTTCGTGTGGTTCGTGTGTTTCGCGGTTAAAATTTTTTAAGATGAAAACGAAAAAAGTCGCCATCGTCGGCGCGTCCGGTTACTCCGGCGAAGAACTCGTCAAGCTGCTGCTCCACCATCCGCACGCGGAACTGGTGGCCGTCACCTCGCGCCAAAACGCCGGGCAGACGCTCGCGCAGGTGTTTCCCGAAATTTGCCAGCCATCCCAAATCCAAATCACTGCGCTTCGTCGAGCCGAACGCCGAACTGCTCGCGAAGCAGGCCGACGTGGTTTTTCTCGCGCTGCCGCACGGCGTTGCCGCCGAATACGCCGTTCCGTTGATCAACGCCGGCTGCGCGGTAATTGACTTGAGCGCCGACTTCCGGCTCAAGAGTGCGGAGATCTACAAGGAATTTTACGCGCACGAACATCCCGCGCCGGAACTGTTGAAAAAATCGGTCTACGGTTTGCCTGAAGTCTATCGTGACGAAATCAAAAAATCGCTGCTCATCGCCTCGCCCGGCTGCTATCCGACGAGCATTTTGCTGCCGACGATTCCGCTGCTGAAGGCCGGCCTCATCAAGTCCGCCGGCATTATCGCCGATTCATTGAGCGGCGTGAGCGGCGCGGGACGAAAAGCGGAAACGGATTATCTTTTCTGCGAATGCAACGAAAGCGTGCGTCCCTACGGCGTGCCGAAGCACCGGCATTTGTCCGAGATCGAGGAGCAGCTTTCCTTCGCCGCCGGCACGAAAGTCACCATCCAGTTCACGCCGCATTTGATTCCCGTGAATCGCGGCATCCTGACGACGCTTTACCTCGCGCCGGAAAAACATTTTTCCACCGAGGTGGAAATGAAGTCGCTCGCCGAAAAAATTTCCGCGTGCTACGCGAAGGCTTACGCGAACGAACCGTTCGTGCGCCTGCTCGAAGGCAAGGCGCTGCCGGACACGAAAAATGTCGTCGGCACAAACGTCTGCGAAATCGCCTGGCGGCTCGATCCGCGCACCGGCCGGCTCATCGTGATGAGCGCCGAGGACAACGTGGTCAAGGGCGCGAGCGGCCAGGCCGTTCAAAGCCTGAACATTTTGAGCGGCTGGCCGGAAACCGCCGGGCTGGTGTGATTTGAAATCTCAAATTTCAAATTTGAAATCGTCTGTGCCTGCCGCTGCGTGGAACGCTGCCGAATACGCGGCCAACTCTGCCGTGCAGCAAAGCTGGGCGCGCGAACTCATCGCAAAACTCAACCCGCGCGGCGACGAGCGTATCTTGGACGTCGGCTGCGGCGACGGCAAGGTGACGGCGGAAATCGCCCGCGCCGTGCCGCAAGGTTCAGTGCTGGGCGTGGACGCTTCGCCGGAAATGATTGCTTTCGCGCAGAAAACTTTCCCGGCCCCAAAAAATCGCGGCTTGAAGTTTCGAATCTGCGATGCGCGAAAGCTCGTCGCCTTGAAAGGTCAATTTGACATCCTTTTTTCCAACGCGGCCTTGCACTGGGTGGACGACCACGAGGCGATTCTTCATGGAGCCGCCGCCGTTTTGAAAACCGGCGGACGACTCGTGATTTCCTGCGGTGGCAAAGGCAATGCCCACGAGGTGTTTTTGGCGTTGCGCCCGGAAATGCGGTTGAAACGCTGGCGCGAGTTTTTCCGCCAGATGCCGATGCCGTATTTTTTCCACGCGCCGGGCGACTACGAAAAGTGGCTGCCAAAGTTTGGTTTCAACATCCGCACGCTGAAGCTTGCGCCCAAGGACGCGACTTACGCCGGCGCGGAAGGTTTCGCCACCTGGCTGCGCACAACGTGGATTCCCTATGTTCAGCGCGTGCCGGAAAATTTGCGCGAAGAATTTATCGAGGCCGTCACGCAGCGCTACGTCGCGAAGCATCCGCCGGACGCGACGGGAAAAATCCACGTCCGCATGGTGCGGCTGGAAATTGAGGCGGAAAAAACAAAGTTTTAAGTTTTTAATTCTTAATTTTTAGTTGGGCGCGCGAATCTGTTCTTTCCAACTCAAAACTAAAAATTCAAAATTCAAAACTGAATTTACGACTTTACCATGAAAAAAAGATTTAAAGAAATTCCCGGCTCCATCGTCGCGCCCACCGGTTTTCTCGCTGGCGGCGCGTTTTGCGACATCAAACGCCTCGGCACCGGCAAAGGCTCGAACAAAGGCCAGAAACGCGACCTCGCGCTCATCGTCTCGGAAACGCCCGCGACTGTCGCCGGCATGTTCACGACGAACCAGGTTTGCGCCGCGCCGGTGAAAGTCTGCGCGGAACGCTTGAAGGGAAAAAATTTGGCGCAGGTCGTGGTCGTTAATTCCGGCAACGCCAACGCCTGCACGGGCAAACAGGGAATGGCCGATGCGCGGGAGATGGTTTCGTTCACCGAACAGGCGCTGGGGTTTTCGGCAGGCCGTGCGCTGGTCGGCTCGACCGGACGCATTGGCATGACGATGCCGATGGACAATGTCCGCGCGGGCATCATTGAAGCGGCGACGTTGCTCGGTTCTACCGTCGAAAATGCTGACCATGCTGCGGAAGCCATCATGACAAGCGATTCTCGGTCGAAGCAGATCGCGATTGAATTTCTGCTTGGCGGAAAAAAAGTCCGCATCGGTGGCATTTGTAAAGGCGCGGGGATGATCCAGCCCGGCATGTCTGCGACCGGCGCGCGACCGGCGGCGTTGCCTGGTGGCCGTGCGCAAGCACTGCACGCGACGATGCTGTGCTTCATCACCACGGACGCGGCGGTGGAAAAAAAGATTTTGCAGACCGCGTTGCAGGAAGCTGTGGCGAACAGTTTTAATCGCATCACCGTGGACGGCGACATGAGCACGAACGACACGGTTTTGGTGCTGGCAAATGGTTTGGCCGGAAACAAAAAGTTCGGCGCAAAAGACGCGGAGTTCAAAATTTTCCAAGCCGTCTTGAGTTTTGTCTGCCTCGAACTGGCGAAGAAAATTGTGCGCGACGGCGAAGGCGTTCACCGCGTCGTGACCGTGCGCGTGAACGGCGCGAAGACGATTCAGGACGCCGATGCCGCCGCGCGCGCCGTGGCGAACAGCGCGCTGGTGAAAACGAGCTGGCACGGCGGCGACCCGAACTGGGGCCGCATCATTGACGCCGTCGGTTACTCGCCCGCGACGGTCGTGGAGGAGAAGATTGACATCGGCTATTCCGCGCCCGGCTCGAAGAAAATTCTTTGGAGCCTCAAGCGCGGGCAGCCGACGGAGGCGACGTTCAAGAAATTGTGCGCCGCCGTCGCGCCAAAGGAATTTGAACTGCACATCAATCTCGATCTCGGCAAAGCGAGTGCCGTGATGTATGCCGCCGATTTGACCGAGGAATATGTGGACTTCAACAAGGGCGACGTGGGTGATCCAACTTCGCTAGGTGGTTAAATTTTTAGCCACAGATTGAACACAGATGAAACACGGATTTTTCCGAAAACCAATCGTAAACGTCAGTAGGCGGCTTGCGCGCCTTTGATGTTTTTCTTGCCCATCCACGACATGAGCGCGCGGAGCTTTTCGCAAGGGAATGTTTCAGGGATTTCGCATCGTGCCGGTGCGCAATTGCAGGCCGCCGCCAGCCGGGATTCAATCTCCCAACTTTTATTGCTGTGGCACGGGAAATTTCGCCTGCATCGCGCTTTGAATTTGCGCCCACGGGAGACAGTTGACGCCTTTGGTTCCGGCTGCGACACCGCTGGCATAGGCTGTCGCCGGCGAAGTGCCTTGCACGATGTAAGCCTGATTGCCGAGATAAACCACGCTCGATCCGGGCAACGCCATTTCCACAAAGCTGCCATAGTTCGCATACGACGCGAGCTGGCCCGGAGCGCCGAGCGCGGTCACGGCATTCACGCCGGAAATCGCCGCCGGATACGTCGGTGTGCTGACCGGCTGGTTGCCCGCCGCCGCAAAAATGACGACGCCCTTGGCGAGCGCCTGCTGGATAATGCTGTCCAGAATCGCGCTGTCGGTGGCGCCGCCGAGGCTCATGTTCAAAACCGTCGCGCCGCCGTCCACCGCCGCCTGCACTCCCAGTGCGACATTCCAACTGGTCGTCGTCTCGCTCGCCCCATAAACATCCACCGGCAGAATCCGGACGGAACTGCTGCTGCTCTGTTGTGAGACCGCGCGCAGAATCGTCTCGGCCATCGCGGTGGCGTGCGTGAGGTCGGTCGTGCTCGGAGTCACCGTGTCGCCGGTCACGTTGATGGCTTTCATCAGGAACGGGTCAAGCTGGCTGCCGAGCGATTGCGGCAACCCGTCAATGAGGCCGACGACCGGATTGCAAGGATCGCTCGTGGAATTCGGATCCAGCGTGAGTGCCACAGGACCGGCTGTTGCACTGGCGATTTGCTGCGGCGTGGGCGGGGGATCGAAAATATAATTGTAATCCACCGCCGCCACATCGGGATTGGTTTGCAGACTGGCGAGCGCGGCATCGGTCGCGGCAGCGTCGCCGAATTGCAGCCGGTAAATTCCCAGCTTGTCATTCCTGCCGACGACTTTCGCGCCCAGCGCCTTCGCAATCGCGTCAATGTCCGCGCCCGGCTTGAGCTTGACGAGCAGTTCATTGGGGACATGTTTTTGCGGCGCAGCCTTGGTCGGAGCGGCCGCCACGCGCTGCGTCGCGTTGCGCATGGTGGTGGTGAAAACGTAAAGCTGTTGCGGGCCGTTCGTCTCCGGCACCAGCGCATAATTCAAATTGCCCAGCAATTTCCGCAACGCCTCGCCCGCCGGTAAATCACGGAATTTGACGGAGGCGGTCTGGTTGATGTCCGGCTCCACAAAAATCTGCCAGCCGGTCTGATGCGCGATGTCTTCCAGCAACGGCCAGAGTGTTTCGCTGCGGATGTCGGCGCTGACGCGGTCGCGGCCGGCCTGCCAGACCAGGGAATTAGTTTCCGCCGCGCGCGTGGACACTCCCGCACAAACCAGCAGCGTGAGGAACAAAATGTTTTTGGCGCGGCGCATGGTCGTTGATGGTTGGATGGCACGCGGGCCAAAGCGTTCAGACAATTATTTTTTCAGAACGGATTTCACCCACGCTTGATTGTCGAGATACCAGCGGATCGTTTCGCGGATGCCATCCTCGAACTTGTGCGCGGGCGTCCAGCCAAGCTCGCGCTGAATCTTCGTCGCGTCAATCGCGTAGCGGCGGTCGTGGCCAAGCCGGTCGGTTACAAACGTGATGAGCTTGCGGGAATCGCCGCCAAGCTGCGGCGCGAACTCGTCAATCGTGTCGCAAATCAATTCCACAATTTTTATGTTTGCCCATTCGTTGTGGCCGCCGATGTTGTAAGTCTCGCCGAGTTTTCCTTTTTGCAAAACCGTCCAGAGCGCCTGGGCGTGGTCACGCACGTAAAGCCAGTCGCGCACGTTCATGCCGTCGCCATAAACGGGGACATTTTTCCGCGCCAATACGCTTTGGATGACGACCGGGATCAGTTTTTCGGGAAATTGAAACGGGCCGTAATTGTTCGAGCAATTCGTGATGACCGTCGGCAGGCCGTAAGTGTGGTGATACGCGCGCACCAAAAAGTCGGACGACGCCTTGGTCGCGGAATACGGCGAATTTGGCGCGTAAGGCGTGGTTTCCTCGAACAAACCGGTCGCGCCGAGCGAGCCATAGACTTCATCGGTTGAAACATGATGGAAGCGCACATCCGACCTTGGACCTTGGACTTTGGACTTTGGACTCAACCAATATTCGCGGCAGGCTTCGAGCAGGTTGAAGGTGCCGAGAATGTTGGTGGTGATGAAATCGCCCGGCCCGGTGATGGAGCGATCCACATGCGATTCCGCCGCGAGGTGCATGACGTGCGTGATGGCGTGCTTTTCGACCACCTGCAATGTGGCGGACTTGTCGCGCAAATCCACTTTCTCGAAAACATATTTCGGATGGCGCGCGACGTTCTCCAGATTTTCCAACCGCCCCGCATAAGTCAGGCAGTCCAGGTTGACCAGCTTCGTGACCAGCGCATTGTCAATGACGTGGTGAATCAAATTCGAGCCGATAAAACCCGCGCCGCCTGTAATTAAGAGGTTCATTTTATTTAGCCACAGATGAAACACAGATTGAACACAGATAAAAAGGTCCGCCGATTTCGCAGATTGAATTGCTGCAAATTAAATCTGCGAAAATCCGCGAAATCTGCGGATGAAAAAATCTGTGTTTCATTTGTGTTCATCTGTGGCTTAATTTTCAGCCTTCCAGTTTTTCAATGAATGTTCCAATGCTTCTTCGACACCGCGAAGTTTCACGCCCGCCGCCAGCAATTTGGAAACATCCATCACGCAGTTCGAGCGCGGCGTCTTGGCGGCAACCTTGTAAAATTCCGCATCGTTCGCCCAAAATTCAAATTTCCGCGCCGGCTTGAGAATTCTCTCAATCAACTCCACGACGTGCCGCGTGGTGACGAAGCCGGGATTCGTGACGTTGTAAGTCCCGAACGGCGCGCGCAGCTCCCACGTGTCAAGGCACGCCTTCACAAAATCAGCGCGGTGGGAAATGGAGTTCACGTTTTCATACACCTTCGGGTAACGCTGGATCTTGCTCAGGTAATTCCGCTTGTTGTCGAACTCGTCGAACGGAATCCGCAGCCGCCAGACGTAACTTTCGCCAATGTTTGCAATGGCTTCCTCGCCCAGCGCCTTGGTGCCACTGTAAAAACTGCACGGCGGGTCACGGAAAGAGAAATTCGGCGTGTCCGTTTCCGTAAAGCCGAGGATGGCCGGGGATTTTTTCTCCGCGAGCGTATGAAGTCCCGGCTTGGTCATGTCTTTCTCGACGCGCACGGTTTCGTGCTCCGAAATTTTTGCGCCGCTGAAAATGCAGCCGGACGAAATGTGGCCCCACGGGACCTTCGCCACCGCGCAGACGTGGGCGATGGTCTGCGGCAACAGCGCGTTGCCGACGAGCGTGCCAGCCTTGTCCAATTCGCACGCGTCCACGTTTGGTTTGCCGGTGTAGCCGGCGGCGTTGATGACAAAGGAAGGCTGCTTCGCCTTCAGGAACTCCAGCAACACATCAAAGCGTGTGTAATCCACCTGGTTGCGCGCGAGCGGAACGAAATCTAATTTTCGGCGCTGCAATTCCTTGTGGAACGCCTCGCCGATGTAGCCGGATGCGCCGAGAAGCAAAATCATATTCTTAGCTCCGAACAAAACTTTTATTAGCGGGATTTGCCCGGAAACAAATCAGGCCTTGAATATGCCAACATTCGTAAAACATCATGGCTACAGCTATATCGGCTTCTCGATTTCAGAGCAAGCCAACAAGACGGACAACGTCATCCGGCAAACGGCAGGGTCTGTGTGACGCGGCCAGCATTGGAACTGGCCGGTCGTCGAAATGATTTTATATTTTGAACCGTTGGACTAGAATCAGCCACGCAAACCACCTTTTATGAAATCGCGATTATTATTTTTCACAATTCTGGCGGTCTGGATCCGCAACCTGGCTGGCGAAACGGTTCAAGGTTTGGACCCGCTGCTGATTTCCTCGGGTTGGCAGCTCCAAGCGGCCTCCAAAATCACCCAGCCGGCGGCGGCGGTTTCGCAAACCGGTTTTTCCGTCGACAACTGGTATGCAGCCACCGTGCCGGGCACGGTGCTGACCACTTTGGTGAAGAATCAGGTTTATCCCGAACCGCTTTACGGGGAAAATAATCGCCCGGAAAAGATTCCCGAAAGCCTTTGCCGGGAATCCTGGTGGTATCGGACAACCTTCACAACGCCGGAAGATTACGCCGGCAAAAAAATCTGGCTCAACTTCGACGGCATCAATTATTCGGCGGAAATCTGGGTCAACGGACAGAAAATCGGCGCGATGCGCGGTGCGTTTGCACGCGGAATTTTTGACATTTCCGCCGTCGTGATTCCGGGCCAGCGAGCCGCGCTGGCGGTGCTCATCACGCCGCAGCCGCATCCGGGCGAACCGCACGAGCACACCATTGCCAACGGCATGGGCCTGAACGGCGGCATCACGGCGCTGGACGGGCCGACGTTTCTTTGCACCATTGGCTGGGATTGGATTCCCGCCATCCGCGACCGCGACAGCGGCATCTGGCAAAAGGTTTTTCTTTCGGCCACCGGGCCGGTGGTCATCAAGGATCCGCTGGTAACTAGCGACCTGCCGCTGCCGAAACTGGACGCGGCGGAACTGACCGTTCAAGCGACCGTTGAAAATGTCACCGGGCAGCCGCAAACCGGTGTGCTCACGGGAACCATCGGCAAACTGTCTTTTGAAACGCCGGTTCAACTGGCGGCGCACACGGCACAAGTCGTTTCCCTGGACTCCAAAAACACGCCGCAGTTGCACCTCAAGAATCCGCGTCTCTGGTGGCCGAACGGTTATGGCCCGCAAAATTTATACACGCTGCATTTGAGTTTTAAGATGGCCGGCGAGGTTTCCGACCAGCGGGACGTGTCGTTTGGCATCCGCAAGATTACTTATTCAGTCCCCGATTCCGACAACCTGACGATTTCCGTCAATGGCGTTCCCATTTTGTGCAAAGGCGGGAATTGGGGATTGGATGAAGCGATGAAACGGATCCCACGCGAGCGGTTGGAGGCGGAAATCCGGATGCACCAGATCGCCCATTACAATTTCATCCGCAACTGGGTCGGCCAAAGCACCAGCGAGGATTTTTATGATCTGTGCGACCAATACGGCCTGCTGCTTTGGGATGAATTTTTCCAGCCCAATCCTAGTGATGGCCCCAATCCCGACGACCTCGACACTTACATCGCCAATGTGCGCGACAAAATTCTTCGCTTCCGCAACCATCCGTCCATCGCCATCTGGTGCGCCCGCAATGAAGGTTATCCGCCGAAGAACATTGACGAGCCTTTGAAAAAACTGATGGAGGAGTTGGAACCACAACGGCTCTACCAGGCTAGTTCCACCGCTGGTCACGGGGTTTATTCGCACGGGCCGTATTGCTGGCGGACACCGCGCGACTTTTATGCTTTCGGAGCCAATGAAATTTTCAAGACCGAAATCGGCTGCGTTTCGATTCCCACGCTGGAATCCATCCACGGCATGATGCCGGAAAAAGACTGGGAAGTGATCAACGACGACTGGGCCGAACACGACCTGGCCAGAGGCGCGCAAAAAGGCGACCAGTATCCCAAAATCATCGCCCAACGCTACGGCCCGCTGGCGAATCTGGCGGATTTCGTCCGCAAAGCCCAATTGGCCAACTACGAGGCGTATCGCGCGATGTATGAGGGCCGCAACGCGAAAATGTTCAAGCCCTGCACCGGAATTATCACCTGGATGAGCAATCCCGCGCAGCCGAGTTTTGTCTGGCAGCTTTATCATCACGATCTGGAGCCAAACGCATCTCTGTTCGCGGTGGAAAAAGCCTGCGAGCCACTCCACCTTCAGTTGAACGAAGAAAACCGGGAGCTGGAAGTCATCAACAATCTTCCGGCTCCGCTGCAAAAAGCCAGGGCCGACTTGACGATTTACAATCTCGACGGCACAACGGCATTTCAGCGCACGTTCCAGGTCAACGCCGCCGCCACTGCGGAAACCGGCCTGGGGATGGTTGGCTGGCCGACAAACCTTTCGGCGGTTTATTTTGTCAAACTCGAGTTGCACGACGCCAAAGGCAAATTGCTATCCAACAATTTTTACTGGCAAACATTGCAGCCGGATAATTTTCAAAACTTGGAATCGCTGCCGGTGGTGACGTTGGACGCCAAGGTGTCGCGCCACGATGCGGACGGAAAATGCCATTTGACGGTCACGCTGCGAAACGCCAGCAACCGGGTGGCCTTGATGGCGCACCTGCAACTGCGCCGGCAGGCTTCCGGCGAACGCGTGCTGCCCGTTTTTTACTCGGACAATTATCTTTCCTTCGCGCCGGGTGAAACCAGGACAGTTTCCATCGAAGCCGCGCAGCCCGATTTGCAAAGTCAGACCCCGCTGGTTGTGGTGGATGGCTGGAACATTGCGGTCAAGCCGTTCGTCTCCGCCGATGCGGCCATTTCTTTGAACGAAGAATCCCAAGTCGGACATTGGCCGGCCAGCGGCCTGCCGTTTCGCGCGCAGTGAGCGGGATCATGCCGTTCACCAGCGGAAATTTTCCCAACTTATTTGATGAGCCGCTTCGCTTCCGCCACGACTTCGTTTTCCAGATAATCCCGGTATTCGCAATGCGGCATCGCGACGACAATTTTTTCAAGCTGCGCGAGCAAGACAAAACCCTGCCGGAACGCCGCCTCTTCGGGACAGCCGATCTTGATGCCGGCGCGCTTTTCAATCGTCTGCACATAAGCGCTCGCCTCGTGCAGGCTGCTGCTCGTGCCGGCGTCCAGCCACGCGAAGCCGCGCGTGAGCCGCTGCACGCGCAATTGGCCGCACTTGAGATACTCGACGTTCACCGCCGTGATTTCCAGTTCGCCGCGCGCCGACGGCTTCAGCGCCTTTGAAATGGCGACGACTTCATTATTATAAATGTAAAGTCCCGGCACGGCGTAATTGCTTTTCGGCTGGCTGGGTTTTTCCTCGATGGAAACGGCTTTGCCGGTCGCGTCAAACTCCACCACGCCGTAGCGTTCCGGGTCGTGGACGTGATAGCCGAAAATTGTCGCGCCGGATTTGAAGTCGGCGAACGCGCGGTAAAACGAATCACCGCCGTAAAAAATGTTGTCGCCCAGAATCAACGTCACGTTGTCCTTGCCGATGAAACTTTCCGCGATGAGAAACGCCTGCGCGATGCCGGCGGGTTTCGCTTGCTCGCGATATTCGATGCCCACGCCGAAACGCGAGCCGTCGCCGAGCAGTTGCCGGAAGCGCGGCAAATCCTGCGGCGTGGAAATCAGGCACAACTCGCGGATGCCGCCCTCGATCAGCGTCGTGAGCGGATAATACACCATCGGCTTGTCAAAAACCGGCTGGAGCTGTTTGCTCGCGACCAGCGTGAGCGGATACAGCCGCGACCCGGCGCCGCCGGCGAGAATGATGCCTTTCATTGGGTGCGGAGATTAAAAATTACCGGCGCAAAAGGAAAGGAGAAGTTCCAGCGGTTTTAAAGTTGAAGAATCCATTTCCAGGGATAAAATCATTTGTAATGAGCAAACGCAGAGCAACCTTTCATCAAAGGCGTGTTTGGTATTTTATGATTTTTTTCGGAGTCGTGGGGTTGGTGATTTTTGTCGGCTTCCTCTGGCTTTTAAATCGCTTGTCTCCGGCCGGCTTCTGAACGCCGCTAATCTTTGCGGACGGAAAATTCAAATGGCTGCGGAATCTGTGACCTATTATCCCGGCCTCGCCGCAACCCGCGAAAGCGCCGGCTTGGTTCCCGCCGGCGCGGGCAGGCCGGTTTCAAAATGATCGGGCACGTCCTCCGGCAGCAGCGTCGTCAGCGCTTCGTGATCGCACTGGCCGCTGGCGACCAGCCGCGTGCTTTGATTGCGCACGGCGGACTCGAACATATTCCGCATCTCTCGCGCGTTGCCGAATTGTTCGTTGCGCGCGGCGTAAAGATTTTTGCAGAGCGTCAGCACTTTTTTCTCGGCATCGGGCGAGCAGGCCAGTCCGCTTTGCGCGGCCATGCGATGAAAAATTTCCGCCAGCGCCTCCGGCTCGTAATCGGGAAAGCTGAGATAGTTCGTGAACCGCGATTCAAGGCCGGGATTGGAGGCGATGAATTGTTCCATCGGCCTGGTGTAGCCGGCGACGATGACGATGAGCCGGTCGCGGTCATCTTCCATGCGCTTGAGCAGCGTCTCGATGGCTTCGTTGCCGAAATCTTCCGCGCCGCGCCCGGCGAGCGAATAGGCTTCATCAATAAATAGAATTCCGTCGAGCGCGGAATCAATCGCCGCGTGCGTGCGCACGGCCGTCTGTCCGACGTATTCCGCCACGAGCCGTCCGCGGTCAACCTCGACAACATGGCCGCGCTTGAGCAGGCCGAGCGATTTGTAAATGCGGCCCATGAGCCGCGCCACGGTGGTCTTGCCCGTGCCGGGATTGCCGAAGAAAACGCTGTGCAAACTTGCCTTCACGGTGGGCAAACCCTGTTGCCGGCGCAGCACCTGCATCCGCGCGAAATTCGTGGCGCGGTGAACCTCGCTTTTCACCGGATCCAGGCCAACGAGCGCGTCGAGTTCCTTGAAAATCGCCGTGAGGTCTTCCTCGCTCACGCCGGGATCGGCCTGGCGGGCGTTGAAATCCACGGCGTATTGGCGCGAAACCTCGGTGAATTGCGCGGACAAAACCGCCGAGCGGCGGCGGCAGGCGTCGGATGTTTCGCTGTCCATGTTCGACAAGGTGGTCAGGAGCGTTTGCAATGTTTGCCGGACAAATTCAATCGTGACCGGCTGCAAACCGAGATCCAGCGTGTGCTTGGTCAGCATCCCGAAAATTTCGTCGAGGCCGATTTTGTCCACCGGCTGCAACATCCCGGCCACGCGGTCCATCGCTTTGCGTCCGCCTTTGTCGAACCATTTCTTGAAGGCGTCGGTGTCGCCGTTGCTGGCGGCGTAGCCGGATTCGATCAGCGCCAGCGCGTCATCCGCGCGGGCGGCGAGTCCGGCGATGCAAAGCGACAGCGCGCCGTAAGCCTGCAAATCAGATTTCTCCGTGGCCAGCCGCCGCCACAACGCCAGCGTCAGCAGCCGGACAAAACCATGCAGGTTGTCAATCAAATCAAATTCCTCGTCGGCGATGCGTTTCACCGTCATCAGCGGCGGCGTGAGAATTTGGACGCATTCAATCAGCAGCCGCAGTTGAATGAGGCTGCGCAGGATGACTTCTTCCCTGGCGAGTTCGTAACCGAACACGACCGTGCGCCAGTCGCTGTTGCGGAGCAACTGGCTGTAACGCCGCGAATGCAGTTCGATGCTGTTGCGCAGCCGCAAACCGTCTTCCGGCGTGAACAGCGATTGCGACTGATAAAAGTTCAGCAGATAATCCGTCGTCATGCCGTCCAGGTCGCCGAGTTCCTCGCGCTTGAACGACACGGTGCGGCCTGAAGCGGGCTTGCGGAAAAGTGTCGTGAGAATCGAGCCGGGCAGCAAGGTGACATGACATGGCAAAGCCGGACGCGGCGCGGTGACGCGCGGCAGATTGGCCGGCGCGCGCGTGACGTCCGCCAGCACGCGGGCCTGGCGCAACAGCTCTTCCAGCCGCTGGCGCAGTTTGGTTTCGTCCGATTCCGGTTGCTGGTTGGTTTCCATGCCGCAGTGTTTTGCGTTTTGAAAAAGGCAAGTTGCCATCCGCGCGATTCACAAGGCAAGCTTCAAGTTCCTCTCGCGTGCCGGACGGGCATTTCCAGGATCACCAAATGATGGCGCGCTGTTCCGGGGGACGCCACATCGGGCTGCCGGGGCGGATGCCAAAGGCATCATAAAACGCCTGCACGTTGAGCAATGGACCGTAAGCGCGAAATTGTCCCGGCGAATGTGGATCCACCGTGACCAGCCGCTGCGCTTCGGCGTCGCGGACGTTCGTGCGCCAGATTTGCGCGAATGAAATGAAGAAACGCTGCTCGGGTGTGAAGCCGTCAATCGTTTTGCGTTTGGCCGGGTCTTTCGCGAGCACCCGCTGCAAGGCTTCGTAGGCGATGTTCACGCCGCCGAGGTCGGCCAGATTTTCGCCGAGGGTCAGTTTGCCGTTCACATGCAGGCCGGGCAACGGTTCAAAGGCATTGTATTCGTTCACGACCAGTTGCGCGCGATCATCAAACGCCTTCGCGTCGGCGGGCGTCCACCAGTCGTTCAAATTGCCGTCGGCGTCGTATTTGCGCCCTTGATCGTCGTAGCCATGAGTCATTTCGTGGCCGATGATGACTCCGATGCCGCCGTAGTTCACGGCGTCGTCCATCGCGAGATCGAAGTAAGGCGGCTGCAAAATGCCGGCGGGAAAAACAATTTCGTTCAGCACCGGATTGAAATACGCATTGACCGTTTCCGGCGTCATGTCCCACTCGGTGCGGTCCACCGGTTTGCCGATGCGGACAATCTCGCGGCGTGACCAAAACACCGCCGCGCGCCGGACGTTGCCGAGCAGATCGTCGCGCCGGATTTCCACCGCCGAATAATCGCGGAATTTTTGCGGATGACCGATTTTCTGCGTGAAGCGCGCAAATTTTGCCAGCGCCCGGGCGCGCGTCTCCGCGGTCATCCACGGAACTTTTTCCAGGCGGTCGTGGAAAACCGCTTTTTCATTTTCGACCAGTTCATTCATCCGCGCTTTTGCGTCCGGCGGGAAGTATTTCTCCACGTAAAGCTGGCCGAGCGCTTCGCCGATGTAGTCGTCAAGGATATGCGCGGCGCGTTTCCAGCGCGGCTCCTGTTCCGGCTGGCCGCTCAACACCTTGCCGAAGAAGTTGAAATTTTCCTGCTCGAACGCCGTCGGCAAAAACGGCGCGCTGCCGTGCAGCAACTGCCAGCGCAAATACATTTTCCAGTCCGACAACGGGCTTTTACCGCACAAGCTCGTTCATGCTCTGAAAAAATTCCGGCTGGCCGACAATTTCATAGGCGGGTTCGGCAAATGCCGCGTTCGGCGAAATAAACATTCCACACGATGGCCGGCGTTCCCGCGGCGAGTTCTCGGCCGGTGAATTTGTTGTAATTCTTGTCCGGGTCGCGCAATTCGACGCGCGTCCGGCTGGCCTGGGCCAGTTCGGTTTCGAGCGCAATCACCGTGGCGGCATCGGTGTCGGCGGCTTCCGGTCTTTTCACCGAGCAGCTCGAACATTTTCCGCACATGATCGTGATACAGCTTGAGCTTTTCCGCGAAAGCTGTCCTTGAGATAATAATCGCGGTCCGGCAGCGAAAGCCCGCCCTGTTCCAGATTCAACGGCGTAAATGGAACTGTTCTTCTCGTCCGGGCCAAAGCTCGCGACGAAAGAAACCGCCAATGCCCCACTGATGAAATTCCGCCAGCACCGCGAACAAATCTTTTGTGGACTGAATTCGGTCAATTTTTTCAAGGTCGCCGGCCATCGGCTTCAAGCCGAGCGACTCGATGCGGTTGGTGTCCATCGCGGATGCAAAGAAATCGCCGACTTCGCGTTGCGGCGAATGCGGCGGCAGCGACTGGCTGTGCGCGGCGGCGTCATCGAGGATGCCGTGAATCAGGAACCAGTTCCGTTCGGCGAGTTCGCCAAAGGCCGACCAGCGCGATTTGTCGGGCGGCACGGGATTTTCTTTGACCCATTCGCCGTCGGCGAAAAGATAAAAATTCGTGCTGGGATCAACCGAGCGATCCATGTAGTTCACCGAAAAGGCCGGCACCCGTGGAGGCGTCATGGCAGCCGGAGCGTTGAAGCCGATGGCCACGAACACGAATAAGCCGAGGATCGCGGCGGTCAAATTTTTTCTCATAATCATATGCACCGGGCGATACTACTTTCTGCTTGAAGGCAGTTAAAGCTCAAGCTCAAACATTTGCCGATTTAGTTGGCCCGACTGACGGTCGCCGGACGAAAGTGCGAGCGCAATTTTTTGACGGTTATTTTTGACTTGTGAAGCAGTTTGAAAATTGGCATTAAAGGATTATGAGCAATCCAGAAAACCCAAACACCCCTCCTATGTCCACGTCCGGCAGTTCTCTGCCTTCCTACATCGCCGGCGCCGTTCCCAACCCGCCGGACAAACGCGCGCCGTGGTATAAGAACACCGCGCCGACCTACGCCGGCATTTTTTTGTGGTTCGTGTTCTGGCAGGACGCCGTCAACGCGCCCAACGCGGGCGGCCTGCTTTCGCAAGGCGTGGCGTGGGCGTTGATCAGCCTCGTGCTGGCCGCGCTCGTCTGCCATTTTCTGTTTTATTTGGTGCCCGGATTGCTGGGCATGAAAACCGGCCTGCCGCTTTACATTGTGGGCACCTCTACTTTTGGCGCCACCGGCGGTTTCCTGATGCCGGGATTTTTGATGGGCGTGCTGCAATTTGGCTGGCTGGCGGTGAACATTTATTTCTCCTCGGCTTTGATCGGAATGTTCTTTTTCCCCGAAGCTAAAATCGATCCTATGAATGTTGCCACGATTCCAGGAGCGGTAAAAGGAATCATGGTTCTCTGGGGTGTGCTGGCCGCGTTTGTCGGTCTGAAAGGGATTCAATACGTCGCCAAAGTGGCTACCTATCTACCGCTGATTCCGTTGGCGATTCTGGCGATTCTGCTGGCCAAAACGGTTGGCACCATCGGCAGTTTTGATGCTGCGAAGTTCGTTGACTTGCACAAGACAGCCGTTGCTGACACGTTGCCCGCCTTGGATTCTTTTGGTGTGCTAGCCGCTATGCTGACGTTCGTGGTAGGGTTTTTTGCCACGGCTGGCGCGGCCGGGGTGGATTTTGGAACCAACAGCCGGAACAAGAAAGACGTGAGCATGGGCGGCATCGTGGGCGTGGCGCTGGCCATCATTCTTACCGCCGGTGCCTCGATCCTGATCGTGGCCGGCACCTACGGCTCGACGGAATTGAGCCAGGCGGCAGTCACGGCGGGCGGCGGGAAAATGATTTTGCAAAGCCCGGGTTTGATCCCCGTGATCATGGGCGCCGGCGTTGCCAAGTGGATGATGTTCCTGCTGGCAATCGCGGCCTTTCCGCCGGCGTGCTTCTCCTCGTTCATCGCAGCCAACAGCTTCAAAACCACGCTGACGAATGTTAATCCCTTCGTCTCCGTCGGCATTGGTGCGGCGGTGAGTATCGCGCTCGCCATCTCCGGCTGGGCGGGCAAGGCGATCATTGTGTTCGAGATCATCGGAGCCTCGTTTGGGCCGATCTGCGGGGCGATGTTGGTGGATTACTTTTTGAGCGGCAGCAAATGGAACGGCCCGCGCGCGGGTTTCAACCCTGCCGGCTGGATCGCCTGGCTGCTCGGTTTTGGCGTTGGTATTATGCCGATTCTGAACGACAAGGTGTCTGCCGCCATTCCGGCTGTTCCGGCGGCTCCGGTCGCCGCGTTTATCGTCGGCGCGGTGGTTTATTTCCTGTGCGCGAAAGCAAACCTGCTCTCGGCCACCGTGCCGATGCCGGTCAGGAAATAAGCATCTGCTTGAACTCCGCAATTGCAAAAGCCGCGTGGGAATCCCACGCGGCTCTTTGCATTTGGAAGCCTCGCCGCCGGTCACGCCAGCGCCCAAGGCACGCGGTTGTCGCGCTTGATGAACGGCGCGGCTTCGGGGCAGTTTTTGGCGACCATGTTGGGGCCGTCCCATTCGAGTCTTCTTGCCCGCGCGCAGCGAGACGCAGCCGAGCAGCATGATTTCCGTGAGTTGCGCGGCGATCTCGAATCGCGAGTAGCAGTCTTGCGGCTTGCCCGCCTTGATCGCCGCGATCCATTCCAAATGATGCTTGAGATCGCTGTCGCCCTTGAAATCGTTGCGCGGAATGGTCTGCGGGATGTTTGTCCGACGTCGGGATATTTTTTGTAGTGGACGAACTTCTTGCCTCGCCCGTGCGTTTGATGAAGAACTGTTCGCCGTAATCGTCTGGCGAAAAGATTTTGCCCTTCGTCGCCGATGAGCAGGCAGGCGCTGTTCGGGACTTCGCCCATGCAAATCCTCGATGTCGGTCCAGCAACTCCTTCGGCGGCTTGTTGCTGAAGTCGTGGCCGTTTGGCGCCTGAGGGATCGGGCTTGTCCGCCGTCATACCAGGTGAACGTGCAGGCGTCCTGCTGCGAGCAGTCGTGGCGATGAAAAAACGTTTTATGCGCGGCGGGAAAGAGGTTTTGCGCGCGGGAAATTCAAACCGGATTTTGGAGCCGAGCGGATAGGTTTCCGTGTTCATCGGTCCGAGCGGGATGGCTTCAATCTCCGTCGGATAGCCCGAGATTCAGCGCGCGGAACGGCATGTTGACGGTGTGGCAGGCCATGTCGCCGAGCGCGCCCGTGCCGAAATCCTGCCAGCCGCGCCAGTTGCACGGGTGATAAACGTCCTTCTTGTAAGGCCGCATCGGCGCCGGGCCGATCCAAATGTCCCAATCCAGCGTTGCCGGAACCGGGTCCGCGCCTTCGGGCCGGTCCATGCCTTGCGGCCAGACCGGGCGGTTGGTCCAGATGTGAACTTCATGCACCTGCCCGATGATGCCCGCCTGAATTACCTCGACTGCACGACGCAAGCCGTCCGCCGCGCTGCCTTGGTTGCCCATCTGCGTGACGACGCCGGTCTTGTGCGCCAGATTGCGCAGGTAGCGCGCTTCGTAAATCGTCTGCGTCAGCGGCTTCTGGCAATAAACATGTTTGCCGTGCTGCATCATCAGTGAAGTCACAATGGCGTGCATGTGGTCGGGCGTGGCCACATTCACGGCGTCAAGGCCGCTGCCCAGATCGTCCAACATCTTGCGGTAATCCTGATAGAATTTTGCGGACGGGATAGGTTTCCCGCATTTTGGCCGCGCGTTCCACGTCCACGTCGCATAGCGCCACGATGTTTTCGCTGTTGGAATTGTCGGTGTCGCTCGCGCCCTTGCCCAGACCCACGGTGGCGATGTTCAACTTGCTGTTCAGGTTTTGCGCGCGCAACAGCGTCGGCACGCCGAACACGACCGCGCCGGTGGCGAGCGAGGTGGTTTTGATGAAACGACGGCGGTTCAACGCGCCGATGGAAGGCAACTGGTGGGATTTCATGTTGAAATTCTACGCCCTCAGCGCGTCAGGTAAAACAAAAAAACTATTTATTTAAATTATTTTTTTTTAGACGCGCGGCGGCAACGGCCGTTCGCCGAGGTGGTGGATTTCCTGTTCCGCTTCCAAAAATACCAGCCAGGTTTTGTCGGCCGCCAGCACGGCGGCGATTTCCGTTTCGTCCAGCACCATGCACGCCGTCGAGAGCGCGTCGGATTCGGCGGCGGTTTCCGTCAACGCCCACGCGCGATTCTGCCGCCGCGCCGGCTGGCCGGTGCGCGGGTCGAAAATATGTTTTCCCTTCACCGCGAGACCGGAGCCGCTCAAGGAAATGTTTTTCAGCCAGTAACGGCGAGGCGAATCGTCATCGCCCAATCCGCAGGACCAGCCGGCCGTTCCCGCCGGCGCGTCGCCGGCCAGAATGCTGCTGCCGCCCGCGACGAGCAGAAACGCCGGGCAACTCCACTCGCGCAACACTTCCGCCATGCGGTCCAGCGCAAAACCTTTGCCGATGGCGCCGAGGTCAAATTCCAGCTTGCCGCCGTCGCAGCGGATGGAAAATTGTTCCTTCAGCAACGTCCATTGCGGCTGCGCCGGCTGCGATTGCAACGCGGCGGCGGTCACGGAAAAAGCGCCGCGCGTGGCCAGTTCCATTTTTTTGGCGAGTTCGAGGCAGGCGAAAACCGGTTCGCTCACGCGCAATTTTTCGCCCGGCGCAAGCTGCGCGATTTGGGCGATGTCGCTGTTCGCGCGGAACCGGCTCAAGTGCGATTCCAGTTCGTCCGTCAGCGCAAACGCCGCCTGGGCCGTCTGCGCGGCGTAAGTTTTTTCCTCGCCCGCGATGCGCACCTGAAACTGCGTCGCCATCGCGTGATGATTGAAGACGATGGATTTCGCTCATGGTTGTCTCAGCGGCGGAGCCGGATTTTCTTTTGCCGGCGCCCACAAAATCAACAGCACGTTTGGCCGCACGCCGAAAAATTCATGGCGGAAATTTTTCAGCCGCTCCGCCAGCTTGTCGGACACGTCCGTCGTGGTGATGAAAAAATCGGCGTCGCCAGTTTCCTGATCCGGGCTGCCAGTAGCCGACCTGGGAAAATTTCCGCAGATACCACGGCAACGGCCACGCGATCGGCGGCGACCACAGCGATGCGCGGATCGGGCAATGATTTTGACTTGCCAGTTCCTCCAATCGCGCGTGCAGCCGCAGCAAATCTTCGCCGGTGTGCGCGTAGGCGTAGGGATTTTTTTCATCCGCCGGCTGGTCAAAGGCGGATTTTTTTGTCTGCGCCGCCAGCATTGCCAGCAGAATCGCGCCGGCGATGCCGATGACCCAGCGGCCGGCCGGATTTTTGATTTGCTCCCAGAAGGCCGTCACGCCGAATCCGCAAAGGAGCGCGAGCGGCAGCCAGAAGTTCAACGCCAGCCACGGGGTTTTGTAAGGAATGGCGGAGTAAATCAAAAAAATGGCCAGCCCGTAAATCACCAGCAACAAACCCGGTTTGCGCGTGCCGCTGACGGCGTCGCAAATCGCGGCATAAACCCCGGCGGCGGCCACGAGGAACAGGACCAGCATCGGATCCAGCAGATGAAAATAATAGCCGAACGGTTTTTCATGCCCTTCGCCGCCGGCGCGCGCGGCGAAGCTCGGAATGGCGCGCAGCAAATCCGCAAACACCGACCAGTTCCGGCCAAACCAGGTGAACAGCAAAATCGCGGTGAACAGAAAAACGCCCAGCGCGGTCGCCACGATTTTCAGCGACGGCGAGTTTTTCGCGCGGCGGCAAAAAACAGCCGCAGATGATCGCCACGCCGAGGGCGAAGAAATGGATGACCGCCGTTTCCTTGCACGCGAGCATCAGCGCGGCGCAGAAATCCGGCGAGGGCGGCGGATGAAAGCGATTTTTTTTGCCATGCGCGCCAGCCGGACAGAATCAGGCCGAGCGTCGCGGCCACGAACAAGGTTTCGTGGATGAAATAGCGGCTGTAATAAACGGGCAGCGGCGCGAAGGCGAACAGCAGCGCGGCGACCAGGCACGCGATGAAGCCGAACATTTCCACGCCCGCGCCAAACAGCAAAACCGTGGCGCTGCCAAGGAGGACCGGCGTGAGGCGCAGTTGGGTTTCCGTCAGGTCGGAAAAGTTTTTCGCGCCCGAGCAGTTTTACCAGCGGCTCGGCGACGGCAAACAGCGCCGGGCCGTGGCGGTCCTGCGGGTCGTAGATGAAATTTGCTGCCGGCGAGAAGTTCGCCGAGTGATGTAGGCGTTGACGGCTTCGTCCGTGTGCATCGGCCGTTCGCCGAGCTGCGGCAGGCGGACGGCGAGCGCGAGCAGGGCGATTCCGAAAAAAACCGCCCAACGGAATTTGGATGGTGGCGTCGTAATCTTAATCCTGTTCTTAATCTTAATCGTCAGGTGGAACGGAGATTAAGATTAAGACGACGATTAAGATTATGGCAAACTTTTAGACGGCGGGTTTGCCCAACACTTCCACCTCGATGTAGTGGTTCAGTTTGTTGGTCGTGTTGCCCTTGCTGTAAAGCCGGACATAGCGGCCTTTCACGCCTTTCGCGTCAATCAGTTTGCCTTGATAGCGTTTCAATATAAGGCCGGTCCTTGCCGGCGCCGAGGCCAAGTCGTTGTTCGCGTCGGCGTTGTAAATCGTCGTCACGTCCTTGCTGAACGTCGGGTCGTCGGAAACCTGCACGACGACGTCAAAATAAACGCGCTCCTGCGAATGGAAATGCCAGACGATCACGGCGTAAATGTCCGCTTCTTTTTCGAGGTCAATCTGCACCCATTGTTTGCCGGGTCCGAGTTCCACCCAGGAACCCTCGTCGCCTTCCTTGTCGCCGTCGGTGACCAGATCAAGCGTGCCGACCACCGGTTCGCTGTCGCTGGCGGTGACTTTTTTGCCTTTGGCGAGATTGACCGTGCCGGCGGGCACCATGAAATCCGGACGCTTGCCCTTCAATTCGGGTTCGAGATTCGGCACATTGATCGGCACCGGCGTGCCGACGAAGAGCGGCTTGGGCAAATCGGTTTTCAGCGGCACCTTGTCCTCGGCGAACGCGGCGGTGGCGGCGAGCAAAACAGCGACGGTCAGTTTGGGAAACAAATGAGTCATGTGAATTTAAGACGATTGGCGGTGGCGGTTGTTCAAACAAATTTTCAAGCTTCGGCTTCTTCGGGCGTGATGTCCAGCGTCTTTCGCGCGGGGATGGCTTCGTTGGCCTTGTGGATGACGTATTCGCTGCGGAACGCCTCGTCGCCGGGGCAGTTCAATTTGGCCGTTGCCGCGAATGGCGTTGAAAAAATTTTCCAGGTGCGGCTGATGCGGCGGCTTGTTGAAGAACACGGGAATTTCGTATTGCGCGAGTTGCGCGGTTTCGCGCACGTCCACCTTGGCGGCGTCCGTGGCCGGCACTTCTTTGGCGCGCACGTAATTTTTCGCCACCAAATCATCCCACGAAACCGCCGTGGCGCGCGCCTCGCGGTAAATCGCGCAGATCGCCGGGTCTTCGGACATTTTGATCGTGCCCTCGTCGCCCATGAACATTTCAAAATAACCGCCGCCGGCGCTCGTCGTGGTTTGCACCTGATAAAACGCGCGGACGATGCCGGTGGGAATCTTGGGATCACTAACGCCCCGCGGAAGCTGGTATTCGTAAATCACCATCGCGTTGTCATACCAGTCATGGTTCGTGTAATAATCCATGCCGCCGCTGGCCATGACCGAGAACGCCGGCGAGCCGAGCCACCAGTTGAAAATGTCAATCTGATGCGCGCCGAGATCGGACAACGGTCCGCCGCCCAGCCCTTTGAACCAGCGCCAGTTCCGGAACTGGTGCATGTCCTTGAAACCGTATTTGGCGAGCACGTCGGCCGGAATGTCCGAGTGTTTCGGCCAGCCTAAATCCGCCGTGACGGCGCGATTCCATTGCGCCTGCGCCGCCGTCAGCCGTCCGCAGAAATTCGCCTGGTGCAGCAGCCGGTTGAGCGCGAAAATGTAGCGGGGATTGCTGCGGCGCTGATGGCCGATCTGCAAGAGCTTGCCGGTTTCGCGCATGGTTTTCACCATCGAGCGGGCGTCCTCGATGGTGTTGCTCATCATCTTCTCGCAATACACGTGCAAGCCCGCTTTCAAACACGCATTCGTGATCGGCGCGTGCCAGAAATCCGGTGTGGCGACGATGACCGCCTGCAAATCTTTTTCCTTCGCGAGCAGGTCTTCGTAATTTTCGTAATCGTTCACCTCAAACCCATTGGCCTTGTAAGTATTTTTGCCTTTCTTGCGCGCGTAGTCCCAAATATCGCACACCGCGACCACCTTGATTTCGCCCGTGTTCATGATGTTCATCAGCGAATCGGACAGCACGCCGCCTTCCGCGCCAAAGCCGATGAGCGCGACGTTGATGGCGCTCAAGCCGGATTTTTTCGCGGCGGGCGCGGGACTGGATTCATTGCTGCACGAGGTCAGCAGCAAACCCGCGCCGGCGGCGGCGGTGGTGCCGAGAAATTCGCGGCGGTTGATGAGCGGCTTGAGGGGAGGCTTTACCATTTTTTGAGAAGCGCAAAGGTGTTGTGTTTGGCAAGGATCAGCGCGAACGCGACCAGCGCGACGTGAATGCCCAGCCAGGAAATGCCGTCGTCCTGCCGGATCAAAATCAAGCCGACGGTCAGCGCAATGTAAATCAAGCCCTGCACGAACAGCGACAGGCGCGTGCCCAGTCCGACCAGCAGCATGAGGCCGGTCAAAATCAGCGCCGGGCCGAGGAGATGATCAAACAGGTTCAGCGCGAATTTTGGCAGCAGCGGTTCGTAGTTGAATTTGTCGCGCAGCCCGGCGGGGATGCCATGATAATTCGCCAGCGCATAGTGCTTGACGTTCACGTTGATCATCACGCCGCTGGCGTCGGGCTGGCCGGTGGCCGGATCAAGCACCGGCTTGGCCACCGATTGATACGCGCCGAATTTTTCGAGGCCGGTGAGGAGGGCGCGCACCGCGAGCCAGCCGCGCAGCACGAGGAAGGCGAGCGAGTAATCGCAGCAACACTGGCTGTCGCAACCGCCATTGGTTTTTTTGTCAGTCGAGTCGTTCATGTTTTTGCTTGTTTCTTGATGACCGGTTGGAAAATTTCAATCACATTTTTCGATGCTTTACCGGTCTGCGCCAAGTTTGTCTGGTGAATTGTGACGTGCAGTCTGGAACAACGGTTTCAAAAAAGCCAGCGGTTTTTTTCAAAATGAAAAAGTTTTTTCCGCCGCGCGATTGACGGGGCGGCGTGGAATTTTTTGAGAAACGCTTGACCTCTCGGCGCGGCTTGGCAACATGGCGGGACAAAACCTCATTCACACTTATGTCACGACCTGTCACACTTTTCACCGGCCAATGGGCCGATCTTTCACTCGCGGAACTTCTCCCGCTCGTCAAAAAAATGGGCTACGACGGCGTTGAACTCGCCTGCTGGGGCGACCACTTTGAAGTGGACCGCGCGCTGGCCGAACCCGATTATTGCAAAAAAAAATGGGCGCTGCTCGCCAAGCACGGCCTGAGCTGTTTCGCCGTCTCCGCGCATCTGGTCGGCCAGGCCGTATGCGATTTGATTGACGAACGGCACCAGGCGATCCTGCCTGCCGATGTTTGGGGCGACGGCAAACCCGAAGGCGTCCGCCAGCGCGCCGCCGAAAAAATCAAGGCCACCGCCCGCGCCGCGCGGAAATTTTTCAGCGCCCAGCCCGGCGCGAAAAAAGATTCGCCCGCCGTCGTCAACGGTTTCACCGGCTCCTCCATCTGGCATTCCATTTACGGTTTTCCGCCGACGAACCAGGATTTTTGGAACCGGGGTTTTGCCGATTTCGCCAAGCGCTGGCTGCCGATTCTCGACGTGTTTGAAAATGAGAACGTCAATTTCGCGCTCGAAGTCCATCCCACGGAAATCGCCTTCGACATCGCGTCCGCCAAACGCGCGCTCGCCGCGGTGAAAAATCATCCGCGTTTCGGTTTCAATTATGATCCGTCGCATCTCGGCTATCAGGGCGTGTGCTACGTCAAATTCATCCGCGAATTTTCCGACCGCATTTTTCACGCGCACATGAAGGATGTGTGGTGGGGCCACGGCGACGGCACGGTGGGCGTGTTCGGCGGCCACACGGATTTCACCGACCCGCGCCGGTTTTGGGATTTCCGTTCGCTCGGCCACGGCGACATCAACTTTGAGGAAATCATCGTGGCGCTGAACGACGTCGGCTATCGCGGCCCGCTCTCTGTGGAATGGGAGGACGGCCGCATGGACCGCGTCCACGGCGCGACGGAAAGCTGCGCGTTTGTGCGCAAACTGGATTTCACGCCGAACGCGGCGGCCTTCGACGCGGCGTTTGCGCGGAAAAAATAGTTGTCCGGCAGAATCCGTTTTGCCGCCGGCGAATTTTTGCCGCCATCGCAAATCATCTGTCACTGCTCCCCGCGCAAGGCCTCGTCGAGCATGTGCTGCGCGAGCGCATCTTGCGGGCGCAGCCGGAGTGTTTCACGAAATTCCGCCGCTGCTTCAGTGAAACGTCCAATCCTTGCCAGCGCGACTCCGTAATTAAGATGCGCGTCCACGAGCACGGGCTTCAGTCGGGTCGCTTCCGCAAACTGGACAAGCGCATCGGCGTCTTTTCCAAGGCGGGAAAGGGCGTTGCCAAGTTCAAAATGGATTTCCGCCACGTCGGGGCGCTGCTGGAGCGCGGCTTCTAAATTTGTGACCGCCTCGGCGGGGTGGTTGTTGGCCGCGAGGAGCCGGCCGAGATTGTAGCGCGTAATGGGATTGTCCGGCTGGAGATTGACCGCCTGCTCATACAGAGCCAGTGCCTGGCGGGTTTGACCCCCGGCACCGAGCAGGTTGGCCAGATTGATGCGGGCTTCGATATTGTTGGTGTGCCAGCGGAGTTCTTCGCGGTATTGGGTCGCCGCGCCGGCGGTGTCACCCCCGCGCGCAAGCAGCAAGCCAAGATTTATTCTGGCCGGGGTGAAACCTCGCTGGCGGCGTAGCGCCGCCCGAAATTGCTGTTGGGCATCCTGCGTGTCTCCACGACCGGCCTCGAGGATGCCTAACTCGGTGAGCGTCTCGACCGAATCCGGCTGTTGCTTCAATCCTTCTCTGAGATATTCCTCGGCATGCGACAGGTCGCCGGAAATGCGGGCGAGATGTCCGAGGCTGGCCCAAGCCGTCGTGTAGTGCGGCAAAAGCCGGGTTACTTCAAGCCATTGCTCGCTGGCGCGCGGATTATCTTCTGCGGTTTCGAGCAGACGGGCGAAATCGGCGTGGAGCAACCAGTCTTCCGGGGCGAGGGCGAGGGCGGCCAGATAGTTGGAACCAAAGTTCGCGGGCGGCGCGGAAAGGGCGGCAATCGTCTCGCGCCAATGCTCGTCCCGAAGGCGGAAGTTGCTCTGCGCGGTGAACGGCGGCTGTTGCAATCGGGCACGCATCTCCGAGTCAACGCGGCGTTGGTCAAAATCGGTGAAAGCGAGACGGCGCGCAACCTCGGTTTCGGAAAGCCACGGCGAGGCGGGGGTTTTGACACCGGGCCAGTGTTTCTCCAGGTCCGTGGCGAACATCACGGCCAAGCGATAGTTGCCGGCGAAATTCAAGTGGACATGATCGTAGAAAAAATCTTCGCCGGGGGTTTCCTCCGGTTGCCCGGCGAATTGTCCGTCAGCATCGGTCAACGAAACTCCTTTGTCGGCGGCGGTCTGGCGAATGATTTGATTGAGACGGGAATCCGTCCGGAATCGCAGGGTGTCCAGGTCGCGAGCGGTTCGGAAATCGGCGTCCGCGAGCGCGGCCTGCTTAAGTTCCCGCTCACAGCAGGCGCGTTGAAAAACCAGTTGGGCAAAGTCGCCGTCAATTTGGGCCGCCTTGTGGTAGGCGGAAAGCGCCTCGTCGAATCGTCCCTCGTCTTGAGCGCGTTTGCCGGCGGCGAAATTTTGCTCCCACTCGGTCAATTCGTTCGTCCGCAGCCCCGGACGATGGAGCGAGGCGAACGGCGGAGAATCCCGGAGGTTGACGGGAACCGTGGCGAACAGAACGGTCGCGCCCGATTGCCGCCCCAGATCGGCGATGTCGGCTAAATTGGCTGCAAAATTTCCATAAACATTTTTCAGACGCGGATCCTCGTGAGGCACCTGCTGGCCGAGAAATAATTCCATGCCCTCCCAGTTCACCGGCTCGCTCGAACTCCGGCTCATCTGCGCGAGCAGTTGCCCGACCCGAGTGGACTTGAGCGCGAGGGTGAGCCGCACGGACGTGAGTCCCAAGGCCTGCCGCCCGAACACGGTGCCGGCGCCATAGGGTCCGATAACCTCGTTGTTGCCGGCGAACACCAACCAAAAATCTCCCCGACCTGGAACGCAATCGCGCGCGATTTCACGGATGACATGCGAATTGATGGCGACCATCGCCGCATTGACGACCTCGATGGTCTGGTCCGGATGGCGGGCTTGCAGAATGCGCTCCAACTGCCGGGCAAAACCGTAGGCTGGTTCGGGATCGCCCATGGCCGCCGACTCGCCGAACACGAAGACACGAACCGTGCCAGCGGGTTTCTGGGCGGCCAGGAATAATGGCCGGGGGGCGCGGGCAACTTCCGGGGGAAAAAAGCGCCAGCCAAACTTGGGATTGTCGGTGAGCATGGGACGATCACCCTGGCGCGAATGGAGGAAAAAGCCCGTCGGATAGCCATATCCAGCGAGGCGAAGTCCCAACTCCAGGAGTCCCAGGAGCAGCAACGGTCCGATCAAAGCCACCAGACGGAACCATCGGCGACGAGCCGGTGAAATTGAAACTTCGACCGCGCGTTGAAGTTTGGCAATTGCCCTGCCGGATTTGTCAGAAGAGTGGGGCGTCAACTTTTTCCGCTTGGATTTCACGTCTAAATCTTGGGTTGGACTGACTGGCGGCAAACGGGTCGCAAAATGGTCACTGTTCTAAAAAATGCCAAGGAACCAGGCGATGTCAAGCGGTTGGACGACCAATCTTTCGACGGGAGCCGATCTTGGCACGGAGCGCCGGCTTGCAGCCGGCTTTGCGCACCCGTTCGCCCAAAGCCGGTTGCAAACCGGCGCTCCATTCTGTCGGCGTTTCATGCGAAGTGTGAAATATCCGGGTTAAAACACGGTGTTAATGGAAAGTTTTCAACCAAGCAAGCCAGTCTGAAAAATCTCACGGAACAAATCACCCTCGTCGTCATCCTCGTTCTCATAAAACCCGTCATGATTGACGATGAGGATGAGAAAAACACACCCCGAAAAGCCCTCATTTTCCTCCGCCAGCCGTTCTCTTTGCGACGTTCGTCCCCCAAAAAAATCAGTTAAAACACTGGTGACGATTAGCAATGTGATTTTTTTGTAACATTTTTCTTGTCAAAGCGCCGGCGATGTGGTTTGATTGCGTATCACATCTCTAAAAACCAGCACATGCGCGGAAAAGTTTGAATGCTTTCATCCCGCCCGATGCGTGTTCAGTCTTTGGAGCCGGTGATTATCGCGGAGCCTGCGCACAAAACTATTGCGGGTTCGGGTGGACTCAAAATGCCACCAAGCCGGTTGTAGTTTGTGTATGAGCGGAAAACTTTGCGACAGACGGAAAAAAATAAAACTACAAAACAAACCCAGATCAAGATTAGATTATTATGAAACCTGCAACCTCATTGGGTCTTAATCAGTGCCCGGGGCAATCCTCCGGTTCCGGAACCCTCAAATTTCGGCCACTCTGGCGAGCCGCCTGTGCTTCGCTCGCCGCGCTGGCTCTTTGTGCCACGGCTGCCAAAGCCGGCGTTTATTGGACAGATACCGATCTCGGCGGGCCTATCGCTGCGGGATATACAGTCACCAACGGCGACGGTTCCTTGGACATTTTCGGCGGCGGATCCGACATCTGGAACGCCACTTCCGGATGCCATTACTATTATGCCTGGGCTTCCGGGACGAACTGGGATATTACCGTGCAAGTTCGGAACATGGTAGCGAACGGCGGTGACGCCACCTGGACCAAATGCGAATTGATGGTTGATTGGGCTGACACCGTGGCTGGACCCAAAGGCAATGACGGGTTCATCGCCGCGATGAACACCCTGCCCACCGGGGATAATGAATTTGGTGTTGACCAGTATCGTGACTCCAGAAACAACGGCTCCAACTGGAAACAGGTCGGCAACTCCCCGCGTCCGGTGTATCCGAATGTGTGGATGGGGATTCATCGCAGTGGCACCGCATTCACGATTGAATACAGTTATGACGGCGTCAATTGGACGAATTACACCACCATAGATACCGCGGCAGGATACAACGGTAACTTCGGCACGGCTTGGCCGAATCTGGTATGCGTGGGCGTGGCCGTCACGGCGCACGATGATGCCGCCGGGATTCTGGCCGACGCGACGATTGCCAACCTGACCGCGAATTTCGCCGGGATCGCGGCACCCACGGTTGTCAATTCGACCGTTCAGGTGTCCAATGTCACCACCACCGTCGGCAGCGAAGCTTCCTTCTCCTTCGTCACCACCAACAACTCCAGTCCCAACGTCGTCATCCCTCAATATCAGTGGTATAAGAACAATGTTGCCGTCTCGAACGCGACCGGCAGTTCTTTCACCTGGCTGGCCTCCGCCAGCGACAACGGCGCGCAGGTTAAATGCGTGGCCACCATCCCGGTGCCTTACAACACGACCGTCGCCTCTGTTACCAGCACCGTCGGGACGCTCACGGTCAACAATAACCAAGTCATTGTCACCAACGGCCTGAAGCGCGAATTTTTTGCCAACACCACCAGCCGCACTGCGGTTGAAGCCGGGAATGCCGGCCCCGCCAATTCAATCACTATCTGGTCCAACCTTGATAGCACAGGCGGCTACGGCGCTAATTACATCCAACGGGTGAGCGGTTTCTTCATCCCGCCCACCACCGGTCTCTATGTGTTTTTCGACACCTCGGATGATGATTCCGATTTGTTCTTGAGCACTGACAACACCGCCGACCACAAGCGTTTGATCGCGCAGGAAAGTGGCTGGAGCGGTTATGACAACTGGGTCGCGACGGACGCCAACGGCGTGGCCGGCACCGGCACTGGCAATTTCGTTAATATGCGTTCCGACACCTTCTCACCCGATGGCGGCATTACGACGCCTTGGGCCAGCGGCATCCCTCTGAACGCCGGCACGCCTTACTATTTTGAAGGCGTGATGCATCAGGGCGGCGGCGGCGACCCTTACAGCGTGACTTACAAACTGACGACCGATCCTGATCCGACGAACAGTCAGCATAGCATGTTGTATTCCACCAACAATAATATTGCTTACCAGAGCTATCTGGACACGACTCCGGTTTGGACGCTGCAACCGACCAATGTCACCGTGACGGCCAACGCCGGTGGTGGCCTGGCTGCCATGGCCTTGTCTGGCGGTGAATTGTCACCGGTGTATCAATGGTTGAGCAACAACGTGCCGATTATCGGCGCGACCTCCCTGAGTTATTACAATCCTGTCTGGCCGCAAGCGGCCAACGGTGCGTCGTATGCTTTGAAGGCCACCAGCATCATGAGCGGTTTGTCCAGCACCAGTTCCCCGGCCATCGTGACGGTCGCCGCCGGCGTTCTGGAATATAGCTGGGTCAAGGTGGATTGGTGGTTTGGCGGCAGCCTGGCCGGTGTCGAGAACGGCTCGCTTGGCAACTCCACCAACCAGATCACCTCGCCGACGTTTGAGGCGGATACCACCGGTTCAAGCGGAAATAACTATGGCAACCGGCTTAGTTGTGTGTTCTATCCGCCCACGAGTGGAAACTATGTCTTCTTTGTTGCCAGCGATGACCAGAGCGATCTGTTTGTCAGCACGGATAACACGCCCCAAAACAAGCGCATGGTGGCGCAGGAAACCGGCTGGAGCAACGCGCGGCAGTGGTCGGCTCCTGGCGGTGGCGGCAGCACGGCGGCCCAGAAACGGTCGGATCAATGGTCGCCCGATAATGGGTTCACCACGCCGTTTGCAGCCGGCATCCCCATGACGGCCGGTCAGCCCTACTATATTGAGTTGGATCACCAGGATACCGGCGGTGGCGAGAATGCCGGCGTGACCTACAAGACGGTTAGCGACCCGGATCCGGCAAACGGAACTGCCAGTGCATTGACTGGTGCCCGGGTGGCCATCACGGTGCCGCGTTCCACGTATTGCGCCTTTACCCAGCAGCCCACCAATATAACCGTTGCCACCTTTGGAACCGCCACCTTTACTGCGGTGGCCTCTACCGACTCCAAGGTTGCCGTCGGCGGCACGGGTAACGACAATCCCTTGTTCGGCAACTATGTCGCCTATCAATGGTATGTGAACGGAAGTCCCGTCGTCGGTGCCACCAGTCCGTCCTTCCAGATCATGCCCGTGTCACCAGCGGACAACGGAAAGCAGATTTACTGCGCAATCCGGTCGCTGGGCTTCCAAGACAACAGTGGGAATGACATCTGGACCAACAGCTCCACCGTCACGCTGACCGTGCAAAACAGCGGTTATGTGCTCGAATCTGGATTCGCGCTCCACCGTTATTATGCCAGCAACCCCGGACGGGCCACCATGGAAGCCGGAACCGCCGGCACGCCGGATTGGGTCATGTCCACGCCGGCCTTCGCAGCCGACATCAATGGCACGGAAGTAGCAGACAACTTCTGCGATGACTTGATCGGTCTGTTCATCCCGCAGACGTCGGGCAACTATGTGTTCTTCGTCAATTCTGACGACGATTCCGACCTGTATGTAAGCACGGACGCTTCGTTCGCCAATGTCAAGCTGGTCGCCCAGGAAACGGGCTATGCCGGTGTATTGGCATGGGGTGCAACCTCTGGAACTGCAGGCGCTGAACGTTCAGACACGTTTAATGGAGGCATCTATGCCAGCGGCATCCCGCTGACTGCCGGTCAGAAATACGCCATGCATTTGTTCCACCATCAAGGCGGTGGCGGAACTGAATCCAGTGTCTATGCCAAGCTGGTCAGCGATCCTGACCCGGCAACTGGCACAGTGCCAAATATCACGGGCAGCCAACTGGCGAGCTACTTCCCGGCTTGCACCTATGTCAACATCACGAATCAACCGCAGAGCATCTCGCAAGCGGCCTACACCAGCGCCACATTCAATTGCGTCGGTGGAACTGATTCGAAAACGGCCGTCGGACCGGATACTGACTGGAGGCCATACATGAATAACTACCTGGTCTTCCAATGGTATAAGAACGGTGCGGCCATTCCAGGTGCGACCTTGCCAACCTACACCATCTCGAGTCTCCTGCCGACCGACAACGGCGACCATGTCTACTGCACCGTGCGTGCCTTGGGTTATGCCGATGGCAGTGGCAATCCGCTCTGGGTAACCAGTTCGGTGGCCAACGTCGTGGTCAGTTGGGTCGCGCCGCAGGTTTCCCTCTCGACCACTTATATCAACAGCAATTATGTGAACTTCGGATATTCTCCGACCAATTACATCACCGTTGCCTTCAGTGAGCCGATGGATCCGGCCCTGATCGGCTTGACGAGCACCTACAACGTGAGTGGCGGATTATTTGTCCAAAGTGTGCTGGTGAACACCAACGATTACCGCAGCGTGGCCTTGACGGTGCTGGGTAATATTACCTTGCCGGTCACGGTTACAGTCAATTCCGCGATGACCTCCATGGGTGGCGGATTGGCGCTCGGCACAAATAATGCCACTGCGGTTACAACCGTGCCGCTGACGGATGTTGACATCGGATCTGCCGGCTCGGATCCGGCCATTCCGGGCATGATGTTTGTGGAAGGCTCGGGAGCTTACTCCATTCTCGCTGAAGGCAGCGATATTTGGAACGCCGCCGACGGGTTCAACTTCGCCTACGAAATGAAGACGAATGACTTCGACGTTGTCGTCCGCGTGACGGGCGAGAGTTACACGTCCACCTGGTCTAAAGCCGGGTTGATGGTGCGCGAAACCTTGGATGCCGGCAGCCGCGACTATAACATCATCACCAGCCCGACACCGGGTATCAATGACATTGAAGCCAACGCCCGCGCGGGCACGGGTGCAGCCACTGGCGGCTGGGAAACGAATGGATACCATCGCCCGGCGCCGACTTACCCGAATACTTGGGTGCGCCTCAAACGCGCTTCCGGTATAGTGTCTGCCTACAATTCCACGGATGGCGTGAATTGGAACTTGCAGGCCATTCAGAACCCGGCCACCAACGGCGATATGACTCCGTTGCCCTCGGTTGTTTATGTCGGTCTTTGCACCACGGCTCATAACAATGATCCGGGCGGCACTGATCCGAGCATGTTGCAGTATGTGAACACCGCAAACTACGACAACTATAACTCAAGCTACGTCTATGTGCCGGGAGCGCCCGTCCTGACCGCCAGTGTGGTTGCCGGACAGCTCCACATCACTTGGACGCCGGTCGTGGGCCATCTGGTATCCAGCCCCGCACTCACCGGACCGAACGTGAACTGGCAGTCCGTCAGTGGTGGCACCGGCGGATCGGTGACCGTGCCGATTGGCAGCGGAGACCTGTTCTTCAAGGTTAGTAACCCATAAGTTACAACCGGTCTGATTCACAGAGAGCCGCGGCAATGTCCGCGGCTCTCTTTTTTTTGTGGGATTATCCGGTTGACCAACAATGGGCTGGTAGGGACGGCGCGCTGCGCCGTCCGCGCCCGTAACGCGGGCGCAACGATTCCACGCGGCTTTACAGCCGGGAACATCACAGCGCGATGTCCCTACCTGTCAAGTTACACCGCAGGATGCAGTGCAACTTGACAGTGGTTCGGATTCTGGCATGTTCTCAAAAAAGTTAAGCATATCAGACTTCACATAAACATGATTTGCGGGTTGGAACTGGTTTCCACATTTCTGAATGAAATACGACGACGCTGAATTGGTGGCAACCAAAACGACTGAGATTCGCCCCGCCCCGGATTTGTCTTTCACCATCCAGCCTTTGCCCGGCGAAGGGATCATGGCGATGATCAACCGGCTGGCGGTCACGCTGGAAAAAGCGAATAACACGATAGTCAATTTGATGGTCTTCGGTTCTGTCAGCGTCTGCCCTGCGGTGGAAGAAGCCATGCAGCGGGTTTTCGGGCGGATCCATTGGCCGATCACCTGGGTGGAAGGAGCGGCCCACGGAGACCAACCGGTTGCGGGCATGCAAGTTTTTTCTTTTCGCGCCGATCAGGTGAAACCGGTCATGCTCGGCGGTCAGGTGGTCGGTTCGGTGTTTGAAGATGGCTCCATGCGGCATTGTTTGCTTGGCGGCTTGGTGCCAAGTCTCCCTTCCGCCGCGCGTCCCGATCAATTTCGCCAAACCTTGGATCTTCTGCAAACCGCCCTGAAACAAGCCGGTTTCTCGCTGGAGGATGTCATCCGAACTTGGTTTTATCTGGATGAACTTCTCTCCTGGTATGACGGGTTCAATGAGGCCAGGATTCAGGCTTTTGCAGGCGTCAAATTCCGCGGCGGATCGTCGCCGGCCAGCACGGGGATTTCCGGTCGGAATCCGGTCGGGACTGCGCTGGTTGCCGGGGCTTGGGCGGTGCAACCGCTCCATTCCGGCGCGCGGGTTGAGGAAATCCAATCCCCATTGCAATGTCCGGCCGCCGACTACGGCAGCTTGTTCAGCCGGGCCATGGAGATTACTTCCCGTCACGACCGGCGTCTGTTGATTTCCGGCACGGCCAGTATTGCGTCGGAAGGCCAGACGCTATGGCCGGGAAACGTCCGCCGGCAAATTGATCTCACCATGCAAGTCGTCGGAAGCATCTTAACGTCACGCGGCTTTGTCTTTTCAGACATCACGCGCGCCACGGCCTATTTTAAGAATCGCGAGGAGATTCCGGAATTCGCGGCGTGGTGTGCTGACCAGGGCTTGCACTCGCTCCCGGTCATCAGCGCGCAATGCGGCATCTGCCGGAAGGATCTTCTTTTTGAACTGGAAGCAGACGCGCGGAGGTCAGCGCCGGGCCGTTAAATGACAGTAATAACACCTTAACATCGCCTTTTCTATTGATGTTTAAAGCGCGATTCGCAACTCTTTCGCAAACAACTTAGATGCAAGTTATCAACCCAACGGGCATTTGCAGAGCACAGTGGAACAGTTTGATTCCCGACAGGCTGCGGCTGGCACAGGACTTCCGGAAGGTTTTGCTCCTTCTCATCTTGGCGACCGGATGGGGCGGTTTGATGAGCTTTCAGAGAGCCAGCGGAGCGGTCGAGGCGGACGGTGTGACTCGCGTGGCGAGGTTGCCAAAATTGTCCCCGGATTATACCGGCATTGTCCTGCCGCCCAATATCGCGCCGCTGAATTTCAAGGTGGAGGAACCCGGTGCCAGTTATCGGGCCGAATTTCGCTCGACCAAGGGCCAACCGCTGACGGTGACGAGCCGGAATGAAACCATCTGCATTCCTTTGCGAGCCTGGAAGGAATTGGTGCGCGCCAATGCCGGCGAACTTCTCTTATGCGACATATCGGTTCGTGACCGCGAGGGACGCTGGAGCCGGTTCACGACGGTGACCAACTTGATCGCGCGCGAGGAGATTGATCCTTACCTGGTCTATCGTTTGCTGAAGCCGCTTTACAGCGTCTATAAGAACATCGGGATTTACCAGCGTGATTTGGAATCCTTCTCCGAGCGTCCCATATTGGAGAATAAGCACACCGAGGGAAGTTGTCTAAACTGCCACACCTTTCTCAACCATCGGCCGGACATGTGGGTCCTGCATACGCGGGGGATCACCAATAATCCAATGTTGCTGGTTGTCTCGAACGAAGTCTTTCGCGTGGACAAAACCATGGGTTACATGGCCTGGCATCCGAGCGGGCGGCTGCTCGCCTTTTCGGCCAATAAGTTTTCACTGTTCTACCATACCCGTGGCGAAACCCGCGACGTCTTTGACGAGCAATCCAATCTGGGGATTTACCGGATTGATTCAAACTCAATCGTGCTGCCGCCGGCCATCTCGCTGCCCGACCGGAATGAAACCTGGCCCGCCTGGTCGCCGGACGGCAAGTATCTCTATTATTGCAGCGCGCCGCGCCTGCCCCAGGAACAGTTCCGCGATGTTCACTACGACCTGATGCGCATTAGTTATGACATTGACCACGACCGCTGGGGCGAGCCGGAGACGCTCTATTCGGCCCAGCAGAAAGGCGGCAGCGCAGCCGAGCCGGTCGTCTCACCAGACAACCGGTATGTGCTGTTTTGCCTGGCAAGATATGGCAATTTCCCGATCTATCAGGCGAACAGCGATCTCTTCATTCTGGACTTGCAGAGCCATGAGATCAGCCGGCCCAGCATTAACAGCGACAAGGCGGATTCCTGGCATTGCTGGTCCGCGAACGGCCGCTGGCTGGTTTTCAGCAGCAAGCGGCTGGACGGTTTGTTCGCCCGGCCCTTCTTCAGTTATTTTGACCTCAAAGGCGAGTTCTTCAAGCCCTTCGTGCTGCCGCAGGAAGACCCGGCCTTTTACGAAAGTTATCTCAAGACATACAATCGGCCGGAATTGGTTCTCGGCCCGATCCAAGTTAAAGAGAGTGCTTTGTCCGAAGGTCTGCTCCATCCGCTCACGATCCTAAATCCCAAAGGTGGAACTCGTCCGCCCGATGCAAGTCCGTCCGCTCCCATCGTCGAGGGCGAGGGACAAAAACATTCCGAGCCGGTGATGAAGTAAGAACCTGATGTATGCAAAAGCCGGCTGAAAACAAAAGAATCCAACTTACCCATGCCGGTCCTTGGGCTTACAGGCTTCCCGTGGTTCTTGTTTTTTTTCTGCTTTTCTTCCTCTTTGTCTGGCTGCGCCTTGAACCCGTCTTGGAATACTGCTCCGAAGGTGTGGCGTTCTCCTTGAGCGGCTCGTTCCTGCATCGGTTCTTAGATTATCCGGGCGGGCTGGCTGAATATGGATCTGCATACCTGGCGCAGTTGAACTATCTTAGTTGGCTGGGCGCGCTGGTTTTTACCGTGCTGGGAGCGTTACTGTTTTCGATGACGACCTGGTTGTGCCGCCTTGCGGCTGGCCGCGCTCCATTATTTGTCAGTCTGGCCCCGTCATTAGTCATCCTTGCCTGGCGGGGTCAATACGAAGGGCACGCCCTTGCCGCCGGCCTGACGTTGCTGCTGGCACTGGGAGCCGCCCTGGCCTGCTATCCGGTCTTGCGGCATCCGGCGTGGTTGCGTTGGCCGGCCGGTTGGGCGATTGGCGCGGCACTTTTTTATGTGGCTGGCTTGTGGCCTTTTTTGCTCGTCCTGTTCCTGGCCGGCTGGTTCGAGGCCATCCACAGCCGGAATTGGATAAAGGTGGTGGCCGTGGGCATTTCGGGAATCTTGATCCCGATTGGTTGGCATGTTCTGCAACCCTTGGAACAAAGCCTGAACCCTTGGGGAACTGGCCGGGTTTTATATTTCGCACTTATCCTCTTCCTGCTTTTGCCGGTCGGATTGCTGGTTCTTGCCTGGTTTCGTCAACCACTCGCGCCCGCGAATACCCTGGCGGTTCACCCGCGCAAACAGACTGGCTCGAAGAAACAAAGCCTTTCCGCCGGCGGTTGGAAGCCGGTTTGGGGAAGTCCGGCGTTCGCCATCGGTTCGCTGCTGGCCGGCTGGGTGGCGGTTTGGAGCTTGTCCGATGGAACGCAAAAAAAACTGGCGCAAATCGAATACTACGCCGCCCTCAAACAGGATGAACGGCTCCTGACCGTGGCCGCGCAACTCAAGACAATTCCTCCAGAGGCCGAGACGCGAGTGCGTTTGGCGCTGTATCATACGGGCCGGCTTACGGAGGACTTGTTCACTTATGCCGATAGCGGAAGCGTCATGTTGCTGCCCGGCCTGACGTGCGGGATGGATACTGCCCGCGCCGAGATCGAAACCTTGCTGGAATTGGGCCAGGTCAGTGAAGCCGAACGGATGGCCCAAGAATCCTTGGAGGATGCCGGTGACCGCCCGGATCTGCTGCGGGTGCTTGCCCTCATCAATATCTTGAAGGACCGGCCCGAAGCCGCCGCAATATTCCTCAATGCCTTGCGCCAGGTTCCGTTCCAGCGGACTTGGGCCACCGCCTGCCTCGCCGAATTGGAGCACAACCCGCGCTTGACCGGGCACGAAGAACTGGACTTGGTGCGTTCGCGGATGCCCACCACCGATTTTCCACATACCGCTATGATGGACGCGACCGAACCCATGCTGCGCCAACTGCTCGCTTCCAATCCGCGGAACCAAATGGCCTTCGAATATCTCATGGCACATTACCTTCTGACCGGCGATCTCAAGAGACTGGCCGGGCAGGTCGGACGATTGGACGATTTTGCCGATGCCACCATACCACGGCGGATTGAGGAAGCGTTGTTGCTAGGCCAAAAACTGCAAGGCCTGCCGATTGAGTTGCACCGGTTGAAAGTTCAGCCGGATACCATCCGGCGCTTTCAAAGTTTCTGCGACGCCCTGGGCGCAACATCCGGGCAGGCTCCGGCCAACTTGCCGTCCCTTGCCCCGGACTTCGGCGACACGTTTTGGTTTTACTACTATTCGCATCTGACCGGGGAACACAAGTCCACGGACTGACTCGGCAGAATAAAACCGCGCAGCCGGCCTGGAGCATTCCGTTTTCTACGAACCGCCCTTTGCGCGCCAGAAAACCAAGATCTCCCGCCACCATGCCGGGGATTGCTCCGCAACCTCGTTGTGATGCGCGCCGGGAATCAGTTGAAGTTCTTTCGGGCCGGCATAGCCGTCAAACAATCGCTGGCCGGTGGCCGCGCCGATGACTTCGTCAGCCCCGGCAATGATCACCTTCACCGGGCCGTGGTAATGCTTCAAGCATTCCTCCGGATCGAATCGGTCGAGCAGCAGAAAATATGCGGGCAGAAACCACATCCGCCGCTGCGCCACCGACGCGAGATCGTGGTAAGGCGCGAACAGCGCCAGGCCGGCGATCTCCGACGGATGATTTTTTGCGAGTTCGCACGCCGCACCCGCGCCAATGGATTCGCTGACGACATAGCGCGGCGAACCGGCTGGCAACCGTTGAAACGCCTCTTCCGCCACCGCGATGAAACTGGCTTTGCCCGGCGAACCGGAGCGTGCCCCGTAACCGGGATATTCCAGAACGAAAACATCCACGTCCGCCGCATTGTGGATGGGCTGCGCCAGATAATCGCGGCTCAACGCGCAGCCGGCGTTGCCGTGGACGATCAGCACGCTGGCAGTCGCATGGGTTCTCGCCAGTATCTTCCAGCCGATGATGTCCCCGGCGGAATTTTTCCACGGCGCAAAACCGTGGCCGGCGGCAACCGACTCAATCACATCGGCGGGAATTTTTGTCGGAAAATAGATCAGCCGGCGCTGGAAAATCAGCGCCGCCAGAACGAGGAGCAGATAAAAAATGGCGATCAGTTGCAGCACGCGAAAAAACGACTGCCAAAAGCCGGTCTTTGGTTTTGGCGGCAATGAGTCCATAGAAACAGTCAGCCAGAAATTAAACGCATCTTCGACAATAGCCCAGCCATTTATGGCTGGGTTCACGGTTCGGCAACGTCCCCAGTCCCGTCAGGGACAAAAGTAATATTCTGTCGTCCCAGACGGGACTTGGAGATTCGGGCGGCGATTTACCCAGCCATGAATGGCTGGGCTATGGTCAACGCGCCCGGTTCCAGGTTTTCATGGCGAGCGGAGGCGGTAGAAGCGCCCGGGATAATTCGTCCACTGCGGATCGCTGAAATAGGCCGAGCCAGTCGTGAGCGTGTTGGTTTGCACCGGCTGCCAGTCGGAATTGAACAGATTTGTGCAGCCTTCCACGACTATGACCAGATTGCTGCTGCCGGTGACGTTGAAGCCAAATTGATTTGTCCGCACGCCGAAGCTACCATCGCCGGTCTGCGCCAGCGGATTCCACAACACCGGGGGACGACCAGCAAACGTCGCATCCCAACCTGTTGTGCCAGGAAGGTAATAGACGGTCACGGGAGATAAATAAAAGAGAGACGAACCAAAAAAGACCGGGGCGTTGCCATTGAAAAAGATGGCACTCAAGTTGGCGGAGTATGCGAACGCATAGACCCCGATGGAGGTTACACTGCTGGGAATCGTAACGCTGTTTAGGCTGGTGCAGTTTACGAACGCATTACCCCCAATGCTGCTCACGCTGTTTGGGATCGTGACACTGGTCAGGCTGGTGCAGAATTCGAACGCATAGTTTCCGATGCTCGTGACGCTGTTGGGAATGGTATAGCTGCCGACTTTGCCACCCGGAAATTCGACCAGCAGAGTCTGGCTCTTGTCAAACAAGACCCCTGCAATGCTTCTGTAGAACGAGTTGCTCGCATCGACCATGATTGCCGTCAGGCTGGCACAGCGACGAAACGCTTCGCCTCCAATTTTAGTCACGCTCTTAGGAATCGTGATGCTGGTCAGGCTGGCACATTCTGCGAATACACAGTCTCCAAGGGTAGAAATGCCATTGAGGATCGTCACGTTCGTCAGGCTGGTGCAATAATTGAATGCAAAGTCTCCAATGCTGCTGACACTGCTGGGGATTGTAAGGCTGGAAAGGCTGGTGCAGAATTCGAAAGCTGTGTCCCCAATGCTGGTGACGCTGTCGGGGATCGAGATGCTGACAAGGTGGGTGCAGAAACTAAACGCAAATTCTCCGATATTGGTAACGCTGCCGGGGATTGTGATGTTGGTCAGATTGCAGAATTCAAACATATCGTTCCCAATGCTCGTGATGCTGTCGGGGAGCAAAACGCGGGTCAGATTGAAGCACCTATAAAATGCGGCCGCTCCGATCTTGGTGACGCTGTTGGGGATTGTGACGTTGGTCAGGTTGTTGCAATTTTCGAATGCAAAGTCCCCGATGCTGGTGACAGGCAGGAAATTGATACTGCTGGGTATTGCTACCGTCCCGCCGGAACCAGTGTAACCCGTGATCGTGATTGTGCTGTTGTTTGTTGTATAATTGTATGGCACCGGCGGGTTCCAAAGCACCGCTGGATGACCAGCCAACAGTGGTCCCCAGCCGATGGTTCCTGACAAATAATAGATCGTGGCCGCATTACCGTAGAACACATTGCCACCGCCAAGACCGGGCGCATTCCCGCGACAAGAAACACTCATCAGGCTGGGACAGAAACCGAATGCCCAATCTCCTATGTTGGTGACACTGTTGCCGAGGGTGACGTTGGTCAGCGATTGGCAGTCAAAGAATGCGCCATCACCGAGATTCGTGACGGTATCAGGAATCAGGACGCTGGTCACGCTGGCGGCATAAAACGCAAAGTCACCGATGCTGGTGACGGGCAGGCCGGCAATAGTGCCGGGAATCATGGCCACGCCGTTGGAGCCTGTGTAGCCTGTAACGGTGACAGCGCCATTGCTGGTGGTGAACGTGAATTGCGCCTGCGCCACGGCGGGCAGCGCCAGGAGCAGCAGGAGCGGCAGCAGTTTCATCGTTCTATTCCAGTCCTCATCACCCACGGATGCAAGAACCGATTTTCATTTTGCCACGATATGCCGGTTTCCATCGGATTCAATCTCTGGCAAAAAATGTAAAGTCTTTCGCAAGAAATGGGAGGCGGATTTTAACGGGTTGACGCCTACTGGCCTGCGTAACGCCCCATCAACAAACCAAAAACACATTAACCCCACAAAATTATGTCTGACTTGAATGATCCGCTGAAGGAAAGTTACATCGGCAAAGTGGGCGACGCGCTCACGCCTTACGTCGCCGAACTCACGGCCAAGGGATTTGATCCCACCATCCTTATTGGGCAGCTTACCGGCGCGGGAAAGCAGATTGAAGCGTCTGGCAAAACCCGCAAAGATGCCGAGCAGGCCGTCACCGCCGCCGTCGCCAATGAACATAATACACGGGAGCAATTTTACTCGCAGGCCACCGGCACGGTCAGCCTGGTCGAGGGATTGCTGGGCAAGGATCATCCGTTGCCGGTCAAGCTCCGGGGTCTTCGCACCGAGTTGATTGGCAATCAAAATCCCAACGGCACGCCCGCCCCCGCGCCGGCACCCAAGCCGGCCTGAGACCGGGAAGCGATCATCTGCTTTGCAACGGCGGTCGTTTGACCGCCGTTCATTTTTGGCAGGGCAGGCTTATTCTGTTGTTTGCCATGCATGGTTCTGAGAATAGCCCGGCACTTCAGTGCTGGGTTCGGAGCGAGGAAACGATCCAGTCTCGGAGGGACGGCAGACGGCTCTTTCGTCCCGTTCGGGACTTTGTATTTTCTATCCACCTGCCCAGCCTTGAAAGGCTGGGCTATTTTCGCATTCCCAACGGCTTTTCCATTCGAACCGGGTGAAACTTGGCTAAAATAATCAAAACCGACATAAACTGCTGATATTTAAGAAAATCTGGCCGGTCGTTTGCCAAACGACCGGGGTCGTCTGGCATCTCCGGCAGATATTTTGCCAGAATACCGAGGTCGTTTGGCAAACGACCTGCCGGATGTGTTATACGACCGGGGTCGTTTCAGAGAATACTCACCGGATTTGGCCAGCGACTTCGGTAGTTTGGCAAAATACCAAGGTCTTTTGCCAAACTACCAAGGTCGCCGGGGCGACGACCGGTTCCGCTTCCCGAACAACTTGCCAGTCGGCTGACGATTGGAGCCTATTTTCCGGCCGCAACATCCGGATTGGTGGTTTCCGGCTTCTTGCCCTTCACTTCGATGTAAAGTTCACGCAGTTGTTTCGGTGAAACCTGGCTGGGCGAATCGGTCATCAGGCAGGTGCCTTTCGCCGTCTTCGGAAAGGCGATGACGTCGCGGATGCTCGGCGTGCCACAGAGAATCGCGATGAGCCGGTCGAAGCCGAGCGCGATACCACCGTGCGGCGGCGCGCCGTAGCGGAACGCTTCGAGCATGTAGCCGAAACGCAGCTTGGTTTCTTCCGGCGGAATGGCGAGCAGTTCCTCGAAGATGGTTTTCTGCACGTCCGGCTGATGGATGCGAATCGAGCCGCCGCCGAGTTCCACGCCGTTGACGACGATGTCGTAGTGCTGGCCACGAACTTTTTTCGGATCGGTCTTGAGCAGCGGAATATCGCTGGCCACCGGCGCGGTGAACGGATGATGGCTGGAATACCAGCGGTTGTTCTCGCGATCAAAACCGAGCAGCGGAAATTCGATGACCCAGAGGAAATTGAATTGCTTTGGATCAATCACCAGCTTGCCTTGCGATTTCAAAACCTCGGCGCAATACAAACGGATCTTGCCGAGGATTTCGCAGGCGTTGAGCCATTGATCGGCGGCGAAGAGAATCAAGTCGCCTTCCTCGATCTTCAGTTTCGTTGTAAGCGCGGCCTTCTCGGCGTCGCTGAAGAATTTCACGATGGGCGATTTCCATTCCAAACGTGCTGCCGGCATCTTGCCGGCAGAAATATTTTGATCTTCCGGCGAGACGCCGGAAGCACGCTCAACCTTGATGAACGCCAGACCTTTCGCGCCAAAACTCTTGGCGTATTCGGTCATCGTCTCGATCTGGCCTTGCGTCGCGCCGGCCATTCCTTTCGCGTTAAGAGCTTTTACAACTCCGCCGTTGGCAATCGTGCCGGAAAAAACCTTGAACGTGCTCGCGCGAAAATCTTCCGTCATGTCCACGAGTTCCATGCCGAAGCGCGTGTCCGGCTTGTCAATGCCGTAGCGGTTCAGCGCTTCCTCAAACGAGATACGCTTGAACGGCGTGGGCACGTCAATGTTCAGCGCGGTTTTCCACACGCGTTTCAACAAGCCTTCGATCAGGTTGTAAATATCTTCGCGGTCAATGAAGCTCATTTCGATGTCCACCTGCGTGAACTCCGGCTGGCGGTCGGCGCGCAAATCCTCGTCGCGATAGCAGCGCGCAAGCTGGAAATATTTTTCTACGCCGGCAACCATCAGGATTTGTTTGAACTGCTGCGGCGACTGCGGCAGCGCGTAAAACGTGCCGGGTTCGCGGCGGTTCGGCACGAGAAATTCCCGCGCGCCTTCGGGCGTGGACTTGAAGAGCGTGGGCGTCTCGACTTCGAGGAAGCCTTGTTCGTCCATGTAGCTGCGCGTGGCGATGGCGACTTTGCTGCGAACTTTCAAGTTGCGCGCCATTTCAGGACGGCGCAAATCGAGATAGCGATATTGCAGGCGCGTGTCCTCGGCGACTTTCGCGGCGGCTTCGGGATCGTCAATCTGGAACGGCAGGACGTCGGCCATGTTTAGCACTTCGAGTGCGGTGACGCCGACCTCAATTTCGCCGGTGGGAATTTTCGCGTTGTTCGTGCCGGCGGGACGCGCGCGGACTTTGCCGGTGATGCCCACGACGCATTCGCTGCGCAGCGCGGCGGCCTGCGCGAAAAGTTCCTTGGACAAATCCGACGGATCAAACACCGTCTGCGTTCGGCCTTCGCGGTCGCGGATGTCAATGAAGATGAGGCCGCCGAGGTCGCGGCGGGAGTGAACCCAGCCGGACAGCGTGACCGTTTGGCCAATGTGCGCCGGGCGCAGTTCGTTGCAATGGTGCGTGCGTTTCATGTAAAACAGAATCTAGGAGTCGGAATCCAGAATCCAGAATCCAAAGTGAACGCAGATTGTGGCGGTGAAAGCGGCGGATTTCAAAGAGATTTTTTAGGCGCCTTCGACAAATTCCCGGCTCGCCATGCGTGACAGATTCAATTATCTTCCGCGTATGCTGATGCTGCCGAAGCCTGAAGTAATCATCACCCACGAAAGTGACCTGGACGGTTTTCTGTCCGGCCTGCTGCTGCAACGGCTGGCCAGACATCTCTTCGGCGTGGACTTGCGGCTGGAGGCGTTTCATTACAATTACTGGAAGCAGCGCGACCTGCGCGAAAAATCCGCCTGGGTCACCGACTTCACTTTCGAGACGCGCATGGACAAGCCGGACTGGGTGGTGATTGATCATCACGTCACGGAAGCGAAACCAAAAAATGCGCTGCTCATCCACGACGTGACGAAATCCGCCGGACTGCTCTGCTACGAACTTTGCCGGCAGCACGGGCTCGGCTCGCCCGCGCTGGACCGGCTGGTGCATTTGAACGACGTCGCGGATTTGTTTCTGGAGGACGATCCGGATTTTGCCGTGGCAGGCGATTACGCGAGCCTGGTGAAGATTTATCAGTTCTGGAATTTGCACACGGTGCTCGGCGGCGATCTTGAAAAGCTGCTGGATCATCCGTTGCTGGAAGTGATGGCCGTGAAACGCCGCGTGGAAGACCCCATCGGCCTGGCGTGGAGCCGGCGGCACGTTGTGGAAATTTGCCCGACGGTTGGCTTCGTGGACACCGTCATCGGCAGCAGCAACCAGATTGTGCATCAACTGCTCGAAAGCGGCGCGACGAAATATCCCGTGCTGCTGACGCTGTTCCGGCGGTCGAACGCCATCTTCGCCAGCTTCCGCAGCCGCAACGGCGACGCATTGAAAATGGCGGCGAAATTTCAGGGCGGTGGCCACGCCAACGCCGCGGGCGCCATCCTGCCCAAATCCGTCCGCACCGTTGAAGATGGCATTGATTTTCTAAAAAAGGCGCTGAATCCGAACCCCGAACCGGCTTTAAACAACCTGGAAAATTTGTTCGCCGGCCTCGACCTGGCCAAAAAATAATTCGCGCGGCGAAGCTGGCAAAATCACCCGCTCGACAGTCCGGCGGACTTTTGGTAAAGTAGTCATGTGAAACTGCCGCCGCTCATTCTGGCCTCGGCTTCGCCGCGTCGTGCGGTATTGCTCAAGCTGCTGACAGGTTGATTTTCAAATCGTGGCCGGCAAGGTCGCGGAAGTGGCGCACGAACATCTCTCGCCGCTGGAGGTCTGCCAGCTCAATGCCCATCGCAAGGCGTTCGCCGTGGCCAAAAAACATCCCGACGCGCTGGTGCTGGGCGCGGACACGCTGGTTTTTCTCGACAATGAAATCCTCGGCAAACCGCGCAATCAGGCCGAGGCGCGGCGGATGCTCGCGCGCTTGCAAGGCCGGCATCATCAAGTCGTGACCGGCGTCAGCCTGATGCATCTGCGCAAACATCAGGAACGGATTTTCGCCGCGAGCACGGACGTTTTGTTTCATCCGCTCGATGCCGAGCAAATCCGCGAATACGTTGCCGAGGTTCATACGCTCGACAAGGCGGGTGCCTACGCCATTCAGGAATCTGGCGAGAAAATCATTTCCGAAATTTCCGGCTCCTACAGCAACGTCGTCGGCCTGCCGGTGGAACTGTTGCGCGAGGAGTTGGAGGCATGGGGTGAACCGAGAAACTTCAAAAAAAGTCCGGCGCTTTCGCCGGCGGAAATTTTTTTAACGCAGTTCCGGATGTTCCGCGAGCAGTCGGTCGAGATTTTTTTGCGCTTCCAACAATTTTGGATCCAGCCGCAGCGCCTCGCGGAGATGCGGCGCGGCGCTGGCGGCCAGGCCGAGGTTGGCATAGCGCGCTGCCCAGACCGAGTTGCGCGCGGAGCGAAACCGGGCCGCACGATTACTGAGTTGCTGAAGCAGTTCACGGCATTCGTCCAACTGGCGTGCTGCGAAAAATAGATTCCCAAGTCAAACTGGATGTCGGGATCGCGCGGCTCCAGCGCGGCGGCGGCTTGAAGATGTTCGAGCGCCTCGGCGGTCTGGCCGAAGGTCAGCAGGCACATCGCCAGATTGAACTGGCTTTGCGGGAAACGCGGTTCGGTCGCCACCGCCGCGCGGTAAAGAAACAGCGCGTGCGCGTCGTCGCCGGTTTTTTCGTAGGCCTTGCCGAGCGTGTTTTCGGCGGCGTAATTGTCCGTGGTCACTTCGATCGCGTGCCGGAACAGGGTGATGCTGTCGCGCCAGAGCGAAATTTGAAAGGAGGTTGTCACCACGCAGGCGAGCAACACCGCGCCGCCAGCCACCGGAAAAATGATTTTCCCGCGCGGCCGCGTTGAAAAAATTTCCGTCGCGCCCCACACCACGACAATGAAAAATCCGATGCTGGGAATGTAGGTGTAGCGGTCGGCCATGGACGCCGCGCCGACTTGAATGAGGCCAATTGTCGGGACCAGCGTGCCGAGAAACCAGAACCAGCCGACGGCGAGGAACGGGCTTTTGCGCCAGTCCCGCAGGCACAAAAGCGTCCAGACCGCCAGCACCGCCGCTGCGCCGAGCGCGAGCGCCACCGGCCAATGGCGCGGATGCGGGTAAATAATGGAGAGGTCGGTCGGCCAGAATATTTTCGCCGTGTAGCGCGCGTAGGCCAGGACGACGTTGGCGAGGCGTTCGCTCCACGGCATTTTCGAGACCACGGCGCCGCCGCCGGCCTGGACGAGATAAGTCACCGCGCTGCCGGCGAACGCGAGGACGAAGAACGGGATTTTTTCCAGCAGCAGCCTTTTTAAATCGGAAATCGGAAATCGAAAATCGGAAATTCGTTGGAGCGGCCAGAAGTCCAGCAGCAGCAAAACGAACGGCAGCGTGACGACCATCGGTTTGCTCATCAGGCCGAGCGCGAACAAGAACAGCGCGAGCCAGTAAAACGGTGACGAGTGACGGGTGACGAGTGACGGGGGGCTGGCAGTTCGTGTCACCTGCCATTGGTTACCCGCCACATACCGCACATAGGCCATGAGCGTGAGCAGCCAGAAAAAAGTGCTCAACACGTCCTTGCGCTCGGCGGCCCACGCGACGGATTCGACGTGGAGCGGATGCCATGCAAACAACGCCGCCACGAATGCGCTGCGCCACAGCGCGCCGGTTGCGCCGCGCAAGAACAGAAACACCAGCAGCGTGTTGGCGACGTGAAAGAGCAGGTTAACCAGATGATGGCCGCCGGCGTTGACGCCGAACAGCGAGCAGTCGGCCTGATGCGAGACCCAGGTGAGCGGATGCCAGTTCGCCTGCTCGGAGGATTTCAAAGCCCAGACCAGATTCGTCCAGCTCAAGCCCGAGGTGACGTGCGGATTGGCGGTGATGTATTGCTCATCATCGAAAACAATGAAGGGATGATTCGTGATCGGCCAATAAAGCGCCGCCGTGCCCAGCGCGAGCACGAGGCAGACGAGCGCAAAATACTTTTGCCCGGCTGGCGTTTCAGAGGTTTCAGAATTTGACGAACTCATGCTGGCGGCGGGTGAACCGGCAGGTTTCCGTGTAGCCGATGCTGCGGGCGAGCGCAACAGCTTCGGCAAAATTCATCCCCACTTCCGCCGGCGCGTGCGCGTCCGAGCCGAAGGTGATGGGCACATTTCTGCGCCAGGCGAGATCCAGCAGTTCGGCGCAGGGATAAATTTCCTGGCAATCCTTCCGCAGTCCGGCGGTGTTCAGTTCGATGGCGCAGCCGGCCTGGGCGGCGGCCTGGACAAAATTTTTGTAGAGTTGCCGGCAGCTTTGGGCGGGGCGGATGCCAAATTTTTTCGGCAAATCCGCGTGGCCGATGATCTGGAATAGCTTGGATTCCGCCGCCTGCGTCAGCCGCTCAAAATAAGTGGACCAGACTTCAAAGGCGTCGCGTTTTTTCCATTCGGACAGTTTGGCGGGATTGTCAATGTCCCAAGAATCCGAAACGTAATGCACCGAGCCGATGAAATAATCCCACGGCTGCCGCGCGGCGAGCTGGCGAATCCATTTTTCGTGGCCGGGCAGAAAATCCACTTCGAGCGCGAGCCGGATGGTGAGTTGCGGAAATGTTTTCTGCGCCAGCCGCACTTTGGCGACGTATTCGTCCAGTTGGTTGGCGCGCATCCGCCAGTTGTCGAAATCATCGCGCGGCATCGGCGAATGATCGGAGAAACCGATTTCCGTCAGGCCGAGTTCCACGGCGCGGCGCGCATAATCCACCGGCTCGCCGGCGGCGTGGCGGCAGAGCGGCGTGTGCATGTGATAATCGGCGAGCATCTGCATCCCGGCCAGTTTCAGACTTCAAGATTCAAGTTTCAAGCGCTGAATGCAAGCGCTGGTCAATGGGCAAAGCGGCCAAGCCGCGCGCGGTTCCGCTCAAAATCGAACCACTCCGGCTATGGCGCTGGTGGCGGCGCAATTTCAATTGGCGGATAGGTCGCGCGCGTCGCTTCGGCCCGCCAGGCGGCGGTGCCATAAACGCCGGCTTGCGAGTAATTGAACGGCTTGAAGCCAAGTTGCAACGCCGGAGAATTTGGTTTGAGGCGAAAGTCGTGTTTGGCGGCATTTACGAATAGCGGATCGGCGACAATGCTGCCCAGTTCGCGGCCTTTGCCTGCCCATTCCGAATCGCCGGTTGCGTCAATGGCATTTGTCGGTGCCTTCACAACCGTGTGCTGCCAGTCCGCCAGCGACTTGCCGGCAAAGGTGACGGGATAACTGCTCGCGTTCCAATAACAATTGCTGAGAGTCAGTTGGCGGTTGTCGGGCCAGGGGCCGGCCAGTGTCGGGCTGCGGTTGGTCCAATAAATGATGTTATTTTCGAAGGTGAACGAAAGATGGTCTTCCACGCGGGTGACCTGCAATTGCTGCTCCAGACTGTTCACAAGAATGTTATTCCGCAAAATGTTTTCCTTGCCATAGTGCTGGTGGAAACTGCCGGTCTTGGTGTCGTAGACCAGATTGTTTTCAAACAAGATGCCCGAACTGCCTTCATCGGTGTAAAGCCCCCAACCGCCGTATGAGAAAGAATAGATGTCGTGAAACACATTGCCGCGCACCACGGTGCCCTCCGAAGGGCCGAGCGTGTAAATGCCGCCCATGTCGCTGAGCAGTCCTTTGCCGAGATGATGGACGTGGTTGAAGGAAATGTTGTTTCGCTTGCAATTGCTTGCGTCATAACCCCAGCGCCAGCCCGCACTGATGCCGGTGTAAAACAAGTCCGCGATTTCATTGTGGGTAATCTGGTTGTCCGGACTGAATCCAATCCACACGCCGACGGCGCAGGGGAAAATATAGCCGCCATGACGGATAATGTTATTGTCAATGACCAGATGATCGGTGCTGGCGGATGACTCTCGCGGCATTTCGGTTTCGCCGATGCGCACCCCGCCGGCCCCGAAATCCTCAATCCGGCAATGGCGGATCACATCGTCCTGGCAGCCGTGGCGAAACCAGATGCCATAGGTTCCGATATGGCTGATCTCGCAATCATCGAAGACGATCTGTCTGGCCCCGTCCGCCATGACCACGGCATCAATCGTCGCGGCCGCCTGTGACGGTTCAAAACCGTCCGGCGGCGTCAGCCATTGGGCATGTTCAAAAGTCAGTCCCTTGAACGTCAGGTGCTCGACAAATTTGCCAGCCGCCGGATCGCCTTTTATGACCAGAAACTTCTCCGTAACGGGGGCAATGACTTCAGCCTTGTTCAAGTCTTCGCCGGGCAGCGGTTGATAATAAAGCGTTCCATCGCGGCTTAGAAACCACTCGCCAGGAGCATCGAGAAAGCGCAGGGCGTTTTCGAGGATGAACTGCGAGTTCTTGCGCCACGGATTCCAGGAATTCATGGCGGCGCCGTGGGAGACGAGCGATTGTTCGGCTTCATCAATCCGATCCAGAAAGCGGCGGGTGTCATCCCAGTTATGATAAACCACCAGGTTCACGTCTTTAAGTTCTTCCGCCGTTAGTCCCGCGACGGACTTAAAATCGTCCGGACGCAAATGCACGGTTTGGCGTGCATTTCTGACTCGTCGTCCATTTTCGCCGGCGATGGGTTCTTCCCGAATATCTTTTAGGTAAAACCAGAACTTGTTCGGTGTTCGGGCGCGGGTGGCGCGCCGGCCATTCACCCAGAGTTGTTCAAAATACCAATGGCCGTCGGCAACATCCGAAAGGTGCGTGTGCCAGATGCCGTTGGTTCCCGGTTGCCAGCCGCGAATGACGCGGCCACCGCTGAAAACCGGGCGCGCGCCCTTGGCGGCTTCATAAGTGATCGGCGCTTGCGCGGTTCCGGTGTCTTCAAAATTCAATTCCAGCGCAGCGGTGCAATCGTATCGGCCTCCGGCAACAACAACGTTGACCGCTTCTTTTAGCTGGCCCTTTTGTTTCAACTGCCGAATCGCATCGCGCGCGCCGGCAAGCGTGGCCAGCGGCCCATCGCTGTGGGCGGCATTGGGCCGGGCCAGTTTGCCGCTCCAGGCGTCATTGCCGTTCGGAGCCACAAAAAATTCAATCGCCGTAGCCGCCGGGGCTGTTGCCAACAGCAATGCAAAAATAGCGGCTCGGATTCGGTTGGTTCGTTTTTTGCGGATGTTCATAAATGTTAAATCTTCAGGTTCAACGCGGCTGCGCCTCTGCGCCGGTTATTTGAAGGTGTATGCGTTTCTTCCGTTCAAAAGAGATTCGCGTCGTTTTGGCTGGCGGATAATCCGTCAACAACCTTTCCTGGCAAGGTTATTTATGGGAGGTGGTCGCCGCCTGCAGCCATTTCAAATCCGCAAAACCCGGCGCCTGTAGCGATGGAACACCAGTTCCTACCGGACCATTCGGCACACCATAGTTCAAAACGGCTTTATCCGTCCATCTCTTGAATTGAGCATGTCCGTCCGCGAAGGAAATCCCACACGCGCCATTGTGGTAGGCTGCGGGAATATCTACCCATGTCGTCGGGTTATCGAATTGATCACACACAAACCATGCCGAATTGATTGAGCCGGGTGACACGTCAATGATCACCCAGCAATTCGCCGGAGGAGGGGAATAAATGTCAGACTGTTTTCTGAAAATGCGTCCCGTGGTGGTGCTCCAAGCATTGATTGGATTCATCCAGCAATTCATTGACACGCTGCGGCTGGTGGGCGTCCTAGTCGTTCCAATGAGCTGCGTTTTTGTATCCGCCGGACATTTGTAAAGCGTGACGGATTTTGAATAGGGAAATAATGAACCCCGCTGAATCAGTCGTGGGTCGGTGGCCGCCGTCGAGTTCAGATCCATGCTGCCATGACACCAATTGCCATTGTTGATGTTTGGGGCGACGAGTGAGTTGGCGGTGTCGCCTTCTCCACCGGTCAAGGCGATCAGGTCATTAAAATCGGTCGAATACATCTGCCAGGCTCGAATCAACTGGCGCTGATTTTCAAGACATTGAAAGGCTTGGGAATTCGGTTTCGTGCCGGCCAACGCGGGCAGCAATAACAGACCCAAAATGCCAATTGTTACAATGACGGCCAGCAGGTCAGTCAGCGTGAAACCATCGTTGCGGTTGTCATGGCAGGCAATTAAACGGTTCGTTTTCATAATCAAGGGCTGGATACGACGCGATAAAACCGCTGGCCAGTTGTCGCCGGCGTGGGATCGCTGACGTAGCCCATGCCGCCGGTAACGGTGATGTCAGCGGGCAGATTCTGCCAGACCGCGTCGGTGAGGTTGGTCTTGAACTGGACTTGATAAACTTTCCCCGCCGCCAGCGGCCAGGTAAGCGTGGGATTGGAATTGAATATGCCGGTGGGGAAAAATTGCGCATAAAAAACCGCGGCATTGGTCCCGCTTGGGCCGTTGCTGTCCGTCAACGGCAATGCGGTGAGATCGAGCGCAAAAATATCGCTGCTGTTGTTAAAATCATTGCCGTTGATGTCCGGCGCCCAACTCTGGAAGAAGAGCGACTGACTGTCGCCGCTGAACATGGGCTTGAGCGAGCGGTCGGCTGCCGCTGAATTGCCGGCGGTGTTCACGCTTACCAGAATGGTGGCATTATTCGAAGTGTCATAAACAAACAATTCGGCGGTGCCATTGACATCAAACGGCACAAGGTTCGTGGCGAAACTGCGATAAGCGATGAAACGCCCGTTGGGGCTGATGGCGGGCGAATCGGAGTTGGTATTGGCAGCTCCGGTGGAGTTGAAGTTCTGGCTGATCAGCAAATTGGTGCCGAGTTGAAAATCGTAGAGATAGATATTCTGGCTGGCCGCGCCGTTGGTGGCCACGGCGTAGGTGAGAAAACGTCCGTCGTTGCTGAATCGAAGGCCCGCGTGTGACAAGCATGTTCCGCTGGGGTTGAGCGTCACGACGGTTTGCGCCACCAAGTCCACCACAAACAAATTCAACGGGGAATTCGCCAAATACGCGAGTTTTTGTCCGTCCGGGCTGATGGCAACAGTAGGGAAGAAAGAACTGGACGAACTGAAGGTCGCGCTGTTGGTATAAGTTTGTGCGCTTAACTGAGTATTCCAAACATATAGTTTTGTTCCAACAGTGCCCGACGGAGTGCCGGTAAAGGCGACGAACTGGCCGTCTGGCGTCATGGTGGCTGAAGTCACGCCGGAAACTGTCAGGCGGTTATTGGTTTGTGTCTGCAAATCACGAAAAAATAAATTTTCAGTGCCCAGCGGACTCGATGAACCAGTGACCAGATTATTCGCTCTACTATGGAATAAGACATAACGTCCATCCGCGCTGATGATCGGTGAAAAGGAATCGCTGTTACCGGGATGAACTCCATCTGTGCTGATGCTCACCAGCATGGTCGTGCTGGCCTGCAAATCCCGAACATAGACATTCGAGGTTCGATTGGTGACATTGACGTTGTTGACAAGATTGTCCGCCCGGCTGGTGAAAGCAACGTAGCGCCCGTCGCCCGAAATGGCGGGTTCGTATGAAATGTTATCACCAGAAGTGTCGCCATTGGTGTTCACGCTCACCAAAATGTTTGTGCCGCCAGCCAGATCGCGCACAAAAACGTCACTAAGGCCGTTCGTGTCGTTGGGCACCAGATTGTCCGCGTCGCTATAAAATGCGACAAACAGGCCGTTGGAACTCGTGGAGAAAGTGGTAAGCCCACTACTGCCATTTGCGGTCTGCGACAGCAATGCCGGGTTGCCGGCGGAAACCAAATCGTTCGCGCCCGTTGCCACGGTTTGCCTGAAGACGTCGCGAATCAAGTGGCGGTTGTCCGGCAGCAATTTGGCGCAATCAAAAACAACCACGCTGCCATCGGCACTGATGGCCGGCACGGTGGTCGGATCCATACCCGCGCCGACACCGTTTGTGTCCGCGTCCAGCAGTTGGGTGACTCCGGCCTGCAAGTCGCGCACATAAACATGGCAGTCTCCGGCCAGCGTGTTGGTGACCAGATTTGTGGCGGAACTGATGAACGCGACGAATTGTCCGTTGGCTGAAATCACCGGCGAATCGCAATAGCCGATTGCCGGAGTGGAATTGTCCAGACTGATGCTCACCAGAGTATTCGAGCCGGTTTGCGCATCCCAAAGATAAATGGCGTTGGTATTGGCAATGCGGGCCACATAGGCGACATAACGGCCATCCGGTGACATGGACAAATCGTGAATCAATTCAAAAGGCTGCACCGGCAAATAGGCATTGGTGTTGATGATATCGGTCAAGCCCGTCTGCAAACTGTATCGCAAAATGATGCCGGAAGCGAAGGCGGAGAACGGAGAATTGGAACAGGCTTCGTAGGCCACAAACTGGCCGTCATCGCTGATGCTGTAATTGCAGGAAACAATATTCGTGCTCTTGTTCACCGACTTAAAAAAGGCGCGGGCGTTGGTGCTGGCCCAAATAGTTTGCCCGGCGGTCAAGTCGCGAACGTAGACTTCACCGGCGGTTGTTACCTTGGAAACCAGGTTAGTGGCGGTGCTGTAAAACGCCACAAATCGTCCGTCGGGCGTGATTTCCGGCGATTCCGAACTGCTGGAGAGGGTGACAGAATTTGTGGCAGTCGCCCCAAGACTGACCAGCGTGGTGGTGCCCGCCTGCAAATCGCGCACGAACACGTCGGGAATTTTATTGGCGTCACCCGCAACCAGATTGGAAGCCGTGCAAACAAAGGCGACGTAGCGTCCGTCCGGCGTCAGCACCGAGCCGCGCGAGCCTCCGTTCGCGTTTCCACCGTTGGCGCTGACACTGACCAGCGTCGTGGCGCCGCCGATCATGTCGCGCACAAAAACATCGCCGGCATTGTTCGTATCGTTGGCGACGAGATCGCTCGCGCTGCTTTCGAACAGCGCAAATTGGCCGTTCGTCGAAATTCCCGTTGGAAAAGAGTCACCGTTGCCGCCGGTGCCGTTCTGGTTGACGCTGACCAAAGCAGTGGTGTGGTTCAAATTGTCGCGCAGAAACACGTTGAAATGGAATGGTTGCACCAGGTTGAAATTGTTCGTCAGCGTCAGGTTGTTCGCCAGACTGGCAAACAGGACATACCGGCCATCGGGACTGATGATCGAAAGCCCGGAATCTCCGCTGCCACCCAGTTTGTTGGCTTGGAAAGAAGATCCAACGGCAGATACGAGTTGCATGGCGGTTGCCGTATTTCCGCTGAAGGCGATGAGGCTGGAAGCAAACAGACACAATAACCAATTTCTGATGGTTGCACTCATGAAGAATTAAATTAGATTAAAAAATCCACTAATTGTCAAGCATTAATGGTTAGAAACCGATTTACCCAAGCCTGAATTTCACGGCACGCTCGGACGCATTGGGCCGGCGACGGCTTGAATCGTGGCCGTCGTGGATTGCAAACCGTCCGCGCTCGCGGTCAATTTGATTTCGCCGGCGTCTTTCGCGGATTGGACGATGATTTGCGCGAGGCCGTTGAACAGGCTCCGCGACCACGGTGACGCAGTCGGCTTGCCGGTGATTTCAACGCTCACGTTGGGACTCAAGCCGCCTTCACCGGCGTCGTTTTTCACGCCCACAGCGATGACGTTGTCGCCCGCGTGCAAAAACTTCTTGATGTCAAACGCCGGCTGCGCCTGCCAGTCGTGCGATTCACCGGCGAACTGGTTGTTCACGAAATACCAGCCCTCGTCGTCGCAGCCGGCGAAACGGATTTGCAGGCCGGGATTGTTCAGGTCTTCCTCGGTGAGCGTGACGTGCGCGCGGTAAATGGCCGTCTCATTTTCCCGTTTTAAAACTTGTTCGCCCGTGTCGCCGTCGGTTTTGGGCTTGATGGTGTTCCAGGACGAATCGTCAAAATCATTCGCGTATTCCGGCATAGCGCTGTTGCCGGAAATTTTGGCGGGCGTCCAGCGCCAATGGTTGACGGCGATGGTGTGCGTCGGCAGGCTCGGGATAAATGTGTCCGCTTCGTGGCAGCTCGGATCGCCGTTGCCGACGCCGAGAATTTTGCCCGCGCCTTCAATCGAAAAATTAATTTTGTTCTGCGCCACCGGCACCGCGCGGCCCTGCGCGTCCAGCGCGGAAACGGTGAAGACGGCGCAATCGTCGCCATCGGCGGCGATAGTGGAGCGTGCTTCCGGCATCGTGCCGGAAGTTCCATTCGGTTCTGCCGGCGGGACGCACGGCAGCACGTTGCCCTTGTCGCGCGTCAATTTTATTGCCACCGGCTCGCCCGTGGTTTCAACTTTCGTTTCGGCAATGACGTTGCCGGCGTCGTCAAAACCTTTCGCGCTCAAAGTTCCCGGCGCGTATTTCACCTGCCAGCTCAATTTGGAATTCGGCTTCATCGTCTGTTTGCCGAGCGACGCGCCGTTTAGAAAGAGTTCCACCTGTTTGCAGTTGCTCAATGCGTCCACGCGGATTTCCTGGCCTTCCTTGCCGGGCCAGTTCCAGTGCGGCAGCAGGTGCAGCACGGTGTTCGTCGTCCACCACGATTGGTAGTAATAAAAATTGTCCTTCGGAAAACCGCACACGTCGAGAATGCCGAAATGGGAATTGATGCACGGCCATGAATACGGCGTCGGCTCGCCGCGATAGTCAAAACCCGTCCACACAAAACCGCCGCTCAACCACAGTCGGTCGGCGAACCAGCTCCACCAAGTTTCGGCGGTCTGCGACCAGTCAGTGTGGTTCACATCGTAGGCGCTGACATAGCCGCGCACGGTGTCGTTCTCGTAAATGCCGCGCGTGCTGACGGTGCTGGCCTGCTCCGTGCCGACGTTCGGCTGGTTCGGATGTTCGGCGTGATATTTGTCCATGTCCGGGCCGGGATGATAATTCCAGCCGCGCACTTCGATGACGCCGTTGATGCCGGCAAACGTGTCGCCTTCCGGCGCGGCGTAGGTCACGGACCGCGTCGGGTCAAGTTGCTTGACATAATTTTGCATCGTGCGCGCGACGGCGGCGCCCTGCGGCGAATCCTCCACGGAAAATTCCTCGTTGGCCACGCTCCAGATGGCGACGCACGGATGATTGCGGTCACGGCGGATTTGGTCGTCCCACTTGCGGAGATTTTCCGAATCGCTGCCGAGCAGGCGGCTCTCGTCCATGATCAACATGCCGAGACGGTCGCAAGCGTCGAGCAATTCCGGCGTGGGCGGATTGTGCGAGGTGCGGATGGCGTTGCAGCCGAATTCCTTCAATTTGGCGACGCGAAAACTTTGCAGCGCGTCCGGCAATGCCGCGCCGACGCCGGCCATGTCCTGATGATTGCAAGTGCCGTAAAGTTCGTAATGCTTGCCGTTCAGCAAAAAGCCGTTCGTCGCGTCAAAGCCGACGGTGCGGATTCCGAACTCGGTTTCTTTTTGGTCAACAATTTTACCGTCCACGGAAACGGTCGTGATGAGCTTGTAGAGTTTTGGATTTTCAGGAGACCATAGAATCGGCGAAGCAATTTCAAATGAAGCCAATGCAACGTGTTCATTGAACAAGAGAATCGCTCGATTCATACCTTGCATTTTATTTTCAACAACATTTCGTTCTCCGTTCGGAGTGACGATTTCATATTTTAACAAAGCGTCAATTTCTCCACTTACAGTTTGGGTTGTAACCGCAACATCATTAATTATGTCCGTTTTGTTAATAATGTTCTGCGGAGTTTGCCACGACAAATTAGTCGCTTCATTTAACAACTTGGTTTGGACGATAATTTCAGCCGGTCCTTCCGGAACATTTTTTTTGAAACGGCTTTGCACAAAAACCCCATCCGGCGCGATGGCCACCGGCGCGGTCTTGTCCAGCCAGACGTGACGGTAGATGCCCGCGCCCTCGTAAAACCAGCCCTCGGATTTCGTCGCGTCCACGCGCACGGCGACGGTGTTCTTGCCGCCGAAATGCGCCACGTCCGTGATGTCCTCGCGGATCGGATAGTAGCCGCCGTCATGCCGTTTGATGAGCCAGCCGTTGACCCACACCGTCGCGTCATGCATCACGCCGTCGAACGTCAGCCAGATTCTTTTGCCGGAATCTTCCGCCGGCAAATCAAACGTGCGGCGATACCAGCCGATGCTGTTTTTCGGGAACGCCGGCCCCAGCGCCTTGAAACCGTGGCTGCCGTCGGCGTGTTCGTCAAACGGCAATTCAATTGCCCAATCGTGCGGCAGATTGAGCGCGCGCCAGGAGTTGTCGCCAAATTTTTCAGCCGCCGGGCCTTCGCTGGCGCCGGCCTTGTCCAGATGCAGTGCGTTCGGCCAGTCGTCGCCGAGATGAAATTTCCAGTTGGCGTCGAGCGAGAGATGTTCGCGCGGCGAATCGGCGGCGGTGATTTTGGAAACGGAAACCGCCAGCAGCGAGACCAGCAGCCAGCGGCTGATGAGTTGTTGGATTTGCATGAAGCCAAATTATTCAACCGGGCGCACACGGGCAATTCCAATTGCAGGAAATTTTGCCGGCAGCATCACCGGCAGCATCACCGACAGCAAAAACGTGCAAAAACGTGCAAAAACTGAACCCGCTTTGAAATTTGGTTTGAATTTGGTTTTGTCAAGTCGTCGTCGCGGGTGTAGTCTTGCGCTCGAACACACACCTGAACCTCACACCACGATGATCTCAAGAAACCTTCTCAAATTCTCAATCGTCCTTGCCGCTGCGACCGCAGTCATTGGCAATGCGTCGCTCGCAACCGCAGCGGATGCGGACCAACCGCAGTATTACGAACTGCGCGTCTATTCGACCCAATCCGCCGAGCAGCGGCAGCGCGTCAACGACTATTGGCAGAACGCCGCGATTCCCGCCTACAACCGCATGGGCATTCAGTCGGTCGGGGTTTTCACCGAGCAGGATGATTCGGCGACGAACAAGGTCTACGTTCTCATTCCGTGTGACTCGATGGAAATTTTCGCCGCGATCCCGGCGAAGCTCGCCGCCGATGCGGATTACCAGAAAGCCGCCGCCGAATATCTGGCCGCACTGAAATCCAATGCCGCTTACGAGCGCATTGAAAGCTCACTGCTGGTGGCGTTCGACGGCATGAAGCATCTCACCCTGGCGCCGGCTGATAAAAAACCGAACCTGTTTGAACTGCGCACGTATCTAAGTCCCAGCGAGGGCAAGGGCTTGAACAAAGTCCAGATGTTCAACAGCGGCGAAATCCCGTTGATGCAGTCCGTCGGCCTGGCCCCGGTTTTTTACGGTCGCGCCATCATCGGCGCGAAAATGCCGTGCCTGACCTACATGCTCTCGGCTGAAAATCCGGAGGCCCACAAGCGGCATTGGCAGGGATTTTCCGCCTCACCCATCTGGAAAAAAATGTCCGCCGATCCGCAATATCAGGACAACGTGTCCGGCATCATCAGCATTATGCTCAAGCGCATGTCCGCCTCGCAGATTTGAGGTTGAGCGCAGCATAAATTTGGCTGGTGATTTTAACCGAAACCGGCGAAACTGCTTTTGGCCAAAGCAGTCAAATTTCCTTTTCTTCAACCGTTTTGCCGGTATTCTGTCACGCTCGGATTCGCGATTTTAAATGTAAAGTCACGATTACGATTAAGATTACGATTAGGAACAGATGGACGCCGCGCACATAAGAAATTTCAGCATCATTGCCCACATTGACCACGGCAAGACGACGCTTTCGGACCGCCTGTTGCACATGACCGGCACGATTGCCACGCGCGACATGTCGGATCAGTTGCTCGACGCGATGGATTTGGAGCGCGAGCGCGGCATCACCATCAAGGCGCATCCGGTCACGATGACTTACAAGGCGCGCAACGGCGAGACTTACGAGCTGAACCTGATTGACACGCCCGGCCACGTGGATTTTGCGTATGAAGTCTCGCGCAGTTTGAGCGCGTGCGAAGGCGCGCTGCTGGTGATTGACGCCGCGCAGGGCGTCGAGGCGCAGACGGTGGCGAATTATCATCTCGCGGCGAAACTGAATCTGACCATCATCCCGGTCATCAACAAGATTGACCTCGGCCATGCCAATGTGCCGCAGGCCAAGCAGCAGTTGGAAGAAGTTCTGGCCGTCCCGAGCGAATGGGCGATTCCGTGCAGCGCCAAGGAAGGCATCGGCATCGAGGATATTTTGGAAGCCATCGTCGCCCGCGTGCCGCCGCCCAAGCCGACCGGCGAACCGAGTTTGCAGGCGCTGGCGTTTGATTCGTATTTTGACACTTACAAGGGCGTTGTCACGCATGTCCGCATTTTCAACGGCGAAATCAAGCCGGGCATGAGCATCAAGCTGCTGCACTCCGGCAAAAATTACGAGGTCAAGGAAGTCGGCAGCTTCAATCCGAAACCTTACACGCGGGAAAAATTGCAGACCGGCGAAACCGGCTACATCACCGCGAACATCAAGACGGCGGCGGAAGTGAAAATGGGCGACACCATCACCGACGCGCGCAATCCGTCGGGAATTTTGCCCGGCTTCAAGGAGATTCATCCGATGGTGTTCAGCGGGATTTACCCGATCAACACGGCGGATTATGAGCACCTGAAATCGGCGATGGGCAAGCTCAAGTTGAACGACTCGGCGTTCGTTTATTCGGCGGAAACGTCCGTGGCGCTGGGCTTCGGTTTTCGTTGCGGTTTTCTCGGCTTGTTGCACATGGAAATTGTGCAGGAACGGCTGCGGCGCGAATACAACATGGACATCATTGCGACCTATCCGAGCGTGGTCTATAAAGTCACGCTCTCCGACGGCACGCTCAAGCAGGTGGACAACCCGGCGTTTTTGCCGGACGTGACCTACATCGAAAAAATCGAGGAGCCGATGGTGAAGGCGTTTGTGATCTGCCCGAACGAGAACATCGGCGACATGATGGCGCTCATTTCCGAGAAACGCGGCGCGGTGGACCACACCGAGACGCTCGACGCCAAGCGCGTGATGCTCACCAGCCTGATTCCGCTGAACGAAATTCTGATTGATTTCCATGACCGAATCAAAAGCCTCACACGCGGTTTCGGCTCCATGGATTACGAGCCGGCCGATTACCTGGAGAGCGACATGGTGAAGCTGGACATGCTCGTCAACACCGAGCCGATGGACGCTTTCTCGTGCATCGTGCATCGCACCAAGGCGGAGGGTCGCGGCCGCACGCTGGCGGAGAAATTGAAAGAAGTGATCCCGCGCCAACAGTTCCAGGTGAAAATCCAGGCGGCCATCGGTGGAAAAATTGTCGCGTCCGAAGTCGTCAGCGCGTTCCGCAAAGACGTGACGGCGAAATGCTACGGCGGCGACGTCTCGCGCAAGCGCAAACTGCTGGAGAAACAAAAAGAAGGCAAAAAGCGCATGAAATCCATCGGCAACGTGAACATCCCGCAGGAGGCGTTCATTGAAGTGTTGAAGGCGTGATGGAATTGTGAATTGCGAATTTCAAATGACGAATGCACAATTCGCAAATGAACTGTCTGTCCTTAATTCGGCACTCGAAATTCGGAATTTGAAATTGACTCCATGACCAAGAACAAATGGTATCGCGCGCTGGGATTTGTGATGATTCCGCTGGGATTATTTCTGACCATCGCCGCTTTTGCCGCGCAAGGCAAACCGGTGAATGGCGTTCCGTGGGTCAAGCTGGGGCCGGTGGGACTGATGAGCATCATCGGTGGTATCGGTCTCCTGTTTCTCCCGGACAAAATCAAATTCAAATGAACGAAAACAGGTTCATCGGCAGCGCGAACATCCCGCAGGAGGCGTTCATCAAGGTGTTGAAGGCGTAAAATTTAACGGCGTGGACCAATGATGAATTCATATTTGTCGTGTCGGCCAATCCAAAACCAAACCAAATCCGCGCCATCTTGAACACCTGCCGCGCGATGATGAATGCCGACGCGCACCGACCAGTAACGCCCGACTTTTTTGAAATGCAATGACGGATGCTGCGGATTGCTTTTGAGCAGCGCAAAATTTTTATCGGCCAGTTCCTGAATTTCCCGCGGAAGTTGTTCGTAGAATTGCCAGAACTTCGGATTGGCGCGATGCTTCACAAATCGGTGCAGCGTCCATTGCGTAAATCCTGGATGGCTTCGTCCGCCAGCGCGTCCAGGCGGCCAGCCTTCACGTCTTGCTCGAACTGCTTGTCCCAGGCTTCGGCATCAAACTCCGTGAACCAGCTTCGGAACGTTGCCAGTTCATCACTTGAGAGGTTGCTGACGGCGGCTTCGATTTCTTTTACCGAACTCATGCGTATAACTTAATCACCACACCGCGCAAAGCCAACTTTTTCTTTATCCATCGGCAACGTGAACATCCCGCAGGAGGCGTTCATCGAGGTGTTGAAAGCGTAAAGTTTTACTGTTCAACCAGCCGGTAAAACTGTTGCGGGCCGGACATGGGGACGATGATCAAGTTCTGCCCGCCGAGGACGATGGTCGCGGGGGAATTGGTGGTTCAGACCGCCGGTGAACCCAGGTCGGCGGTGGATTGCACGGTGAACCCGGTGTAGTCGTAGCCGAGGTTGTTGGTGGGCCACAACAACAGGACGTTGGCCGCGTAAGGAATCAGGGTCAGTTGCGGGCATTGATATTCATACGCGCCGATGTCCACCGTGTCGCCGGAGATGCGCGGGTTGCCGTCGAGGTCGGTTGCGTTGGTGACGTAGGAATTATCCCCGGCGTTGATGCAAGGGGAGTTGGGTTGCAGGCGCAGGTTGCCGCCGGCCCCGTCCACGAACATTCGTCCGCCCGCCGGTGTTGTAGAATCCATTGGTCACCACGACCACATTCCCTGCCGCGGCGGCATCCACGGCGTCCTGGATGTTCGTGGCGGCGGTGGACCAGTCGGAGTAGGGCGGCGTGGCGTTGGTGCTGTTCACGTCCACGTAATGCACCTCGGCCAGGGCGTTGCCGCAGGAGAACAGAAACAGTGCAATGAATAGATTTTGAATCCGCGTTTTCATAATCATTTCGCAGGTTGCGTTTGCGGCGCGGGGCGCCGGCTTCTTCGCCTTTACCGGTGGAATGGTTGCACAGGCTAAGAAGCGGATGAAATCCATCGGCAGCGCGAACATCCCGCAGGAGATGTTCATCGCAGTGCTGAAAAATTTCCGTGCCGATTCAGTCGCGGTCGTATCAGTGTCCGCCGTGATGTTCCTCATGGTGTTCGTTCCACGGCTCACGCGAATGTCCGCGGAAACGTTCGGCTGGATGCTGGCGGAGATCGTAGTGGTGCGGCAATTCCCCGCCGGAACGCCAATGACCTTCTTCATTCCAATAATAAAGGTGGCCGCGCGGATAGAAATAAACATCCGCGTCGGGATAATAATCATAATCGTAGTATTCGACTCCACCGGCATAATGACCCGCGCAGCCGTTTCCCAGCGTCAGCCCGCCGGCCAGCAGCATCGCCGCTCCAATTCCTTGAATGCGTTTTGTGATTTTCATAATACACCTCTTTAATTTATAAAAACTACGCCACGAAAGCGTTTCGCGCAAATGCGCATGGCCGGAGATTATCGAGCCGGGCCGGATATATGGCGCGACTTGGCGGGGAATTTGTCTTTCATTTGCCCGCGTTGTGGGTATTTTGCCGCGAATTAATTTTGTGAAAATTCGCGCCGATCGTGTCCAACAACAGAATTTATGATATTGCGCTGGTTCCTTTCCAAGACCGTCCGCGAGGCGCTGACGGTTCACAAGCATTACCATCGCCTGCTTGCGGCGCAGCGCGATCTCCTGTCACCGCAGGCCATCGCGTCGGTGCAACTGAAGCTGGATGAATTGAGCGCGGCGATCAAGGAAGGCCACAAAGGGCGCATCAACCTGAAGGCCGAGGAGTTGCAGTTCGCCGCCGAGAAATGGCTCAAGCCGTATCCGCACGCCGCGTGGCGCGAAAACGTGGAAGTGCTGCTCGTGGCGCTCGCCGTGGCGATGGGCATCCGCACATTTTTTTTGCAACCGTTCAAAATCCCGACCGGCTCGATGCAACCGACGTTGTTTGGCATCACCAGCGAACCGGATTTCACCCGTCCTGTCAGCGAAGCGGATTATGTCGCCATCAATGGCCTGACTTTGAACGACGCCGAACAATCCCGGTTGCGCGAGGAGGTCGGCCGGCAGCAAAAGATACAAAACGCCCTGATTTTTCCGACCGGCTGGGAGCGCGTCAAAGAATGGTTTCGGGGGAATTCATATCTTCATTTTGTCGCGCCAACCGAGGGCACAGTCGGAACGGAATTTCACGTGCAAAAATTCTTGATCTTTAATCTTTGGGAAACCTTCACGTTCGCCGGCGTGGAACACACGCTTTGGTTTCCGCCGGATTTTGGCGAATCGGATTTGCGCCATCGCGCCGGGCTTTTTGCCGGACGCATCTATCGTCCAGGCGAGGATGTCATCAAAATGCGGAACAGCGCCGGCGACCATCTTTTCGTGGATCGCATGACTTATAATTTCCGCAAGCCCGAACGCGGCGAAATTGTCGTTTTCGCCACCGCGGGCACGCAGATCAAGGATCAGGATCAATTTTACATCAAGCGCCTGGTCGTGTTGCCCGGCGAAAGGGTGTCCATCGGCAACGACCGCCACGTGCGCATCAATGGCGAGCGCCTCGACACTTCGACGCCCCATTTTGAGAATATCTATGGTTTCGACCCCAACCAGCCGCCCCGCGACAGCCACTATTCCGGCCACCTCAATGGCGCCGTTGCGGAGCAATATGGCATCGCTCCCGTCGCGCCGCTGTTTCCGGATGAAGAAACTGTGTTCACCAACGGCCCCGACTCTTACATGGTTTTCGGCGACAACACCTGCAACAGTTCCGATTCACGGACTTGGGGAACCTTTCCGGCCCAAAACATCATCGGCAAATCCTTCTTTGTTTATTGGCCGATCACCTCGCGCTTCGGTTTGGACGACCATTGAAGCCGCCCGATGAATCCGCCGGGCACAGAAACCGTTCTCATCACCGGCGCGTCGTCCGGCATCGGACTGGAACTGGCAAAATGTTTTGCCGCCGATAAATCCAATTTGGTTTTCGTCGCGCGCAACACCGCTGCGCTGGAACAACTCGCCGGCGAACTCCGCCGCGAACATCAAATCGAAATCCACGTCGTCACCGCGGATTTGGCGCGGACGGAATCACCGCGGAAAATTTTTGACGAGCTGAAGGGCAGGGGAATCAGCCTGGATGTGCTGGTCAACAACGCCGGTTTTGGACTGCACGGCGGTTTTGCGGAACTGCCGCTGGCCCGGCAGCTTGAAATCATCCAGGTCAACGTCGCGGCGCTCGTCGCGCTGACGGGACTGTTTCTGCCCGGCATGATTCAAAGAAAACGCGGCGGCATTTTGAACGTCGGTTCCGTGGCCGGATTTCTGCCCGGCCCAAACATGGCGGTGTATTACGCCAGCAAGGCGTTCGTGCAATCGTTCAGCGAGGCGCTGTTTGAGGAACTGCGCGGCACCGGCGTTCGCGTCACCAATCTTTGCCCCGGCCCGACGGAATCCAATTTCTCCAAAGTTGCGCGCGGCCACCGCAGCCGGGAATTGCAGGCCGCCAAAATGTCCGCCGCCGAAGTTGCCGCCGCCGGGCACCGCGCCTTTCGCGCCGGCCGTTGCCTGAACGTGCCGGGAGCCAAAAACTTTTTGCTGATGCAACTTACGGGAATCCTGCCGCGCGCCGCGATCCGCCAAGCCGTTCGCCGTTACAATCAACTGAAATAACTCCTCGGTCCGTGTTCTCGAAATGCCTACGAAGGTTTGAGCGCCTGGCCGATGAGACTTTTTTCGCGTTCGCCGAAATTCAACTTCAAGGCCTCGGCGCGGGCGGCGGCGGTCATTTTTTCCCACGATTTGCGGAGCGCATTGATCATTTTCCCGTCGTCGCTTTTGGCGGCGAGCGCGGCGAATTGAAATTCCAGGAACACGAGGCACAACGCGTCCTCCAACACGCGGACTTCCGGGTCGGCGGGGAAATTGTTTTTCAGATTCAAAGCCTGAACCCGGCGGATCGTTTCGTCGTCGTAACCGACTTCGCGGAGAATCGCGCCGGATTTTTCGGCGTGAAATTTCTTCAGATCGGCCCGCCATCGCAAATATCCGGCCCGGTTCATCGGATAATCTTCGCGCGGGCTTTCCCAGCGGCAGATGTGCTGGCAACGCGCCGCCAGGAGCAGTGGTTCGCTGGCGGCGGGACAAAGCTTCAACACCCAGTTCGTGAGCCGCTCGGCAGAGAGCAATTCACGCGGACGGCCGTTTTCCCGGTTCGGGTCGCGGGCGTTTTCCGCATCAAAACGGCGGATGGTGGCGGCAAATGTTTCGTTCACGCACCGATTTTTTCCGAAGCCCGGAAAATTGCAAGCGGCATAAAACAAAAACGCGCCGCAAGTTTTCTCGCGGCGCGCGGCGGCAAAGTATTTTCAGTGGTCGTGGCAGCCGCAGCCGTGGCCGCAGGAACCGCCTTCCGCCAGATCGTCCACGCCCGGCAGCCGGCCCAGTTCAATCGTCTTGGCGACGAATTTTTGAACCGAATGCTGGAGGTCGTGCATTTCCTCCTGCGCGTCGAGGAAGCCGGACGCGACGGGATTTTTCAACAGCGCGTCGCGGTCGTTTTCAAACGCGGAGATTTCGGCCGGTTCGAGCGTCTGGCCGCTGTGCTGTTTTTCCTGCAACGCCTGGCCTTTGTTCATCAGGCTTTCATACTGGCCGCGCGCCGTGGTGTCGGCCAAAAAAGTGTCAATGCGCCGGCGGATGCCGTTGGAACTTATTTCTTCCAGAATGGCCTGGCACAGCTCGTTCGTTTTTGTTTCAATTTTCGTAGGCATAAATTTTGCGGTGATAATAAACCACATCCGCCGGCCAAAAGCAATCGTCGAGAATGCCAGGTTTCAAATATCGCGGGCAAGTTGTCCGCCAAATCGAGGCAAGGCCAGTGGCCATTTTATCTGAACGAGTCCATCAGCAGTTGGAAATGTTCCTGAAAGTAGTCGTTCACTTTTTCAAATCCGCCATGAGTGAGCCAGAAGACCGCGACGAGCAGCAGGGCAAAAAGGAACCAGGCGAGCGCCATGCGGACATAAGGCAGCTTGCCGAAATTGGTGAGCGTGGTGATCGGGCCAAGATCCAGCGGGCGCGGTGTCATTTTTGACAATTGGAAGTCCGGTCCGGCGCGGAAGAAACTTTCGCGCATCGCTTCGACAAATTCCCGCGGCCACGGACCCGGACGCAGGAATTGGTCCTGCCATTTGCCCGGCATGTCGGCGAGCAGCAGCGCGAGGCGGCCGCGCGTGGAGAGCATCTGGTCGGTGCCGGTCGGCGAGGTTTGCAGCACTTCCGCGAACCAGCTGGTGACGAGCTTGTCCATCTCCTCGGCGGCGAGTTCGGTGGCGCTGCGGTTCAGCTCGGCGGGGGCGCGGCGCTGGGCGCGTTCGAGCACGCGCAGGACGAGCTGGCCCAGCAGCGGCTTGTTGCGGATGCGCAGCGCGTGAAAATAATTTTCCACCTTCACATACGCCGCGTTCCACTCCTCCAGCGAACGGCCGGCGATCTCGCCGGAAACGTCGGGCAAAATTTTCAGGGCGGACTCCATTGATAAACCCAGGTTTCGCCGACCGCGTTCGTGCCCTGCTGCAACGTGCAGCGCAAATCCACCGGCTCGCGGCTGCCCTCTTTGGGCCGCATTTTCAGGACCACGCGCCACGTTCCGAGAAACGGATTGCGCATGACAAATTTATCCACGATGGCCGCGTTCGCGCTGCAACTGGCAATGGCCTCCGGCGGCTGGTCCGCCGGAATTTTGTCGAGCAGCGGCCCGTCAAAATCAATCACGAACTGCCGCGCGCCGGGAAATTGCGCGTCCAGCCCGATGCGCGTGGCCACCACGCGGTTTTCCGACCGCCGGACATCCGCCTCGCCCCCTTCCCAATACAGCGTGTAGCCGAACCGGAAGGGCTGGAGCGGCTCCGGTTTCTGCTTTGGATCCCAGAACGCCACGATATTATCCAGCCCCTCATAGCCGGTGCTCAATTCGACCAGGTGCAAATCGCCGTCGCCCCAGTTGCCGTCCGGTTCCACCCACACACTCGGCGTTTCGTGGTAAAGATTGAACATGTCCTGATACGCCGCGAAATTCCGTTCCCGCTGAAGCAGGCCGAAGCCCCTGATATTCGGCGCGTGAAAAACCTGATGCCGCAGCGCCGGCGGATTATCGAGCGGCCGCCAGAAAACTTCGCCATTGCCCATGTGGACCAGCAAACCGTCGCTGTCGTGAACCTCCGTGCGGTAATCGTCAAATTTCCGTTCCGTGTTCTTGCCGAACCAGAACATGCTCGTCAGCGGCGCCAGGCCAATCAAAACAGGCTCGTGGCTCGGGGCGCTAGGCTCCGGGCTTGAGGTCTGCCCCGCGCCTCGCGCCTCGCGCCCCGCGCCTGGGTTGCGAAAATACAAGATCGCGCGGACACTCGCGGTGGTGGTTACGCCGGGCTTGATAAAAAACTCATACGCGCCGGCGCAGCTCACGCTGTCGAGGATCGCGTAAAGGCGTAAAAATGGCTCGTGGCCCAAGACAGGCGTGGGGCGTGATACCGGCTCGTGGCTTGAGGCGTTGGGCACGAGGGCAGACCCCAAGCCCGGAGCCCCGCGCCCCGCGCCTGTTTCAGGCTCCGGCTTGCCCAGCCACCAGTCGGTGAAGATGGGAAACTCCTCTGGCCGGTCGCTTTCGCCGCAATCCAGCGCCAGGCCGCGCGCGGACTGGCCATAGCGCAGATTTTTGGCCAGCAACCGGAAGTAGCTTGCGCCCAGAAACGCGCCCAACTCGTCCATTTTATCCGGCTGATTCAGCGCATACAACAGGCGAAAGCCCGCGTAACCCGTCCTGGCCGGAATTTTATCCGCGATGTCCAGGTTGCCGTAATCAAAAAAATCCCGCGCGAAGCGGATGGGTTGCGTGTGCGTGGGCGTGAATTCATTGATGCGCACCGGTTCCTGGTAAAGATAGCCCGGATGAAAAAATTCAACGCGGAACGGGAGTTTGTCCGCCGCCCACAACGCGCGATCATGGCGGAACTGGATTTGGCGGTATTGGTCATAATCCAGATGGTCCTGCTGGAGGACTTTGGGTAGATCGGCGCGCGGCGAGTGGAACGGCGTGCGGGCGCGCTCCAACGCCCGTTGCGCGACGTAGTCGAGATTCACCTCGGCGGACTCCGAGGCTGCGCACACCGCCGCGACCGGCAGAGAGCCGAATAAAAACAACCGCCAAAAGGTTTGCCACATCTTGCTTAAAGAAAGCCGAAAACGGCGACGTTTGCAAGTTTCGCCCGAAGGGGGAAACGGGCGCGGGCGGCTCGTGGCGCGAGGCGTCGGGCTTGGGGTTTTTCCTCGCGCCCCGCGCCTCAAGCCCCGCGCCGGTTTCGCGCCCTGCGCCTTCCGACATGTCACTTGTCACGTTTCTATCAACCTGGGGAAACCATCAACCTTTTCTTCAGCAGCTTTTGTGTGCTCACCAGGAAAACCGCCACCAGCGCGCCGAAAAATACCGGTCCGATGTTGCCCTTGCCGAACGCCGTCAGCGGCGACACCAAGATCCAAAAGGAAATGATCCCGCTCGCTCCCGCAAATTTTGACAATGGATTCAGGCCGGGTTGAAACATCCCGTTCCGCCTCAACCATTCCAGAAACGCCAGATAGACCGCCAGCATCGCCGCCACCTTGACCACCGCCGGAATCGCCAGTGTCGGGGCGGCGAAATTGACCACCATCGTCACGGCCATGCCAACCAACGATCCGGCAAACAGCCAGGCCGGCGAGCGTTCAGACTTTCGGGCGCCGATCTGCGTCCGTGGAGCCGGCGCGCAGCTGGCAAGCCATAAACACCCGCCGATAAACGCCGCCTCGAACAGATAGCAAAGAATGCCCGGACGATTCGCCGGCGCAATCAACCGGCCCAGGCCAAAAACATTGGCCGCGAACGCCGCCAGCAGCCACCAGCAGCTCCGCAGTTTGAGCCACGGCTCACGGGCCTGTTCGTCATAAATCGCTTCCGCCACGAGAATCGGCACAAAAATGCTGACCAGCGAATGAACCACCAACATGCCGGCCGTCCAAACCCAGTTCACACCCAGCGAGCGTCCCGTCGTGTTCTTCGTCGGATCAAACAGCGTATTCAACATCAATCCTTCCTCGGCGACCATATACGCCGCCGCCAGAATGAAAACCGTCAGCCAGCCTTTGCCCCAGCGCACTTTGAACTCGCGGATCAAGAGTGTGCCGGCGCCATATAACAGGAGATTTGCCACCAGCACGAACGGATTCAGATACGGCGACGAACCGCTGACATATTCCACCGTCAGCGGCGCAAAGAAAAACAAGAACCAAGCTGGCGGCAACATTTCAAACGACAAACAATTATTTCGCCGCGTAGCCTGGCTTGGGTTTGCCGTCCGCGTCAAGTTTGTCGCAGGCCCAGAGCAGGCCGCGGGTGACAAGGTCAAGATAACGGGCGTCCGCCACCGTTTCGTTGTTATGGCCGATGGTGGTGGAAAACACGCGCGTCTTGCCTTTGTAAATGTTGACCCACGCGACGACGAAATCATTTGTCCGTTGAGGCTGGCCGATCACGTTATTTAACACCTGCGTTCCGTGCGCCAGCGCGTGCGCGGTGTCCCACACTTTGATGTTGTTGTAATGCTCTTCGTGAATGGTCGTCCAATCCGCGAGGCCGGTGGTGATCGGGCCGGTCGTATCGGTGAAATGAATGGCAATCGGTTCCTGCGGGCCGTGGCCGCTGGATTGGAGGCCGAGGTATTCATACCAATGGGCGTTGGGCGCGTCGGCGGGCAGCGGTTTGCTGAAATCGCCAAAACGGTAGCAGTGCATGGCGCAATGCAGGTTCACTCCGGGAATGCCGTCCTGATGCGGCTGAAGCACGCCTTGAATAATTTTCGGATCGTTGATGTCCGCCGCGCATTCGTCATGGATGACCACGTCGTAACCCTTGGCATAATCCGGATTGCCATAGATTGGCAGTGCCGGATGCGTGTTGTCGTCGGCCACGTAGATGATGTCCACAGTGACATTCGCGCGGGCCTCGATGCCCTGCTTGAGGATGTCTTTCTGGTGCGCGTAATCGTGGCAGCAACCGCCAGTGATCAGCAGCGCCTTGAGAGGCTTGACAGCGTCTTGGGCGAACAAACTTGGTGAAATGGCCAGAGCGCAGCCGAATGCGAGCAGACGATAAAAAGCGAACGGGAGAATTTTTTGCATGGTTGTTACTAGCACGGAGAAATGACCCGAACAAGCAGGAAAATCGTTTTTCTTGACAAGGCCGGGATAAAAATGTTTTCTATCCGCGCACCCACGTTCTAATTCAACAACCATTGAACCAAAAATAATATGACAACCTCCCCGATCATGCCCCGTCGCAACTTCATCAAAAACGTCGCCGTTGCCGGCGCGGTGGTTTCGGCCCTGCCGTTGTTCAATCTCCGCGCGCAAAACGCCGGCCGGAAATTCAAAGTCGGCCTGGTCGGCTGCGGCGGGCGCGGCAATGGTGCGTTGGAAAACATGCTCGAAGCCGCCAAGACGCTGGGCTATGAAGTTGAAGTCTATACTGTGGCCGATTTTTTCCCCGATCGCGCCAATGGCACGGCCACCAAATATAATATTCCGGCGGAGCGCGTGTTCACCGGCGCGACCGGTTATCGTCAGTTGGTGGAGCAGCCGATTGAAATTGTGTTGCTGGCCACGACGCCGGCGTTTCGTCCGACGCATCTCGAAGCCGCATTAAAAGCGGGCAAACACCTGTTCATAGAAAAGCCGGTGGCCGTGGATCCCGTCGGCGCGCGCAAGGTGATGGAACTGGATGAAGTCGCGAAGCAGAAAGGTTTATCCGTGGTCTCGGGCAACCAACGGCGGCACCAGGGCAGTTATCTGCGCAACCAATATGCCATCGCCAACGGCGCCATCGGCAAAATTGTCGGCGGGACGATCAGTTGGTGCGGCGGCGCGCTCTGGTTCAAGGAACGCGAGAACGGCCAAAGTGACGCCGATTACCTGATCCGCAACTGGGTGAGCTTCTCTGAAATGTCCGGCGACCATATTGTCGAGCAGCATGTTCACAATCTGGATGTGGCCAACTGGTTTATTGGCCATCCGCCGGTGTCGGCGGAAGGTTTCGGCGGACGCGCCCGCCGGAAGACTGGCAACCAGTTTGATTTCTTCAGCCTGGATTTAAATTATGGCGACGACTGCCATATCCACAGCATGTGCCGCCAGATCAACGGCACCTACGGCGGCGTGGACGAATTTTTCAACGGCACGGAAGGCACGGCTTACGGCGGTGGAAAAATCCAGTCGGCCAAGCTTGCCCAGCTCAACGTGCCGGAATTTAAAACCCACGATAACCCGTATGTGCAGGAACACATGGATCTGTTGCAAAGCATTGTCAAAGGGCAACCGCTGATCACCGCCCGGTCCATCGCGGAGTCCACTTTGACGGCCATCATGGGCCGCCTTTCCGCCTACTCCGGCCAATTGGTGCGCTGGTCCGACCTCACGACCAATACGCAATCGCCCTGGTATAATCTGGCGCTCTCGCCTTCCCCGGCTGATTTCGAAAACGGCAACGTGGTCGCGCCCAAAGACAACCTTTGTCCGATTCCCGGCGAGGCGTGATTTGAAGCCGCTCCCCCTTTTTAACCACCAAGACACCAAGGCACAAAAGGAAATTCATTTTTCCTTCTTGGTGACTTTGTGTCTTGGTGGTGGCAATCGCCAATCCAAAATTACTTCGGCAAGGTTACTTCTTTTCCTTCAAATGCTGTTTGACTTGCAATTCGGCGATCAGCCGTTTGCTGTTTTCTCCCCGGCCGCGCCGCCGGTAAGTCCAAACGCCCCACGCATTCCCCAAAACGCTGGCCAGACATGCGGGCAAATGCCAGAGCCAGCGCGCATCGCCGTCGCGTAAAAGGCCGCGCGCCGTGTGATAAACCGGGCCGGCAAAAGTGACGCAATAAACCGCCGCCAGCCACAGCGGCACCGGCGGTTTTTCCCGCATCCAATTTAAATCGAAAACCGGCGCGGGGCGCGAGACCGGCGCGGGGCTTGAGGCGTCGGGCGCGAGGGAAAACCCCAAGCCTGACGCCTCGCGCCTCGAGCCTTCCGTGCCCAACGCCTCGCGCCTCGCGCCTGTCTTGGACTCGTTCTGCACGCGCAGAAAATGCACGGTGGCGCGGCGGCGCTTGCGCACAAATTTCCAGAGCGTCTGGATGTAATAATGATGCACGCCGCGCCCGCGTATCCGCAGCCATTCGCGCTGGCCGTTTTTCATCAGGAACAACGCGACGTGCGTGTCTTGGAATAACGGGTTGTCAATTGCCTTCTTGGTTGAAGGTTGAAGGTTGAAAGTTGCAGGTTTGCTTGGTTGAAAACCTTCAACTTGCAACTTGGAACTTGCAACTCCGTTGGCCGATTGCCGATTGCTGGATTCTGGCTTCTGGCTTCTGGCTTCTGGATTCTGTCCGTTAAGCATTTTGTCCAAATCGGCGCGGCGGTAGACAAAGCCGTTGGCGCCGAGCGGATAGGCCAGGGAATTGTCCGGCAACGTCCAGCGTTCGGTTTCGCCGTCGCGGGCGACGAGTCGCGGATTGGCGCTCATCAGCCACGCCATCGGATCGCTGATGTGCAGCAACGCGGTGAGATACGCGCAGAAGGAACTCATCTTGGGCGAGGGCAGATAATAGCTTTCCACGCCCAGCGCCTGCGGATGGGCCGCGAGCGCGGGCACGGCGAGGGCGAGGTAGTCGGGATGCGTGAATTCATTGTCCGCGTCCACGAAGACGATGTATTCGCCGGTGGCGTGCCGGAGTGCCAGGCGCTTGCCTTCCTCCATGTTCTGGCCGTCGTCATCGAGGACGAGCGCGCCGTATTTTTGGGCGATGGCGCGCGTGCGGTCGGTGGAGTGCGCGTCGGCGAGGATGATTTCCATTTTTTCGCGCGGATAGGTCTGGCGCGCGATGGACGCCAGGACGTTGTCGAGCAACGCCTCGGCGTTGAGCGTCGGCATGATGAAGCTGACGCGCGGCAGATGGTCCAAAGGCGGCGGCATGGCAACTAAGTTACAAGTTGCACGTTGAAAGTTGAAGGTTGAAAAACTTGCAACTTGGAACCTGCGACTTGCAACTCTGTTTTATTCCTGAATGAATTTCTGCACGCGCGATTGTTCCGAGCGCTTGCGGGCGGTGGCGTCCAGCACCTTTTTGCGGAGGCGCAGATTCTTCGGCGTGGCTTCCACGAATTCGTCCACGTCAATGTATTCCAGCGCGCGTTCCAGCGAGAGCTTGAGCGGCGGCGAGAGTGCAATGCCTTTGCCGTCGCCTTGCGAACGCATGTTGGTCAGGCGCTTTTCCTTGACCGGGTTCACGGGAATGTCATTCTCGCGCGCGTTTTCGCCGACGATCATGCCGACGTAAATCATGTCGCCAGGCTCGACCATCAGGCGGCCGCGTTCCTGCACCATGTTGAGCGCGTAGCTGGTGGCTTCGCCGTCGTCCATGCTCACGAGCGAACCGTTTTTGCGCGCGGCAATTTCGCCGCAGTCCGGGCCGTATTCGTGGAAGAGATGGCTCATCACGCCCATGCCCTTGGTCAAGTTGACGAGGTCGGTTTCAAAGCCGATGAGGCCGCGCATCGGCACGAGCGCCTCGACGGAAACCTGGTTGCCGACGTGGTTCATGTTCGTGATCTGCGCCTTGCGGCCGGACAGATTTTCCATGACGCTGCCGAGGCAGTCGTTGGGAATTTCCACGAACAGTTTTTCAATCGGCTCCAGCGAATTGCCGGCGGCGTCCTTTTTCCACAGCACTTCGGGGCGCGACACCAAAACTTCGTGGCCTTCGCGGCGCATCTGCTCGACGAGAATCGCGATCTGCATTTCGCCGCGGCCGCTGACGGCGAAAATTTTCGGGTCGCTGGTCTGCGCGATGCGCAGCGCGACGTTGGTGCGGATTTCCTTCACGAGCCGGTCCCAAATGTGGCGCGCGGTGACGAGCTTGCCGTCCTGGCCGGCGAGCGGGCCGTCGTTGACGGCAAATTCCATCTGGATGGTCGGCGGGTCAATCGGGATGTAGGGCAGGGCGGTGCGCGGCTTCGCTGTCGCAAATCGTTTCGCCGATGAACACGTCCTCGAAGCCGCAGATGCCGACGATGTCGCCGGCGTGGGCTTCTTGCACTTCGATGCGTTTCATGCCCTCGAAATGGTAGAGCATGGTGATTTTGTTCTTGGTCATGCGCGCCGTCGCCGTGGCGGCAAATGGCGGCGTCGCCGACTTTGACTTTGCCCTCGTAAATTTTGCCGAACGCGATACGTCCGAGGTAATCGGAGTAATCGAGATTGGCCACGAGCACTTGGAAGCCGTCGCCGGCCTTGGCGCGCGGCGGCGGAATGTGCTTCACGATGGCGTCGAAGAGCGGTTCCATCGTGCCGGTGACGTGTTCGAGTTCGGTCTTGGCATAGCCCAGCTTGGCGGAACAATAAATGAACGGGAAATCCAACTGCTCATCCGTCGCGTTCAGCGACATGAAGAGTTCAAACACCTCGTCGAGCACTTTTTTCGGATTGGCGTTTTCGCGGTCAATCTTGTTGATGACCACAATCGGCTTGGCGCCGGCTTCGAGCGCCTTGCGGAGCACGAAGCGCGTTTGCGCCTGCGGGCCTTCGGCGGAATCCACGACGAGCAGCACGCCGTCAATCATGTTCATGATGCGCTCGACCTCGCCGCCGAAGTCGGCGTGGCCGGGAGTGTCCACGATATTGATGTGGTAATTCTTGTATTTGAAGGCGGCGTTTTTGGCGCGGATCGTAATGCCCTTTTCCTTTTCCAAGTCCATCGAGTCCATCAGGCGTTCCTCGGACGATTCGTGCTGGTTGGCGCGGAAGGTGCCCGACTGCTTGAGCAGGCAGTCCACCAAAGTCGTTTTGCCATGATCAACGTGCGCGATGATGGCGATGTTGCGGATGTGTTGCATATCGTAAATTTTCGTCCGGCTCACAACGCTCAATATACCAGACGCGACAAAGGACACGAATGGGAAAGCGGCGGATTTGCCGGGGTGCGTATAATGGACATTTGCCGCCAAAGGTCAAGCCATGCGTGCAAGTCTTGAACAATTTTTAATTCTTAATTTTTAGTTTTTAATTGCCGGAACACGGTCGCCCTAACTCAAAACTTGAAACTTAAAATTAAAAACTTAAAAGGCGGCTGTTCCGCCAACTCAAAATTAAACATTAAAAACTTAAAACTCTCTTGTCCGTTCTTTACTTTTGGCGGCGGGGCTGTTTGTTTTAAAGGAATTGTTTGAATTGAATCGTGTTGGAATCCAGCGCCATAAATTCGCCGCTCCGAATATTGCATTTGGAGGACAATCCGGCTGACGCATTGCTGGTTCGTGACCAGCTTGCCCACGATGAACTGGTGGCGGAGGTGTGCCACGTCAGTCGCCGCGAGGAATTCATCCAGGCGCTGGCGGCGCATCCTTGGGACTTGGTGCTGGCGGATTATCGTCTGCCGGATTTCACCGGCTTGAATGCGCTGAAACTCGTTCGTGAAAAATTTCCCTTCCTGCCGTTCATTCTGATGTCCGGCACCATCGGCGAACAGGCGGCGATTGAGAGTTTGAAGGCGGGCGCGACGGATTATATTCTCAAGCAAAACCGCGACCGTCTGCCGGCGGCGGTGCGCCGCGCCGTGGCCGAGGCGGCGGAACGCATGCGGTTGGAAGCCGCGGAAGAGGATTTGCGCCTCAGCGAAAAACAATACCGGCTGCTGTTTCAGGGCAATCCGCATCCGATGTGGGTGTTCGATCTGGAAACGCTGGCAATTCTTGAAATCAACGAGGCGGCTACGCAACACTACGGTTATTCCCGCGAAGAATTTCTCGGCATGACTTTGACCGACCTGCGTGCGCCGGAAACCGACCGGCCAAGCGCGGTGGATGTCAAGGCGCAGGGATTGGTCTGGCGGCACCGGCGCAAAGATGGCACCGAGATGGACATGGAGGTCATCTGGTCGCCGCTGGCCTTTCGCGGAAAGCTGGCGGCGCTCACCCTGGCCAACGACGTCACCGTTCGGCGGCGCGCGGCGCAACGCGATCTGGTGTTCGGCAAATTAAGCCACCATTTGAGCGGGGTCACCACCGCGTCCGAAGCGGCGCAGTTTATCTGCGAAGCGGCGGACGAATTATTTCACTGGCATGATTTCGCGCTGGATTTGTATTCGGCGGAAAGAGACGAAGTTGTTTCGCTGCTGGCGATCAAGACCATTGACGGACAACGCATGGCCATTCCCGCCTCGGCCCAGCCCAAGACGGCCGATGCGCTGGTCCAAAGCGTTGTTGCGCACGGCGCCAAACTGGTGCCGGCGGACGAAACCGGCAATCAGTCCGGCACCAACATGGTCGCGCCGATCCGCAAAGGCGAACGGGTGATCGGCGTGCTGTTCATCCAGAGCCGGCACTCCCAGAGTTATGCCCGGCCCGATTTGGATATTTTGCAGGCCCTGGCCGACCAGTGCGGCGGCGCATTGCAACGGGTGCAGGTCGAGGAGGAATTGCGCCAGAGCCAGCGCCGTTTCCGGGAACTGTTTGAAAGTTCACCCGACGCGATTTTTGTCGAAGATTTGGAAGGCAACGTTTTGGACGTGAACCGCGGCGCCTGCGTGTTGCACGGATTGACCCGCGAGGAGTTGATCGGCAAAAATGCCATTGATCAACTGGTGTCGCCCCCGCATCGCGACCAGGCGCGCGCGGAATTTGAAAAGCTGGCGGCGGGACAGGCTTCTTGGATTGAAGGCGAAAGCCTGTGCGCCGATGGCCGCCGGGTGCCGGTGGAAGTCCGCGCCGTGCGCGTTGAATACGACGGCGCGCCGGCGTTGTTGTTTCATGTCCGCGACATCACGGAACGCCGCGCGGCGGAAACGGCGTTGCGAAGCTCGGAAGCCTTGTTCCGTTCCGTCTGGGAAAATTCCACGGATGGCATGGCGCTCACGGATGAAAACGGCACGATCGTCGCCATCAATCGGGCGTATTGCCGGCTGGTGGGACTGCCCCAAGAACAGTTGGAGGGCAAGCCGTTCGTAGTCGTTTATTCGGTCAACCTGGACCACGAAAAAATGCTGCGCGAGCACGGCGAGCGGTTTCGGTCCGGCGTGATCCGGGAAAAACAGGAGCATCATCTCGTGTTGCACGACCAACGCGCCGTGGTGTATGAGATTAATGATTCTTACGTGGAGTCCGCCGGCAAACCGCGCTTGCTGTTGAGCCTTTTCCGGGATGTCACCGTGCATCGGGCGCTGGAGGAGCAATATCGCCAGTCGCAAAAAATGGAGGCCGTCGGCCAGCTCGCCGGCGGCATCGCGCACGATTTTAACAACATCCTCACCATCATCCTGGGTCACGCCACCCTGCTCACATTGGCGAAGCTGGAGCCGAAAGCCCTCATTTCAGCCCAGCAGATCAAGCAGGCATCCGAGCGCGCCGCCGGTCTCACACGCCAGTTGCTCGCGTTTGGGCGGAAGCAGATTTTCAACCCGCATCCGCTCGACCTCAACCACGTTGTCGGCAAGATGACCGATCTGCTCGCGCGCCTGCTCGGCGAGGACATCGCGTTGCAAATTCATTGCAGCAGCCAGCCCGCAATCATCTCGGCCGATGTCAGCATGTTGGAGCAAATTTTGTTGAATCTTTCTATCAATTCGCGGGACGCCATGCCCAAGGGCGGAAAGCTCGCCATCAACATCGGCCTTTGCGAAGTGGACGAGGCGCACACGCGCCGCATTGCTGAAGCCCGGCCGGGGAAATTCGTCCAGTTGAGCCATACGGATACCGGCGAGGGCATTCCGCCGGAAAATCTTCCGCGCATTTTTGAACCTTTCTTTACCACCAAGGAACTCGGCAAAGGCACCGGCCTTGGTCTTGCCACAGTCTTCGGCATTGTCAAGCAGCACGAGGGCTGGGTGGAAGTCGAAAGCGAAATGGGCAAAGGCACCACGTTCCACATTTATTTCCCCGCCATCAGCGGACCGGTGGCTGAACCGGAACATGCCGACACCCAGTTTCATGCCCGCAAAGGCACGGAAACCATTCTGGTCGTCGAGGACGAACGCGCCGTCCGCGAAATCGTCACCCGGACGCTCAACTTTAATGGCTACCGCGTGTTTCAGGCGGTGGATGGACAAAAAGCCCTGGAAATCTGGGCCCAATATAAAAGCGAAATTGATCTTGTGTTCACTGACATCATCATGCCTGGCGGACTCAATGGACGTGAGCTTGCCGACCGGCTTTGGCGCGAAAGACCGGAACTCAAGGTGATTTTTTCCAGCGGCTACGGCGCAAACGCATTGGGCAAAGATTTCAAGCTGGATCCGAAGTTCAATTACCTCCAGAAACCTTACCTGCCGCAAACCCTTTCCCGCGTTATCCGGCGCTGCCTCGATGGAGAAAAGAGTCTGTGAGGTCACGCATTTTGATTTTAGTTTTGCGCCGCCAATTTTTAAAATCTACGCCCCAAGAATTACAACATGATCATTGCGCCCTCATTACTCGCCGCTGATTGCACCCGCCTTGGCAAGGAGGCGGAACGAGCCGAACGTTCCGGCGCCGACTGGCTGCACCTCGACATCATGGACGGCCATTTCGTGCCCAACCTTTCTTTTGGACCGGAAATCGTCGCCGCCGTGAGGCCGCGCGCGAAGAAGCTTTTTTTTGATGTGCATCTCATGTGCAGCAAGCCGGAAATTCTCCTCGAACCGTTCGTCGAGGCTGGAGCGGATCAAATCATCGTCCACGTCGAACTCGGCGACCGCGTCGCGCCGCTGCTTTGGAAAATCCGCGCGCTTGGCCGCAAAGTCGGGCTGGCCATCAATCCGCCGACCGCCATTGGCGAAGTGCAGCCGTTCCTCGAGAAAATTGATTTGCTGCTCGTGATGACCGTGAATCCCGGTTTCGGCGGCCAAAGTTTTATCCACGAGTGTCTGCCGAAAATTCAGCAGGCCGACGCGTGGCGGCGCGAAAAAATGTTGAATTACCGACTCGAAGTGGACGGCGGCATCAATAATACAACCGTGGCGGAATGCGCCCACGCTGGAGCCGACACCTTTGTCGCCGGAACCGCTTTGTTCGGCCAGCGTAACCTGCGGGCCGCCGTCAAAAAGATGCGGAACATCGCCCACGCCAACGATCCCGCGCTAGCGGATTTGAAGGGGTGACGCAAACCCGGCACGAGGCGCGGGGCACCGGGCACGAGGGAAAACCTCAAGCCCGGCCTCGCGCCAAGCGCGCATGGTTCAAAAATAATTCAAAAAAGTTATTGCCTTCGATTTCCACTTTGATATTCTACGCGCTCCTCGTCGTCCGTAAGGTCGTAAGGACAGCATGTTTGCGAACCGATAACTGATTCCCGGCAAGGGACAGGATTGATGGCTCGCCAACTTCAAAAAGTTGCTGATAAAAAACTTTAGCATTTATGCCCGTTAAAACATTTAGACCACTGACGCCGTCCACGCGATACATCACGATCGCGGACTTCAGCGACATTACCAAGACGAAGCCGGAGAAGTCGCTGGTCGAAATTCGCAAGAAGACCGGCGGACGCAACGTCTACGGCCGCGTCACCGCGCGCGGCATCGGCGGCGGCCACAAGCAGAAAATCCGCCTCGTGGATTTCAAGCGCAACAAGCACGGCGTGGAAGCGACGGTCGCGGCGATTGAATATGATCCGATGCGTTCGGCGCGTCTGGCGCTGCTTGCAATATAAGGACGGCGAAAAGCGTTACATCATCGCGCCGGTCGGCATCAAGGTTGGCGTTGACAATTTCCAGCGGCCCGACGGCTCCGCCGGAAGTTGGCAATGCGCTTCCGCTCAAGGCGATTCCGGTCGGCATTGCGATTCACAATATCGGAATTGACGCCCGGTCGTGGCGGCCAGATGGTCCGCTCGGCGGGCGGCGCGGCGACTTTGATGTCGCGCGATGAAGGTTACGCGCAGATTCGTTTGCCTTCCGGCGAAATTCGCCGCGATGAACGAAGAGTGCTACGCGACCATCGGCCAGGTCGGCAACACGGAGCACGAAAACGTCATTCTCGGCAAAGCGGGCCGCACGCGTCATCGCGGTCATCGCGGCATCACGCGCGGTATGGCGCGAAATCCGGTGGACCATCCGAACGGCGGCGGCCAGGGCAAATCCAAGGGCGGCGGCGGCTGGCAGCAGCTCATGTCGCCGTGGGGCAAGGTGGCCAAAGGCGGCAAGACCCGCGCCAAATATAAACACTCCAACCGTTTCATCGTTGTTCAGCGCAACGGTCTGCCGATGAAAGATCAAATAATTTATGGGACGCTCGATTAAAAAAGGCCCGTTTGTCGAAGATCACCTGCTGGAAAAAATCCAGAAGGCGAAGGCGGCCAACCAGAAGACGCCGATCAAGACCTGGTCGCGCCGCTCGACGATCACGCCCGATTTTGTCGGCCTGACGTTCACGGTTCACAACGGCAAGGTTTTCAACCCGGTGTTTCGTGACGGAAAACATGGTCGGCCACAAGCTCGGTGAATTTTCCCTGACGCGCACGTTCAAGAAGCACGGCGCCCACACCGCGAAGGCGGAAGCCAAATAGTTTTTATGGAAGTTTTCGCCATCACCAAAAATATCCCGATGTCCGCGCAGAAGATGCGCGAAGTCGTGCGGCAAATCCAGGGTCTGCCGGCGTTGCAGGCGGAAGCGGTGCTCGCGGTCGTGCCGCGCAAGGGCGCGCGCTTCGTCGCCAAGACGCTGCATTCGGCCATCGCCAATGCGGAAAACAACAACAAGCTGCGTCCCGAAACCTTGCGCATCAAGGAAGCGGTGGCCGGAACCGCGACGACGCTCAAGCGTTTTCAGCCCAAGGCGCGCGGTTCAGCGGGTCCGATTTTGAAACGCCGTTGCCATATCAAAATCACTTTGTCCGACGAATAATATATGGGTCAAAAAACCAATCCAATCGGCTTACGCGTCGCGGTCAACAAAGACTGGCGCTCCAAGTGGTATGCCGACAAAAAAGAATTCAGCAAGCTGCTCACGGAAGACCGCATCATCCGCACGCTGCTGAAGAAGAAGTTGGAAACGGCCTCGGTGCCGAAAATTTTGATCGAGCGCGCGACGAACCGCTGCCGCGTGACGATTTTGACCGCGCGTCCCGGCGTGGTCATCGGCCGCAAAGGCTCGGAAATTGACAAGCTCAAGGAAGAATTGAGCAAGATGACCGGCAAGGAAGTTTACGTGGACATCGTCGAAGTGAAGCAGCCGGAACTCGACGCGCAATTGTGCGCGGAAAACATCGCGTTGCAGCTTGAACGCCGCGTTTCGTTCCGCCGCGCGATGAAAAAGGCGTTTGCAGACGGCGAAAGATTTCGGCGCGGAAGGCATCAAGATTCGCGCCGGTGGCCGTCTCGGCGGCGCGGAACTGGCGCGCGTGGAAATGTATCACTGGGGCCGGGTGCCGTTGCACACGCTCCGCGCGAACATTGATTACGGTTTCGCGGAAGCGAACACGGTTTACGGCAAGCTCGGCATCAAGTGCTGGATTTGCAAGGGCGAAAACAAGCCGCAGAAAAAAGAAGTGAAGGTCGAAGCGCCGATCGCCGGTTAATTTTTTAGAAAGAATCTTGTTATGGCAATGCAGCCGGAAAAAGTAAAGTATCGCAAAATGCACCGTGGCAGCCGCACGGGGCTGGCGACGAGCGGCAACACCGTCGCGTTTGGCGAGTATGGCCTGATGGCGCTGGAGCGTTGCTGGATGGACGGCAAGCAGCTCGAAGCCTGCCGCGTGGCGATCACGCGCTACATGAAGCGCAAAGGCAAGATGTGGATCCGGGTGTTTCCGCAAAAGTCTTACACGAAGAAGCCGCTGGAAACGCGAATGGGCAAGGGCAAGGCGCCGCTCGAAGGCTGGGTGGCGGTCATCCGTCCGGCGAACATTTTGTTTGAAGTGGACGGCATCACCGAGGCGGAAGCGCGCGAATCCATGCGCCTCGCCGCGACGAAGCTGCCGATCAAAACCAAGTTTATTTCGCGCCATCACCGCGCGAGTTGAGATCCGATGAAATTTGCTGAAATCAAAGACATGACGCTGGTGGAGTTGGCGGCCAAGGGCCGCGACCTCCGGCACGAGATGTTCAACCTGCGCCTGCAACAGGCGAGCGCGCAGTTGGAAAAACCCGCGCGTTTGCGCACGCTGCGCAAGGACATTGCCCGCGTCGAGACCCGCATGTCCGCGTTGAGCAACCAGGCGGCGAAACCGGCGGCGAAATAATTTTGTATGGCTGAAACAACAACCAACGTGGCGGCGACCGGCAAGCGCAAACAGCGCGTCGGCGAAGTCGTCTCGAACAAGATGACCAAGACGATTGTGGTGCGCGTGGAACGCCGTTATCCGCACGCGCAGTTCAAGAAGATCGTCACGTCCTACAAGAAATTTTACGCGCACGACGAAAAGGCCGAGGCGAAAGTGGGCGACACGGTGCGCATCGAGGAATCGCGCCCGCTGTCCAAGTTGAAACGCTGGAAGCTCATCGAGGTCGTCGAGCGCGGCGCGCCGAAACCGCAGTCGCAGCCTGATTTTAATTTTATGTTGCAAGTTCGATCCAGTTTGGATGTGGCGGACAACACCGGTGCCAAGATTGCTTGGAACATCGGCGTGACCGGCCGCAACCAGCGTTATGCCGGCATCGGCGACGTCATCAAGGTTCACATCAAGGAAGCCGCGCCGGATGGTTCGGTGAAAAAAGGCGAAGTGCATGACGCCGTGATCGTCCGCACCACGCCAGATCATCAAGCGCGCCGACGGCTCGGTGCTGCGCTTCGACAGCAACGCCTGCGTCATCATTGACAAGGAATTGAATCCGAAGGGCACGCGCATTTTCGGCCCGGTCGCCCGCGAGCTGCGCGAAAAGAAGTTCATGAAGATCATTTCACTCGCGCCGGAAGTCATTTGAAGGTTATGTCAAAATTTCATGTTAAAAAAGGCGACCAGGTCGTCGTGCATGGCCGGCAAGGAAAAAGGCAAGAGCGGCAAGATCATCCACGTGATGACCGACAAGCAGCGCGTCGTGGTCGAAGGTTTGCAGATGATCAAGAAGCACACGCGCAAGAGCCAGCAGAACCCGAACGGCGCGATTGTCGAGCGCGAAGGTTCGATCCACATCTCGAATGTGAAAAAAGCGGAGGCGGTCGCCGCGCGTAAATAATTTTTCACGGCCAAATCCGTGAACTGAAAAATGAAATCCAGACTTTACAAAAAATACAACGAAGAAGTGGTGCCGGCCTTGAAGGCCAAGCACAACTTCAAGAATGTCCACCAGGTTCCGAAGTTCGTGAAGATCGTCGTGAACATGGGCATCAACGCGTCGTTGGAAAAAGGCGCGCTCGAAGACGCCGCCAAGGATTTGACGCAGCTTACCGGCCGCAAGCCGGTGATCAGCAAGGCGAAGAAGGACGTCGCCAATTTCAAGCTGCGCAAAAATCAGGCGATTGGCTGCCGCGTGACGCTCCGCAAGGACGCGATGTATGAATTTTTCGACCGCCTGGTCGCCGCCGCGCTGCCGCGCATCCGCGACTTCCGCGGTTTGTCGCCGCGCAAGTTTGACGGCCGGGGCAACTACACGTTCGGCGTGGCGGATCAGACGATTTTCCCGGAAATCGAACTGGACAAGATCAAACGGCAGCAGGGCATGGACATCACGATTGTGACGACCGCCGGCAAAGACGACGCTGGCGCTGGATTTGTTGAAGCTGATGGGTTTTCCGTTCGCAGAAAAATAAAATTTTAGTTATGGCCAAAAAAGCTTGGATAGAGCGCAACAACCGCAAAAAGGAAACGGTGAAAAAATACGCCGCGATGCGCGCCGAATTGAAGGCGAAACGCGACTACGCCGGTTTGGCGAAGCTGCCGCGCGACGCCAGCCCAACGCGCGTGGTGAACCGCTGCGCGATGAGCGGCCGCCGCCGTGGCTATTGGCGCAAGTTCGGGGTGTCGCGCCTGACGTTCCGCGAGGCGGCGTTGAACGGTTTGATTCCCGGGGTGACGAAGGCCAGTTGGTGAAAATTTGATTCGTGCTGGCTGTCGGTTCCGCAATTGTGCGGGAGCCGAAACGCAGGACGAAAGTTGAAAAGATAAATATGAGCGATCCGATTTCTGACATGTTGACGCGCATCCGCAACGCGGGCGCCGCGCATCTGCCGACCGTTGAGCTGCCGCATTCCCGCATCAAGGAAAGCGTGGCGAAACTGTTGCAGCAGCAAGGTTATGTCGCCGACGTGGCCGTCGAAGGCGAGACGAAGAAGAAAATCAAAATCCGCCTGAAGTTCAACGGCAAGAAGAGCGTGATTGAAGGCCTCAAGCGCGTCAGCTCGCCCGGTTTGCGCCGCTATGTTGGCGCGACGGAAATTCCCCGCGTGCGCGGCGGCCTCGGCGTGGCGATTGTCTCGACCTCGGAAGGTCTGTTGACCGACCAGCAGGCGCGCAAGAAAAATCTCGGCGGAGAACTGCTCTGCTACATCTGGTAATAATTTTATGTCGCGTATTGGAAAACAACCGATTGCCATTCCGCGCCAAAGTGAAGGTGGAAGTGAAGGGGCAGAAAGTTCCTCGTCGAAGGCCCGAAAGGCAAGCTCGACTGGGAATTGCCCCAGCGCACCAGCCTCAAGGTGGAAGGCGACAAGATCGTCGTGAGCCGCGCCGGTGAAGACGCGCAGGCCAAGGCGTTGCACGGCTTGAGCCGCGCGCTCGTCAACAACATGGTCAAGGGCGTCACCGAAGGTTTTGTGAAGAAGCTGGAAATCCAGGGCGTCGGTTTCAAGGCCGCCGTCACAGGGCAAGGTCGTGAACCTCGCGCTCGGCTATTCGCATCCGATCAATTACGACATTCCCGACCAGATCAAAGTCACGGTCGAGGAAAACACCAAGCTCACGATTGAAGGGCCGGACAAAATGGTCGTCGGCAAGGTCGCCTCCGAAATCCGCGCCTTCTATCCGCCGGAACCTTACAAGGGCAAGGGCGTCCGTTACGCTGGCGAACATGTCCAGCGCAAGGAAGGCAAGACCGTCCAATAACAATTTTTGTTCACGGCCCAATCCGTGAACGCACTGAGATGAGAACGGAAAAAAAATTAAAGTTGAAGCAGTTGCGCCACTGGCGCATCCGCAAGCGCGTCAGCGGCACGCCCGAACGTCCGCGCATGAGCGTCCGCTTCACCAACGAAAACATCCACGTCCAGTTCATTGACGACGTCGCCGGCAAGACGCTGGCCGCCGACTTCGACCGTGAGCAAAGGCGAGGCGAAGGAATTGTCCGCCAACGTGACCGGCGCGAAGAAAGTCGGCGCGCTCGCGGCGAAGGCCGCGATGGACAAGGGCATCACGGCGGTGGTGTTTGACCGCGGCGGCACGCGCTATCACGGCAAAATCAAGACGCTGGCCGATTCCGCGCGCGAAGCCGGACTGAAATTTTAACCTGAACCGGAGAATTTATTGTGGCTGAAAACGAAAACATTCCAGTAGCTCCTGCCGCCGGCTCCCGAAGCGCCGAAACCGCAGCCGGAACTCGCGGTCCGCGCGGCGGTCGCGGCGGACAGGGCGGACGCGGCGGCGGCGGCGGCCGTGGCCGTGGCCGTCGGCCCGCTGAGGTCGGCGAAAACGCCTTTGAAAAGGGCGGCGAAGAGACTCGTCGAAAAAGTGGTCTTCATCAACCGCTCTTCGAAAGTCGTGAAGGGCGGACGCCGCTTCAAGTTCAGCGCGCTCGTCGTCGTGGGCGACAAGAAGGGCAAGGTCGGCATTGCGCTCGGCAAGGCGGCGGAAGTCGCGGACGCGATTCGTCGCGGCGGCGAACTCGCCCGCACCAAGATGGTTTCGGTCTCGCTGAAAGACGCGACGATTCCGCACGAAATGTATTCGACCTACGGCGGCGCGAAGATTCTTCTGCGCCCGGCCTCGCCGGGCACCGGCATCATCGCCGGCAAGACGGTTCGCGCCGTTTTGGAATCCGCCGGCATCAAGGATATTTTGACCAAATCACTCGGCTCCAAAAACGCGGCGAACGTGGTGAAGGCGACCTTGAACGCCCTGTTGAGCCTCCGCACCCGCGAGCAGATTTACCAGAGCCGCGGCCTGCAAATCAAAAAAGTTGAAACGCCGAAAGCTCCCGAAGCGGTGGCGGCCTGATTAAAATTTTATGCGACTGCACAATCTTAAACCCCGTCCCGGCGCGAAACACCGCACCAAGCGGCTCGGCCAGGGCGAATCCAGCGGCCACGGCAAAACCTCCGGTCGCGGTGGCAAGGGCCAGACCGCGCGTTCCGGCAGCTCGATCCGCATCGGTTTCGAAGGCGGCCAGATGCCGCTCATCCGCCGCATCCCCAAACGCGGTTTCAACAACGCGGAATTCGCCACGGTTTATATCCCGGTGAATGTCGGCGAACTGAACCAGTTTGAAGACGGCGCGCGGGTGGATGAAACCGCGTTGCGTTCCGTTGGTCTGGCCAATGGCCGCGGCGACGGCGTCAAAATTCTCGGCACCGGCGAATTGACCAAGAAACTGGTCGTGGTCGTCAGCGCCATCAGCGCCTCGGCGAAAACGAAAATCGAAGCCAAGGGCGGCTCGGTGGAAATCATCGCCAAAAAATCTCCGGCTCCGGCCAAGAAATAATCCGGCTGAAGAATGTTCCGCTCCATCGCCAATACCCTCGGCAATTGCTTCAAAATCCCGGAGCTGAAATCCCGGATTTTGTTCACGATCATGCTGCTGGCCGTCTGCCGGTTGACGGCCTTCATCGTCATTCCGGGAATTGACGGCCAGGCGCTGGCCGAAGTTTTTCAACGAAAATTCCCAGGCGAGCGGCGGGTTGCTGGTGATGTATAACACGTTCGCCGGCGGCGCGCTCGGCAACTGCGCCATCGGTGCGCTGGGCATCATGCCTTACATCAGCGCGACCATCATCATCCAGTTGCTCACGGCGGTGGTGCCGCGCTTGAGCAAGCTGGTGCGCGAAGAAGGCGGCCGCACGAAGATCGTCCAATACGGCCGCTATCTCACCGTGGTGCTGTGCCTCGGCCAGGGCTGGTATTTCGCCCACAACTGGCTGACCCCGGAAACGGCGTTTCGCGGTTTTCAAGGCCAGTTGGTGATGACGGAAAATCATTTTCTTTATTATTTCGTGACGGTGACGGTGATGACGGCGGGCACGATGCTGTTGATGTGGCTGGGTGAGCAGATCACGGATCGCGGCATCGGCAACGGCGTTTCGCTGGTGATCACCATCGGCATTCTGGCGCGCCTGCCCAATGCGGTGCAGGGCGCGATTGACATGTTTTCGACGCACGGCGGAACAACCGAACCCACGCACAATATATTCGGGCACCGGCGTGATGCTGGTCATCCTGATGGTGTTTGTCATCGGCGGCGTCATTGCCATCACGCAGGCGCAGCGGAAAATTCCGGTGCAATACGCCCAGCGCGCGGTGGGCCGCAAAATGTATGCAGGCGGAACCTCCTTCATGCCGCTGCGCGTGAATTATTCCGGCGTCATGCCCATCATTTTCGCCCAGTCCATCCTGATGTTCCCGCAGCCGTTTTTCGCCAATCTGGCGTATTGGACCACGTCGCCATCCTTGAAGTTTCTTCAGGATTTTTTCCGCTGGATGAACATCCAGTTGGGCTACGGCTCAATTTTGTATTTGTCGATTTATGCGTTGATGATTTTGTTCTTCTCCTATTTCTGGGTGGCGACGCAGTTCAATGAAATCCAGATCGCCGACGATTTGAAGAAGAACGGCGGCTACATTCCCGGCGTGCGTCCGGGGCTGGGCACCAGCGACTATCTGCACCATGCCATGAGCCGCATCACGCTGGCCGGCGCGATTTTCCTGACGGTCATTGCCACGATTCCGATCATTTTGTCCCGGCAGATGTCGGTGGACCAGAACGTGGCGCAGTTTTTCGGCGGCACGAGCATTTTGATCGCGGTCGGCGTTTTGCTCGACACGATGCGGCAGGTGGAATCGCATTTGATGATGCGCCACTATGACGGCTTTTTGAAAAAGGGCCGGATTCGTGGCCGGTTCTAAAATTTTGTGGCCGGGATAAAGCTCAAGTCAGAGGACGATTTGAAGTTGATGCGTCCGGCGGGAATGGTGGCCGGAAAAGTTTTGGACGAGATCGCCGCGTTCATCCAGCCCGGCGTCACGACGCGGCAGGTTGACAATTTTGCGGCGGAGCGGATTCGGAGTTACGATGCGCAAAAGCGCGTTTCTCGGCTACCGCAAGTTTCCGTGCCACACGTGCCTGTCGGTGAATGACGCGGTGGTTCACGGCTTGGCGTCGGAACGCGAGTTGAAATTTGGCGACATCGTCAGCGTGGATGTCGGTGTGGCCTACAAAGGTTTTATCGGTGACACGGCGCGGACGGTGGCGGTGGGCGGCTGCGGCGTCGCGGCGCAACGGTTGCTGGACGTGACGGAGCAGTCGCTTTATTTGGGCATCGCGCAGGCGAAGCCGGGCAACCGGGTGCTGGACATTTCGCTGGCGGTCCAGCGGTATGTTGAAGCAAAACGGCTTCAGCGTGGTGCGCGAATTTGTCGGCCACGGCGTCGGGCGCACGATGCACGAAGAGCCGCAGGTGCCGAATTTTGACGAGGGCAAGAAGAACTCGCCGAAGTTGAAGCCGGGCATGACGATTGCGATTGAGCCGATGGTGAACGCGGGCCGGCCCGACGTAAAAATCCTGAAAGACGGCTGGACAGTGGTGACGCAAGATGGTTCACTATCCGCCCATTTTGAGCATACCGTCCTGGTCACGGACGGCGAGCCGGAGATTTTGACATGGGCGAAGATGCCTTCCGCGTCGAAGCTCGCGTGATTGAAGCGCTGCCGAACGGCACGTTTTGCGCGGAGTTGGGCAACGGCCACCGCCTGACGGCGTTTGTGGCCGGGCGGGACAAGAAGATTTTTGCCGGCGCGCAGGCCGGTGACACGGTGAAATTGCAATTGACGCCTTACGACTTGAGCGTGGGGCGTATTTTAGTCGAAACAAAAAAGATTTAGCATGAAAGTCCGAGCATCAGTCAAAAAATTGTGTGAGCACTGCAAAGTCGTGAAACGGCGCGGGGTCATCCGCGTCATTTGCTCGAACAAACGCCACAAACAACGTCAAGGTTAATTAAAAATTTATGGCACGCATCATTGGTGTGGAAGTTCCGCCCGGCAAGCGCATTGACATTGCGCTCCGCTACATTTACGGCATTGGCCCGGTCAACGCGAAGGAGATTCTCGAACGCGCGAACATTGACCCGTCCATTCGCGCAAAGGATCTGACCGAGGCGCAGCTCTCCCAGATCGTTCACGCGATTCAGGAAGGCAAATACGTCATCGAAGGCGACCTGCGCCGCGAACTCGGCATGAACCTCAAGCGGCTGCAGGGCATCAAGTGCTATCGCGGCATCCGCCACATGCGCAGTCTGCCCGTGCGCGGCCAGCGCACGCAGACCAACGCCCGCACCCGCAAAGGCCCGCGCAAGACGGTCGGCGTGCAGCGCAATCCCAACGCCAAGACCGGCATCCACTAATGATTTCCAATTTGACTTGAATTTGAAATTGATAACGATATGTCCGAAGAAAAGAAAAAACCTGCCGCGCCTGAAAAAGAAAAAGAAGGTGAAGCCCGAAGCCGCCGCGGCTGCGCCGGCCGCGGAAGCCAAGCATCCCAAGAAGGAAAACAGGCTAAGCCGGCTGCTCCGGCGCTGCCTGCCGCCGCCGATGCTGCGAAGCCGGCTGAACCGGTTGCGCCCGCTGGTGCCGACCGCCGCCGAATTGCTCGGCGAAGATCCGAATGCAAAGAAAATCGTCAAGGCCAAGCACGCGAAAAACATCGCGTCCGGCATTGCGAACATTCTCGCCACTTTCAACAACACGCAGGTCACCATCACCGACGCGCAGGGCAACCTGATCGGCTGGTCCAGCGCCGGCCGCGTGGGTTTCAAAGGCTCGCGCAAGAGCACGGCTTACGCCGCGCAGATGGTCGCGCAGGACGCCGCCCGCCAGGCGATGTCCCACGGCATGAAGGAAGTTGAAATCCGCGTCAAGGGTCCCGGCTCCGGCCGTGAATCCGCCATCCGCGCGCTCCAGGCCATCGGTTTGGAAATCAGCTCCATCAAGGACGTGACGCCGGTGCCGCACAACGGCTGCCGCCCGCGCAAGAAACGCCGCGTGTAAAAAATCGTCAATCGCAAATCGCAAATCATAAATTTTTATGGCTCGTTACACAGGTCCCCGCGTCCGCATCAGCCGCCGTTTCGGAATTCCGATTTTCGGCCCGACAAAATATCTGGAACGCCGCAACTACGGTCCCGGCGTCCACGGCCCGAAGTCGCGCCGCAAGACCACCGAATACGGCGAAGGTCTGAATGAGAAGCAGAAGCTCCGTTATTACTACGGTCTGATGGAGAAGCAGTTTCGCGGCGTCTATGAAAAGGCGCTGCGCCGCCGCGGTGTCACGGGCGAAACGATGTTGCAGATTTTGGAAACCCGTTTGGACAACGTCGTTTTCCACCTCGGTTTTGGCAACACCCGCGCCGCCGCCCGCCAGTTGGTCAACCACGGCCATGTGACCGTGAACGGCCGCAAGGCGGCCATCGCCTCGTTCGCCTTGAAGGTGAATGACGTCATCAGCATCAAGAACAACAACGTGTCGCGCCAGCTCGCGACGAAGAATTTGGAAGTTTCCGCCAGCCGCGCGGTGCCGGACTGGCTGTCCTTGAACAAGGAAGAGTTCAAGGGCGTGGTCATGCGCATCCCGACCCGCGACGAGATCCAGCCGATTGCCAACGAGCAGGCCGTCGTCGAATTTTATTCCCGCTAACCAGCAAACAAAAAAAACAATTACACGGGCTTTTCCGGCCGGGAATAAATTTAGCCGGCGAAGCCAGATTAAAATTGTTGAAAGGAAACTATGCCAGTTCGTCTCGGACGTTTTGAAATGCCCAAGCGGTTGCAGAAGGATGAAGCCTCCGCCACCGAAACCTACGCGAAGTTTATCGCCGACCCGTTTGAAACCGGTTACGGCCACACCGTCGGCAACTCGCTCCGCCGCGTGCTGCTCTCCTCGCTCGAAGGCGCGGCCATCACCTCGTTGAAGGTGGACGGCGCGCATGCACGAATTTGCCACGATTGACGGCGTTGCCGAAGACGTGACCGACATCGTTTTGAACCTGAAGAAAATCAAGTTCAAGGCGCACACCCGCGACGAGCAGGTGCTGTTGCTTTCCGTCAACAAGGAAGGCGCCGTGACCGCCGCCGACATCCAGACCAACCAGAATGTCGAGCTGGTGAATCCCACGCAGCACATCTGCACGCTGGACAAGAAGAAAAAATTTGAGATGGAGCTGACCGTGAAAATCGGCCGCGGCTTCTGCCCGAGCGACGAAAACAAAAAGCCCGGCCAGGCCATCGGCATCGTGGCGATTGACTCGCTGTTCTCGCCGGTGACCCGCGTGCGTTACGCCGTGGAGGCCGCGCGCGTCGGCAACCGCACGGATTACGACCGCTTGGTTCTGGAAATCTGGACCGACGGCCGCATCACGCCCGACGACGCGCTGACGCAGGCGTCCGCGATTTTGGCGCATCACCTCGACGTGTTTGTCGGCTACGACAAGAACGCGGTGGAATTTGAGGAAGCCGCCGACAAGCAGGACGACGAGAAGGCCAAGCTCAAGAAATTGTTGAACATGAGCGTCAACGAAATCGAACTGAGCGTCCGCGCCGCGAACTGCCTGAACAACGCGAACATCACCACCGTCGGCCAGCTCGCGCTGAAGACCGAGCAGGAGATGCTCAAGTATCGCAACTTCGGCAAGAAGTCGCTCAACGAAATCAAAGACAAACTAACGTCGCTCAACCTCTCGCTCGGCATGAATTTCGAGCCGGGCCTGGTGGAGGCGCCGAAGGAAGAAGCCGCCAAAGCGGAATAAGGAATTGCCATGAGACATTTGAAGCGCACGGCCAAACTGGGCCGCACCTCGGAACATCGCAACGCGATGCTCGCCAATCTGGTTTGCAGCCTGATCGAACACAAGCGCGTGACGACCTCCCTGGCCAAGGCCAAGGCCGCCCGTTCCGTCGCCGAAAAAATGGTCACGCTCGGCAAGAAAGGCACCATCCATCATCGCCGGCTGGCGGTTGCGCGGCTGCATCAGGAATCCGCCGCCAAAACGTTGTTCACGGAAATCGCGCCGGCGTTCAAGGATCGCCGCAGCGGTTACACCCGCATCATCAAGCTTGGTCAGCGCCAGGGGGACGCCTCCCAGTGCGCGATTTTGGAATGGGTGGACACCATTGCACCGGTCGCGGCTCCGGCCGAAGCCGCTCCGGCGACGGAAGCCAAGCCGGAAGAGAAAAAGTAATTTCGCTTGAAATCACCAAGCCCGCTCGAATGAGCGGGCTTTTTCATTTTCCTCGCTATGCCGGGTAACGCTGAAATTGCTCGCCAAACGCCAGTTTGCCGTTATTTTATGCGTCTGAATAAAATCATGTTCACGGGAACCTATACTGCAATTGTCACGCCGTTTCGTGGCGGCCAACTGGACGAGGCCGCGCTCGAACGCCTCATCAAATTTCAAATCAAGGGCGGCGTGGACGGCATCGTGCCCGTCGGCACCACGGGCGAATCACCCACGGTGAACTGCGAGGAGCACATCCGCATCATCGAACTGTCCGTAAAATTTGCGGCAAAAAAAATAAAGGTGCTCGCCGGCACCGGCGCGAACGCCACCAGCGAGGCCATCGCCCTGACGCAAGCCGCCGAAAAAATCGGAGCGGACGGGTCGTTGCAAGTCGCGCCCTATTACAACAAGCCGACCCAGGAAGGTTTGTATCAACATTTCAAGGCCATCGCCCGCGCGACAAAACTGCCCATCATGCTTTACAGCATTCCGGGCCGCTGCGGCGTTGAAATCGCCGTGGACACGGTGAAACGGCTCGCGGCAGATTGCAAAAACATCGTCGGCATCAAGGAAGCCGGCGGAAGCTGCGACCGCGTATCGCAGTTGCGCGCGGCGATGGGACCGAAGTTTGTGATTTTGTCGGGCGACGATCCGCTGACATTGCCGTTCATGGCGGTCGGCGCCAACGGCGTCGTCAGCGTGGCATCCAATGTGATTCCGCGCGAAGTTTCGCAGATGGTGAACGCGTTTCTGCGCGGCGACGCGAGGAAGGCGATGGCGCTGCATGCGAAATTTTATCCGCTGTTCAAGGATTTGTTCATCGAGACGAATCCGACACCGGTGAAAGCCGCGCTGGCGATGATGAAAATCATTGAGGAAGAATACCGCCTGCCGCTCGTGCCGATGAACCCCAAGAACTGGGACATCCTGCGCACAACGCTGAAACGCTGTGACGCGCTGGAATAAAGCGGAATCAAAAAGCTCAAACCGCAGCGACGATTTAATTCTGGATTCTGAATCCTGAATTCTGGATTCTGACGGTCATGACCAAAGTCATCATCACGGGATCGAAAGGACGGATGGGCCAAACGCTCGTCGCGTGCGCCAAAAAAATCCCCGGCCTCGAAATCGTCGCCGAAATTGACAAGGGTGACAGCCTCGCCGCCTTCATCGGCAAGTGCGACGTGGTGATTGATTTCAGCGCCCGCGAGGCGACCGTCGAAGTCGCCAGCCTGTGCGCCGAGCACAAAAAGGCGCTCGTCATCGGCACCACCGGCCACACCGACACCGACACGTTCGAGATCAAACAGAACAAAACCAGGATTCCCATCGTTTGGGCGTCAAATTTTTCCACCGGCGTCAACACGCTGTTCTGGCTCACGCGCAAGGCGGCGGAAATCCTCGGCCCGGACTTCGACCTGGAAGTCATCGAGATGCACCATCGCCTGAAAAAAGACGCGCCCAGCGGCACGGCGAAAACGCTCGCGGAAATTCTGGCGGACGTGCGCAAACTGCGGCTGGCGGAAGCGGCGCGGCACGGTCGCGCCGGAATCGTCGGCGAACGCACGCCGTGTGAAATCGGCGTCCACTCCATCCGCGGCGGCGACGTGGTGGGCGATCACACCGTTATTTTTGCGAACACCGGCGAGCGCCTGGAACTCACGCACAAGGCTTCCAGCCGCGACACTTTTGCGAACGGCGCGCTCCGCGCCGCGCAATGGCTCGTGAACCAAAAGCCCGGCCTCTACGACATGCAGGACGTGCTGGGGCTGAAATAATTTTTAGTTTTGAATTTTGAATTTTTAGTTATCGGTTGGCCGGCGATTTTTTTTTGAACTTAAAACCAAAAACTAAAAACTTAAAACTGGCTTTCATCGCTCTCGGCTCCAATCTCGGCGATTCCGCCAGAATCGTCCGGGATGCGATGGCGCGGCTGCAAAATTTTTCCGACGAGCCGATTCTGAAATCTTCGCTTTGGCAGACAACGCCGGTGGATTGTCCGCCGGACTCGCCAAAATTTGTGAACGCCGTTGTCGGTTTGGTTCCGCGCAAGCCGGAAGCGCCGGAATCATTGCTCGCCAAACTGCAGGCGCTGGAAAAAGAATTTGGCCGCCAGCCGAAGAAAATTCCCAACGAGCCGCGCCCGCTGGATTTGGATTTGATCGCGTTCGTAAATGAAATCCGCAATTCGCCGGAATTGATTCTGCCGCATCCGCGGGCGCATTTGCGGAAATTTGTTTTGCAGCCATTGAGCGAAATTGCGCCGGAATTGATTCTGCCCGGACAGGAAAAAACAGTTTCTCAATTGCTTGCCGCAGTTCCGGATGGTGAGGTCGTCACGCGAATTTGAGCTTGTCTCCGAAAAGTCTTTTGTGCTCGGCGATGGCGTAGCGGTCGGTCATGCCGGCGATGTAATCGCACACGGTCCGGTATTTTCCAATCTTGCGAATCCGTCCGCGCGCGTGTTCGCCGATTTCCCGCGGATGTTTCAAATAATAATGGAACAGATCCTTCAACAACTGTTTCGCGCGGATGTGCGGTTCGTTGACGACGGCGTTGAAATATAGGTTTTTGTAGAGATAGCGGCGCAATTCCAGATTTTGCCGGCGGCGTTCCGGACTGTATTGGATGAGCGGCTTGGCAAATCGCCGCACCTCGTCGGCGGACTGGACTTTGGTGGCGGCAATCAGGCGTTCGCTCGTGGCAATGACATCGGCGAGCTGCATGTCAATGATCGTGCGGATGGTGAAATACCGGCGGCTTTCATCGGCGAGATTGCCAAATTCTTTGCTCACAAGCCGCGCTGCGTGCGCCCAGATGCGAACGTGTCGGCCCAATTCCTTTTCCAACAGCAGACCCGAATCCAGGCCGTCGTCGAGGTCGTGGCTGTAATAAGTGATTTCGTCTGCGAGGTTGGCAATCTGCGCTTCGAGCGATGGATGCCTGGCGACAAATCCTTTTTTGACGCCGGGGCGGTCGAACGCGGTTTGATGTTTCGCCAGGCCTTCGAGCACTTCCCAGGACAGATTCAGCCCGGAAAAATTCGGGTATTTTTGCTCCAACTCCTCGACGATGCGCAAGCTGTGGTGGTTGTGTTCAAAACCGTCGTGGCCGCGCATGAGGCCGTTCAAAACCGTTTCGCCCTTGTGTCCGAACGGCGAGTGGCCAAGGTCATGCGCGAGTGCGATGGTTTCGGCGAGGTCGGTATTGAGCCGCAGCGCGCTGGCGAGGTTGCGCGCGATGGCGGCCACTTCCATCGTGTGCGTGAGCCGCGTGCGCAGATGGTCGCCGGTGCCGTTGAGAAAAACCTGCGTCTTGTATTCGAGCCGGCGAAAGGCACGCGAATGAATCACGCGGTCGCGGTCGCGCTGGTAGTGCGTGCGCCAGAGCGGCGGCTCCTCGGAAAATTTCCGGCCGCGCGTGTCGCCGCTGAACTGCGCGAAGGGCGCGAGCGTGCGGCGTTCGTTGTCCTCAAGTTCCTGGCGGTAACGCGGCATGATGAAAAATCAGTTTGGATTGTATGTGCCGCCGTAGCCAGGTTCGTAAAGCACGATGCCGGCGCCGGACTCATACATTTGTTGAAAATGTTTATCAATGGAATACACGCGGCATTCCGCCAGCACCGAGAGCGTGGCGATGAGCACGTCGTTCCACGGCGGATTGCAACCACGGTCGCGCAGCCGCCAGGCGATTTTCTTACCGGCATCCCACGCGGAATCCTGCATCGGAAAATAAGGAATGCATTCGAAATGCGTTTCCAGCTTCTCCCGGTCCTGCGCGCGTGCCCCGCCCAAAACCTCCAGTTTCACCGGCCCGCAAAAAGTTGCTTCGTATTGCTCTAACAGATTTTCGAGCGCGAGCTTCACGTCGAGGCGTCCGTCGCGGCGCAGCGCCTCGATCCAAACGGATGAATCCACGAGCACCATGATGCGTTGCCGGTCAAACGTCCCGGGCCTCAACGGCCTCGTTGGTGGCGGGATAATCGAATTTGCCTTCCCGCAACATCCGGCCGAAGTCCTTCGCTTTTTTCCGGTTGATGAAATCCCGCACGGCAAACGCCACGGCGGGGCTGTTCTTTTTGATGCCGGTGATTTTGGTCAATTCGGCCACCGTTCTTTCGTCTATGTCAACCGTCATTCTCATGCCAGCAAAATGATGCCTTTTGCATCTTTTGTCAACATTGTTTTCATCTTTAATTTTTCAGCAATTCCTGCACGGAAATGCCGCGCAGTTCAAACAGCCGGCGGATCGTGTCCTCGATCAAATTGTTCGGGCAGCTCGCGCCGGCGGTCACGCCGACGGTGATCGCGCCGGACGGCAGCCAGTTGTGCGTTTCGACTTCCTGGTGCAAATGCTGGTTGTAATGGACGATCAGCTTGTCCGAAACCATCTTGCCGGCGTTTTTGATGAAATAGGTCGGCAGCTTGGCCTCGCCCATTTCGGCGAGGTGCGAGGTGTTGGAGGAATTGTAGCCGCCGATGACGATGAGCAGGTTCATTGGCTCGACCAAAAGTTTCTGGAGCGCGTCCTGCCGGTCCTGCGTCGCGCCGCAGATGGTGTCGAAGAAGCGGAAATGTTTTTCGATGTTTTCCGCGCCGTATTTTTTCTCCATTGCGGCTTTAAACCGGCGTTGCACCTCCTCGGTTTCGCCGCGCAGCATGGTCGTCTGGTTCGCCACGCCGACGGCCTGCAAATGCAGGTCGGGATCGAAGCCGGCCGAATACGCGCCTTCAAATTTTTTCAGAAATTCCTCCTTGTCGCCGCCGCGCAAAATGTAATCGCAGACATAATCCGTGTCCGCCAGCGTGAACACCACCAGATAATGACCGCTGCCGTAGGCGCGCGCCTGCGACGTGGTGGCCTTGGTTTCCTCGTGCTTGGCCTTGCCGTGGATGATGCTGGTGACATGCTCCTTCGAGTATTGGCGGACGCGTTTCCAGACGCTCATCACGTCGCCGCAGGTGGTGTCCACGAGGATGCAACCTTTGGATTCCAATTTTTTGCGCGTGCTGACCTCGGTGCCAAACGCGGGAATGATGACGGCGTCGCCGGATTGCAGGCGTTCCACTTCATCCTCCGTCGGCTTGGCGGCGATGATCTGGATGCCCATGTTTTGAATTTGATCGTTCACTTCCGGGTTGTGAATGATTTCGCCGAGCAGGTAAATGGGCGTGTGCGGCGCGTGTTCGGAAAATATTTCCGCGCGGCATAGGCGAGGTCAATCGCGCGCTCCACGCCGTAGCAAAAACCGAATTCCTTCGCGAGCTTCACCGTCAGCCCGTCGGCGGTCAACATGCCGCCGTTGGCGCGGACGCTTTCGACGAGTTCGCTGCGGTAATGCGACAGCACCTGGGCCTGCACGGCCTCCATGATGTCGGGGCGGCGGAGATTGATCTTGTGGGGAGCCGCGTGCGATTCCTTTGACATAATGGGAATTTAGCACGAACCGCAGGGGCGTCGAGCAGGATTTGGACGCATGATACGATCATTTCTCGCGCCTAACGAACGCTGCATTTTTTGTGCGGGTTTGCGCTGGCTGCCGGCAACTGTTAAAAATATCGAATGACCGTGACGTTCCGGCTCCGCTTTGGCACCCACCCCGGCCAATCCCTTTGGCTGGCGGGCAATCATCCGCTGCCAACCCACCTTGTGCCGTTGCAATACGTTGATCGGGAATTCTGGCAGGTGACGGTGCCGCTGGCACCGCAAGTGGCCGGCGCGACATTGAATTATTCCTATATCCTCAGCCGGGCTGACGGCTCGCGAACCACCGATTGGGGCCATGACCGCAAGCTGGTTCCGGCACGATACCATCGCCCGGAACTGCTCGTGCTGGACGTTTGGAATCACGCCGGATTTGTCGAAAACGCTTTTTACACCCAGCCGTTCAAGGACGTTTTGCTCGCGGAAAATTTCACGGAGGTCAAAACAGTTGTCCCGCAAAACCCGACGCACATGTTCCGTGTCAAAGCGCCGTTGCTGGCGCATGGCCAGACAGTTTGTCTGCTGGGCGAAGGTTTTGCGCTGGGACATTGGAACACGCAGTCGCCCGTTTTGCTGGGTCGCGCGAAGGGGGAAGATTATTTTTCCGTGCAGCTTGATTTGCGCCACCAGCCGTTTCCATTGGCCTACAAATACGGCGTGTTCGATGTCCAGACCAAAGCTTTTGTCCGTTACGAAGACGGCCTGAACCGGATTTTGGCCGCCGCCGCCGCAGCGGACAAGCATACGCTCGTGAACGACGGCTTCGTGCGCCTGCCCGCGAACACCTGGCGCGGCGCGGGGGTGGCGATTCCCGTATTCAGTCTGCGCAGCGAAAGTAGTTTTGGCGTCGGCGAATTTTCCGATCTCAAACCGCTCGCCGACTGGGGCCGGCGAGCGGGCTTGAAACTCATCCAACTTTTGCCGATCAACGACACCAGCGCGACCAAGTCTTGGAAGGATTCATATCCTTACGCCGCGATTTCCGCATTCGCGCTGCACCCGCTTTATCTCAATCTCGCCGCCGTCGCCAGTCCAATGAACAAAAAATTGGTTGAGCAGTTGGAGCCGGAACGCCAGCGGCTCAACGCGCTCGATGCTTTGGATTATGAGGCGGTGATGCGGGCCAAAATCGGTTTTCTCAAACAGATTTTTCCGTCGCAAAAGGCCGCCACTTTCCGCGCCAAGAAATACAAAAAATTTTTCGCCGAGAACGAACACTGGCTTGTGCCTTACGCGGCATTTTGTTTTCTCCGCGATCAATTTGGCACCGTGGATTTCGACCAGTGGCCGGAACACAACAAATTTGATGCGCAAACAATTTCCAGGCTCAAGTCGGGCCAGGACGAAATTGCGTTTCACTGTTTCATTCAGTTTCATTTGCATCAACAGCTAAAAGACGCGGCGGCTCATGTCCATGCCGCCGGTCTCGTTTTGAAGGGCGACCTTGCCATCGGCGTTCATCGCCACAGCGCGGATGTGTGGCAGCAGCCGGACTTGTTTCACCTGGACATGCAGGCGGGCGCGCCGCCGGATGCGTTTTCCGCGAAGGGCCAGAACTGGGGTTTTCCTACTTACAACTGGCCGCGCATGGCTGCCGACGGTTTTGCGTGGTGGAAACACCGGTTCGCGCAGATGGGGAATTATTTCGACGCGTTCCGCATTGACCACGTCCTCGGTTTTTTCCGCATTTGGAGCAGTCCGGCGCACGCGGTTGAGGGCATCCTTGGCCATTTTGTGCCGGCCATTGCGATTGAACAAACTGAATTTTCCGCGCGCGGAATCGCCTTCGACCGGGGCCGTTTGACCAGGCCGTTCATCACCGACACCGTGTTGGGGGAAATTTTTGGCGACGAAGCGGATTTTGTCCGGCGGGAATTTCTGATCAAAAACGACATCGGGAATTATGCTTTGAAGCCGGAATTCGAAAACCAGCGACAGGTGGAAAACCATTTTGCATCGCTGGAACAAAACGACCGCAACGCGAAATTGAAAATCGGCCTGTTCGATCTGATCAGCAACGTGATTTTGCTCGAGGTCGAAGGCAAATTCCATTTCCGGTTTGCGATGGAGCAGACGCGGTCGTTCAAAAATCTTCCGGCGGAGGCCCAGGCGAAGTTGCGGGACTTGTATGTGGATTACTTTTTCCGGCGGCAGGACGATTTCTGGATGCGCGAGGCGATGCAGAAACTGCCGGCGCTCAAGCGGGTCACAAACATGCTCATTTGCGGCGAGGATCTGGGTCTGGTGCCCGCGTGCGTGCCGGAGGTGATGCGCGATCTCGGCTTCTTGAGCCTGGAAATCCAGCGGATGCCCAAGGCGATGGGCGTGGATTTTTCGCGCCCGGCGGACGCGCCCTATTTGAGCGTGGTTATGCCCGGGACGCACGACATGAGCACGCTTCGCGGCTGGTGGATGGAAGATCGCGAGCTGACGCAGAATTTTTTCAACCACGAACTTGGCCTGTCCGGTGAAGCGCCGCCGGTGGCGGAACCGTGGATTGTCGAAGCCATCGTGTGCCAACATCTCGCCTCCCCGGCGATGTGGAGCATTTTTCAAATCCAGGATCTGCTTGGCATGGATGGCGGTTTGCGCCGGGCCGACGTGGCGTCCGAACGCATCAATGTGCCGGCGACTCCGAATTTCTACTGGCGTTACCGGTTGCACCGGACACTGGAAAAATTATTGCAAGCGGACGAATTCAACTCACATTTAAAACGGTTGCTTTCCGAATCGGGTCGTTGACAGGCAGTAGAACATCCCTATGACAAGCATCTGCCATAACGACGATGGGTGGCCTTGACTCAAGGCCCTGAAGTAATTTGATCGCGGTATTTTTTTACAAAAAAATGGGATGCCTCACACGAGGCACCCCACACGCATGTTTGTTTTTACATTTTAATTGGCCAAACGGAAGAACCTGGCACCAGCGCCGGCACTAACCGGAATACTGACTTGATTGGTTGCCGTTGAACCGGGCACGGCCACCCAGTTGGTGCTCAGACCCACTGTCAGCGGGTTTACCTGCTCCTGCAATACCCAGCCAATCTGGTTCGCCGGCCAAGACAGGTTGATATTGCCACCACTCAACACTGCTTCAATGGTAACTTGAGCGGCCGTCACCGACGCCACTTTAATTATGCCGGCCGATGCCAATTGAGTCGTGTCCCAAGTTACAATCTGACCAGGGGTTATGGATGCCACGCTGCCATAAGTTCCACTGCGGGTTCCGCCGGTGAACACCGTGAATGTCTGGCCATTGGTCAGAGATCCGCCAACATTTTGCAATATCAACGTGCCACTCAATGCAACTGAACCGACAGCCAGCGATCCGCTGGTGCCGTTCGTGGCGTTGACTTGGATAAGTGTCGTGCTCGTGGGTGCCAATGTCAGAGTGCCGCCCAAAGTAAGCATGCCGACTGCCCCATCACCCGGCGAGAGCGTGGCTCCAGCGGAAACCGCAACCGGACCAGCAATGCTGCCGCTGCCGCCCAAGGTGCCGGCAGAAACCGTGGTGGTGCCCGTATAGGCATTGGCACCATCCAGCAACAGTGTGCCGCTGCCAACCTTTGTCAAACCTCCGCCATTACCGCCATCCTGCAAGGGTTGGGTGATGTCAATCGTATTGGCGACGGTGTCAATGGTGGTAGTATGGACAATGGTCGCTGTCGTGAGGCCGGCCATGAAGTTAAGCCGCGCGGCTGGACCAGCCCGCAGGATGCCACCGTTGAAGTTGAATGTGCTGGAGCCGGATCCGTTTTGAATATAGTTTGCAATCATGGTTCCGCCACCGAGATCCACCTCACCGACGCCGCCATTCCAACCAATGGCCATTCCAATGCCTGCGGTGGTTGCTTCGGAAATCACGACGCCGGTGTTGGTGATGACGAGTGTGCCGGTGCCCTGTTCACCGACAAGCAATCCATTGCCAGCGCTCGTTTGGTCAAACAAACCACCAGAAACGACCAGCAGACCGGTGGGCGAAGTATCGCCGGCGTTGGCACCGCGACCGATGGAAACCCAGCCACCGGCGTAGTTGGTGCCGCCGCTCTGATACCAAGTGCCGGTGGAGCCAGCTTGTTGAGCAAACTGGAATACGCCGCAACTGCGGGCATTGATCGTTCCACCGCTTTGATTGACCAGCCCGATGGCTCCGGCAGTCTTGCCGACATAGACACCGTTGCCCGTGCCAATCATGACTACTTGGGCGTTGTCCTGAATGCCGAGGGTGCCGGAAGTGCCGGCGGCACCATAATCACCCAGATTGAAGTCGGAATTTTCCGCAAACAGGGTGTTGTTGCTCATGATCAAGGTGCCCGCGCCGTTCGCGCCGATGGAAGCCCACAGATTGTTGGTGAGGATGGACGAGCCGGACATGACCACTGTGCAGGCGGCACCCAATTGCATGCCAGGAATGAAGGGACCGTTTTCATTCACCACCGAGTTGCCATTGATATACATATAACCGGTGGAACCAGCGCTTTCACAAAGATTGAAGAGACCGTAACTCACCAAGTGAGAATTGCTCATTGTGAAAATCTGGGTGCAGTTATTGTTAGCCCGGTTATTCCAGTATCCCAAGGAAAAGTTAGCGCAAGTGAGGGTCGAGTTGTAGAGAGTGGCTGAGGAGGTGTAACCATTGGGACCCTGACCGCGGCCGATGCAGAACCAACTGTCAACATTCAGGGTGCTGTTGGTCAGAATGATGTTCGCGTTGTTGGTGGTCGTGTCACCCACCCAGAACTCCTGCTGGTTGTGATTGACCTGCGGGCCGGCTGACCCGTCAAAAACCACGGTTCCGGCCACCACTTGGTAGCCAGGATCGGCTCCGCCTGAAAGCTGGTTGGTGCCGACCCCGGAATAGGTCAAGGTGCCCAAACCGGATTTTACACAGCTACTGCCGGCATCAGCCGTCACCAGACCGCCTATGTTCAGATCTCCAACCACATCGAGGGAATTGGTATTCGAGAAAGTGGCATTGCCGCCGGTGACGCCATAATTACCCGTCAAATCATATCCGCGATTGATCTTAACGGATGGTCCCTGGTAGCTCAAAGTGCCACCACCCAACACCAAATTGTTGGCCGCAGACGGTGAGGCCCCGATCGCGCTGGCTACGCCGCCGTTGGCAAGATTGCTGACCACCAACATGCCGCCATTTTGGAGAATCGTCGCCCCGACATAGCCGTTTGTGGTCTCCACCGTGACCGTGGCCGCACCCGAATAAGTAATGTGGGCCGCGCCGTTGACCGCTCCGTTGCCGGACAGCGTATAGTTCAAAACATTGTTTGCGAAGGTAACGGCGCCGGGCGCAAAATTTGTAACTAAATTCACGCTGGTGCCGCCGGTTGCGGTGTCATCGAATTGCACCACATCGCCATCAGTGTATTTTGTGGGGGAAAGCGATCCGCCATTGATCCAGTTAATCGTGGCACTATCCCAGTCGCTGCTCGCAGCGCCGGTCCAAATATCGAAAGCAACACCAGTGATGTTTAGGTCCAAATAGTTGCCATTGTTGACCAAATTGGCCGTCACGCCGGTGGGAAGCGTTCCCAACGTGAATGTGCCAGAGCCGGCCTTGGTGCCAAATTGAATAAGATGGATCTGGCCAATTTGAGGATCAGAGTCCGCAATGTTCACCGTGTTAGTGCCGTTCACGGTCAACGTGCCGGTAACACTCAATGGAGCCACCGTCGGATTCCCAAACGCACTGAGGTCAAAGGAAAGTGTGGAGCCGGAAGTATTGCCCAGAGTCACCGTGGAAGGGGTGAATTGCCCGCCAGCACTCGCCACCGCCACGCCAAAGCCGGCGTTGTCCTTCACGGTATAGGTTCCGTTGGCCGTGCTGGCCGTGGTGGTGATGACGGTGCCGTTGCTGACCACGGTCGGGCCGACATAGCTGTTCGCGCCTGAAAGAGTGAGCGTGCCGGCACCGACCTTGAGCAAGCCGCCACCACCAGCGTCAGTCAGCGATGCACTGGCAGTCACGTCAAAACCTTCGGTATTGATGATCGCACCGCCCGCCATCAAGTTGACACCGTTATTCACATCGTGCAGGAAATTGGGCGTGCTCACCCCCGCGTGCAGGGTGCCACCGTTAAAATTGAAAGTGCCCGAGCCACCATTATCCGTGATTTCAGTGGCCACCAGATTGCCGCCGTTAAGGCTGAATACGCCTTGGGCACCCTGGTTTTGCGTGAGATGCACCGTCCCGAACACATCCCAGCCGCCATTCAGATTCCAAGTGCCTTGGTTAGCTTCGCACACCCAGGTTTGGGTGGCTGTATTCGTGAAGGTGCCGCCGCTTTGGTTGACAAGGCCAGTGCCGGGAATGGTGCCCAGCGTAATATTGCCGGTATTCCCTGGTATCATGGTGATGCTGCCCCCCGTCATTTCCAAATCGCCAATGCCGCCAAAACGACCGATGGCGAACCAACTCCCTATGTTGACCGAACCGCCGTTCATATACATGGTCCCGGTGCCGACTCTGCCACTGTTGCCTTCGCCCAGCCATATTTCAACGCCAATGGCGGTGTTGATCGTGCCGCCATTCATTACCAGGACGCCGGTGGGGTTGGCACCAGCATTGATGTCGGTGTCACCCATGCAAAAAGGGTTTTGCGCGACATTGAATGTGCCGCCGTCTATCTCCAAGTAACCGTTTCCCAACTCGCCGACGTGAGCTTGCAAAGCGCAGTTAACCACGCCATTGCTCAAGATGTAATAGCCGGAGCTGCCCACGCCGTCGGCCAGACGGAACCAGCCGCCGACATTGACGGTGGATCCGGTTTGAATATACATGCCCGAGGTGTTGGCCGCGTCGCCAGCCCGAATATCCCACGGCGACCAAGCCGGGTCACTGGGGCCGATCGTAACGATACTGTTGGAGCCGTTGTCATTGTCGGCATTGACGTTGCCATTCGAGGCCAAAGGCACGCCGACCGGATTCCAGTCTGCGGGAGTGTTGTAGCTCGCGCTGCCAGGTGCCGGCCCGACCCAGTAGGAATCTGCCAACGTGCTGGCCGCCGGCACTAGCAGCATGACGGCCGAGGCGAGATATTCTTTGCCTCGGAATAATTTCAGTCGCGCGTTCACGCTGGTTTTATTGATCGTTTTCATATTCATGTTATTTTTTATTTTGTTGGGGGACTGCGGCCATGTCTGTGTCAAATCATATCTTGCAACCATTTTAATTTTTTGACTGCAACTGCACGAAGCAATGTCCGCTAACAGAACCAAGGAATACACTTTTCATACCTGTTCGGTCTTATTTCGCGCATTGTAAAAGTTAATTTACCAAGTTTTTCCCTGGCTTGCATGTGGCATAAAGTGGCCACATACACCTCCGCAATTGCATTCACGTGCATGGGAACGCTCTAAACTTTCAGTATGGGTCAAGCGTGGGGAAGACCGTAACGGTGCCCAATCCAGTCATAGAATTGTCGTTGTTCCACTTTGGCACCCAAAATGCCCCGCCGCCGGTCACGAGGTTTCTTATGGCGGCCTCCACATGGCCATCCGCAAAGAGAATGTCGCACCGGTAGCTGTGGCGGTTTGAAGGCAGTTGCGAGTGGGCAAACGAGTTGTCCGTCGGATCGAGATTAGCGCCATAGTTCACAAGACTTCCGTTTTTTGGATCCGTCACATCGGCAATCGCGATCATGTCGGAGGGCTTTTTTATTCGGGCTTCTGAGACATATGAAACAATTGGACCATCTACATCTCCTCCCATGCCTAAACTTATTGGCCCCACTGGACCGTATGCCCAATCATTCCAACCATAAGAAAAACGAACTGTTTGAGTTATTGCGTAGGGATCAAACACTCCCGTGGGAGTGAGGGCCCCTTTTATAGTGTCGTTCAAATTGGTGTTCCACGATGCTGAAGCCAAGGCGGCCGGGCATTCAAACGCATTTCGGTTATTGCCCATATATGCCAGTAACCGTGGTGCCCAAACATAATATGCAGTGGGTGCATGCGCCTGGGACAGACTACCCGGATAATACTTGAAATCGCCGACATACAGCGTAAGGCCAATCCCCATTTGTTTGAGGTTGTTGATGCAAGCAGCTTGCTTTGCCTTGGCTTTGGCTTTGGCCAGCGCCGGCAGCAACATGGCGGCGAGAATGGCGATAATGGCAATGACCACCAACAGCTCGATCAGCGTGAAGGCGGCTTTGCCTGAATTGATTTTGAATTTGGATTTCATCGGATGAAATTCGAGAAAAGCTGACGGTTTTTATCGGGCCGGCCGGTCTTTTTGGGAGTTTCTCACCGCCTGAACAGCGGCGGGATCATTTTTTTCGGCGGCTTGCATCAGACGCTGGCTAAACGCGGCGCGCTCCGCTTGCAGTGCCTGACTTTGTTGGTCGCTCAAAATCGCGTTCTGGAGACTGTCCAACGAAGCTGCCGCCGTCACATAATCATTGGCCTTGTCGGCGGCCAGGGCTTTATCCCAGGTCTGCTTCACTTCCGGCGGGGCGCTGTCAAAGGCCTTGCTTTGATCTGAAGTGATTTTGGCAGCTTTTTGACCACAACCCGTCACCACCAACAGCAATGCGCCGACAAGGCAGGCGGCGGGCAATGCCATGGTTAAATACTTTGATTGAACGTATTTCATTTTAATTTTTGATTGGGTCACGGCCTGAAAAACCAAATTTTAACAGCCGGTCATGATTTCTGGTGGTCGTGCTGATTGAATGTGGTTGACTTGTTTAAGTTAAACCTTGCCTGCCAAAACGTCATGTGGCATGAAATGGCCACAAGCTTTGCCGACCTAGCTGCGGGTTATATTTTACTCAAACGGAGGCACGCCGGTGTGGCCGATTCATGCCACATGCCAGCGTTGAGCATCTTGGTTATTCTCTTGGTCTCACATTGGACCAGCACATGCCGTCATGTGTCGAATGCCAATCTGACGCGCGATTTATCCGGGCCCAATACAACCAGCAAACCAGAGCCGCAAATTTGAAATACAACTTTATGAAAACAATCGTCCTATCCGCCATCGCGATGCTGATGGCTTTAACCGGCGGTGCGCAATCGTTCCGTCCGCCGGCGGTGCCGCTGGTGACCTTCGATCCCTATTTGAGCATCTGGTCGTGCGCCGACCAATTGACCGATCGCAACACCCAGCATTGGACGAAACACGAGCATTCCCTGGTCAGCTTGATTCGCGTGGACGGCCAGGCATTCCGGCTCATGGGCGACTGATCCGGCCAGCGTGCCGCCGCTGCCGCAAGTGAGGCTTGACCGTCACGCCCACGCGCAGCATCTATGAATTTGAAGGCGCGAATGTCCACGTCACGCTGACCTTCATGACGCCGGCGTTGCCGCAGGATTTGGACGCGCTGGCGCTGCCGCTGAGTTTCATCACCTGGCAGGTGCGCTCGGTGGACGGACAAGGAACATGCCGTGTCGCATTTACGACAGCACCAGTTCGGAACTCGTGGTCAACCAGACCAGTGAGAAAGTGGACGTGGTCGCGCGAAAAGGCGGGCAAGCTGACCGCGCTCCGCATCGGCACGGTGGAACAGCCGGTGGTCGGTTCCAGCGGCGACGATCATCGCATCAACTGGGGTTACGCTTACGCCGCCGCGCCCGCCGCGCAGGCGAACGCCGCGATTGGCGCGGATAAAACCTTGCTCGACGCATTCGTGGCCGGACGGCAAATTGCCGGCGACAGGACGATACGCAGATGCCGCGCGCCGTGAATGACAACCAGCCGGTGATGGCCTTTGCCTTCGATCTGGGCAACGTCGCCGCCGCGCCGGTGACGCGGCAGGTGATCGTCGCCTACGATGAAATTGCGGCGATCAAGTATTTTGGCAAGAAGCTGCTGCCATATTGGAAGCGCAACGGCGCCACGGCGTCAGAGATGTTGCAGAAAGCGTCGCGCGATTATCCGAAGCTCGCGGCAGCGCTGCGCGAAATTTGACGAGGAGCTGACCGCCGACGCGACGAAAGTCGGCGGTGAAAAATACGCGCAGATGTGCGCGCTGGCTTATCGCCAATGCGTCGCCGCGTGCGGCCTGGCCGCCGATGCCAACAAGCAGCCGCTGTTCTTCACCAAGGAAAACACCAGCAACGGCGACATCGCCACGGTGGACGTTTTTTTCCCGATGGATCCGCAGTGGGTTTTGCTAAGCCCCACGCTGGCCAAGGCCACGCTCGTGCCGATCTTGAGTTACGCCGCTTCATGGCACTGGAAATTTCCGAACGCGCCGCACGATCTCGGCACTTATCCGATTGCGCGCGGCACCGACGATGGCGGCGAAGGCATGCCCGTCGAGGAGAGCGGCAACATGCTGATTCTTTGCGACGCCGTTTCGCAGATTCAAGGCGATTCAAAATGGCTGACGCCGTGGTGGCCGAAACTGACGCAATGGGCAAAATATCTGGAGCAATACGGTCTCGATCCCGAGGAACAACTTTGCACGGACGATTTCATGGGCCATCTTGCGCACAACGCAAACTTGTCCGTGAAGGCCATTCTGGGTCTGGCGGCTTACGGCGATCTCTGCAAAATGCGCGGCGACCAGGAAAACGCGGAGAAATATGCGGAGCTTGCAAAAGTGGACGCGGCGCATTGGGTGAAAGTGGCCGCGGACGGCGATCATTTCCGGCTGGCCTTCGACAAGCCCGATACCTGGAGCCAGAAATACAATCTGGTTTGGGACCGCATTCTGGGGCTGAATGTTTTTCCGCCGTCCGTCGCGCAAATGGAAGTCGCTCACTACAAAAAAGTCATGCAACGCTACGGCGTGCCGCTGGATTCGCGCACGCACCTGACCAAGACCGACTGGTCGTTCTGGAGCGCTTCGCTGGCCGACAACCAGGCCGATTTCGAAGCGATCATTTCGCCGATTTATGATTATCTCAACGCCACCACCGCGCGTTCGCCGTTTGTGGATTCCTATGTGACCGACGACATTCACAGCGACGGCATGCACGCGCGTCCAGTCATCGGCGGCGTGTTCATCAAAATGCTGACCGACCGCGCCGTTTGGAAAAAATGGGCCAGCGCGGACAAAACCAAAGTCGGCAACTGGGCGCCGCTGCCGGAAATGGCCAGGCTCAAACTCACGACGGTAATTCCCACCGCGCAAACCGAACCGGGCCAATGGCGTTACACTACGCAGCAACCAGCCTCCAATTGGACCGCTCCGGATTTCGATGCCGGTGTTTGGCCGGAGGGCAGGGCGAGTTTCGGCACGGACGGCACACCGGGAGCGATTGTCCACACAGTCTGGAATACGGGTGACATCTGGTTGCGGCGCGAAATCACTCTGCCGAAACAAAATTTTCCCAACCTTCAATTCTACGCGGATCACGATGAAGACGTGGAGATTTATGTCAACGGAATCCTCGCGTCCTCGGAAAGCGGATTTACCACCGGCTATGTGCCGTTGGACATCCGGCCGGCGGCGCTGGCGCTGCTCAAACTCGGCGCAACGGTCACGGTGGCCGTGCATTGCCACCAGACGGCCGGCGGACAAAACATTGATGTCGGCCTGGTCAATGTTGAGCAAATAAAAAAGTAATTTTGTCAGTTGGCGTTGTGTTTTTCAGGCCGGATTTCCGGCGGAAAGAACGACAAATCAGTCTTGTCTTCAAAACCGGAATGGACAAAGCCGTTGTGACCATTAGTATTGGCCACATGAAATCGACGTTCGCAATCCCAGCCGGTTCCGGCATTCGTTTGGCGGAAGACAAGTTCATGAATATTTTAAATCTCCTGCGAACTGGCTGTTTGTTCGCCGCATTGCTGATTTTAGCCGCCATGCCGAGGGCCGCAGCGGCTGCGGAACATCCTTTTTTGCATCCGCTATTTTGCGATCACGCGGTGCTGCAACGCGGCGGACCGGTGCCGGTCTGGGGCTGGAGCGCGCCGGGATCAAGCGTCACCGTCACCTTCGCCGGCCAAAGCCGGACCGCTGTTGTCGGCCCGGACGGAAAATGGCTGGTGAAACTCGAAGCCATGCGCGCTTCGGCCAAACCGCGCAGTTTGTCCGTCACCAATTCAAACACCCACGAATCCGCTGTCGTCAACGACGTGCTGGTGGGCGACGTGTGGCTTTGCTCCGGCCAGTCGAACATGGAAATGGGCGTGGGCATCTGCAACGCGACCAATGACATCGCGAACGCCAATTTTCCACAGATCCGGCTGCTGACCGTGCCCCGGCTCATCGCCGCCGAACCGGTGGAGACACTGAAATGCCAATGGTTTCCATGCAGTCCCGACACGATCAAAAACGGATTGTGGGGCGGTTTTTCGGCGGCGGGCTTTTTCTTTGGCCGCGAATTGAACCGTGAACTGAATGTTCCCATCGGCTTGATTCACAGTTCTTGGGGCGGCACTGTGGCCGAAGCGTGGACCAGCGCCGAAGGCCTCGCGCCGCTGGGCGATTTCAACGATGCCGTCAAAAACTTACGCGACGGCGCGAGCAGCCCGCACAAAGTTGACTACCTGGAAATTTACGAAAAGTGGTGCCGGCAAAAAGACCCCGGCACGCAAAAAGGCTGGGCGCAGGGCACGGGCGTGGATGCCTCGTGGAAATCCGTGCAGATGCCGCAGCCGTTCCAGCAGGCCGGCCTGCCGGGATTTAACGGCATGGTTTGGTTCCAGCGCGAATTCGATTTGCCGCCGGACTGGACCGGCAAGGATTTGAAACTCGATCTCGGCCCGGTGGATGACTTTGACACGACCTGGATCAACGGCGTGAAGATCGGTCAGATGAACCGCTACGATTTGATTCGGAGTTACACCGTTTCCGCGAGCGCGATCAAGCCGGGGAAAAATATCCTGACCATTCGCGTGATGGACACGGGCGGTTTCGGCGGTTTAACCGGCCAGCCCGAGCAAATGAAAATTGCACCGGCGGGCGACAGGCACGCCGCGCCCATTCCGCTGGCGGGCGTCTGGCAGATGCGCGACTCGGCGCCGCTGGCGCAGTTGGGTTCGCCGCCAGCGCCGCCCGATGAAAACAATCCCAACGTCGTGACCGTGCTTTACAACGGCATGATCGCGCCATTGCTGCCGTTCGCGATCAAGGGCGCCATCTGGTATCAGGGCGAGTCCAACGCCGGCCGGGCCGCCCAGTATCGCCGGTTGTTGCCCGCGATGATTGGCGACTGGCGGAACCGTTTTGGCGAGGGAAATTTTCCGTTCTATATCGTGTCGCTGGCTAATTTCCAGGCCACCAATGCCGAGCCGCGCGACAACGACTGGGCGGAACTCCGCGAGGCGCAGGCGCTGACGGCCAAGAATGTGCCCAATTGCGGGCTGGCCCTGGCCATTGACATAGGCAATGCCAATGACATCCATCCGAAAAACAAACAGGAAGTCGGACGCCGACTCGCACTGAACGCGCTCGCGCAAGCTTACGGGGAAAAAATTGAATACTCCGGTCCGTGGTATCGCTCCATGAAAGTGGACGGGGACAAAATCCAACTGGAATTTGACCATGTGGACGGCGGCCTTGTTGCCAAGGATGGGAAGCTTACGGGCTTTGCCATCGCCGGTGAAGATCATAAATTCGTCTGGGCCGACGCCGTGATTGACGGGAAAACCATTGTCGTCTCATCGCCCGCAATCGCCAAACCGCTGGCCGTGCGTTATGCGTGGGACATCAACCCCGTCTGCAATCTTTACAATCAAGCGGGCCTGCCGGCGGTGCCCTTCCGCACCGACGATTGGCCGATGATCACCGAAAACTCAAAATAGGGTAATGGTATCGTTTGAAGAAATTTTCTGTGTCGCGCGAAGGACGCGAAGTTTCAAGTTTTTAATTTTAAGTTTTAAGTTGTAAGTTAAGGCGACCGTGTTCCGGCAATTAAAAACTAAAAGAGACCTCTGCAAAACAACGTGCTGCCGGCATCTTGCCGGCAGAACCAACTTAAATTTCCTGCCAGTTTCAACCAGTTTGTTCTTCCGGCGGGACGCCGGAAGCACTTTTTCAGAGGTCTCTAAAAATTAAGAATTAAAAACTGTTCAAGTGAGGCCACCTTCGCGCTCTGCGCGCGAAATATACCACTATCCAAAATAGCGAAAGTCAGAACGGTGTCGCTCCATTTCTAAACCAATTATGGTGTTAAATCTTTCACGGCGTTTGGCGGATTGGTTTGGTCGGAATGCGTTTCGAGCCGGCGCGCGGCTGATGGCAGCCTGCCTCCTCGTCGAATCCGGCTGTCTGGCAACGGCGCAGGTTTTCTACCAAAACCCCGTGATCCCAGCCGATCATCCTGATCCTTCGATTATCCGCGTGGGCAGGGATTTTTGGGCCACCTGCACTTCATCCGAGTGGGGGCCGCAATTTCCGCTGCTGCGTTCCACGGATTTGGTCAACTGGAAATTAACCGGCTCCGTTTTCCCGCATCGGCCGGACTGGGCGGTGGGAAATTTCTGGGCGCCGGAAATTTCCGAATACAAAAACCAATTCGAGGTTTATTACGTTGGCCGCGAGCGCGGCGGGCCGCTGGCCGTGGCGGTGGCCACCGCCGACCAACCGGACGGGCCTTACACCGATCACGGTCCGCTCGTGGCGCAGCCGGACGGGTCGATTGATCCGTCTGCCGCGACGGATGAAAATGGCCTTCGCTACCTTATCTGGAAAGAGGATGGCAATAGTCGCGGCCGGCCCTCGATCATTTGGGCGCAGCCGTTGACCGACGCCGGAACCAAGCTGACCGGCGAACCGCACGAACTGATCCGCAACGATTCCGATTGGGAAGGCGCGGTGGTGGAGGGACCGTTTATCCTCCGTCGCAACGGCTGGTTTTATTTGTTTTACTCCGGCAACGGCTGTTGTGGCACCGGCTGCAATTATGCACTCGGCGTCGCCCGTGCCCGGTCGCTGCTCGGGCCGTGGGTAAAAGACCCGATGAACCCTATTCTCTTCGGTAACGAAACCTGGAAATGTCCCGGCCACGGCAGCATTGTGGCTGATGGCCGGGGGCGTTATTGGTTTTTGTATCACGCTTATTCCACCGGCGGATCGGTTTTTACCGGCCGCGAGGGGATGCTAGACGAGGTTAAGTTCGGATCGAACGGCTGGCCGACGATCAACGATGGCCGGGGACCGAGCGTCAGGGCCGTTTCACCTTTCGGCGTGGCGCAGCAAAAGAACGACGGGGTTTTTTTGGATGATTTCACTGGTCGCGACGTGCAGAAGGGCTGGCAATGGCCGCAAGGAAACGAGCCGCTTTATCATTTGAAAAATGGCCAACTGTTGCTGGCCGTCAACGGTCGTGAAACAAATTTCCTGGCCGCCGTGCTGGCGCGTCCAACCACGGTTGCGGATTATACCGCGACGGCCATCCTCGAAAGCAGGCAACTGAAGCCCGGTTGCGCGGCTGGCCTGTGCGCTTTTGGAGATTCGGATAATGCGATGGGGGCTGTGTTCAGTGACGGCAACATCATTGTCTGGCGGCGTGACAAAGGCGTGCCGCGACAGCTCTCGTTGCAGCTCGCGCCCGCAGCGCCGAGAATTTATCTGCGGCTGACGTCGCGGCGCGGCTACCGCTTTCAACTGGCGGTCAGCGCCGATGGTGAGCAATGGATTTCCTGCGGTGAAGCCGCGGACGCGAGGGATTTGCCGCCGTGGGATCGCAGCGTGCGCGTGGCCCTGACCGTCGGTGGCATCGCCAATGCCGAAGGCGCTTTTGATTTGTTTTCAATCCGGCCGCTGGAGCCTTCGCTGGGGAAATGAAAACCAGAATTCTCTTGCGCAAGCCGCAGAGACATGCTCTCGGCGCTTCACCGCCGAGGCTGCCATTTTAACTCTCACGGCACAGCAAAGGCTTTCCAAGACTTTGGTTTGGGATATATTTGGCATTGAGCGTGAAACAATTGCATTTCGACTATCGCCGCTTTTTCCTGATGCTGCTGGTTTGCTGGCCGGGAATTGCCTGGGGCGATGGATCGGGGACATTGCCTCAGGACTTGACCGTCCGCGTTTGGAGCAAGCAGCAAGGGTTGCCGGACAATATAGTTACGGCGGTGTTGCAGACGCACGACGGCTACTTGTGGGTCGGCACTGCGGATGGTCTGGCCCGCTTCGACGGCGTGAGGTTTGTTCCGCTCGTTCCAATTTCCAAAAAGACAAATTACACCATGCGGGTGACTGCGCTTTGCGAGGATTCGCGCGGGAGGTTGTGGATTGGCACCCAGGGCGACGGTTTGTTTTCCTATTTTGATGGCTTGGTGACGCCGTATCGCGCGAACACGAATGAATTGGACAACACGATCAACAGCATTGCCGAGGACAGCGCGGGCGATCTCTGGCTGGGCACGCCGGCGGGCTTGAACCTCCTGAAAAAAGACCGGCTGATGCGGTTCACTGACAAGGATGGATTGCCGAACGACTTTGTTTCCAATGTTCACGTCGCGCGTTCCGGCACGGTCTGGATTACCACCCACGCCGGGATGTGCCAGTTTAAGAACGGCCGGATTTCCCCATTTCCGTTTCAAACGGACAGCCCCGGCAGAAATCCGGAATCGCTCGGAGTCTATGAAGACCGCACCGGCAATTTATGGGCGTTTGGCGATACTTATCTGGTCAATTTGACGGAAGGCAAGCATCTCAACCATTTTGGCAGCGGCGACAACCTTTCCTCGCTGCGCATCTGGAGTTTGTGCGAGGGGCAGCACGGCGAGTTGTGGATCGGCACCAGCGGCAAGGGGTTGTTTTGTTTCGCCAAGGACAAGTTCAGCCCCATTTCGTTGCGCAATGGCGGGCTGACCAGTGATGTGCGCGCCCTGTGCGAAGATCGGGAAGGCAACCTCTGGCTCGGCACCTACGGCGGCGGTCTGGTCCGGTTGCAGCCGCGCAATGTGCGCGTGCTCGACACCAGCGTCGGACTGCCAAGCCGCGCGGCGGTCTGTCTCGCGCTCAATTCGCAAGGCCGCGCGTGGATCGGTTTTGATCGCGGCGGCTTATACATGGGCACGGCGGAAAGATTCGATCGTTTCTGCCGGAGAAGCCGCAACGGACTTACAAAACCTGGTTTCGTCCATCGCGGTCGCGCCGGACGCCAGTTTGTGGGTGGGCACGCTGGGTGCCGGAGTTTATTGCGTGGCGAACCAGCGCGCGGTCCATTACGGAACAGCGGATGGGTTGTCCGACAACATGGTGCTGGCGGTGGCGGTTGATGAGACGAACACCATTTGGGCGGGAACACGTTCGGGCGGATTGAATCGCATTGAGGCTGGCGTCGTGACTAGTTTTGGAACGAGTTCCGGATTGCCGGAACAGCCGATCACCGCAATCCTGACACAGCCGGCGCGGGGCTCCGGGCGCGAGGCTCCGGGCGTAAGCGGAGGCGCGGGGCAGACCCCAAGCCCACAGCCTAGCGCCTCAAGCCTCGAGCCCCTCCCGCATGTGCTCTGGCTCGGCTATGGCAACGGCACGGTCGTTCGCGGCGAGGACGGGCATTTTCAAACGGTCATTGAACCCGGCGTGTTCAACAACCAAGCCATTCGCGCTTTGCATGAGGATTCGATTGGGCGAATCTGGATCGGAACGGCGGGCGGCCAGCTGGCGTGCATTGTGACGGGAAGATATTTGAAATGGGATTTGAATCTCGATCCGGCGGATTCCGCCATTCTGGGAATTCTCTCTGATGACGATGGAGATTTGTGGGTGGGCACGGGCAGAGCGATTTATCATGTTGCGGCGACTGATGTCCACGCCGCGCTGGCCGGTTCGGTGCCGGTTCACTGCCAGCCGGTTTATGAAGCGGACCGGTTCCCGGTGTGGCGGCCATCTACGGCTGGCCCGGCGCAGTGAAATCAGCGGACGGCAAACTCTGGTTCGGCATGGCCGGCGGCGTGGTCACGCATGATCCGCAACGGCTGATGGGGGATTCGACGCCGTTGCCGGTGCTGATTGAAAACGTGGTGGCCAATGGCGTCACGCAGCCGCTCGGCGCGAGCGAGGCACGCGAAACCGGCGCTAGGCTTGAGGCGCAGGGCGCGAGGGAAAACCCCAAGCCCGACGCCTCGCGCCTCGTGCCTCCGTTCGCGCCCAGCGCCCCGAGCCCGCCGCCCGGAGCCCCGTTCCGGCTGCCGTCCGATTTGCGCTCGCTGGAAATTCAGTTCACGGCGCTGAATTTATCCGCGCCGGAAAAAGTCCGGTTCCGTCACCGGCTTGATGGTTTGGATTCGGACTGGGTGGCAGACAGCGCCGGGCGCAGCGTGCATTACGGCCATTTGCTTTTTGGTAATTACACGTTTCGGGTGCAGGCTGGGAATGGTGACACTTGGGACAAAAATGAAGCGACGTTCAGTTTTGTGGTTCCGACCCCGTGGTGGCGCACCGCTTGGGCACTGGCAATTTATGTTCTGATGGCGGTGATTCTGGTGGCGGGCACGGCGCGGCTGGTGTCGCACCGCCGGCTGCGACGCCGGCTGGCAGTGCTCGCGCAGCAGCAGGCAATGGAACGCGAACGCATGCGGATCGCACAGGACATGCACGATGAGATCGGTTCCAAACTGACGAAAATCTCTTTCATGAGCGAGCGCGCGCGCGGCGAGCTGCAAGGACAGGAACCGGTCGCGCGCAAACTGAACTCCATTGCCAGCACCTCGCGCGACCTGTTGCAATCGTTGGACGAAATTGTTTGGGCCGTCAATCCCCACAACGACACGCTCGAGCACCTGGCGGCTTACCTGGGACATTACGCCACGGAATATCTGCAAAATACTTCGGTGGAATGCGAGCTGCACATTCCGCAGGGTTTGCCGCATCATCCCTTGTCCGCCGAGGCGCGGCATAATCTGTTTCTCGCCTTTGAAGAATCATTGAACAACGCGCTCAAGCACGGCCGCGCCTCCCGGATTCGCGTGGAGATGCGGGCCGAACCCGGCTTGTTTGAAATCAACGTGGAAGATAATGGCTGCGGTTTTGACGTTGCAGCGGTAGCTTCCGCAAAGCACGATCCGACGGCGCCGGCGGAAAAGCGGACCGGGAATGGGATGCAAAATTTGCGGCAGCGGCTCGCCGATGTCGGCGGCCAATGCAGCATTCGCAGCCCGCCGGGGCAGGGGACCATGGTGACCCTGACCGTGCCGCTCGACGCGGCGCGCAGCCGGATCAAACGGAAGTGACTTATGACGACAACCATCAAAGTTTCAATCGTGGATGATGAGGTGGACCTGCGCGAGAACATCGCCGGCTATGTGGATTCAGCGAAAGGGTTCCGTTGCCTCAGCGTCCATGGCAGCGCAGAAGAGGCGCTGGTCAGCCTGCCCAAGGAAAAACCGGACGTCGTCCTCATGGACATCAACCTTGGAGGCATGAGCGGGATTGAGTGCGTGCGGCTGCTGAAACCACTGATGCCGGCCACCCAGGTCGTCATGCTGACCGTGTTTGAGGACACGGAAAAAATATTCAGCGCGCTGGCGGCGGGCGCGAGCGGCTATTTGCTGAAGCGCCTGGCCCCGGCCAAATTGCTCGAAGCCATCCGGGAAGTTCACGAAGGCGGCTCGCCGATGTCCGCGCCCATCGCGCGCAAGGTGGTGCAGTCGCTGCAACCCGCGCTCGCCGCTCCGGGGCATGAAGCGATTGGACTCTCGCCGCGCGAACGCGAAGTGCTGGATGGATTGGCCGAGGGCCAGGCTTACAAGCAGATCGCCGACCAGCTCGGCGTGAGCATTCACACGGTGCGCAATTACATCCGCCGCATTTACGAAAAGCTCCATGTCTGTTCGCGCACGGAAGCCGTGGCGAAATATCTTCGGCCGTGATTTCCGGTCGTTGACGCGAGTTGGATGAGTAATTATGAAACTGAAACACATTTATTTTTTGAGCGGCTGGCTGTTGCTGGCCGGCCGGTTGTTGGCGGATGAAACATTTGCGCCGTGGCATCCGGCACCGGGACCGTTGATGACTCGCTGGGCGGCGGAAGTCAGCCCCACGAACGCGCATCCCGAATATCCCCGTCCGCAATTGGTGCGGCCGGACTGGCTGAACCTAAATGGCCTGTGGCATTATGCCATCAAGTCATTGGCGGCGGAAATGACGAATTTTGACGGGCAAATCCTGGTGCCGTTTCCCATCGAATCCGCCTTGTCCGGCGTGATGCGGCGGCTGGATGAGAACAGCACGCTCTGGTATGAACGGCACTTCCGGGTGCCGGCGGAATGGTCGGGCAGACGCGTGCGGTTGCACATTGGTGCGGCGGACTGGCAGGCGCGCGTTCTCATCAACGGCCAGGAAATCGGCCGGCATCGCGGCGGCTATGATGCCTTCAGTTTCGACATCACCGACCGTTTGAAATGGTCGGGCGAGGAGGAAATTCGCGTGGCGGTGAGCGATCCAACCGAGGGCGATCAGCCGCGCGGCAAGCAGTCGCGCAAGCCCGAGGGGATTTTTTACACGCCCACTTCGGGCATCTGGCAGACGGTCTGGCTGGAGCCGGTGCCAACCAATTGCATTGACGATCTGCGGTTGACACCGGACGTGGATGCGCGTGTATTGCGTTTGCGTGTCAACACGGGCAGCCGGGACGAGTCGGCTCAAGTTGAGGCGCAGGCGCTGGTGGCGGGCAAGGTGGTGGGACAGGTCACGGGACCGGCGAACAAGGAATTGAGCCTGCCGATGGCGGCGATGCATTTATGGTCGCCCGATGATCCTTTTCTCTATGATCTGCGAATCACGTTGAAAGCTGGCGGGCGGGTCACGGATTCGGTGACCAGTTACTTTGGCATGCGCAAAATTGGGTTGCACAAGGATGACTCCGGAATCACCCGGCTCATGCTTAATGACCAGTTCGCTTTTCAAATGGGCACTTTGGATCAAGGCTTTTGGCCGGACGGGATTTATACCGCACCCACCGACGAGGCATTGCGGTTCGACATCGAGTTCCTCAAGCGGGCCGGCTTCAATCTGGCGCGCAAGCACGTCAAGGTGGAGCCGGAGCGATGGTATTACTGGTGCGACAAGCTCGGCCTGCTGGTCTGGCAGGACATGCCGAGCGGCAATAACACCACCGCCGACAGCCGCCTCCAGTTTGAAGTTGAACTGCAACGGATGATTGAAGGGCGTTTCAATCATCCGTCAATCATCGTTTGGGTGCTCTTCAATGAAGGCTGGGGGCAATATGACACGGAAAGGCTGGTGCCGTGGATCAAAGCCATGGATCCGTCGCGCCTGGTGGACAATGCCAGCGGGTGGACCGACAAACACGTCGGCGACCTCATTGATATTCACAGTTATCCCGGCCCGGAGTGCCCGCAGGGTGAAATGGATCGCGCGTCCGTGCTGGGCGAATTTGGCGGACTGGGTTTGGCCCTGCCGGGCCATACTTGGTCGAATCAATCCTGGGGTTATCAGCCCATGACGAACACGGAAACTCTTAAAGCCCGTTATTGCCGGTTGTTGGATCGCGTCCATGTCTTGCGCGATTCCTTCGGACTTAGCGCGGCGATTTACACCCAGACCACCGATGTGGAAACGGAATGCAATGGTTTGATGACTTATGATCGTGCCGTCTCCAAGCTGGATCCGGTCGTGTTGCAAATTGCCAACCACGGCGAAACCCCGCAGACACCATTGCAGGTAATCGTGCCCAACGCGCTTTTTGGCCGGGAAACCTGGAAATACACCACCACGGATCCCGGCCAGCAATGGCAGTTGCCTGATTTCAATGATTCCACTTGGAAGCAAGGCGACGGCGGGTTCGGCATGGAAGGCACGCCGGGCGTCCGGATCGGCACGATTTGGAACAGCCCGGACATCTGGCTGCGCCGGGAATTCACGCTTGGGTCGGAAGACTTGCGCGGCGCTCAATTTCAGTTGCACCATGACGACGATGCGGAGGTTTATTTGAACGGCGTGCTGGCGGCCCGGATGAATGGTTTCAGCACGGATTATTTCGAAACGAACATGAACGCCGCCGCCGCCGAGACGCTCAAGCCGGGCGTGAACCGGATGGCTGTCCATTGCCACCAGGTATCCGGCGGCCAGTATATTGACGTTGGCATTGTGCTCCCGCGCGTGGCGAAAATGAGTGATCCGGTTAAACCTAAAGACCGCAATTGAACAACGAAGGAACGAAGCAACCAAGCGAAAGACAAAGACAGGGAGCCAGAGATCGGTGGAAACCCGTTTCTCCTTTGTTACTTGGTTGCTTGGTTGTTAATTCAACTGCGGATTTTAGGCTAAATAACCTCCGGCGAAAAAACATTTGCCATCCGGCGTTTGTCCCCGCCTGGGTTGGTTGAAAATTTACGGGCGACAGATAATGGAAGGAGAGAAAGAACCATTACCCGCCGCCCGCTTGACCAGTCAAACTTGTTCTAATGGTGGATGGCCGGAAGTGGCCGTCCGCAAGGACTGGCCATCCGCAAGGATTCAGGTCGAGATATGCGACTGCGGATCGCTCCAGTCGCTCGCGCCGGTGCTGCCGCCGATGGCGCGCACCCGCACGTTATACACCGTGCCCGAAGTCAGCCCCGGCAGCACCATGCGCCGGGCCTGCGGATAAATGCCCGCGTCCTGCCACGCACCGTTGCCGTTGGTGGAGGTTTGCACGTGATACGAACGCGCGTTGTCAATGGGCGTCACACGCACGAGCAATTGCTGCGCGGCGGCGTTCTCGATGCTGGTGATGGCCGGTTTGTCCAGCGGGGTTTGCGCCCGGTTGGTGCTGTTGGCGAAGTAACCCGAGGAGAGCAGCACATCCAGATTGCGGCTGGCAATCGTCTGCACGTAGTAGGCGTTGGCCCGGAGCGATTCCAGGACGATTTCACGCGCGGCGTTCTTCTTGGCGGTCAACGGCATTCCGCCCAACAAGGCCGCTTGGATGTCCGTGGTGAACGTCGCCACCTGCACCTTGAGGTCGGCGGGTTTGACGGGTGGATTGGGAAACGCCGTATTGCCGTCCAGGCTGGTCGCCACGTTGCCCGCGAAATCTCCCAACGGGGAATCGCTGTAATTGGCGAAATCCAAGGAGACTTTATAGATAATAGTCTTTTTCATAACTATGGAACTTCTATCATCTCCTTTTTTTGCCCGACCGCCGGTTCAACCGAACCAACTGTTAAAATCGGACGGAAAATCACTTAGCAGCCGTCGTGCCAACCTTATTCAATACAGTAATGAAGATAAATTATTATGATTGTTATAAGAACTGTTCCAAGCACGCCAGGCGGCCATTGCATTAACCCGGTCCGTCATTTTTTTAACCTGTTTTCCCGTTTCCCTAACCCAGTCCGGCAACGAATTAGCCTGATATTTCAAGCACTTGACTGACGAAATGAGCAATTTGGCCGGGTCCATCGTCCGCGTGACCAAGTCACTTAACCAATTAACCTTTTTGGCGATGGACTTGCCCCCGGCAACAAATGAAATAACCAACTTCCATGACGACTTATCCAAGAAAATCAACGGCTTGCCTGATTTCTTCAAGCATGTGGTTAATTTGCCAGCGAACCGGGTTAATAAACTGCATAAATCCAGTCAATCCAGCGGGAAGTATCTCAGAACAAGGCTTTCAGTGTCCTCCGGGTGCCTTGAGGCAGGACAGTTTGGGAAGGAATAGGGCGGCAAAGCCTGATTTGGTAGCAACGGTGCGCCGCGCCGTCCGCGCCCGTAGCGCGGGCGCAACGAACATCCCAACACGCGTGGCCTTGTCCGTTCGTTCCGGCGGCTTTACCGCCGGGGACCGCGCTGTCCCTACCAATCAAATCAGGACACTGCCAACCACAGCCGGGAATTGACGCCGCCAAAATTCCCGCGCACACTCGCCGTGTCCTTAAAATCGGGTTTTACCATGAGCTACCTCAAACGCGCCATCACCGACGGCCACGCCAAACTCACCGGCGAAGGCAAACAGCAGGCGGTGCCTGCACCCAATGTTGGCCAGCGCGGCTTCTCCCTCTCCGCCTCGACCGAGATTCCTCGCTCGCGGGAGCGGGAGACCAGTCGGTCTGAAAATAGATGGCACTCCCCCGACGCTCGCGGGGCAGAAACAGTTTGAGTCCGTCGGAACCCCAGAGATTCCATTTCTGCGAGTTGATTTGCAGGTTCATGCTTTAAAATTAGGCCGGCTCAGGGTTTTGTCGAGCCGTTTTAAGTGGTCGGCAATCCGTATTCAGCCGAAGTCCAAACCAACGTCCGTGTGACACTCCCGTCCAATTTTGTCCGGCCTGCTGGCGACGGATGCCATTGCATTGCTAATGTTTCATCTCTTGTTTTGCTGCGAAGATTTTTAATAAGGAAACCAGGAATCCAAGAATTATCGGAATAAATTCATGGTTGCTTGGCTTCCTTATGAACTTGTGTTTGGTTGCGGCTCCGCCGCGCTATGCTGCATTGTGACGAGCGTTATCAGCCCAGCGGCTGCCGAATACAAAGGCAACAGTTTTTATCGGTTGCAATATCCTTGATTCTGGCAACTCTTTTCGAAATCTTGTTCGAAACCGGAGAAAGGTCATTTGTCGTGGCCGATTTATGCCACACGACAACCACCGGCATTTCTTGTAATCTTGTAAACTAGATTTGGATTTACCCCGAAGTGTGCGACCAAGATACTTATGAAATTAATTCAACCGCTACTCGTCACCACCCTGCTGGCATCGTTTTCCGCCTTCAGCGCGGACACCGTGAGCGTTATTGAGCGGCCGGATACGGCTTCCACCAACAGTTTTTATGTGAGCAATCGCGCGCCGCTGGGGTCGAGCGAATTCATTCCTTTGCCCATCGGCTCGGTGCAGCCGAAAGGCTGGCTGTTGGAAGTTTTGCAGCGCCAGCGCGACGGCCTGTGTGGTCATTTGGGTGAGATCAGCGTCTGGCTGACCAAGGACGATAACGCGTGGTTGAGCAAGGATGGCAAGGGAAAATACGGCTGGGAAGAAGTGCCTTACTGGCTCAAAGGTTACATCCAGCTTGCTTACATTTTCAACGATCCGAAAATGATCGCCGAGAGCGAGGTGTGGATCAACGGCGCGCTGAACAGCCAGCGCGCGAACGGCGATTTCGGTCCCGACCAGAAATTTGACGACGACGGCACGCGTGATTTCTGGGCGAACATGACGATGATGTTTTGTCTGGAAACCTATTACGAGCATTCGCACGACGCGCGGGTGATTGATGTGATGACGAAGTATTTCAAATATCACCTCACCATTCCCGACAACCAATTGCTCACGCACTACTGGCAGAAGATGCGCGGCGGAGACGAGCTTTACAGCATTTACTGGCTCTACAATCGCACGGGCGACGCGTTTCTGCTGGAACTGGCGGACAAAATTCACCGCTGCACCGCCAACTGGGAAATGAGCGGCACGCTGCCCAACTGGCACAACGTCAACATCGCGGAATGCTTTCGCGAGCCGGCGGAGCATTATTTGCAAACGCACAACGCCGCCGAGTTACAGGCGAGCTATGCTGATTTCAAAGAAGTGCGCAAACGCTTCGGCCAAGTTCCCGGCGGCATGTTTGGCGGCGATGAAAATTGCCGGCCCGGTTATTCTGATCCGCGCCAAGCCATCGAGACCTGCGGCATGGTAGAACAGATGTTGTCCGACGAATTGCTGATGCAAATGAGCGGCGATCCGTTCTGGGCGGACAACTGCGAGAATGTGGCCTTCAACACTTATCCCGCCGCGCTGACCCCGGATTTGCGCGCCTTGCGCTATCTGACCGCGCCGAACATGGTGGTGAGCGATGCCAAAAACCACGCGCCCGGCATTCAAAACGGCGGGCCGTTTCTGCTGATGAATCCGTTCAGTTCGCGTTGCTGCCAGCATAATCATTCGATGGGCTGGCCGTATTTCAACAAGCATTTGTGGCTGGCCACGCCGGACAACGGTCTTTGCGCCGCCATTTTCAGCGCGAGCGAAGTCTCGGCGCGGGTCGGCGACGGCGCAAACGTCCGCGTCAAGGAAGATACGCATTATCCGTTTGAGGAACAGGTGCGTTTCACCTTGCACACGGACAAGGCGGTTTCATTTCCAATTTATTTGCGCATTCCCGGCTGGTGCAAGACGGCGGGCGTTTCGGTGAATGGGGAAAAAATATCCATTGCGCCGGAAGCCGACAAATATGTCCGCCTTGAGCGTGAGTGGAAAGATGGCGACGCGGTCACGCTGGACCTGCCGATGGAAGTGTCCGTGCAGCGCTGGACGGCCAATCACGACAGCGTGAGCGTGAATTACGGCCCGCTGACCTTCTCGCTGAAAATCGGCGAGCGCGTGGAGCGCGTGGACAGCGCCGCCACGGCCATCGGCGATTCCGGCTGGCAAAAAACCGCCGACCCGGCGCAATGGCCGTCGTTTGGCTATTACCCGACGACGCCGTGGAACTACGGCTTGGTGCTTGACGACGCGCAGCCGGAGAAATCGTTCACCGTGAAAAAACTCGCCTGGCCGCAGGATAATTTCCCATTCACGCCGGGTAGCTGCCCGATTCAAATCACGGCCAAAGGCAGGCAAATTCCGGAATGGACGTTGGACAAATATGGACTCTGCGCGACACTGCAGGCCAGCCCCGCCGCCAGCGATCAGCCGGTGCAGGACTTAACGCTGATTCCGATGGGCGCGACCCGGTTGCGCGTATCGGCGTTTCCCACCGTCAGTGACGCGCCCGGCGCGCATCAATGGCACGCGTCGTTGCGCGCGGGGCTGGACAAATGAAAAATAAAACCATATCTTAGCTCGAATTCACCGGTTATTACTTATTATGATTGCAACTATCAAAGCCAAACTTGTTGTGGCGGGCTTGCTGCTCTCTGCGCTCGTTCCTTACTTCGCAAACGCAGCCGATTCGTCCGATCCTTACGCCAACGAAACCGCCGCGCAACGTGACGCGCGGATGCAATGGTGGCGCGCGGCGCGTTTCGGAATGTTCATTCACTGGGGCGTCTATTCGGTTCCGGCGGGCACTTATCATGGCAAACAAATTCCGGGCATCGGTGAATGGATCATGAGCACCGCAAAAATACCGATGGCCGAATACCAAGGCTATGCGAAGGAATATAATCCCATTAAATACAATCCCGACGAATGGGTGCGCTTGGCCAAGGAGGCGGGCATGAAATACATCGTCATTACCGCGAAACATCACGACGGCTTTGCGAATTTTGCGACGCAGGCCAGTCCGTGGAACATCGTGGACGCCACGCCCTACGGCAAGGACGTTTTGAAACCGCTCGCGGCGGCGTGTCGCAAATACGGCGTCAAGCTTGGTTTCTATTACTCGCAGGCGCAGGATTGGAACAACGGCGGCTCGGAGTGCAGTGGCAGTTGGGATCCCGCGCAAAAGCAGGATATGGACAATTACATAGACAAGGTGGCCGTGCCGCAGGTGAGGGAATTGCTCTCGAACTACGGCGAATTTCCCGCGGTGTTGTGGTGGGACACGCCGTGCGACATGAACAAAGAGCGGGCGGACAAACTGGCGGCTGTGCTCAAATTAAAGCCGGGCATCATTTTCAACAACCGGCTGGGCGGCGGTTATCAAGGCGACACTGAAACGCCCGAACAGTCCATTCCCGCGACGGGTTTCAAGGGACGTGATTGGGAAACGTGCATGACGATGAACGACACCTGGGGGTTCAAGAGTTACGACAATAATTGGAAATCCACCGAAACGATTTTGCGCAACCTGGTGGACATCGCGAGCAAGGGCGGAAATTATCTGCTCAATGTCGGGCCGACGAGTGAAGGCTTGATTCCTGAACCGAGCATCGAACGACTGCGGGCCGTCGGCGCGTGGATGAAGGTCAATGGCGACGCGATTTACGGCACGACCGCCAGCCCGTTCAAAAAACTGCCGTGGGGTCGTTGCACGAAAAAAATTTCCGGCAATGAGACAACGCTTTATCTGCATGTTTTCAACTGGCCGGCCGATGGAAAACTCGTGGTGCCCGGCTTAAAAAACGTCGTGAAATCCGCGCAGTTGCTTGCCACCGGGAAGAAATTAAAATTCAACTCCGCAGCCGACGGCATCGAAATCACGGTTCCGGCGGAAGCGCCGGACAAAATTTCCTCAACGGTGGTTCTAAAAATCAATGGCGTTCCGGAAATCGCTGCAACGGGCACCGCCCAGGTTCAAGCCGCCGATGGTTCGGTGCGGTTGCTGGCGAGCGAGGCCGACTTGCACGGCGGACTCCAATACGAATCCGGCGGCGGCAAGGATAACATTGGCTTTTGGACCAACCCGGAGGACACGGCAAGTTGGAGCTTCAAAATAAACCGTCCCGGCAAGTTCAAGGTGACGGCGGAGATCGCAGCGGAAGCGTCGGGAAAATTCGAGGTGATGGTCGGCGAACAGAAAGTTCAAGGCACTGCGCCGGCAACGCAAGATTACACCAAGTTTCAAAGCGCGAATCTGACCGGTGCGTTGGATATTTCGGCTGGCAACGTGACGTTGACGGTGAAACCCGTGAGCGATGGCTGGCAGCCGATGAATTTGCGCAGCTTGCAACTCGTGCCGCTGGACGATTGAGTATGTCCAGTCGAGTTTCCCGCAAAAACGCGAATCGGATACTTGCATTTGTCCACCAAGTTGCTGTATTTTTTAATTGTTGATTATCGGTTGGCCGATGTGGCGGAATTGGCAGACGCGCCAGACTCAAAATCTGGTATCCGTGAGGATGTGTGGGTTCGACCCCCTCCATCGGCACCATATAATTAAACACTATCATTCCGGTTCAGGAACATAGTAAGTAAGTTTGCCCTTCTAAAGGATGGTAAGAACCAAGCCGGTTACAGACGGGCATTGGCCAGACGAACCATCTCTTTTTCTTCGGGCAAAAGTTTTGCCGTTTGAGCCGCGGCGATATAGGTTCGGGCCAGATCTTTGTGCCCCGATTCCGCCTGAATTACTCCGTAATATGCGGCGATGGAAGGTATCTTGAGATATTCAGGCTTCAGATTGTTGAGGACTTTGACGGCTTGGTCTGTTTTTTTTTGCAACAGCAGGGAATAGGCATAGGTGGAAATGAAAAAAGGGTCGTTGGGCGATTTATCATAGACCTCCTTGGCCATGATGTTCGCCTGATCCAACTCGGATTTCCGGAGGAGCAGGATGTTGGCCAGGTTGTTTTCGATCCGGACATCGGATGGATCGGAGTTGTGAATTTTGGACAGCAGGTTCTGCAATCCGATGGTGTTTCCATCGGTATAAAGTTTTGCCATCAACTCATTGACGGCCCATTTCTCTTTCGGAAAGATATCCGTGGTCTTGAGCAACACTTCGGTCTTCTCTGGAAGCCAGCCCCACGCCTCGGTCACTTGCGCGAGCCGCAACAGGTGATCCTGCCGATGGGCTGCCAGAGAAAGTGATTTAGCCCATGCGATTTCCGAGCTGTCACTCCGGCCAAGCGAGCGTTGGGCCAGGGAGATGATGGCGCTGCGGTAAAATTCCGCCTCGCCCCAATCCTGTTTGCTGACGAAGGCGAGCAGTCCATTCCAATCTTTGAGCGCAATCTGGCAATCGGTGATAATCAACGGCACCGGCAGATTGGTTTGCATTCCCGGCGGAAGCCCCTGAAGCCAGCGCAAGGCGGTGTCGGGTTTTTCAGTCGTGGCCAGCCACTGTCCCAAAGCAAAGGCGTCCGGAGCCGAATGCGCCGCCGCCGTTTTGAGCGAGGCGAGCCACGCAGCGGATTCGTCGCTCTTGGCTTCCCGCAGTAACTGGAGATAATTGATCTTATCCGAAAAACTGGCTGAAGGATTGCCCACAATTTCCTTGGAATAACCCAATGCCTGGGACAAGTTATGCCGGGCGACGGCGACGGTTAATAAATGCTGTAGGGCTACGGGCCGCAGGGCTGCATTGGTAACCGTTTGTTCCAAAGCTAGGCGCGCGGCGTTGGCGACCACCTGGTTGGTGGAGGTCAAACGGATGGTTTCCAGATTGAGCACATTCGCCTGATCCGCCGGTTCCAGCCGCAACGCTTCGGCATATTGTTTTTCCGCTTCGGCGGCCTTTCCCTGATTCCACGCCAGCGCCCCTTCGATCTTATGATATTCGGCGGAGGATTTATTTTTTTCTCCAATCCCGCCGAGCGCTTCCTCGGCCGATTTCAGGTTCTGGCTTTTGATGGCCGCCCTGGCCCACGCAAAACGGTTGGTGACGTTGTCCGGCTCCAGCTTGGCCACTTGAATCCGCCACGAAAGCGCCTCCGGCGAGCCGCCGGCTTCCAGTAAATCGGCAGTCATTTGGCAGGCGGTCAGATTGAGGGGATTGATTTGCAGCGCGCGCTGCAGGCAAAGATTGGTGTTCCGCCAGTCTTTTTTGGACTCATATTCCCGGGCTTGCGCGATCAGACGATGTTCCTCCACTCGTTTGTAAATTTTGTGCCCAAACCAGCCGGCCACAGCCACGACTGACATCGCCGCCAGAAAAATCAAGGCTTTCTTAAAAAATAAAATCAGGACTTTCTTAAACGATCTTTTCTTTTTAATTAACCGTTTCATAAATTTTAAAATTCAAATACTCATTAACACATTGCTGGGGCTTCGATGTTAAACCAACAGCCGACGATGTCGTGTGACGTTCTCGCAACTTTTCGGTAAAGAAATAAGACAAAAAAACCAACGCGGGCAACCGCGCGCCGGAGGCAAGGTCAGAACATGGTTCGAAAGTGCGCGGTGCGCCGAGGTGGTTGTCAATCCAATCGCCGGGCACTGCGCTGCCTTAAAACTTGAAGGTCAAGTCAACCTGGAAGACATCCATGTGATCAATCGGATTGATGAGCGGGATGTCCGGGCCGGTGCCGCCGGTGCCGATCAGGTTGTTGATGCGGCTGGCATAACCATACCGGACAGTGCCGATAAAATTGTCGTTGAATCCATAGGCGATGGCGGCGTAAATGCCCTCCATGTTTTGCGCCCCGGCAAAAAAGTCAGCGTCCGGCAGGTTGGGATCCAGGGCATATTGCTCCACATGCTGCCAGTAAGTTCTCGCCTCCCACGCATGTTTTTTGGCGGTGGAACCGTTCACCATTCCCAATGCGCCATGGCTCCCGATGGCAAAGCCCACCTGATACGCCATGACATCCCTCGTTTGCGGGGCAAAAGCGCTGATCGTAGAGGGAACCAATTGGTTTGCCAGATAAGCCGCGTAGGCCGTTGCCGCGTCGCGCGCGCGTTGCGCGCCATCAAAGTTGTAGGCCACATCGCCGAACAACTGCGCATCCAGCTTGCTGATCTTGAAGTTGAGTTCAAAGGGAACCTCAAGCACTGTCAGACTATTGAGGCCGACTTGATTATTGGGATAGCCCAGACTTTCATAGCCGGGCAAAGTGCCGGATGTCCCATAGCCGCTGTAACCGTTGATCAGGTTGGCGGTGCCCGGCCCGGTGTAAGCGCCCTCGCCTACATAAGGATCGCCAAAATAGGGAGCCGTGGCCTGCAAGCCGGAACTCCGTTGCAACCCGTAATACTGATAGACCGTGGCGGCAACCTTGGCGGAAATATTGGTCGTGATATGATAGGTCAAGCCACCCTGCCAGGCGATCTGGAAAATGTTGTCCGCCGACTGTCCGATTACTCCGTTGATTCCAAGACCGCCGGAGGCGGTGTTCCGGATTCTCGTCCGCATAAATAAACTGGCCGAACGTAGCGAAGAAATCCGCCTCGCCCACGGTGTAATTGAAGCGTTCCGCCGCGCCTTCCGGGTTGATGCTGGAACTCCAGACCATCGGCGTGGTGTAAAGCGGATTGGGCATTTTGCCCACCGTGAAGTCGAACCATGATTCCGGCCGCCAGCCAAGATAAACCTGGCCGATATCAATGGTGCCGGCGGCTTTTCCAAACGGCCCTTGGTAGGTCGAACCAAACGAAGGGGGAATGCTCGAGGATGGCGTCCCCAGCGTCACCCAGGACGAACGTGGATTGGCGGAGGTCTCCACCCGCACCCCGTAATAAAAATCATCAAATGCGTCCCCGCGCAAACCCAGCCTGACGGCGTAGCGAAAACGGTCCAGATGAACATTGTCCCCGCCGGGATCGGAGTAGGCACGGCCTTCGTAGCGCGTGCGGAGGTCGCCAAACAATTCCAGGTTCTTGATTCCCGTGCTGATTTTCCATGGGGAAGACTCCGAAAATTGCGCCGCCATGTTGGTGCGCCGGGCGTCCACCTGGGCCTGCACCTTGGCCGCCTCGTCTTCGGTGATCATGCCTTTTTCCAGCATCAGGCTCAACACCGGATCAGAAGCGGCATTATTCGTGGAACCTTCGGCGCCCACAGCGCGCCACGCCGTGCCGAGCATTCCGGCTCCGGCCACAATGGCCGCCAGCCAGCTCAAGCCGTTGCGGAGGGATAAATCGCGTCGGTGAATTGCCGCATCTGATCTTTGCATCGGCAAATCCTATAAATGGCAGGCAACGGTTTTATGACGCAATGGTTACGTTCTGGTTACGAACAGTGCCGGTGGCCGACGAAGCCATCACCATTGGCTGACCCGGTAAAATCGTTGCGGCGCGGTCGGGGCCGGATCGTTGAAACGCATCGCGCCACCCTGTCCGGCCTGCAAAGAGAAGGCGCTCCACGTCTGGTTCGTCAGTGCGTTCAAGTATTCCAACCGATAAACCCGGCCATTGCGGGCGGTCAAGCTGGCAGTAAAACCGTTCGTCCCGAAGCCGGCCACCGTCAGGGGAACTTTCATTACGGGCGGGCCGCTGCCTACCAAGGCCAGGCTGTTCACCTGGCCGGCGGCGATCTGCACTACGTTACTCAAACCGGCCGGCACGATATTTTGTCCATAATCCACATAAACACTGGAGCCGCCGCCGGCTCCCCAGGCCGCCACCGTGCCATCGCTCTTCAACGCCAGATTATGCCATGCGCCGGACGCAATCGCCACCACATTGCTCAAGCCGGGCGGAATATTCGTTTGTCCATAGGTGTTGTCGCCCCAGGCCACGAGCTTTCCATTCGCTTCCAGCGCCAGACTGTCGGCGGCGCCCGCCGCGATCGCGACCACATTGGACAGGCCGGAAGGACTATAAGCCTGCCCAAAATCCGCGCGTCCCCAGCCGGTCAGGGTGCCGTCGGCTTTCAACGCCAAACTGTGCCAGCCGCCGGCCGCAATCGCCACCACATTGGAAAGCTCCGCCGGAACCACTGACTGCCCATAGTCAACATTCGCGACGTAGGTGCCGGGATTGGTGCTCGTGCCCCAAGCCGTCACCGTGCCGTCGGCTTTCAGCGCCAGACAATGATATTTTCCAGCCGCAATGGCCACCACATTGCTCAAATTGCCCGGAACCCTCGTCGGATCGGCAACGGAGTCCCCTTCATCTCCAACCGCGAGCACGATGCCGTTGGATTGCAGCGCCAAGCTGTCCAAGTATCCGCAGGCAATCGCCATATAATTACTGCCAGCGGGAAAATTCGTCTGGCCCGCCGAATCGTCGCCCCAGCCTTGCAGCGTGCCATCGGCTTTCAAGGCCAGACTGTGCCGTCCGCCGCCAGCTACCAAGACCGCATTCGTCAGGCTGGCCGGAACAATGGACTGCCCGAAGTCATTGTTGTCCGCCGGATTGATTATTTTGCCCGCACCCCAGGCCACGACCTGGTTTGCCGCGCGCGTTGACAGCGCCGGCACGAGCAATCCCAACTGGCAGGCGAGCAGGCAAAGGGTCGCGATCGGAAAAAAATGCCTTTCGCGGAAATGAGTCATAACATAGTTTATTTTCAAGGCTGCGACGATTTCAGCCTTCTGACAATAGCATGAAATAGTCGGGCGGCTTTGGCACGTTACATTTCCAAGACAATCGCAATGAAAACTTGACCTGAACCGGCATGCCGGTTTTATGCCGGTGATAGCCGGGTGACGCCTTTGATCGTCCCGATCCGGTCATTCCGCTGCTGATTTCTCAATCCGGAGTATTGACTGTCATTCCGGCCAGACCCCGCCGTTACAATCACCCGTAAAGCCGGAACCTGATTGTTTTCAGGCGCGGATTTTTTAGCAACCGGCTTGAAGGTTTTTTCACCGAAATGTTTTTGCCGCCATTTGCCCGGACTGATTCCATAGTGCCGCACGAACAAGAGATTGAATAAGCTCAACGACTTGAAGCCGCTTTCCAAGGCCACATTCACAATCTTGGCATCGCTCGTGGCCAACAGTTCCCGCGCACGTTCCAACCGGAGTTCGGTGCGCTTGTCGCTATACGACATGCCGACCAGTTCGTGAAAAATCCGGCTCAAATGTCGCGGCGTGCAACGGGTTCGCTGCGCCAGTTCGTTGAAACTCACGTCAATCAAATCCAAAGAGGGTGTCTGCTCCAAGAACAACTGCAAACGCGTCCGGGCATCGGCGACATCCTGGTCGAGTGCGGCTGGTTGCAGTCTGTTTCCGATCATTTGAACAAAGAGCTGAAGTAATTCCAACCGGAACAATAGTCCGTCCTGCTTCCCGCCCGCCTGGAGTCCGTCCATCTTTTCAGCGACCGGGCTGCCCGGCGGAAACATTTGGAGGCAATTTTCTTTTCGGGTCGCCGCCTCGGCGAGCAGGCTCTGCTCTGTAAGACTGATCAACCCGGTCAAACGCGCCGGGACGACACTGAACATATTGAGGGACAGCTCTCCCAACTGGCTGGCGCGAATGATTCCATCCGCAACCCAAGCGGTCAGGAGAACCGATCCGGTTTCCAATTCTTGTTTCAATTGCTGGTTTAGATAAAAACCGGTGCCATTCCTGACATGAAAGACCGACCAGCAATCCAATTGCAAAGCCTGTTCCCCGCCTGCCGGAATGGAGATTTTTCTGAAGTTCAGGTGAGCTTCATAGGGGCAATCTGCTTGCTTCATATTTAATAAGCTGTTCCACTGATTCGGCAGGCTGCTGTCGCCTCACTGCCGGGTTGTTGAATTGAAAAATAGACAGTCCTTGTTACGAACGAGTGACGGTTTGGAGAAATACCGGAAACGATTTAGGATTCCTAAAACCCAGGTTATCCCCGCTTATAGCTTCAAAATTCTGATAATTCATTCCCCGATGTCTGCATGACAACCATGCTTTGGAGCCGGAAAAATCTCATGTCCGATTTTTTTGTTGCCAGATCGTCACAATTTCGACAGCAGTCCGTAATATGGATTGCCCAATTTAGGGCGTGTGCTTTCACCCGGCCAGGCCGGGTTTGGCGCAAGGAAATCATTGTTGGAACCTGAATTAAAATGCGCCGACTTTTTAACATAAACAACGAACGAATCGCCCCGTGCCGCGCGGCCCTGGAACCTGGTCCAATCCGATGATCCCAGTCCAAGCAAAGTTAACCGGCAAACCGTCCACTGATTGCCTGTCATTGGGGCTGGTGGTTTTCCTGTGGCTGTCAATTTTTTGTTGCGGGAATTTGCCGGCAGCCGAACCGTCGTCCGTCCCAAACACCAACGGCCCCGCTCCCGGCTATAATGTTCAAACTTACGTTGTCCAGGGCAAGGCGCTGCTTGCCACCAACCTGCTGGTTCCACTTTTCGCCAAATACACCGGGACGAATGTAAGCATCGAGGAGATCGTGCATGCCGCGGCGGATTTGCAAACGGAATACCGGAACCAGGGTTATCTGATGATGAACATTGTCATCGCTCCCAAACGGATCGCCAAGGGCGTCGTCACGCTGGATGTTTTCCCCGGAGCGGTGGCTCAAATCGTGGTGGCCGGAAAACGCTATCTCATTTCCGGCAACGGTGTGGAAACCGCCTCAAATCCGGCCACGGGCGCGTCGGGCTTTCCGGCTTCCGTCGCGGCCACCAACGCGCCCGCGCCGGAAGTTGTCCCGCCAATCCCGCAGCGCAACACTCCGGCCACGCCGGAAGAAATGGCCCAAGCCCAGGCCGCCATGAAACAGAAAATGGCCGATCTGGCCGCCCGGGAGAAAGACACGCGGATTCATGTGGTGTCCACGAATGCCGGCCCGCGGTTCGCCGTGGAAAAATACTTGATCACCGGCAACACGGTTTTGCCGCCGGCATCCTTCGGTCAAACGCTGACCAATATTGACGGCGCTTTCGGCACCAACGTCAGTCTCGACGGAATTCGCGCCGCCGTGACGCAGCTTCAAAACGCCTATCGCGAACGCGGTTATGTGACGGTGGTCGTGGGTTTGCCCCCGCAAAAACTGACCAATGCGACGGTCACGGTGCGGGTGACTGAAGGCCGGCTGGCCACCATCGAAGTGAAGGGGAACCAGTATTTCAGTTCCAACAACGTCATGCGCGCCCTGCCCAGCCTGCACACGAACATGATTCTCAACCGCCAGATCTTTGAGGCGGAACTGAACCGCGCCAACGCGAATCAGGACCGGCAGATTTATCCGGTCATTGAACCCGGTCCCGATCCGGGCACCAGCGATCTCGCGTTGAAGGTCAAGGATCGCCTGCCGCTTCATGCCAAGGTGGAATTGAACAATCAAAGCACGCCCGGCACGCCTGAACTGCGTTTGAATTCGTCCGCCGTCTATAACAATCTCTGGCAGCACGAGAATTCGTTTGGCGTTCAATATGGTTTTTCCCCGGAGAATTATAAGCTGGGGAACCAGTGGCATTTTTACGACGTGCCGCTGGTCGCCAATTACAGCGCGTTTTACCGGATGCCGCTGGGCAACCCGGTTTCGATTGAGGAGGTGATTGCCGGCAACCCTGACAATTTCGGCTACAATGAAGCCACCCGGAAATTCAATCTGCCGCCGGCCACGGGACAGCCCGAGTTGAATGTCTATGCCAGCCGTTCCGCCATTGACACCGGTTTGGAAACCCTGTCCAGTTCCACCCTCTACAATGTTCCCGGCGTGCGCACCATCACTCAAAACAATGTCCAGCAGGATCTCACAGTGAACAATGACCTCGGTGCCCGCTTGAGCGCCCCGGTGGAGATTCCGGGAAATTTTCACTCCGATTTTTCCGGCGGCCTTGATTTCAAGACTTATGAGACCACTAGTTCAAAGACGAACAACTTCAAGTTTGCCGAAATCACCGTCAACGCAGCCGGCATTCCCAATCCACCGGTCTACAGCACGGTCGCCTCGCCTGTGCCGATAACCGATCGGTCGTTGGAGTATCTGCCCTTGTCGGTCAGTTATAATTTAAGCTGGCACGCTCCTGACGGGAATTCGGTGATTCTGGGTCTGGGTCTGGCCGGCAATGCCTGGTATTCCGGTTCCAGCAGCAATCTTCAAGGCATCACCAGTTCCACCCAATCTTCCGGTCATTGGGTGACGCTCAATCCCAGTTTTTCCTGGCGGTTTCCCATTCATACGAACTGGATGACCACTTTGCGCGCGGATGGCCAATGGACGAGCGAGCCTTTGATCAGCAACGAACAATTTGGCGCGGGCGGCGTCAACAGCGTCCGCGGTTACCATGAAGGCGAAGTCTTCGGCGACACCGGCTGGCACGTGTCGCTGGAGCAACAGACGCCGCCGCATGTGGTGGGGACGGTTTATGGCGGCGCCCCGCTCACGCTTCGTGGCTCGATCTACATGGATTTCGCCAAAATTTATCTGCTGGATCCTCAAGGCCGCCCCGACAGCACGGCACTGTGGGGCACGGGTTTTGGCGGCGTGGCTTCCATCGGTTCCCAGTGGGAAGCGCGGCTCCTTTTCTCCGTGCCACTGTTGAAAACCACCACCACCGAGGCGTATCAGCCGTTCTTTAATTTCTCCTTGACCGCGCAGTTTTAATTCAAAGCAATTTCAAGGTAATTCACGGTGAAAAAGCCCCAACCATTTGTTACAAAAATGTTACTAAAATAACCTATTTGTTTGTTGTCGGAATGTTACAATCAAGCTTTGAAGTTCGCTATGAAAATCAAATTCACCGGTTCCATCCGATTGCGGTCAATTGCGGCCATTTCATGGGTGCTTTGTCTGCTTTGCGGGTTGTCGGTTCACGCCAATCCCACCGGCGGCGCCGTCGCCCAAGGCACGGCCACCTTTAATACCGCCGGTTCGCAGTTGACCATCAATCAAACTTCGGCCAACGCCTTCATCAACTGGCAAAGTTTTAATATCGGTGCCGGCGAGATCACGACGTTCGTCCAGCCTTCCTCGTCCTCGTTGGTCTGGAACCAGATCAACGATGCCAATCCTTCGCAAATTCTGGGGAGTCTGAATGCCAATGGTTACGTGGTTTTGCAGAATCAAAATGGCTTTTATATCGGCGGCCAGGCGGCCATCAGCACCCACGGCCTCATCATGACAACCGCGCCGATTCCCATGCCCGATCTTTCCAGCGGCGGCGCTTGGTCGTTCAGCGCGCCGCCGCCCGCGGCCAAAATCATCAACTACGGCCAGATCAACATTGCCGGCGGCGGTTCGGTTTTTTTGATTGCGAGCGATATTGAGAACCGGAGTGGGATTGACGACCAAGGAAATTACGGTGTCGGCACGATTTCCGCGCCGGCGGGGAAAATCGGTCTCTATGCGGGCGAGCAAGTGCTGGTTTCCACCCGCCCCGATGGACGCGGATTGAGTGCCGCCGTCACGCTGCCCCAAGGCTCGGTGGATAACGAAGGCAAATTGATCGCCGATGGCGGCAGCATCGTCGCGCAGGCGCAAATGGTGAACCAAAACGGACTGGTTCAGGCCAATTCCGCCCAGAATGTCAACGGAGTTATTGAACTGGTCGCGGGCGACAGTGTCACGCTGGGCACCGGTTCCCAAATCAGTGCCAATGGCAACACGACGCTGGCCAGCACCACGACCGAAGGATCGGTGGCGGTGAACGCGGGCAACACGATCACGGTGAACAACGGCGCCGGCATTCAGGCTGATGGCGGAGCCATTTCACTCAATGCGGACACCATCAACCAGAACGGACGGCTCCAGGCTAATTCCATTCAATATGCCAATGGGACGATCGCACTCAACGCGGGCGACACCGTCAATCTGGGTTCCGGTTCTCAAATGATTGCCGATGGCGATCCAACGATCACCAGCCTTGCGACCGAAGGAGCCGTGACGGCGAACGCGGGCAATACGATCACGGTGAACGCCGGCGCGGGCATTGAAGCCGATGGTGGAAAAATTTCACTGGTCTCGCCAACCGTCAATCAAAACGGAATGCTTCAGGCCAATTCCATTAAAAACATCAGCGGCATCATTGGCATCAACGCCAGCGACGCCATCAACCTGGGGGCCAATTCCAGCATCACGGCCAATGGGTTTGCCATGGGCATCAGTCCCGGCGGTTCCGTGACCCTCCAGGCTGGCAATGTGTTTTCCGATCAAAGTGGTTCCATCATCAATGTCGCTGGCGGCACGCAGGGCGGCAATGCCGGGCAGGTGACAATTGCCGCGCCCGGGATGAGCCTGCTCCAGTCCGCCATCAACGCCCAGTCCAGCGCCGGATATGCGGACGGCAGTTTGACGATTGATACGGCCAACATCACCCTGAACGGCGACGGCAGCGGCGTGGATGGACAGCTTGCGCTTAATGTGAACTCATTGTCCTCGGGATTTGCTCAAATCAACCTGAACGCGGCGGGCGATATTGAAGTAAGTTCGCTTTGGAACCTGGCTCACAAGATCGGCCAGCTCGACACGGTTTCCCTGCTTGCGGGCAACACGATTACCGTGGACGTCGGTGCGGGCATTCAAGCGGATGGCGGGAACATCACCTTGAAAGCGAACCGGGTGAATGAGAACGGACTGCTTCAGGCCAATTCCATCCAGAATGCCAACGGGGCTGTTGAAGTTGACGCGGGCAGCAGTCTGGCCTTGGGCGCTCATGCTCAAATTTCCGCCAGTGGCGATCCGACTTATGCCAACGGCAGTCCCGGCGGCTTTGTGGTGCTGCAATCCGGCAATGCTTATTCCGACACTCCGACGTCCGTCATCAATGTTGGCGGTCAGAACGGAGGCCAGAACGGGATGGTCGAGATTGTCGGCAACAATCTAACTGCTAACTCGGTTCATTCGATGATTGGCGACAATTTCGCCCTATTGATCAATCCCTACGACCTTACTCTTTCTTCCAGTTCCACCGGCACATCCTATGATGCCAATAATAATTTGGATGTGAATTTCAGCTTAAACGATCTCGCCGCCTACTCACAAATTAATCTTCACGCGCTGGACAACATTGAATTGAGCGCGCAATGGTTTCTGAATGATCCTGGCGTGATAGCCTCATTATCCTTGCAGGCAGGAAACAACACCACGTTGGATAATGGCGCTGGCATCAACGCCGGGAAAAATTGGAATGTCAACCTGATGGCCGGCACGAGCTTTGTTCCGACGGCCAACCAACCTACGCCGGCATCCGGCAGCGACGGTATTTATTTGAATGACGATGCGTATCTTCAAACGAGAAACGGCAACATCAATGTTTGGGCAGCCAACGAAGTGCTGCTCGCCGCAGACAGCTACGCCGGCAACGATGGTATTCGCACCCTGAACGGGGGAAACATTGATGTGACCACGCGATACGGCAATGTCAATACGGGAGCAAACTCTTTCGGGTTTCTATACGCCGCGGCTTCAGGTCGCCAAGGAATCCTACTGCCACCTTTTTATACAGTTTCCGGCGTTCTTGGTGGGGTCAGCACGGTGGCCGGCGGGAATGTCACCATCAGTGCCGGGGGAGATGTCACCAGTTATCTGCCCAGTGGCACGACCGGAGCCGCCGATGCGGGCACGGGTGCCTTTGGGCCGGAACCGGGGAATGTCACGATCACCGCCGGAGGCAATGTTTACGGCCATTATGTGCTGGCCAATGGCGTGGGCGCCATCACCGCCGGTCAGAATGTGGGGGCTCCAAGCGGTCGCAATTCTTTCTCACTCAGCCTGATTACCGGCAGTTGGAATGTCAATGCCCCCAATGGAAACATCTATTTGCAGGAGGTGCGGAATCCGCGCGGGGTTTTTGATAACAATTCTAGTCTTGCCAGCTCTGTCGCCGCTCATACTTTTGATTATGCTCCCCAGGATTCCGTGACACTGGAAGCCGGCATCGGGGTGGATTTGACCGATGTGAACCTGCCCCGGCTGGCGACGATTCAAGATCAAGTTCCCGTCATTTATCCTCCGATTTTAAACATCACCGCCGGTTCCGGTGGCGTCACCTTGCAGGATAATGTGACCTTGTTTCCCTCGGCCTATCAGAATCTGGACATTACCACCACGGACGGTGGAAGTTTCGTTTCCGCACCCAATAGCCCCGGTTCCACCCCTGAACTGCTTATGTCGGACAGTTCCCAGACTAGTTGGAGCAACGCCAAAAATTCCTTTTCTGACTCCGACCACAGCCCCGGTTTGCCGGTTCAAGCCGCCGATCCCAATCCGGTGCTCATCAATATTTCTGGTGACATGGCGAACCTTGATTTGATTACCTCCAAGGCGACCCAGATCACGCTGGGGGGCGACATGATCAACTGTGGCTTTTCGGGGCAGAATTTACATGCCAGCGATGTCACCTCCATTACGGTTGCCGGCCAGATTTACAACCGGGGTCCCTACGACTTTGTTTATGGCATCAACATCCCCGGCGTGCCTGCCGCGGACCTGCTGCCTGGCATGGGCAGTTCGTGGGACAATATTTTCACTTTGGCTTTAAATACGGCGACCCTCGCCAATTTGACGGTGCCTCCCAACACTCCCCCTTCCCAATTGGTTAACTTCATCTTGCAAGCTGCCTCTTTGTTTCATACGCAGAGATTATCAAACGGGCAACTGCAAGGAGCGAATCCGGGATTCGTTTATGATCCAACCACCGGGCGGCTGGGCTTTGCGGGAGATCTCAACACATTTAACATTTCGGCCGGCATATCCGACCTCTCGGTATTGACACAACCCATCACGATATTGCACTTGGTCAATGGATTGCCGGTGATTGATACTAATCCCGGGGATAACGCGCCCGGCAGAACTTACGGCCAGTTTGAGACGGATACGGTTAGTTGGGTTGATCCGTCAAAGTTGAATAACCTTGCTCAAGCCAGTGCGGGCGCGCCTTCGCCTTTCGTCGGCCAGATTGGTTACCGGCTGGGCGGACCCGGTGAGTTTGACATCAATGCCACTTCCATTGATTTGGGCAACACCTATGGGATCCTCTCCTGTGGCGTGGAGGATGTGGAAGCCGGTTACAGCCGTTATGCCAACCTGGCCTCCATTACCCCATCTGGGGCCACAGTGAATGTCACGGTGACGGCAGATCAAACGGGGACAGTCGTAGTGGACGGCAACACCATAGACCCTCACGCCAGTTTGGCCATGCTGACCTCAACCATCGCGGCGATTGGCGGGGGCGATGTGAACGTCACCAGCACCGGCGGCTCCATGGATCTCGGTTCCCAAGAATTATTCGGCAATGAACTGCGGGAGGTGGGATTTGGGATTTTAAACTCCGGAAACGGAAACGTCAATGTCACGGTTTTGGGTGACATTGACATCAATGGCTCGCGCATCGCGTCATACAATGGCGGCAATATCTTCATCGAGTCGCTTCAAGGGAATGTCAATGTCGGGAGCGGGGGTGCGTCTTACATCGGGGTGCCGGTTACTTATGTTGATCCCGCGACCGGACTGGCCGAATTATATCGAGAGGCTATCTATGGCAGCGGCATTGTGGCCAATACCTTGGTGGATCCACCACAAGTTCCAGGCAGCGCCAGTGTTCCTGGCAACATTACCGTGGAAACCCCCCGCGGCGACATCAAAGCGAGTCTGGGCGGCATCTTACAGGAGGCGCTCAACGGAAATATTTCCAGCGGTCCCACCATTACTTTGACCGCCGGCACGCCCTTCAATGACGACTGGAATTCCCAGGAACCGCCGCTCTACATCGGGAACATTAATCTGGGCGAGTCCGGTGCGATTGGCGGCACGGTTGATTTGAAAGCCACCGGCGACATCATCGGGTTGGTGATTTCCCGCCAGAACAGCACGGTCAACGCCGGGCAGAACTTTAGCGGCACGGTTCTTTCCGGCGGCTCGGCCAATGTTTCCGGCGGCGGCACGGTTTCGGGCGTCATCGTCGGTGTCACCGGAGCCACCGTTTCCGGCGCTGGCGGGGTGTCGGCGAACGTGATCAGCCAGAATGCGAACGTCGGAGGAGTGGCCCAAAACACCCTCGGCGCCACGGCCAGCGCCACCAGCACCAGCCAAGCCGCCGCGCAACAGTCCAGCAATGATGCCCGACAACAAGTCGCCAGCAACAACGGTGGAGATGATGATGACAAGAAAAAGAAAAAGAGCCTGCCGCTGTTGCATCGGATCAAGCGGGTCACTGTCATCCTGCCCAAAGCCACTTAAACCGACGGTCAGAGGGCTGACCGCCTCTAGCGCCGCTCTTGTTAACCATCCTCTCGTCAAGGCGAGACGAGCCGGAAATAATCGGCGGCATTGGCCGTTGAATTGGTCCAGGCAAAAGTGCCGTCGTTCAAAAACGTGTTCGTCGCCACTGACGTCCAGTTGGCCAGCGGCATTGCCACATTGGTGGAATTCAAAATCCGGTATTGGACGCCGGCCGGACAGTTCGAACCGCTAAACACCAGTTTCCCGCCGGACAGCGTCGGCCCTGCCAGCTTCGGCGTTGGTGAAGCGACGATGTAACTGGCCATGATGTTGGTGCTCGCTCCGCTTGGTCCGAACACGGTTAGCGAGACCGTGTAGTTGCCCCCGGCGGTGTAGGTGTTGGTCACATTCCCTCCGGTGGTGTTGGTGATGATGGTGCCGTCGCCAAAGTTCCAAACCCAGTTGGTGATGGTGCCCGTGGCCGTGTTCGTAAAGACCACTTTCAGCGGCGCAAATCCATTGGTAATTGTGCCTATGACGGAAACCACCGCCGGCGGCGTTACCGAATTAGTTGCAGCCCGGGTGAAGGTCATGGTGCCATTGGGGTTCAGAATAAAGTAACCTACAAAATAACTGTCGTTCGTTGAACCGGTGATGGGATTCGTGGTGCCGGTCGGACATAACATGTAAAAATCATCCCGCTGGGCGGAAGTGAAAGGGTTTGGCGTCTTGTTTTCCACCACCCCGGAAGGCATGGCGCTTGTGCCACTGGAACCAAAATCACCCAAGGAGTTGTTCGCGGCGTCACCAATGAAGGCAGTAAGATCGTAGGTGTTATAAGCAATATCAGGCTCTCTGACCAGATAAGCGTTGTTATTGGCGTTCGAGGCGCCCAAAAAACCTGAAATGCTGATAGCACCGCTGCCAATTTCCGCCATCCCGACTTGATAGTTGCCGGCCACGGCAAATCCAAACCTTGAAGGCGGGGCGGTCTGCACATTGATCGCGGTGGCGGGAAGCGTGAACCAAAGGGTGTTAGCGGGGAATGCCCCCAATGGAGTCACCCAAGGAACATTATTACCCCTGCCGCTGCCGGGTTGGAGTGGCACCGACGCAGTGGCCGACCATTGGATTTCCGCAAGGACCGGCTCACTGCCCGCCGTGTCCATGAATGCATTCGTCAAAGCGCTGTAGGTCACGTTGGTCAGGGTGATCTGTGAGCCACTGGACACTTTTAGAAGATTGGTGGCGCTTCCCAGATTCAACACCAGTTCGTAATTCCCTTGATCTCCGCCGGTGGGGTTCATTTTGCGAAAACACGCCAGCACGTCGCCCGTGGCATTATAGACGAATTGTTGAGCGGTTGCCACCCCGGGCAGCGCCACAACTGCCAACAAGGCCAGATTCAATCCAAGTCGTTTCAGAGATGATTTTTTCATATAAAGTCGCTCAGTTTATCGGGAACAACCCGGCTAAACTACCTTGATAAGGACATTGACATCAAAAAATCGGACATTAATGATTAGTTTTGTAAGCTGCTTTGATATAATTTGTTGCATTTAATTTGCTATTAAAAAACTGAAAATCGGTTGACTTGTCACACGATTGTAACCGAAACCGCGAAACCGCCGATGGCGGGCGCGTCACTCTGGTGTCACCATCTTGTAACTTGCCTGTGCGAACGGCTCAAATAAAATTGCAAAAAAATGAAATCAAATTACAAACGAATTTTTGCGGCAGGTTTTCGGCTGACAGGCTTGGTGCTGATGGCTGGGAACCTGAACCTTGGCCTCATGGCGCAGAACACCAACTTCAATTATCAAGCCACTCAAGCAGCGGCCGACAAGGGCGATGCCAAGGCCCAGTATGACTTGGGCATGTATTATGGAGAGGGGAAGCTGGTCAGGAAAGACCTGGCCAAAGCCGTAAAATATATCCGTCTATCCGCAGATCAAGGCTATGCTGACGCGGAGGTGATACTGGGTTCGCTTTATGGCCGGGGCCGAGGCGTGCCGCTGGATCTAAAAATGGCGGTCGCCTTGTATCGCAAGGCTGCCGACCAGGGAAACGCCATCGCGCAATTTGCCGTGGGGGATTTCTATGCCACCGGGCGCGGGGTGACCAATGACACCAAGATGGCGATTGAGTGGTGGCAAAAGGCCGCGGCGCAAAACCAGGTTGAAGCGGAAGCGGCCTTGGGCAAATTGTATCTTCTGCCGCGGATTCCCCCGGATGGCACCAATTATTTAAACTTTACCGAAGCGAACCGTTGGCTGCGCCGGGCGGCAGATCAAGGCTCCACCGAAGCCATGAACAATTTGGGCGTGGCCTATGATAATGGCTACGGCGTAAAGACGGATTTCGTAGAGGCGGCCAAATGGTATAGCACCGCCGCCGAACAGGGAGACGACCAGGCGCAGGCTAATTTGGGCCAGCTCTACTTTGATGGTCGGGGCGTGCCTCTCGATCTGGTGCAGGCTTACAAATGGTTCCGGTTGAGTGAAAAGCAGGGCAATTTTCGCGCCGCCAAGGTGATGCAAGATTATCGGACCCATGACCTGTTAACTCCCAAACAATTGGCGGATGGGGAACAGATGTGTTTGGATTTCCGTCCCCAGCCAGCCAAAAGCCAGCCATGATTTCCCCGGAGGTGGGGCAATCGGGACACTGTTAGGGCGCGGCACTCCGTGCGTGCCGCTTTTCGTCCGCGATCAGGCGCCCTTTAACACCGGCTTGGTTGATGCTCCACCGTCGCGATCACGTCGCCGACGCGCTTGGGTTAGCCCGACAAGGTCAGGGTCTGGAAACGAAACGGAAATCACCACCATTGCCACCATTTGCGCTTCGGTTCCTGATAAACGTCGCGGCTGCGTTGCGGATGAATCTCGAACCAGCCGTCCTCGTCCCAGACCAGTTTGCCCTCGGCACAAACAACCGCGTTTGTGTCGTCAAACAACGCCGATGGCACCGGGGCTTTGCCGAGAAAAATTTCCACGCGCATGAACCGCGTCCCCGTCCAGTGAATGGGAACCCGGTTCACCGTCAGCGAAATAAGCCGCAGGTCCACCGTTCGGAAACCATTTGAAGAAACTTCGTGCTGCACCACGTGTCCGCGCGCCGTGGCGTGGAGGTGAAAATCCACCCAGCCTTGAACGCCCATCGCTTTGAAGGGCGTCACGCCGATTTCGGCGGCGCGCTCCGGAAAATTGGATTTGGCCCAGGCGTTGGTCCTCAAATTTTTTGCAATGGCCGGATCGCGCGGGCCTTTGATCACCGGCGCGCTGGTTCCGAAGAGGACGATTTGGTGACGGGCATAATGCGGTCCGGTGCAGCCCGCCCACGCCAAAAAAATTCCGCCAAAACACAATGAAACGAATTTTTTAAATTTTACGTTCATCAATCCGGCCTCCCGCTGCGCAACTTTAGCATCCAATCGAGGGCCTTGCAAACCACGCGCGCCGTCGTCACTTTATAGCCTGTTCAATGGCGGCAAAAAGTTTTTCTGGCGCGCAGTTGACCCAGGTGCGGAATTTTTCCACGGGCAGGTGGTCGGGCAATTCGGCCAGGCGATCCAAGTTGAAATTTTTTTCGGCAAGACCGAGGCCAAACTGTTGCGCGTCGAGCGCGTTGACCTGTTGTTCGACGTGGTTTTCCACCGGCACGAGAAACAGCGGCTTGCCCAGCCAGGCGGCCTCGCCCACCGATTCAAATCCGGCGGTGCATACGACGTGGCGGCATTCGGCCATCATCCGCAAAAACTTTTCACCGTCGAGCCGGTGAAAGGTGAGCGCGGGTGAATGTTGAAATTCCGGCGGCGCGCCGGGCTTGTCGTAAAAGCAGTGCAGCTTCGTCCGCGGATTCTTTTCGCTCCAATGGATGATCTGGTCTGCGTAGCCGTGATTCAGCAAATACACGAGAACAAAGTCACCGTGAGGGTTGGCTTCGAGTTGAAAAAGTTGTTTCCGCAAAATCGGCGGGCCGACAATTATTCTTTTTTGGGGCAGGCCGGGCACTTCGTAAAGAGAGAGCGCCAGCCGGGTCGCGCGGGCGCCGAGGAGGCGCGTGTAAAGTTTCATGCTGAACAACTGCTTCCATAAATGCGGCGCGCGGACATAGCCCGGATGCTGAAACATGAATTGATGGCCGATGGCAACGACCGGCGGGCGGCGGCGGCGGGTGATGGCATAGAATGCGGCCATCGGCTCGAAGAAATTGAGGATGACATCCGGCTGCGTTTCGCGGACGAGGTCGTCGAGCTGGCGGAGGATGCGGAAGTATTTCGGCAGTTTGCGGAAGACTCCGAACAAGGTGGCCGTATTGCTGACGGCGCGATTGTTTTTATATTTGAATTCCAGCGTCGGCAATTGCCGGACGGGCATCTTCATCGCCGATGCGAAGTATGCCGGCATCGGCCGTTGCGCGCTCGTGCCGAGCGTGACGGCGACGATTTGATGTCCAGCCGCCTCGGCCATTTCCTTGACGGCCATCGCCTGGGTCAGGTGTCCCCGGCCCTCGCCCAGCACGCAGAACATCATTTTCATGAAAGTGGATGAGTTTGATCTTGCCGTCGAAATCTTCCATCAAAGCCGTGCAACTTTCAACCCAATCCCCGCAGTTCAAATACTGCACGCCCTCGATCATCTTGATCTCGGCGCGGTGGATGTGGCCGCAGATCACGCCGTCGGCCTGCTGGTTGCGCGCCATGGAAGCCAGCGTGCTTTCATATTCGGTGATGAATTTGACGGCGGACTTGGCCTTCAATTTCAAAAACGCCGCCAGCGACCAATAACCGAAACCGAGCGCGCGGCGCAGCCGGTTGAAATACAGGTTAAAATCGAGAATCCAGTTGTAAAGATGAGAGCCGAGCTTTTCCAGCAGGTGATTGAAATGCGTCAGGCCATCCGCCTGATGGCCGTGGATGACCAGGTATTTTTTTCCGTCGGCGGCCGTGTGAATTGCCTGGTGCGCCATCACCACGCTGCCAAAACGCATGCCGGTGAACTGGTCAATGAATTCGTCGTGGTTGCCGGTGATATAGATCACCTTGGTCTGCTTGCGGCTCTTGCGGAGAATTTTTTGGATGAGCACGTTGTAGTCATCGCGCCAGAACCAGCGGAACTTCAGCTCCCAGCCGTCAATGAAATCGCCAACGATGTAAAGATATTTGCAGTCCACCAGCCGCAAAAACTCCAGCAACTCCGCGACGCGGGCGTGCCGGGTGCCGAGATGAATATCAGAAATCCAGACCGACCGGCAGGTCACCGGCTCGTCCAGATTCAGATCCAGATGTTGTTGGTCGTCCTGCATAATCTGATGACAATTCGACTGTGCGGCATTGTGAATAACCTGGCAATAACTTTTTGCGGTCGTTGCCCAATTTTTACATGGGCGTAACCTGATTGCCTTATTGCGACCACATTAACCCGGCTTTTTTGACGCCGGCAGCAAGCTCTTCATTCGTAACGGAGCGATTCAATCGGGTCAAGGTTGGCCGCCTTCCACGCCGGGTAGGTGCCGAACACGATGCCAACGACCGAACAGATCACCAAGCCGAGGATGACCCAGTCAACAGGAATGGCGGGTGGCAGTTTCAGGTAGAACGCCAGCACGTTGCCGCCCAGAATGCCGAAGACTACGCCGAACGCCCCGCCGACTTCGCACAGCGCGATGGCTTCCATGATGAATTGCACCATGATGTTGCGTTTCTTGGCGCCGATGGCGCGCCGGATGCCGATCTCTCGCGTCCGTTCCGTGACCGACACGAGCATGATATTCATGATGCCGACGCCCGCCGCCAACAGCGCGATGCCGCTGACCAGCATCACGCCGATGCGCACCGAGCTGGTGAATTTTTTGAATTGGTCAATCATCGAATTGTTCGAGGCGATTTCAAAATCATCCTCGATGCCCGGCGGCACTTTTCGGATGATGCGCATGACGCCGCGCACTTCCTCGACCGTCGCGTCGTAGCTTTCGCGGCTGGGCGCTTGGACGAGAATGTTCAAACTGCGCCACCAATGGCCGTAGCGATTCAGACACGTCGTGATGGGCACGACGACGAAATTATCCTGGTCGCCGCCCATCGCGCCGCCTTTGCTTTCCAACTCGCCGACGACGGTGTATTTGATGCCGTCAATTTTCACTTCTTCACCGAGCGGCGAGCTGTTCGGAAAAATATTCGTCGCCAGTCCGTAGCCCAGCACGCAGACATGGCGCACGCTGTCCACGTCGGCATCCATCAGCAGGCGGCCTTCGGCAAGATTCCAGTTATGCGCGGGAAAGCTGCCGGGCGTTTCGCCGTAAAGCCGCACGGTCGGCGCGCTGGTTTTGTAGCGCGTGTCAATTTCGCCGGACCAGAACGTGGCTTCGATGCCGATATTGGCTGGCACGGTGATTTTGTCCATCAGCCGTTTGCCGTCGCTGACGGTGATGTTTTTGCGCCGCCAGTATTTTTCATAATCGCCGGATGAAACGCCGATGAACGTGCCCGGCCATTTGCGCACCATGAACGTATCGCCGCCGAGCGAGGTCAACTGCCGTTCGATGTTGCTTTGCAGCACGCGCATCGCGGTCATCACGACGATGATGGAAAACACGCCGACCAGCACGCCGAGCAGCGTCAGCGCCGAGCGCAGCTTGTGCGCGGCAATCGCGCCAAAGGCCATCGCGGCAGCTTTCGCGCGCCTCGGTGAAAATGGAGAAAAATCTTCTACTCATTTCGCAAAGCATCCACGGGGTTCATCCGCGCCGCGCGCCACGCGGGGAAAAAGCCGGACAGCGCGCCCGTCACCGCCGAGACCAGCAGCGAAAGGCAGACGATGCCCGGCGACAAAACCGCCGGCATGGCTTTTTTCAACAGCAGCGTCGCCGGCCAGGCAATCATCAGCGCGATGACGCCGCCGATGAGGCAGATGCACGCGGCTTCGATCAGAAATTGCAGCAGGATGGTGCGGTTTTTCGCGCCGATGGCCTTGCGCACGCCGATTTCGCGCGTCCGTTCCGCGACCGAAACGAACATGATGTTCATGATGCCGATGCCGCCGACGAACAGCGACAGGCCGGTGATGAACAGGCCGACGGCTTCGATGGTGCCGGCGACTTTGTGGAAAAAATCCAGAATCTGATCCTGCTGGTTGATGGAGAAATTGTCCGGCGTCGCCCGGCGCAACGTGGCGGTAACGGCGGAGCACCATGCGCAATTCCTCCTTGGCGTCGGATCAGATCGGCCACGCTGCGGGCTTTGACTTGAATTTCATAATCCGGCCTGGCCCAAAACGCGCGGGTGAACTGCGTGATGGGCACGATGATTTCATTGTCGGCGCCGCCGCTTTCGGCGAAGCCGCCTTGTTTGGCCAGCACGCCGACCACCCGGAAATCATGTCCGTTGGCGGAAATGGTCGCGCCGACGGGCGATTCGGCCAGAAATAAATTCGTGGCAAGATCGGCGCCAATGACGCACACGGGCCGGCCGCCGTCGCATTCCGCCGCGGTGAGAAAACGGCCATCCGCCAGTGTCAGGCCGCCAGTGATTTGAAATTGTTCGGTGGTGCCCAACACCGGCGCATCCGAGGTGCCGCGTTTTTTATATTTGACGGGCGTGTCGTCCTGCGCGACCGGCGCGACGGCCGAGGCCAGTTTCATTTCCCGCAGCAACGCGTTGGCTTCGTCATACGCGGCGGCGGACGGGTTGCCGCCGGCCTCATCAGATTGCATTTTCTGTTGCACCATGTCGGATTCGACGAGCGTGATTTTGGGATTTTTCATGGCCTTCATCCATTCCTGCACCGAGTTGATGAACCAGCCGAAGCGATCCACGTAAAGCATGTCCGCGCCGATGGACGAAACGCTGTTCATGAACGAACTGTTCAAGTCCTTCAATGGCCGTGCCCATCAGCGTCACCGTGACGATGCCGATGACGATGCCCAGCGTGGTCAGCACCGAACGCAACTTGTTCGCGCAGGATGGCGCTCCAGGAGATCGCCAGGCCTTCGCGCAATTCGGTTGATAAGTTCATGCGGACAGATGTCAGAATTTGTGGTTGGTCATTTCAATCCGCGTTCGGCGGCCAGTTTCAAATACACATTGTATTGGTCCTCCACCATTTTTGCGACCGAGAAATTCCGGCGCACAAAGGCCGCGCCGGCCCGGCCGAATTTTTCCCGCAACGCGGGATCTTGGGCGAGTTGCAGCAGCCGTTTCGCGACGGTGTCCGTGTCGCCGGTGCGGACGAGAAAGCCGGTTTCGTTTTCGAGACAAACTTCGTCGGCGCCGTCAAAGTCATAAGCGATGACCGGCTTGCCGGCGGCGAGCGCCTGCGGCAGCGCGCGGGACAGCGCTTCGCGATAAGACAGGTGCGCGAGGCAATCCATGATGCCGACGCAGCGCGCCACCTCGCCGGGCGGCACGAGGCCGGTGAAAATCACCTTGCCGGCGAGGCCGAGCGCGCGGATTTGGTTTTCGATTTCTCCGCGCAGCAAACCGTCGCCGACAAAAAGCAGCCGCGCGTGCGGAGCTTGCGGCAGAATTTTGGCGAACGCGGCGATCAAATCGGCGTGGCCCTTGAGTTTGAAAAGGCGGCCGATTTTGCCGATGACGAAATGATTTTCTTCGAGGCCGAGCTGTCTGCGGAGCGCCGGGTCGTTGGCCGCGCGCAGAAACGGTTCCAGATCGAAGCCGCTGAAAATGCGCGTGAATTTTTCGGGCCGGCCGATGCCGGCGGCGAGATAAAGTTTGGTCATGGCCTCGGCGGAACAAAAAAAATGATCGGTGACTTTGGCGGCGTGCCGCTCGGCGGCGGTGAACAGGCAGTTGGCCGG
>CAVTVR010000006.1:0-107458 GCA_963738225.1 uncultured Verrucomicrobiae bacterium
AAGTTTGCCAGGCCATTCAGCACGCGCACCAAAAAGGAATCATCCATCGCGACATCAAGCCCTCGAACATCCTCGTCACGCTGCACGACGGCGTGCCCGTGCCCAAGGTGATTGATTTTGGAATTGCCAAAGCGACGGAAGGAAGGCTAACGGACGCGACGGTCTATACGCAGTTGCACCAATTTATCGGCACACCGGCGTATATGAGTCCCGAGCAGGCCGAGATGAGCGGGCTGGACATTGATACGCGCAGTGACATTTACAGTCTGGGCGTGCTGCTTTACGAACTGCTCGCTGGCAGCACGCCGTTTGATGGACAGGAGTTGATGTCGCAAGGCATTGATCAGATGCGCAAAACGATTCGGGAAAAAGAACCTGTGCGCCCAAGCACGCGCTTCGCAACGCTCAAGGGCGAGGAGTTGACGACCACGGCCAAGCGGCGTTCGGCGGACAAGTCCAAGCTGATGCACCAGCTCACGGGCGATCTGGACTGGATCGTGATGAAATGTCTCGAAAAGGATCGAACGCGGCGTTACGACACGGCCAACGGTTTGGCCGCCGACCTCAAACGCCATCTGAATAATGAACCCGTCGGCGCGCGTCCACCGAGCGCGGCTTATCGGTTTCAAAAGGCATTTCGCCGAAACAAACTGGTGTTCGCCGCGGGAACTGCAATTGCGGCCGCACTGGTTCTGGGCGTCATCGGCACCAGCCTTGGATTGATTCGCGCTGAAAGACAACAGCGGGAAGCGGAAGCGGCGCGCAAACTGGCGGAGCAGCGTTTTTTGAGCGCCAGCCGTTTTGTGGAAGACATGTTCCAGCAGGTGGCGCCAAAATTCCAGGATCTCATTGGGGCCACCGAGGCTCAACAGGCCCTGGCGCAGATCAGCGTCAACTCCTGGAATCACTCAGGCGGCACCAACGGGGGTAGCAGGCTTACGAAAGCGAACTGGCGGAACTTGACGCCGAGCTGGCTTACGCCTTGGGCAATGAGTTTATGCAGAAGTCAGGTGACTACAGCAACGCATTGCGGTTCGCCAGCCAGGCATTGACGATTGAGCAGAACTTGGTCAAGACCCAGCCAAATGACGGGCAATTGTTGAGACAACTGGCCCAAACCGAAGATCAGGTGGGTGGGATTCTGCAAATGCTCAACCGTCCAACCGATTCCATAGATCACTTCAAACGAAGCCTTGAATTGTCCAAGCAGTTGCTCAACCAAAACCCCGGTGACACTAATCTCGAATCGGTGCAAATCACGCATTTCAGGATCGGAAACGTTTTGATCGAACAGAACCGGGCGAAGGAGGCCTTGGAGCAATTTACCTGCCTTACGCGAAGCAGTGGCTGGATCGCCCTCTGGACCCGGCACTCAATTCCGGGGAGGCGCACACGTGTTATGTTGTTCACGGGCTTGTGGGAGACGCTGAAATGCAACTGAACCACCCTTCAAACGCCCTGCCGCAGTTCGAGGAAGCGTTTCGGTGGATGAAATATTGGTGGACCGGGAGCCGAACGAGGCCCGTTACGCCAGAGATTGGAGTGAGCTTCACCGCGATATTGGAACGGCGCAAATAGCGTTGGGTCGCTTTGACGAGGGGTTGACAAATCTCGACGAGGCAGTGCGACTGGCGGAACCGCTGGTGCAGCGCGACCCGTCAAACGGTTCGTCTCAGGAATCGCTGGCGGAGGTTCTTCAGGATGAGGCAAAAGGTTGCGCCAAGGTCGCGGGTTCGTCGGGGATTTCGCGCGCCCGGCAGGCCGAGCTTTGGCAGCAGGCCATCGCGGCACTCACTCGTTGCCAGGAAAAACTCGATTCCCCGCAACTGGCTCACGTGGCGGCGTCCCAATTGTCCAAACAGCGCAATGAAGTCGCCAGCGCGTTGAATGAGGCTCGCAACGCCTATGAGAAGCTCGCCAGCGAGACCGAACCCGAATCATCCAAGAAATGAACCCAACCCGCGAAGAAGCTCTGTTTGTGCTGGCGCTGGAAAAACCGGCGGACAAACGTGCCGCGTTTTTGGAGGCGATGTGCGAAGGTGACTCTGCCTTGCGTCAACGACTCGGGGCATTGCTTTCGGCGCATGAGCAATTCCAAGGCGTGCTGGCTGAGCCGGCAGTGAAAGCCACGATGAAAATCGAGTTCACGGATGTGCCCGACGAAGCTGTCGGCCAGAGCTTTGCAGTTCTGTATGTAAGATTTGAGGCGTGCCAATGTTGCCATCGCAAAATTGTCGCGTGAGCGCATCAAACCGTCAGCACCACCATTGGATAATAATTCGCGGTTTATGCCGAAAGGTTAAACAGTCAGTCCGTTCACCATGAGTTCTTTGTTGCGGGCATTTTTTTTGTGCCAATGCTGGCAGATCGTGGCCGACATGCGCGCCAGCCAGTTGCGGTCTTTGATTTGTTCCAACAAATCCGCCGTGGCAAAATACTTGATGCCGTTGGCCGGCGGATTGCCCAGCGGCTTGAGCAGCTTGGCCGCGACCAGTGCCGGGATGTCATGCGGCTGGCAGTTCAACACCCACGCCGCCTGCTCCGCCGTCAGGCGGGCGGGCAACTGGCCCAGCAGCATCAAAAATTGGTGTTGATCGTCGCGCATATTGTTTCAGGACTTCCGCCCCGGTAAGACTTTTTCAAAGTCAGCGGGCGTGCTGGCGATGCAATGCGGACAAGTCGGCTCGCCGACAAAGTCCATGACCACTTTTTCCGCCTTGAACACACCACCGCAGCCACGACAGCACACGTCCTCCCCGACCTTCCACTTCCGGGGCCGGGCGTGTTGGTTCAGCCAACTCACTTTTTCTTCTGCTTTCATTGTTTGTTTCGTTTCGTCTCCGCATCCGGGCAGAGTTCATCTTCAAGCAATCCCGGCCTGCCCCGCGCTCCGCGCGGGGCAAGCCTGGGAACTGCCTTGCCGGTGACAACTGGCAGAATTGCCGCAGCCTGGACGATGCTATTATCCCTGTCCGCAGGTTATTTGGCTCCGGCTGGAGCTGGTTTAAACCGTCTGCGATCCAGATGCGGTGTGCGCCGTTATCGCCAGCACAGTGGCCGCCTCCACAGGGAGTTCGTCTTACTCCGCGTTGCGTTGTCCTTGACGGCGTCTCTTCCCTATTTGCCGCCGGCCCGCCAATACGCGGAAGACCGACTCGGAAAGCATGACGTCGCAGTTTCCCCCAAACTTTTTGGTCTCATAAAAGTCCCCGCCCGCGCGCTGATATTCAGCTTCGCAGCCCTTGAGGACATAGCCCACACCGTCAAGCAGCGGACTATAGAGGTGAACGCGGGCCATCCCGCCGCCCTGTTGCTCCCAGATTTTCATGAAGGCAAAACAGGTGGCCGTGGTCAGCGCATGTTTGGGAAACCCCGCGATGAGTGCGTGCAGATGCCCGCGCCCGGTCAACTCACCGTCTTCCCGGCGCAGGCACCAAATGGTTTCTTTGAAATGAACCCCGAAATTGTCCGCCTGCTCCCGCATCAGCGCGAAGAACATCTTGAGGCGCACCGCATCCGCCAGTTTGTCGCTCCTAAACGTGAGCGTGGCGAACAGTTGCCATTCGATGAGTGACAGGGCGAACAATTCCGGGTTCATATTCGTTGTTTAGTTTTTACCGTCCGGGCCGGTGATAATCGCGCCACGCGCACGGAGACGACCGCCAAAGGGCACCAGCTCGCGAACTCCGATGACAATTTGCTTGTCTTGGAGCTTGCCGGCCCACTTGGTTTTTTCGTCCTCGTTGAGCGTATAGTCGAATGGCATCAACAGGCGGTAGCCGGAGGGGTCAACGTCCTGGCATGTGATGATCTGGCTTTTGACCAAGCCACGCTTCCCGATATACTCGTCGGGGCGATCCGAGATGACTGCTACTTTGAGTTGCATACTATTTGTTACTTGTTCCAGCCTGAAAGGCTTTCCAGTCCGGGCTGGGTGCGGGCTGGCTGGTGAACAGGGAATTTCCTTGAACCACCTTGCGATGGTCAGCAGATTTTCGTTGTGAAGATTTGCGTTCACACCATGAGTAAATCACAGCGCGAACCGGAGAAATACCGACAGGCGGAACAGGCAGGTGTCTGAATTATTTTTTGGGCCGGCCTACTTTGCGGAAACTCAAACCCATGCGCTGACAAATCTTTTCAACCCGCTTTTGGTCGCCGATCCGACTGGCACCGAACACTTTTAACAGCACTTCATGAAATTGGCGCACCGAATCCATCCGTTCAATCGCCCGCCAAAACATCAGCATGAAGACATAGATCTCAAATGTCGGGTTACCAGTTCCGCCTTGCGCGGATCAACCGTGGTGAATTTCTCCAAGGCTTCGTTCACCGCGAGCAACTGGTCGTCATCCGCGGCGGGAGAAGATATTTCGAGTCCATCCAAGTCAACAACCTCGACGCCCGCCCCCCGTTTTTTCGCCAGCCGCCGCCGGGCGTGCTCGATCAGAATGCGGCGCATCGCCTCGGCTGCCGCTCCGAAAAAATGGGCGCGGTTTTGAAACGCCGGCGCCTCATCACCGCCCAGCCGCATCCAGGCTTCGTGGACGAGGGCGGTCGGCTGGAGCGTATGACCGGCGGCTTCGTGCGCCATTTTCTGTGCCGCCAGCCGGCGGAGTTCTTCATAGACAATGGGGAGCAGCTCTCCGGCCGCCTTGGCATCGCCCTTTCCCACCCGTTCCAAGATATGCGTGAACTCATTCACCTTCCCAGAATAGAGACGTGTTTGCCGGCGACAACCTCAAACCACCCAAAATTTGACCGATAATGCACGCCAACCACGCAAATTGGGAGAGGGGTCCTTTTTACGACGTGGACCGTCAGCCGCATACGTTTTATTTTCAGGCCATTACCAACGGCGTCGGGCTGGCCATCTTCCGCTCGTAATCCTCAAGGCTCGGCACAGTGATGATGGCTTTCTTGGCGTAGGCACGGTGAATCGCCTTGCTATCGTGTCCTAATGCCGCCTGCGCGAACCGTTCCGGCATTCCAACGGTCTTAGCGCGTTCCGCCCACGCATATCTATAGCAATGCAGCGTCACGCCAACCACGCCTGCCTGCTGGCAGCGATAGTGAAACCGGTTTGCCCGGAAGTTGGCGGGGTGCGTGGACAAATTCGGGAACAGAACGCCAGTGGTCGGCAGATGGCTCAAGACGGTTTCCAACTTCCGGCTGATCGTGAACTGTGCCAGCGTGCCGGTCTTCTGCCGGAAATAGGAAATCGTCCGGCTCTGCCAGTCAATGTCCTCGGCCTTGAAATTCACGGCGTCGCTCTGCGCCGCGCCGGTTTCCCAAAGCAGTTCCAAAAACAATTTCCATTCGGCTTTCTGCTCCCGTGCCAAAAGGGTCTGGTGTTCCTCCTGCGTGATGCCGCGCCGGTCTTTGGGTTTGTAGCGGGGCCAGAGATTCGGCGCGACAATCGGCAGGGCAATCCAGCCCGCGCTCAAGGCCAGATGATGCAACCGCTTCAAAAAACAGACGGTGGACGGCTTGGCGCATTTGAACGCGGCGAAGAAATCATCCGAGGACGTTTCCAGAAGTTTCTTGTGCCGCAAGCCGTCCAAGGCCGGCGACTTAAAAGCCGTGGCAAAGCGTTCGCGGCTGCTCTCCTTGCCGCGTGCCTGCAACTGCGCCATGACCGTCTGCCAGGTGCGTTCGACAAAGGCGGGGTCGCTGGCGGTCAGGTAGGCGCGAGCAAGGTGCAGGTTCAAGACCGGCTGGCGTTGCGCCTCGTTGCGGGCGTTGAGCAGGCTGCGGGCCTCGGTTTCATCCTTGGTGCGCAAGCTGGTTTGCTTGCCAGTGGTGCTGTCTTGGCTGTAATATACGGCACCACGGCGGAACAAGGTGTATTTTGTTTTCATGGGCATGGGTCTGAATCATGCACCAGAACCGTCGCGACACGTTAAGGTGTAGTGGGCGAGTTTCAGCGGAGTTCTGCCGGATTGTGGCGAATGGTGTTTGCAGTCGCCCCAATACTGGCAATTCCACTGACAGTGGCCGTCCATCGCCTCAAGAAACCCTTTATTTATGCGGGTTTTGATAACTTGATGACAGATGAAACACAGATTTGGAAAAGGAATTTTTTATCTGTGAAAATCCGTGTTTATCTGTGGCTAAAACTCTGGAGCAGTTCCTCCGGCGTGGTCGTCGCCGTGCCGACCTTGCCGACAACGATGCCGGCGGCGTGATTGGAAAGAATCGCCGCCTCGATTGGCGATGCGCCGGCGGCAATGGCCAGTGTGAAGGTGGCGATCACCGTGTCGCCCGCGCCGGAAACATCGAACACTTCCTGCGCGACCGTCGGGATGTGAAACGGCTTTTGCCCGCGCTGGCAGAGCAGCATGCCGAGTTCGCCGAGCGTGATGAGGAGCAGCGCCGGACGCAGTTCATTCAGCAACCGTTCCGCGACCCGCATCAGGTTTTTGTCTGCAAACGGATTCTCGGTTTTGGTTTCGTCCGGCAGATCGGCGAGTTCAAACGCCTCCTTGCGGTTCGGCGTGATGAGCGACAGGCTGCTCAAATTCAAATGATGCACCGGCTTCGGGTCGAGGCTCAACCACACGCCGCGCTCGCGGCACAGCGATTTGATTTCGTTCAACAGCGGCTGCGTCACCACGCCTTTGCCGTAATCGCCGACGATGACAGCGTCGGCCTTGGAAAGTTTTGATTTAAATTCAGCGATCAAATTCCCGGTCAGCTTCCCGTCCAATCCATCGCGCGTTTCGCGGTCAATCCTCACGACCTGCTGTTGATGCGCCACGATGCGCGTCTTGATGCTGGTGTGCCGTCCGGAACATTTTACGAGGCCACCGCACCCGATGTTTTGTTCGCCCAAAATTTTCAGCAGCCTGCGTCCGGCTTCGTCGTTGCCGATGGCGCCGAACAGTTCCACCGGCGTGGCGAGTGAAACGAGATTGCGGGCGACGTTCGCCGCGCCGCCGGGCATGAAGTTCTCGCGCTGGAAATCCACCACCGGCACCGGCGCTTCCGGCGAGATGCGCGACACGCCGCCCCAGATGAACTGATCCAACATCACGTCGCCGACGACGAGGACGCGGGATTTTTGCGCGGCGGCCAGAATCTGCCGGGCACGCGAAGCGGAAAGTTTTTGCGAGTTCATTTTATTTTAGCCACGGATTGAACACAGATTAAACACGGATGAAGAAATAATTTCAGCCTTCAACCTTGTTTTGTTTTTATCCGTGTTTAATCCGTGTTTCATCAGTGGCTAATTATTAGTTTAGAAAAGACGTCAGCGGACTTGTCGCATTCGCTGTTTCACTTTGCGCGCCCAGGCCGATTTCGAACGCGCTGCGGCCCGCTTCCACGGCGAGCTTGAACGCGACGCCCATGCGGTTCGGGTCGTTCGCCACGGCGATGGCGGTGTTCACCAGCACGGCGTCCGCGCCCATTTCCATCGCCTCCGCCGCGTGGCTGGGCACGCCGATGCCGGCATCTACGACCACGGGAACAGTCGCCTGCTCAATGATGATACGGATCTGGTCGCGCGTCTGGATGCCGCGATTGGAGCCGATGGGCGAACCGAGCGGCATCACCGTCGCGCAGCCGGCTTCCTGCAAACGCTTCGCCAGCACCGGATCGGCGTTGATGTAGGGAAGCACGGTGAAACCTTCCTTCACCAAAATTTCCGCTGCGCGAAAAGTTTCGATTGGGTCGGGCAACAAAAACCTTGGATCGGGATGAATTTCAAGCTTCACCCATTTCGGCAATCCGGCGGCGACGGCGAGGCGCGCGAGGCGGACGGCTTCCTCGGCGTTCATCGCGCCGCTGGTGTTCGGCAGGAGCAGATATTTCTTCGGGTCAATAAATTCGAGGATGTTCGCGAACGGGTCTTTCTTGCCGGACAAATCCGCGCGGCGCAAGGCGACGGTGACCATTTCCGTGCCGCTGGCGGCGAGCGCATCGCGCATGGCTTCCGGCGACGAAAATTTTCCCGTGCCGAGAATCAGGCGCGAGCCAAATTCGCGTCCGGCGATGACCAAAGGTTTGAACGACATTGGGAACAATTTAGAAAATTGCGTCCGTTTGTCGAGGCGCGATGCGGGAATGTCCGATGGTAATTGGTTGAAATGAAAAACGTCTATTCGTGGCCGCCGTGCTGACGGAACAATTCCACCAAGTGCGGGTGGTCATTCGTTGCCGCCAAGTCCAAAGGGGTCTGTCCCTGATTGTCCTTGGCATTGATGTCGGCCCCGTGAGCAAACAATAACTCGGCCACATCCCTGTGAACCCAATTTGATTCTGCGACTCCATGCAAAGGCGTTTTCCCTTTATTATCCTTGACGTTCACATCGGCTTTGTTTGCCAACAGCAATTCGGCGACATCCGCGTAGCCCCAAATCGTAACATCATGTAATGGCGTCCGCCCTTCGTCATCCTTGGCATTCACATCCGCATGGTTGGCCAACAATAATTCCACGACTTCTTTACGACCAGCCAGTGCGGCCCAACCCAACGCGCTCTTGCCGAGATAACCTTTCGCATCAATTTCAGCATGGTTGGCCAGAAGCAATTTAACCATATTTGTGTTTCCTCTGAACGCTGCGTTTTCCAAAGGCGTGCGGTTCTGATTGTCCTTGGCGTTCACATTGGCTCCGTGCGAAACCAGAAGTTCCGCAACGTTGCCGCCGGATTGGTGCAGCGGTGTTTCGCCGTTGCCGGCCTTGGCGTTCACGTTGGCATTGCTGGCTACAAGCAGCGCAGCCAACTCAAACGATCCGGTCTGAAACAAAGGTGTTTTTCCCTCGCTATCCTTGGCATTGATGTCTGCTCCGTGTGCAAGGAGCAGTTTCACGCAGTCCGTTAAATCTTCCATCGCGGCCCAATGCAAAACCGTCTTGCCGCCAATCCCGCTTTTGAAATTCACATCTGCCCCGTGCGCCAATAGCAGTTCCGTCAAATGTGGCGCAGTTCGTTTGCCGCACATCATCATCGTCACAGATAATGGCGAGCTATCCATTGTTGTTAGATTTACGTTAGCTCCATGAGCCAATAGCAATTCCGCCACGCTCGCCCTGCCATAAGATATTGCGCGAAGCAAAGGCGTCTCACCGAAAAAGTTTGTGGCGTTTACCTCCGGCTTGTAGGCCAGTAACAACTCTGCCGTCTCGGTATCGCGCGCGTGGAATAGCGGAGTTTCGCCACCGCGGCCTTTACTGGAGATCAAACTCGGTTGGGATTTGAGCATTACTCTGACTTTTTCCACATCGCCACTGTCAGCTGCGTCATGAATCTCGCCACCCTTGCCACAACCAGCGGAGCCAAATAATGCCAGCGCGAACAGCATGATGATGGCGAGCTTCGGATTCATGGCTTGGGAATAGCCCCTTTGCGGAAAATTGGCAAGCGCGGTTTGTATCAACCAAAGCCGCTCGCTTTCCGCTTTCCGCCTTCCGCCTTCCGCCTTAGTCTTGGCCGATGTTTCGTCCGTGCATAGACCTGCATGAAGGCAAGGTGAAGCAAATCGTCGGCGGCACGCTCGGCGACGCCGGCTTGCGCACCAATTTTGTCTCCAAAAAATCCGCCGCGTGGTTCGCCGAACTTTACAAACGCGACGGGCTTTTCGGCGGCCACGTCATCATGCTCGGCGCGGGCAATGAAAGTGAAGCGCGTTCGGCGCTCGCGGCGTTTCCCGACGGTTTGCAGATCGGCGGCGGAATCAATTCCGCCAACGCGCGCGGCTGGCTGGATGCCGGCGCGTCGCACGTCATCGTCACGAGCTGGGTTTTCCGCGAAGGCCGCGTGGACTGGCCCCGGCTGGATGAACTCGTCAAAGCCATTGGCAAAGAAAGGCTCGTGCTCGATCTGAGCTGCCGGAAAAAAGTCCAAAGTCCAAAGTCCAAAGTCCAAAGTTATTTCGTTGTGACCGACCGCTGGCAGAAATTCACCGGGTTGGAGGTGAACGCCGAAACGCTGCAAAAATTCTCCGGCTTCTGCGCCGAATTTTTGGTTCATGCCGTGGACGTGGAAGGTTTGTGCCGCGGCATTGACGGCGAACTGGTGGAAAAACTCGGCCGCTGGACGCCGATTCCGATGACTTACGCCGGCGGAGCGAATTCGCTGGCCGACCTGGAGGAAGTCACGCGGCTGGGCGGCGGCAAAATTGACCTGACCATCGGCTCGGCGCTGGACATCTTCGGCGGCAGCGGCGTGAACTACGCGGACTGCGTAAAATTCAACCGCCACCGGAAATGATTCCCGGCGGTGGTTGACCAGATTTCTGACGTTAAGATTGAAGATTTTTTACGACTTCACCACTTCGATTTTGGTCGGCGTCATCATTTCCTTGCCGTCCTTTTCCTTGACGGTGCCGGTGACGGTGACTTTTTCAGAATTGCCGGCGTCGCAAATGGGGGCGTGCGCGGCTTTGCTGACTTTATTCTGTTTCAGGTAATAATTCACCGTTTTGCCGTCCTGCATGACTTGGACAACGTTCTGGCATTCCTTGGTTTCATGCAGCGTGCATTTGCCACAGACCATGTTCCCGGTAATGGTGATCTCCTTGCCGGCCGCCAGCGCCACCGTGGTCGCCCCGACGAGCGCGATTCCAGCCAGCAAGACAGTGATATTTTTTTTCATAGTTTTTGCTTGGTTAATTTTATTTAGTAGCCGTCTTAACCTTGATTGAGACAGTATGCCTGAATTTTCGTTCAGTCAAATCCAGTTGCTGCGTCAGGGAACCTGGCGTCAGGGAACTTTTTGAATTCTGAAAAATCGCCGGGGCGCCGCGGGATTGTAGGGGTTGGACACCGCGCCGGTGGCCGTCGTCGGCAAAATGGGATTGCCGAACCGCGTCCAGTTGGTGGCTGCGAGGTTCGTGGAACTTTGCAACTCGTAAAGTTCGTAAGCTTTGGCCTGCCATTGCAACCCGTTGGCTTGGATGAGCGTGAGGCGCTGCGCGGAACCGGCGTCTTTGGGATCCATGCTGGCGAGGTATTCCTGCAAGTTCGTCAACCGGTCGCCGTCGGCATCGTCGTTGGCGCGGGATTTGTCGGCGGCCTGCGGCGCGGCATGGCCGAAATGATTCGTCATCCAGGCGTCGGGAATACCGTCGGACGCGGGCGAGTCCGAATCTGGATTCAGGGAAATCGTGCGGATGGTGATGTAGGGCGAAGCATCGGTGCCGTTGGAAAAACGAGCGAAAGCAATGTCGTAATAATAATCGCCGGCGGGATCAAGCCGCGGCTCCGAGTAATATGCCTTCGGCGCAAAGATGAGAAGATTGCTGCGCAACCAAAAATTGCCCGCGCCGGCGGTGGCATTGGTCACGGCGAAAGTCAGATTGCCGGTCTGGAAGACATAGCCGCGCAGTTGAATTTGGTTGATGCCCGCGACATTCGTCACCGGGCCGTATGGCGAAGTGGTGATGTCCATGACACGGTTGTAAGAATACGGCGGCGGATTTAACGGATGGACGGTGCGAACGATATTGGTGTCGTAGCTGTCCAGCCTCGCGCCGCGCCCGTCCGCGTGCGCGAGGTAAAACATGATGGAATTGGTCAACACCGGATCGTTGGTGAGAATGTTGCTGGAATGCGCCAGACCGATGACGTGACCGATTTCATGCGTGAGGACTTCGGTGAAGGTGGAAAGCGTCTGCATCATGACGTTCGTGTGGTTGAGGACGACGAATCCGCACTGGCGCTGATTGAATTCGACGCCCGCCACCTCGCCGCCTGATCCCCAATTGGCATTGGTCAGCAAGCCCACTCTGAAATAGCTGCCGCCCACGCCCAAAAGATTGCCCGCCGGAATATAGTTGTAAAAGTCGTGAAGCTGAATGCGGAAAACGCCGTCGTTGGTGCTGATGTCCGGCGAGGCTTGTCCAAAATTATTTGTCCCCGCAAAAACATATTGAAAACTGCTCGCCGAAGCCCAGGCCGAAAACGCATTGCTGACCGCGTTCAAGGCGTTGGAAAGCGTGATGCCCGCCGGCAAATAGGTGGCGTCCACCAGATACGGAATCATCTCGCCGCGATCCGGCGCGGGATAGCGCGACGGCACGCCGTAGGAATCTATCAGCAATCCGTTCGTCGAAGCGCCGCTGTTGTCGCCGCTCGGCGCCGAGACAAAACCATCGGGCACGACGCTCGCGGCCTGATCGGTGACATCCGCGCCGGAGAAATGTGCGACGCCGGCTTTTTGGCGGATTTTGGCCAGCAGATTCTGTTGCTCCACTGACCCTGCGCCATTTTTGGCCCGCTGCAACCGGACCACGCCGGCGTTGCCTTGATCGGTCAACAACGTGCCGTCGCTCCGGCGCGCAAGAAACAGCACGCATTCCTCGCCGATGCGAAACCGCGGCGACAAATCATCCATCATTCCAAGCCCGCCCACCTCGCCGCCGCGCTGAACCACTTGAATCACCGGCGGAAATTTGCCTTTGTATGCCTCGTCCACGCGCAGCAGCGTCCGGGTGTAAATCAAGCCGGCGGAATTTTTGTAGGATCTCATCTCCAGAACGGTTCCGCGAAAGACGGCGCTGGCCGACTGAAAATGTTCGTCAAAAGTCACCGGCAGCATTGAAGTGGCGTGGACACGCATCAGTCCCAGACAAAGAATTGCCAGCCAAAGCTGCCAGGTCACGAAGCGCATGGGGCAAACCATAGCCCGGGATTTGAAATTTTCAACCGGCTTGTGGCCCCGCCGCAAAAAGTTCGGCGATGACGATTTGAAATTGCGGGATCAATTTCTCCGCCAACACTTCGCGGCCGGCGAGAATGCCGTGCAGCTTCAGCCCAAATTCAAAGCTGTGGTAGATTTCCACGTTGTCGTAGCGTGGATCCACCAGCCACAAGCGCGGCACGCGGATTTTTTCATAAAACTCCTTTTTCACAACCGTGTCGGCGTGGTGGTCGTCGCGGCTGATGATTTCGACGGCGAGAATCAATTTTCCGCTGGCGGCGGTCACGAGTGCGAGGTCGGGACAAAGCGTCGTGTTGCGGGAAACCTGAATCTGCGTGCGCGGCGCGAGCAGTTGCGTGCTGGCGAGGCCATTGACGCCAGCGGCCATTTCGCGGTGCAGACGCCGACAGATTTGCTCGTGGCGTTCGCCGGGCGCGGAACGCGGCAGCGTCGCGCCGTCGAGGATTTCTTCGTAGGGCCGGCTCATGGGTTTAGTTTCAAGTTGAAGGTTGAAAGTTGCAAGTTTTGACGTGCAAAAAATTGGCAATCGAATAAGTTAGATGCCACTCCGATATGACGGCTCAAGATAAATTTTTCCTCGAATCAATCTTAACTATAGCGGCTGCGTCTTTTGTTTTGGGATTCTGGATTCGTCGTAAGGAACGAACTGCCTACACATGGCCGCATGCTTCAGGCAGGATTGTCAACTGCGAAACGCTGCGGCAGCCCGGATTTAGAGGTGGTGAAGTAGTCACACCAGTCATTGAGTATGAATTCTACTATGAGGGGCGATCATTCAAGTCCTCGCACTGGCGATTGGGCAATTATTCGGTCGGGAACAGTATAAGTGCGGAGGCCGTTACGTCGCGTTATCCACTTGGTTCGTCTGTCACTGTTTTTGTAAATCCACAACACCCAGAGAAGTCGGTTTTGGAACATAAGCCATCATCGCTGTGTTGGGTTCCATTCGGATTTGGTATTTTTCTTCTGGTGATATTTTCCCTGGCGCTTTTTATTTTCATATTAAAACTTCAAAGATGAGTAAACCAAGTAACAATCGTCTGAGCCAACCGCCGTCAGCGTTCCGCCTTCGCAAAGCACAAACAATGATTTTTTTATCCAAAACAAGGCTTGCAAAAGCCGTTCCAACTGCTAGTCTCCGCGCTCTTTTGAAAAATTTATGTCTGTAAAAATTCGCATGAAACGGGTCGGCACGAAAAACACCCCGGTGTATCGCATTGTGGTGGCCGACAGCCGCAGCCCGCGCGATGGCAAGTGCATCGAGGAAATCGGCACCTACCAGCCGCTCAAGCAGGGCGAGAATTTCACGCTCAAGCTGGATCGCGCCCAATACTGGGTCAGCAAGGGCGCGCAGCCGAGCGACACCGTGGCCAGCTTCATCAAGAAGGCGGTCAAGGCGGCTCCGGCGGCGGTGGCGGCTTAATTTTTGCATCATGCAGGAGTTCCTCGAATACGTCGTCAAAGGACTCGTGCAAAACCCCGGCGCGGTGACGGTCACGCCGGTGGAACGCGCGGGCGCGACGATTTACGAACTGCGCCTGGATCCGGCGGATGTCGGCAAAATCATCGGCCGGCAGGGCGTGACGATCAACGCGATCCGCTCGTTGCTGCTGGCCGGCAGCGCAAAAAAAGGTTTGCGCTGCTCGGTGGAAATTGTGGAAGACAGACAAAGTGAAGAGTTAAATCGTTGAATGGTTGAATCGGAAAGCCGGGCACGATTCGACGCTTCAACCAATCACGCTTCAACCAATGAAAATTGACGTGCTGACCTTGTTCCCGGCGATGTTCGCCGGGCCGCTCGATGAAAGCATCATCATGCGGGCGCGCAAGTCGGGCTTGCTGGACTTGAAAATCCACCAGTTGCGCGACTGGACGCACGACCGGCACAAGACCGTGGACGACCGGCCCTTTGGCGGCGGACCGGGAATGTTGCTGAAGCCGGAACCGATTTTTGAAGCGGTGGAAAGTTTGAAGCGCGAAGGGACGAAAGTGATTTTGCTTTCGCCGTCGGGCCGGAAATTCGACCAGGCCATCGCGCGCGAACTGGCGCAGGAAAAAGATTTGCTGCTCGTCACCGGCCATTACGAAGGCTTTGACGAGCGGATTCGGGAAACGCTGGCGGACGACGAGTTGTCCATCGGCGATTATGTGCTGACGAACGGCGCGCTGCCCGCGATGGTGGTGATTGACGCGGTGGCGCGGCTGCTGCCCGGAGTTTTGGGCGACGACGAAAGTTCGCAGCGACGAGTCGTTCAGCCACGGATTGCTGGAATATCCGCAGTGGACGCGGCCGGCGGAATTTCGCGGGCTGAAGGTGCCGGACGTTTTGGTTTCCGGCAACCATGCCGAGATCGAAAAATGGCGGCGCGAACAGGCGAAGACGCGGACGAAAGAACAGCGGCCAGATTTGCTGAAATGATTTTTTAATTTTTGAGTGTTGGGTTTTTAGTCAGAAAACCCGGCAACTAAAAATTAAGAATTAAAAACTAAAAATTGATTTTATGAACCAGGCATTGCAAAAGAAAATTGAATCGGAACAGTTTCGCAAAGACGACGCGAAGTTCAACGTGGGCGACTCCGTCCGCGTGCACACCAAGGTCGTCGAAGGCGACAAGGAACGCATCCAGATCTTCTCCGGCGTCGTCATCGGCAAGCGCGGCACCGGCATGAACGAGACGTTCAGCGTCCGCCGCATCAGCTACGGCGAAGGCGTGGAGCGCATTTTCCCGCTGCACTCGCCGCGCGTGGACAAGATCGAAGTCGAGCGCCAGGGCGACGTCCGCCGCGCCAAGCTCACCTACCTGCGCAAGCGCATCGGCAAGGGCGCGACGCTGGTCAAGGAAATGGAAGAAAAAGCCGCGTTCCCGCGGCGAAATAATCCACCGATGGAAATTTCAAGGCGAGGCTCCGGCCCCGCCTTTTTTGTTCCGGTTTCAAGCTTGAAATTGCCTGGTTTTAAGGTTCATGGATTTTCCCTTTGGAATTGACGCTGCCGGTCTTTGCGGGTAGCCTGTGTAAACCGTTCGACGCATGAAGCGCCGGCGGCAAACTTTTTATGTCTGAAGGATATTGCGTCAAGTGCAAGGCCAAAAAGCCCATCGCCGATGGCGTTGAAGAAACCATGAAAAATGGCCGCAAAGCCATCAAGGGCAAATGCCCCACCTGCGGCACGGTCATGTTCAAAATTCTGGGCAAAGCCGCCGCCGCGCCCGCGCTCCAGCCAATCCCAATCCCCCGCCGCAAGCCTGAATTATGTCGCAACAGCTCGCCTACGTCATCGTCACCCCCTACTCGCTTTACAAATCCCGCACCGGCGGCATTTTGAGCCGCCTGATCACCCGCACCGGCCTGGACCTCGCCGGCCTGCGGATGTTTGCGCCCAGCCCGGAACTGGTGCAAGGAATACGCCGACACCATCGTCTCCGCGCATGATACGCAGGACCGGAAGATCCAGGAACTGCTCCGCGAATACGTCCTCAAAAACCTCGCGCCCGACCCCAAAACCGGCCGCCGCCGCCGCGTGATGGTGCTGCTCTTTCGCGGCGATGAAGCCGTGCGCAAGGTCCGCTCCGTCGTCGGCAATTTGAGTCCCGACCGCCGCGGCGGCGAAACCATCCGCGACACTTACAGCGACCTCATCATGGACGACAACGGCAGCGTCCGTTACTTCGAGCCAGCCGTCCTCGCCGCGCCCAACGACGAGGAAGCCGAAAACAAATTGAAGCTGTGGGCGCGCCATTCCGATGCCGACGGCGGCGTGCTGGAAAACGTCATCAACTATTCGCCCAACGACCAGCCGCGAACGCACGCTCGTCCTCATCAAGCCGGACAATTTCAAGTTCGCCACCGGCCGGCCCGGCAACGTCATTGATTTCTTTTCGCGCACCGGCCTTTACATCGTCGGCGCGAAAGTCCTCCGCATGAGCACCGCGCAGGCGATGGAATTTTACGGCCCCGTCCGCGAATTCCTCCGCGCCAAACTCAAGGACGGCGTCAGCGCCAAGGCCAAGGACCTGCTCGAAAAGGAATTCGGCTTCAAGATTTCCGAAGCCGACCAGAAGGCGCTCGGCGAAATTCTCGGGCCGATCCAGGGCGATTCGCAGTTCGACAACATCGTCCGCTTCATGTCCGGCCACGCGCCCGGCGAAATTCCGCAGGGCGACTGGGACAAGCCCGGCACGCAAAAGTGCATCGCGCTGGTCTATGAAGGCGTCGGCGCGGTCAACAAAATCCGCGACGTGCTGGGGCCGACCGATCCGTCCAAGGCGCCGCCCGGCTCCATCCGCCGCGAATTCGGCTCCACCATCATGGTCAACGCCGCGCACGCCAGCGATTCCGCGGAAAACGCCAAGCGCGAATTCGGCATCGTCAAGCCCGGCGAAAACAATTTCAAGCAGGTCATCGAGGAAGCGTTCGGAAAAATCTAACTCGAATCCTTGGCCATTTTCTCCAGCCCGCACCCGGCGCGGGCTTTTTTATTCGCCAAACCGAATCAGGGCCAAAAAAAGTCAGTGCTCGGGAAGATAATCGGTTCCCCGATAATACGAGCAGAACAAAGGCGACGGCTCCGTGGTTTTCTGGAGCACGACGACAAACGGATACCGGTGGATGGCGGCAATGTCCTGCTGAAAGGCGCTGGGCCGCGCCGTCAAATCTTTCCCGCGAATGATGTCGGTGAGATTGAAATGATCGCCCAACCCGCCGATGTAAGCGGCGAAACCTTGATGCGCGTGGTGGACATCTTCACAAAGATAGACGCCTCCCGGACGAAGGTGGGGAAGCATTTCTTCCAGCGTCACGACTTGTTGTTCGGCCTTGTGCCCGCCGTCATCAATGATGATGTCAAACATGGGAACCTGTTCCTTCAACTGCCGCCAGAAAGCCCGGTTCGTCTGGTCGCCGATGAAAATGCGGAACCCATCTTTTTCGAAGGCCTTGCAGCGTTCATCAATGTCCATGCCCACCACCGTGCATTTTTCTCCGAAATAATTTCGCCACATCTCCAGGCTACCGCCGCAGGCCACGCCGATTTCGAGAATGCGAACCTCCCGGCCCCGAAACTGGGCGAAGTGCCGGTGATAGATGTCAAAATAATGCCGCCATTTGCAGATGATTTTTCCCGTCCGGTGCGCGTCAAAATAATCCCACAGCGGATTTTCTCCCGCAACCGGAGCCGGGCCTCTGACCTCGGCAGCCGCGCGGCGGGCCGGTTCCGTTTCCCAGCGTTTGGCAAAAGAAAAACCGGCAGCCGCAAACGGAGCCTTTCCCATGACCCCCAGAAACTCCAGCGGATGGCGGAAACTCCGACAAATAATCCGGAACCGCTGGCTGAGAACGGCATATTTGTATTTGACGTAACTGAAACCCTTCATTTGATTATATCAAAACAGTTTTAACCTGTTTTGAACAGAAAATTTGCAACCGCAGAGGCAACCGGCGGGGATGCCGATTTAGCCGGTTTTATGGGTGCGCTTGTGATAGCCGGCCACAGCGACAATCAATCCAACGCACACCAGCGCCAGACTTCCTCCCGTTTCCGGCACCGCTTCCAAGGCCGCGCCCGCCGGAGTCAGATCGTAGCCGACCACATCCAGCGCCGTCAACTCAACGCCGTCCAAGTTAGGTTGCGAGCCAGGCGTGCCGTAGGCGTCCTGCACATGCGGAGTGCCGGTGCCTGCCCAGTCACCGTAGTCCGAGCCGCCGCCAGACTGGTTGAAAGGGCGCAAATTGTTTGCTCCTCCGTTGATCGAAAAATAGGCCGTAGCGGTCGAAGATGTCGTGTAACTCCGGACGCCGGAGGCACTGTAGCGGAAAAGATCCAATGTGCCGGCAGTTCCATTTCCAATGCCCGAACCAGCTCCACCGGCCCCAAGCGTTTCCGTGATTTCGTGGAGCGCCACGGATTCCAGATCATACCAGTTAGGATTCTGTGATCCGGTTCTGGAAAGATTCATTATGGACGTATTCAAGGTGATGGTGCTGCTGTAACCGGAGCCGATTTCTCCGAGAGCCCGGAGCAGGGAGACGGAGACGTTAACATTCGCCGTGCCGTTGACCGGGTTGTTCGGACCTGGTGGAAGGCTGCTGAGGGCGGTGATGTCCGCCGCCGAGGGTGTTTGTTTGGTTTGTAGATCGCTCAAATAGGTCGAATAAGAAAAGGATTCGAAGTAAGTGGAACTTCCACCAAGGCCGCCCCCTTCCTGAAAGGTGATTTCGTCGGTCACGGGATTGGCGATGTAACTCTCCATTTGTGAGATCGCCGCATTGATCCCGGACTCGATATCCGCGGCGTTCGCCGTATCGCTCGTGATCGAACTGTCAAATGTGGGAATGATCGTAAGGGCGGACACCGAGGCGCCAATGCCGCAGGCGGCAATGACAAGCATGAGTTTCAGCAATGATTTTTTCATTTTAGTTTGTCAGGTTGAACGTCATCATTTTTCTAACTTCTCTCCAAAAGTCTTAGTTATGCAATTCATCGCCGGTCGTCAAACTTTATTTTATAAAAAAAGTGCTTGGGGTTTTTCTTTTAATTTCTGAAGCAGCCGCGCATCGGCGGCGGGAAATTCAAAACCGGCGAGTTCCGTTTTCGCCACCCATTTCACGCCGGCACAATCCAGCGGCTGCGGTTCGCCGGACAGAAGCCGGCAGATGAAAAATTTCAGGTGGACGGATTTTTCAGGATAGTCGTGGCTGATTTCCTCAAACAGTTCGCCGACGGCAATGTCCACGCCCAGTTCCTCGCGGATTTCGCGGATGAGACATTGCTCGAAAGATTCGCCGGCTTCGCGTTTGCCGCCAGGAAATTCCCACAGCCCGCCGAGATGCGAGTTTGCGTGCCGCCGGGTGATGAGCAGTTTGCCGTCGCGGAAGATGAGCGCGGCGGAAACTTCAACGCAGTTTTTAGTTTTTAATTTTGAGTTTTTAGTTGGATCGGAAGCCAGATTGCTCATCTCAACTAAAAATTAACAATTCAAAATTAAAAATTATCTTCCGACGCTCTTGTAAATCCAGCCGAGCTTTTCCATTTCCGCCGGATCAAACAGATTCCGCCCGTCGAAGAACAATGGCGCGGTCACGCCTTTTTTGCGCGCGCCAGATCAAGCTGCTTGAATTCGTCCCATTCCGTCGCAATCACGAGCGCGTCGCAGCCTTCGGCCACGGCGTTCATGTCGTCAACGTAAGTGACATTCGGCAAAAGCGACTTCGCCTTGTCCATCGCCTTCGGGTCATGGACGCGCAAGGTCGCGCCGTCCTTCAGCAACCGCTGGCACAAATCAATCGCCGGCGAGGAGCGCACGTCGTCGGTGTTTTGCTTGAACGCGAGGCCGAGCACGCCGATTTTCTTGTCCTTCAACACCCAGAGCGTGTCGGTGATTTTTTTGACGAAGCGGTCCATCTGGTCGGCATTGATGCGCTGGACTTCCTTGAGCAATTTAAATTCATAGCCGACCTGCTCGGAAATTTTGATGAACGCGCTCAAGTCCTTTGGAAAACAACTGCCGCCGAAACCGATGCCGGCGTTGAGAAACCGGCTGCCAATGCGTTCGTCCAAACCGATGCCGTGCGCGACTTCCTGCACGTTCGCGCCCGCCGCCTCGCAGATGTTGGCGATGGCGTTGATGTAGGAAATTTTCAGCGCGAGAAAGGAATTCGCCGCGTGCTTGATGAGTTCCGCCGAATTGATGTCCGTGACAATGATCGGCGCTTTGAACGGCGTATAAACCTCCGTCATCGCCGCCACGGGACGCTGCGAGCGGACGCCGATGACCACGCGGTCGGGGTGCATCAGATCGCCGACGGCAAAACCTTCGCGGAGAAATTCCGGGTTGCTGACCACGTCAAATTCCGTCTTGGCCGCGCAATAGCGCTTGATCGTCTCGGCCACTTTTTCGCCCGTTTTCACCGGCACCGTGCTTTTGTCCACGACGATTTTGTAGCTGGTCATGGCCGCCGCGATGTCGCGCGCGACGCGCTCAATGTAACTCAAGTCAACGGAGCCGTCCGGCTGCGGCGGCGTGGGCACGGCAATGAAAATCACGTCGGAATTTTGCACGCCCTCGGCGGTGCTGGCGGTGAACTTGAGCCGGCCGGAGGCGACATTTTTTTTGACAAGTTCTTCCAGGCCGGGTTCGTAAATCGGAATGCCGCCGGCCTGAAGCGTCTTCACTTTGGCCGCGTCATTGTCCACGCAAATGACGTGGTGCCCGACTTCCGCAAAGCAGGCTCCCGTGACGAGTCCGACATAGCCGGTGCCGATGATGGAGAGTTTCATTTGATGGCAGTGGCGGCGGGCTTGGGTGCGGCGGATTTGGGCTGCGGCCTCGGCGACCTTGGCTTTGATTTCAAACTCGCGTTGCGCCGCTTCCTGGGACAGTGTGCCACCCAGGCTGGCACGCGCGACTATATCGTAATGATTCATGGCCTCGGTCAGCTTGTTCTGCTGTTCGGCGATGCGCCCCAGTGCAAATTCCGCCGGCAGAACGCTGGACGAACCGCGCATAAGTGGCCGTGACTTTTTGATAAGCCGCCGCTGCCGCATCCAGTTTGTACTGCGCTTCCAGACTGGCCGCCACGCCCAGTTCGGCGGTGGCCGCAAGCGGACCGGTGGAACTGGCGTCCAGAACTTTTTGAAACTGCGCCTGCGCGTCCGGCGTAACGCCCGGCGTCAACAGCGACCGCCGCCGCCTGCAACCGGGCGCGCTGGCCGGCGGCCGTGCCGGAATATTTCGTCGGCGAACTGTTCGAAAGGCACGGCCACCGGTTCGGCATCGGCATTCGGGCTGACCAGCAGCAGCGTCAGCGCCTGCCCGGCGTCCATTTCCTTCTGCTCCTGCTGCGAGGAAATGAAATAACAGATTCCCCAACCATGACGAGGATCGCCGCCCGCCGCGCCGATCAGCCGGTTTTTGTTGGCCTCCAGCCAGGGCCAGAGTTTGAAAATGATTTCGGCCGGTGCGTCTTGAGTTTGCATAATTTAGTGAACGCAGATTTTTTCCCGCCCGCACCCGAAACACAAGCTCAAAACCCGCGAAATTGGCAGGCCGCCGGCCGGAAAAGCATTGGTTCCGGTGCGCGCCCGGGTTATTATCCGCGCTGATGGCCGTTCAAAACCTCATCGTCAAAGTCCAGAAGCGCAACCGCGCGCTGGTGAAATTCGACGTGGCGCGCATCTGGCAGGCGATTTTCCGCGCGGCGGAATCCATCGGCGGTTTTCACCGCGATTTTCTGCCGGGCATCAACGACGGCATTTTCGCCGCGCACAAGACGGATGAAAGCATCGCCACGTTTCTGGCGGACGCGGCGATTGTCTGCCTCAACGCCGATCCGCATCATCTCATCTCCAATTTTCCGCCGACGATCGAGACGATTCAGGACGAGGTGCTGCACGCGCTGCGCAGCTATGGCTTTCAGCACACAGCGGACGCGTACGAATGTTACCGCTGGGGCCGGCACTGGCTGCGCGAGGGCGCGATCACGCCGGCGCAATTCGTCGGGCAACGGCTTTCCCGCAAGACCGCATGCGGCAGACACTGGAAACCAACCGCAAGCTGGGCGTGGACACCGTGGCCGGCCTCAACGAAACCGTGCGCAGCGGGCGCATGAACGAAGTCATCGCCGCCTCGCTCGCCGCTTACGAGGCCTCGCTGGACGCGGCGGCGGAAAAAGTTCTGGCGCGGCTGCAACCAGAGTGATCCGCTGCGCATGATCTGGATCAGCGGGCCGAGTTCCTCCGGCAAAACCACCACCACGGTCAAGCTCACGCAACGGCTGGAACAGCACGGCCTGAAATTTTTGATGCTGAACCTGGACGACTATTTCTGGTCGCTCGTCGAGCATCCGACGGACTGGATCAACGACCGCAATTTCGAAACGCCCGAGGCGCTGGATTTTCAATTGCTCAACCAGCACCTGCGCGACCTGCTCGAAGGCCGGACGATTGAGAAGCCCATTTACAGTTTCAAGGAAGGCCGGCGCACGGCCACCAAGCCGGTGAAGCTGGAGCGCGACCAGATTTTGTTGCTCGACTGCCTGCATGGATTTTATCCGCCCATCACCGAAGGCATCAGCGCGGCGTCGCAGTTCCGGCTGTTCATCGAGACGCAAAACGTGCTTTACGAAGGCGACGGCAGCACGAAACAGCTGACGCATTTTACCGACGTGCGGCTGATCCGGCGGATGTTGCGCGACGCGCAGCATCGCAACCACAGCGCGCTCCGCACGATTTTGCACTGGCATTATGTCCGCGCCGGCGAACTGTTCAGCATCATCCCGCTGATGGGCCTGGCCGACCACATCGTCAACGGCGGTTTCCCGTTCGACCTGCCCGCGCTCAAGCCGTTTTTCATCGGCGAGAAAGGAATTTTGCCGCCGCCGGAAGCGTTTGCGGACTACGCCGGTTTTCTCGACGCCCGCATCCGTTACGAACGCGTCGAGGACGCTGCTCGAATCCGTCGAGGGTTTCACGCCCGCGCAAGTGGCCGACACCCGGCTTCATTCCCGGCGACGCGGTCATCCGCGAATTCATCGGCGGCAGCACCATCAAGATTCCGCACAACGAATAAATCCGTCGGCGAGCCGAGGCGCGCGCGCATCCAATCCGAACTGGACAAAATACTCGACTTGTTTATAGCATGTCCCGACACGTCATGGCTGCTTGCCAAACAAAAAAGGAATCAATGAAAACTAAATTCTCCATGCTGCCGCCAGCGGCATTATCGGTTGCGATGCTTCTGGCCGCCGGTTGTGCCAGTTCGCGGGTGGAAAACACCACGCCTTCCACGCAAACCCAGGTGAATCTAAACCAAGCCAATTACAAAGTCATCAAAGCCGGCGCCGTTGGACACAGCTACGGTTTTCGGTTTCTTTTGGGCATCATCCCCATTTCCGCCCCCAGCACAGCCGAGGCGCGGGCGGATCTGTATCGCAATGTCGGCCAGCCGGTCAACGGCAAGTCCGTCGCGCTGGTCAACACAATGGAAGATCGCTCGACGACGTGGCTGATCCTGTTTTCAATCCCCAAGATTGTCGTGACCGGCGACGTGGTGGAATTTCTGGACGAAAACAAAGGACAAGGCCAGCCTATCCAGCCGCCCACCTGATGATGCTGATGGGGAAAGCCGGGCGGAAGCCGGTTTCATCGCATTCTTGACTTGAATCCATCATTGCAGGACTTTTTTTGCGTTGCCGAACGAAAAGCCAGTTCATGCCGGGTTCGCCGAACCAAGTGAGATTTCTCAAGTGGTCGAACATCTTTTCCGCCAGGAATCGGCGAAAATGGTCGCGGTGCTGACGCGCATTTTCGGAATCGAAAATTTTCAATTAGCCGAAGACGTGGTGCAGGAGGCACTGGCGCGCGCGTTGCAGACGTGGCCGTTTTACGGCGTTCCCAAAAATCCGGCGGCGTGGATTATGCGCGCGGCGCGCAATCTCGCACTCGATGTCGTCCGCCGGCAAAAAAATTTCCGCGATAAAGAACCGGAAATCATTCGCATCGTCGAAGACGAAAATTCATTGCCGGAAATTTTACTTTCCGAAGAAGAAATTGCCGACGACCGGCTGCGGATGATGTTTGTGTGCTGTCATCCGGCGATTCCCGCCGACGCTCAATCCGCGCTGGCGCTGAAAACGCTTTGCGGTTTTGGCGTCGCGGAAATTGCCAGCGCGTTTTTGACGACGGACTCGGCGATTGCCAAACGGCTGACGCGAGCAAAACAAAAAATTGCCGAGGCAAAAATTCCATTTGAGATTCCGGCCGGCAAAGAATTGTCGCAGCAGCTCGACGGCGTTTTGCAATCGCTGTATTTGCTGTTCAACGAAGGTTACAAAGCGTCGGCGGGCGACAAATTGATTCGCGAAGACATTTGCGAGGAAGCAATCCGGCTGGCGGATTTGTTGGCAAAACATCCGTCGGGCAACCAAGCAAAAGCTCATGCGCTGCTCGCGTTGATGTTGCTAAACGCGGCGCGAACACCGGCGCGCGTGGACGACGAAGGCAATTTGCTGCGGCTGCGCGAGCAGGATCGTTCGAAATGGAATCGCGAAATGATTGCGCGCGGAATGTTTCATCTGGCGCAATCGGCGGCGGGCGGGGAGATTTCTGAATATCATTTGCAGGCGGGAATCGCGGCGTGTCATTGCGCCGCGAAAGATTACGCGTCCACGGATTGGGAAAAAATTGTTTCGTTTTACGACCGGATGCTGACGTTTGACGATTCGCCGGTCGTCGCGCTGAATCGCGCGGTGGCGCTGGCGGAATTGCGCGGGCCGCAGGCGGGAATTGAAGCAGTGAACGCGATTCCCGATTTGAAATCGCTCGAATCGTATTATTTATTTCACGCAGTGATGGGCGATTTTGAATTGCAATTGAATCGTTTGCCGATTGCCGCGGCGCATTTTCAGCGGGCGTTGCAATTGGCGGAAGTGCCGCCAGAAAAGAAATTTTTGGAAAAACGATTGCAGGCGTGCGAGGGTTGAATCCGCTGATGGCGCGGATTTGATAGATTAAAAGACGTCTGCGTTAATCCGCGAAGTCTGCGGACGAAAAATTGAAAATGTTGTCCTGAATGGATTTGTCCGTTCGTCGTATCTATGACGGAACAACAACAATTAACAAAAAGGAGAAATATGAAAAATTCAATTGTCCAACCATACGTGTTCTTCGACGGCAAATGCGAGGAGGCCATCGAATTCTACAAAAAAGCGCTCGGCGCAAACGTCGTCTTGCTGATGCGTTTCAACGACAGCCCCGAATCCCCGCCGCCGGGTTGCGCGCCCGCTGATTCAAATAAAATCATGCACGCGCAGTTTCAGATCGGCGAGACGATCATTATGGCGGCTGACGGTCGCGCGACGGGCAATCCGAAATTTGAAGGATTCGCGCTGTCGCTTTCGATGCCGAACGAAGCTGACGTTGAACGCGCGTTCAACGCATTGGCGAACGGCGGAAAAATTGAAATGCCGCTGGCGAAGACATTTTTCTCCGCGCGCTTCGGCATGGTCGAAGATAAATTCGGAGTTTTCTGGATGGTTTTGGTCACGCCAAATTCGGCGAAATAAATTCAGCCTCACGCAAAAGACGCGAAGGACGCAAAGGAATTTTTCAAAAACCATTGCGGACTTTGCGGCCTTTGCGTGAGGGAAAGAAGTGAATTAGTTTAGGACGAAAAAAGGAGAATGTTATGCCGAAAATCAAAACTGTTCACGGAATCGAAAACCGCAAAGTGGTTTCACGCAAAACATGGCTGGCCGCGCGGCTCAAATTGCTCAAGGCGGAAAAGGCGCTGACCCGGCGCGGCGACGCGGTGGCGCGGCAACGGCAGAAATTGCCGTGGGTTCGCATCGAAAAGGAGTATCAATTCGAAACCGATGAAGGAAGGGCGTCGCTCGCCGATCTTTTCAAAGGGCGCTCGCAGATGCTCGTTTATCATTTCATGTTCGGGCCGGATTACAATGCGGGCTGTCCGAATTGTTCAGCCATCGCGGACGGCTTCAATGGATTTGCAATTCACCTGGCCAACCATGACGTGATGCTTTGGGCAATCTCGCGCGCGCCGTTCGCGAAATTGCAGGCATACAAACAGCGCATGGGCTGGAAATTTCCGTGGGCGTCTTCGTTTGGCGGCGACTTCAATTATGACTTCAACTCTTCGTTCACGGAAGAGCAACAGCGCACGGGAAAGGTTAATTACAATTACAGCAACGGCGGCGTCAGTTCGCGGCAGGTAAAAAAGATCGCTCCGACCGAAATCGCCCCTGAAGTGGTGACCGGCCCGCGCGCGGAAATTGCCGCAAATGTCGGCACGGATTGGGCGACCTACATCCGCGAGATGCCCGGCATTAGCGCTTTTGCGCTCGAGGACGGCGTCGTTTATCACACCTATTCCGCCTTTGCGCGCGGATTGGACGGTCTGTGGGGCGGCTACCAATGGCTCGACCGCGCTCCGAAAGGGCGGAACGAGACCGCCGGCCTCTGGTGGCGTCGCCACGATGAGTATGATAAAGGCGCGTCGAAAGATTGTTGCTGTAGTTGAATTCTCGCGCATGAGGAATCTCGTTCACTAACAAATAGGAGAAAGGAAAAATATGAGCGGAAAAAAATTGGGAAAGTTCAAAGTCCTGTTTGTTGCCGGCTTCGGTCCCATCGTCCAAGAGCTTCCTGAATCTCACAAATTCTATCTGGACACTCTCGGTTTATCTTTCCAGAAAGAGGGGGATTATCTGCACACAAACAAATTAAAAGGCATCAAACATTTTGCTCTGTGGCCGCTTTCACAAGCGGCGCGATCCTGTTTTGGATCAGAAGGCTGGCCGCCCGATCTCCTGATTCCGCAAGGCTGGTTGGAATTCGACGTTGATGACATTGATCAAGCCACCGTAGCACTGGAAAAAAGAGGATACAAGCTGCTGACCAAAGCGAAAAAAGAACCATGGGGACAGATTGTGACTCGCTTGCTAAGTCCCGAAGGTTTATTGGTCGCGGTCACGGTGACGCCGGGGATGCGCGAGTAGTCGCGTCTCGCTTTTCGAAAGTTCAACAAACAAAAAACAAAACAAAAAGGAAAATTATGCGAACAAAAAAAAGAACAACAAACCCGCGGCCAGCCTGATCTGGTTTGAAATTCCGGCCGACGACCTCGCACGCGCCAAAAAGTTTTACAGCGCGTTGTTCGGCTGGAAGATCGCCCCCTTTTGCCCGACGAAATGCAGACGACCATCACGTTGAAAAAAGTTTTGTGCGGAACGGAATTGAACATCGTGCAGGAAGGCGTGCCTGATGCCATTCCCGCCGAGGCGTGCTATCTTGTTACCATAGATACACTTGGCAGTTCGTTCGATACGCTCCTGGCCGTCTACACAGGCGACTCGGTTTCCAATTTGACCGTGGTGTCCAGCAATGATAACAGCGCTTCGGGCTATCGGACGAGCAAGCTGACGTTTTCAGTAGCGGCAGGAACAACGTATCAAATCGCAGTGGATGGTTGGTTTGATTCCGCCGGCGACATTGTCCTCCACGTTTTCAGACCACCGCCACTGAACAACCTCCAGTTGTTGTCGCTTTCCTCGGGCAGCGCAATCTTCGCTTTGGCGGGTAATCCGGGGGATTACTGGACCATCCAGCGGGCGGCTTCCGCCTCCGGCCCGTGGACAACTGTCAGTCTCGGCGGCGTTCCCATATTTTCCGATGGATTAGGGCAGTTTCAAGACGACACTCCGCCCCCAGGTGCCGCGTTTTATCGGGCTATGATCTCTGCGGGAGGCGGAAAATAGCTCATGAGGGTCTTTCACGCCATCGCCAAGTATTCGCCGCCGCCAACAACGAAGTGATCGTATGCAAAAAATCACGCCATTCCTGTGGTTCGACGATCAGGCCGAGGAAGCCACGAAGTTTTATACGTCCATTTTCAAAAATTCCAGGATCGGGAAAATCGCCCGCTACGGCGAAGAAGGCGAACGGATCGCCGGACGACCGAAAGGCTCGGTGATGACCGTTGAATTTGAAATTGAAGGACAAAAATTCATCGCGCTGGACGGCGGGCCGGAATTCAAATTCAACGAAGCGATTTCATTCGTTGTCAATTGCAAGACGCAGAAGGAAATTGATTATTTCTGGAAAAAACTTTCCGCCGGCGGCAAGGAAGTCCAGTGCGGCTGGCTCAAAGACAAATTCGGCGTGTCATGGCAAATCGTGCCGGAAATCTTCGGTGAATTGATGAGTGGCGGTGCGGAAAAATCGGAGCGCGTCATGCAAGCCTTGCTTCAAATGGTGAAATTGGATATCAAGAAGTTGAAAGAGGCCGCAAAATCAAAATCGAAAAGGATATGAAAATTACTGACATTGCTTTCTTCGCTTACGCCGTCAGCGACATGAAAATAGCGCGCGCGTTTTACGAAGGCGTGCTGGGATTGAAACCGAACTCCAAATACGACGGCTCGAACAATCCCAACTGGATCGAATACGACATCGGCGCAGGCACGCTCGGCATCGGTTGCGCGCCGGGAATGTGGGAGCCATCACCCAAAGGCGCTTCCGCCGCGCTCGAAGTCAAAAATTTTGACGAGGCGCTGGCCACGGTCAAAGCGAAGAATATTCCGGTCGTCATGGGACCGCATGATTTTCCATCGTGCCGGATGATCGTCATCGCCGACCCTGACGGCAATCGTCTCACGCTGCACAAACGAAAAAAGTAAACTATCAACCAATCAGAAATTATGAGCAAAGTTCGAGTTCTCGTCGGCACAAAAAAGGGTGCGTTCATTTTGACCACGGATGGCAAGCGCAAAGATTGGAAAATTTCTGGGCCGCATTTTGCCGGCTGGGAAATTTATCACGTCAAAGGTTCGCCGGTTGAGCCGAATAAAATTTACGCGTCGCAATCGAGCGGCTGGTTCGGTCAAATCATCCAGCGCTCGGACGACGGCGGCAAAACGTGGAATCCGCCAGGCAGCCAGCCCGAAGATTTGGTCGGACCGGGCGGATTTCCGAAAGGTGAGAGCAACAAATTCGTCTATGAAGGCGAAACCGGCACGCACAAATGGTATGACGGCACGCAGCATCCGTGGGAATTCAAGCGCGTGTGGCACGTCGAGCCGTCGCTCACCGACCCGGACACGGCCTACGCCGGCGTGGAGGACGCGGCGATTTTCAAAACCACCGACGGCGGGAAAACGTGGAAGGAACTTCCGGGCTTGCGCAAGGCCAAGGGAAATCTCTGGCAGCCGGGCGCGGGCGGCATGGCGGTGCATACGATTCTGCTCGACCCGAAAAATGAGAAACGGATTTACGTCGCGATTTCCGCCGGCGGCTGTTTTCGCACGGACGACGGCGGGAAAACGTGGAAGCCCATCACCAAAGGATTGAAGTCGCAATTTGAATTGCCCGATCCCGATGCGGAAGTCGGGCATTGTGTCCATCGCATCACGCTGCATCCGTCGAAGCCGGACGTTTTGTTCATGCAAAAACACTGGGACGTTTTGCGCTCGGACAACGCGGGCGAGCAGTGGAAGGAAGTCAGCGGAAATTTGCCGACGGATTTTGGTTTTCCGATTGACGTGAATTTCAACGAGCCGGAGACGATTTACGTCGTGCCCATCACGAGCGATTCGCTGCATTATCCGCCGGAGGGAAAATTGCGCGTGTATCGCAGCAAGACCGGCGGCGGCGAATGGGAACCGCTCACGAAAGGTCTGCCGCAAAAGAATTGTTACGTGAACGTGTTGCGCGACGCGATGGCGGTGGACCAATTGGATAAATCGGGAATTTATTTTGGGACGACGGGCGGACAGGTTTATTGCTCGCCTGACAGCGGAAAAAATTGGAGCGCCATCGCCGATCATTTGCCCGCAGTTTATTCTGTGGAAGTGCAGACGCTTAAGTGAACCAAAGTCCGGCTGATGAAAACCATTCTTCCCGCCCTGGCAAGCGTCGCGTTTGCATTCAGTTGCAAAGCTGAAATGGCGGCGGAAACTATCGCGCCAAATTGCACCTGCACCAATCCGGCGTTTGTCACTTTCAACACCAATGGAGGCTGGAGCAATAGCGGCTACTACGTTCACAACAACATGTGGAACGCGGCTTCGGGGGAAACGCTTTATGCCTGCGCTTACAACAACTGGTATGTCACGGCGAAATTCCCGAACACCACGAGTGTTAAAACCTATCCAAACGTCCACAAGGACATTAATCCTCCCAAGAGCCTGAATGATGACAGTGACATCAGCAGCACCTTTGCCGCCACGGCTCCCCGCGCGGGCATTTATGACATGGCCTACGACATCTGGCTCAACGGCGTCGCCAGCCGCGGCTGCACGGAGTTCATGATCTGGACGGAAAATTACAAACAGACGCCGCTGGGCAAAATTCAAGCCCAAGCAACCTTCGATGGCGTAACCTATGACGCCTATCGCTACACTGGCCCCGGAGCGAATGTTATCACGCTCGTGCCAACCAACATCATGACATCCGGCAAACTCGATTTGAAAGCCATGTTCGATTGGGCGATTGGCAAAAACTGGATGCCGTCCAACTCTGTCGTTAATCAAATTTGTTACGGCGTGGAGATTTGCTCCACCGGGAATCAGCCCGTGACATTCTGCTTTACCGATTTTTCGGTGACGATGAAGCCCAAATGATTCGCATCGTGCTTCCATTTCATTTGCGCAATCTCGCGCGCGTCGAAGGCGAAGTGGAGTTGGACGTCGCTGAGCCTGTCACAATTGCCAAAGTTCTCGACGCGCTGGAAAATAAATTTCCGGTTTTGAGCGGAACCATTCGCGATCATGACACATTGAAGCGACGCGCCTTCGTCCGATACTTTGCCTGCAAAGAAGATTTGTCATTCGAGCCGCCGGATTTTCAATTGCCGGAAGCCGTCGTCAAAGGCGAAGAGCCGTTTCTGGTTATCGGTGCGATGGCTGGCGGCTGATACATTTGAGCAATTCTGTTTCAGTGGCAATTGAAGCGCGCCGTTTTTCAAATCATGAAGCGCCTATCAGCCTGGTTCAATTATCAGGTTTTTAGTGGTAGCGCGCACGGGAATCGAATCTGGTTTGGCGCTTTCGTGAGTTTTCGCAAATCTTCGTAAAAACCGCATAAACATTCGCTATTATTCGCAATTCAATTTTCGGCCTCACGTAAGAACACCCCCTATTTGCGCACTTTTTTTGTCAGTAATTGTCAGTAATTTTTGATTCCTGACCACTCTCAATCAGTTCCACTTCCCGAGTCTATCCCAGCCCCAAGGCAAAGCAACTGCCAAATTAGTTTAAGGGCCCCGCCGGGGGCAAAGAATTTGGTAGTGGTGTTTTGACATGGCGCGTTTCTCTTGAAAGCGGGGCTGTCTCGTCCCTCTGCCATTGGCTGCTCGCTGCTCCATGACTTTTTTCAAAGATCAATGCCGCGCTCCCGCGCAGTCAAATGTTTCCGGCGACCAAGCGCATCGGCCACGCCAGCGAGCGGGCTATCCGGTAACGCCCCAACTTTCGCTGTCATGCCCGATGCACGCCCGAAACATTTGAAAGTCAGTTCAAAAAGCCACTCCGCCTGGGTGAAGCGAGCAGCCAACGGCAGACGGACGGACAGCGGTTTCAAAAAAAAGCTTATGAAAACACAAACTTTATTTGAAGCGATCAGCTCCAGCACCGTCCGGCCATCGTCGGTTTCAAAAACCATTGCGGACAGAATGGCGAGGCTGGGCGAGTTTCGCATTTTGACTCTGCGGGAAACGCCCGCTTACGGCAAGGCCGAGAATCCCGAACATTCCGCCGACTATTGGCGGAAGAATGTCGAGACCGACCCGCGCCACAATCCCGACGTGGAAACGCTCGTTTGTCTGGTGTTGAACACCCGCCGCGACATCTTGGGCCATTTCATCGTGGCGACTGGTTTGTTGGACACGATTCTTTGCCATCCACGCGAGGTCTTTCGCCCCGCCATTGTCGCCAATGCTCACGCCGTTGTCGTCATGCACAACCACCCATCAGGAGACGCCACCCCAAGCGAGGCCGACATCAAAGTCACGCGGGATTTAATCCGCGCCGGTCAGCTTTTGAAAATCGAATTGTGTGACCACGTCATCATGGGCACGGCCACCAACGAACGCCCCGGCCATCAATCACTCCGCGCTTTGGGTTATTTCTACCAATAGGATTTTTATGAAACGAAACAAACGCCATTTCTCCGACCCGAACCAGACCGAGCTTGTCGGCCTCCTCTGGCAACCCTTGGCGCATCCGTTCCGGCTTCGCGCCGGCGATGTTTTCCGCTTCGACAACCGGCTTTGCCGCGTCTTGCGCGTCAACGAATGCGCCGCCGTGGTTTTGATGAACCGGCCTGTCCGCGACTTCAAAACCCGCTTCGACAAACCCGTCCGTTTCCAGCCGTCACCCGCCATCTTCCGCATTTCGCCCAACTCTGGCGTTAAAATCCTTAACCCAAAAAGAAGGTGAATATGCTCATGGCCAGCCGGCTGATGGTTTTGAATTCAGGCTAGGCCGCACAAACGCAGGAACCGCCCAGAGTTGTCCGTTAAGGGCGAACTCTGGGCGGTTGACGTGTCCGAGTGTGGATTTTTCTGGGTTTCGCCAGCCGGCAGCAATGACCAAGTGACAAGTGAAAATTGCTGTTTTATTTAAACCACGATTCACCCTTTACGTCCCCCCCAATGTTAACTTGATTGAAATTTATTGATGAATTTTTATGACCTAAACATCGTCAAAAGTCCAATAACGCAGTTGTCAGACTCGCAATTTCAATCCAGCCAGCTTTTCAGCCGTTCCCGTAAAATCTGGCGGGCGCGATAAAGCCGCGATTCCACGGCTTTGGGCGTGGTTTCCAGAATTGTAGCGGCTTCGGCCACGCTGCGCTCTTCCCATTCGCAGAGCACGATGGCTTCGCGCAAATCTTCGGACAATTTCTGGACGGCGAAACGGATCGCGGCGGCACGTTCCTCTGTCAATGCGGTTTCGTTCGGCGCAGGACTTTTCGCGGGCAAATTGTCGCCGAGCGTTTGTTCGGTTTCCGAATTTTCCGCGTCGAGCGAAAGGTTCGGATGCCGCGTGCGCCAGCGGAAATGATTCCGCGCCAGATTCGCGGCGATGGTGAACAGCCAGGTGGAAAATTTTTGTTCCGCACGGAAGCTTTTGCACGATTTGAAAACACGGACAAAGGTTTCCTGCGCGAGATCGTTCGCGTCGTCTTCATTTCCGGTCAGGCGGCAGAGGAAGTGAAACACCGGCGTTGCGTGGCGCTCCATCACATCATTCAGCGCGGCCTCGTGGCCAGCCTGCAACTTTTCCATGTCCGCCCGGTCGCGGGCATCGGCGTCAGTGCTGATGCTCATGGCCGGCGTGGTCTGACATGGATTGCTCGATGGCTTCGTGTGAACCGAGTGCGAATTTTTTCATTTCGGCAAGGTAGCGCTTGCCTTGTTCTTGCGGCATCGCCTGGCTGACGGCGATAAAATGTTGGAGCATGTTGGACTGGCACTGCGCCCGCAGCGCGGCGATTTGGTTCAACTTGACTTGTGCCTCGGCGGTGAGATTGGTGGTGTCGCCGAGAATGGAATTAAGTTCGGTCCTTTGCTCGGCGATTTTGGCGCAAATTTCGGCGCATTGCGGCGAATAGCCTTCATGCAATTGCCGGATGCGCGCCATGTCCGCGTCGCTCAAATGAAATTCCATTTGCAGCCAGCTCAAATCATCCGCCGACCGCACACAACACACCACCGTCGCGTGCCGCGCGGTGAAAAAGGAGCCGGCGAAAACCGCCGCGCCAAGCGCCAGCGCGCCGATGAGGAGGACGAGCGAGCGGTTCATGTTTCAGCGCGCAAACGCCGGCGCAACGGACGCGATATAATTCATCTCGGCGTCTCGCCTGGCCAACTGCCGGCCATCGAGTGTTCCCAAAAAAATTCCGGCCAGCAGCAACGCGGTGGCGGCGGCCAGCGCGAATCGAGGACGCAAAATCAAGGCTGCGAGCGCGTCGAGCCACGAATCGGCGTTCGCGGACGTTTCGGCGTCTTCGATGCGCCGCCAGACGTTTTGCTGGAAGCGCGGCGGCAAATCCGGTGACACGCGCGCCTCACGCAAAAACGCGCTGATGCGCTGATCTTCAGGATCAAGGTTGTTTTCTTTCATACGCCGCGTATGGTTTAACATTTATTTTCCGCCGGGACAACCCGGCTGATTCGGCGGGACTTCACCGCCGATAATTATCATACCCCGGCCCAGCGCAAACCCCTCAAAAAAATCCCGGCCTTGGAGTGGATCCGCAGCCGGGAAGGGAAGAGGAAGCTGTATGCAGGTTTGCTGGCGGAGTAATTCTACATGCAAATAATGGTTGCAAGTCGCGTGCCAAATGCCGAACTGCGGTGTCAGCCGTGGAATTCAACCGGTTTTAATATTTTGACTCGATTCCGGTGACGTTTCTTGATCGCGGAGGATACAAGGTCCCAATGAATGCAAAAAAGCTGCGGGTTTTTGTCAGGCCCGGTGTAAGCAAATAGTTCACACGAACAGAACAACATTAACATTTAGACAAATATGAAAAAAACCAATCAATACCTGCGTATGGCCGTCTGCGCCCTCGGCACCATGACCCTCTCCACAAAACTCACTGCGGCGGACGTCGCGCCGCCGGTCATTTCCTGTTGCAGCGGCATGGCCGTGGCCACGCCCATGTCGGACATGGACACCAACGCGGTGCCGGACCTGCTCAAAACCTGCCCCGTTTCCGGCGAGAAACTCGGCGGCGACATGGGCAAGCCATTTGTCTTCGTTTACAAGGGCCAGGAAGTGAAGCTCTGCTGCAAGAGCTGCAAAAAAGATTTTGACAAAGAGCCGGCCAAATACATGAAGCTCATCCGTGCGGCGGACAAGAAGCATTAACCGTCCGCAATGGCGCGGCATCTTGCCCGCGCGTGTTTGAAAGAGTCTGCTTGAAACGTGCGGGCAAAAAGCCCGTGCCCGTTTTTAAAATCCATCGTGAAATGCCTTCACCAACTCGTGTTGCCCGCGCTGGCGGTCGCGTTGCTCGCCGGCTGCCGCGGCAATCCGACCGCCGGCGAAAAATCGGCGCGGCGCGATGTTGCCGCTGTTGCCGGCAAGCTTCATTTCAACCAAACCAACTCGCCGCTGCCGGTGCTGACACAAGATTCGAGCATTAGCAATTTCATTGAATTCGCACTGCTGAATTCGCCCAAAGTCGCGGCGGCGTTTTACGATTGGTCCGGCTCGGTTCAAAACATCACCGTGAAGCGCTCGCTGCCGGATCCGAAGCTGACTTTTTCCGCCTACATCGCAGGCGCGCTCACGTCGCTGATGCCCGGCTTGATGCAGGACTTGCCCGGACCGGGTAAATTGAAAACCGCCGCGCGCGTCGCCGAGGCTGAAGGCCGCGAAAAATATTTCGCGTTTGAATCTGCTGTTCTCCAAACCGCATTTGATGTCAAAAGCGTGTATTACAATTTGTATTTTCTCGACGAACGCATTCACATCAACCGTCAGACACTCGGCTTGCTGGCGGATTTGGAGAACATTGCCCGCGCGCAGAACGAAGTGGGCAAAGGCACGTTGCAGGACGTATATCGCGCGCAAATCGAGCATGACCAGCTCACCACCGACCTCACCAATCTCGAAGACTCGCGCCGTCCGCTGCTGGCGCAATTCAAGGCGGCGCTAGGATTGACACCGGGCCAGTCCGACCCGCCGGTGCCGGCGAAATTGGAAAACTCGGCGCTCGATATCAATGAAAATGATTTGTTCGCCACCGCGTTTGCGCGGAATCCACAACTCAAGGCGATGGAATCCGACGTGCGTCTGGCCGAAGCCTCGATTGTGCAGGCTCGCAAAACCAGCGTGCCGGATTTCTCCGCCGGATTGCAGGCGGAAGTTTATGAACCGCCGTTTTATTGGCCGCAAGCCAGCATGACCCTGCCGGTGTGGCGCGACAAAGTCGCCGCGCAAATCACCGCCGCCCAAGCCGGCCAGCGCGCCGCCACCGCCCGGCTGGATGCGGAGCAGATTAGTCTCACGGTGGATTTTGCCCTGCGCACTTACGATTTGCGAGAGAGCACGCGGAATCTGGCGCTGCTGAAAAATCAGCTCATTCCCAAGGCGCGCCGCTCGCTGGAACTGGCCCGCGCCAGTTATTTGTCCGGCCAGTTGGATTTTTTCAACCTGATGGATGCCGAGCGCACGTTGCTGAATTACCAATTACAAGAAGTTCAGGAACGCGTGCGCCGCGAAATCACCCTGGCCAATTTGTCCCTGCTCATCGCCGGCGTAGCGCCGGAAAATGCGCCGGTGCTGGAAGCGAAGAATTCAAATGCCATCCGCTGATTATGAAACCGCTGCTTTCCTTTCTATTGATCGCCGCCCTGTTTTGGCCGGTGACGGACGTCCGCAGCGAAGGCGGCAAAACGCTTTACACCTGCGGCATGCACCCACAGGTCATTCAGGATCATCCCGGCAACTGCCCGATTTGCGGCATGAAGCTGACGCCAATCCGCAGCACCGCTAGCACGGAAACGAATTCCGCAAATTCAGACGCCATCACTGTGGACACCGCGATGCAGCAGAACATGAATTTGCGCACGGCACTGGTCGAGCGTGGCCCGCTGCGCAAAAGTATCCGCACCGTCGGCTCGATTGATTACAACGAAACCGCCCTGGCCGATGTGACGACGAAGTTCAAGGGCTGGATTGAAAAACTCGACGTGGACGCCACCGGCGAACTTGTGCATCGCGGCGAGCCGATGTTTGAAATCTATTCGCCGGAACTTTACAGCGCCGAGGCGGAATTCTTGCTCGCGGTCAATTCCGGTTTCACCAACGATCCCGGCACGGCCGTGCTGCGCGAGACGGCGGCGAACAAGTTGAAATTTTTTGATGTGCCGGACGCGCAGATTGGCGGCGCTGGAAAAATCCCGCGTGCCACGCAAAACCCTGCCGGTGACCGCGCCGATTTCAGGTTTCGTAATTGAAAAGAACGTTGTGCAAGGCCAGATGGTGGACACCGGCATGAAGCTTTACCGAATTGCGGATCTCGGCATCGTCTGGGTCATCGCGCAAATTTACGAACAGGATTTGCCGTTCGTGCAGCTTGGCCAGGAAGCCGTGGTGAAGGTGACGTCCATGCCGGACCGTGAATTTCGCGGGCGCGTCACGTTCATTTATCCGACGGTGGACGAAAAAACCCGCACAGCGCGCGTGCGGCTGGAGTTTGAAAATCCGGGATATTTTCTTAAGCCGGGAATGTTTGTATCCGCGCAAATTCAAGCGGAAATGGAACCGTCGGCGGTGCTGGTGCCGGAATCGGCAGTATTGCGTAGCGGCGAGAAAAACACCGTGTTCGTCGCGCGCGACGGCGGAAAGTTTGAGCCGCGTGACGTCACGCTCGGTTTGGATGCGGAAAACGATTTCGTTCAAGTTCTCGGCGGTTTGAGCGCCGGCGAACGCGTGGTGACGTCGGGACAATTTCTTTTGGATTCGGAAAGCCAGTTGAATGAGGCGATTGAAAAAATGCGCGGGCCGCAAGTCGAGACTTTCGTAAACAACACGACTGCGCCGAACGAGACAAATACGACGAAGCCCGGAGCCGCTTCAACGAACACCGAACCGACTGTTTACGTCTGCCCGATGCCCGAACACGTTTCGATCATTTACGATCATCCGGGCAAATGCCCGATTTGCGGCATGGCGCTGGTGCCAGTCACACGGTCGGAGCTTAAAAAAATTCAGCCCGGCGGCAAGGTGCTTTACTACACCTGCCCGATGCCGGAAGACTCCGACATTCACGAGGACAAGCCGGGCAAATGTCCGCGCTGCGGCATGACGCTGATTCCGGTGATGGCACCGCCCGCCGCGCCGACAAATTCCGTGCCGGCGACGCAAAAGTATTACTGTCCAATGCACCCCGACGTGATTTCCGACCAACCGGGCAAGTGCCCGAAGTGCGGCATGGATTTGGTGCCGATGGAAAAATGAAATGGGTTGAATGGTTAAATCGTGGAATTGTTTAAGCCCAACACGGTGATCATTTAACTGTTTAACCATGCAACCAATCAACAAATGCTCCAGCGCATCATAGATTTTTCGCTGCGAAATAAGTTCATCGTGTTTCTCGCCACGGCGACCTTGCTGCTCGGCGGCATTTACGCCGCGCGCCACATCCCGCTCGACGCCATTCCCGATCTTTCCGACACGCAGGTCATCATTTATACCGAATGGAACGGCCAGGCGCCGAACATCGTCGAGGACCAGGTCACTTATCCGATCACGACAAAAATGCTTTCCGTGCCGCGCGCCAAAGTCGTGCGCGGCTATTCGTTTTACGGCTACTCCTTTGTCTATGTTATTTTTGAAGACGGCACGGATCCGTATTGGGCGCGCAGCCGCGTGCTGGAATACTTGAGCAGCATCACCGCGCAACTGCCGAAAAACGTCGCGCCGTCGCTCGGCCCGGACGCGACCGGCGTCGGTTGGGCGTTCATGTATTCGCTCAACTCGACGAACCGCGACCTCGCCGAACTACGCTCGATGCAAGACTGGTATTTGAAATATCAGCTTACATCCGTGCCCGGCGTGGCGGAAGTCGCCAGCGTCGGTGGATTCGTGAAGCAATATCAGGTCACGGTGGATCCGACGAAGCTGCGTGCCTACAACCTCGCGTTGAAGGATGTCAGCACGGCCATCGAGCGCAGCAACGGCGAGGTCGGCGGACGTTCGCTGGAACTGGCGGAGCGCGAATTCATCCTGCGCGTCAAAGGCTACGTCACCAGCCTCGACGATTTGAAAAAAATCGCCGTCGGCGTCGGCGACAAAGGCGTGCCGATTTTGCTGCGCGACGTGGCAACGGTGCAGTTTGGCCCCGACATGCGGCGCGGCATCGCCGAGGCGAATGGCGAAGGCGAAACCGTCGGTGGCATCGTCGTCGTGCGCTACGGCGCGAACGCGCGACAAGTCATCGGCGATGTGAAAGTTCGTCTCGCGCAGGCAATGAAAGCGCTGCCGCCGGACGTGAAAGTGACGGTGAACTACGACCGCACGGCGCTGATTGATCGCGCGGTAAAGACGCTCGAGGAAAAGCTGCTCGAAGAAAGCTTTGTCGTCGCGCTGGTCTGCGTGTTGTTTTTGCTGCACCTGCGCAGCGCGCTGGTGGCGATCATTATTTTGCCGGTCGCCTTGTTGATTGCGTTCCTCGTGATGTTCGGCCAGGGAATCAGCTCGAACATCATGTCGCTCGGCGGCATCGCCATCGCCATCGGCGCGATGGTGGACGCGGTCATCATCATGATCGAAAATGCGCACAAGCATCTCGAACGCGACCAGGGCAAAAAGCCGCACTGGGAAATCATCCGCGACGCGGCGGTGGAAGTCGGCCCGACGCTGTTTTACTCGCTGCTTGTCATCACGGTTTCATTTCTGCCGGTGTTCACGTTGCAGGAACAGGAAGGCCGGTTGTTCAAGCCGCTGGCGTTCACCAAAACGTATTCGATGGCGGCCGCCGCGCTGCTGTCCATCACGCTCGCGCCGGTGCTGATGGGCTGGTTCATCCGCGGCAAAATTCCTGCGGAAGAAAAAAATCCCATCAACCGCCTGCTCATTTGGATTTACAATCCGGTTTTGGATTTCGTCATCCGCTGGCGGAAAAGCGTCATCCTTGCCGGCGGCCGTGTTCGTGGTCTGGGTTTTCCTGCCGTGGAACTGGCTCGCCGCGCACACGCTGCCAGAAGGCAAGGTGCGCGACACCGCGTTTTCGGTCGGGAGATTGTTTCCGTATCAAAACATCGGCTCGGAATTCATGCCGCCGCTTTACGAAGGCGATTTGCTCTACATGCCGACGACCTTCCCCGGCATTTCGCCAACGAAGGCCCGCGAAATTCTGCAAGTCACCGACCGGCTCATCAAATCATTTCCCGAAGTTGCAGAAGTTTTCGGCAAGGCCGGCCGCGCCGAGACCGCCACCGATCCCGCGCCGATGGACATGATCGAAACGACCATCCGCCTCAAGCCGGAGTCGGAATGGCCCGCCGTGGACATCAAGGATGACGACGGCAAAATCATCGCCCATCGCAAACGCACGCCGGACGAATTGACCGATGCGATGAATGACGCCGTGCAAATTCCCGGCCTGAACAACGCGTGGACCATGCCCATTCGCACGCGCATTGACATGCTTTCCACCGGCATCAAGACGCCCGTCGGCATCAAGATCGCCGGGCCGGATCTCGCCACGCTCGAACGCATCGGCACCGAGGTCGAGGCTGTCGTCCGCAAGGTTCCCGGCACCACGAGCGCGTTCGCCGAACGCGTGATGGGCGGGCGCTTCATCGAATTTGAAATTGATCGCGACGCCATCGCGCGCTACGGCCTGACCGTCGGCGACGTGCAGGATGTTTTGTCCGTCGCGCTCGGCGGCATGCCGTTGACCACGACCGTCGAAGGCTTGCAGCGCTACACGATCAACTTGCGTTACGACCGCGATTTCCGTTCCGACTTGCGGGCGTTGCGCGAGGACATCGTGGTGCCCACGCCGACCGGCGCGCAAATTCCGCTCGGCCAGCTCGCGACGCGTGAAAGTCGTGGACGGCCCGATGGGCATCAAAAGCGAAGGCGCGGTGCCGAACGCCTGGGTTTATGTGGACATCCGCGGCGTGGACATGGGGACTTATGTGCAAACGGCCATGCGCGCCGTGAACGAAGCTCATGGCGCGCGGCGAAATCAATTTGCCCGGCGGCTACAATATTTTCTGGAGCGGCCAATACGAATACATGCTGCGCGCCAAGGAACGGCTGATGATCGTCGTGCCGCTGACGTTGCTGCTCATCACACTCATCATTTATCTGAACACGAAATCCGCCATCAAGACCGCCATCGTGATGCTCGCGGTGCCGTTCTCGCTCGTCGGCGCGTTCTGGGCGATTTATCTGTGCGGCTACAATTTGAGCGTGGCCGTGTGGGTGGGCATCATCGCGCTCGCCGGCCTCGATGCCGAAACCGGCGTCGTCATGCTGCTCTACCTCGACCTCGCCTTCGCCGACTGGAAAAAACGCGACGCGCTGAATTCGACGGAAGATTTGCGCGACGCGATTTATCACGGCGCGGTAAAGCGCGTCCGGCCGAAAGCCATGACCGCGTGCGTCATCATCGCCGGTCTCGCGCCGATTTTGTGGAGCCACGGCGCGGGCGCGGACGTGATGAAACGCATCGCCACGCCCATGGTCGGCGGCGTCATGACCTCGACGATCATGGAACTGGCGGTGTATCCGGCGATTTACTTTCTGTGGCGTTCACGCGGGCTGAACAACTCCGGCAGACTTGTGAATTAACTAATAAAACCTAAGTCACATAGCCAAAGTGCGATGGCATGACGCCTTTCACCTATCGTGCTGGACTGATTGCTAATGCGTCACAAGGTTCCAAATGGACGGGCAAAAAGCCGGCTCCCTTGAACAATTGGATCGTGGCCACGGATCTCTGCGGCGGAATATGAATCTATGACAAGCCCAGTGCGTTGCCGGCCACCACTCCGGGATACTGCCTGCAAATATCACTTTGGCAGGGTGGAAATGCTGCCAACCAAAAAAACGTTGAAGCGCTGGCCTGCTAGTCGGGTTCGGTCAAGAATCCGAACTCATCGCGGTAGCCGGTTGCTTTTTCCAACGCCTCCTGTGCGCCATTCGGCGGGATACCGGCGGCCCGGCGTTTGCGTTCCTGTCGCAAGCGGTCGCGCTCGGCCCGTGCCTTCCAGTTTGCCTCCTGCTGTTTTTGTTTGGCTGCCCACATTGGCTTGCGCAACTTGTCTTGAAAAGCGCGCACACGCTTGTCCGGTCTATTGACCACGGTCAGGTTGCCGCTGGCGATGGCATCAATGAGCCGACGCCAGGACGGTTCGCCACGATACTCGCAGCCACACTCGCGGGCGATGCCCAGAAGGGTTTGCCAGTCAATGTCGTCCAGTTTCAGTGATTGGCGCTTCATATCCACATTAATAGGTAGCTACCTTTGTTTGAGATGTTACAAAGAGACAAGGAAGGGGGATGGAGGCGACCGGGGCGCTTCGCGCCCCGGCCACCTCCATCCCCCGTTCCGGTGTTCAAAGGTTCCATCAATCAGGCCAGTAGCGCAAGACTTGATTGGGCTGCCACTTCTCCCAAGTGAAATTGAAATTTATACTCCCTCATTCGGCTCAATCGCAAACCACGCCTTGGCCTCGGCTGGACGCACCAATTCGCGATAATGCTTGAAGATCATTTGCGGACTGTTGCCCGCCTCCAGCGCCACCTGTGCGACATTCTGAATGTCCGCCACCCGGTAGCTGATAAACGAGTGACGCAGTGCGTTATTTTTCCAACCGAAGGCCGGCCAGCCCTCGATTTTGGCGGTTTCCGCTCCCGAAGGCACTTTGCCTTTTAGCTTGTCATCCGCCCGCGCTGGCTTAGTTTCCTTTCTGATATTTCGCACCGCCGGTTTCACTTTTTCCAGATCAATGCCTTTTGCCAGCGCCCAGGCCGCCCGTCGTGCTTCATTTACACGTTTGGCAATATGAATCAATTCAAGCGAGACGTTTTGATGGGTCACGACCGGTCCCGTATCGTGCCGGAACTTCGCCAACCATTTCCGCATGTTCGGCAAAATCGGAACAATGCGCCGACTCGCTGTCTTCGCTTTGGCAGCCCCGATCTCAACCAGCCCGTCGTCAAAATGAATGTCAGTCCATTCCAGTCGTTCAATCTCTGCCCGCCGGATGCCCGCGAACGCGCCCAGCACAAGAAACGGAATCATTCGTTCATTGGCGCATTTCAAAACCTCCCTGAATTCCGTTGGCGTAAAAACCTCAATATCACCACCCCGATCATTCGCGACCGCCACGGATTCAATCTCATCATGGTCTTTTGGCAAATATCGCTTCGACTTTGCGAATGAAAACAGAATCTGCACCGCACTTCTGATGTTGTTCCGCGTGCGTGGTGAAAGACCAGACTCCCGCAACCAAACATCAACATCCGTTCCCGCAACCGAACTGATGTTGATGTGGAAGCGGGCCGCGAATTTTCCCAGGCAATAACGCAGGCTTCCCAAATAACGCCAACTGCACCCATCCGCCTGTTTTGCGGCCAGCAATTCCGCCACGACAACCTCGACCGGCTTGAGTTCCAGTTTGACCGGGTGACGTTTCAGGTAAAACTCGATCGCTTGAGCGAGCGGCGTATCGCCGAGAAGTTTTTTCGCCTCGGCGGTCTGTGCCGCCGCCGTTTCGATGGCCAGACCAAACGGATCAAGCAATTGACGGGCACGGAGGTAAGCCGCGCGATCCGCGCTGGTGAGGGTTAGAATGTCCGCGTCGGAATTGCCGAGGCGATTGACGACGATGTTCGCCTCATCTTTGGCGGCTTGAAGCGTGGAGAATGTGGGCCGCTTGCGAACGCCATCCTGATAGAAAGAAAGAGTGTAAGAATCGCATCCGTTTGACGGCGTGCGATAGATTTTGACCGAAACGGAACCCCGCTTCACGACGATTGGAAACGTGATGTTCTTCACGCCCCAAGCGTGTCAGTAATTTGTCAGTAATTCAACAAATATCTTAAAAACCCACATAAATAATGGTAGCGCGCACGGGAATCGAACCCGTCTCTCGATACACATTTTTCAAGACGTTGAAAATCAGCGTGTTAAGTTTTTGAAAAAAGTATTTCTTGAACTTTTTATTCTCACTTTTATTCTCACCTGTATGGCCAGCATTGTGAGACGAGAAAAATCCCGGTTCTGGACGGCCTGTTTTACCAGCCGTGACGGTCGCCAGTTGAAGCGTTCCACCAAAACGGAGGACAAGAATCAGGCGACGGAAATCGCCATTGAATTTGAACGCGTCGAGCGGCGCGCCATGCAGGGCACGCTCACGACCGCGCAGATTAAAAAGGTGTTGAATGACGTGTCGGAAAAAGTCACCGGCGACACCTTGATTGCCCCGGCGACGGAAGCCTATCTGCATGAATGGCTGGACGCCGTTGGCGCACGGTCCACCCCCGCGACGGTAGAGCGCTATACCCATTCGGTAAAACTGTTTCTGGCCTGTCTCGGCGACAAGGCGCAAAAACCGATTACGGCGGTGACGCCAAAAGACGCGGAAGGCTTTTTGAATTCACGATTGAAAGCCGGGGTGGCGCCCAAGACGGCCATTGTGGATTTGAAGACCCTCAATATCGCATTCCGCCGGGCGGAGAACTACGGCATCATTCTGAAAAATCCCGTGGTGGCGGTTCGACCACCAAGGGAAATCTGCTCGGAACGGGACGTGTTCACCCAGAACGAAGTGCAAAAACTTTATGGCGCTGCGCCAAACCATGAGTGGCAGACGCTCATTTTGCTCGGCTATTTTATCGGCGCGCGACTGACGGATTGTGTTCAAATGAAGTGGGAAAACATCCTGCCGGAAAAAAACCGGCTGGTGTATGAGCAGAAAAAGACCGGCAAAGAAGTCGAGGTGCCGTTGCACCTTAATCTGCTTGAGCACTTGAATTTCATATCGGCGTTTGGCACCACCGGATTTTTATGCCCAAAGCTGGCCAGCAAAGTTACCGGTGGCCGGCGCGGTCTTTCCGAGACGTTCAAGCGCATCGTGGTGAAAGCCGGCATTGATCCGATGACAGTCAAAGGAAAGGGGCTCAGGAAATTCACCAAACGCTCGTTCCATTCGCTGCGACATAGTTTTAATTCGGTCTTGGCCAATCAAGGCGTGTCAGAAGAGATTCGCCGGAAATTGACCGGCCATGCCTCCCCCATGATGAATCAAAAATACACGCATCTGGATGACGAATTGCTCAAAGGCGCGATGGACTCTTTTCCGCTGTTCGATGCCAAAGCAAAATAATCGCCAAACAAAAAACCGGCACATGCTAGTTTGGTGTCGGCTTTTCGCGTTTCGTTTTCGCGGTTTGCGTTACGCCTTGATGGTTTGGATGACCCCTTTGGTCTTGTGTCCCTCCGTGAGAATCGTCCAATCGTAGGAATCTTTGTGCGAGGCGAATTTCAAGAGGTATTGAGCCGGTTCGCCCAGCGCATCGTCGGTCGTTTCCAAAACGACGAAACCGATGCGCCGTCCAAACGCGGACAATTCGATTTCCAAAAACTCGTTGCGGGCGACGTTAAAATTTGCGTTCTGTGGCAATCAGCCTTGGGAAGGAGAGAACACCATATTCACCACCCGCGCCAACAAAGTTGCTGCCGCCCGAGAATTTATTGCACCCAATAACTGGCCGGCTTGGTAAGAAATTCCGCCAGTTCAATACCCTGTCCACCCACGAGCAGTTTGCGCTTGGGTTTGAAGTGCGCTGCAAACGCCTCCATCCCCGGCAATGATTCCAGCCGGCGTCCGCTTTTCACTTCAATCGCCACGGTGGTCTTGCCTTGGCGCAGGACGAAATCCACCTCCTGATTTCGTTCCCGCCAATAGGTCAGTTCGATGTTGGTGCCATAACTGGTGTTGAGCAGGTGCGCGCCAACGCAGGACTCAACCAACCGTCCCCAATGAGTTGCCATCCTGCCGCGCCTCAGCCGCCGTCCGGTTATCCTGTGCGGTCATCAAGGCCGTGTTGAGCACCTGCAATTTGGGACTCGACCCGCGCTGGCGAACCAATCCATGGGCATATTTGGAAAGTCCCGCCACCATGCCCGCTCCGTGAAGCAAGTCCAAATAATGTGCGAGCGTGACGGTGTTGCCTGCATCCGTGAGTTGTCCGAGCATTTTCTGATAGGAAAGAATCTGGCCGGAATAGGCGCAGCCCAGATGGAACAACTGCCTTAACAGGGCGGGCTTGTCCACGCGGTTCAGCAGGAAAATATCACGCGAAATCGTGGTTTCAATCAATGAATCCACCACGTAACGCCGCCAGCGTTCCGGGTCCGTGATCAATTCGGCGGAACCGGGATAGGCCCCGTAAAAAATGTATTGCTCCAGATTCCAGCCAAAGGCTTCCTGCATTTCCGCGAACGACCAATGCGGCACCGGAATCACTTCAAACCGGCCGGCCAGGCTTTCGGTCAACCCGCGCTGGATGAGCAACGGCGCCGAACCGAGCAAAACCACTTTCAGCGGCACCCCGGCGTGGGTGTCCGTGTCCCACAGTAATTTCACCACGGTTGACCAGTCGGAAACCTTCTGCACTTCGTCCAGCACCAGCAACGCCCCGGCCTTGCTTTCCCGCGCCTTCAAGCGGGCGGCATCCCATTGCTGTTCAATCCAAGTGCGGTCGCGTAAAGACGGTTCGTCGGCGGAGGCGTAATGGGCGGGCAGCTTCGCCGCCTGGATGACTTGTCTGACCAGGGTGGTTTTGCCGACCTGGCGCGGACCGGCGAGCACCTGCAAGAAGCGGCGCTTTTCTTTGAGCCGTTTCAAAAGCTCGTCATGAAGTGTCTGGCGCGTCATACAATTTACTCAATACGTTGAGTTAAATTACTCAATGCTGCGGAATGGTCAAATGTTTCTTGACCATCGCGAGCGGTGGGCTGCAATCAAGTCGGGCATACTGGCTGCGCCCGTGCTTGCAACGCGGGCTGGATACATCGCGCTGGGTGTTTCAGTGACCCTCTCAGCAAGCGATTGATTGATTCATTGAACTTTCACGATGTGCGGACGATGCACGGCGGCGAAAGATTTCAGCGAGCTGATCAAACTGGTCGTCGTCGTGATGGCGCGGGTGCCGTTTTTCGCGCCGCACTACAACATCGCGCCGACGCAGATGGCACCGGTGATTTTTCAGGAGCGCCATCAGCCGGCGGTAAAACTCATGCGGTGGGGACTGATTCCATCATGGGCGAAAGATGAAAGCGTCGGCAACGCGCACATCAATGCGCGGTCGGAAACGCTGCCCTGCCGCAATGCGTTTCGCGAGGCGTTCAAACACCGGCGTTGCCTGATTCCCGCCGATAGTTTTTATGAGTGGCAGGAACGCGAGGGGAAACGGCAACCGTTCGCCACTCATGATTTCCGGGTCGGTTATCACAATGGACTTCTTCGTCATGCCCGTAATAAAACCCATTTGCCGGCGAAAGAGAACCGCTTTGTCGCAAACACATGCGCGCTCATCCCTATCATCGTTTCATCGCTTTCTTGAGTTTTTCCAACTCCTCCTTATGCCGCTGTTCTTGTTGTTCTTTGGTCAGTTGGCTGGAATTGGGCATATCCTGCCGCCGGTGCGGCCTGCCGCGCTCAATGGCTCCCCCTTCGGGGTCATCCGCCGCCCAATTGAAAAGTTGGGCTTTGAATTCCGCTGGCGTGTAGAATCCGACCTTTGAAATATCCGCATCCGCACCCAATCGTAAATATGCCTCTTCAATAAATTGGAGACTCCGGCGGTTTAAGGAAACAACCGCGACATGCGGAAATCCCGCCTTAAGGCGTAGGCGAATATGATCCGCTTCGGTTTCCGGTCGTGTCGTCGCGTTAATTTCGCATACCAGAGAGCGTTTTCCCCGTTTCAGGATCAGGTCAGGGCGTCCATGCCCCGGAATGGTTATTTCTTCCCTCACTGTATAGTCCAGGCTTTCGGCCTCTGGAATAATGATGTCCTTAATGGCGCGTTCACTTTCCGCTGGCTTCGGAACTTCGGCAGGTTTCGACGGTTCGGAGCCGAGCGGAATGGCCGTTGGCGGTGGAGACGCCAAAATCGGCTCGGTTACGGGTGGCGTTTCCATTTTTACCGGCTTTGGACTCGGCTGCGCGCTTGTCAGTGGTTCTGGCAACACGACCTTCGACTGCGCCCTGGGCGTGCCATATTTTTCTCTCGAAAGCGTTATAATTTTCTCCCGTCGCTTTGCCGCTTCCGCTTCATTGGCTTTATCTGGCAAGGGAACCGAGAGATTGAAATCAAAATCACTGCGTTCAACACGGCAAATGGCCTGGCCGTCGGCGAGATTCTTGAAATCTTGGGTTTCAAAGAAGCTGAAACCATCCGCCAGCTTTTTGGCATCGTCGTCGCCGACACGGAAAACAATCCGCGTGGCGGGATTGGTCATCACCGCGCTGGCCACTTTCGGATCGGCCTGCAACTGGTGCAATTCGTGATGCGCCAGCGTCAGGCCCAGCCGGTATTTGCGCGTCTTGGACAAAATCCACGCCATGCTGGGGGTGATGAAGTTGTCGAATTCGTCAATGTAAAGCCAGAAATCCGGGCGGTTGGAGGCCGCTTGCGCCTGCCGTGCCATGGCCGTCTGCTGAAATTTCGAGACCAGCAACGTGCCGAGCATGTAAGAATCTTCAGCCCCCATGAGCCCTTCCGGCAGCTTGGCCAGAAAGATTTTGCCGGTGTCCATGATGTCGGCGAAATCCAGCCGGTTCTCGCGTTGCGTCACCATGAGGCGGAAGGGTTTTTGGTCAAGGAACATATGCAGCCGGGTGAGCACCGAGCCGATGGATTTGCCGCCGGGCAAACGGGGGAAAACCCTCCGCCAGAAATCCACCACCCCCTCATCGCGCACAGTGGTCAGAAACTCTTTTTGAAAATTTTCATCAATCAGAAAACTTTGCAGGTCGGCCAGCGTGCCGCCGGTGCTGCTTTCCAAAAATGCACGGATCGCATTCCGCATCACCACATCCATCTGATCACCCCAAGAGGTGCTCAAACGCCGGAACATGGAAACGAGGTCGGACGCCAGAATGTTTTTTTCGTCTTCGGAGTGAGCCTGAAGGATGTTGAACGCGATGGGGAAATCGGTGTCATACGGATTGACCAAAACCACGTCATCCATGCGTGACTCCGGGATGATGGCCAAAATCCGGTCAATCAAATCACCGGAAGGATCAAGCACGCCAACGCCCTGGTTTTTCTCAATGTCCTGCCGGATGAGATTGAAAAGCAGCGTGGATTTGCCGGTGCCGGTGGCCCCGATGATGTGGGTATGCCGCACCCGCTGCTCGGTTGTCAGGCGGACATCCATGGATTCGCCATTGTGGACATTGGTGCCCAGCAACAAGCCGGTGGCATTTCTGACGATCGCCGGGGCGGCCTTGGTTTTGCCGGCGTCCCGCGTTAGGGCCGGCGAACGCACGGCGCTGGAAGGGAGGTGAACGAAGCCGATCAATTCGTCACTGTTGAGCAACATGCCGGAACGCCGCGACTGGCGACGAATCACGTCTTCGATATGTTCGTCAAAAGGATATTTTTCGTCATTCTCAAGCGGGATGAGTTCGTTCCCCTGGGGCTGGGCAAACACCCGAAGCGAACTTGCCATATCACAAGCGATCTGCAACGCGTGTTCGTGGGTTTCACCTTTGGTGGCAATCCGCACGACGGCGGCATAAAGCGGATGGTTGACTTTGTTTTCCGCGGCGCTGGCAAGTTCGGGCAGGTTTATGAAAAATGGTTTGCCATCCGCGTGTGTAACGGAGCGCAAAATGTTTTCGGCCCAGGGTTCCTGCGCCGGTTGAAAGAGGATTTGGAAAAGGCCGAGGTCGCCAGGCTTTAATTCCGACAAGGCGCCGATCATGCCGATGAACGGGTCGAGTTTGTCGCTGGCGAGCGGGAACATGAATTCCCGCGCCAATCCAAATTCGCACACGACCATTTCATCGCCGTGGCACGATTCCCAAGCTTGTGCCAAGGTGCCTTCCTTGGTTTGAAAGGAGGCTTCGGGGAAATATGCCTGCAACTGGCGACGCACCTGCGGGGCATCCGCTTCGCTGGCGGTGAACTGGACGCTCACGCGCCCGGCGATGCCGAGCAATTCAAAGGCAACCGGCTCATGGCAGAGGGCCAGATTGCGAAGAAATTGCTCAAAAGCATCCCGGCCAATGTCGAGGTCGGCGGGAAGGGATGTCTGGAGTTCTATCAGTTTATCTCGAACCAGTGATTGAGGTTCAGGTTCTTCTTCGGTTTCAGGAATGACCGGTGGTGGTTCGGGCCGGGGGCTGGTTAATTTGCGGTAAAGCGAACTTAACATCGTTGGCCTGCGTCCATCGTCAATGGCGGGGGTTTCTGGGAAGCAATGACCATGGAAGGGAACAAACGGGGGTTCGGGATGCACCGGTTCGTCAAACACCTGCCATCCCCGTCCACGCACTTCCCAGCGATGAAATTGCTCGGTGAATTGTTCGTGAGCCGTTGGCATACCTCACGCCCTATTTTTTCGGCTCGGCTTGGCTGCGCGGCGGCACCCGCTTGTAAAGTTCGCCAAAGATGGGAGCCAGCAGATACTGCTCCTCCAGTCTGGCTCCCTTTGTCGCCGTGATGTCCTCGGCAATCTCCCGGATCAGTTCGGGAATTCGCTGCAAATAAATCAGCCTCGTATCGGTGCGATAATAAGTGTCCGTCCGGAACCAATCTTCGTAAATCGTCGCGACTCCCGGTATCTTGAGCAACAGGGTGTCGAGGTCGGACAGGGGCGACGAAGCCGCGTTCCGCAGGACTCCCGCCAAGGCGAACATGAGCGCGATCATCGCGATGGTGGCGAACATCAGCCCCAATGGCTTCACCAACAGACCGCCGACGATGCTGAAGAAAAGCAGTGCCGCCACAATATGCCAGAGGCGGACCAGCGCTGGAACGTAAACCGTGCGGCACGAAAAGAAATAGCCCGAACCAAACGGCGCGGCACAAGTGTCCAAGGCCAGACGCTCGCGAAACAGGCGCAGGTAAATCCGTTTGTCGGAAAGCATCCCCCCTTGGGCGAATTCTTCATGGGATATTTCCAGGCCGGGAATTTTGCGGGCCTGCAATTCCTTTTCGATGTTCTGGTAAAACTCCCGGGGCGGAAAACTGAAATTGTCGTGGAAGGCAACCCAGTGACCCAGCAGGTCGCCCTTCTTGTTTTCAAACCCGAAAATGAAGTCAAACCAGGCGCGCAATAATTCACCTTTTTTGGACTTGAGTTGTGAGTCAGGGGTAGTCATATTTTGCGGGCATCATGGGGTCAGAAGTGTTCATGGGTCAACCGGAAAGGTTGAACGGATTCAGGCAAACTATGGAAACATCAGGCACCTCGGAAAATCGCAGCCAGCAGCAATGGCGCATTGTTCGACCATTGGTCTGGTGGCTTTTTCTGGTGCTGGTGATGTTCGGTATCCGGACGCACCAGCGTTTAATGGAGAAAACGCGCCTTAATTTCAGCGTGTCATTGCAAGGCCAAGCGATTGGCGCCACCGCCACACTCGACGGAAAACCTATATTCAGCGGACAAAATATTTCTCTCGGTTCTCACCAACTGGTGATTTCCGGGCCCAAAGCTGATGCGTATTCGACCAATCTGTTCATCTGGTATGGGGAACATAACCTGGGCGACATCGCACTGAAACGCACCCTCGGCAATCTCACGGTCACGGTTACACCGTCCGCCCAAAGGTTGATCATTCGCGGGCCGGAATGGTCTGTGACTCTACGCAACAGTTCCGGCACCAACGTGTCGGTGCCAACCGATAATTATGATGTCGAAGCCGATTTCCAACACTCGCAGGAAAGAAGCGAGGTGGTGGTTGCCGCCTTTTTTTCAAGTCCGCTGCATATCGCGCCGCGCTTCGGCAGCGTGCAACTGGGGTGCAACCAACCGGACGCGTCCTATCAATTCCAGGACTCCGGCGGACAAAATCTATCCAGCGGCTCATTGCCGGCCACGATCACGGAATTGCCGGTGGGCAGTTATGCTGTCTTCGCCACGCATCATGGCAATCAACACCAAAGCTCTGTGTTCGTCAGAGCCGACGGGACGAACACCGTGCTGATGAATTTTGACTATGGCGCGGCGAGCTTTGAAACAACCCCCTCGGGGGCAGCCGTGACAGACGGGAACGGCCGGCAATGGGGTGAAACCCCATTCACCCTGGCTGAATTGCCAGTTGGCGCTTGGAATTTCACGTTGCAACGGTATGGCTACGCGCCGGTTCAAGTGGCACTGGAGGTCACGGCCAATCAAACGAATTTCATCAGCACAAACCTTGTCAGTTTTGATTACATCAACGGCATGAATGAAGCCCGTCAGTATTTGGCGGTGACGAATCTTTATCTGGCCAAGGCAGCGGTGGATCGGGCAGTCCAAGCCTCCCCAACAGACCCCGCAGCGATCGCATTGCAACAAAAGATTGCACTGCTGATCACCATCCAAAACGCTGAATCAATGGGCGCGGAGGGCTATTACACAAACGGGATCAATTTGCTTCAATCCGTTTTGAAACTGGAACCGGACAATGACCGCGCCAAAGAACTGGTGGCGGACTACACGAACCGGGAACAACAACGCCTTGAAGCCATTCGGAAGCGTGAGGCAGAACTGGCAGAAGCGGAAAGGCAGCGGCAGGCGCGAATATTGGCGGAGCAACAGGCACAACAGCGCATTCAGGAGTTGGGCGAAGCACTTAACGGGGCGAGCCGTCCCTATGAGAATTCATCCCAGTTTTCGAGCCATGAATTGGTCACTACCAACTCAGCGTCCGTCGTGGCCCCTGCCATCAGCAGTGCTTTGTCCGGAGCGAATCCTCCCTTTGAAAACGTTCGGTTGAATTGGATATACCCGCACCTGTTCATGCTGGAGGCGCGTCAGCGTGTCGGTCTCGGCTACCGGGACTGCCTGGTCATCGGCAGTCAGGTGCGGGAAAATGAGACGAGGATTCAATTCAAGGTCTTTGAATACGAACACCCTCCCAAAGTGAATTTGCTCGGCGGCTTATTGCAGCTTCAGACGACTGTCAACTTCACCTCGCAAGATCCGCAAGTGATTGCCGCCCAAGCGGAAAAATTCCAAATTCGCATCAAGGCGGGAGTCAATCTTGTGACCGCGTTGATTCAGAGAGCGGCAAGTCAGTAAGGGTGCGGATTGAGAATTCTCGGTCGATGGGCGTTTTTGGCGCAAGCCGGAAATGCCCATTTGATTTCCTTGCGGTCACTTTCCCGTTTGACAATTGTATCAATTTTGATACACTGCTTTACAGATGAAAGCTGAACGCCCGCTGAAAGTCGTCTTTTTCAAGACGGACACCGGCCATGAACCGGTGCGGGGATGGCTGAAAGCATTGGCCAAAGAAGACTGCAAGGTTATCGGCACGGACATTTTGACGGTGCAATATGCGTGGCCGGTCGGGAAGCCGCTGGTTGACCATCCGGGTGACGGGATTTGGGAAGTGCGTTCCCGGCTGGAGAATCGCATCGCCCGGACTTTGTTTGTGGTGGTGAATCAGGAAATCGTGCTGCTGCACGGTTTCATCAAGAAACAGCAAAAGACGCCGACGGACGAACTCGCTCTGGCGAAGAAACGAAAGCAACAATACTTGCAAAACTTATGAACAAGAAAAATCATCGGGGCAGCGACTTTCGGGATTTCCTGAAGGAAGAGGGAATTCTCGGCGAAGTCGAGGCCCGCGCGCTGAAACAAGCGATGAGCCTGCAAATCAGCCGGCTGCTGAAAGCAGAATCCGTCACCAAGGCGGAAATGGCGGCGCGGATGAAAACGAGCCGCGCGGCGGTGGACCGGCTATTGGATGCGTCCAATTCCTCGGTCACGCTGAACACGCTGGGCAAAGCTGCCCGTGCGCTGGGCTGCAAGGTGAAGATTGAACTGGTGCCGGCCTGAACGCCTCGCCAGAATGATTGAATAAAAAGCCCCGGCCAAAAATGGTCGGGGTTGTTTTTTAAACGGCCAGATAACCCAGAGCGCGCAAGGAGGTGAAATTGGGCCGGCCAATGACGACATGATCCACCACCTCGATCTTGAGGAGTTGGCCGGCACGCTGCAAATCCCGCGTCACCTTGATGTCGGCCTCGGACGGCTGTGAATCCCCGGACGGGTGGTTGTGCATCAGTGCGACGCACGCGGCGCTGCTGATGATCGCCGCGCGAAACACCTCGCGGGCATGAACCAGCAAGGTGTCCATCGTGCCGATGGTCACCAGTTGATGGCCTTTCACCCGTTTGCGCACGTTCAGAAACAGCACGACGAAACATTCGCATTCCGGGTTGAAATACGGATGGGTTTCGATGTGCAACCGCCAATAGGCGACGGCCTGTTCGGGCGTCTCGCAGACCAGCAGGTCATCCGGCACGGGACAATCCCGCAAGGCCGTCACCCGATATTCCTTCGGGTTGAAGTCACGCATGAGTGGCCGCCTCGCTTTCCGGCACCTTGCCGAGAACGAAGTCCGCCGCCTTTTGCGCCTGCGCCGCCGCATGAACGATGAGTGTTTTGTCCTGCCTCAACGATTTCAACCAGCCCTCCAGATAGGCCGCCGAACTTTGGATGGTGCGATCCACGATGCCGGTGTAACCGCACAGGAACGCGCTGCCCATCTCGGCAATCAATTCTTCTTTGCCGTAAGGTTCGGAACCATAACCGTTCCGGTCCACGATGCCGGCGCGCTTCAGCCGCTTCTCATGGCCGGTGGCATGCACCAACTCGTGAAAGAGTGTGGCATGATAATCAGCCTCGGCATTGAACCGAACACGATCCGGCATGCTCACCACGTCGTTACTGGGCGAATACGAAGCCATCGCCATGCCATGTTTGATGACGGGCGGTTGCGGCATTTTCGCCACGATCTCCGCCGGCAGGGTCTGAACAAACGCGGAATCATCCGCCGGCGGAATGTTCTTCAGGCCGGTGCATTGTGCCACGTTGAAGACGTGATACAGGCGCAGGAATGGAATCTTCCGGTCCTCGCCCGACTCCTTGTCTTTGACCTTCATTGGTTTCCAGAACACCACCGGACACGATTTTTCGCCCGGCTTGATCTGGCCGCCCAGCAGGTTGGCCTGTCGCAGCGTGAGCCAGTTGGGCGATTCGTAGTTCATCGCCATGAGCAGAAACACGTTGATGCCGCGATACGGTTTTTGCGTGATGAGGTTGCGCGGCAAGCCCGTTTTGACCAACCAAGGTTTGTGCCAGGGCACCTTGCCCTGCGACAGCAGATTGGCGATGCGTTCGGTAATGCGGTCATACGATTTGCTATTCATAATTTTTCCTGTGGTTATTTGTTGTTTGTGAATGAACCCTGTGAACCCAAGGTGAAGCGTATGACCGCGCGCCCTTTCGCGGGAGACGTGTGAACCTGCCAGAACTGGCAAATAAAAAAAGCCGGCCACACGAATAACTGTGACCGGTTGACGCGGTTTTTACTCCGCCTTGAATTTTAATTGCGAGACCACGCATTCGCCGGGCTCAACGTCATCGCGCGGGCCGAGATAGACTGGCTGATACAGCGCGAGGCTGTTTCTGAAGGCATAGAGATAACGCAGCTCGACGACGGCACCGACTTGGGGGATGTCCTGGTTGGCCGGGATGGTGACATTGCCGCACGAAACCAGACTGCGTCCCTGAAACAGACTCACCTCCACGCTGCGCTGGACGTTGATCTTGGAGACGACCGCCGACACGGTGGCGACGAATTTGAATTTCAACTGCGGCCCGCCCTGGCTCGGTTTGCCGGGAACATATGGCGCATCCAGTCGTTTGAACACGATGCCCTCGCGATTCTCCCGCCGCAACCACTGCCATAATTCGATCTTCTGCCGGGTGCTGAACGCCGTCTCGACCAGCTTGATATATTTGTAGTCCAGGCGGGCCAATAGCAGCAGGTCAATCAGGCGTGCCAGCCGGATCCGATAAGGCAGCAGGCGCAGGTTTTCGCCGCCGTATTCCAGCAGATCAAACGTGTGATAATCATCGCCGATGGCTTCGCCATCGGGAACGAAACTGCCAGGCACGCTCCGAAGCTCATTCGCCATGGTCGCCGGCAAGCCGACGACGAAGCCCTTTTTGTTGATGCCATCAAGGTGATCGTCCAGTTTGCGAACCAGCAGATGTTTGCCGTCGAACTTTTCCTGCGCGCAATAGTTGTCGTCGCGCAGCAACAATTCCACGTCAGCTTCGTCAATCGGATTCAGCAATTGGGGCAAGATGCCCGACGGCTGTTTATCCGCCTGCTGATAGGCCGTGCCGTCCGCGCCTTCGGTGTAGCCTTTGCCTTTCTTTTCGCTAACCAGTTTGGTGTAGATTTTCTTGGCGGCAGCGTAGTCCACTGGCGAAGACGTTTTCGTGCCAGAGGTCAGCGTGGCGCCGCGCCGCCCGTAGGCGAAGTTGACGACGAACTGCGGGCCGGCCGGTTCAATCGTGGCCTGATAGACCTTGTCGGACGTGCCTTCGCGGTAATAGAGCGTGACGCGCTCGGGGGTGACTGCATTCATGCTATTCCTTTTTGTTTGTTGTTTGTGAAGAACCCTGTGAACCCACATCAAGCGTATGGTTGCATCGCATTTGAAGGGAGACGTGTGAATTTGCCCGAATCGGCGGTGGAAAATGGCCTGGAACATCCCGCTAACGACAAAACACAAAACTTGATATTTGGCAATGTCGCTGCAATATTTCAACCATGATTGTCCGCAAGCATTATTCTGACCGGGTGAAAAAAGCCTTGGGCCGCAACCCGGTGGTCGCCCTGCTGGGACCGCGTCAGTGCGGCAAGACCACGCTGGCCCGGCAGATGATTCCCGCCGGCCATCCACAGTATTTTGACTTGGAAGATCCGGTGGTGGCCCGGCTCATGGAAAATCCCATGACGGCATTGCAGGGATTGCGGGGACTGGTGGTCATTGATGAAGCGCAGCGCCAGCCCGGCCTGTTTCCGGTGTTGCGGGTGCTGGCTGACCGGGCAGAGCAACCGGCCACTTTCCTGATTCTGGGCAGCGCTTCACCGGAGCTTTCGCGTCAAGCCGCCGAGTCGCTGGCGGGCCGCGTCGAAATCATCGAAATGCGCGGCTTTGATCTCAACGAATTGCCGGCCGGGGCGCAGGATACCCTGTGGCAGCGGGGCGGATTTCCGCGTTCCTATCTGGCCGCCGATGAGGAGAGCAGCATGGTCTGGCGGAAGAATTTCATCCGCACGTTTCTGGAACGCGACCTGGCGGCCTTGGGCTTCGGGCTTTCCCCGGCGCTCATGGGCCGGTTTTGGACCATGCTCGCCCACTATCATGCGCAACTGTGGAACGGCAGCGAAATCGCCGCCTCGCTGGGCATCGCGCCTAACACGGCTCGCGCCTATCTGGATGCCTTGGAACAAACCTACATGATTCGCCGGCTGTTGCCGTGGCAGGCCAATCTGGGCAAGCGGCTGGTCAAAACTCCGAAAATATATTTCCGCGATTCCGGCCTGTTCCATACACTCTGCGGCATCCCGTCCGCCGCCGAGCTGCTGACTCATCCCAAACTGGGCGCGTCGTGGGAAGGATTTGCGCTGGAAGAAATCATCCAGGCCCAGCAACCCGACCAGATCTGGTTCTATGCCGTTCACAGCGGCTCGGAATTGGATCTATTGCTGGAGGTCAACGGCCAGCGCATCGGCGTGGAATTCAAACGGGCGGATGCGCCCGCCGCCACCCGCTCAATGCATCTGGCGATTACCGACCTTGGATTGGATGGGCTTTGGGTGGTTTATCCGGGCACTCGCGCCTATGCCTTGGAGGATCGGATCAAAGTGCGTCCGCTCGCCGACTGCATCCAACCCCGGAAGACTTCTGGCCGGCTCAAATAAGCGGATGCGTTAATAAAAAAGGCGATTCAAAGAATCGCCTTGGTGTTATCGCCTGGGCTTGCGATTAAGAACCGGAACGTCCGACTGCGGGGAGATGCGGAACATGCGTGGCGGCGGCTGGAAACGCACCGGCTTGTCGAACCGCGTTTTGAAGTCCCGCACCGGCCGGTTCATGATGACGACCGCCGAGCATTCGTTGACGCGGATGACGCGGCAAAGCCGTTCGTCGAACTTGATGACATCCCCGGCGCGCAACTTGAACGGATACTGCGCCAACTGCCAGATGATGCCAAACTCAATCTGGTTCGGGTCATGGCCGTTGCGCTTCTTCCCATTTTGCGATTTTGTTTTCATACGCCGCAATCCTCCATGGCGTCAATGATGGCGTCCTCGTCGTCGCCCAGAAGCTCGACGATGCCAGCCTTCAAGGCGGCCTTGTCGGGATCGGGCCGTGCGTCCTTGGGACAGCAGGGACAGCGCAAGACATTCACGACCGAACCGCCGAATTCAAAGCCGATGGCCTTGAACTTCTCCCGGTAACGGTCGAGCAGTTTGACTTGAGGCGACAACCGCGTCCACGCCTTCGCCTCGGCGTGGGACAGGTCGGTTTCGTAAATGGCGTCGTGCTGGAGGTGATACACATCCCACGGTTCGCCACAGGTGGTGCAATGAACATCCATGATGAATCTCCTTTGGTTGATGGTTGAAATGGACTGTTGAATCCATGTGAAGCCTATGGCCTGCGGGAAAACCACGGGAGACGTGCGAGCTTGCCGGGACCGGCAATAAAAAAGCCCCGCCAAAATGGTCGGGGCTGGTGGTTATGATGCGGTGCCTGCCAGTAATGGCTCGCGCTTCCGGAGGGAACACAACACCTCGTCAATCTGGTCGCTGTTGAGCGTCCAGCCGCGGCCCGGCAATTCGGCGATCACCGCCCATTTGAAGCGTTGATAAAAATTCAACGCCTGTTCGTCATTGCGCAAGTGATCGGCCAGGATCGCCAGGGCCAGTTGCGCCGGGCCGCTGCCGCAGTATCCCCATTCAAACCCGGTCGGACTGTGATTCCACAAATCAAACCGGGGATTCAAACGGCGGCCGTCCACCGTGACGATGGCGGCATAGCCCTCCCGCCGACCGGAATAGTGTTTCATAGAATGCCCTCCGTGAGTTGCTGGACTTCCTCGGCGGTCAGATGTTCTGGCTCCATGTCCGGCCGACTGAACTGATGCACCCGGACGAAGCAGAACTTGGAAAGGCGGCACGCGATGTCTTCGCGTCCCGCTTTGCCCGCCTCATTCTCGTCGAGCATGACGATGACGTGACTCTTGCTGTCGGTGAATTGCCTGATCAGTTCCTCCTGCGCGGCTGACAGGGTGCTACCCATGAGGGCGACCGACCTGCGGTAGCCGTGCTGGTGAAGCTTCATGCAGTCAAAGAAACCTTCAACAATGACGAACGGTTTGTCCGGCCATTCCCTGACCGCCCGGTCAATATTGAACAACTCCTGCGACTTGCGGAATCCCGGCGGCAGCTTGTATTTGGACGCACCTTCCGGTGGGGCACCAATAAACCGGCCAGCGTATGCGACGACTTCGCCTTTGACGTTGTGGATCGGGATGGCGATGCGGTCGGCCATCATGCCCTTGCTGCAATACCCGATGCCGAAGTCAATGATGGTTTCCGGTGTCAGACCGCGTTCCTCTGTCAGATACGGATGATTGCGCTCCAGTTTATCCAACCGGAATTTCAGCGGCGCATTGGGCGCGCTGCTTTCCGGTGCCGCTGCTGGCGCCGCCTTTGGTGGTGATACCGGTTTGGTCGCCGGCTTCGGTGCCGGTGTGGGCGCCTCCGTTTCGGAAGCCTCGCCCTGGTCGTCGCTGGCGGCCATTTCAACGGGATCGAGGTTGAACCATTCGATGGCTTTCATCGCGGCCGCATGGATGCTCACATTTTCCATCTTGGCGATGAAGTCGAGCACGTTGCCGCCGTGCTTGCACTCGCTGAAACAATTCCAGATGTTTTTGCTGAGGCTCACCCGGAACTGCGTCGGGTTGCTGCCCTTGTGGATGGGGCACGGACCATTGAGACTGTCCGTTCCGCGTTTGAATTTGTCCATGAGGCCATAGTGCTCCAACACCTGCTCCATGGTGACGGGATGCCGCAATTTGAGCATGCCACCGATTATTGCCAAGCGAACCATTGCCAGAAAAATGAAAATGGCCGTTCTAACCTTGGGCCTTTACAAAGGTTCCGGTGGGGTCAACAAATGCATGCGGGCATTTCAGCAGGTCTTCGATCCCGAGATCATTTCCTGGGTCAATCAAGATGAGATGGCGGCATCCTCCTTGATATGGGATAGAACCACCATCGTTCGCGGCACTAAGCAGCCGATCCTCAAAGGCCTGCTCTACCCCGGGCGTGGGGAGACGGAAAAGGCAGAAGCAATCATTAGTAAAACAGATCTTGTAGCCTGCCATTCTTTCTGGCGATGGCACAATCTATGGCTATACAAGATCGCGCAGAAGCACGGCATCCCATATTGGTTTATTCCCCATGGGGGCCTTGATCCTTATGTTTTCGAGACCGATTCGGTTGCCAAAAGACTTTTTCTTGCCTTGGGAGGCGCACGCTTCATTCGACGGGCTAGCTGTGTTATCTTCTCTACGCAGCGAGAGCGTGAAAAGGCCGTGCGTATATGCAATCCGTCTCGGACAAAGGTCGTATACTGGCCTTTGGATGAGTCTGACTTTGACATTGCTAGGAATCTCGCGACCGGGCAAATGGTGCGCGCCAGACTTGGTATTGGAGAAAAAGCACGCTGCTTGCTTTACTTTGGCAGGCTGCACCCCATGAAGCGTCCGCTGGAAACAATTGAGGCCGTTGCTGCATCCAGGATTCCAAATCTTCATTTACTCATGGTTGGCAATGAATTTGGCGTCACAATTGAGGACTGCCGCAGGCAAGCGGCCCAATATGGTATTGGGACTCGCGTTCATGTGGTCGGCCCGGCTTACGGCCAGGACGTGATTGATTACATCTCCGCCAGCGACGCATACATCTCGCTCTCGCATCGCGAGAACTTTAACTTCACCGCTGCTGAGTGTATGGCCGCAGCTTTGCCTGTCATACTATCTCCTGGCAATGACCTGGTGGGAGAGTTAGGCGCCATTGACTGTGGCTGGCTGCTCAAAGAATCCAATACTGCCGCAGTCACAAGTATTATGCAATCAATGTTTCAATGCTCCGCCGCCGTGTTGCAAGAAAAAGGCGCCAATGCCCGTCAATGGGCCTGCCGGGAACTGCGATTTGACACCTTCCAAAAACGATTAAGTGAGCTGGCCGTTAACGAAGCGTAACATGAAGAGACGAGCCAAACAGCTTGTGTGGACTGCCAGATCAGCAATTCGACAAGCGACACTACTTAAAGCGAAATGAACATTTCGGTTCTTATTCTCACTTTCAACGAGCAGCAGAATATAGCTGCTTGCCTGAAGTCGGTCGGATGGAGTGACGACGTGTTGGTGGTGGATTCATTCAGCACCGACCGGACTGTTGAATTGGCCCGCCAAGCGGGTGCTCGCGTGCTCCAAAACCATTTTGTCAACTTTGCCGAGCAGCGGAACTTTGGTCTCTCGCAAGGCAACCCTAAGCATGAGTGGGTATTGCACTTGGACGCGGACGAGGTGGTGACCGACAAGCTGCGCGATGAAATACTGGCAGCCGTGCAGCGCCCCGGGAAAGAGGCCTACCAGGTTGCCTCGCGATTAATGTTCCAAGGCCGATGGCTTATGGCGGAGGCGCGCATTGACCTGAAACGGGTGATCCTGAATTCAACCAATGCTTTCTTGTGCAGCCAGTCCCGGCGTGAATTGATTATTGACGCGATGCGTTTCAATGATTTCAACACGGCCTTGACGCTCTCCCAGGAACTGGCCCGGCAAACCAATGCAAATTTCCCAGACAAATTACTCCGGCTGGACGTGCTCAATAAAATCCAAAGCCCCGAATTCAAACCCGCGCTCGCCAGCTATCAGAGCGAGGCGGCCACCAGCCCCGTCAAGCTTTACGATCTGGCCAACTGGCAAATCAGCCGGCTTTCGCCAGCCGATGCCCTTGGCTGGCTGCAAAGCCTGCCGATGCAAACGAGAACCAACCAACCGGCGGCGTTGCTGGCGGCCCAATGCCAGATTGCCGTGCGGGATTGGAAAGGGGCGCAGGATTTTCTCCAAAATCAGAACTGGGCGGAATTGGAGTTTGAGCGGCATGCTCTGCTGGCCCGGTGCCTGCGGGAACGGAATCTGGAACAGTCCGCCAAAGCCGAATGGCAACTGGCGTTGAACGGGGCCGCCGGCAATAAAATGGCCTTGAACGCCATCTTTCGCCTGGCCGCGCAGTGGCGCTGGGCCAGTGAGACGGAGCAGATCCTGTGGACCATCGTCAATACGTTTCCGGAAGAACAAGCCGCCGTTCAAAGTCTTCGGCAGACTTTGTTTGCGGCGGGGAGCACCCGGCCATTCATGCAATTGATCAACATTGAACTGAGACGGAATCCCTCCAGTTTGGCGCTCAAAAATGATCTGGCCATGGTCGCCCTGCTGCTGAATGCGCAGGAATTAAAACCGCACGACTTGGCGCGCGAAGTCTATCAGAAGGATCCCCAAAATGGGTCGGTTGCTTCCACCTATGCGTTTTCCCTGTATTCGCAGGGCAAACCGGCCGAGGCGCTCAAAGTCATGCAGTCGCTCAATTCCAGATCGTTGGAAACCCCCGAAATCGGTAGCTATTATGGCTTGATTTTGAAGGCCAACGGCCACTTGACAGAGGCCAAGTCGTATTTAAAACTGTCTGCCAAGGCGCACTTATTGCCCGAAGAGAAGGCACTCTTCGATCAGGCCAAAGCGGGACTATGACATTCGAGGCACCGACGGCAGCCTCAATTGACGAGGCAACTGATGGCGTCGGGTCCAACAGTTTGCTGGCATAACTGGGGACTAAAGGTAGGGACAGCGCGCTGCGCTGTCCACGGCGGTAAAGCCGCCGGAATCATTGCGCCCGCGATACGGATGCGGACGGTGCAGCGCGCCGTCCCTACCAAATTAGGGGACTGCCCGTAGTTCACTGACTCCAATAAAATTATAATTTTATGGAAACATCAGGCAATCAAAGGTATCAAATTTTGGTGGTGGATGACGAGCCTATGGTGTGCCGGGCGCTCAAGCTGCTCTTGAAGTTTGACGGACACGAAGTCCAGACGGTGGAGAGCGGCGAAGCCGCGCTGGCCCTGTTCGAACTGAACCACTTCGACCTGATCATAACGGATTATTCCTTGGGGCTGATGGGAATGAAGGGGGATCAACTCGCCGCCACGATCAAGCGACGCTGGCCCGACCAGCCAATTATTATGGCGACTGCCTTCGCGGCTGATTTTCCGCCTTCAAGCAAGCCGTCTGGTTGTGTGGATTATGTCCTAAGCAAACCGTTTTCCCTGATCGAACTGCGGGCGGCGATTGCTTGCGTGATGTCCCGGAATGAATCTCCCAGCCAATCTGCTTCCTTATCGGACAACCCTGAACTTCCAAAACCGATTATTCCGCCTCCGGCCCAACCGGGAGATTCCAGTCCAAGACGAAAATTGACTTGATTCCTCTGGCCGCCGAGGTAACCAGGCTCAAAATAACAGAAATGTAAAGCCTCCTAACGTCGGCTGCTATCGTTTTGAAAGAACCACGATTCTCATAGAGAAATGGTTTAACCGTGGCTGGCGACCGCAATAGGCCCGGCCAAGTAAACCAATCCTTCAAAGCTAGAATGAAATCAGGCCGGTCATCAAGACCGGCCTGAACTGTGTTAAGAAACGGGTTGCGGCAGCAATTACGCCCTGCGACTCTTACGCAACATCCGCAAGGCGCTCACGCCAAACGGCAGCAATATCAACACGCCGGCAAAAACGCCGGCAAAAATCGTGCCTGGTTCCGGGACGGCAGCGTAGGAGACGGAAAATAATGGTGAAAGTCCCGGCGTGCCAGCGCTGGACAGGATGGGTGGCGGCGGAATATCTATGGATTGCGTGCTATAAATATTGGTTATAGTCCGGATTATTGGCCCAAAGGCTGTAACTCCCTGCCGGACCATATTGGTTGCCACTGGCGTTATACCAGAGGTTTAATTCGTTTTTCCCATCGGTGAAAAGCAGACCCCAGAAGTCAATTTGGATGCCCGCCGGGCCGGTTGTCACTTCGTTGTCCACGATGAATGCGCCCATCGGGGAAAGTTGCTCGCCCGCATTTGGCAAATCTGCCAATGTCCAAGACCCATCCGCAGCCGCCCCACCGCTCACAGTAAGGCTGCCTGAAGTGGCAAGGCCATTGTTGTTGACATTGATTTCCCCACTGGCATCGGTGCCATCATTGCCAGAATAAATAATTTGGTAGAGCGCTCCGCGAGCCTGAACCGCAGCCACCAAAGCAACCGCAAGTATTTTTAACCAGATATTTTTCATGGCATTCTGTCCATTTTCAAAGGGGGCGGAACCCAATGTCCCCCAAGCCGCACTTTTGAAATTTCGCGCAAGGCCAAAAATCAGCCTTCGGCAATTTAGTTTTTGACGGCGTCAATTTCATTTTGACCAATGTTTATCATACCATGCCGGCACAATCCCGCTATACCATGTCCGGCCATTCATAGTCATTTTTAGGACACGCTGGAAAATACAGGAAATGCGTGCGGCACCTTTTCAGTTAACCCAGCCAACTTACCAAACATAATTGCCATGCACTTGGCACCCATCAGTCGCACACATAAAAAAGCCGGTCTGGGAAGACCGGCTTTTCGGTTGAAATGGACGTGACCGCCATCAGGTCAGGCCAGAGCTTTCCGGCGCACGATCCGGAGCGCGCTCAGGCCGAACGGCAGCAGCATCAACACGCCGGCGATTATCGTCGTGGGTTCGGGAACAGCGTCGTTGAACGTGACATTCTGGCTCCCAGGGCCACCGCCGCCGGGAGTGCCGTTGGGAGCATCACCATGGTAAAGCCAATGATTTGCTCCGTTGTTAAAAATGAATGCGTTGCCGTATTGCGCCTGAAGGCCAGCAAAATAGGCGTTATCTATCGGGACATCGCTTTGCACAGTGATACCAGCAGAACCATTGAAGGTGAGTAAGTTGTAAGTGTTGTTGTTCTCGGGCTCCTGCCATGCACCTGGCCCTGATATAAGCGGATAAGGATTTGGGATTGTCCAAGAATCCGGGCCAGTCCCAGTCACAGCCAACGGAGTGCCGTTGAAGGTTGCGGTAAGTGTGCCTTCAGGGTTTTCGACGAGCAGGAGAAGGTCTCCCGAAAAGGCCCCAAACGCTTGGCTGGCTGCCAAAGCACCCAAGCCAATCAAGACCACTTGTTTAAATGTCGTTTTCATCTTGTCTCTCTGTTTCTGATGACCCTCGCGGAAAGTGATTAATGGCTCCACGTCCAAGCCACAAATCACTTTCACTTTTCAAGGTCTTAATTTGTTTGTTACATTTACTTCATTTCCAGCGATGACCATCCTACCATGCCAGCACCTTCCTACTATCCCCTGCTAGGACATCTTCAACCATTTTTGAGACATCAAATTGGACTCGTCGGCAATCAGACCATCTGGGTCTTGCGCATGATCCGGAGAGTGCTCACGCCAAACGGCAGCAGCATCAACACGCCGGCGATTATCGTCGTGGGTTCGGGGACGACGCTAATGCTCACATCATCCAGCAGCCCCTCTCCGTGGGTCACCAAAGTGCCATGCGCAGCGCTCCCGGTATTCTGGGTCCCGGTCCATTTGATTTTGAGTGATCTTAAACCTAAATCTGTTGTCGTGAAATCCGCAAAATATTCTTGATAGGCTGCGGTGGTGGTGCCTGTAGCCACAGTTACATCGACGGCAGTCGCGCCGTCCAAGATAATCTCAAATTGCCCATTCTGAACAAAACTTGATGGATCGGTAATCAAATTCATCGCATAAAAATCAACTTGGTAGGTTAATGCGGGCCCGTGTCCGCTGCCGCCAAGGTTAATATCCTGGTGAATCTGACTCGCTCCTGGTCCAAACACCTCGCCGTAACTGCCGCCAACACCCTTCGAAGCCGTATCTACGGCAGGGGTGTTTCCAACAGTCCAATCAGCGGCCACGCCTGAAGATTGGGTTTCAAAATTTCCGTTGGGAACCATAATGCTGGCTTTGGTGGATAATACTGCCAGTGCGCAGGCCGAAGCAGCGATCAATAATACAATTTTCTTTTTTTTCATGTTGATTTCCTTTTGTTTTGACCCTCGCTGAAAGCGACTTCTGGCTCGACGTCCAAGCCACAAATCACTTTCACTTTTCACGGTCTTAATTTGTTTGTTACATTTACTTCATTTCCAGCGATGACCATCCTACCATGCCAGCGCCTTCCTACTATCCCCTGCTGGGACATCTTCAATCATTTTTGAGACATAAAATTGAACTCGTCGGCAATCAGGCCATCCGGTTCTTGCGCATGATCCGGAGGGTGCTCACGCCAAACGGCAGCAGCATCAACGCACCGGCAAAAATCGTGGAAAGCTCGGGAACTGGAGTAATAACATGCGCTTGGGATGCCGTAGAAATGAAGATCTGATCCTGACCAGCACCTGATTGACCAGCAGGATCCGCCGTCAACAAGCTTCCATCTACCGGGGTTAAGCTGGCACCTAATAAAGCGTTAAGATCATCGGTGTAGTCGTTAAGGACATTTCCTGTCAGGTCTGGAGCTTTGAATGCATTTCCCCCGAGTTTGTTGTAACCTGTGCTGTTGTATAATGCGGCATACATGGCAAGCGCCAAAGCCGCTCCCTGATCCTTCCCACTCCCAGATTGACCGCCGATACCGCCGCTTAAAATTTGGCCGGAAAGAGTAGTGAACAGGTAATTCGCGTTTTGAATGCCCCAAAGTTGTCCATTACCAGATGTCCAAGCATTCGGGTCATGCCCAGGATTAGCCTTCGCAAAGTTCTCAACATCGTAGGTGTGTGGTTGCCAGTCCAACGATCCTGCCGGGGATACGCAAGTGGCCCAAAGCGAGCCTGACGTTGGGAGAGTGGGACTCGTTGGACTAGATTGGGTATAATTAAAATTGTAAAGGCCAATCAAATCATATTGATTTATGATCTGGCTGCCATTGACGGATGCATTGAAACTCGCGCTGTTTTCAGCATAGGTCGTGGCGTCCACCAACTGCATCGTCACGGTGGCTTGGGCATTTGTGGCCATCACCAGCGCGATTAGCGGGATGCCAAATGTTGCCGGTAAATGTATTCTTTTCATGCTGCAATTTTGCGGGCCTTTATTCGTTTTCAACGTGTTTGTTTTCTGCCTGCTTCAATTCCAACGATATCCAGCATACAATGCCAGCATATTCCTGCTATCCCTTGCCGGGACATCTTTTGTCGCTTTTGGGACAAGCTTGAAACCACCCGGAAATCCGTCTGCGTGGCCGCCGCAACCCGCCACGTCAAGAACCTGCTTTGTAACAAGGTGCTGCGGCACCGGGTGCCAGGCAATGGAAGCAGTTCCATCACTTTTTGGGGGGCGCATCTTGACACTGTTCTTGAATGGTAGCAACGCCGCGATGCTACCTGCTGCTTCTGTCAAGTGCATAATCCCTCTTGTTTTTAGGTGGGGACTTGACTTTAAGTTGCGCGCCACTAAATTGCCGCAAATGCTTCGAGGTTTAGACGCAAGAAGAAATGAGCCGTCGTGCGGGCCGCGAGCATGAAATTATTCCAGAAATTAAAAGTCTTATGCCAGTGAAATCCAAGCGCGGGAACGCCAAAGCGAAGCGGCGCATTTTTGTGGTGGAAGATCACCCGGTTTTTTGTGAAGGCCTGGTTCGCCTGATCAACGCGGAAAAGGATTTGCTGGTGTGCGGGCATGAAAGCGACGGGGAAAAAGCCTTGAAAAACATCAGCGATCTCAAGCCGGACCTGGCGATCATTGATTTGGGATTGCCGGGCAAAAGCGGGCTGGATCTGATCAAGGATGTGCGCGCCCGGAAGCTGCCGGTCAAGCTGCTGGTGGTTTCCATGTATGATGAGGCGATTTATGCGCAACGGATGCTGCGGGCCGGCGGGGACGGCTATATCATGAAACAGGAAGATCCGCCGGAAATCATCAACGCCATCCGCGATGTGCTGGCTGGCCGCATTTATGTGAGTGAGGAAGTCCTGGCCAGCGGTTCCGGGAAATCTCCAGCCACTGACCAGGCTGGATTACTCGCCAAGCTGACGGATTCCGAACTGGAGATTCTGGAAGTGCTGGGTGAAGGCAAGAGCAATGAGGCCATTGCCGGCCGGTTTCAACTGACGGCCAGCGAGGCCGCCGCCAAATTCGTGGAGATTCAGAACAAACTGGGTTTGAATTGCATCAACGCCTTGATCCGCTTCGCGGTCTGCTGGGTTGAAAGCGGTGCCGAATAAAAACGCGGCGTGGCGGATTCATCCCGGCATTCCGGCAATGGCTCAAGTTTGCAAGGCAGCACGTGTTGCCCCGGCGGGCACCGGGACAGTTACCGTAATGGTGGTTCCCTTTTTGGGCACCGATTGAATTTCAAACTTTCCCCCCAATGAAGTGGCCCGTTCTCGCATGTTGGTGAGGCCGAAGCCGCCGTTTGTTTTTTTGCGTGTGCCGGCTTTTTTTAGATCAAAACCGCGTCCGTTGTCGGAGATTTTTAACAAGATAGCATCATCCTTGAAACCCAGGTGGATTTTGATGGCCTGGGCCTGGGCATGTTTTTCGATGTTGGCAAAAGCCTCCTGAATAATGCGAAAGAGATTCAATTCCATTTCGGGAGCCAGCCGCTGGCTGAAGGAATCAATGTGGCACTGGATCTTGAGGTTGCACCGCAATTGCATCTCGTCGCAGTAATTTTGACAGGCGGCAAACAGCCCGAAGTGATCCAGATCACTGGGCCGAAGATTGCGCGCGATGCGCCGGTTTTCGTCCAGGGCCTTGACCAGAAGCTGGTCGCAACGCGATAGAATTTCCCGCGCCGCCGGCTTGAGCTGCGGCAGGCTGTCCTCCACTTTTTTAAGCCGCATTTTGACGGAGGCGAGGATCTGGTTGACGCCATCGTGGAGTTCACCGGCAATGCGCAGGCGTTCTGTCTCCTGAACTTCGATGATGCGCCGGTGGAACAAACGCAACTCCTCTTCCGAGCGCTTGCGCTGGGTGATGTCGCGAATATACAGAGTGAAGGTCGGCTGCCCTTTCCGCTCGATGCGGGTGATGGCCAGCTCGGCAAAAAAACGGTTGCCATCGGTGCGGAGGACGGGCAACTCAACGCGGCTCCCGATGGTGGGGCCTTGTTCACCCTTGAAGCAACTGGCCAGACCCGCCTGAAACCAGGGGCGCAACGAAAGCGGAATGATTTGTGCGATGTCCTGGCCGACCAATTTAGCGCGCGTTTTCGCGAACAACTTTTCCCCCGCTGAATTCGAATCAATGATGATGCCTGCATGGTCAATGGTAATGATTGCGTCCAGCGCCACCCGCATGATGGCGCTCTTGAGGGCCTCGCTTTCGTAGAGCGCATCCCATCCCTCCTTGCGTTTGGTGATGTCTTCAGCAAGGCCGGCAATGCGATATACTGCGCCGGATTCGTCATGGACGGGAATGGCCCGATCTTGGATCCAGCGGATGGAACCGTCAGGGCGGACAATCCGATACACCTCGTCAAACAGGCCCTCGATTTGTTTCGTAAAAACGGCCGTCGTTACGCGCTGACGGTCTTCCGGATGGATGGCTTCAACCCAATCCAAATTGGAGGCATAGAGGCTTTGGCAGGTTCGTCCCCAGATTTCCTCATAGGCGGGACTGACGTAAAGGACTTCCTGCTTGGCCACATCGGTCAACCAGAACACCTGCCGGAGGTTGTCCGTCAATTGCCGGAACCGTTCTTCACTGGCCCGCAACTGTTGCTCCGCTTCCTTGCGTGCGGTATGATCACGGAGAAATTCAAAGATATAATTTTCCCGCAGCTTCAGCGAAGTGGCGAAGACTTCGACATAAATGGTGCGGCCATCTTTGCGGCGATAGCATTGCTCAAACCTCTCCCCGCCGGATTTGCAAATATGCCGGATGTGCCGGAGCGCGAGTTCAGGTGTGGGCAGGTTAATATCCAAGTCACTAATGTTCATGGCCAACAATTCGTCACGGGAATAGCCGGATATCCGGCAGTAGGCGGCGTTGACATCCAAATAATTCCCGCGCAGATCCAACCGGCAGAAACCTTCCAAGGCCGCGCCCAGGATGCGCTTGCTCAACGCTTCCTGCTCTTTTAGTTTATCTTCAACCAGTTTCCGGTCGGTAATATCCGTGTTGATGCTGACCACCAACGGGACGCTTTCAATGTTTTCTTGAACCAAGGTCCAGCGGCTCTGGAAAATGATGGGCCGCTGATTTTTATCGAAGCCCAGCAGCTCGCCACTCCAGATGCCCGTGCGCAACAACGTGTCCTGCGCCGCCGCAAAGGCCGGAGCATCCTGAAAAAACAACTCGGTGACGCGACGGCCTTTGACCTCTTCGGCCTTCCAGCCCAAAACCCGCTCGGCGCCTTGGTTGAAATACTGGATGTGCTCTTCCAGATCGCGGACAATGATCACGTCGTGTGCCTGGTCAAGCAGATTGAGGAGCTGCTGGATTTTTTCTTCGGCCCGTTTGCGTTCCGTAATGTCGCGCACGACACAGGCCAGGCCGTCCGGCTCACCGTGGCCAGGGTTGGAGAGGGTCGCGCTCAATTCCACCCGCAGGGCCGCACCATTTTTTCTGAGCATGGTGTATTCGGTGGCGTGAAAAATACCGGCATTTAGGGCGACCAGGATGTCCGTCTTGATTCGCTCATGATCCTTCGCCGGGGTCAGGTCGAAAAGTTGTTTTTCAATCAACTCCGGCGGGTTGTCGTAACCCAGCATCGCCACGGCCCGCGAGTTCACCGAAATGATCTGGCCTTGGGGTTGAACCAGCATGACGGCATCCGGCAGAATATCAAGCAAACGGCGATGGTGCTCTTCACTGGTGCGCAGGGCGGCCACCATATTCCGCAGTCGCATCAATGTGTGAATCCGGGCCAATAATTCAGCCTGATCCACGGGCTTGGTCAAATACTCGTCCGCACCGGTTTGCAGACCGTCAACCTTGTCCGCACTGCTCATGGCCTCGCCAGAGCAGAGGATGACCAAGACATCCCGCAGATTGGCGTCGCTTTTGATTTGCTGGCAAACATCCATGCCCCCCAAATCCGGCAACCGGACATCCAGCAATACCAAGTCCGGCCTTGACTCGCGAACTTTTTGAAGTCCCTCCCGCCCCGTCGCCGCTTCCGTGACTTCGTATCCGGCCCGGCGCAGACACTCGGAAAAAAATTGCCGGACTCCGGCCTCATCATCCACCACGAGTATTGAGCCGTTTTGTTTCATGTTATATGACTTTGGCGAGATATAGATATACTGCGGGGGGACGGCGGCTGAAAGAAAAAAACCTTTCCCCGGTCAATTTTCAAAGTTCCCTCACATTGCGAGACTTGACACGCACGAGCCAGTCAACATGCTGGTGCCCATGAGCGATTGCTTGTGGTTTGTTGCCCATACACGTCCGCGTTGCGAAAAAAAGCTGGTTCAATACTGCCAACGCGCGGCGCTCACCACAACGTTGCCCTGTTACCAGGCCGCGCATAAATACCGCAGCAAATCCGTAGTGTTCAACAAACCCCTTTTTCCCGGTTATGTTTTTCTCCAGATGGCGGTGGAACAACGCGGGGTCGTCCTGCAAAGCGACCATGTGGCCAACCTGCTGGAAGTGACTAATCAGGAACTCTTCATCCGCCAGTTAGGCGAGGTGATGTTGGCGTTGGAGACGAATCTGGAAATACGGCTGGCGCCAACCATCGGGGCAGGCATGCGGGTTAAAATCAAAACCGGGCCGCTGCGCGGAATTGAAGGCTGGGTGGAAAAGCGGCATGGCATGAACACCGTTTTAATCAGGCTGGACTTCATCGGCCAGGCCGCAGCGGTAAAACTGGAGGCGACGGATCTTGAGCCGATCTGAACAGACGATTTCGTCGGCGACTGGCATAACCGATGTCGTCAGACGAACGCAGCATGTCTCTTTAATGCCATTGAATGTCCCGAATTCACATAGAATAATCTGGAATTCGCTTTAACATGGTAGCGAAACATTGTGGAGAAGCCGGGCTGGGCTGAAGTAAATGTCGCGCAATGTATTGAATGAAAAGTATCTGCTGCTTTAAGTTGATGAGCTTGGACCAGTGGCTTAGAGTTTTTTAAAGCAGACAGTGCGGAAAAGCAAATGCAGGATGTTGAATCTGGTGGCTCGTTCTGCTTGGGGTTTGCGTTGGCGGTCGGGTCAGAGGCCGTTGTCATAATTATCAATAAGTTAATCATTTAAAATTTCTGATTCTGTGAATAAAGACTCTTCGCCCAAAGTAAAGACCGTGTTGGTGGTGGATGATAATGATGAAAGCCGGGTGTTGATGAAATTTTTCCTGGATACTGCCGGCTATGCCGTGGATTCGGCGCAGAGCGCAGAAGAGGCATTGGCGCGTTTCAATTTAGAAACCCACGACGTGGTTTTAACCGACAACTCCATGCCCGGAATGACGGGTTCAGAGATGGCGCACATTATCAAGTTGCGGTCGCCGAACACTCCCGTGATCATGTATACGGGCAATCCGCCCCAAGACAGTTCCTGCGTTGATTTCGTGATTTCCAAGCCGGCGCATTTATTGGATGTCAAGGTTGTGATCGACCGATGGTTTGAAACCAAGTGAGTTTGCCGGCCGCCGGGGAATATGAAAAGTAAACTGCTGGAAAACATCACGCCGGGCGAAATTCTGGACGAAGACTTTCTGAAGCCAATGGGCTTGAGCCAATACCGGCTGGCAAAAGACATTGGCGTGCCGACGCGGCCCATCAACGAAATTGTGAAAGGTGAACGCGTCAACACGGCGGACACGGCTTTACGTCTGGGGCGGTTCTTCAAAATGTCGGCGCAATTCTGGCTGAACCTGCAATCGCACTACGATTTGGAAATCATGGAAAATCGGTTGGGACGACGCTTGGAACGGGAAGTCAAAGTGCTGGTGGCTGCGTGAAAAAAGAAGCGGCTGGCATGGGCGTATCTACCAACTGACCGACTTCAGACACCGTCAACTCTCTCGGAACTAACACTGCCTGCTACCGTCAACCGACACTCACGCTCATGCCAGCCAAGGCACTATCGTCCCCTTTTCCGGTGTGTCAAGCGACAGACACCAAATATCGTCAAATAAAAAATGTGAAATATGCCGCAAACAGGCGACAAATCGCCCTCTCTGCCAGAGAAAATCCGAAGGATGGACTGGAAAAAAGAGTTGCAAATCTGTGGAGCAGGAAGAAAATCACGAAAAAGGTTCACGCCGGTCGCGGGCAAGAAACCCAATGGGAAACCTCAACTTAAGACTCCTGTTTCTGGCGGTGGCCGCCATCGCCGGGCTGCGGAACACCTCAACCTGGGCGGCTGCCTCGCACGACATATTGTTACCCGCCGGCTTCTTAAGCACGCGCGGCAGCCAGATCATCGGTTCTGACGGCAACCCGGTCCGCATCGCCAGCGTCGGGCTTACCGGGATGAATGTGGTTGGTGGGCGGCTGCAATTGGCGGGGCCATTTAAAGGAATCGAAGGCCACGTTGCTGCAATGCGGGCCATCGGCTTCAACTGCGTGCGGATTGACTGGATTGACCGAACCCTCGACGATCCGGGCGCGATGGCGCAACTCGATCAGTTCGTCGCCGCTTGCAAGAAGGTTGGATTGAAAGTGATCTTCGACAATCACAACAACGAAGCTACGAGCGCCGACTGGGAAAATGCCGCCCAGCAGAAGAACGGGCTGTGGTTCGACACCGGCCCGGGGACAGACGGGACGGACGGAGCCGGAAATCGGGGCACCGTCAACCCGGCGAAGTTCCAGACGGACTGGGTAATGTTCGCCAGACACTGGGCCGGCAATTCAACCGTGCTCGGTTTCGACCTCCGCAACGAGCCTTGCGCGCATACACGAACCCCGGCACTCTGGGGCGGCCACGGACCGACCGATATTCACGCGATGTATGAGTCCGTCGGCAACGCGATCTTGAAGGTGAACCCTGACGCGCTCATCATCTGCGAGGCGGTGATCAACTACAAGCAGGGAGCTTACGAAGGCGACCTTTCCGTGGTGCGCAGCCTTCCAGTGGTGTTGAGCAATCCCGCAAAACTGGTTTATTCGGTTCACGAATATCCAAAGGAGATTGGCGGCTATCGCGGGCCAGAGTCGGGTGCTGACTACATCAACCGCATGGAAAAAACCTGGGGCTGGCTCATTACGGAGAAATATTGCTCCGGTATGGATCGGCGAGATGGGGGCCTCAATGATCTCCTCCGCGAGCAAAGCCTGGGGGCAGACTTTACTTGATTATATGAATGGAAAAGCTCCGGGTGGGCCGAAGTTCTCAGACCGTCAGGAACCCATAAGCGGCGACTGGTGGGCTTGGGGCTGCCTCACAGGGCAAAACCCCGATGGCTGCATCGGGGAAGACGGGCAGGTTCGGCCTGAGCAGGCGGCCTTTATACGCCGGATGTTGTTCCATTCAAGTCCCAGGCTTTACTCGCGGTGAGCGAGTCCGGCAATTTGGACACGCCGAACTCGTCAAACTTTTCGCGAAACTTAGGTGGACATCGCGGATTTCGTAGGGGAAGGCCGCTGCCAGATGGAAATGAACGCGGCCAGAGTTCTGTCGTTCAACCGACACTCACGCTCATGCCAGCCAAGGCACCCTCGTTGCTTTACGCTATGAGCGATCAATTGGTCGTCAAATATGAAGGGTTGCGCCGGGACATTGCACAATTTTTTTGTCGTTACCGATTCCGCAAGCGGTTTGTGAGCGGATGAAAGTTTTCCAAAATGACTCGGGCGTATGCGAAACACGCGGAAGTCACGGTGCCGTCGCTGGCGGATTGGGAAAAGGATTGGCAGGAAAATTCACAGCGCGACGCGCAACCCAAATTGCCGCCGGTGGATTTCGCGCCCCGGCCAGCCAGTTTAAATTAAATTGATTCTTTCCAAAGTAAGGCTAGTCTTACTACATGATTGCTAAAGTTTCAGTCAAAGGACAGACGGTCATCCCGGAAGCCATCCGCGAACAGGCGCGGATCAAGGCGGGCGACCAGTTGGATGTCGGCTACTCCGGCGGACTCATTGTCATGCGCAAACGCCAGTCGCTCACGCCCGCGCGGGTGCGGTCGCTGCTGCTCGGTGGGCGCGGCCTGCCGGAAATGACGGCAAAGGATGAAATGGCAGTCGCCGCTGCCGTGCAACGTGTGCGCCGCCGCGTCAAAGTGTGAAAGTCGTTTTCGACACCAACGTGGTCGCCAGCGCGAGCTTTTGGCGGGGTGCGCCGTTTGATTGTCTGGCTGCGTGGGCCCAAGGCCGGTGCGTGGCCGTGGTCAGTTCCGGTCTGCTCGCCGAATACCACGAAACCGTTGGCGAACTTCGTTTGGATTATCCCGGTCGTAAATGTGTTGAATGGGTGGAAGCCTTGACCGAATCCGCTGAACTGGTTTTTCCCGTTGAACGCGCCACGGGCGCAACGCCTGATCCCGATGACGAAATGATTTTGGAATGTGCGCTGGCGGCGGAAGCCGACTTCATCGTGAGCGGCGACAAAAAACATCTGCTCGCGCTCCGGCAATTTCGGGGCATCCCGATTGTTAGCCCGGTGGAATTTCTGCGGCGGCTGTAACTTCACGATTTTCCCGATTAAAACACGCGGCAGTCACCGTGCCGTCGCTGGCGGATTCCCCACCAGCCAAGCCCATTGCGGAAGCCCCGAAAGCCGCCGAAGTTCCGAAAGCGGCAGTGCCGCCGGTGATGGTTGCGGAAATTCAGAAACTAGCAGAAGCAGCGCCGTCACACACAGCGGTCAAGGACACGATTGGAAACGAGGCCGAATGTTTGGATTACACCGTTTCCTACGAAGAACATTTCCCGATCGTGCAGGCACGAGCGGATGTTGTTTTGCGGCGGGGTGATCAAACGATCATCTGCCAGGTATCCGCGACGACCCCGGCGGAGTTTGAAGCCGAGAGCGTTCGCAAATTTCTCAAATTGGATTTGACGCACATCGCCGTTGTTTCCATCAACCGGAAAAAACTGAATCACATTCAAGCGGCGCTAGCGGACACCGGTGGCCCTACGGTGGGATTTTATTCCCCCACAGAATTCATTTCAAAACTTCATGCTTGGGCGATGGACGACCCCGCAGGCGGGACGATGGAAAAGGGCAAGCCGCGAAAACGCAAAATCGCATTCAACACCGCCCAACTGACGGATGCAGAACGGCAGCAACGTGAGAATGAATTGCTCCAAAGTCTGGCGCAGGCGATGAAAAGAAAATGATCAGCGTTGCAGACGGGATTCTCACTTGTGAAAATGTTTTGGCATGTAAATTCGCCGGAACGAGCGGTTGTTTCCATCAAATTCAAAGGTTTTTGCGAGGGTTTATTCTCACTTTTATTCTCACTTTGCGTTTTTTGAAAATCTTAAAACTCGCAAACGCATTGGTATCATTGATTAAAAGTGAGATTGGTAGCGCGCACGGGAATCGAACCCGTCTTTCAGCCTTGAGAGGGCCGTGTCCTAACCGATAGACGAGCACGCCAATGGTTTCAAATGCTACCGGCGCCGGCGGCAAAGTCAATTGCGGCTATGATTCCACGTCCTCGCCCAGTTCCACGTTCCAGTAGGCCAGGTCCACAAAATGCCGCCAACTGTCGTGCCGGTGCAGCGTGAAGTTGACCTGCACAAACGGCCGCCATTTCGGGCGCTTCGGCTTGCGCACCAGATTCATGCCCGCCTCGAACGGCGTGCGGTTGGACTTGCGCGTGTTGCACGCGATGCAGGAGCACACGATGTTTTCCCAACTGGTCGGCCCGCCGCGGTCGCGCGGGATGACGTGGTCGAGGTTCAGGTCCGCTGCGGTCAAAAACTTTGCCGCAATACTGGCAGGTGTTTTTGTCGCGCTCAAAAATGTTGTGCCGGGTGAATTTCACTTCCTTCTTCGGCATCCGGTCATACATGAAGAGCAGAATGATTTTCGGCACGCGGATGCGGAAGGAGATGGCGTGAATGGATTCCTCGTGCGGCGCGCCGGCGGAAACGTCGCGCCATTCCTGAAAATTGAAGGTGCGGAACGAGCCGTCCGGGTTGTCCATCACGACCTGCGCGTGGCCTTGAAAAAGCAGCGTGAGCGCCCGGCGGGCGGTGCAGACATTGACTGCCTGCCAGAGCCGGTTCAACACGAGAACATGCTGGTTCAACGCGGTTTTCATGGCACAACTGGGATGAAGTTAGCAAAATCATCACCGCTGGTCAACGGCGGATGTGGTTCGGTCGCCAGGTCGTGCGCGCAATTTATTTCCCTGAATGAACAATTTGGGTTAGATTGGGTCGAATTGTGCCAAACATGATATTACAATTAAAAAAATTCTGGCCGTTGCCGTTGACCGTTGCCATTGGGTTGGCGATGTGGGTCGGGTGCGAGACCGGCAGGATGGCGCCACCGCCGGCAGCGGCTCTCTCCGCGAACAGTTTAAAGCCGGGGGCGGACGATCCGCGCATCGCCTACGTCGCGGCGCGGTTGTTGGAGGATTATCATTATTTGCAGCATCCGCTGGACAAGGAGTTATCGGCCAAATTTTTTGACGGCTACATTGATTCGCTCGATCCGCGGCACGAATATTTTCTGCAAAGCGATCTGGCGGAGTTTTCCAAGTTTCGGACCAATCTCGACGTGTTGACCATCGGCGGTCCCGGCACGGCGGATTTGACGCCGGCATTTGCGATTTACCAGCGCTACCAGGAACGGTTCCAGCAACATGCGGCCTACGTGGATGAATTGTTGCAACACGACAAATTCAAATTCAGCACGGACGAAAAATTCCAGTTTGACCGCCGGCACGAGCCGTTCCCGAAAGATCTGGCGGAGGCGCAGCAACTCTGGAGGCAACAGGCGCGGTATGAGTATTTGCAGGACAAACTGGCGGACGAAATCCATGTGACCAACGGCGTGTTCACCATCAAGCTGCCGGCGGACGCGACCACCAACATCATCGCCACGATGGAACGGCATACCCGCTGGAACCTGCGTCTGATGACCAACCAGGACAGCGACAGCGTGCTGCAGGTTTATTTGAACGCGCTGGCCCACGCCTACGATCCGCACTCGGATTATTTCAGCGCGCCGCACGCGCAGGATTTTTCCATCGGGATGAACTTGTCGTTGTTCGGCATCGGCGCGCAACTGCGGGAGGACGACGGTTATTGCACCATCTTCTCGCTCGTTGCCGGGCGGCCCGGCGAGCAAAAGCAAATTGCTCAATGAAAAGGACCGCATCGTCGCCGTGGCGCAGGGCGACAAACCGCCGGTGGATGTGGTGGACATGGAATTGGAAAAAGTCGTCCAGCACATCCGCGGGCCGAAAGGCACCGAGGTGCGGCTGACCATCAGTCAGGCTCCGGACTTCACCGTGCGCAAAGTGGTCACGCTTGTCCGCGACGAAATCAAGCTCGAAGATTCCGAGGCCAAGGCCAAGCTGATTGAAATGCCCGACGATCACGGCGGCACCAACCGCATCGGCATCATTGACCTGCCGTCTTTTTATGCGCCGGTGGGGGATTTGACTGCCAACAACGGCCGCGCCACGCCGAAATACACTTCTGTGGATGTCGCCAAGCTGATCAAGAAACTCAAGCAGGAGCATGTCGCCGGCATCATCATTGACTTGCGTTACAATCCCGGCGGCTCGCTGGAGGAGGCCATCAAGTTCACCGGCCTGTTCATCAAGGACGGCCCGGTGGTGCTGGCGCGCAATCCCGACGGCGAGGTCACGGTGGATTCCGACACCGATCCGGAGCAGCTTTACGCCGGCCCGCTGCGTGGTGATGGTCAACCGCTTCAGCGCCTCGGCGGCGGAGATTGCGGCGGCGGCGTTGCAGGATTACGGTCGCGCGCTGATTGTCGGCGACACGTCCACGCACGGCAAAGGCACGGTGCAAAATCTGAATCCGCTCAAGCCGTTCATGATTAACAGCACGAACGATCCGGGCACCCTCAAGATCACCATCCGCAAATTTTACCGCGTCAGCGGCGCTTCCACGCAGCTCAAGGGCGTGGTGCCGGACATCATTTTGCCGGATGTGTATAATTACTCGACGCAGATTGGCGAAACGAGCCTGGACAACCCGCTGCCGTGGGACACGATCCAGCCGGCGAACTACACAAAAATGAATCTGGTCCAGCCCTACCTCGCGCGAATTGCGCCAGCGTTCCGACGCGCGCCTTCTCACCAACCAGGATTTTGTCTATGTCCGGCAGGAAATCGAGCAATTTAAAAAAACTGCAGGCCGACCGGACCGCCACGCTCAATGAACGCGATGCCATCAAGGAACGCGAGCGCGTCGCTTTGCAAAACGAGGCGCGCGACAAGGAGCGGGCCAGCCGTCCCGATTCCGGCGTGAAAATTTATGAGTTGACTGTCGAGAATTCCGATGAACCCGGACTGCCCGCGCCGGTCGGCGCCACGAATAATTTGACCAGCGCGACCCTTGGCGTTGAGGCGGCGGCCCAACAGCTGTCTGTGACGCATGAACTGAACGCTCCGGCCAATAAGGCAGTGGAGGCGAAAAAAACACCGCCGCCGTTTGATCCGATGCTGGACGAATCCGAGCGCATCCTCGAAGATTATATTTCACTGTTGCCAAAAAGTGGTAGTTTAACGGTGAACCCATAAGTCGTTATGAAAACGTTCATCGCATTTGCGTGCCTGCTGTTCACAGCCGGAACCTCGCTGGCGCAGGAAGTAATTATTCCATCGCCAAACAGCAAGCGAGACGGGCCAACGCCCAAAACGACGCGGAGCAGCAGCGCATTCAACGGGCGAGCGGCGATCCCGCCAACGCCGCGGCATCCGGACGCCGCCGGGGCGGCTGAACCAATGGATCCCGCGCTGCAAGCGACGTTGAACAATGTCTCCGGCTTGCAATCCGATTTGGCCGCACTTAAACAATTTCGGCGGATGGCAAACCTGATCCCGCGCAAAAAATTTCACTGTTGAACAACTTGTCCCAGGCGGCGCAGGGCACCAAGGCGTCGTCCGACTTCCGTCAAAAAACTGGCGGATGATCTCTCGACGGCGGTGGCCGGAAACAAGCAATTGACCGCGGCGCAGCAAACCAAGCTGGCGCGCGAAGTCCACGCCCTGTTCAACAGCTCGCACCTGTCGGCGGCGCAGCAGCAGACGCTGTTGGCCGACGTGCAGAAAATTCTCACCGATGGCGGCGCTTCACGCTGGACGACGCCGTGAACGTCGTGACCGACCTCAAGGCGGTTGCCGCCGAAACCAAATAGCCATGCCGCCCGTCAAATGCCCGACCTGCAAAAAGACCGGCGACTGGCTGGCCGGGAAATACGGCCCGTTCTGTTCGCATCGCTGCAAGCTGATTGACCTCGGCAAATGGTTCAGCGGCGAAAATGCCATTTCCGAACCGCTCAAGCCCGGAGCATTTTGAAAAATACGCCGACCTGCCGCCGGGCGAACATCTCGACAACCCGAAACGGAATAACAAAGTTTTTTCGACTTTGAACGACAAAGCTGGAGACATTCAACGCCAAATGAAAACGACCCTGATCCTTTTGCTGGCCGCCGGCGCGGTGAACTTTTCCTGTTCGCGCACGGCTCTGGCCGATCCGACCAACCAAACCCGTTGAAACCATGAACTCCACTGAATCAACCCGACGAACAAAACTGAAATCGCCGATCTTGGCGGCGGCTGCTTTTGGTGCATGGAAGCGGTTTTCGAGCGGCTGCCCGGCGTGATTTCCGTGACGAGCGGATTCGCCGGCGGCACCACGGAAAATCCGACCTACCGCGAAGTTTGCACGCGAGACGACCGGCCACGCCGAGGTGACGGAGATCGCATTTGATCCGGCGAAAATTTCCTACGCGAAGCTGCTGGAAGTTTTCTGGCAGGCGCACGACCCGACCACGCTCAACCGGCAGGGCGCGGACGAAGGCACGTCGTATCGTTCCATCATTTTATATCGCGATGAAAAGCAGAAGCTGATCGCGGAAAAATCCAAGCTGGAGGCGCAAAAGGATTTTCACAATCCCATCGTGACGGAAATCGTGCCGCTCAAGAAATTTTACAAGGCCGAGGATTATCACCAGCAATATTACGACAATAATTCCAGCCAGGGTTATTGCCAGGTGGTCATCGCGCCAAAACTGGAAAAGCTGGAACACAAGCAAAGTCATCGAGGAAACGCCGCAGGTGAAACGGTGACGGAATCAAAATTTTCCCCGACGGTGAATTATTTTGTCATCGGCCAGCCGGCGGCGACCATGCCCTTGTAGCCGCCGATGAGCGAATGGATATTGCGATAGCCCATTTTCCGCGCCGCGTCGCACGTCAGCGCCGAGCGGAAACCGCCGCCGCAATACATGATGATTTCCGTATTCGCGTCGGGATAAAGTTTTTCCAAGTCGCGCTCCAAAATGCCTTTGCCCAGATGCACCGCCTCGGCCGCGTGGCCGGCCTGCCATTCGTGATCCTCGCGCACATCCATCAGCACGATTTTGGCATGGGCGGCGAGTTTCGCGCGCGCCTCGGCCACGCTGATTTCGTTGACGATGCTTTTTGGCTTCGGCGACAAGCTTGAGAAAACCGGGTGAATGATCCATGCCTGCAAATTAAGTTTTCCATCGCGCCGGTCAAATCAAATCCACCAGACGGCCAACCAGGCGAAATGCCAGTTCGGTCAACGGTGAAAAACTTCCGTTTGCATTTGTGCGTGTAGTGGTGAAGGGTGCGATTATGAATCCAGTGCAACAGACAGTAGGCAATACCGGCGGTGCGGCGGCGTGGTGCATCTTGTGACGGTCAGGGCGGACGATTGAAGATGATGGCGGAAAATCCGGAGCAGGTGATGGAGGAACTTGGGTTGCGGGCGACGCAGGTCAGTTCGATTTTGGAAGACATCCTGCAGGAACCGCACGGAGAGCCACGGTGGGGATTGAACGAATAATCCGCCGTAAGTTGAGGTGTTGAGTTGCGTCTCATTAAGTTTTGACGCGGCGGAAAAGGTTGTAGTCTCACGCTGTCAATTCTCGCGGCGATGCGTGCGGAGAATTTTGATTGCATCTCATTCTCATCGTCATTTTTTTCTCGCAAATTGAGGATGACGACGAGCGGCGAAAATGAGGATGATTGGATCATGGACGTAAAAAACCTCAACGAAGCCGCGCCGTTCACCACCAAGGACGGCTCGGAAATCCGCGAACTGCTCGCGCACCGCAACTCCGCCATCCGCAACCAAAGCCTCGCCGAGGCACGGCTGCCCGTGGGCGGCACGACGCAGGAACATTTTCATCCCCGCGCCGAGGAAATTTATTTCCTCACACACGGCGCGGGAAAAATCCGCATCGAAAATGAAACGCGCGAAGTCCAGGCCGGCGACGCCATCGCCATTCCGCCGGGTCACAAGCACAAACTCTGGAACACCGGCAACGAAACTTTGCGCCTGCTTTGCTGTTGCGCGCCCGCTTACGAACACGCCGACACCGTCATCACGGAAGCGAGGTAGCGCCGCATTTAAATTTTCTCCGGCGAACATCCCCGCCTTGCGCGAGTGCCGGGGCGGACAGTAACTTGTGGGCATGTCGCACGCCGATTTTGTTCATTTGCACTTGCACACCGAGTATTCCCTGCTCGATGGCGCGTGCCGTCTGGACAAACTCGTCGAGAAGGCGCATGAACTGAAATTTCCCGCGCTTGCCATCACCGACCACGGCGCGATGCACGGTGTCATTGAATTTTATCAGGCCGCGCGGGCGAAAGGCATCAAGCCGATCATCGGCTGCGAAGTTTACGTCGCGCCCGGCTCGCGGCTCGAAAAGAAAACCGCCGGCGGCGGCACGCGCGATGTTTATCATCACCTCGGCCTGCTGGCGAAGGACGAGGCCGGCTACAAAAATCTTATCAAGCTTATCACCGCCGCGCATCTCGAAGGTTTTTATTACAAGCCGCGCATTGACAAGGAAATTTTGGCGAAACACAGCGCAGGCTTGATTGCCATGTCCGGCTGTCTGGCCAGCGAGATTCCCGATTGGATCATCAAAGACCAGTTGGACAAGGCGCGCGACGCGGTGGATTTTTTCAAGCAGACGCTCGGCGCGGACAATTTTTTTCTCGAATTGCAAAATCACGGCATCCCCGAACAAGCCAAGGTCAACAAACATTTGATCCAATGGTCGAAAGAGTTTGGCCTGAAACTCGTCGCGACAAACGATGTTCACTACATCAACAAAAGCGATTCGCACGCGCACGACTGCCTGGTTTGCATCGGCACGCAGGATTTGTTGAGCAACCCCAAGCGCATGAGCGCGAACTATGTTCCGGAGCAATTTTATCTGCGCAGCGCGGACGAGATGAAAGCACGGTTCACCGAAGTGCCGGAAGCGGTTTCGAACACACGGGAAGTCGCCGAGATGTGCAATTTGGAAATCAAGTTTCCCAAGGACACGAAGGATTTGCATTACCCGGTTTTCAATCCACCGGAACATTTTACGCGCGAAGGCTGCTTGCGGCAGCAAGTCGCGGAGGGTTTGTTCCGCCGCTACACGATCCACGCGAAGGCGGAAGGAAAAGAATTTGTCGTCTCGGGCATTGACGATCCGGGGCGGCTGCCTACGTATCAACGTGCTGCCGGCGTCTCGCCGGCAGAAACATCTGAAAAAAGTGAGAACTTCCGGCAGGATGCTGGAAGCACGCTGAACGATCCTGCCGTCGCCGCCGCCATCAAGACGGTCATTGACCGTTTGCAATTGGAACTGACGGTGATCGAAAAAACCGGCTTCATTTCCTATTTTCTCATCGTCGCGGATTTCATCCGGCACGGACGCGAACACGGCATTTCCTGCGTGGCGCGCGGCAGCGCCGCCGGTTCGATTGTCACGTATCTGCTCGAAATCGCCAACGTGGATCCGATCCGCTATGGCCTGCTGTTCGAGCGGTTTCTGAATCCCGAACGCGTCAATCCGCCGGATATTGACATTGATTTCGCCGACGACCGCCGCGCGGACGTCATCGAATACGTCCGCGAAAAATACGGTCGCGATGCCGTGGCGCAGATCATCACCTTCGGCACGATGGGCGCGAAATAGCGTGGTGCGCGACGTGGGCCGCGTGATGGGCCTGCCGTATGGCGATTGCGACCGGCTGGCGAAATGATTCCCGCCGAGTTGAAAATGGATTTGGCGAAGGCGCTCAAGCAGATACCCGGAGTTGAAAGAAGCTTACGAAAACGAGGAAGTCACGCGCGAACTGATTGACACGGCGTTCATCCTCGAAGACCTCACGCGAAATGCCAGTGTTCATGCGGCGGGCGTCGTCATCGGGCCGGAGCCACTGGTGAATTTGCTGCCGCTCAAGCTGGACGACAGCGGCACGCTCGTCACACAATACGCGATGGGGCCGGTCGGCGACCTCGGCCTGTTGAAGATGGATTTTCTCGGACTGAAAACGCTGACCGTCATCCGCAACACCTGCGAGATGGTCAAGCGCACGCAGGGCATTGACATTCCGATTGAACGTTTGCCGCTCGATGACAAAAAAACTTATGACCTGCTGAACCGCGCGGAAACGCTCGGCGTGTTCCAATTGGAATCCGGCGGAATGCGCGACTTGTGCAAAAAATTTCAGATCAGTTCCGTCGAGCACATCACCGCGCTCGTGGCGCTGTATCGGCCCGGCCCGATGGACCTGATTCCCGATTTCATCAAGCGCCGGCACGGCGAAATTGAAATCAAATACGAGCATCCGCTGCTCGAATCCATTTCCAAGGAAACCTACGGCATTTTGATTTATCAGGAGCAGGTGATGCAGGCGACGCAGTTGCTCGCCGGCTACTCGCTCGGCAAGGCGGATTTGCTGCGGCGCGCGATGGGCAAGAAGAAGGTCGAGGAAATGCAGAAGCAGCGCGAGGATTTCGTCAAGGGCTGCCACGAGAAAAACCAAATTTCAAAGACCAAGGCGAACCAGATTTTTGACTTGCTCGAAAAATTCGCCGGCTACGGCTTCAACAAATCGCACGCCGCCGCGTATGCCATCGTCGCGTATCAGACCGCATATCTGAAGGCGAATTATCCGGTGGAATTTTATTGCGCCATGATGACGAACGACATGGCGGCCACGGAAAAATTGAGCGAATACATCGCCGAGGCACGCGCGGCGGGCATCGAAGTGCTCGGCCCGGATGTGAACGAAAGCAGTGTTCATTTTGCTCCGGCGCGTGAAGGCAGGGTCATTCGTTTCGGCCTGGCAGCGATCAAGGGGGTCGGCGAAATGGCGGTCGAGTCGCTGCTCAAGGCTCGGAACGACGGCGGAAAATTCAAGTCGCTCGCCGAAATGTGCGAGCGGGTGGACGGCCGCACAGTCACGCGAAAACCATTGGAAGCATTGATCAAAACCGGCGCGTGCGACTGCTTCGGCCAGACGCGCGCGACCTTGATGGCGCAGGTTGAGCGCACGCTGGCGCGGGCGGCGGGCATTTTGTCCGACAAGCAGAAAGGACAAAGCTCGCTTTTCGGCGCGCTCGAAGAAAAAGCGCCGCCGATGCCGGATGCCATCAGCAACCTGCCCGAATGGCCGCAGCACGAACTGCTCGCGCATGAAAAGGAGCTGCTCGGTTTTTATGTCACCGGCCATCCGCTCACGCCGCTGGTGCCGCTGCTGGAAAAATTTTCGCTCACCACCACGGCAAAACTCGGCGAGTTGCCGAACCGCAGTCTGACGCGCATCGGCGGCATGATCGCGGCGGTCAGCCACGGCGTTTCCAAAAAATCTGGCAAGCCTTATTCGATGGTGACGCTGGAAGACTTGGACGGATCGGTGCAGTTGCTCGTGATGAACGACTACGACAAGTTTCGTCCGCTGCTGGAGGCGAACAAGGCCATCCTCGTCATCGGCGAAGTAAGCACTGGCGAAGACAAGCCGAAAATTTTTCCGCAGGACATTCTGCCGCTCGCCGACGCGGCGAAGAAATACACCAAGCAGGTTCATTTGCGCCTGAACACCGCGCACCTCCAGCCGGAAGATTTGGAGCGCGTCCGCGAACTCGCCGCCGCGCACCCCGGCAAATGTCCGTTGTTTCTTTGTTTCATTCGGCCCGAAGGCGCGACCATTTTTGTCGGCGCGCACGAGCGTTTTGGCGTCGCGCCATCACTTGAACTCGAACAAGCGGTCAACAAACAATTTGGCGAAAAAACTTATTACGCCCGCGTGGACACCAGCCTGCCGGAAAAACCGCGCCGCAGTTGGGAAAAGAAAAACGGCACCGGTGAGGAAAAATAAATCTCGCCAAAACCGGCGTCTTGCCGCAAAATTTTCCAGAATTAACCAAATCAATTCAATATGAAAATTGCACTTATACTTACCGCCACCGGCATTGTGGCCGCGCACCTTTCCGCCGCGCCGGTGGACTGGAGCAAACTGCCACCGCCCGCCACCGTCACCGGCGTGACATTCGACAAGGATATTGAACCGTTGCTAAAGGCCTCGTGCGTTCGCTGCCACAGCGGCGACCGCCCACGCGCCCAGCTCCGCCTGGACACGCTCGACAATGTTTTGAAAGGCGCCAAAAAAGGCCCCGTTCTCACCGCCGGCGACAGCGCCAACAGCCTGCTCGTCAAAGCCGCTTCCCAGCTCGATCCCGAAATTGCCATGCCGCCCAAGCCGCGCCCTGGACGCGGACCGGGCGGAGGTCCGCCGGGCGGACCCGAAGGCGGTGGCCCGCCACCCATGGGCGGCAATGCGGATCAAGGTTCTGGAAATCCACCGTCTGGCGGTCCGGGACCGGGCGGACAACCGCCGCGCAATTTTGGTCCGCCGCCCAAGCCGTTGACCGCCGAGCAGGTTGGCTTGATCCGCGCGTGGATTGATCAGGGCGCGAAGTAATTTCAAAAACTGAAAACGCCGCGTTGGAAAAAATCCAGCGCGGCATTTTTTGTCCAGAAATCTCTATTTCACGGCGGCCCAGACACGATGCACGTCGTCATGTTCGTCCAGCGCGTTGAGAAATTCGCCGACTTCCTCGCGCTGCGCCTCGGTCAGTTCGGGAAATTGTTTGGGCACATAGCCGATTTCGCTCGTCACGACCGTCCAGCCGTTGGCCGCAAGCCATTTGGAGACGGCGGCCACGGCGGTGCGTTCGCAAATGAATTTTGCGCCCGCTGCGCTTTCGGGAATGTCGTCGTTTTGTCCGTGTGTGAGCGTTTCTACCTCGTTTGCGCCGGCTTCAATCGCGGCGCCCTCGCGGTCAATGTTCGCGTCGGGATGATGCGCCTCGACCAGGCCGACGTGGTCGAATAAAAACTTGTTGCTGCCGGTGGTGGCGAGCTGGCCTTTCTTGAAAAGCACGCGGATTTCCGGCGCGGTGCGGTTCACGTTGTCGGTATAAACCTCAACAATGACGGGCACGTTGTGCGGCGCGCGGCCTTCATACACGACGTGCTCCATGATGAGCTTTTCGCCGCCGATGCCCGCGCCCTTGTTGATGGCGCGCTGGATGGCGTCCTTGGTCACGCTTTCTTTTTTCGCCTTTTCGACGGCGGTGAACAGGCGCGCATTCATCGCGGGATCCGCGCCGCCCATTTTGGCGGCGACGGAGATTTCGCGGACAAGTTTTCCGGTCGTCCGGCCCTTTTTGAGGCCGGCGACCAATCGTTTGGCATGCAGCCATTGGCGTCCCATAGTTCGAAGATTTAACCAAAAAAAGCGGCGCGATTCAACCGAATCAATTTTTCAAAAACCGCAGAAGCCTTTGTGCCATGACAGCCGGTCTCGTATCATTGGTTCGGGGATTCCTTTACGGGCGGTGATATTCTTTTGGTCGAGCGCAAAAGACAATAGACTGTAGGTGTTGCCACGAGTGACAGCAGCACCGAGATCCACAACGCGCCGATGACCGCGACGGCCAATGGCTGCAGCATTTCCGCGCCGGCGCCAATGCCATAGGCCAGCGGCAACATTCCCAGCGCGGCGGCGAGCGAAGTCATCAGCACCGGGCGCAAACGGCGATGGCCGGAACGCACCAGCGCCTCGGGCAGTTCCACGCCGTCCGTCTCCAGTTGCTGCACGAAGTCAAGCATGAGAATTCCGTTTTTGGCGACGATGCCGACGCCGATGATCGCGCCGAGGAACGAAACGATGTTCAGCGTGATTCCTGTAATCCACAAAGCCGCGACGGTTCCGAACATCGCCAGAATCGCGCCAAAAACAATCGCCACCGGCTCGTTGAACGAGCGGAATTCGATCAGCAGCACGGTGAACACCAGAAGAATCGCGGCGAGCAAAACCATCAGCAGATTATGAAATGATTCCTGTTGCTGCTGGTAAAGTCCGCCGTATTCAATCGTGCCGGGCGGCAGCCATTTGTCCTGTCCCAGCTTGTCCTGAATTTCCCTGATCGCGCTGCCGAGGTCGCGGCCTTCGAGCCGCGCGGAGACGATGATGTCCTGCCGCAAATCATCGCGGACAAGTTCCACTTCGCTCGGTTCGAGGCTCACGTCGGCCACTTGGCTCAAGCGCACGACCGTGCCATTCGCCGCCCGCAACGGCAGTTCGCGCAAGGCGGAAAGTTGATTCACGCTTTCCCGCTTGTCGAGAACGCGGATGTTGACGATGCGGTCGCCATCCAAAACATACGACGCGATCTGGCCAAGCTGCGCGGTGTTCACGGCATCGGCGATGTCTTGGACGCTCAAGCCGAACCGAGCGGCATCGGCGGGGCGGACATGGAAATTGATTGACGGGCCGGTTTCCGTCAGGCCGTCGAACGTGTCCACGACGCCGGGAATTTTTTTGATCTCCGCCTCGACGCGCGGCGCGGTTTTTTCCAACCAGTCCAAGTTGGGCGAAAAAATTTTAATTTCAATCGGATCGGGCGTCAGTTGCAAATCGCCGATGACGTCGGTGAGAATGCCGGGAAAATCCCACCTGATTGCCGGAAACCGTTCGCTGAAAGTGTGGCGCAATTCCGCGATGACCTCGTCGGTGGAATGTTTGCGATTGCGCTTGAGCTTCACCGCGAAGTCGCCGCGATACGGCTCGGTGATGAACATTCCCATTTCCGCGCCAAGCCGGCGCGAATAGCTTTCCACGTCCGGGTTCGAGGACAAAATTTTTTCCGCCTCGTCAAGCTGGCGCTCCGTTTCAGTAAGGCTCGTGCCCGGCGGCGCCCAATAATCAATGACAAAACCGCCTTCGTCAAAGTCCGGCAAAAAATCGGAATCCAACTGCCGGTAAATGAACACCGCCGAAACCAGCACGGCGCAGCAGGCAAGCAAAGTGAGCCAGCGAAAACGCAGCGCCGCGCGCAACGCGCGTTCGTAAATGCGGACGACGCGCATCAGCAGCCAGCCGCCGTCCTGTCCGCCCGGCGCGTGGCCGTGCTCCATTTTTTCGCGGTCGCGAATAAACCACGCCGCCAGCGACGGCGTGAGCGTGAGCGCCAGAACGAGCGATGTGAGCAGCGACACAACCATCGTCAACGCCAGTGCGCGAAAAAACACGCCCGTGATGCCGGACAAAAACGCCAGCGGAATGAACACCACGACCGGCGTCAGCGTCGAGCCGATGAGCGGCGTCAGGATTTCGCCGATGGCTTCCTGAATTCCGGCCAATCGCGGACGGCCGACGGCGATTTTCACGCACATCGCCTCGACGACGATGATGGCGTTGTCAATCAGAAGTCCGATGGACGCCGCGATGCCGCCGAGCGTCATCATGTTGAAGCTCATGCCGACCAATTTCATCGCAATGAGCGTGATCAAAACCGTGATCGGAATCGTGACGATGGCCGTCCACACGCTGCCCCAGTTTTTCAGGAAGAAATAAAGAATCAGCACCGACAGAATCAGCCCGAACAAAATGGCGTCCCACACGCTGCCGACGGAATCGCGCACGAAAAGGGATTGGTCGTAAAAAAATGCGAGGTGCATATCCGGCGGCAATTCCTGACGGAGCTGCGCCAGTTGTTTTTTCAGCGCGGAGGCGATGTCGAGCGTGCTGCCGTCCGCCTGGCTTTGGACGTTGAGCAGCACGGCGTCCTGGCCTTGCGCCGTGACCGACATGAAAACCGGTTCCGCTCCGCGCTTGACTTGCGCCACGTCCTTGATTTGCACCGGATGACCATTGCGCGATGCGATCACCAGATTTTCGATGTCCGCAGCCGAACGCACGCGTCCATCCACCGTCGTCAGGTAAAGATGATAATTTTCCTCCATCATGCCGGCTGGCGCGAAAAGATTATTTTTCGTCAGCGCATCCGTTACGTCCGCCAGACCAAGTCCGGCAGCCTGCAATTTCAGCGGGTCAACAATAACGTGAAATTCCGGCTGGCGTCCGCCGACAATTTCCACCCGCGCCACGCCGGGAATTTGCAGAAAGCGCGGCTTCAAATCGTAGTTCGCCGTTTCCCAAAGCGACGCGATGTCGCGGTTGGAACTCGTCAGGCTGATGCCGATGATCGGAAACGCCGAAAAAGTCACGCGCTCGATTTCCGTCGAAGCGGTGGCCGGCAGGTCGCTGCGGATTTGCGAGATCCGGCCCAGCACATACAGCTCCGACTGCACCATGTCCACGCGCCAGTTGAAAAAAACGTTGATCTGCGCCGAGCCGCGCTTGGTCGCCGAGCGCACGGTCAGCGCGCCGGGAATGTCTTTCATCGCCTCCTCAATCGGGCGCGTGATCGTCGCCATCATTTCGTCTGCGGGCATGATGCCGTTGTTGACGAGGATGACGACGCGAGGAAAATTCGTCTGCGGAAAAACCGACGACGGCGTTCGCAACGCGCAAAAAATTCCTGCCAGGCACAACGCCGATGCGATGAACGTGATGGACAGTGCGTGCCGCGTGGCGAACCGGCCCAAGGGTGAAGTCGCGTCGGGCTTCATTTGGCGTTGGCAGAATTGGTGGAGGTTTCGTCGCCTGAAGAATTTTGCACGTTGACTTTAGTTTTCTCCGGCAGGCCGTAAGCGCCGACGGTCACAACTGTGTCGCCCGCATTTAATTCTGGCGCGATCACTTCGACCAGCCCGTTTTCGCGGAGGCCGGTTTGCACTGGTGTTTGAATTGCCTCATCGTTTTTAACCTGTGCAATGACGCTTTTTCCGTTTTCATCCGTAACCACGCTGACGTCCGGCGCAGCCAAACAATTTGTGTGAACCGCTGTCACGATGCGCAATGGAACAGATTGTCCGGGACGCAATCCGCTGTTTGCAGGCAGCAATGCGCGCACCAAAACCGTGCCGTTGACCATGTTCACGTTCGGGCTGACGAACAAAAGTTCCGCCGTCACCGGCGGCTCGGTTAGCACTTCGAACGGATTGCCGGGCTTCAAATCCGTTGCCTCCGCCGTCGGAATTTCCGCGCTCACGGCGAGCCGGTTCAAATCCATGACTTCCGCGACGACCGTGCTTGCGTCCACCGCCTGGCCGGGCTTGACGTTGACTTGCGCGACCGTGCCAGACAACGGCGCGGTGACTTGCAACAAGGCCAGTTGCGCCTCGGCGTCCTGCAAATTTTTCTGCGACGTGTTTTGCTGCGCGAACAATTCCTTCTGCCGCGCCAGTTCCTGTTCCGCAAGCGCGTATGTCGTCGTGCCGGAATTCAATTCCACCAGCACGTCGCCTTTCGTCACCTGCTGGCCGGCGACGACGTTCACCTTTGTCACGACGCCGGCGGACGGTGCGGCGAGTTGCGCGCCGGCGGCGGGCTGTTCCGCCGTGGCGGGCGCGGGTTCAATCGTGCCGTAGCCTTGAACATAACGATGCAGCGTGGCGAGTTTGAGCGCGCCGGTCTGGACGGTCACGACCGTCGGCGTCGTTTCGTCGCCAGATTCGGAAGCGTCGCCGTGTGATTTGACCAGCGCATAGATGCCCAGGCCAGCGGCCAAAATCACAACGATGCCGACGATGGTGGATTTTCGGTTCATTGGGAGGAATGGTTTGGATTTTCTGTGGAAATGTTTTTGATGACGGCGGCAATCAAATCCGCCGGGCTTTGCATGGCGTCTTCCAGCGCGCCGAAAGCCGTTTGCAATTTTGCCTCGTTGTCGAGCTGCACGAGTTGCGCGTTGCTCACTTCCAGTTGCGCGTTCAGCAAATCCAATTGCTCGCCCGCGCCGGCCTTGAGTTGCGCTTCGGCGGATTTTTGTTGCTGCGTTTCGGCGGCAATCAGCTTTTTACCCGTTTCCAATTGCTCGCGAGCGACGCGAACGCCGGCAACGGCACGATCAATCTCGCCGCTGATCCGCGCCTGCAACGCGACGAATTTTGCGGAGGACAGTTTGCGACGCGCCTCCGCCTCGGCGATCGGTCCCCGGTTTTGATCGAGGAGCGGCAGTTCCAGCGTGGCACCGAGCGTCCATTGATTGTCGCCGGCGTTGCCGTTGTTCCAGGCGTAGGCGGGACCAAGATGCAAATCGGGATATTGCCTGGCGATTTGCAGCCGCAGGTCGGCTTCCGCCGCCGCGTAATCCGCCAGCGCGCCGAGAATATCCGCGCGTCCGCGCAATGCGACGCCGCGCGCGTCCGCGGCAGTCAATTCCTCCGGCGCTTCCGCGTCAAAATCAAATTGCCATTTCACGTCTCCCAGCGCCGCGAGCGGAATGCCAAGCGCCTGCGCCAGCCGCGAACGCGCATCAGACTCCTGCGACTTCGCGTTGCTCAAATCCAGCAGCGTTTTGTTCAACGCGATTTGCGCAACGGTGAGTTCCGGCCGCGAAATTTCGCCCGCGTCGAAACGCTGTTGCAGCAATTTTACAATATTTGTCTGCGCGGCAAATTCCTGTTGCAGCAAACCCGCGCGCTGTCCGGCGATTTTGAAATCGAGCAGGCTGGCGCGGACGCCGCCGCGAATTTGCCACGCGGCGGAAACAAAATTCCAGCGCGCGGATTCTGCAACCTTTTCCGCCTCGGCAATGCGCTTGGCGCGTTTGCCGCCGGTTTCAACGGGAATGTCCAGTGTCACCGGGAGAATCCACGGACTGTAGTTGCCGGGAATTTCCGTGTCGTAGCTTGGCGAAAAAGACAGCGATGGATTCGGCCGCGCGCCCGCCGTCAGCGAGCCGGCCTGGGCCACGCGCCATTGCGCGCGGGCGACTTCGAGATCGGGATGAAAATAAAACGCGGCGAGCGTGAGCGAATTCAAATCCCATTTTTCCAGCGGCCAGCCTTGCGGCGCGTGGCCGGGATTTTGGGCGAGAAATTTTTTCAGGCCGGCATCGTCGAGCCGGCGCGCGTCGAACTGCGCGGCAGTTTGGGCCGGAGAAACCGGCTGCGGCTCAAAATGAGCGCAGCCCGCGACGGCGGCAATTCCGCACAGAAGCGGCCACATTTTCATGCGGGCAGACATGCGCTCAAATTACTTGGCGGCCATGCCACAGGCCAGAATTTTAAAATGTCCGCCGAAAAGTCGAATCCATCCGATTGTTTATCCAATGCCGCCGGATGGATGGCCAGAAAAATCCGGTGGATGACAAAATTCATTGGGATTGAGTAAAGGAGCACAGCATTGGGAGCATGGCGTCGTTTGCAATGCCGGTTGAAAAAAAATGTGGACAGAAAAATCAACCTGTAGAATATGTTGAATACGTCCGGCAAATTGCAAAAATAGAGAGACACTCCGGCAACGCTGTGAATACCTATAATAGCTTATGAATGATACGCAATACAGGGCATATAGGCGCCAAAGATGGGAACATATTCATCAAAGAAGGGCACGCAGGCGTCAACGCCGGATTTTGCAATTCATCGTATCCGTTTTCACCGGCTCAATCGCGTTGTTGATCGTGTGGCATTTTCTTCTTCACCGGCCAATTGTTCCAGTCAAGTCTGTTGACACCATGATCTCCGCTCCATGAAATCGCGGGTCCGCACAACCCAAGACCGGCGGACGATCCATGGAAAACCCCGGAGGCCAGTTGCCTGACTTCCGGGGTTTAAACAGATTTAATCCGTTCACGCCGAGCGGTGCCCCGGCATTCCGTCATTTGCTTTTCTTCAGCGCGCTCGTGCCGGCATACACTGCATTTTTACCGAGCAATTCTTCGATGCGCAAAAGCTGGTTGTATTTCGCCAGACGATCCGAGCGGCTCAAGGAACCGGTCTTGATCTGGCCGCAGTTCGTCGCCACCGCGATGTCGGCAATGGTCGCGTCTTCAGTTTCGCCGGAGCGGTGCGAGAGCACGGCGGTGTAGCCGTTGAACTGCGCGAGCTGCACGGCGTCGAGCGTCTCGGTGAGCGAGCCGATCTGGTTCACTTTCACGAGAATCGAATTGGCCGTGCCGGTATCAATTCCTTTTTGCAGGAACTTCACGTTGGTGACGAACAGGTCGTCGCCGACGAGTTGAATCTTGTCGCCGACCTTGTCGGTGAGTTTTTTCCAGGTCGTCCAATCGCTTTCGCCGCAGCCGTCTTCGATGGACACAATCGGATATTTCGCCACGAGCTTCGCGTAAAATTCCACGAGGTCGTCGCCGGTGATGGTTTCGCCGGTGCTTTTCTTGAAAGTGTATTTTGAATTGCCGCTGTAAAATTCGGACGCCGCCGGATCGAGCGTCAGATAAATGTCCTTGCCGGGTTTGTAGCCGGCGTCCTTGATCGCCTGCAAAATGGTCTCAATGGCCTCCTCGACGCTGCCGAGTTTCGGCGCGAAACCGCCTTCGTCGCCGACGGCGGTGCTGCAACCTTTTTTCTTCAGCACGCTCTTGAGCGCGTGAAACGTCTCGGTAATGGCACGCAGCCCTTCGCTGAACGTCGGCAATCCGAGCGGCATGATCATGAATTCCTGGAAATCAATCGGCGCATCCGAGTGCGCGCCGCCGTTGATGACATTGGCCATCGGCACGGGCAGCACTTTGGCGTTGGGTCCGCCAAGATATTTGAACAGCGGCTGGCCGAGCGCGGCGGCGGCGGCCTTGGCGTTGGCGAGCGAGACGGCGAGAATGGCGTTCGCGCCGAGCTTGGATTTGGTTTCCGTGCCGTCGAGCTTGAGCATCGTGGCGTCCACAGTGAGTTGATCCAGTGCGTCCACGCCGATGAGCGCGTCTTTGATTTTGGTGTTGGCGTTGGCGACGGCTTTCTGCACGCCTTTGCCGCCGAAACGTTTTTTGTCGCCGTCGCGGAGTTCGATGGCTTCGTGTTCGCCGGTGCTGGCGCCGCTGGGCACGGCCGCGCGTCCGGCCGCGCCGCATTCGAGCGTCACATCAACTTCGACGGTGGGGTTGCCGCGCGAGTCGAGGACTTCGCGCGCCTGGAGGTTTTGAATTTTTGTCATATTAAATTTTTGTTGTTTCGGACCGCAAAATACTAAAGTGACATGATAATTTTTACGGGCGGCGAGTCAAGGCAGAGCATAAGGATTTTGGGTTGAACCGCCGCGCTGGCGCAGTTCCAAAAATATGCTTTCCCGTCCAGCCAAGGAGGAATAGATTCAGTTCACCATGAACCCGATTCAACCGCTCTCGTCGCGCCGGGAAATCAACGTGGCCGAACCCGTCAGCCCGGCCCTGGAACGGGTGAAACAAATGCTGTTCCAGCCGTTTGATCTCGGTAAGTGGTTTGTCATCGGTTTTTGCGCGTGGCTCGCAGGACTGGGCGAATCGGGCGGCGGTGGATTCAATTCCAGTTTCAACAACGGATTCAATCACGGCGTTCACTCGGATGCCAGCCTGCGGCACGTCTTGGAACAGGCGCGGGATTACGTGACAGCCAATCTTTACTGGATTGTGCCGGTGGCGATTGCGGCGGTGATTTTGCTGCTGACGCTGGGCATCCTGTTTCTATGGCTGAACAGCCGGGGGAAATTCATGTTCCTGCATTGCGTGGCGCTGGATCGCGCGGAGGTCGTTGAGCCGTGGAACAAATTTGAACGCGAAGGCAACAGCCTGTTCGCCTTCCGCCTTGTGGTGGGGCTGTGCGGCATGGTTTTAACCCTGCCGCTGTTGCTCTTCATCGTAGTGACCATCGGGCGGATGGTTTTGCGCGGCGAACCGGACGCGGCGGGCATTATGCTGTCCATCGGCCTCGTTCTGCTGCTGGTTGGCATCGCCATTTTTTTGGCGATCATCCACAAATTCACGGCTGATTTCGTCGTGCCGATTTTATTTTTGCGCGGCGGAAAATGTCTGGCGGCGTGGAAGGAATTTTATCATTTGCTGGCGGCGAACGCCGGCCAGTTCGTGCTGTATCTCCTGTTCCAGATCGTGCTGGGCATGATGATTGGCATCATCGTTCTTGGCGTGATTCTGGTCACCTGCTGCATCGCGGGCTGCCTGATGCTGGTGCCGTATCTCGGCACCGTGGTGCTGCTGCCGGTGCTGGTGTTCAAGCGGTCGTATTCGGCGTATTTCCTCGCCCAGTTTGGCGCGGCTTACGATGTCTTCCCTCCGCCGGCAAAAGTCCCGCCACCGCCCGATCCACTGCGGCAACAACCGGCTTGATGCTCTGTCTGTTCCGTTGCGGATCATTGCGGACTTGGAAAGTGGCGCGCTCCCAGCCACCATGCCGGGCATGGATGAACTGTCCGCACAAATTGATTCGCTGCCGAAAAGCGGCGGCCAGCGCGAAATCGTTTTGGAGCAAGTCTTGCATGGCGTGCTGAAACAATTCCACTCCGAAACCGGGGCGATTCACCGGCTTGATGAAGCGGAACAAATGCTTCACCTCGCCGCGCAAGTCGGCCTGCCAGAGCCGATGCTCGAAGCCATAAAAACCATTCCCGTCGGCAAAGGCATTGCCGGAGAAACGATCGCGAAAAACCGGCCCGTGACGATTTGCAATCTGCAGACGGATTCCGGCGGCATTGCGCGGCCCGGCGCGAAACATGGCGGCACCGGCGGCGCGCTGTGCGTGCCCATCCTCAACGGGAACAATACGGTCGGCACGCTCGGCATCGGCACCGTCCGCGAACATGAATATTCCGCGGCGGAAATCAACTCGCTGCTGGAAATCGCCCGGCTGATCGGCGCAAAACTCGCGTGAGCCGCTGGCGTAATGTTTCCGAATTCCTGGCGCTGCGGCGCAACACCTCGCTGCTGCTCATCGCGCTCGTGCTCGCCGGCACCGGCGAAAAGCTGTGGCTCGGCTTCGCGCCCAAATACATCCAGGTGCTGGCGCACGGCGCACTGTCGGCGGCAAAAATTATTTTGGTCATCGGTGTTTTCGACGCGCTGCAAACTTTTCTGGGAGCCATTTATGCCTATCCCGGCGGCTGGCTGACGGATCATTGGGGACAAAGAAAATCGCTGTTGCTGTTCAGCGCCATTTCGGTTGCCGGTTACGTTTTGGTTTTGGTCTGGCAAAACTGGCTCGCGCTGCTGCTTGGTTCGTTTTTATTTCTCGCGTGGAGCGCGTTGTCGCTGCCGGCAACATTTTCCGTCATCGCCACTTCGCTGCAAAGCCACCGGCACACGATGGGCGTCGGCGTGCAATCCATGATCCGCCGCGTGCCGATGATGATCGGCCCGCTCCTCGGCGGCTGGCTGCTCACGCGCTTCGGCTGGACGGACGGTGTGCATTACGCGCTCACGCTGTGCATTGCGATGAGTTTACTCACGGCGGTGTTTCAATGGTCCATGTTTGAGCCGGTAGGGTCGTCGCGCTGTGACGACCGGACGGCGCAGCGCGCCGTCCCTGCCATTTCATTTTTCAGCGTCGTCAAAACCTTCACGCCGGCGCTGCGCGAACTGCTCGTGAGCGACATTCTCATCCGCTTCTGTGAACGCATTCCGTATGCGTTCATCATTTTGTGGGCGATGGATTCCGGCGGTGTCACGGCGCAGCAATTCGGTTATCTCGTCGCGTTCGAGATGGTCACGGCAATGCTCTGCTACATTCCCGTCGCGCATCTGGCGGACAAATACGGTCGCCGCCCGTTTGTGCTGGTCACGTTTGTCTTCTTCACTCTGTTCCCGGTGACGCTGTTGTTCGCGCACAATTTCGCGTGGCTCGCGCTGGCGTTCGTCGTGCGCGGACTGAAGGAATTCGGCGAGCCGGCGCGCAAGGCGCTCATCATTGGCGAAGCCGCGCCGGAACTGCGGGCGCGGACTTATGGCGCGTATTATCTCATCCGCGACTGCACGGTGACGAGCGGCTCCTTTCTCGGCGCGTGGCTGTGGAGCATGAGTCCACAGGCGAATTTTCTCGGCGCGGCCATCTGCGGCGCACTGGGGACGATCTGGTTCTGGTGGTTTATTTACCGGAAGAACAATCAATAAACGCGAGAGTCAAATGGGGTTGACCCGTTCGGTGCGCCATCACGGAATAGTTCAATGTGCCTTGCAAGACGTAAGCGACGATCCGCCGGCCTTGCCTCGATTGGGAAACCGCGAATGGAGAACCGCATTGGCCGGATGTTCGCACGCCCAACAGAAAGATACAGTTTCAGTTCCATACCGCCGACGGACTTATCGCATGGCTTCGGAGGCAAACTTGTAGGTCCCTGAACCCACTTCGAACATGGCGTTCCCATTGTCCATGCGGAGGTATCTCACACTTTTAACTTTCTCCACGGGCCTACCGCTTTCCATGATGTCCGCCACATCCTTGGCTGGAACATAAACCGTTGCGGTCGTGTTCATCGGCACGGCAACTTCCAGTGTCAACTGGTTGCCGGCGCGTTTCCAACTGGTGTTAATCTCGCCGCGGATGGAATTGTAACTGGTCTTGGCCCAGGTCAGGCCGTCGCCGATGACGGGTTTGATTAGAATGGTCTTGAAGCCGGGACTGGCAGGGCGGATGCCGCCGATTCCGCCGAAAAGGTATTCGCCACATGACCCAAGCGAGTAATGATTGAACGAGTTCATGCCAGGATCTTGAAAGCCCTTTTCAGGAGTCCACCCATCCCAACGCTCCCAGATCGTGGTGGCACCGTGTTTCACAGAGAACAACCAAGAAGGAAAGGTATCCTGAAGCAACAATTCGTAGGCCGTGTCAGCCTTGCCCATCTGGGTCAGAACCGGCAGCAAGTAACTTACACCAACGAAGCCGGTCGAAAGATGTCCGCCTTTGGCCTTTATGTCATCAGCCAGATATTGGGCGGCTTTCGGACGAAGTTCATCGGGCAATAGTTCGAATTTCAGAGCCATGGCGTAGGCACATTGAGTGTTGCCAGTAATGCGCCCGTCCGCGGCCACGTAGCGCCGGTTGAACGCAGCTTTGATATCCGCAAACAACTGGTCGTATTTATCCGCTTCCTCCAACTGGCCAAGGGCACGGTAAGACTTTGCCAACAAGTGTGTGGAATAGGCAATAAAAGCGGTGCCAATCAAATCCTTTGGCGTGTCCGCTCCAATGGACAACCAGTCCCCATAATCATTGCCGCGATCCTTATCACGAATCAAATTGCTGCTGTGCAGGCGCAGATACTCCACCCATTTGGTCATCGCGGGCAAATGCTGTTCCAAAATGCGCTTGTCGCCATAGACCTCGTAAATCGTCCACGGACAAATAACACCGGCATCACCCCAGGCAGGAACGCTGTCGCAGCCCATGGTGTTTGGACTCACATCGCTGAACGAGCCGGCAGGAGATTGGCCGTCGTCCACATCCTCCAGCCATTTGGTGAAAAAGGCCGCGACATCCGCATTGTAAGTCGCGGTGCGAATGAACACCTCGGCATCGCCCATCCAACCCAGCCGCTCATCCCGCTGGGGGCAGTCGGTGGGAATGCTGATATAGTTGCCGCGCTGCCCCCATTGGATGTTGGATTGAAGCTGGTTGAGGCGCGGATCGGAACAGACAAATTCGCCGGTTCTGGCCGTGTCTGATCCAATCACAATTCCCGTGACCGCATTTTTGGGGGGCCTGCCGCTCAGGCCGGTTAGTTCGACATAACGAAAACCGTGGAAGGTAAAACGCGGCTGCCACACTTCTACTCCATTGCCGTTGCAAATATAATGGTCTATGGAAGCCGCACCGCGCAAGTTTTTGGTATAGATCGTGCCATCGGGATTCAGCATCTCGGCATGGCGCAGCGTCACCTTGGTGCCCGCCGGCGCGGACACTTTCAACCGGACCACGCCCACCATGTTCTGGCCCAGATCATAAACCCAGCAACCGGGCTTTGGTTCCGCGACCATTTTGGGTTTCAATTCACAAATCTGGCGAACGGGTTCCATAACTTGAGATTCCAACAGCCGGGGGACTTCATCGCGGACTCCGACTTGGATCCACCGGCTTGCATCCAGACCCGCCCGATCCCAATTCTTTACTTCCAACCGGGAATCATAATCTTCGCCCGCCATAAAATCCGATGACAGAACGGGGCTGGCGTGCGATTTCCATGTTTCATCGGTCGCGATTTGTTCCGTGTGACCGTCGGCGTAAGTTACTTCAAGTTGGGCAAGAAAAGCCGGTTTTTTTCCAAAAAACTGATTGCCGCCGTTGCCAATATGGCCGCTGAACCAGCCATTGGCCAGCAACGCGGCCATCGCATTGTTGCCAGTCTTCAAGAGCGCGGTGACATCATAAGCCTGATAGCGCACCCGCTTGCGATAGTCGGTCCAATCAGGCGCGAGCACATGATCGCCGACGCGCTGGCCATTGATATGCACTTCATACAACCCCAAGGCGGTGGCATAAAGCATCGCCCGTTGCACCGGCGTTTTCAATTCAAACGATTTCCTCAAATACGGCAGGGGCGACGACGGCTCTGGCAGCTCCAAGGTTTGGCTCTCCTCAATCTCATTCGTCAACGACTGGCCTCCATATTCGTATTCAACCCTTAAAAGCTTTGGAACATTAAATGCGGGATCAATACCCAAGGTCTTGTTATCAACGACAATTTTTAGGTGATTTTGCTGAAGGTAAGTCATCAGGGCGGCGGTTACATCCGCCGACTTCCCGGACGTAAGAGCTGCATAGGTCGCACGATGGATTATTAACGGAGTATTTGAAGTTTCCACAGGAGTTACCGGGGCAATCCACTTGGCAATCCAGTCCGATGGCTGGAGCAGACCCATTTGCCATTGCGCGGAGTCACTCCATTTGCCGGCCTTGTCATGAGCATCCCACACCCGCACCTTCCAATAACAACATTGCCGGGAAATCAGCGGCTGGCCGGCATAAGCAATTTGTGAGCTGTCATCCGAAACCACCTTGCCGCTGTCCCAAATATCTCCGGCATCCGCGTTGATCAGCTTTGCCGAGGAGGCCACCAGAATTTGATAAGCCGTTTGTTTTTCGTTTCTTTGATTTGAGAAAAGCACCCAGCTTAATCGGGGACTTCCGGCATCAATGCCGAGCGGGTTGACGAGATATTCGCAGCGGAGATTCTTGACGGCAACCGCCGCCGGGCAAACGCCCGCCAGCAACAGGACTCCCAGCATCAGGATATATTTTAGTCGGCTCATGCTGACAGTCTAGCGGACAGGCCGCCGTCGCCAAGCCTGATCATCAATTTTCAAAACCGTCCGCGCCAACCGCGAGCCGGGTCGAATTCCGCAAATGCCCGGATTCATTGCGCCGGCTGAGGTCAGATCCTTTGGTGTTAGTTTTGCGACAACGGGACAATTTCCGCAGACTGAACTGTCACCGGACCGACCAAGCCGGATTTCGGAAGTGGCGAATCCTTGGTGAATGGCTCATACGAACTCCAGGTGAAACGCTCCGCAACCGGCAACGCCGCGTCGCCAATCATGCGGTTGGGCCAGAGGTTGGCCACCCGGATTTCCAGCTTGTTTCCGCCGGGCTTTAACGCGCCGGAGACGTTCACACGGAATGGCGGCTTCCATAAGATGCCGAGGTCGTGATCATTCAATTTCACCTCCGCCGTCACTTGCACCTCGCCAAGATCAAGCCAGACCTCGGATTTATTGCTTCCGGTTTCGGAAGTCGGATTCCAGTCAAAGGTCTTCGTGTAAGTCGCTGTTCCGGAAAAATATTTCACGCCGGGACTCGATGAATCGCTCAACGAGGCCAGGTGATCCAAAGTGATTTGCTCCGGCGCGCCCCACTTGCGTGGAAAGCGCACCGCCCACGCTCCGGTGATTTCCAGCGGCGCAGGCACGGACGTGATGTCGGCTTGGAATGTTTTTCCTTTTTCGGTCGTCAATTCATAATGCCCCGGCTGCGACGCCACCATCTCAAGCCGCCCTGCTGCGGCGCGGCGAATCTCCGCGGCGCGGCTGGCCGCTGGAATTGCCGCCGCGAGGGTCACGGTATCTGGATCCTGGCCATTGATGGTGAACGAATGATCGCCGGCGGTATATTCCACCACCAAGGTTTTTACGATGCCATACGCCGGGTCGTCGCCCTCCGCCAGCTTCGCGACCTGGAAACTAAGTTCATCGCGATCCGCCAGAGCCTGCACTTTGCCTTGCACATCGCGCGTGCGTTGGGCGTCGCCTGGCACACCATAAGTTGCTTTCTGAATCTTTATCACCGGCGGCTTGGTCAGCGGTATCGCACGGCTCGCCGTCACGCATAAAACTCACCACTGGATCAAACTCTTTTCGTTGCGGGCGAAAAACCATGAAGATCGAGCCGCTGGCCTCAAGGCGCAACGGAATGGAAATGCCCGCCGCTGTTTCCTCATAAACCGCCGGCGCGGAAATTTCGCCGGTCATTCGGATTCCACAATTCGGGCGCAATCCCTTGACTCGAAAATTGCATTTCGCCTCCACGGAAACAGCCGTTTCGTTGGCCACGAAATAAACTTGGGTATCGCCCATCTGCCGATGAATCCAATTCAACTTTACGCTCGAGGAAAAGTCGGCCGGCATTTTCGATTCCTCCAAAACGTCTTCCAGCGGCTGCCCCCAAATTATCCGGCCACGGCCAAAAGCATGTTCTGTCACCGCCTTGCCGTCGCAGTTACCCCAAACTTCCGCGGCCAAGCTGGCAACTTCCTCGTCGCATTTTGGAAAATCCGAAAGGCTGGGAGAAGCGGTTGGACGCGGACCTACCACGGTTGCCCCGGCTGCGACCAGTTGTTTGATTTTTCCAACCAGCGCCGGCGTCATCAACGTAGTTGTTTCCGGCAACATCAACAGCCGATAACTCATGCCATCCGGCAAAACCAACCGTCCATCCTTCACCTTCATTCGCGCAATCAAAGCTTCGGCGCTGCATTCATCGTATTTGTAACCGGCCGGCACCCTGGGCATCGGCGTGAAATAATGTTTGGTCCGGCAACTCCGGCCGCAGGTAACAGAGGTCGGCGACGAACAAACCTTGCCGCAGCATGAACTGGCAGCGGGAAAGATATTGGTGCCAAGCGCTGGACATTTCCCACCAGGTCTGCGTGCGTTCATAATGCAAACCCCACGGCCCCATCGTTGCGCCGGGAAAGCGGTCGAGATATGGCTGGTGAGCGATAGCGATGAATGACAAACCGGTTGATGCCTTGCGAAAATTCATAATCGCCGAGCGCCTTGACGGTGGCCGGATGCAATTTCCATTGCTCATTGTCGCCGGAGGTGAACGCTTCCGCGCCGACAATGCTATCGCCCATGATATGCGCGACGGACGCCATCTGCCGCGCTTTCGCTTCATTCAGGTTGCTACCGGTCGCCCAGAATTCGGTCATCGGCTCGTCGGCGCGCGCCGTGTAAGTGGCCTCGTCGCCAAAGGGCAGATTCGTAACCTTCGATGCGTCAAGCGCAGGCCGTGTTCGTGCGCCAATTCCGCCAGCCGTCCCACATAATTTTCCGCCAGCAACTCGGAAATCGTCTGTTGAAAATCCCAGCGAAAGCGTTTGGCCAGCGCCGCGTCGCCGATGGTGCAAGGAGAAGCATTGCCGGTTGTTGAGGTGCCGGTCGACATCCGGCAAAAATGGAATTGGATCATAGCCACGGCGTTTTTGAAATTCCTCGCGAAATTTTGGCGTCCAGTTTTGCGATGCCCACTTCCCAGCTATCAATGTGCGTCGCCGAGAGCGTCGGGCCAGCCAGAGCTCCGACATTCGTGATGAGTTTTCCCATCATGTTCGCAAAATGAACGTCCATCGCCTCGCGGCTCAACTTGTCACACTCCAGCCCGTTGCCGCCTTTGACCGGCGGGCGGGTGGATGAACCGGTCGTCGTGTGACCGATGCGCTGGATGATCCATTGGCCGGCGGGAACGTCCCAATTCAATTTTCCATCCGCATCCAGCTTCGCCGTCAAGTTCAGCACGGCGTCGGGAGCCACAACGCCATTCGTCGTTTCCGGGAAAGCCAGCACGGCGATGTCGCGGTAGTAATCCTCATATTTGACGGAGCTGTTAAAACCGTCATGCGAACGTTTGCTGTCCCGTGTCCGGCTCGCGGCAGAATGCTGGAAAAATGAGTCGGGCCTTCCACGAGCAGATTCGTGGTGACGAGCATCTGCATCGAAAGCTCCGGCGTGATCCACGGCCCGCTGCTGCCGCACCAGCCGGGGCCGTTGGTCATGTTGATTTCGAGGCCGAGCCGGTGCGCCTCGGCGACGGCAAAGCGAAACAACTCCTGCCATTCCGCGCTCATGAAATCAGCGGTGCCGGGCGGCGGCGCGAAGCGTTCCACCACATCCATGATGATCACGCCGCCAATGCCCGCGCGCTGCATCGCTTCGAGGTCGGCGGTGATGCCTGCCTTGGTGACATTGCCATTGTTCCAAAACCAATAGACCCAGGGCCTGGCCGATGCTGGCGGCTTGGTGAATTGGTGGGACAGGTCATCGGCGAACAATGGCGCGGAACAAAGCGCCACCATCAAAGCCATCAGCAATTTCATTCTGATATTCTTCGAAGCCAAGGCGCAAACCGCAAGCAGGTTTTTCATCAGAGAACACAGCCCATGGGAAATTAGAATTAGAACCGGTCTTAAAATTCTCACGGGATCAAATCATCCTCGTCGTCATTCTCATCCTCATTCTCAAAAACTCCCATAATTGACGATGAGGATGAACCGGAGGATGAGAAAGAAAAATCAGATACCGATTTTCAGACACGCTCTAAAAGCGATATTGGAGGCTGGTGGAAATGACGCTGGCGTTGAAGTTGTAACTTCCCGCCGAGGCAAAATCATCGTAGTGCGTGTAGGCGTATTTTAGATTCCAGCGCAGGTTTTTAGTGATGCGGCGGGTAAGCGACGCCGTGACGCTGTGCTCCAAGGCATCGGTGCCGAGCGGCACGCCGTTGTTGCCAATGCTGTTCTGGCCGTCAGCGGCACGATAATAGAAATAGCCGATATTCAAGTCGGTTTTGTCGTCCAGCACAAAGCCGGCGTTGAAGTTGACGGTCCAGTAATTGTTCTGCGAATTGAGGATGGACTGGGTGTAGGTGGAGGCGGGAGTTTCCGTTTCGCTGACGACGTAATTGGCCCCCGCTTGCAGGGAGAGCCAGTTCAGCGGCGTCCAACTGATGTTCTGGCCAAGAATGTGGCTGTGCATCCGGGAAGCATCCACCTCGCTTAAGCCCGATGCCGAATCAGGTGTCGTGGAGATAGTGGAGAGTTGATATTCATAGCGGCTGACCAGCGTGACTTTGCTGAATGGATGCAGTGTCAGGCGCGTGTTGCCGTCCCAGGTTTGAAATCCTTGATAGACCAGAAAACCAGGATAAAGCGAGCCGGAACCGGCGTTGTTTGGCGTGCTGTCAAATGAATTGGCGTAGTTGTAATGGTTGTCCTTGTAATAGCCGCCGACATCCAAGCTGGCTTGCTTGACCGGATACCACCGGGCACTCAAGGCGTATTTCTGGAAGAAGCGCGAATCATCGGTAGCCAACCGCACCGGCAACTGTCCGTCGGGCGCGCCGGGCAATTGGGTGATGCCGCCCATTTCATTCAAATTCCCCTGTCCTTCAGTCAAATCGGCCGTGGCGGTGAACACCCAGTTGGTCACGCCGGTGTAACGCGCTTCCAGCCGCTCGCGCACGTCCAGCGAATCATAGCCGCTGTTGTTGTTAAAGGAATTCATCTCCGACGCCCCGCCGGGATCAAATACGCTCTCGGTGGACTGCGCGTTCCAGTCTTCTTTTTGCACGCGCACCGAGGGGGTGATGGTGAAATTTTTCGCGGGCAGCGACATTAGATTGACATTGAACACATACTCGTGCTGGTGAGACATGCCGTCCAAGTTGTAGTAACCATAATAGTTGGCCGGATATGCCGCCGAATAAACCACGTCAAAATCATCCCCGTAAATCCGGTTGCCGGTGAAGGTGTCCTCCACATTGGCAAACATGAAACCGGTGGACAAAAACAGGGTCGGTTTAAGCCAGGTTTCAGTGTAGGCATGAACGCTCTCCATATCGTAGGAGACATCCTGCTGGTCGGTGGTTTTCTGCTGACCCGGTTCACCGGCGTAAAAAGTCAGCAGGCGAGCGTCATTCAATTGGCTGGTTTCAAACCGGAAACCCAGGCCGACCTCGGTTTTCTTGATGCGGTCGGACAAATCCAGTTGGAAGGCGTCAGACTTTTCGTCTATGTGATTAATGCTTGGAAACAACCGGAACGTCGTGGCGAGATCATTGGGATCATGAACCGGCCCCCATTCGGTTGAACTTTTGTCGCCGTTGCGATAAGTGTGGGTATATTTGAAAGTAACCTTGGGCTTGCCTTCTTTGTTATACCCGGCTTCCAATGAAATCTTGCCCCGATCCAGCGCCAGCGCGTCGCCGGTGCTTGGATAGGCTCCCGTCGCCGGGGTGTAACCGCCGTTGTCAGCGTCATAGACGCGGAAATTCTCAAAACTGAAGCGGATGAAGCCGAAGTCTTCCTTTGCCACACCAAGCCCAATCTTATAGTTATGATTGTCAAAGATGGAATGGCCGTCCACCGTCAAGATGGTTTTTTTGGCGACCTCCGTCTGGTAATGCAAGTCCGCAATGCCGCCGAACATGCCGGTGTTGTTGAGGTGGGTCCGCTGCTCGGCTTGGGCCTTGTTCCCGTCGGCAATCAGTCCGCCGGCGGAAAGTTCGATCCAGTTGTTATAAGTGTTCGTGCCGTCATCGTATAACTGCAACGGTTTGACCGCATCCGCCGCGTATGCCTGCACGCCGGCGACCAGGAACGACGCGCCCACGACATAACCGGCCTTCCGGCGCAACGCGGAAAATTTCTTCATTTTGCGGGATAGTTTTTTCATCGGCTTCCGTGCGTTGTTAAAATCTTAAGGTCGGGCTTACGCGTGAACCATGGACGGCTTCGTGGCAACCGGCGCTCCAGCACGCACCCTGGCTCATCTGTCCATTGTGGGGAATCCCGCCAATCAGGATGCCGCCGCCCGGCTGAACCTGCTGGAAGTGGCACTTCAGGCACAAGTTGGCATTCCGTTCCGTGAGCAGCTTGGCGTTGATGCTGCCGTGCGGCGAATGGCAGGTGGTGCAGCCTTCGCGCAACGCCTCGTGCTCAAACACGAACGGCCCCTGCTGCGACTCATGGCATTGCAGGCAATTCTCATTCTGGGAAAGCAACTGGGTGCCGCCGCCCGCAAAAGCCACGCCTTTGTGCGGTGGATGGCATTGGACGCAAGTCATGTTGCCCTCGGGCACCGGATGATGGTTCGGCAGATTGAACTGTCCGCGCACATCCAGGTGACAATTATAACAGACCGTCTCAATGGCCCGCGCCGAGCCCAGCGGCAGCCGCGCACCCAGGCTGGTAGGCAGCGGACGACCGGAGGCA
>CAVTVR010000007.1:0-771036 GCA_963738225.1 uncultured Verrucomicrobiae bacterium
AGCAACGGTCTTAAACTGCAAGCGGTTTGAGGAGGCTGTTTAAGTGGATGATGAGATGACGCATCAAAGCGACGAGGGCGACTTTTGGGGCCTTGCCCCGAGCGATGAGGGATTGATAGCGGATTTTCAAGGTGGGGTGGTAACCGGCTGGCGACCAGGGCGGCCATGTAAAGTGCTTTGCGAGCCAAGGGTCTGCCGCCGCCGATGAAACGTTTGCCCTGCCAGCGGCCGCTTTCCCGGGGATGCGGAGCCACGCCTGCCAGCGCGGCGGCTTGTGCCCGGTTGAGTTTTCCCAACTCCGGCATTTCGGCCAGGAGGCTGACGATGGTTTTAGGGCCAACGCCGCTGACCTGCTGGAGGCATTTGGCTTTGGTCTGCAGGGCGGCATCCTGTTGGAGCAGGGCCTCGATTTGCTTTTGGAGTTTTTGCAGGTGGGCGCGCAGTTGGCGCAGGAGCGCGGCGTTCTGTTTGCGCAAAGCCGGCAGCGTCAAGTGGCGGTTTTGCTGGATCACGTTTTGGGCCATGGCCTGGAGTTGAAGGCGATGGCGGGTTAGCTCCCGTAAGGCGGCGGTGTTGGGGTTTAGCGGAGCTTGCGCGCGCGGGGCGGTTTGCCGGCCAAACTCGGTCAGCAGAGCGGCGTCGATGCGATCGGTCTTGGCGCGCAAGGCACAGGCCTTGGCGAAGTGCCGGACGCGGGCCGGTTCCACGATGGCGACGGGGATGCCGGCCTGGTGGAAGGCGGTGACGAGGGCTTGCTCATAACCGCCGGTGGCTTCACAGACCACCAAGAGCGGTTGGGCCAGGGCTTTTAATTGGGCCATGAGTTTGCGATGACCTGGGCGGGTGTTGGGGATCGGGAAGTTTTGGTTTTGGAGGTTAACCTGGAGAGAGTCTTTGCCAATATCCAGGCCGATGTAGATAATCGAATTGTTCGTGCTCATCCTTGTCATGCGAGCGCGTGAAGGTTTAACTTCCGGCTCAATCAACGGTTCGAGTTAACGGACGGTGAGCCGGCCCGATCCAGCTACCCACGTTCGCGATGACCACACCTGAACTTGGGACGGACGATCTGGGCCAGCTCGCTTGGGTTGCGGTTGCAACCGCAACCCAAGCATCTGTATTCAGCGAAGAATCCAGACGAATGACAAGATACAAGGGATGGCGCGCTGCGCCGTCCGCGCCCGTATCGCGGGCGCAATGATTCCGGGGGCGTTACCGCCGGGGACATCGCAGCGCGCCATCCCTTTTCTTCTGTCATGTGCATAATCCCTCAGTTAAGGTGATCGCGGCAATTCATAGTTGCCAAATTGCCGCTCGAACACTAAAGTGCCGACGGCAATGGGGTTTGCCAACCCGTTCAAGGGTGAACCGCCTGACGATTTCAGGGCTAATAACTCCTACCGAACCGAATCATTCGGTCGCCGGCAGGACATTTTATGCTCACTTATTTCTGGCTAGGTTTAGGTGGCGCACTCGGAACCATCGCGCGTTTCTGGGTGAACGGCCTCGTCTCCAAACATTTTGAAACTTTCCCCATGGGCACGCTGGTGATCAACGTGACCGGCTCATTCGCCATCAGTTTCTTCGCCACCTTGACCGATCCCGACGGGCGATGGTTGGTGTCGCCGACTTTGCGCACCTTTTTCATGATCGGCATTTGCGGCGGCTATACGACTTTTTCCTCATTCAGTCTGCAGACACTCAACCTGGTTCGCGACGGCGAATGGCTTTACGCCGGATTCAATGCGTTGTCGTCGTTCGCGCTTTGTTTAATCGCCGCATGGCTCGGCCATGTGGCGGCCATCGGCCTTAACTCAATCAAAGGAAATTAATATGCACCTGCCTCACGAATCGGTTCTATTGCGGATATTCATCGGCGAAAGCGACCGCTGGCAGCACCAACCGCTTTACGAGGCGCTGGTGCTCAAGGCGCGCGAAATGCACCTGGCCGGCGCGACGGTGTTGCGCGGGCCGATGGGCTTTGGCAAATCGAGCCGCCTGCACACGGCAAAAATTCTCCGGCTCTCATTGGATTTGCCGCTCGTCATCGAAATCGTGGACAGCGAGGAAAACATCAATGCGTTTCTGCCGGTGCTGGACAAAATGATGAAAGGCGGACTCGTCACGCTGGAAAAAGTGCGGGTGATTGATTACCGGGCCAATGAAACCGAATAATTTGCGATTTGCGGTCCGAGCGGCGGCGCGGCACGTAAATCGCAAATCGTAAAATCAGAAATAGGTTGTAACTGCAAACCGCACGGCGCGCTTCAGCGGCTGGCGTAGTATTTGTGCGTGTATTCCTTGACCATGCGGTCGGTGGTGAACTGCGGCACGAGCGTGGCCATGGCGCGGCGGACGCGCTGGAGCCATTCGCGCGGGATGCCGTTGGCGTCGCGGTTGAAAAACATCGGCACGACCTGTTCGGTGAGCGTCTGGTAAAGGTTCGCGCTGTCCACGCGATCCTGTTCCTCGACGTTGTCCGGGATGCGAGTCGGGGCCGATGGCAAAGCCGTTGGTGCCGTCGTAGCCTTCGCGCCACCAGCCGTCCAGGATGCTGAAGCCCATGCAGCCGTGGCAGCTCGCCTTCATGCCGCTGGTGCCGGAAGCTTCGAGCGGACGGCGCGGGTTGTTCAGCCAGATGTCGCAGCCGGCAACCATCTGCCGCGCGACGTGGATGTCGTAGTTTTCGATGAACACCAGATGCCCGGCGAGTTCGCTGTGCTTGCTCAAATGAATGATCTGCTGGATGAACCGTTTGCCGGCGTCGTCGCGCGGATGCGCCTTGCCGGCGTAAATGAACTGCACCGGCCGCTGCTTGTCGTTGACGAGTTTCACGATGTTGTCGAACTGCTGGAAAATCAGCGGCGCGCGCTTGTAAGTGGCGAAGCGGCGCGCGAAGCCGATGGTCAGCGCGTCGGGATTCAGCAAGCTGGTCGAAGCGGACATAATCGCCCTGCGTGACGCGCTGGCTTTGTTCGAGCAGACGGCGGCGGGCGTATTCGATCAGTTCGCGGCGCAGCTTGTAGCGCAGCGCCCAGAGTTCCTCGTCGGAAACGAAATTCGGGTCGGTCATCTTTTCCCAGAACTCGGCGTGGTTGACGGCGGAGGCCCAGTCCTCGCCGAACCGCTCGTGGAAGAATTTTGACTTCGCCGTTGGCGTCGTCGGTCAATTTCTTGCGCCAGAACTGGCGGGCGGAGCCTTTCATCCAGCCGAGCAGGTGAATGCCGTTGGTGATGTGGCCGATGGGAACTTCGTCCTGTTTCTTGCCGGGATAAAGCGCCTGCCACATGTGCCGGCTCACCTCGCCGTGCAGTTCGCTCACGGCGTTGGCGGCGCGGGAAAGTTTCAGCGCCAGCACGGTCATGCAGAACGGCTCGTGTTCGTCCTCCGGCTTCACGCGGCCCAGGCCGAGCAGTTCGTTGAACGGCACCTTCAACTGCGTGCAGGAACCGCTGCATCGCGTAATTCATCAGCTCCGGCGTGAAGCGGTCGTGGCCGGCCTCCACCGGCGTGTGCGTGGTGAAAATGCATTCCGGCTTGGTCAGCGCCTGCGCCTCGGCGAAGGTTTTGCCGGCGGCCATTTTTTCGCGGATCAATTCCAGCGTGAGAAACGCCGCGTGGCCTTCGTTCATGTGGAACGTGGACGGCTCGATGCCCAGCGTGCGCAGCAGCCGCACGCCGCCGATGCCCAGCAAAATTTCCTGCATGATGCGCGTGGTGCTGTCGCCGCCATAAACGCGGCAGGTCAGGTCGCGGAAATGCTGCTCGTTTTCCGGCAGGTTCGTGTCCAGCAGAAACACCGGCACGCGGCCCACGTTCACGCGCCAGACTTGGAAGTCCACCGTGTTCATGCCGATTTCCACGCTGCACACCAGCCGGTCGCCGTCCGCGTCCAGCACCGGCTCCAGCGGCACGTTGTGCGGGTCAACGGGATTGTAATATTCCGTCTGCCAGTTGTTCGGAGTCAATCGCCTGCTGGAAATAGCCTTCGCGGTAGAACAGGCCGATGCCCACAAAGCCCAGGCCGAGGTCGCTGGCGGATTTCGCGTGGTCGCCGGCCAGGATGCCCAGGCCGCCGGCGGAAATCGGCAGCGACTCGTGGAAGCCGAACTCCGCCGAGAAATACGCCACCGGGATTCTTGTGCAGCTTCGGCGCGTTGACGTGGCACCAGGTTTTCTGGTCGGTCAGATAATTGTTGAAATCGCGCAGCACGCTGCGGACGCGTTCGGCAAAGCCCGGCTCCTGCAAATGCACGCGCAGCTCGTATTCGGAAACCTCGCGCAGGACGGCCACGGCGTTGTGCCAGAGGTTCTGCCAGCCGCGCGGCGAGAGCCGCTGGAACAGATCCTGCGCCTCCTGGTTCCAGCACCACCAGAGGTTGCGCGACAATTTGTTGAGGCCGGCAATCAGTTCGTTCAGTTCGGCGCCCGTCAAAGGTTTCTTCATAGTCAGGTGAAAGCGTTTCTTAATTCACGCCGGCTCCTTGCCTGCGTTCGCACGAAACTAATTTGTAACGCCCGCCACGGCAAACAAAATTTCCGCAGCAACCGCCGAGGTTTCGCTGTTTCGCATTTGAAAATTCGCGGCTGAACCGGCATTCTGTTCACGTGCAACAAAAAATCCTCTTCCGCCTCCTGACGGCGGTTTTCTTTCTGGCGGCGGCGCTGGATCTTCCGGCGCAGGGAACCGCCATCTTTTATCAGGGCCAGTTGAACGATTCCGGTTCGCCGGCCAACACCAACTACGATTTCCGTTTTGCGGTTTACACGGCCGTCACGAACGGCAGCCCCGTCAGTCTCTCGCTGACCAATTATGCCGTGCCCGTGGCCAACGGCCTGTTCAGCGGTCACGCTGGATTTCGGCCCCGGCATTTTCAACGGCACCGCCAACGGCTCGAATTACTGGCTGGACATCGGCGTGCGCGCGATTGGCGTCACCAACTTCACCGCGCTCGCGCCGCGCCAGCCGATTTTGCCCGTGCCTTACGCCATTTTTGCCACCAGCGCGAGCAACCTGCTCGGCGGCCTGCAAAGCACGCAGATCGTCGGCACCATTTCATCCTCGCTGATTTCGGGAACGTATTCCAACGCGGTCAATTTTCCCAACGGCACCAATATTTTCACCGGCAGCTTTGCCGGCAATGGCGCCAGCCTCACCAACTTGAACGGCTCGCAGATCACCGTCGGCACCGTGGCCGATGCGCGGCTGACAACGAACGTGGCTTTGCTCAACCGCAGCCAGACGTTCACCGGCACCAATATTTTTACCGGCACGAATTATTTTAACGGCGTCAACACTTTCACGAATTGGGGAAATTCTTTTGTCGGCAGTTTTTTTGGCAACGGACTCGTCGGCTGGATTCCGGTTTATGGCACCTACACCAACGCGACGCGGGACGCCGGTTTCCTGCTGCTCAATCCCGGCCTGACCACCGTGCAACTGCCGCCGGCAAACCAATTGGTGCTCGGCGACATTATCCGCATTTCCGGCGCGGGCGCGGGTGGCTGGCTGGTTCATGGAAATTCCGGCCAGTCCATCCTCGGCAATTTTGCCAGCTACCGCAACTCCTTCCTGCTGCCGGGCAAAACCGGCGATGACTGGCGTCGCGTGTGTTGCTCGGCGGACGGCGCCCGGATGTTTGCGGGCGGCAGCCTGGCCAACGGCGTTTATTACTCCACCGATTTCGGTCGGACTTGGACTTCGACGGGCATCACCGGCAGCGGCTGGTTTTCCGTCGCTTGTTCGGCGAACGGCAACCTCATTTTTGCCGCGCCCAACGGCGGCTCCAGCCAAATACAATACTCGTCCAACGGCGGTTTGACATTTGCGCCTTTCGGCATCAGCGCGAATTGGACAGCGGTCGCGTGTTCAGCGGATGGCAGCAAATACATCGCTGCGCCCGTCAACGGCTCGCTCACACTTTCGACCGGCACCAGTCCTTCAAGCGGCGATTGGACGGCGTTGGCCTGTTCTGCCGACGGGAATAATTTTGCCGCGGCTCTTGGCGGCACCATTTACACCACCACCAACAGCGGCGCCGCCTGGGGATCGCCAATAATCTGGCGGGCAACTGTTCCGCGCTGGCCGCCGCCAGCGGATTGAAACTCGTCGCCGCCTACAATGGCGGCATCGCCACCTCCACGAATTTTGGCGCGAGTTGGGTAAGCACCAACCCAGCTCCATCTTCGACCGCCTGGAATTGTCTGGCCGCCTCCAGCGATTGCAACCGGCTCGTGGCCGGCGTCAGCAACGGCCTGTTTTACGCCTCCGCCAATTTCGGCGCGACGTGGACCGCCCTCACCACCACCAACCAGTATTGGTCGGGCGCCTGCATGTCGGCGGATGGCAGCAGGTTTGTTGGCGCAGTCGCCAGCATCGGCAATTTACCGGGGGCATTTATTATTCCAGCACCGGCGCGCAGCCCAATACGCTTACCACCAATTCCATCAGCGGCGGGCAGGGTTCGGCGGTGGAGTTGCAATACATCGGCAACGGCCAGTTCATGCCCGTCAGTTCCGCCGGCCTGCTCTGGGCGAATTGAATCCGGGCTGGCGTTGGTAGGGATGCCGCGCTGCGGCGTCCCCGCCCGACAGGGCGGAACGAACTTGGAACGATTAATTTTTTCGTCGCCTGACGCTGCGCTCGGCGACGCGGACAGCGCAGCGCGCCGTTGCTACCGGGATTGTTTGTGAACGACATAATCACAGATTTCAATGTTGTCGTCTGCCCTGTTTTGACTCAACGCGCATTGCTGGCGGCGTGTTGTTTTCTTTTCATCCGTGTCCATCCGTGTGAATCTGTGGTAAGAATTTATGCCTGAAAAACCGATCGTCATCTGCACCCGTGGCAGCGCGCTGGCGCTGGCGCAATCGAATATGATTGCCGCGATGTGCCGCGCCGCGTTTCCTGATTTGCGCTTTGAACTGAAGATCATCAAGACCACTGGCGACAAATTGCAGAAAGCTTCAATGGCCAAGGTCGAAGGCGGATTGCCGAAAGGTTTGTTCACGAAGGAACTCGAAGTCGCGTTGCTCAAAGGCCAGGCCGATTTCGCCGTCCACAGCCTGAAAGATTTGCCGACCGAACTGCCCGCCGGTCTCATCCTCGCCGCCACGCCGGAACGCGAAGATGTGCGCGACGTGCTGATTTATCGCTCCGCCGATTTTTTCACGCATCATGCATCACGCATCACGGACGATCAGATTCCTGGACAAAGCACGTCGCGCGGTTTCAAACCGGGCATGAAGCTGAAGGATTTTCCAAAAGGCGCAACCCTCGCCACCAGTAGCACGCGGCGCAAACAATCGCTGCTCGCGGCGAGGCCGGATTTGAAGATCGTCGAGATTCGCGGCAATGTGGCCACGCGAATGCAAAAAGTTGCCGAACATGGCGAGCTGGACGCGACGATTCTGGCGCTGGCCGGCCTGACGCGGCTCAAGTTCAAAATCAAAGCCGACGGCACCATTACTGGCGAAGGCGTGCCGGCTGGGTTGCTCGCCTCGGTGCTGGATTTAGAAACGATGCTGCCGTGCGTGGGCCAGGGCGCCATCGGCATCGAGACACGCGCGGACGACGAGCGGATCGCAAAGATTTGCGCCAAGCTGAATCACGCCGCGACGTTTCATTGCGTGACGGCGGAACGCGCGTTTCTACGCGGCATGGGCGGCGGCTGCCAGAGTCCCGTCGGCGCGTTCGCGGAAATTTCCGGCGGCAAAATTTCGATGAAGGCGATTTCGTTCCGCGATGAAACCGTGAAACGCGCCGACGCCAAGCGGCCCATCGCCGAAGCGTCACTTCTTGGCGAGCAGATTGCGGCGGAATTGAAATAATCCGGCATAATTGGCGCATTCTACAACATCCATTGGGCGGGATCGGGCTTGGCAAACGATTGTTCCAGCTATTCTTTTTGAACGGAAGGATGTAAATTCTCTCAAATTGTTATTGCTTGGCAGGCGAATATACGTATAATCAACATTCCTTTTCGTTTGATTTAAAAACTATGACCAGTTCCAAAGAAAACGCCCGTGAATTACTCGGCCTCGACAAGGTCAACCAGGTGGATTACGTCGGCATCACGCTCGCGTCGCCCGACGCCATCCGCTCGTGGAGCAAGGGCGAAGTCAAGAATCCTGAGACGATCAATTACCGCACGTTCAAGCCGGAAAAAGGCGGCCTTGTTCTGCGAACGCATTTTCGGTCCCGTCAAGGACTGGGAATGTTCCTGCGGCAAGTATAAGCGCATCAAGCATCGCGGCATTGTCTGCGACCGTTGCGGCGTTGAAGTGACGCTCTCGCGCGTGCGCCGCGAACGCATGGGCCACATCGAACTCGCCGTGCCCACGTGCCACATCTGGTTTTTCAAGTGCATGCCCTCGCGCATCGGTCTGGCGCTCGACATGACCGCGCGCCATTTGGAACGCGTGATTTATTACGAGGATTACATGGTGATTGATCCGGGCACGACGCCGCTCAAGCCGCATCAGTTGCTCACGGAAGTCGAATATCGCGAAGCCGTGGAAACTTACGGCGCCGAAGCGTTCAAGGCGAAAATGGGCGCGGAAGCCGTGCGCGAATCGCTTGTGAACGTTGATCTCGCGAAACAGGCTGATGAATTGGCCGTCGCGATGACGGAAACCAAGAGCAAGCAGATTCGCAAGAAATTGGCGAAGCGCATCAAGTTGCTGCAAGGTCTCGCGTTCGTCGAAGAGCCGGCCGGAATGGATGATTCTCACGGTGCTGCCGGTGATTCCGCCGGACTTGCGCCCGCTGGTGCCGCTCGAAGGCGGCCGTTTTGCGACATCCGACTTGAACGATCTTTACCGCCGCGTCATCAATCGCAACAACCGTCTCCGCACGTTGCTCCAGCTGAAGACGCCGGAAGTCATCATCCGCAACGAAAAACGCATGTTGCAGGAAGCCGTGGACGCGTTGTTCGACAACGGTCGTCACGGTCGTCCGGTGACCGGCGCGGGCAACCGCTCGCTGAAATCTTTGAGCGACATGCTCAAGGGCAAGGGCGGACGTTTCCGTCAGAACTTGCTCGGCAAACGCGTGGATTATTCGGGCCGTTCGGTCATCGTGATCGGGCCGGAACTGAAATTGAACCAGTGCGGTTTGCCGAAAAAGATGGCGCTCGTTTTGTTCGAGCCGTTCATCATCCGCCGCTTGAAAGAGCTGGGCTACGTTCACACCGTTCGCAGCGCGAAGAAAATGATCGAGCGCCAGACGAAGGAAGTGTGGGACGTTTTGGAAGAAGTGACCAAAGGTCATCCGGTGCTGCTCAACCGCGCGCCGACGCTGCACCGTTTGTCCGTCCAGGCGTTCGAGCCGCAGCTCATCGAAGGCGAAGCGATCCGCATTCATCCGCTGGTTTGCACCGCTTACAACGCGGACTTCGACGGCGACCAAATGGCCGTTCACGTGCCGCTGTCGGTCGAGGCGCAGTTGGAAGCGCGTTTGTTGATGATGGCGACGAACAATATTTTCTCGCCGTCGTCCGGCAAGCCGATCATCACGCCGACGCAGGATATTACGCTCGGCTGTTATTACGTCACCGCCGAGCCGCGCAAGCCGATGCCGGCGAATGTCAACGAACTGCCGTTGTTCGGCTCGAAGGAAGAAGTCATTTACGCTTACAGCGACGATGGCGTGAAAACGCACGACCGCATCCGTCTGGCGAATCCTGATTTCGGCAAGAAAACCGCTTTCGGCAATGCCGAGAAGAAGGTCATTGAGACGACCGTTGGCCGCGTGTTGTTCAGCGAAATCTGGCCGAACGAACTCGGCTTCCACAACAAGCCGGTGAAGAAATCCGACCTCGGCGACTTGATCTGGAAGTGCTACAAGAACGCCGGCCATGACAAGACCGTGACGATGCTCGACAAGCTCAAGGAAATCGGTTTCCGCGAGGCGACCAAGTCCGGCGTGTCCATCGGCATTGACGACATGATCGTCCCGAAGGAGCGCGACGAGCAGATCGAAAACGCGCACAAGCAGATTCGCGAAGTTGAAAAACAATATCGCAAGGGTGTCATCACCTCCGGCGAACGTTACAACAAGATCGTGGACGTCTGGACGCATTGCACGGATCAGATTTCCGGCGTGATGTTCAAGACGCTCGAACAGAACCAGGGCAAGAAGGAATACAACCCGGTTTATTTGATGGTGGATTCCGGCGCGCGCGGCAACAAGCAGCAGGTGCGCCAGCTCGCCGGTTTGCGCGGCCTCATGGCCAAGCCCAGCGGCGAAATCATCGAGAAGCCGATTCTGGCGAACTTCCGCGAAGGTCTGTCCGTCTTGGAATACTTCATCTCGACGCACGGCGCGCGCAAAGGTCTGGCCGACACCGCGCTCAAGACCGCCGATTCCGGCTACATGACGCGCAAGCTCGTGGACGTGTCGCAGGACGTGATCATTCAGGAAGAAGGATTGCGGCACGACGAACGGCATCTGGGTTTCCGCCGTGTTTGAAGGCGAAGACGAAGTGGTGAAAATTTCCGACCGTCTCGTGGGCCGTTTTGCCTGCGACGACATCGTGAATCCGATCAGCCCGAAGGAATTTCTCATCCGCGCGAACGAGGAGATTGACGAGGTCAAGGCCAAGGCGATTGACGTCGCGGGCGTTGACCGCGTGCGCATCCGCTCGGTGCTGACCTGCGAAAGCAAGCACGGCATTTGCAAGCATTGCTACGGCCGCAATCTCGCGACCGGCTCGCTGGTCAAGCTCGGCGAAGCGGTCGGCATCATCGCCGCGCAGTCCATCGGCGAACCCGGCACGCAGCTCACGATGCGCACGTTCCACACCGGCGGTGTGGCGGCGGGCGTGTTCAAGCAGCCGCAGATCAAGTCCAAGCACGACGGCAAGATCAAATACAACGAACTCCGCTCGGTGGCATTGGAAGACGGCAACAACATTGTGCTGAACAAAAACGGCACGATTTCAATTCACTCCGACGACGGGCACGAATTGGAAACGCACACCATCGTCATCGGCGCGGTTGTTTCCGTGAAGGACGGCGCGCAGGTGAAGAAGGGCGACACGTTCGTCCAATGGGATCCGCACAACGTGCCGATTCTCTCCGAGAAGGCCGGCAAGGTGAAATTCCACGACATCATCGAAGGCGTCACCATGAAGCAGGAAGTGGACGAAGCCACCGGCGAAGAATCCATGGTCATCATTGACCACAAGGAAGATTTGCATCCGCAGATCATCATGTCCGACGACAAGGGCGAAGTCGTGGCGAATTATCCGATTCCGTCCGGCGCGCACATCGTCGTCGAACGAAGGCGACAAGATTGTGCCCGGCACGCTGATCGCCAAGACGCCGCGCAAACAGGCCAAGACCCGCGACATCACGGGCGGTCTGCCGCGCGTGGCGGAATTGTTCGAGGCCCGCCGCCCGAAAGACGCGTCGGAAATCTCCAAGATTGACGGCATCGCGGATTTCGGTCCGAGCGTGCGCGGCAAACGCTGCGTGCTCATCACCGATCCGGTCACGAAATTGCAGGAAGAGCATCTCATCCCGATCGGCAAGCACGTCATCGTCTTCAAGGGCGACTTGGTCAAGAAAGGCCAGCAGCTCACCGAAGGCCCGATGGATCCGCACGAGATTCTCGAAGTCTGCGGCGCGCAGGAATTGCAGGAACATCTCGTCGGCGAAGTGCAGGAAGTTTATCGTCTGCAAGGCGTGACGATCAACGACAAGCACATTGAAATCATCGTCCGCCAGATGCTCCGCAAGATTCGCATCACCGAAGCCGGCGACACGCAGTTCCTCTGGGGCGAACAGGTGGACAAGCTGGAGTTCGAGGCCGAGAACGAGGCCGTCGAGAAGAAGGGCGGCAAGCCCGCCGAAGCCTCGCCGGTGCTGCTGGGCATCACCAAGGCGTCGCTCGAAACCGACAGCTTCCTGAGCGCCGCGAGCTTCCAGGACACCACCCGCGTGCTCACCGAGGCCGCGACGCGTTCCAAGATTGACAGCCTGCGCGGCTTCAAGGAAAACGTCATCATGGGCCACATCATTCCGGCGGGCACCGGCTTTGACCTGCACCGCAAGGTGCACGCTCAAGCCGCTGGTGGAAGTGCCGGAAGAGCCGGAAGCCGAGGAAACGGCGGAAGCGGAAAATCCGCTGCTCGCTTGATCTGAAAATGAATCACAGCGGGCGTCCGAAAAATCGGGCGCCCGTTTTAATTTGAACGATAATTTGAACCAAATAATTTGGAAAATGTAGTTGCAACGGGCGTGAGGTTAAATTAACCTCTGCGTTCCGTTTCTCCAAAACTGAAAACGGTTGTTTTTACCGCGATTTTTAACGCAAATGCCGACAATCAATCAACTGGTCCGCAAGGGCCGCAACAAAGTCAAGTATAAGTCCAAGTCACCCGCCTTGGAAAACTCCCCGTTTCGCCGCGGCGTGTGCATCCAAGTGATGACCCGCACGCCGAAGAAGCCGAACTCCGCGATGCGCAAAGTGGCCAAGGTTCGCTTGACGAACGGCCACGAAGTCATCGCCTACATCCCCGACGAGGGGCACAATTTGCAGGAACACAGCATCGTGTTGATCCGCGGCGGCCGCGTCAAGGATTTGCCCGGTGTGCGTTATCACATTGTGCGTGGCACGCTCGACGCCGCCGGCGTGGAGAAGCGCCGCGTGAGCCGTTCCAAATACGGCGTGAAGACGCCCAAGGCCGCCAAACCCGCCGCCACGAAATAACCGGTTCAACAATTTAATTTTTAAGGATATTAAAGAATCTATGTCCCGCAGACGTCAAGCAACCAAACGGCCCCTGGCCAAGGACGGCAAATACCAGAACACACTGGTCAGCCGCCTCGTGAACACCGTGATGTGCTCCGGCAAAAAGAACACCGCGCAAAGCATCGTCTATGGCGCGTTCGACACCATCTCGGAAAAAAATCCGGCGAGCAACCCAATTGAAATTTTGCAGCGCGCGGTGGACAACGCCAAGCCGCGCATCGAAACCAAGCCCCGCCGCGTCGGCGGCGCCACCTATCAGGTGCCGCTGGAAATTCCGGCGGAACGCCAGAACGCGCTCGCGCTCCGGTGGATTGTGGATTTTGCGGATGCCAAAAAAGGCACGCCGATGAAAGCCGCGCTGGCGGCGGAAATTCTCGAAGCCTATCAAGGGCAGGGGAACGCCATCCGCAAACGGGATGAAGTTCACAAGATGGCGCAGGCCAACAAGGCCTTCGCGCATTTCCGTTGGTAGAAATTTTCTTCTCAAAAGCCGGAGTTGAACATGCTCCGGCTTTTTCCTTTTCAAAAAAAGGTCGCGCTCTCCGCAATTCGAAATTCGCCATTCGAAATTGTCAGGGCTCTTTTCCGGCATTCATTTTGGAATGGACGAACGGGGCAATTGACGTTTGAATTCTCGCGTGCTTGATCTCCGGCAATTCAAAAACCTCCGGCTTTATGGTGGGTTCATTATCAAGGACGTTGAATTGACCGAGGTTCCCATCGTGGATGCCATTGGACGCGAAGCCGTCGGGCAAACGAGCGCCATCGCCCGCGAATTTCGGTTGCTCATCCGTTCGGGTTTAAGCGAAGCAGAATTGTCCATCACGCTGTATCACGAAATTCTTGAAGCCGCTTCCGTCGCAATTGAGATTCCACCGGCCAGCGTGATTGATTTCAACGAAGCGGATTTTGAGCGCGCCGCCCATGAGGCGCATGAACGCTGGGGCAATGCTTCACCCGCCAATCTCAATCTCCTGTTGCAATTCCACGGATTTCGAGGAGAATAAATTCATGGTTGACCGCGATAAAATTCAGTTCGACCTCATCAAGCTGGCCGGCGGCGGACGCATCCTGCGGCTAACCGAACCGCAATCCGGTCTGGCTTTGGAAAAGAAACTGGCCCCGGCGGATGCGGTCGTCCGGCAGAAGGAAAAGCTGCTTCAGGCTTTTGAAGCGGCCTTGGCGCGCGTCGAATTGGCGGCGGCGTAATTCGCGCGCTCTCATTCTGAATGCCGCCGGGGGCAACGGGGCGCACGGCTCACGCACGAAGCCAGGCGAGGACGGAAATTAGACTGGTCGCGCCCGCACACACGGGAAGCTTCATCCGCAGATTTCGCGGATGACGCCGATGAAGAAAAATCTGTGCCATCTGCGTAATCTGCGGATGCCCCATTCCGCACGCCGTAATTCGCAATTCGAAATTGTCACGGCTCTTTTCCGGTTTTCATTTTGGGATGGATGATTGGGGCAAACGGATTTAACGCCAGGACGCCAAGCCGCGAAGCGGCATCGGATATTAGCCGGGGACAACGTCCCCGGTAAATGACCCATCAATTATTCGTCCCAGCGGGACTATGGAAGATGAACGGTTAATTTCCACCGTCCCTTCAGGACGGATTTTGTTTTGGACGTTGCACCCGGCACGGTGTGTCGGGCTAATTTCCGGTTGTCCCTGCCGGGGCGACCAAAGACGGACTGGTCGGTTTGACCCGCAAAAGCAACAAAGCCGCGAAAGCCACGAAAGCCGTGGCCGCGAGCAGTTAGGTAATTAACCAATGTCCGTCGAGGCGGCCTGAAAATCCGCCCAGACGGACCCTTCGCTTCAGTGAAATGATTTACGAGCCGCCCGAATTTTCACGAGCAACGCATAAATCGCAATCGCAAATCGTAAATGGGACTAGGGTTTCCAAATCATGTCCGCCACGGTTTTGCCGGCGGGAATGAACGGGATGACGTGCGTGCTGTAAGGCGTGATGACGTCGAGCACATACGGTTCGTCGGCGTCGAGCATCCGCTGGATGGCGGCGCGCAAATCCTTTTTGAACATCACGCGCTCGCATTTAACGCCGAAGGAATTGCACACGCGGACATAATCGGGATAAATCTCCGGACGATGTTCCGGGTCGCCAAGATAAGTGTGGCCGCGGTTGCCGCCGTAGAAGTTGTCTTCCCATTGCACGACCATGCCGAGATGCTGATTGTTCAGGATGATGGCTTTGGCGGCAATTTTTTCAATGTGCGCGGTGGCGAGTTCCTGAATGTTCATCAGGAACGAGCCGTCGCCGTCAATGTCAATCACCTGCTTGTCCGGCAGCGCGACCTTCACGCCGAGCGCGGCGGGATAGCCGTAGCCCATTGAGCCGAGGCCGCCGCTGGTCACGAACTGGCGCGGGTATTTGTATTTATACCATTGCCCGGCCCACATCTGGTGCTGGCCGACGCCCGTGGTGATGTAAGCCTCGCCTTTCGTCAGTTCGTAAAGCGTCTCAACGACCATCTGCTGCAAGATGACTTCGCTCTCGCTGCCTTTCATGTGATCCACCATGTGATCGCTGTTGGCGATTTCCGGCGTGATGCGGTAGGCGAACGGTCCTTTCTTTTTCCACTCGTCAATTTGCGCGAGCCACGCGGTGTGCTTTTTTTGAATCGGGCGCTGGGCGACCAATTTGTTCAGGCGCGTCAAGGCATCCTTGATGTCGCCGACGACGGGCAGATTCGCCTTGCGGTTCTTGTTCAATTCGGAGGCATCAATGTCAATGTGGACAATGGTTCCGTTCTTGCAAAATTCCTCGAACTTGCCGGTCACGCGGTCGTCAAAGCGCACGCCGAACGCGAGCAGCAAATCCGCGCCGTCCTTCATCTTGACGAGCGGGTCGTTGAAGCTCTTGCGGTATTCGTATTCGCCGTTGACCGCCCAGTTCGCGGAAGCCGAGCCGTGCATGCCCAGCCAGCGCAAGGAGAGCGGATGCGTCTCAGGAAAACCGCCGATGCCCATGAGCGTCGTCGTCACGGGAATGTTCGTGGCTTCGGCAAACTTCTTGAGTTCCGCCGCCGCGCCGCTGGTGATGATGCCGCCGCCGCAGTAAAGCACCGGACGTTCCGCCTTCTCGATGAGACCGATGATTTCATTCAACGCGATGTCGTCCGCCTTCAAATCCGGCTGGTTGTATCCGCGCAAACCTTTTTTGATTTCTTCGAGCGTCGGCCACACCGGCTGGGTTTTCACCTGCTGGATGTTCTTTGGAAAATCAATCACCACCGGACCCGGCCGTCCGCTTTGCGCGATGTAAAACGCCTCCTTCACAATGCGCGGAATGTCATTGATGTCCGTGATGAGATAACTGTGCTTCACGATGGGCAGCGTGACGCCGATGATGTCGGTTTCCTGAAATGCGCCGCGCCCGATCATCGCCTGCGTCACCTGGCCGGTGATCGCGATGAGCGGGCAGGAATCCATGTAGGCGTCGGCGATGGCGGTGACGAGGTTCGTCGCGCCGGGACCGCTCGTGCCCATGCACACGCCGGCCTTGCCGGTGACGCGCGCATAACCTTCGGCGGCAAACGAGCCGCCCTGCTCGTGGCGCGGAAGAATGGTGCGGATTTTGGATTTGGTGAGCGACTGGTGGATTTCCATGCTCGCGCCGCCGGGATAGGCGAAAATCACTTCCACGCCTTCGCGTTCCAGCGCTTCGACAAAAATGTCGCGCCCAAACATGGCCGGGCCGACCTCGGCGCGAGGCTTGGCGGCGGAGGACTTTGCCGGTTTCGTTTTCAATTTCGCAGTTTCGGTTGTTTTGCTCATAGGTGCGGGATTAAAATTATGAGTAGGATTAAGATTGAGAAACCCGCCGCACCCGCAGCGTTTTCTTAATCGTAATCTTTCTCTTAATCTTAATCATGTTTCGGTTTGTGGCAGCGCGGCCAGGGTAACAAAAAACCCACGGCGTTGTCAGCCGTGGGTTTTGTTAAATCGTTACGTTCAACAAGCGCCAACGGCATCGCCGGCTACGACGACGACCAGAATGACAGCTTGAGTGACGTTTTTCAACATTGCGCCGATAACTTAACCCAATCGCCGCCGCGGTCAAGCCGGAATGTTTCAACGCGCGCAGCAACCGGCCGGAACGCCCCCAATCAATGCCGGGCTGACGAAAGGAATGCCCAAGGCTAGGCCGCGCAAAATCAGCAGGCCGGCGAGCAGACAGACGCCAACGGGAATCGCGCTCCGCAGTTTCACGCGGAAGGCGATGGGAAACAATTTGCCCGACAGGCTGATGCCGAGCATCGTCGGCATGGTGCCAAGACCGAACAGGGCCATGTAAGCGATGCCATTGAGCAGCGAGCCGCGCGAAACGGCGCCGGCCAGCGCCACATAAACCAGGCCGCAAGGCAGCAGGCCGTTTAACATGCCGAGCAGAATGAGTGAGCGAAAACCGCGTTGCCGCAATTGCGCGGACATTGCGGATTTCAAGCGGGCCACCAACCGCACGACAGGCGCGGCCAGGACGATTTTTTTTGACAGCAGAAAACCGGCAAGAATTGCCAGGCCGAGCGCGATGGACAGCCAGCGTTGCAGCCCGGCGAGAAAAATGGATTTGCCGATGAGTCCGGCAACGACTCCCAGCAGGCAGTAAGTCGCGACGCGGCCAAGCTGATAAAAAATCCGCCCTGCCAAAAAACGTCCAGCCCCGCCCGGCGGCGCGGGCAGCGCCAGCATCAGCGGCCCGCACATGGCGGCGCAGTGCAGGCTGCCGAGCAATCCCAATGCGATGGCGATGCCAAAGTCCATTTCAAATAATTTAAGCCTCAGATGAAACACAGATACACACAGATGAAAAATATCGTAACTGAAAATCCGCGTTCATCCGCGTTCATCCGTGTCTAGATCGTAATTTTCTTTTCCAAAAAATAATCCTGACCGCCGGCGTTCCACTTGACGCGCACCTGCCAGAGGCCGGCGGCGAGCTTGGAAACATCCAATGTCTGTGTGCCGTCGGCGCCGGGCGTGAATTGAACTTCGCGATCCAATTCCGGCGATGACGGACGGTAAAATTCAATCGCACCCGAAAGTTTTTGCGCCAGTTGCGCGGCGGGCAGCGTAATGAGAACTGCGCTTTTGACGGAATCGCAGGTGATGACCGCACCGGATTTTTGCGCGCGAGCGACGGCATCAATTTGATCCTGAAATTTCAGTTCCTGCTCGTAATAATTTTCGCTGACCATGCTTTCGCGGTGCGTCGCGGCGATGGCGACGAATGCCGGCCAGGCCGCAAATCAGCAGCAAAAAGAAGCCAATAATGCCGTAAGGCCAGGGATTGAATTTGGTTTTCATAATTTAATTGCGCGGGCCGATGAAGGCGGTTTTCAGCGTTTGCAATTTTTTGCCGCCGGAATAAACGCCGATGAACCAGCGGCGTGGCGCCGGATTTCATCGCGGCGGGATCGAGTTCGATCAGCACGGAATTTTCCGACAATTTTTGCGGCGCGACGACAATGCTGCCTTGTCCCATCACAGTCAGAGCTGCCCGCGGGATTTTCCAGCCGCAGTTCCACCGGCATTTCGCGCGAGGTTTTGTTGACGACGCGGACGGTGTAAAGATTGCTGAAACGGCCGTCGGGCATTTGCTGAAAGAGCGAGCCGGGCGCGCGCAGCACGGTGGCCTCGACATCCGAGCGCATGAACAGCATCACGGCCCAGCACCGCGGCGAGCGCGAGCAAGCACGACGCAATAACCTGTCAGCCGCGGCGTGAAGCGCAGCGGTTCGCGGCGCTCGATGCCGTTGAGCGAGGCGTAACGGATGAGGCCGCGCGGCGAGCCGATCTTGTCCATCACGTTGTCGCAGGCGTCCATGCAGGCGGTGCAATGGACGCATTCCATCTGCGTGCCGTTGCGGATGTCAATGCCGGTCGGGCAGACGGCAACGCACTGGTTGCACGCCACGCAATCGCCCATGCCGGCCAGCCGGCGTTCGGCGAATTTTTGTGCGCGCTTGAGCGGCCCGCGCTTTTCGCCGCGCTTGTGGTCATAGGCCACGACGAATGGAATTTTCATCCAGCAGCACGGATTGAAGCCGGCCATAAGGACAAATAAACGTGCAGGCCTGTTCGCGGAACCGCGCAAAGATGCCGTAAAACAACAAGCGAAAAGGCAACCATGAAACCCAGGCCGACCACGATGTTTCGCCGGCGGGTCGGTGATGATTTGATAAAGCTGCTGCCAGCCGATGATGTAGCTCAACAGCACGTTGCCGACGACGAAATGACAGCGCGAAGAAAATGCCGTGCTTGAGAAACTTCTTGAAGATTTTTCCCGCGTTCCACGGCGCGGCGTTCAAGGCGCGCTGCTCGGGCGCGTCGCCTTCGATGGCGTATTCGATTTTGCGGAAGACCATTTCCATCATCACGGTTTGCGGGCAGGCCCAGCCGCACCAGAGCCGGCCAAACGCCGTCGGTGAAAACAATGATGCCGGTGAAAAAAACCAGCAGCGCGACGGCGAAAATGATCATGTCCTGCGGCCAGAAAATCTGGCCGAGCACGACGAACTTGCGCTCGCCGAATGTTCATCATCAGCAGCGGATTGCCGTGGATGGTGACGAACGGCCCGGCGAACATGATCGGCCAGCAGCAGCCAGCTGAACCAGGTGCGCCAGCGGAAAAAGCGCCCGCTGACTTTGCGCGGATACATCCACTTGCGCCGGCCCGTCCCGGTCGGCGGTGGCGATGTGGTCGCGGAAGTCGGACCAGTTGACGGCCTGTGCCACCGATTTGTCTTCGGCTGGCTCTTTTTTGTCGGGCGATTTTAGTCGGTGTTCAAACGGTGTTCAAAATTAACGAGTGGATTCATTTTTCCGCCAGCACCCGGCCCCGGTGAAGATGACCGGTGCCAGGAGCGGCGAACTGCTGTTACTCAAACTGGCTCGGGCCGGCGGCTTGACCGGCGTTTGATTTTCCGGCGGCTTGCCGGGCGTGGCGAGTTTCGCGCCGCGCAACGTGTAGATGTAGCTCGCGACGGACTGGATTTCATCCGGTTTCAAAACCGCTTTCCAAGTGATCATGCCTTTGGCGGGCACGCCGTCCCAGATGACTTTCACGGTGTCGGCGTAATTGCTGCCGTGAATCCAGTAGTTGTCCGTGAGGTTCGGGCCGACCAGTCCGCCGCCGTCGAGCCGATGGCATGGCGCGCAGTATTTGGCATAAGTCTGGCGGCCGCTGTCCAGCACCGCCGCGTCGGTGGACGGCGTGAGCGTGGGAATGCTCGCTTCAAACTTCGTCATGCGCCGCGCCTTTGAGCGCCGCGCCGGCCTTCATTTCCTTGTCGTATTCGGCCGCCTGCAAATCGCCGGCGTTGGCGACGTGGTAATACACCAGATACACCGCCGAGAAAATGATGGTGATGTAAAACAGCCACACCCACCAGCGCGGCAGGTTGTTGTCGAGTTCCTGGATGCCGTCGTAATTGTGATCGAGCAGCAAAGGTTCTTTGGGATCGTTGCTCATAATGTTTCAGGATTGAGTTTTGTCGTTGGAATTTTTCTCGCCGCCGTCCAGCGGCAGGCCGCCCATGTTGTTCCAGATAATTTTTTTTCAGGTGAACGCCCAGATGAGCATGCCGGTGAAAAAGGCGAAGAAGATGCAGAATGGAAATGACTCCATAAATCCCCACGCCGTTCATGCTGCATAAGATTTTTTCTTCCATAATTTTTCTCCGGTTGATTATTTGGCCGCCGTGGTGACGGGCGCGGATTTGATGTCCGTGCCGAGCCGTTGCAGATACGCGATGAGCGCGATGATTTCCCTGTCTGGTTTCGCAGTTGACGGAGCCTTGTTTCAGGTCGGCGACGACTTTTTCCGCCTGCGCCTGCAAATCCTTTTGCGCCGGGCCATTTTCATAACCCGGCGGGATACGGCACGCCGACTCGGCGCAGCGCGCTCAATCGCGCGGGCAGCGAATCGGTTTCCATTTTTTGCGTCAGCAGCCACGAGTAGCGCGGCATGATCGAGCCGGGCGAGGTGGCGCGCGGATCGTCCATGTGGTTGTAATGCCACGCGTCGGGATATTTGCCGCCTTCGCGCGCGAGGTCGGGGCCTTTGCGCTCGGAACCCCACAGGAACGGATGGTCATAGACAAATTCGCCGGCCTTGGAATATTCGCCGTAGCGCTCGGTCTCGGAGCGGAACGGCCGGATCATCTGCGAATGGCAGCCGAGGCAGCCTTCGCGGATGTAAATGTCGCGGCCCAAAACTTCCAGCGGCGTGTAAGGTTTCACGCTGGCGATGGTCGGGACGTTTTGCCTGGATAAGGAACATCGGGATGATTTCGACCATGCCGCCGATAAGAATCGCCACCACGGCGAGCGCGGTGAAAAACATTGGCTTGCCTTCAAGCATCCGGTGAAAGCTGTATTTGCCGTGCGGCACTTCGGCGGTTTTTTCCAGCGCGGGCGCCTGCGCCTCGGTGTCCGGCTCGAATTGTCCGGCCTTGGCCGTGCGATACAAATTGTAGGCCATCATGAAAACGCCCGACGATGTAGAGCGTGCCGCCGATGGCGCGCAGCCGGAACATCGGCACGACTTGCACGATGGTTTCCAGGAAGTTCGGATATTGCAGAAAGCCGTCCTTGTTGAATTGTTTCCACATCAAGGCCTTCCGTGATGCCGGCGACGTAAATCGGAATGATGTAAAAAATCATGCCCAGCAGCCCAATCCAGAAATGATAATTCGCCAGTTTCGTGGACCACAGTTCCGTTTTGTAAAGCCGCGGGAAAAGATAATAGAGCATCGAGAACGTCAGGAAACCGTTCCAGCCCAGCGCGCCGCCATGCACGTGCGCAATCGTCCAGTCGGTGTAATGCGACAGCGAGTTCACCGTCTTGATGGACAGCAACGGCCCTTCCAGCGTGCGCCATGCCGTAAGCCGTGATGGCGACAACCATGAATTTCAGCACCGGATCCTGCCGCACTTTGTCCCACGCGCCGCGCAACGTGAGCAGGCCGTTCAACATGCCGCCCCAGCGACGGCGCGATGAGCATCAGCGAAAACACCATGCCGAGCGACTGCGCCCAGTCCGGCAGCGCCGTGTAAAGCAGATGATGCGGCCCGGCCCAGATGTAAATGAAAATCAGCGCCCAAAAATGAATGATCGAAAGCCGGTAGGAAAAAATCGGACGGTTCGCCGCCTTCGGCAAAAAGTAATACATCAGGCCGAGATACGGCGTGGTGAGGAAGAACGCGACGGCGTTGTGGCCATACCACCATTGCACCAGCGCGTCCTGCACGCCGGCATACATCGAATAGCTTTTGAACCAGCCCGCACGGCATCGTCCATCGAGTTGGTGATGTGCAGCACGGCGACCGTGACGGCCGTGGCGATGTAAAACCAGATGGCCACGTACATGTGTTTTTCCCGCCGCTTGATGATGGTGCCAAACAGATTCACCGCAAATGCCACCCACACGACGGTGATGGCGATCTTGATCGGCCATTCGAGTTCCGCGTATTCCTTGCTGGTCGTGAAACCGAGCGGCAGCGTGACCGCGGCGGCGACAATGATGAGTCTGCCAGCCCCAGAAATTGAACCAGCTCAAAAAATCGCTGAACATGCGCGCCTTGCACAGCCGTTGCAGCGAATAATAAATGCCGCATGAACATGCCGTTGCCGACGAACGCGAAAATCACCGCGTTCGTGTGCAGCGGGCGGATGCGGCCGAAGGTGATGAACTGGAAATTCAGGTTCGCGTCCGGGAAAAACAATTGCACCGCCGCCAGCAAGCCCACCAGCATGCCGACAATGCCCCAGACGACGGTCGCAATCGCAAACGCGCGCACGATCCGGTTGTCATATTTGAAGGTTTCTACGTTCATGTTTTATTTCGGTTTTGAGTTGGTTTCGGAAGATTTTTTTTAGGCTCATCGGCCAGCATCCGCATCGCGGGCGTCAACGTGTCTTCGTATTGCCCGCTGCGCACCGACCAGACAAATGCGCCGACAAACACCAGCCCAACCGCGAGGCTCGCCAGGATCAAAAGGATGACGACGCTCATCGGTTTTCTCGCGAAGGTTGATTGGCGGTGGCGGAAAACGCGATGGACCTTCAGCAGTCAACCTTTCTCCGGGCGGACCACGTCGCGGCACCGCACGAAAAAAACACCACGCTGGCCGAACTGACCGGCATCAAAATCGCGCAGACCATCGGCTGACAACAGTCCCGCCGCCGCGATGCTCACGCCGACCAGATTGTAAATCGCCGAGATGACAAAACCCGCGCGCACCACGCGCGCCGCGCTGCGGGAAAATTCCAAAACCCGCGCCAGCCGCGGCAATTCCGCCGCGTCCAAAATCACGTCGCTGGCCGGCGAAAAAGCGCCAATCTGCTCCACGACCGCCACGCCCACCTCCGCCTGCTTCAGCGCGCCGGCGTCGTTCAAGCCGTCGCCGACCATCATCACTTTTTTTCCGCGCTGCTGGAGTTCGCGGATGAAATTCAATTTGTCCGCCGGGCTTTGGTTGAATCGCAGCACCGCGCGCTCGCCAAAAATTTTCCGAAACCGCGCCGCTTCGCGCTCGTTGTCGCCGCTCAACAGCGCCAGTTCAAATTCGCCGCCAAGCTGTGCGATCAATTTTTCAACTTCCGGCCGCAAGGAATTTTCAAGCGTGAACGCGCCGCGCAATTTTCCATCCACCGCCACAAAAACCGAGCTTCCGGCATTGTGTTCGTTGGTTGCTGGAATTCCGCGAGTTGCCAGCCAGTTTTGCGAGCCGAGCAAAATGTCATGGCCGGCAATTTCCCCTTCGATGCCGCAGCCGGGCGTCTCTTCAAAATTCGCGACCGGCAGCCCTTGCCCGCCGAGCGATTTTGGCGACGCGGACTGAATTGGGATGTGTCGAATGCCGCGCCAGCGAGGCGATCCACTCCGTTTCGTTTGCCGACAAGGCTTCCGCCGAAAAACTCCACCCCGCGCGCGTCCGCCGAGGTCAGCGTTCCGGTTTTGTCGAAAACAATCGTGTCCACTTCCGCCAGGCGCTCGACGACCAGCGCGTTTTTCAAAAAGATTTTCAGCCGCGCCAATAATCCGTTGCGCCGTGCCGTGCGTCAGCGGCGCCGCCAGCGCCAGCGCGCACGGACACGCCACAATCAATACCGAGGTGAAGGCTTTCAACGATTTCGCCGCGTCCTTGAAAATCCAGAACGACCGCCGCCGCCAAAGCAACGCCGATGACCAGTTGCGTGAATCGCCGGCTGTAACGGTTGGTGAGCGAGTCGAGATCGTTGGTCGCGGGTTTTTCGGAAGGCCTCGTTGTTCCAGAGCGACGCCAGATAGCTTTGCGCGACCGGCTTGATGGTTTCGACTTCAATCGCGCCGCCGACCTGCCGGCCACCGGCGAAGAGATGCCCGCCAACTTCACACGCGACCGGTTCGGCTTCGCCGGTGACAAAGCTGTAGTCGAGGCACGCCTCGCCGGAAACAAGTTTGGCGTCCGCCGGCAACAGTTCGCCGTTGCGGAGAATAATTTGGTCGCCGATTTGCAAACACGAAATGGCGACGCTTTCTTCGCCGGCAGAAGTTTTGCGAACGACCGGCTAATGGGAAAAACCCTTTGTAGTCGCGGTCAAACGTGAGCCGGTCGTAGGTTTTTTTCTGGAACAGCCGGCCGCAGAGCAAAAAGAAAATCAGTCCGGTCAGCGAATCGCAATAACCCGGCCCGCGATGCGCCGCGACCTCGACAATGCTTGAAAGGTAAATCGCCGCGAGGCCGATCGCGATGGGCACTTCCAGCGTGAGCGTCCGCTGCCGCAGGCTCCACCACGCCGCGCGCCAAAAATCCGCCGCGCTGAACGTCACCACCGGCAATGCCAGCGCCAGACTCAACCCGCCGGCCATCGCCCTGAACCATGGGCCATTAAACTGATCCAGGCCGAAGTAAAACGGCAGCGACATCAGCATGATGTTGCCGAAGCCGAACGCCGCGAGGCCGATTTGCAGCCAGGCTTTTTTGCGCTGCGGCGAAGGCCCGGTTTTTTCCGTTTCGCCCAAAGTGAGTTGTGGTTCGTAGCCGATGGAAGCGAGCAGCGCGGCGAGTTCGCTGAATTTGATTTTGTCCGGCGCGAAGGTGATGGCCGCCTCGCGGCGGGCGAAATTCACCTGCGATTTGCCGATGCCCGGATGCAGCTTGAACAAATTTTCCAGCAGCCAGACGCACGCCACGCAATGAATGGCCGGCAGCGGCAGCGTGACTTTCGCCCGCGTCCGGTCCGCAAAGTCGAAAAGCTTTTCCTGCACCGCGGGGTCGTCGAGGAATTTCCATTTGGCGGCGGCGGTGGCGGCGCGGACGCGCACGCCGGGCGCGAAATTCAGTTCGTAAAATTGTTCCAGCCCGTTTTCCCGAAGCAGGCTGAAAACCGTCTGGCAACCGAAACAGCAAAATGGCTTGTCGTCTAACACGAACGAGCCGGCCTGGCAAGGCTCGCCGCAATGAAAACACCAAGTCGCCGCGCGGGTGGCGCGGGCGGGCGGGCTTTGCAATTCTAGCACTTCTTGCGACATCTATTGTCCGTGTTGGACAATAGATTCGGCGACGCGGGAGTTTTCGACTAACCGTCTTTTACCAAAGTATGCACCGATTTTGTCACACCACGCCGATTCGTGTGTTTCGTGGCGGAGCGGATTCAATTCTGGTTCAGCCGGAAATCAAAATCGTGTTCGCGTATTGCACGGTGTCGCCGGTGCGGATGAGGCCGATGGCGTGCGGCACGCGCTTCTTGAATTCGACATGCGGCTCAAAAGCCGCCGGCACGCCTTTCAGCGCGGCGGCGAATTTCTGGCGCGTGGCCGGCGAGTTGTGCTTCAAAAATTCCTCGGCCTGGTAAGCCTGCGTGAAATCGTGGTTGGCGCGCACGGCGGCGATGAGTTGCAACACCGTTGGCAAATTGTCCACAACGGAGACGTCCACCGTTTCGATTTCAGGCCAGAACGGAAAACCGCGGTCGGCGATGACGAGGGCGTTGGTGTGGCGGATGCGGGCGAGTAGCGAAAGAATTTGCGGATTGAGAATGCCAGTGTTGATCATATCCAAGAATCTAATGGCGCAGCAGCCTCTCGCCAAGCTTCAAAAGTTTCTGCGCGTCGGCGTCCGATTTCGCCTCGGCGTAAATGCGCAGCACCGGTTCCGTGCCGGAACCGCGCAGCATCAGCCACGTCGAATCCTCCGCGACAAATTTCACGCCGTCGCGCGCATCCACTCTTGCCAGCGGCGAGCGCAGCAATTTCCGCGGCGGATTCGTTTTCAGGAATTCCATGAGCGCGGCGCGTTGCTCCAGCGGATAATGCGCGTCGAATCGCGCGTAACGATGCGGGCCGAATTCTTTTTCCAGCCGCGCATAAATTTTGTTCACGGAAACTTTTTCCATCGCCAGCATTTCCAGCAGGAACAAACCGGCGGCCAGGCCGTCGCGTTCGGGAATGTGATTCGGCGAAGCCGACCGAGCCGCTTTCTTCCGCGCCAAACAGCGCGCCGGGCTTCATCAATTCCGGCGCGATGAAGCGGAAGCCGATGCCGACTTCCGTGAGCGGCAAATTCCACGCGGCGCACATTTTGTCCACCATCGCCGTCGTGTTGAAACGTTTTCGTCACCCCGCCGCGACCGCCGCGATTGCGCACGAGATGATGCAGCAACAGCGCGATGACCTGCTGGTTGGTCATGCGGCCCGCCGCGCCCGTCCATCGCGCCGATGCGGTCGGCATCGCCGTCGGTCACGAGGCAGATGTCGTGCGGATTGCGCCGCAACTGCGCGCCGCCGAGAACATAATTTTTTGGCAACGGCTCCGGACAAATGCCGCCGAAAAGGATGTCGTGTGCGCCGTTCAGCGTCGTGACGTGGCAGGAAGTTTTGGCCAGCAGGGTTTCAAACACGCCCGCGCCGACGCCGAACAACGCGTCATGGGCGACGCGCAATTTGGATTTGGCGATGAGCTTGAAATCCACCAGCCGTTTGATGGCTTGGAAATGCGCGGGGCGAACGTCCAGAAAATTTACGATTTGCGATTTACGATTTGCGATTTGTTTTGGCACGGTTGCGTCCAGCAATTTTTCCACCGCCTCACATTCTTCAACGCCGCTGCTGCCGCCGAAGTGCGACTTGAGTTTGAAGCCGTTGAAAATGGGCGGATTGTGGCTGGCGGTGATCATCACGCCGCCGACCGCGCCCAGATTTTTTACTGCGAAGGAAACGCACGGCGTCGGCATCGGTTCGGGCGTGAGGATGACATGAAAATCGTTGCCGGCAAAAACTTCGGCGGTGATTTGCGCGAAGCGGTCGGACAAAAACCGGCGGTCATAGCCAATGATGACTTTCGATTCACGCCCGAAGACTTCTGGCTTCTGACTTCTGACTTCTGACTTCCAAAAGTCCGCCGTGGCCTGCGCCACGCGCGCGACGTTCGCAAAAGTAAAATCCTCCGCGATGACCGCGCGCCAGCCGTCGGTGCCGAATTTGATGGCGCTCACGCGGCGGCTTTCGGTTTTTTCTTCGCGATGTGAACGCCGGAAATGTGGCTGAAAGGAAGCAAAGCCAGCCCATCGTTGCCGAGATTTTGCTTCGGGCCGCTGGCCAGAATAAGCCAATCGTTCGCCACGAATGCAAAATCAGGATGGGAGATCGTGAACGACCGGCCGTCATCCATGCACACGCGCACGGGCTGGATGTGCGCCTGTGAAATAAAGGTTTTCAGTTGCTCTTCACTCATGGCTTCAAATTGCGCTTGCCCGCCAATCATGTCAAGCCGCGCGCCCGTCAGCAATGCAAGATCATTTTTAAATCCAGTGAATCCGGCGATTTATTGGACGTAAATCAACGACGGCAAATTTACGCGCTGCCGGACTTCCGGCGGCAGCTTGAATTCCTTCGGATGCGCGGCGGAAAGGTTGGTGAGCATCTGGCCGGAGATGATGTGAAAGCTCTGCGCCCAGGCCAGCGGTGTGTTGTGGCCAGTCAGTCCGCCCAGATACATTTCCGGCACGCAGCCTTCCGGCGTCATGCTTTTTTCCAGCTTCTCGAAATAGTGGACGGCCTTTTCAAAGTAGGCGCGCCGCTGCGCCCAGTCGAGATGGACCGTTTTGTGGTGATGATCAAAATCGCGTCCGTGCTCGGCGAGCTTGGCGTAACAAATCGCCAGCCAGGCGAAACCCAGCGGCCACTCGGCGGTTTCATTTTCGCCGGGCACCAAACCCTTGCCGCAATAAACATCGTTCGGATAGCGCCGCACGCCGCGCTCGCCGACAAGCTGCGTTTCGATGCTGTGGAGCAGAATTTTTTTTGTGTGGAAATCCACGATGTTGTAGGGCCAGATGAGGCTGAGTTGCGACATGTCATACGGCCGGCTTTCGGACTCGCGCGGCAGCACGCGGGCGAGCGATTTTTTCCCATCGGCAATCATGCGTTCGCTGATGGGGACGTAATGGCTGATCTCAATCTTGTGCTTGTATTTATAATCGTAAAAGCCCTGGTCGAACCACATCATCAGCCCGCCCAGCACCGCGCCAAAGCTGCTGGAATGTTCCTCCGGCCCTTCCTCCCACATGCCGTAATCCGACTCGAAACCCATGTTGAAAATGTAATTGCGGATGTGGCTGAGGAGAAAAAAATCCTCCTGCTTGAAGCGGAAGCCGTAACCCTTTTTGATCAGGTCGCCCATTTTATACATGAACAGCCCATAAACATCGAGCTGATGATGGCCCCACGCATCGGTGATTGTGTCCAGCGTGGTCGGATGCACGCGCGCCGGCATGAACTGGCCGGTTTGATGCCGCACGTCCGGCTTGATGATGGAGGCCTGAATGATGCGCGCGTGATAGCGTTTGAAAATGTCCAGCACCAGCCGGAAGCTCTCGACCATTTTGTCGAAGCAGCCGAGATATTCGTTGGCGTAGGTCGCGAACATGATGTCGCGAATCCAGAAAACATTGTAGGCGTCGCCCGAACCATCTTCCGCCGTGTAGGGACTGGCGATGTAGCCGCCGTTCGGCCGGCGCATCCGTTCCAGTTGCTGGTGGGAAACATTGATGCGCTCCTCCAGCGTCAATTCGTAAAATGTCTTCATGAAATGATCAAACAGCCGTCGTTATGACGTTTATTTTGGATCGCCTCCTTTTAATTGGCGAATCCAATTGCGACCGCAGCTTGCCGGGAAATGATTTTGGAATCAAGCCTGCATGTGTGCGAAGCCCCGGAAAACAGGTTTAAATTCAGCACGCGCGCACGGAGTGACGCGTCCACCATTCACCACTTCAATTCCTGCAACCGGCGGGCGACTTCCTCGGCATTTGCACGACTGTTGAACGCGCTGATGCGGAAATAGCCTTCGCCCTTCGCACCGAAACCGGAACCGGGCGTGATGACGACGTTGGCGTCGTTCAAGATTTTGTCGAACGCCTGCCAGCTCGTGACGCCTTTCGGTGTGCGCACCCAAATGTAAGGCGCATTCACCCCGCCGAAAACTTTCGGAAAAGCTTTCATTGCACCGGCACGCAAAACTTTTGCGTTGTCCAAATAAAACATGACGAGAGCGCGAACCTGCTCTTTGCCTTCCGGTGAATACAGCGCTTCCGCCGCGCGCTGGACGATGTAGCTGACGCCGTTGAATTTCGTCGTCGAGCGGCGGTTCCAGAGCGGATGCAGCGGTTTGAACTCGCCGGTTTTCGTCTGCGCGTTCAGCGATTTTGGAACAACCGTGTAAGCGCAGCGCACACCGGTGAAACCGCCGTTCTTCGAGCAACTGCGGAACTCGATGGCACATTCGCGCGCGCCGGGAATTTCGTAAATCGAATGCGGCACGCCGGCTTCGGTGATGTAAGCCTCGTAAGCCGCGTCGAATAAAATGACGGATTTGTGTTCCAGCGCATATTTCACCCACGCTTCAAGCTGTTCGCGCGTAGCCGCCGCGCCGGTGGGATTGTTCGGCGAGCAAAGGTAAATCACGTCCACATGCCTTTTCGGCGGCACGGGAATGAAACCGTTCGCCGGCTTGCACGGGAGATAAACGAGCTTGGCGTAAGCGCCGGCTTCGTTGGCCTCGCCGGTGTGTCCGGCCATGACGTTCGTGTCCACATAAACCGGATACACCGGATCGCTGACGGCGATTTTGTTTTTTGCGCCGAGGATGTCGAGAATGTTGCCGCAATCGCACTTCGATCCGTCGCTGACAAAAATTTCATCGTCCGCCACGTCGCAGCCGTGGTCGCGGAAATCATTTTGCGCGATGGCGGCGCGCAGCCAGTCGTAGCCCTGTTCCGGGCCGTAGCCCTTGAAGGTCTCGCGCACGGCCATTTCGTCCACCGCCTTGTGCAGCGCGGCAATGACGGCGGGCGGCAACGGCTCGGTCACGTCACCGATGCCGCAGCGGATGAGGCGCTGGGCGGCGGCAGGATTCGCGTCACAAAACACCTTCACGCGCCGGCTGATTTCAGGAAATAGATAACCCGCTTTCAGCTTGAGATAATTGTCGTTGAGCAATGCCATAAAATCGAAGAACGAGACGCTAACAAAATTTGCCGCCCCGCGCAAGAAATGAGCATCATGGCAAAATGCAACAGCTGGAAGAATACACTGAATACACCAAGCTCTTTGAGAGCTGGTATGCTTGCCCGTCAAAATTTCAAGTTGAATCTGTTCCGCGCCAATGTAAATTCACGCCATGCCAATCACACTTGATGAGATTGTCGAAGAAACCAAACACTGGCCGCCGGAACGGGTCGGTGAACTGGTTGACCGCCTGACCGAAGATTTGCACGCCAGCAACCCGGAAATCGAAGCCGCTTGGAAGACCGAGATTAACCGGCGCATCGAAGAGATTGAATCGGGCAAAATCAAAGGTGTTCCGCTTGAAGAATCACTGGCGCGCGCGCGCAAAATCGCCGGGCTGTGAAATTCTCGCTTCATCCCGAAGCCGATGAAGAATTTGCCGGGGCGGTGCGTTATTACTCGGAAATCTCCCCTGAACTCGGCATTCGATTTTATCGCGAGATGGAGCGATTGCTCCGCGAAGCCTGCGCCGACCCGTTGCGTTTCCGCAAATTTGATCCGCCCGCGCGACGGCATTTCAGCCGCGATTTTCCCTACGCCGTCATTTTTCTGGAGAAGCCCGGCTACGTTTGGATTGTGGCGTGATGCACATGAAACGGCGACCCGGCTACTGGCGCGAACGGCTCTGACATCCGGCAAATCGGGATTTACATCCGAACAACCGCCGCTGACAGTCAGACAACCGGCATTTACATTCAAGCAACTGCCTCCGACCGGCAAACAATCGCCGATGACAATTCAACAATGCACGATTACACTCAAACAATCGTCGCTGACGGTCAAACAATTGGCATTTACATTCAAACAATGACCGCCGACAGCCGCGCAATTGCCTTAAACTGTCGAGAAATGACCACTTATGGCCAAGCAATTGACGCTGACATTCAAGCAATGGCCGCTGACGGTCAGGTAATTGGCTCAAAAGCCCAATAAATCGTCATTTTCGAGCAAAAAATGGCGTGGCAAGCCTAATTCCAGCGGACTTGTCGCTAAAACTTCCCGGCGAAGGCGGAAATAACCCGCCGAAATCCCGTTGCGATTTGGTTTGTTTGCCCGTCAAAATTTCAATTCAATTGAAATACGGATGAAACGCAAACAACATTTTAAGCGTTCGCTTTTTTGAGAAGGTTATCAATGTCTTCGTCCGCGTAAACTTTTGGAGCACCCGCACCAGAAAAAATAATAAGAATGTGATGGCCGTTAATTGTTGTGAGGCTGTTACGCCATTCTTTTTGCCCTTCGATTTCCACATTCATTCCTGATGAACCTTCTTCAGATTGATAACGCGCATCCACACTTCCATCATTTTCATTTGTGTGGCGACGTTCGGAGATTACAACGAGTCCGGGCTTTTCACCTTTGATTGCATTATACAATTCCTCCGAATAACAAGATTCCAATCCATGATGAGGAGCAACCAAAATTGTTAATCCAAAATTTTCCAACATTGATTTCAGCGACGGCTGACTGTCCGTTTCTAAATGCCACTTTGGATTCTTTTGAGAAATAATTTGGTCAAAACAACTGTAGCGCTTTTCCGCACCGTCTTCCTATTCTAAAATATGCGCCATTCCCTCGGGAGTCATGTCACCCGGAAACAGAATTGTCTGATTTCCATGCCGAAAATAAAACATGATGCTGGTAGCATTGCCATACTGGTTGTCATCGCTTTCATGCAATTCTTCGCAAACTGGCGGACGAATATAATAAATTCCGTATTGAAGATTGGGAATGGTTATTGATGAATCATATTGAATTGTTTGGAGCGGCAAAGTGCGCTTTTCGTAGATTTTTCTGTATGTTTCGACAAGTTCTTCCGAACCGTCTGGGTTCACAATTCTGTCCCAATTTAATTTTTCATTACTCGGAATTCCGCCAGCATAATCTTTGTCGTGAGGACAAGTGTGTAAATTAGAATTAAGCGGTTTATCCTCCATGAGCATTTCGCATTGAGAAATGTGATCGCTGTGAGGATGAGACAAAATTGCTTGCGCAATCGCTTTTCCGTTATTGGTCGGATACTTCGTTAATTTAGGCAAAAATTCTTTTTCAATAAATGCCGCAGGGTCGAAATCGCCGTTCTTGCCCACGTCAATTATAATTCCTTGATTCAAGCCAGTTCTTACAAATGCGGCATTTCCACGTCCAACGCTAAAAATCCAAATTTGCGTGCATAATGAATTGTTCCAACTCATGTTATTCCTTTCCATTGACCGAGGTTGACAAAACAAGAAACCTTAACAAGCAGCTTCTAAACCGATAGGCATAAAACCTTTTGTATCTTTCAAACGACAGCCAAACGCTTAATGCAGATAGAATCGCTGCGCAAATTGGCAATGTTTTGTTTGGGGCTTCAAATGCAGCCACGCAAAAGGATAAAGTTAAAAAAATAAGTGCAACCGAACAACCACGATAAAAACCTTCGCGATAGGTTAAAATTTCTCGTTCTCCAAGTGAACCATAATGAATGAGTGCTTGGTCACAAAGGGTGTAGATGTCTTGGAATCTTAACTCTTTTTCTATTTTTCCAAATTTTTTAGCAATAGAATCACGAACCAACGCCACAAGTTCTGGCGCGAGCAAATGTTTTTCATTTTGAGTTTTCTTTACGAAAGAACATTTTTCAAACAAATTACCAACGCCCTGCATCAAGTGTCCGGCCAAATAAGCCAAAGCAAGAAGCGCAGCTAACATCAGCTTGGAATAATTAAGAGAAAAATCAAATGGTTGATCGGGGATGAAAATGTTCCACAAAATTGCAAATGCAAAACAGACTATTGCTCCGGGAAACACATATCCGAAGATTTCATAGAGCGTGACCTGTAAATCTTTAATCATTTTTTGACTTATTTACCTGAAGCTTAGCTACCAGATTCTGATTGATTTGAAAGCCGTTGCAAGAGATTTTCGGCTGCACAAATTTTTTCTAATCTGTGTTCAATCCGTGTTTCATCTGTGGCTAAAATAAATTCTCCGACACGCGCTGGATTTTCACCGCCTTGCCGCTGGCATTGTCAATTTCCACCATCGCGCCTTGCAGCTTCACGTCGTGGCGCGCCACTTCAAACCGTTGCGGCATGGATGTGCGGAACCGCGCCAGCACCGGCTGGATTTCGCGGCCCAAAACGCTTTCGTGCGGGCCGGTGAACCCGGCGTCGGTCAGATACGCCGTGCCGCCGGGAAAAATCTGCTCGTCCGCCGTCTGCACATGTGTGTGCGTGCCCACGACGGCGCTGACCTGGCCGTCCAGCATCCGCGCGAACGCGATTTTTTCCGAGGTCGCCTCGGCGTGAAAATCCACGAAGATGATCGGCGTGTGCTGGCGCAGCCATTTCGCCTCGTCGAGCGCGAGCGTGAAGGGATTGTCCAGCGGCGGCTGCATGAAGGTGCGGCCCTGCACGTTCATCACGGCGACCGGCGGCAGGTCGCGAATCTTGAGAATCGCGCTGCCTTTGCCGGGCGTGCCGGGCGGATAATTCAGCGGACGGAGAAAACGCGGCTCATCTTGCAGCAGTTCCATGACTTCCTTTTGATCCCACAAATGGTCGCCGGTGGTGATGGCATCCACGCCGTAGTCGAAGAGTTCCTCGGCGATTCCGGGCGTGATGCCGCTGCCGCCGGCGGAATTTTCGCCGTTGGCAATGATGACATCGAGTGCGTGCAGCTCGCGAAGTTTGGGCAGAAGTTCCTTGACCGCGCGCCGGCCCGGACTGCCAACGATGTCGCCGATAAAAAGTATTTTCACCCGGCAGATTTAAACACGAAAAACACTAAAAACACGAAAGAAAAAACAGAATATGCGAACATCCATACAGCGTCCTTGCGTATGTGTAGCCGTCGTTCGCGGCACGGCTTGGCGTGGTGATGATTGCTTTGCCTTTTCAGGGCAATTGATGCGCGCCTCGGCCCGGCTCGGTCGCGACGAGCAGCGCATTTGAATTCATGTTCCCGGCGCAGTTGGCCTGACTGTTTTTCAGCCGGGTGGCGAAGGGAAAGGTGAAGGTCGTCTTTTCCATGGCGAGGGCCAGACCGAAATCCATCATGGCCTGGTGGCCGTCCGCCGGCACGGTGAGCGGCGGGAGCAATAAGTTCGCCACCACGCCCTTGACCCGGCCGACAAAATTTTGCCAGAGGCTGTCGGCGGCATCCTTTGGTTTCACGGAGGCGAGTGTGACTTCCATTTTCGGCGTGCCGGCTTTGTGGCAGAAGGCCAGCATGTTGACCCGCGCCACGATTTCATTTTCCTGTTGGATGGCGCCCTGGCGATAGACAATGTCGTGCAGGCAGATGATCACGGGGCTGGTGCGGTCATGGCGGTTGAACCGCAACTGCACCTCGGTGACGGTGGGCCGGCCATTAGTGAATGTGCCTTCGACTTCGACGCTGCCGCTGCCGGAGCCTTGCACGTTGATGGCATCAAGCTGGCGCAAAAGCGGTTTGCCGGCCTGGAGTTGCTGGTTGTGCCGCCGGATGGAGTCGGCGTGGTCAAAGACGTTTTGTTGCAAGCCTTCGCCGCTGATCTCAAATTCGCAGGTGGCATGGAAAAACGCGCCATTCGTCTGGCAACTGGAAGAAATCACCCGGGCGGATTGCGTGTTTCCGGCGTTGGTGGAAACGGCAATCGGGTCGGGCGAGATCAACGGCACGAAATACATGAATTTATCGAGCGGATTTTCCTGCGGCCGGCTGGCGCCGTAATCAAAATGCAGGGTGGGGCCGGTAGGTGCGGCCAGCAGTTGCCCCGCCATGAGAGAAATAAATGCCAGCGCGTTCGGCCAGCAGATCACGGATTTGAGCGGGTGCAAAATCATCGGCGCATATTCACTGTGCGCGAAATTTTACATCAAGCCGCGTTTCATCCATGTTACATCCCGGCAACATTTGCGGCCTCGCTGCAAGGTCGCCGCGTGCGACTGAATCCCGCTGACGAAAAAATGGCGCCCCTATCCGGAATTGAACCGAAATCGCACGTTTAGGAAACGCGAGCTCTATCCATTTGAGCTATAGGGGCAAAACAGCACGAAACGACCTTAAAATATGGCTGAATCCAATTTGAAGCAACGAAAAGCGGAGGTGACTCGCATCCGCAAAGAAACAAGGCTGCGAGACGAAAGAGTCATCGAATTGGAAAAAGGACTTGCATAACTGTGCAACAAGAAGAAAATCAAAAAAGCCCAAGCCACTTTGAACTGATATGCCAATTAATCCATCACCCAAAAATTTCCCGGCAAAATGTTCGCACCGCCACGAGCATTTGACTTTTCTAGTTTTACTCGCCGCAGTCATGGCCATGCCGGTCATGGCCCAGGAGCGGGTCAAGACGGTGAACGGAGTGCTTGAGGGCATCTACGAAAAGAGTTCCGCCATCTATAGTTTCAAGGGCATTCCTTTTGCCGCGCCGCCCGTCGGCGATCTGCGCTGGCAACCGCCGCAGCCGGTGAAGAATTGGGATGGCGTGCGTCCGGCGCAAAAATTCGGTCCGCGCGCGATGCAACTGCCACTCTTCGGCGACATGAATTTCAGGTCGGACGGAGTGAGCGAGGATTGCCTTTACTTGAACGTCTGGACGCCGACTTGTTCAGGCAAAAAGAAATTGCCGGTGTTGGTCTATTTTTATGGCGGCGGATTTGTCGCGGGCGACGGATCGGAACCGCGCTACGACGGCGAGAGCATGGCGAAAAAAGGCATTGTCGCCGTTACGGTCAACTATCGTCTTGGCCTCTTCGGCTTCTTCGCGCATCCCGAACTGACCGGGGAATCGCCGCACCATGCGTCGGGAAACTACGGCTTGCTGGATCAGCACGCGGCGCTTGAGTGGGTGAAGAGGAACATTGCGGCTTTCGGCGGCGACCCGCGGCGGGTTACGATCGCCGGTGAGTCGGCGGGTTCCATTTCGGTTTCCGCGCAGATGGCGTCGCCGCTCTCGAAAGGTTTGTTCGCGGCGGCGATTGGTGAAAGCGGTTCCATCATCGGGGCGCTTCCGGCGGTTCCGCTGGCCGATGCCGAAGCGAAGGGTGTCAAGCTGGCGTCCGCACTGGGCATCGGCGCATCGCCTTCACTCGCCGCGTTGCGCAAGATGCTGGCCGAAGAACTGCTGCAAACAGCGGCCAAGGCCGGTGGTATGTGGTTCAGCCCAACAGTGGATGGTTACTTTTTACCGTTGAATCCGGCACAAGTTTTTGCCGCAGGCAGGCAGATGCATGTGCCGCTGCTGGCCGGCGTGAATTCCGAAGAATCGAGTTCTTCCGCCGTGTTGGGCCGCGCGCAGCCGACCATCGAGAATTTCCGGGCGGCGCTGGAACGCCTTTACCCAGGCAAGGCCGACGACGTTTTCAAACTTTATCCGGCGGCCAGCGAAACGGAAGTCAAGGACGCAGCGCAGGCGTTGGCCAGCGATCGGTTCATCAGCCACAGCACTTGGACTTGGATGGATCTGGCCACGAAGACGGGCAGCCGCCCGACTTATTATTATCTTTACGACCATCCGCGTCCGCCGCTGCGGCCGGAGATGGGCAACGTGGTGCCGGGCCTCGCCGGCGGCGTGATCACCAATTCCCAGCCCAAAAACCAGCAGCAACCCCGGTCGCGCGGCGCGGTGCATTCGGCCGAGATCGAATACGCGCTGGGCAATCTCGCCTCGAACAAGGTTTTTGCCTGGACGCCGGAAGATTTCAAAATCTCGAATGTGTTGCAGGATTACTTTGCCAACTTCATTAAGACCGCCAACCCGAACGGAACCGGGTCTTCCCAAATGGCCGAAATTTGCCACTGGCGAGCGTCTGGTCATTGACGCAAGTCCCCGCCCGGAAAAGGTGAGTCAACTGCGGGCGCGATATGAACTCCTCGATCAGTTGGCGGAAAAGAAATGAACCGCGTTCACCATTTCGCCGGGTGGATGCCTGATTCATTGAAAAATCCCGGCGGCTGAAATGGTGAAATTGCGGTTAAATTTCATTTGCTTTGCCGCGTTTGCTGGCGAACATTTGCCAGATGAAAAACCTGCTCAAGCTCCGCAACGTCCGTCGCGTGGCGCAGGTGTTTTTTTTCGCGCTGTTTTTGTTTTTCGTCTTCGTCACCGACCTGCGCTATCTCAAGGGCTATCCGGTTTCACTGTTTCTTGAACTCGATCCGCTCGTCTCCTTCGCCACCGCCATCACCACGCACACGGTTTACATGGGGCTGATGTGGAGTCTGCTGCTGATTTTGCCGACGCTGCTGTTTGGACGAATTTTCTGCAACTGGATCTGTCCCTACGGCATTCTGCACCACTTCACCGGCTGGCTGCTCGGCAAACGCCGCGCGGACGAACGCGAGCGCATCGAATCCAACCGCTACAAAAAACTGTATTCGCTGAAATACGTCATCCTCATCGCGATGATCGCGGCGGCCATCGGCGGCACGCTGCAAATCGGCTGGCTCGATCCGATCTGCCTGTTTCACCGCTCGATGAGCACCGTGATTTTGCCGATGCTCAACTTGTTTTTCCCGTCGAGCATTTATGTCCGCCAATATTTTCACGTTGGCGCGTGGATCATCGGTTTCCTGCTGCTGTTCCTCGTCGGCATGAACGTCATCATCCCGAGATTTTTCTGCCGTGTGCTTTGTCCGCTCGGCGCGTTTCTCGGCACGCTGTCCTCGGTGGCGCTCTGGCGCATTGACCGCGACCCGACCAAATGCGTGGACTGCGACCTCTGCCTGAAAAGCTGCGAAGGCGCATCCGATCCGCACACGCAGCTCCGCAAGAGCGAGTGTTTCGTCTGCTTCAACTGCATCGAGGATTGTCCGGAGGACGCCATCTCGTTCAAGTTCATGCCGCCACTTAAACGCGAAGTGACCGCGCCCGTCGTGCCGGGCCGGCGCGCGTTTCTCGGCACGTTGGTCGGCCTCGGATTTTATGCCTTTGGCCGCGCGTCCGGCGCCAGTTCCCGTAACTACGATAAAAAAGTCATCCGCCCGCCCGGCTCCGTGGAGGAATTGGATTTTCTGGACCGCTGCATCAAGTGCGACCAGTGCATCCGCACCTGCCCGACGAATGTCTTGCAGCCGGCGTGGATGGAATCCGGCATCGAAGGCATCTGGACGCCGATCCTCGACATGAAGCTCGGCGCGTGCGACGTGAACTGCGTGCTCTGCGGCCAGGTCTGTCCCACCGGTGCGATCCAGCGCATTTCCATCGAGGAAAAAACCGGCACCGGGCCGTTCGTCAAGGAAGGGCCGATCAAGCTGGGCACCGCGTTTTTTGACCGGGGTCGCTGCCTGCCGTGGGCGATGGAAACGCCGTGCGTCGTCTGCGAGGAAGTTTGTCCCGTGTCGCCCAAGGCCATTTTCTCGCGCGAAGTCACCATCATCAAGCGCGACGGCAATCCCATCACGCTGCGCCAGCCTTACATGGATCCCGCGCTGTGCATCGGCTGCGGCATTTGCGAGCACGAATGTCCCGTGACCGACGAGGCCGCCGTGCGCGTCACCGCCGTCGGCGAAACGCGGTCGCGCGAACGTCGTCTGCTGATGGACGGCGGCGTGACCAGCGCCGTGACGGATTTGGAAAAAAGGCAGCGGTAATTTTTGGGGAACCGCGAAGCACACGAACTAAAGTTTTTTGTGCGCCCGAAATTTTTTTTCGCATAGTGCAAGTGAATTGTGCAGCCTCATTTTCCACTTTGAACACCGCGCGCGCTCCGGTGTTGACTTGCTGCCGCGCTGGTAATACTTTGTCCGCATGGAAACCGTAACCTTGAAAATGGAGCCGAAACAGATCGCTCTGCTGAAACAGCGGGCCAAGGCGCTGGGCCGTTCGCAGGCGGCAATTGTGCGCGATTTGATTGACGAACATCTGGACCACAAAAATCCCCAACAGCGCCTGTCGCTGTATGAGCGCGCCAAAGACCTGTGCGGCAGCGTGCGCGGCTCGAAAGATTTGTCCACGCGGCCTTTGACCGGCTATGGCCGCGACTAAGATCCTGCTGGATTCCGGGCCGCTCGTCGGCTTTGTGAGCGAGACGGACCAGTATCACCGCTGGTCGGTCGAGATTTGGAACAGCTTTCATGAACCGTTGTGGACGTGCGAAGCGGTTTTGTCAGAAACGATTTTCCTTTTGCAATCCGACGGCGTGGCCATTGATTCCCTGTTGGAACTTTTCGAGCGCGAATTGGTGAAGCTGGATTTTACTGTTTCCGCTCATCAGCCTGACGTTTGGGAATTACTCCGCAAATACGCCGACCAGCCGATGAGCCTGGCCGATGCGTGCCTCGTGCGTATGGCGGAGTTGAGCGTCAACTGTCAGATTTTCACGACCGACAAGGATTTTTTGGTTTACCGGCGCAAAGGACGAAGCATCATTCCGTTGCTCGCGCCGTTTTGAGCAAACATTTTTCCATGACCACGCCAACCATTTCCGGCCAGCGTCCGCGCACCTGCCGAGCCTGCGGCAAGAAATTTGAATATCCCGTCAAAGGCAGCGCCGCCACGCGACACCATTGCGAGGATTGCGTGGCTGTCCCGCCCGAAACACGGAAAATTCTGGAACGTCTTCACAGCCGTGTGACGCAACTGGAAAACCAGCTTCGCCGGCTCCAGGAAAAATCCGCCACGCCGGCTGCGTAGCCGCGACGCCTCAACAGTTTGAAACTTTCGCCCGCGTCCGGTTTTTAACACGGGACTTTATGTCGCAATTTTCATACAAGGCCCGCAAGCGTTCCGGCGAACTCGTCGAGGGCATTCTTGAGGTGCCCGACCGCAGCGCCGCGCTGGTGCAAATTCAGCGCTCCGGACTTTTTCCCATCGCCGTGGCCGATGCCAAAGCCGGCGCGGTGACCGGCGTCAAAAAGGACAAAGGCGTGAACCTCACGGCGTTTTTGCCGCCGAGCTTGCAGGCGCAGCTGGCGCAGAAGCGAAAACCGAAGTTGCAGGAGCTGGCGACTTTCACGACGCAGCTCGCCAATCTGCTAAACTCCGGCATGCCGTTGACGGTGGCGCTGAACAGCATGACGCATCTGGAGACGAAAGGCATTCCCGCCGGAGTCAGCCGCGAATTAAAACAGGAGGTGACGGAAGGCCGGTCGCTGTCGGATGCGATGGCGCGGCAGCCGCAGATTTTCACGGATTTGTATGTCAACATGGTGCGCGCGGGCGAACAAAGCGGCGCGCTGGTGGCGGTGCTGCGGCGCATGGCGACGCATTTCCAGACATTCGCGGAGGTGCAGGCCAAGTTCAAATCGGCGATGATTTATCCGGTGATGGTGATTTGCGTGGGCATCCTGCTCGTGGCTTTTTTCATGACGGTAATGATGCCGAAGTTCATCGAGATTTTCAGCAGCTTCAACATCGAGTTGCCGTTGCCGACGCGGATGTTGATCGGCATCAGCAAGGTTTTCACGTCGTATTGGTGGCTGATGGGATTGGTGGTGCTGGCGGCGATCGTGATGTTCAAACGGTTTCAAACGTCACGAGGCAGGCGGGCGCAAACTGGACGAATGGCGCATGAAGTTGCCGGTTTTCGGCAGGGTGATTCAGATCAATCTGTTCGGGCAGTTCGCGCGCACGCTCGGCACGCTGCTGCAAAATGGCGTGCCGGTTTTGACGGCGCTGAAAATCACCGAGCAGGTCTTGTCCAACAAGCTCATCCGCGAGGCCATCGCCAAAACGCGCGAGGCGGTGACGGATGGCAAGACGCTGGCGCAGCCGCTGGCGCAGAGCAAATTGTTCCCGCAATTGATGATGGACCTGGTGCGCATCGGCGAGGAAACGGGCGACGTGCCCGGCGCGCTGAACAACATCGCCGACACCTACGAAAACGAACTGCAAATCGCCCTGCGCGTGATGAGCGACTTGATCGGGCCGGTGCTAATCATCGTTATGGCTATTGTCGTGGGCTTTCTGCTGTTGAGCATTTTCCTGCCGTTGTTCCGAATGATCTCGTCCATCCATTGAAATGAAATTGCCGATTGCCAGTTTTCAGGCGCGAGGCGCGAGGCGCGGGGCGCGAGGTGGATTTTCCCCGCGTCCAAAGCCCACAGCCGCAAGCCTCGCTTCCGCGTTCACGCTCATTGAAATCATGGTCGTCGTGGGCATCATCGGACTGGTGGCGGCGATGGGCATGCCGTCCATCGTCAAGGCGATGCAAAAGGAAGGCATGAGAAAAGCCGTGAGCGACATGCAGGACGTGTTTTTTTCGGCGCGGGAAAAAGCCATCCTCACCAATCAAAAAGTGGCGGTGGTGTTTTATCCGCGCGAACGCCGGTTCGGGGTGGAAGGCGCCGCCGTCGGCGATTCCGGCACGGCCGTGAACGTCCACTCTGGCAAGACCACCGCGACGACGCTGCCGGATGGTGTGGAACTGGGGATGCTGGATATTTTCCGGCAGGACTACGTTCAGTCGGACTGGGCCAAGATTTTTTTCAATGCCGACGGCACGTGCGACGAGGCGGTCATTGTTTTGATCGCCAAAGGCCGGTCGCAAAAAATCACCTTGGAATATGCGACGGGCATGCCGGTCGTTTCGGACGTGGACAAATGAATGTAAAAATTCCCCAAGCCGGCCACCGCGCGTTTTCACTTTTGGAAGTGATGATTGCCATCGCCATTTTCTTCATGGCCTCGTTCGCCATTCTCGACCTGATTTCCAGTTCGCTCGCCAACGTGCGCCGGTTGCAGCGGACGTCGGTGGATGCCAGCCCGGTGCTGGCGCGCTACGCCGCCACCAACAGTCTCGTCGAAGGCACCTACCACGGCAGTCTCGGCGACCCGGACATGCTCGGCAAAGATTATCGCGATTACAATTGGACGGCGGCCATCGTGGAAGTGGCATCGAACCATCTATACAGCGTGGAGTGCGTCATCCAACCCGCCAACGGCGGCCGCGAAATCATTTCGCACATGAGCACCGTTCTCTACAAACCGCATTCGCCGCCCGGCAGCCTGGACGGTGGCATCGGCATACCCGGACGATGAAAATTCCACTGCCAATTTCCCGGCGCGAGGCGCGAGGCGCGAGGCGCGGGACAAGTTTTTCCCGCGCCCAAGGTCTCAAGCCTCAAGCCTTGGTTCCGCCTTCACTCTGGTCGAGATCATGGTGGCCATGGTGGTTTTCAGCATGGTCATCGCGGCCATTTACGCGACGTGGGCGGTGGTCATGCGCGCCTCGCAGGTCGGGCAGGATGCCGCCGCGCAGGCCCAGCGCCAGCGCGTGGTGCTGCGCGCCATCGGCGACGCGCTGATGGGCGTCGAGTCGTTTCAAGCATCGCAACAATATTACTGGTTCAAACTGGCCAATGGCGACGCGCCGTTCTTGAGCTTCGTGGCGCGCCTGCCGGAAACTTATGCGCGCAATGGAAAATTTGTCGGGGCCGCTGGCGGACGCGATGCCAGTTCGCGGCGCGTCACCTTCTCGCTGGCGGCGGGCGCGGATGGCGAAAAAGATCTGGTGTTGCGCCAGAATCCCGTCCTGATGGACTTGGATCCGGACGAGGAAAAATACCCGCTTGTGCTGGCGCGGAACGTCAAGAGCTTCAGCGTTGAATGGTGGGGCACAAACCGATTGAATCGCACGGAATGGAACACGGAATGGGATGACAGCCAGACCAACACCATTCCGCAGATGTTGCGGGTGCATCTGGTGCTCGGCGCCAACGTGGCTGGCGGCAAAAGCGCGCCGGAATTTGCCGCCACGCGCATTTACACGGTGCCGTCCCAGATGATGCCGGTGCAGGTGCAGCGCGGCATTGCCAGACCGGGCGGGAATCCGGGTTTGCTCCAGCCGCCCGGTGTTCCACCCGGCGGGAATCCGGGTTTGCCGGGCCAGCCGAATCCGTTTAACAATCCCAGAGGAGTGCCGCCGCGATGAAAATTTCCGTCGCCAAAAACAATCGCGCCTTCGCGGTCATCATCTCATTGATTGCGGTCACTGTGCTGACGCTGCTGGCCGGCGCATTTGCCTATTCGATGAAGATTGAAACCCGGCTGGCCGCAAACACCAACGACGACGAGCAGTTTTACTGGATCGGGCGCGGCGGTGTGGAGCGCGCGTGCTGGTGGCTGGCGCTGGAAGGCAACCAGCCGTTCAGTTCCAAGCTGCAGTATTGGGCCGGAGGTCCCGGCGAAGGGCCGGAAACCAACGGCCCGCTTGCCGGCGAATCGCTCGCCAATTTTCCAATCGGCGAAGGCAACGTCTCGTTGACCATGACGGAACTCGAAAGCAAGATCAACATCAACACCGCCGACAGCCCGCTGCTCCAGCAGACGCTCACCGCGATGGGCGCGGATGCGAATGCCATTTCCGTCGTGTCCGATTCGATTCTGGACTGGATTGATCCGGACGACAACACGCGGCCGGCGGGCGCGGAGAGCGATTATTATCTCGGCCTCGTGCCGTCGTATAACGCCAAAAACGCGCCGATTGACAATCTGGATGAACTCCAGCTCGTCAAAGGCGTCACCCGCGACATGTTTTACGGCGGTTCCTCCGCGCCGGACAACACGCCGCTTCCCGAACATCAACTCGGCTTCGGCCACGCGCCCGGACAGGAGCCGAATTACGCCTTCGGTTTGCGCGATGTGTTCACGCCTTTTTCCACCGGCAGAATCAACCTCCTCACGGCGGACGACAATGTGCTTCAGTTGATTCCCGGCATGGACACCACCGCCGCGCATGCCATCGCAACCGCGCGCGATTCCGATCCGCCCATCCGCAATGTCCCCGGGTTGCTCGCCGCCGCCGGCCTCGATCCGGCGGCCATCGGGGAGATCCAAAACTACACCAGTGTTCAAGGCAGCACTTACGAAGTTCATGCCACGGCGACCATCGGCCAATTGTCGCATGAATATACCGCCGTCGTTTTTCGCGCCGGTCCAAACGTGCAAGTCTATAGCTTCTACCGCTCGAAATAAGTTGAATTCAACTCCTCGCCCGCTATCGTTTTGCCATGCGCGCATTGTTGATTTTTCTTCTTTCGCTCGGCCTGGTCGCCGCTGCGCAAGCCGCTGATGCCGTCACGGGCAAGATCATAAAGGTGCTGCCGCTGTTACTCGACCGGCAGGGCCGCGACGCCACTTCGCCCAGCCTTTTCGACCGCGACGCCTACCAGGCATATTTGCGCGAACACACCAACGACGTCTCCGCCGTCCGCTTCGACGTTTTATGGAAAGCCGCGAAAGCGCCGGGCGAAGAAATTAAAATCGCGGTGGAGTTGCGCGGCATCGGCGCCGGCGGCGTGCCCAAACTGAAAACGCTGGAAGTGGACGCCACGCCGGGAAAATACCGCCATTGGACGGAGATTCCGTTCGCCGGCGATGACTACCAGAGTTTTGGCGCGGTCGTGGCCTGGCGCGTCACACTCTGGAATGGCGGGCGGATGCTGGGCGAACAAAAATCTTTTCTCTGGTGAACCCGCCGCCGATTCCCATAAAAATTTTCTGCGTCTGTGGGCAGAAATACGCCTTTGAAGTCCACCCGCACGCCGGCCAAATGCCGGTGCCCGTTGCCTGTCCCGTCTGCCAGCGCGATGGCACGCCGGAAGCGAACCGCATCATTTCAAAAGTGCTTCACGGCCAAACCCAGCCGCTGCCGCCGCCGAGCGTCAACGCGCTGTTGAACTCCGTGCAGGCCAGCCTCGCGCCGCATCTCGTCTCCGCACTCAAGGATGCCGTGGTGCAGGAACTCGCCGCCCAGCGCCGCGAACTTCTTGCCGCGCAGCAGACCGCCGCCGCCGAACTCACCGAACTCGCGCGGCGACTCGAAGCCGTCCAGACGCCGCTGCTCGAACGTCTCCGCGCCTACGAGCAGCGCATTTCCGAACTGGAAAAGGAACTCGGCGAACAGTCGAAGGAAAACCGCGAACTGTTGAAATTGAAAATTGATTTGCTGCGCGAACAGATTGAAACCGAGCGCAGCGCGAGCCGGATCAATTTCAACTGACAATTAAGCGCGAGCGTGGATTTTGTCGCAACCTGTTCGGATGTTAGCGGTGTCCTCATCTGCTTTACGGCTGTTTAGCAAGCTCTGTGAGTTCAGCATTTAAATTCTCAAGCACTTTTGAGCCATCGCTGTATTGCTCGTAATGTTCGCCACCATAATTAAAAATGTGTCCTTCAAAAGATATAGAATCCAAATTATTTGTGCCTTTATAAAATCCCAGAGTCCAAACTGGAATATTATCAACTTGCGCCGGGAGCCGACCAGCATCAGAGACAGCTCTGATAATATTTCTGACTGTCGCTCCCTTTATAATAAACCTCATGTCTCGGTGTTCTTTGTCTAGCAATGCAAAATAACTCGTGACAACGATGCTATCAGCAGTGGCTATCCGGGAGGCAAGTTTGGTCGGATGCTGACCGCCAAAATCTGGCGATTTGCCAGCCGGATGCTCGCAACCGCTCAATAGAACCGAAATTAAGATGAAGCTTAATATACGCATAGCCGCATAATAATTAATCGACTGCATCACACCTTCGCGGATTTTTTGTCCTGCGCCTGCAACGCCTGCTCGTAGGACTTCAGCGCCTCGTCGTAACGCTTCAGCCGGTTCAGCAGTGCGCCCTTGTGCAGATGCGCGATGACCAGTTTTTCGTCCGCCGCAATCGCGCGGTTGTAGTCCGCCAGCGCTTCGTCCTCACGGCCGAGTTTCTCCAGTGCTTCCGCGCGTTGCGCGAGCGCCTCGGCGTGTTCCGGCTGCGCCGACAAAATTTTGTCGAAACATTCCAGCGCCTGCGTTGGCGCATTTGCCTCAAGATGTTTCCGGCCTTCGGACAACAAATCCGGCGGCTTCGTATCCGCGATTTTCGGCAGCAGTTTTTGTCCGCTTTCCAATTCTTGGATGCGCTGTTCCAGCCGGCTGACCACGTCGAGCAGTTGCGCGTTGGAAGTTTCCACCGTCGCGCGCCCCGGCGCGGCCAGCTGGTGGACGGCGCTGGCGTTCGCAATCACCGCGTGATGCGGCGATGAAACCTGCGCGAACTGCGTGAACGCGCGCCACTGAAAATAAAGCATCATCAGCAGGATGCCCAGTCCGGCCAGTCCAAATCCGCCCGCCATGAGCAGCGTCAATCGCTGCGTCTGCCGCGCCGCGTCGGCGTCGCTCGCGCGCTGCCGGACCACGGATTGCTCCAGCGATTGAAGCCGCTCCGCGAGCACGTTCGCGTTGCTTTGGGCGGTGTCCCAAGCGGCCTGCTGGTTTTGTTCGAGGGCCAGTTGCGTGGCGTGGAGCTGCGCCTGGATTTGCAGAAAATTATTCGCCAGCTCGTCGTGCGTGAACACGGACGGCGCGTTGGTGTCGGCCGCGAATACCCGGGCCGCCAGCAAAAGCGCGGCGACAACCGCAAAAAATTTCCGATTAAAATTCAATTTCATGGCCGAACGCCGGCAGCGTGAAGCGGAGGCAAAATGAAGTCAAGCGCGCGGCGGCGGTAGCTGAGTTATTTGCGACCGTTCATTTTTTCAAATCGAACTCCAGCCGCGAGCGCGAGCCGGTCTGGACGTTGTCCATGACCAGCGTCTGCACCTGATACTGGCCGTTCACTTTTTCCAGGTTCTTGGGGTAAAAGTTCTTGAGCTTCTTGCCGTTCACGTCGTAGGCGTAGGCCTCCACGATGCCGAGCGATTCCTCGTCAATCCACGACACTACGCGCGAATAGCTGTTGGTCGTCGGATTTGGATTGGTGCTTTCCAAAACCGTGCAGGCGCATTGGCGGTGGAATTCCTTTTTCAAAACCTTCTGTTGCGGCCAATGAAAAAATTCCAAGCCGAGGTCGCACAGCCAGAAATCGGAACCGGCGAAAGGCGACATCAACGCCGATCCAGAGACTTGATGGTTGTCGCGGACAAAAATACGATGGCCGATCAAGGGGATGTCTCCTACCACTAGAGCGGCATCGCTGGCTTTGGCGTAATACGAATAAATGTTTGTCATGTCGGTGGCATGAATGACCCAAAGGTATTCCGTCTGGTTGGTCAAGGTGGCCTGATAAACGATTCGCCAATCCGGGATGACGATGTTGGTGTTGGCAATAGCAATCGTGACGACAGTTCTGCAAACGATGGGAACTTCAAAATGATTCCCGTTCCCGTCGTGGATCTGTAATACACCCGTGTTGACAGTGTTTTCGGCGGGACGCTGGGACAGAATTTTCTGTGCAAGCAGGCGTCCTTGAATTTCCGCATCGGACAAAGTGTTCGTCGTTTGCGCCATCGCGCTCGCGGCGAGAAACAAAACCAGCGCGGTCAGAGCGCCGGAGGCGCGGCAGAAAGTAGCCCACGGTGAAACCGTGGGTTTAATCGTCAATCCAAACCCAGCCCCGGAACGGGGCGGAAGAAATTTTATCCGTTTAATTTTCTGCCGCCCTGTCCAAGGCTGGAAATTTTCATCGGGCTGCCAACCCACGGTTTCACCGTGGGCTACTTTCGATCGCCACTCCGTGGCCGGGGACGATGCGGAAATTTTCATTTTGCCGCGAGCGCCAGCGGCAGCACTTCCGAAATCTGCTTCACGAAATGCACCTTCAACTTTGCCCGCACTTCCGCCGGCACGTCCAGCCAGTCGGATTTGTTGCCTTCCGGCAAAATCACTTGCTTCAGTCCGAACCGTGCCGCGGCCAGGATTTTTTCCTTGATGCCGCCCACGCGCAGCACGCGCCCGCGCAGGCTGATTTCGCCGGTCATCGCCGTGTCCGAACGCACGCACCGCTTGCTCAAGAGCGACGCCAACGCCGCGACAATCGCCACGCCCGCGCTCGGCCCGTCCTTTGGCGTCGCGCCGGCGGGAACGTGAATGTGCAAATCATGTTTGCCGTAGTCGTCAAGATCGAGATCGAGTTTTTTGGCCTGCGAACGCAAATAACTGACTGCGGTTTGTGCGCTTTCCTTCATCACCTCGCCGAGCGAACCGGTCAGCAGCAGGCCGCCGCGCCCGCGCATCCGCGTGGCTTCAATGAACAAAATATCGCCGCCGACGGGCGTCCACGCCAGGCCGGTGGCGATGCCGATTTCGGTGATTTTTTCCGCGCTTTCGGAGACGAACTTCGGATGGCCGAGGTAGTTTCCCAAATCTTTCGCGTCGAGCTTGATGGTTTCCGCCGTGCCGTTTTTGGCGATGATTTTGCGCGTGGCTTTGCGGGTGAGCGCGGCGATTTCGCGTTCGAGCTGGCGCACGCCGGCTTCGCGCGTGTATTCGCGGATGAGTTCGCGCAGCACGGCGTCGGAAAACTTCACATCGCTCTTCGTCAGGCCGTGCTCCTCAATCTGGCGCGGCACGAGAAAGCGTTTGGCGATCTGCAATTTTTCCGACTCGGTGTAGCTCGGCAGTTCGATCACTTCCAGCCGGTCGCGCAGTGCGGGATGAATCGGCTCCATCCAGTTCGCGGTGGCAATGAACAGCACGCGCGACAAATCGAACGGCAAATCCAGATAATGATCGGTGAACGTGTGGTTCTGCGCCGGATCGAGCACTTCAAGCAGCGCCGCCGCCGGGTCGCCGCGAAAATCCGCGCCGACCTTGTCGAGTTCGTCGAGCAGAATCACGGGATTGCAGCTTTCGATGCGGCGGAGCGTCTGGATGATTCTTCCGGGCATCGCGCCGACGTAAGTGCGGCGGTGGCCGCGAATCTCCGCCTCGTCGCGCATTCCACCCAATGAAATCCGCGCGAATTTGCGGCCCAGCGCATCGGCGACGCTTTTGCCGAGCGACGTTTTGCCGACGCCGGGCGGGCCGACGAGGCAGAGGATCGGACCTTTGATTTGTTTGCGGCGTTTGAGCACGGCGAGAAATTCCAGCAGCCGATCCTTGATTTTTCCGAGGCCGAAATGCTGGTCGTTGAGGATTTTTTCGGCCGTCTTCAAGTCCAGCTTGTCGTCGGTGGCCGTTTCCCACGGCAGGCTCAAAATCCAATCGAGGTAGTTGCGCGCGACGCCGTATTCGGCGGCGGCGGGCGGCGTCTGCTGGAGCCGTTCGAGTTCCTGCTCGGCAGCTTTGCGCGCCTCGGCGGGCATTGGCGTCTTTTCGATTTTTTCGCGGAGCGTTTTGATTTCGCCGCTGTTGGTTTCGCCGTCGCCGAGTTCGCGCTGGATGACGCGCAACTGTTCGCGCAGGAAAAAATCGCGCTGGGTCTTGGCGATGGAGGTGGCGACGTCGCTCTGGATTTTGGAACTCAACGTCAGGACTTCCTGCTCGCGGTTGAGCATCGGCAGAAGCGTCTGGAGCCGTTCGCGGACGGAAACCATTTCGAGCAGTTTCTGACGGTCGGGGAGCGGCAAATTCAGGTTCGCGGCGATCAGATCGGCGAAGTGGCCTGGATGTTCGGTGTTCAGCGCGGCGATTTTCACCTGGTCGGTGAGCGCGGTGGACATTTTGGCGATTTCCTCAAACTGCTTGTGCGCGTTGCGGAGCATGGCCTGCAGTTCGACGGTGTCCTCGGCCTCGTCGCGCAACAGTTCGTAGCTGGCGTGCAGATACGGCGCGGGCGGGGAAAAGGTTTTGATGCGGATGCGCCACAGTCCTTCGATGAGCACGCGCACGGTGCCGTCGGGAAATTTCACCATTTTCGTCAGGCGCGAGACGCAGCCGACGCTGTGCAGATCGTCCGGGCCGGGTTCCGCGACATCCGGATTGCGCTGCAACACCGCGCCGAGCAGTCGGTCGCCGACGACGAGATCGTCCACGAGCTTGAGGCTGGGGCCGGTTTCGACGAGCAGCGGCACGACCGCGCCGGGGAAAATGACGATGTCGGACAAACCCAGAATCGGCAACGTCTCCGGCAGTGAACGCGAAGAAAAGCGGTTGGGCACGTCGGATTTCTCACCCGTGCCGAGGATGCTGATAAATTCTGTTTCTGGCGGTGTTTCTTTCAAATTCATCGTCGTGTCAACAGCCGACTGATTCCCTGTGCCCGGAAATGCCTGCGCGTTCAGGCTCCTTCGGAAATGGGGACTTTGGTCGTTTTGGTTTGCGGTTGATGCGCGGGCGGCACATCCACACGCAGAAAACCATTCACGTAAATCGCCTTGGCCCGGGTCAGGTCAAATCCCGCCGGCAAGTCCAGCGCCGCTTCAAACGGCCCGTAGCTGATCTCCATCACCAGAAAACTGCAGTGCGGCGCGCGGCAGCAGTCCGGCCGGACGCCGGTGATGCGCAGGCGCTGGCCTTCGACGATGATTTCGAGGCTGTCGCTTTTCATGCCGGCCAGCTCGACCTTGATGACCAGGCCGGTCTCGCTGACATAAACATCGGTGTGCGGCGTCCAGCGCCCCGTGGCGGTTTCGCCCGATCCGCCCATCGCGGATTTGTGGGAAACGAAATGGATTGTGGAACTGACTTTGGTGACGGCCATGACTTGAGTTTTTCTGCTAATGGTTGAACCGTTCAGCGCGCGGTGTTTTCTTTCTTGGCCTCGGAATCGTGCCGGTGCGAACAGCCGGATTGGCAGCCGCAGCCGCCGGTTTTTTTGCCGGAACTGCGCCACACAAAAAACACCACGGCGACCAAGACAATGACCAATGGAAGAAACTGCTGCCAATTCATGCAGCCAACATAACCGTAAAAGCCAATCGCGCAACTGTGATTTTTTAGTTCACAATCCTGCTCAAAATTGCCATTGCGGTGACAAAAAAAGTTGATGCCAATCATAAAAAAGACGCCTTCAGTTTTCAGCGTTGAACTTTTGGGCGGGGTCTTTACGCTGCGCGCATGGCTGAACCGTTCCGTCACCCGCACCGCGTCTCCTACGCCGAATGCACCCTCGGCGACCACATTTACCATTCGCGCTATCTGGATTTGCTGGAAGCCGCGCGCGGCGAATTCATGCGGTCGCTTGGCTCGCCGGTTTTGGAATTGCAGGCTGCCGACTATATTTTCCCCATCATCGAAGCGCGGCTGCGCTACAAATTGCCCGCGCGCTACGACGACCTGCTGACGATTGAAGTGTGGCTGACGCGCGTCGAGCGCGTGCGGCTGAACTTTGGCCACCGCATTTTGAACCAGAATGGAAAACTCATTCTCGAAGCCGAAACATTCCACTGCTGCACCAGCCGCGAGGAAAAGCCGAAACGGTTGCCGGAAGAACTGGTGGGAAAATTGAAACCGTATTCGGACCCAATGATTCAAAAGTGAAAGATGACGATTTCCGAATACATCGTGACCGCTTTACTCGTTGGCGTTTTTATTTGTGCGATTTTATACGATCCCAAAAACTAATTTGTGGTTACAAAATGGTTTGCAAAGTCAAGCGTTGGGACTATAATCGCGAAACCCGCAAGCAAGACTAAATTTGACGCCATGAAAAACAGGTCAAATGGGAAATCCCGAGTAAAAGCTTACTTCTGTCGGATTGAATCGGCTTTGTGCATAACGGCAGTGCTCGTTGGGTCCAGGATAAACGCCCAAGCCCAGAGCAGTCAGCCTCTGGGCACAATCACGGGCTGGGGAAGCAACGGCAGCGGCGAAAGCACAGCCCCTGCGGATCTGAACGGCATCATTGCCATTGGTGGCGGGGGGTGGGGCAGCCTGGCGCTCAAGTCCGACGGGACAGTAATGCCTTGGGGAGACAATTCCGGAGATCGGAATGTAGTGCCTGAGGGATTAGCCGGCGTGTCAGCCATTGCTGTAGGATGGCTGCACAATCTTGTTCTCAAGACCGATGGCACGGTGGTGGCTTGGGGCTATAACAGCGAGGGCGAGGGCGCGGTGCCGTCAGGCTTGGCCGACGTTGTAGCCATCGCGGCTGGTGGTTGGCACAATATTGCTCTCAAATCTACCGGAATAGCCGTTGCTTGGGGAGATGATGGCTACGGACAATGCAGAGTGCCCCAGGGCTTGAGCGGGATAACACAAATTGCCGGAGGAGGATTTCATACGCTCGCGCTTTTGACCAATGGCACTGTGGTTGCCTGGGGCGACAACTTTAACAACTGGGGGGCATTTGTGGGCCAGAGCTTCGTCCCGCCCGGCTTGTCCGGGGTTGTAGCCATTGCCGCTGGAGGATACCATAGTCTGGCGCTCAAGACCGACGGAACAGTTGTCGCGTGGGGAGAGAACTTTTACGGACAGAGCAGCGTGCCAGACGGGCTACAGCATGTCATAGCGATCGCCGCAGGCTATAGGCACAGTTTAGCGCTCAAAGCTAATGGCACCGTCGTGGCTTGGGGAGACAATTCTTACGGCCAAAGCATGGTGCCAGGCGGGTTGAATGGTGTCATTAGGATCGCGGCAGGGTATGAACACAGCCTAGCCTTGGTTTCAGAAATTCCGAGCGTGTCAACTCCATCAAGTCAAACAGCGGAGACGGACTCCTCAGTCACGTTTAGAGTGCGCGGTGCCGGCACCCCCCCGCTCTACTACAAGTGGTTTTTCAACGCCACCAACGCCATCGGCAGCGCCACGACCAACTCTGGCCTCCACTTGGCCAACGTCCAACCAGACAACGCTGGGGCTTACACAGTGGTTGTCACCAATGTGTTTGCAGCCGTCACCAGCGCGCCGGCCATGCTCAACATCATCCCGCCCGTTGAGCGACGGGCTGTCCCGGCACTGCAGCTGCTCGGCCAGCCAGGAAGCCTATTGCGCCTGGATTACGCCGATGCCCTCGCCCCGGAGCCAGCTTGGTCATCTCTGGCCGTAGTCTCAATGCCGAGTGCCTCGCAATTCTATTTTGACACCTCCACACCATCCCCCCTACAGCGGTTTTACCGCGCCAGTCAGAGTGGCACCTCTAATGGCGCTCCGACACTAAGCCTCACTATTGTGCCCGCCATCACAGTGACGGGCACGCCCGGCGGCCAACTGCGGGTGGACGCGATCAATGCCATTGGGCCTACCGACGCTTGGTTTCAGCTCGGCACGCTAATCCTTACCAATACCTCGCAACTTTATTTTGACGTCACCGCACCTGGACAACCGACCCGTCTATACCGATGCGTGCCCTTATAAGCCCCAGCCCAGCCACGTGCCTTATGATCCGCGCGCGCTGAACCAAGGTTTCCCGTCACGACTTCGTGGACTGGTTGCCATAGTTTGGGCGGAAATGTGAGGATTGGTGAGAAAGTGAAGTTGAGAAAAGCCAATGAAATCAATGGGTGAGGACGTGTGAGGATTCGTGAAAACAGCATCCACCAAATTTCAAATCAGGATACTGGCTGTTTTCATTCCGACTTGCGCCCTTCATGCCTGTCTGCAAAAATTCAGCGACGCGCGCGATGCAAAGAGAGCCACACAATTATCCCAAACATTATTGCGGAGTCTTCGGCGTTTTCGGCCATCCGAACGCCGCCGAACTGGCCTACTACGGCCTTTACGCGCTCCAGCATCGCGGCCAGGAAAGCGCCGGCATCGTCACCTGCCACGACGGAAAATTTTTCAAGCATCACGGCATGGGCCTCGTGCCCCAGATTTTCAACGACCCGAAAATTTTGCACGACCTGATCGGCGAAATGGCCATCGGCCACACCCGTTATTCCACCACCGGCTCGTCGCAGTTGTCCAACGCCCAGCCGCTCACCGTGGATTGCGCGCGCGGACAAATCGCTGTCGCGCACAACGGCAACCTGACCAATGCCGCCGTGCTGCGCGACGAGTTGGAATCGCGGGGACTTGTTTTCCAAACCAGCGTGGACAGCGAGATCATCATCATGATGCTCGCCCAGCCGGAAATGGGCGGCGTGGCCAATTCGCTCGTCCACACGCTGCGCCGCATCGAAGGCGCGTTCTCGCTCGTCATCATGACCGAAAAGGAACTGATCGGGGCGCGCGACCCGCACGGGTTCCGGCCGCTTTCCATCGGGCGCACGGCGGAAGGCGCGTATGTGCTTTCCAGCGAGACAACCGCGTTTGATTTAATCCACGCGCAATTCATCCGTGACGTGGCGCCCGGTGAAATTGTCATCATCAACGAAAAGGGGCTGACGAGCATTCAGGCGTTTCCCGACCAGCAGAAACGCGCGTTCTGCATTTTTGAATACGTTTATTTCGCGCGGCCCGACAGCGTCATCAACGGCCACAGTGTCTATGAAGTCCGCAAAGAAATGGGCCGCCAGCTTGCGCGCGAGCACAATGTCAAAGCCGATCTGGTAATTCCCGTGCCCGACTCCGGCGTGTGCGCCGCGATGGGCTATGCCGAGGAATCTCGCATCCCCTACGAAATGGCGTTCATCCGCAACCATTACGTCGGGCGCAGTTTTCTCCAGCCCACGCAACTCATCCGCGATTTCAACGTCCGCGTGAAGCTCAACCTCATCGAGTCGCTTGTGAAAGACAAACGCGTGGTGATCGTGGACGACTCCATCGTGCGCGGGACGACGTGCCGTGCGCGGGTGAAGACGCTCAAGGAAGCCGGCGCGCGTGAGGTTCACGTTGCCGTCAGTTGTCCGCCGCACATGAACCCGTGCGTCTATGGCATAGATTTTCCCGACCGCAGCAAGCTGATGGCCGCGAACAATACCGTGGACGAAATCCGCCGATACTTAAACGCCGACTCGCTGCATTATCTGTCGCAGGCCGGCATGGTGGCGGCCACCGGCCAGCCGGCGGAAGTGTTCTGCATGGCGTGTTACAATGGCAATTATCCGGTGGCCTATGATCCGATGCAGGACAAGCACATCATCGAGCGCCGCCGCAAACAGACGCAAACCCTCGGCGAGGCCGCCGCGCGGGAGAATGAGCAGATCAAGCTGTTGCCGGTTTGATGCCGGCGACGCAGGTCACAGCGCGTCGAACTCGCACGCGGCGTATTTGTCCAGTAGTTGGTTGTAAAGCTTCGCGGTCTGCTTGTCCGGGCGGATTTCGCTGCCGGGCACCGGCGCGGTAAAACCGGCCACCAGCTTTTCCCACTTCGGATTTTTGCCCGCCGCCGTCAACCAGCCGTGCGCGGCCTGCAACGCAGCGCCGAGCGCGGCGCTCTTGGAAACTTCGATCCGCAGCACGCGGCATTGCATCACGTTGGCCAGCACCTGCAACAGGGCGGTGTTCTGTGCCGCGCCGCCGGTGACGAGGACTTTTTCCGGCGCGACCTGCATCCATTGCGAATGCAGCCGCATCGAAAGCATCTGCGCCTCGAAAATGGCGCGGCAGTTGGCGGCGGCATTGTTCTCGTCGAGATCAAAACGGTGAATGCCCGGCTGGTTCACGCGCGGGACAATTTCCGCCTCGAACCACGGCAGCAAAATCCCGCCGTTGTTGCCCGGCGGCGTCTGCTCCACGAGTTCGCCGAAATTTTTCCAGTCGGAAATCTTGTAAAGCTCGCGGATTTTTTCGCGCGCGAGCGAGCCGTTCTTGAAACAAATCAGCGTCAGGTAGCCGCCGGCGGGCGAGCCGAAGACGTGGCCTTCGCCGCTCTCATCCGTCTGGCATTTTTCCATCGTGCCGAAAAACGTGTCGCTCGTGCCGAGGCTGATGGCCACTAGGCCGGGCTGGATGAGTCCCAGACCGATGACGCTCGCCGGATTGTCGCCGGTCCAGACGGTGGCGACGGCTTCGGGATTCAACCCGAATTTCTGGACGAAGTAGGCGCTGACCGGGCCGATGACCTGGCCTGAATCTGCCAGCGGCGGCAGTTTTTTCGTCAGGCTCGGAGCGGTGGCTTTGAGCGCGTCGTGGTTCCAGTTTTTCCGGCGGATGTCCATGAGGTTCATGCCCGCGCCGTCACCGAAATCAATCGGCGCGATTTTCCCCGCGAGCAGCGAGGCCATGAACGAACTGACCAGCGCGATGTGCGCGGTCTTGGCAAAGGCCTTCGGCTCGGTCTTGTAAAACTTGCGAATTTGCGGGCCGGTGAAACGCTCGAACGTGTCCGAACCGGTGCGCGAGGCGGTGAACTTAATGCCGCCGAGTTTTTTGCGGATTTCGGAACATTCCTTCGCCGTGGAAGAATCCATCCAGATGGGCGAAGTTTTGCGCGCGAACACGCCGGTGAGATTTTCCACCAGCGATTTTTTGGGATCAAGATTGGCCAGCGCCGGCTCCGCTTTTTCGTTGAGATAAACCGAGCCGTGTTGCTGGCCGCTGCCGCTGATGGCGAGAATGTTTCCGAGCGCGACACCGTCGGTTTTCATCTGCGCGAACAGCAGGTCGAGCGCGGCGGCCCAGAGCAGCGGCGAACTGTGCTTGACCAACGGATCGCGGCAGGGCAGCACGCCGTTTTTGGTTTTGAACTGCGGCAGCGCCTGGTCGAAGTTGATTGATTTTTCGTAGATGACTTTGCGCGTATCGAGGTCAATGACGACGGCGCTCAAGCTTTGTGTGCTGGAATCGAGTCCGAGAAATAATCTGGCCATATCGCACAGACTATCCAAAACACGGGCGTTTGGCGAATGTAAAAAATGCGGGGTCGCCCGCCTCATCGCGGTCCCGGCTTTCCAAGCCGGCGCTGATGAATTAAATTTCCGCACTCTCGAAACCATGCCGAGCGTTTTTATAAAAACTTACGGTTGCCAGATGAACGAGCGCGACAGCGAGGCCGTCGCCGCGCAGCTCGTGACCAAGGGCTATTCGCTAGCTCCGTCCGAAGCTGCCGCCGACGTGGTGCTGCTCAACACATGCAGCGTGCGCGATTTTGCCGAGCAGAAGGCCATCAACAAAATGCGCAACATCGTCGGCGCCGCGCGCAACCAGAAGCGCGACCAGATTGTCGGCTTCATGGGCTGCATGGCGCAAAGCCGCGGCAAGGAGCTGATTGATAAATTGCCGGACGTGGACTTGGTTCTCGGCACGCAGAAATTTCATCGCGCGGCGGAATACATTGATGAACTGCTCGCCGGCCAGCGCAAAAAAATCGTGGACGTGGAGGCCGAGGCCAAAAGCGAGGCGACCATTCGCGAACATCTGCTCAATGGCAGCGCCAAGACTTCCGTGTCCGCGTTCGTCAGCATCATGCAGGGCTGCAACCAGCACTGCACCTTCTGCATTGTGCCCAGCACGCGTGGCGAGGAACGCAGCCGCACCATTCCCGACATCGTCGCCGAATGCCGCGAACTCGTTTCGCGCGGCGTCAAGGAAATCACTTTGCTCGGCCAGATTGTGACGAGCTTCGGACGACGCGAGAAACGAGACGAGTGGCAAGTGGCGCGTGACGTGGCCGCCGCATCACGCATCACGCAACACGCATCACAAAATTCGCCCTTCGTCCAACTGCTCGAAGCCGTTCACGAGATTGAAGGCTTGGAAAGAATCCGTTTCACCTCGCCGCATCCCAAAGGTTACGGCGATGATTTGGTGGACGCCTACGCGTGCCTGCCGAAATTGTGCGAGAGCGCGCACATTCCGCTGCAAAGCGGCAGCGACCGTATTTTGAAATTGATGCACCGCGGCTACACGCGCGAAAAATTTCTCGGCATCGTGGAGAAGCTGCGCAAGGCAAAACCGGAAATGGGCGTTTACACGGACATCATCGTCGGCTTTCCGGGCGAAACCGAAGAGGATTTTGAAATGACGCTCTCGCTCTGCCGTGAAGTGCAGTTCGACAATGCCTACATTTTCAAATACTCGCCGCGCCGCGACACGCCCGCCGCCGAAATGCCCGACCAAGTGCCGCAGGCCATCTGCGAGGAGCGCAATGAGCGGCTGCTGAACCTCGTCAACGAAATCGCCGCGCGCAAATACGACGCCTTCATCGGGCGGCAGGTGGAGATTTTGGTGGAAGGACCGAGCAGGAAAAATCCCGCGCGCTACACTGGACGCACGCGCTGCAACCGCATCGTGCTGTTCGACGGCAGTGCCCGTCATCAAGGGCAACTCATGGAAGTGAAGATCGAGCGCACCGGCTCCTTCACGCTCTACGGCGACCCGGCGGTGAATTTGTGATTGCTGTCGGGCGGAATACGCCAAATTCAAAAAGGAGTCATGCGACCGGCCAACCTGTCAGTTCGGAGGAATTGTTTTGATTGGCTGGGGCGGTGAAAGGTTCCACACGCACTCGTCGCTCAAATTCCGGCCGTTGCGCTGTGCCGACGTGGAAATTTTATTTTCACCCGGCGCGAGCGCGAGATTTTTCCAGAGGAAAACGCCGTTCACGCCGTCGCTGCGTTTGCCTTGCGAGACGCCGTTGAGGAACAACTCCGGCTCCGTCGCGTTGGAATAAATTTTCACGTCCGTCACCGCGTTGGTGCGTTCGGTGAAACGCCGGCTGGTGATATAAAGCACCGGCTCGTCGGACCAATTGGCCTTGTAAAAATAAAAGGCGTCCTTTTTCGTCTGGCGGTCGCGGGTGACAAGCCCCTTGTCGTTCAGTCCGGGCTGACCGCCTTCGTGCCGGGTGTTGACGGCGAAATCAAACATGCACCACACGAACGATCCCCAGACAAACGGACGCTGTTTGATCGCCGCCCACGCCGCTTCGTGGACTTCCGCCTGCCATTCTTCAGGATGCCATTGGCCGCCCGGCTTGGGCTGATTGGGATTTTGCTCGTGCTGCGTCGTATTCGCGCCGGCGCCGTATTCGCTGACGCAAAAGCCGCCGTGCCGGCTGGAGTCGCGGCGGGCGTCCAGATCGCGGCCATAATTCTCCTTCGCCCCGCCATACCAGCCGGGATAAATGTTCCAGCCCAGCAGATCGGGAATTTTGTTCATCTGCGGACGCGCGTCCGTCATGGTGGCTTCAATCGTGGGCCGCGTCGGGTCTTCGCCGTGGGCCAGCGCGGCCAAATCCTGCAACTCGCGGTGCGGATCGTCGCTGCCGGAACCAATCTCGTTGCCGAGGCTCCAAACAAAAATCGCCGGGTGATTTAGGCTTTGCCGGATCAGGTCGAGCAATTGGTTGCGCGAGGTGTTCTCAAATTCCGGCGTGTCGCGGATGATGTTGACCTGCGGAATTTCCGCCCAGACGAGAATACCCGCGCGGTCGCACAGGCTGTAAAAGTAATCGCTGTGCTGGTAATGCGCGCAACGCACGACCGTCGCGCCAAGTTCTTTGAGCAGCGAAATGTCCTCGTCCATATTCGACTCGGAAATCGCCCAGCCCTCGTTCATATAATCCTGATGCCGGTCCACACCATGCAGAGAATATGGCTGGCCGTTCAGGAAAAATCCTTTGTCGGGATCAATCGAATAAAAGCGCAAACCCAGCGGCTGCCCGATCGAATCCACCACGTCATCCGCCGAACGCAATTCGACAACGGCCTTGTAAAGATAAGGGTCTTTGCGTCCGTTCCACAAATGCGGCTGCGGCACGGTGACGCGCAGAAAATATGGCGCGGTGTCGCGCGGGGCGAGCGTGATGGCCTGCTCGCTGGTGGCGATGATTTTCCCGTCCGCATCCATGACGCTGGCGGCCAGCTTCAAAGAAGATTTCTTTTGGGTGCCATTGGAGATTTGTGCCGTCACATCCAGCACCGCCTGCGTTTCGGTCACGCTGGTCTGCGACCACACGACGCCGGGCGAGCCGTGATCCGTCAGCGAAATATTTTCCGCGTCCGTCACAATCAAATGCACCGGCCGATATAGCCCGCCATAAACGGAAAAATCTCCGGCCAGCGGCGCGATGTCCGGCGCTTTGGCGTTGTCCACGCGCACCGCGAGCAGGTTTGTGCCGGTGTCCGAAAGTGCTTTCGTGATTTCAAAACAAAACGCGCCGAAGCCGCCGCGATGTTGACCCAGCAGTTTGCCGTTCAAATAAACATCGGCAATGAGGCTCGCCGCTTCGAACCGCAGGAAATATCTTTTGCCCGGCTGCGCGACGACCTCCAATTCGCGGCGATACCAGCCCGGCCCGCGATAATAATTCTTGCCGGCCTGCGCTTCCTGCCAGCCCCAGTTGTGCGGCAACGAAACCGTTTCCCAACCGCTGTCGTCAAAGCCGCTTTTTTCCGCGTCTGGAACGTCAGCGAGTTTGAAATGCCAGCCTGCATCCAGACGCTGATTTTCCCGCGCGTGAATGTTGGCGGGCAGGCTCAAGGCAAAGAAAATACTGGTGGCCAGAAATAAAATGGGACGCATGATTCAAATTGGGAGTTGTTTTTGAACGAAGCAAGTCAAAGTTTAAATGAATTTGCGCGTTCGAACCGGCAGATCAATGATCATTTGTTCAATGGTCGAACTTGACCCGGGAGTTTGGGTGGTGTCATTATTGCGCCGATTCCAGAGCATAACCCAAACTAAATTGTTCCATGAACGAAACCGCGACGACTCAACTCAAAGACACCACCGCCAACCCCGCGCCGCTCGGCCTGCTCGGATTCGGCATGACGACCGTGCTGCTGAACCTGCACAACGCGGGATTTTTTGAACTCAACAGCATGATCCTGGCGATGGGCCTCTGCTACGGCGGGATCGCGCAGGTCATCGCGGGCATCATGGAATGGAAGAAAGGCAACACCTTCGCCGCCACGGCATTCGTTTCATACGGATTCTTCTGGCTTTCATTTGTGACCATGGTGTTGCTGCCCAAAATCATTTCCACCGTTGTCCCGGCCAATGAAACGGCGGTGGCCACTTATCTCGCCATGTGGGGGCTTTTTACCGCCGCAATGTTCCTTGGCACTTTCCGCCTGAACCGTGCGCTGATGGTTGTTTTTGGCACGCTGACAATTTTGTTTTTCCTGCTTGCCCTTGGTGATTTCACCGGTGCCAGCGCGGCTTTCAAACACGCCACCGGCTACGAAGGCATCGTCTGCGGTTTGGCCGCGATTTACACCGGCCTCGCGCAAGTGTTGAATGAACTTTTTGGGAAAATCGTGCTGCCGCTCGGCGCGGTCAAAAAATAATTGCCGGCAAAGCCTCAACCGATGCCGAGCAACTCCACTTCAAAAATCAGCGTGCTGTTCGGTGGAATCGCGCCCGGATAACCATCGCGACCATAGGCGAGTTCCGGAGGAATGATCAGCTTCACCTTGTCGCCAACTTTCATCCGCGCCACGCCGAGATCCCAGCCGGCAATGACTTCGCCCGCGCCGAGCTTGAAGCTGAACGGCTCATCGCGATCCACCGAGCTGTCGAACTTTTTGCCGTCGGTGAACATGCCGGTGTAATGCACGGTCACGGTGTCGCCATTTTGTGGAGCTTTGCCGTTGCCGTCCGTGAGTTTCTCGATCTTCAATTCAGGTTTTGCCATGCCGGATTTTTGCCGCTGCCGCAACGGGCGTCAAACAAACCTTTTTATGTCGCGCGAAGGACGCGAAAACGGCGAAGGATCCGGAAATAAAAAAAGGCGCGCAGCCGGAACTGCGCGCCTGGAGCCATCGGCAGGGCAGGGCGGCGGTGCTGCGCCGCCGCCATTCGGCTGACCAGCAGGTCAGCCCTACCAGTTACACGTTGTAAGTGCTGCTGGCGATGGTGCCGCCGCGGCCGGTCCAGTTGGTGTGGAAAAATTCGCCGCGCGGCTTGTCCACGCGCTCATAAGTGTGCGCGCCGAAATAATCGCGTTGCGCCTGAAGCAGGTTCGCCGGCAACACGGCAGAACGATATTGATCGAAGAAGTTCAACGCCGTGCTGAACGCCGGAGTGGGAATGCCTTTCTTCGCCGCCGTGGCCACGATGTTGCGCCAGCCTTTTTGCGAGCGCTTGATTTCGCCACGAAAATAATCGTCCAGCATCAAGTTCATCAGCTTCGGATTGTTGTCATACGCCGTCTTGATTTTGCCGAGGAAGCGCGAGCGGATGATGCAGCCGCCGCGCCACATCAGCGCGATGCCGCCGTAATTCAAGTTCCAGCCGTATTCCTTGGCCGCCGCGCGCATGAGCATGTAACCCTGCGCGTAGCTGACAATTTTCGAGGCGTAAAGCGCGTCGCGGATGTCGCCGATGAACTGTTTTTTCTTTTCCGGATTCGCGGCGATGCTCGTGAGGGCGGGGCGCGGGCCTTTCAATTTCCTCGCCGCCTTCACGCGTTCGTCTTTCAACGCGGAAACGCAGCGCGAATAAACGGCTTCGGCCATCAGCGTGATCGGGATGCCGAGTTCCTGCGAATTTATGACCGTCCATTTGCCGGTGCCTTTCTGCCCGGCGGTGTCGAGAATCTTGTCCACCAGCGGCGAACCATCTGCATCCTTGTGCGCGAGAATGTCGCGGCTGATTTCAATGAGGTAGCTGTCCAGTTCGCCTGTGTTCCATTCGGCGAAAACCTGGTGCATCTCGTCGGCGCTCAGGCCGAGTCCGTTTTTCAAGATGTTATACGCTTCGCAAATCAACTGCATGTCGCCGTATTCGATGCCGTTGTGAACCATCTTCACGTAATGACCGGCGCCGGCTTCGCCGACCCAGTCGCAGCACGGCGTGCCGTCCTCCACCTTGGCGGCGACGGCCTGGAAAATATCCTTCACATGCGGCCATGCGGCGGGCGAACCGCCGGGCATGATGCTGGGACCGTGGCGCGCGCCTTCCTCGCCGCCGCTCACGCCGGTGCCGACGTAGAGCAGGCCCTTGCTCTCAACGTATTTCGTGCGGCGGTTCGTGTCCTCGAATAACGAGTTGCCGCCGTCAATGATGATGTCGCCCGGTTTCAGCGCGGGAATAAGCTGCTCGATGAAATCGTCCACCGGCTTGCCGGCCTTGACGAGCATCATCACGCGGCGCGGAGACTTGAGCTTGGAAACCATTTCCTCAATCGAATGCGCGCCGAGGACTTTTGTTCCTTTCGCCTCGTTCGCGAGAAAATGATCCACCTTTTCGGTGGTGCGGTTGTAGGCGACGACGGTAAAACCGTGGTCGTTCATGTTCAAAATCAAATTCTGGCCCATGACGGCCAGGCCGATGAGTGCGATGTCAGCTTCCATAAGATTTACGATATTCGATTTACGATTTACGATGCACGCGATGTCCGCGCGGTTTTGGCCGATGCGACCACGATGGGGAAAATTTCATTTCCTCGCGAATCATAAAAGCGCGTAAATCGTAAATCGTAAATCGTAAATTTGAAAGCTGTTTTAACTGTGGTTGCCCAGCTGCAGCCGCGCGTCGGATTCGAGCAGCGTTTTGAGGTTTGCCCAGCCGGCGGTGTTCATGTCGTTGAACGCGTTCAGATACACCGCCACGACTTCGTGCGGATATTTGGCGAGCAAAATTTCAATCGCGGCTTTCAACTTCGCGTCATCCATTGCGGACGGCAAATCCTCGACCACGCCGTTTTCGTTTTTGATTTCCAGCGCGTTCAGAAAATCCACCAGCATCGCGGCGTGTTTTTTCACCAGCCAGGCGCGGATGAAGGCGGCGGCGGCGGCATCGAGATTGGGCTTGGTCAGCGCCGAGAGCATCGTGACATGGCGCTCGGCGCGCGGCTGGCGTTCGAGAAAAATCGGGCGGACGTGCTTGGCTTCGGCGACGGCGGCAAGCGTGGCTTTGTAGGCCGGCTTGTCCGACTCGAAAGTGAAGGATAAAATGTCATTCGCCAGCGCGGGCGACATGAAACCGAGAAGTTCGTGCGAGGTGAGCATCGGAAAAGTTGATGGGGATTAGTTGATGGTTGATCGTTAAGAAATGGTTGTGACGGAAATTTTATTTTTCCGGGCGAGTTCCTCGCAGGCTTCGCGTTCGAGCAGGAGCGATTTGCCGGATTCGATGGCGAGCACGGAAATTTTGGCCGTCGCGCAGGTCGCCAAAGTTTGCGCGCCAAGGCAGGGGACATCGAATCGCATGTCGTGATTCAGCTTGGCCACTTTCACGGCCACCGCGCCGCCGTCCTTGCCGGCGAGTTCGCCGCCGCGCGCGAGACATTTGTCCGTGCCTTCAAATCCCTCGACGGCCAGCACCGTGCCGTTTTTCACGACCACGAGCTGTCCGATTTCCAGGCGCGAAGTTTCTTTGGCGATGCGGAAACCAAATGCCACATCCGCCGTTTGCGCTTCCGAAAGTTTCGGGCCGAGCGCAAATCCAGTCTGTGGCATCAGCGGCGCGAGCCACGGCGTCGCCTCGATAAGTTCCACGCCGTCCTTTTTCAATTCGTCCGCGATCGCGCCGAAAATCGTGTGCGCATTTTTTTCCTCGAGCCGCATGAAGACGCCCATCGCGCGCAGGTCAGGGCGGAAATCAAAAAGATTCTTGGGCGCAATCTGGCCGAGCATGACGCATTGCTTCACGCCGCGGCTGGTGAACGTGGCGATCATTTTTCCAAGCTGGCCGACCTTGAGCCATACGATGTCATCCACGAGCTGCGCGAGCGCGGGATCGGTCTCGCCTTCGGCGGCGGCGGCGACGAGGCGTTTCACGCCGGCGGCGCGGGCCAGCCGCGCGAATTCCAGCGGCAGCGTGCGGCTGCCGGCGATCAGGCCGATGGATTCAGGCGCAAGATTCATGCGAATCGGAACGAGGATTTTAGCGGTTCACGCGCGGGAAGCCAGCCGGGAATTTGCGTGTGTCGCAGCCAAGCCGGCGCTGCGTGACTGGTTGAAAACCGGTTCACAAACTCAAAATCGCTGCTGCCGCCCGTTCCGGCGCGCCGGGTTCGCCCAGCGAGGAAATAATTTTGGCGAGCTGCGCCTTGATTTTTGCTCGGCGCGATTCGTCCTGCAACAATTCCAGCACGGCGCGCGAAAGATTTTCCGGCGTCGCGTCACGCTGGATGAATTCGGGATAAACCGTTTCATCCGCGAGCAGGTTTGGCATCGTCAGCGATTTCACCGTCACGATGCGCCGGGCGATCTGATAAGTGAGCCACGATGTTTTGTAGAGCGTCACCGTCGGCACGCCGAAAAACGCGCACTCCATCGTCACCGTGCCCGTCGAGGCGATGGCCACATCCGATTCCGCCAACGCCCACGGTAATTCACCGATCTGAATTTCCACGTCTGCTTGGAGCGCGGACGACCTGTCCGCGAGTTCCTTCAAACCTAAATTCGGCAAAACCATTTTCGCCTTCGCCGCCGGTAGTTTTTCCTGAATCAACTTTACCGCCGCAAGCATCACCGGCAAATGCCGCTGCAACTCGTTCTTGCGGCTGCCGGGCAGCAGAAGAATTTGCGATTGACGATTGACGATTGACGCGCCGCCAGCCAATTCGCGCGCAAATCGTAAATCGTCATTCGTAAATCTTCCCATCATCGGATGGCCGACAAATTCCACGCGCAACTGCGGCACGCGCCTGGCATACCAGTCCTTCTCGAACGGGAAAATGCTCAACAGCAAATCATAATCCGCCGCCAGCCGGTCCGCGCGGCCCGGACGCGACGCCCAGACTTGCGGCGAGACGAACTGGACGATCTTTGGCTCCCATTTCGAGAATGGATTATCGCGGACGTATTTCTTGACCGCCTGGCCGAAGCGCAGGTTGAACCCGCCGTAATCCACGCCGATAACCACGTCCGGCTTGCGCTCAATCGCCAGTGCGAGCAGTTGATTGAAGAGCCGCCGGAATTTCAAAATGTTTTTCAGCACGTCCGTGATGCCGATGACCGAGTGCTGTGTCAGGTCGAAGGCCAGTTCCACGCCGGCGGCAGACATCTTCGCGCCGCCCGCGCCGAAGAAGACGGGCGAGGATGGCGGATTGAGGATGGAAGATTGGGCGCGCAGCGCGGCCACCAGTTCCGCCGCGAGCAAATCCCCGCTCGCCTCGCCGGCGATGAGCATGAAGGTTTTCGGTTTCATCCGTTTGTAAATTTAGCCACGGAGTGGCGCACGATAATAGCCCACGGCGTCAGCCGTGGGAAGGCGTTGGCAAAACGATTCAAGTCCCGGCAGGGGCGAAAGAAAATTCATTCCCACAAAAACCTTTCGTCATATTCAATTTCATGTTTTTTGAGAAACGCCACAAATTCTTCCTGAAACGAAACCTTGCGATGATGTTCCTCCTGATGGGCAACGTATTTCTCCACCTCGGCCAAAGCTGAATGGCTCACGCTGAATGCGCCATAACCGATTTGCCATGCGAACGATTTTTGATTTGGGAAATTTTTATGAATCCAGCCGGATGAATCCGCCTTCAACTCGCGCATCAAATCGGACAATGAATGTTTCGCCGCGAGCGATGCCAGAATGTGAACATGATCCGCCGGGCCGTTGATGATGAGCGCCTTTCCGTCGTGCGCGCGGATGATGCCGCCGAGATAGGGAAACAGGCGCGATTTCAAATCCGCGTCGAGCAATGGCCGCCGGTCTTTCGTGCTGAAAATGATGTGCGTCAGCAAATGGGTGAAGGTGTGCGCCATAAAATTAATTGTGAGGCGGGTTTTGTGTTAGCCACGGAGTGGCGTGCGATAGTAGCCCACGGTGAAACCGTGGGAATGTATTGGTAGAACGATTCAAGCCCCGGACGGGGCGGAAGAAATGGATTTTCGTTGCGGGGTTTTCTTTCGCTCCTGCCGGAGCTTGGTGGGTTTGTGGACGATTAAACCCATAGCTGGCGCTATGGGCTAGGCAACAAGCTTTGTTTGTTTTGCCATAATTGTTTGAGAATAGGCAGATAATTAACGTGATGCGAAATAAAAATATTCGAGATGAGTTTTTGGCATCGCGATCATTTGATCTGCTGAATCTGCCGGGTGATTTCAAACGCCAGATCCAGCGCGCGCTTGGCGGATTCGCCGCTGACGACGGGCGCCTGTTTCTCGCGGACGCAGTTGACGAAGCTTTGCAGTTCCAGTTTGAGCGGCTCGTCCTTCGCAATCGGCACCGGCTCGCGCACGATTTTTTTGCCGCCAAAATGGCTGATGATGGTGGAGTCTTTGCCGATGCCGAGCTTGGCGACCATGATTTTTTTCAGCAGTGAACTTTCTTCCTGGTCGTCGCGGGCGACGCGTAAAATATATCCTTCCTGCACGCGGTAATCGAGCGAGATGTAGCAGGGATTGGTCGGGCCGCTGAAGACGCGGATCTTGCGCATCCGCTCCGGGCTGACGCGGCTGGCGGTGAGGTTGGCCACGCAGCCGCTGGCGAAACGCAGCCGCACGTTGGCGATGTCCTCGCTTCGGCTCAACACCGGGATGCCCACGCCATCCACGCTGGTCACCGGCGATTTGACGAACGCGAGAATCACGTCGAGATCGTGAATCATCAAATCCAGCACCACGCCGATGTCTGTGCTGCGCGCGGGATAGGGCGAAAGCCGGTGGCATTCGATGAACTTCGGCTCGGTGGCGACATCTTGGAGAAATTTGAAAACGGGATTGAACCGCTCGACGTGACCGACTTGCAGAACGAGATTTTTTTTCTGCGCGAGTTCGCACAGTTCGGCGGCCTGCTCGGAACTGTCGGTCATCGGTTTTTCGACGAGCACATGCTTGCCTTGGGCGAGCAGCGTCCGGGCGATGTCAAAATGCGTGGTGGTGGGCGTGACGATGTTCAACGCGTCACTGGCGGCGGCGGCCTCGGCGATGGAAGTGAAGACGCGCAGCTTGTGTTTCTCGGCGACTTTGCGGGCGGTTTCGGCATGCGCGTCGAAAATGCCGGTGAGTTCCACCGCGCCGGCGGCGTGAAGTTCGGAGTAGATGCGGGCGTGATGTTGACCGAGCGAGCCGGTGCCGAGAACGGCGACTTTGACTTTAGCCATGCGCGGAGTTTGCCAGCAAACGGAGGAAACTGAAATCAGAAATGTCGCGGCAAGAGTCGCGCGAAGGACGCGAAGGCGCGACAAAATCTGAAAATCTTATTCATTCCACGACCTGCCCATGAATCGGCCTTTGCCGCCGGACAAAACATGAATTGCCCGCTGAACATTTCGTGTTTGCGCTTCGGCTGATTTCAGCCATGAGAAGTAACGCAGAATTTCTTTTTGGCGGCTCGGAATCAATTCGCTCCACGCCTGCTTCGCCTTTTGATTTTCGTCGAGCGCATTTTTGAACCACGACGGCATCGGATGCGCCGGGCCGCTCCGGTATTCGCCGTCAAATTCCAATTCCACGGTCACGGCGTCGCCCACTTGGGTGTTCGACGCTTTGCGGACGTTGCCGTGCAGGTAAAGATAAAAACTGCCGTCGCCAACCGGCATAAGATTGATGCGCCACGGCTTTTCCGGTTCGCCATTCACGCGCACGCGGACCGGCAGCGGTTTGCGCCAGCCTTTTTGGATTTGCGCCGCGCGCCGCGCGCTGACGAGCACGTAGGGATTGATGTTGTTGATTTCTATCACCGAACGAAATCGCAATTGGCTCATAGTTTTCGTTTTCAAAGGCGCGTTTCGCACGACTATAACTTTCAACTTTCAACTTTCAACCTTGAACCGCTAAACTTCCGCGTGCCAATTTTGAGTTACATCATCGTTGCGGTCACGGCGTATCTGCTCGGTTCGATTCCCTTTGGCTTTCTCGTGGCGAAGGCGAAGGGCATTGACATCCGCAGCGTGGGCAGCGGCAACATCGGCGCGACGAACGCCATGCGCGTGCTCGGCAGGCCGATGGGAATTGTCGTGTTGCTGATGGATGTGCTGAAAGGTTACGTCGCATGCGCTTTGATTCCGCCGCTGATCTGGAATTGGCTCGCGCCGCATTATTCAGGACTTGTTCAAACTTTCCACGAAACGCCAATTGAAAATCAGATGAAATATTTTTTGGTCGCCGGCATTTTCGCCGTGCTTGGTCACAATTACACCTGCTGGCTGAAGTTCAAAGGCGGCAAGGGCATTGCGACGACGGCGGGTGTTTATCTCGCGCTCGCGCCGTGGCCGCTCTTAATCGCGCTCATCGTTTTTCTTCTCGCGGTGGCCATCACGCGCTACATGTCGGTCGGCTCGATTGCGGGCGCGATTGCTTTGCCGGTCGCGGTCTGGGTGATGTCGCCGCAAAACATTCTTCTCGGCATCGTCACCACGGCGCTCGGCGCGCTGGCGATTTACAAACACAAATCCAACATCCAACGGCTCATGGCAGGAACCGAAAACCGTTTCGGCAAAAAAAAGGAGACCAAATGAGAATCTGCGTTTTGGGCGCGGGCGCGTGGGGCGCGGCGCTGGCGAAAATCCTCCACGAAAATGGAAATTCCGTCGTGCTGTGGGACATCAACACCGCGCTGCTGGCGGAATTGCAATCCGGCCGCAGTGAAAAACTGCTGCCCGGCGTCGCGCTGCCGACCGATTGGAAAACGGAACCGGATTTCGCGAAGGCCGTCGGCGGGCGCGAAGTGCTGGTGCTGGCGATTCCATCCCAATTTTTCCGCGAAGTGGCGGTGAAATTGAAGGGGCATCCGGGCATTTTCGTCAGCGTCACGAAAGGCATTGAATTTGAGACGGGCGACACGATGAGCCGTATTTTGCGCGTGCAGGCGCCGGCGGACCGCGTGGCGGCGTTGTCCGGTCCGAGTTTTGCGCGCGAGGTGGCGATTGGCATTCCCACGTCCGTCGTATGCGCGTGCGAAAGTGAAGGCACGGCGAAAACGGTGCAGGGATTGTTCCACCGCCCGGAGTTCCGCATCTATCGTAGCCAGGATGTGGTGGGCGTGGAATATGGCGGCGCTCTGAAAAATGTCATCGCCATCGGCGCGGGCGTGAGCGACGGCCTGGGCTACGGCGACAACACGAAGGCCGGGCTGGTCACGCGGGCGTTGTCCGAAATGCGCCGGCTCGGCGTGGCGTGCGGCGCAAAAGCGGAGACGTTCACCGGCTTGAGCGGCCTGGGCGATTTGATGCTGACGTGTTTTTCCAAGCAGAGCCGCAACCGCGATTTGGGCGAGCGGCTGGGCCGCGGCGAGACGATTGAACAGATTCAGGCGTCGCATCCCAAGCTGGCGGAAGGTTATCCCACCGCGCGTTCGGCCTATCGGCTGGCGCGGCAGAAGAATGTTTCGACGCCGATCATGGACGAGGTTCACGCGATGCTTTACGAGGGGAAAAATCCGAAGCAGGCCGTGCGCGATCTGATTTCAAGGGCGTTCAAGGCCGAGGATTGAGGCATGTTGCGAACTGTGATACATCCGATTCACGAGATTGCCGCCGAAGTCATCCGCAAAACCGGCAAGGACAAGCCGGCGGACGCTGCATTGCGCGAAGTTCTTAAACAGGTCAAAAATCTCGCGCCGTTTGACGCCACGGAAGTTGCCAAAACGGTTTTCATTTATTACCGCTGGCACGTCTGGCTGCGCGACGAGCGCGGCGTGGAGGCGAAAATGCGGCTCGCCCTGCGGCTGAACCAGCGGTTTCAGGATAACGAAACCAACGTCCCGCTGTCCGAACTGCGCGCCAAGGCCGTTCCCGCGTGGACGGCGAATTGCATGGAAGTCAGCGACGACTGGCTGCGCTCCTTGCAGCGCGAACCGAAACTCTGGCTGCGCGCCAAACACGGTCAGGCGGAGTTGCTGGCGGAAAAACTGCCCGGCGCGGAAGTCAGCGAGATGTTGCCGAATGCCTTGCTCTATCGCGGCGGAGAAGATTTGTTCAAGACGCCGGAATTCCACGCGGGAGAATTTGAGATTCAAGACCTCGCGTCGCAAATCGTCGGCGTGCTTTGCGATCCGCAGCCGGGCGAGACGTGGTGGGACGCCTGCGCCGGCGAAGGCGGCAAGACGCTGCATCTTTCCGACCTGATGCGGAACAAGGGAATGATCTGGGCGAGCGACCGCGCGGAATGGCGTCTGGCCAAACTCAAGCGCCGGGCGGGTCGCGCACAAGTTTTCAATTATCGTTCGGCATTCTGGGACGGCGGCGCGAAGCTGCCGACGAAAACGAAATTTGACGGCGTGCTTGTGGACGCGCCGTGCAGCGGCATTGGCACCTGGCAGCGCAATCCGCAGGCGCGCTGGACGACGAGCGAAAATGATGTGCGCGAATTGTCGGCGATTCAGAAAAATTTGCTGGCCAATGTCGAGCCGAGCGTGAAGCCCGGCGGCAAATTGATTTTCTCGGTATGCACTTTGTCGCGTGCCGAGACGGCGGACGTGGCGGAACATTTCAGTGCGAGCCAGCCGGATTTTGAGCCGCTGATGTTGCCGGAAATTATGGGAAGTCAGAGTCTCCTCACGTCGGCTGCTGCGAAAACAATCTGGCCGCAGGATTTGGATGGCAACGGAATGTTCATCGCCGGCTGGCGACGAAAGAAAGTTTAGCGGCTTGCGGAAGTTTCCAAAATCTTGCCGAGGATTTTCCGGATGTCCTCATTGTGCTGCTGCGAAGCGATGCCGAAGGCGTGAACGATGTCGAGCAGGAAGGCGGCGTTCTCCGAGTTGAAATCATAAAAAACCGTTTCCTTGGAATGGGCCTTGCCGGCTGGTCGCGGCGAGCCGTCCGCCGACAAAACTTCGTTCATCGGCAGGCACACATAAATCATCGCCTGATAGCCGACGGCGCGCTGTTTCTGCTTCAACTGGATTTGCACCCAGCCGTGCGGCGTGGTCTTGGTGAACTGCGGGAGCCGTTGCACGGCGCTTTGAAAACCGTCCGCTGCTGCGTTGGTTGAAACTTCAACCTGCACGGACTGGCTTTCTTCAAAGTCCTCCGGCTGAATTTTCTTCAAGGCTATAATTTCACGAACCAGATCGTTCGTCGAAATCAAACCGAGCCGCACCGCTTCAAGAAGAATTTTGGAAAGCTCGTGGCCATATTTCGTCTCACCATTGCGGATGAATTTTATTTCGCGAACAACCGTCGGACTGTTCGTGTTCGGAATATCGTAGCCGATTTGCCATTCGAGATAATGCCGTTCGCCGAGAACCGTTTTGCTGGGCGCCACGGGCAGGCCGAAACCGTCGGAAGATTTTTCCTTCACGCGGACTTTGCCGGTCACATCCGTGAGCGGCAGGCGCACGCGCACCACGTTGGTAAGCGTTTCGATGCGGACGAGCTTGTATTCCGCGTCGGCGCAAAACGCGCGCAGCGACATTAAAACCAAGGCGAAAAGAATGACAGCAACCTTCCGCATCACGCATTCAGTTTTCCGGCCTCACGATGGCCACCACGAACGCGTCCGGCTTCAGATATTTTTGCGCGATGGCTTTGGTTTGTTCCAGCGTCACGGCTTCATATTTGGCGTCGTCCAAATCGGCGCGCTGCCAGCCCAGGCCGTAAAGCTCGTCCGAGCGCCGAAGTTGACGCAAGGTTGCCGAGGTCCGCGCGGGCGATTTTTTTCTGGCCGATGATCTTGGCCTTGGCGCGTTTCAATTCTTCGGCGGTCAAGCCTTCGGTGCGCAGCAACTCGGCTTCGGCGAGCAATTCTTTTTCCACGAGCGCAACCTTCGTCGGCTCGGTGCCGGTGTAAAACGCGAAGTAGCCCGGCACTAGGCCGGCGAAATTCTGCGCGCCGACGTAATAAGCCAGGCCAAGCTGTTCGCGGATGCGCAAAAACAGCCGTGAGCCGAGGTCGCTGCAACATTCCTGCAACAAATCCAGCGCGTATCGGTCGTCGTCTGCCAGCGTCGTGCCGGGAAAACCGATGACGAGCACGGCCTGTTTCTTGTCGCGCGTTTCCTCGACGCGGGCGGGCAGGATGGTAGGACTCGCTGTCCCTGACGAGCCGTCGGGCGGCGCGCATGGAGTTGACGATCTGCCACTGCCGCCTGCCAGCTGCCAAAGGACTTTTTCCACGGCGGCTTTGAGTTCCGCCGTTTTCACGTCGCCGAAAATCGCCAGCACGCAGTTGTTCGGCACGGTTAATTTTTGATGAAAGGATTTCAAGTCGGCGACGGAAACTTTGCCGGCGGATTCCTCGCGTGCCGAGCGAATCGAGGCCGTAGCCGGCCTCGCCAAACAAGGCGCGGCGCATGGCGAGGCTCGCGCTCTTGAGCAGGTCATCCTTGCGGGAGCGGATGCCGGCGATCTGGATTTCCTTTTCGCGCTCCAGTTCGTCGGCGGGAAAAATCGGATTCAAAATCACGTCGGCCAGCAAATTCAAGCCGGTCGCAAAATCCTCGCTCAACACTTCGGCGTTGATGCCAAAACTGTTGTTGCCGCCATAGCTGTCAATGCTGCCGCCGACGGATTCGATTTCCGTCGCGATTTTTTCCGCGCTGCGCGTCGTCGTGCCTTTGATGAGCATTTTGGCGAGCAGCATCGTGGTGCCGTTGTTCGCGGCGTTTTCCGCGAGAACGCCGCCTTTGAACACGGCGCGAAATTCCACGAACGGCAGGCGATGATCTTCCTTCACCAGCAGCGTCAGTCCGTTCGGCAAAACGATTTTTCTGGATGGCGTTGTCGGTGTTTGACTCGACGTTCGCCTTCGCTTTGGGCGCGGCGCCTTCGGGCAAGAGCGCGTAAAGCGTGCGGTTTTCCGGCGTGAGATACTGGCGGGTCACGCGCTGGACATCATTGGTCGTGACCTGTTTGACGGCGGCAAGATAGCGCTCGGAGAAATTCAGGTCGTTCGCGGCGAGCCAGTTGCCGCCGAGATTTTGCGCCTGGCCTTCCATCGTCTTGCGCGAGGAGAGCGTGGCGGAAATGAACTGCTTGATGGCCTTGTGCAATTCATCGGACGAGACGGAAAGGGATTTTATTTTTTCAATCTCGGCAAGGATGGCGGCGTTGGCGGCTTCAAACTTGTCGCCGTCCACGACCGCGCTGACACCGAAAAGTCCCGGCAATCCGGGGCTGTAAGTCCACGCGTCCACGTGATGCACGACGCCTTGCTTCTCGCGCACCTGCTGGAAAAGCCGCGAACTGCGTCCGCTGCCGAGCAAAACGGCGAGCACATCCAGCACCGGCACGTCGGCGTGGCGCAATTCGGGAATGTGCCAGGCAAAATGGACATGGCCGAGTTCCACCGGCGATTCCTCGATGATTTCGCGCGACGCGGTTTGTCTCGGTTCCAGCGGCAAGACCACTGGCGGCATCGCCTTTGACTTGGCGTTGGCGTAAGCCGTTTTGATTTGCGCGACGACTTCGTCATTTTTCACATCGCCGGCGACGACAAAGAAGACATTGTTCGGCGCGTATTTTTCGGTGTAGTAATTACGGATGTCGTCCGGCTTTACTTCGTTGAAAATATCCGGGTAGCCGATGATGGTGAAGCGATACGGACTTTTCGTGTAAGCGGTTTCAAACAGCCGGCGGCTGGCGCGGCGGCCCGGATCGTCGTGGCACATGTCCATTTCGCGGCGGATGACGTCCATTTCCTTGGCCAGTTCGTCCGGCGGCAGCGTGGCGTGCTGCATGATGTCGCACAAAATATCAATGGCCTTCACCGCGCCGGTGTTCGGCACGTCAATGTGATAAACCGTGCGGTCAAAGCTGGTGTAGGCGTTCATGTAACCGCCGGCCTCCTGCACTTCCTGGTCAATGCGGCTGCCGGGGCGCGTCGTCGTGCCTTTGAAGAGCATGTGTTCGAGCACGTGCGACAGTCCCGCGCCGAGCCAGCGGCCTTCGTGGATGCTGCCCGCCATCGCCCACGCCTGCGCGGAGACGACCGGCGCGTTGTGGTCCTCGCGGACGATGATGGTCAGGCCGTTTTCGAGCGTGGTGAGCTTGACGCCGGGCGGGACGGACGGGATGATGGAAAAATCTTTAGTCATTTCAAAGCAATGTCGAAGCGGAAGAGTATTCGGAAATGCGATTTGGGCAAACCAATTTGGCTGAATCCCAATTCCATATTTTGGTCGGCATAAAATCATCTTGTTTTTAAATGTGTTCCCGTTCAAGCTCATCATTCCATGAAAAATTTTTCCCCGATTGTTATTCTGCTGATCGCCATTTCCTTGACGGGTTGCGCTTGGATGAAACACAAACCGGCCGCTCCCAAGCCCGCGCCGGTCGCCGGCAAAAAAATTGTCACGCCGGACGAATCCCTGGCGGCGAAGGTGATCAAAGTCGACACCGAGGGCCGGTTTGTCATCTTGAATTTTCCGGAAGGCCAGATGCCCAGGCTGGACCAACACTTGTTCCTTTACCGAGGGGGATTGAAAGTGGCCGAGGTGAAAATCACCGGACCGCAGCAGGAAACCAGCATCGTTGCGGACATCGTTGCCGGCGACGCGCAGGCTGGCGAAACCGTTCGCGACCAATAAGATTATTCCGCCGGCCTGGGTGATTTTTCCACAAACGGCTGCACCGTTTTCGGCAGCGAACTTTTTTTGTAGGGCGAGTGGAGGTTGAAATAAATCCCGCACAACGGCCGCTCTTCATCGCTCTGGCTCAAGATGATGGTGACTTCCTTGTCCAGGGCGATGCCGTGGCGCATTCCGGCGCGCGCGGGTGTCGTAGGCTTTGATGGCCTTTTGCAGCAGCGATGTCAGCGAGCGGCAAATTCCTCCGGCGCTTTTTGCAGGCAGACAACGTAGCGGTCGTAATTTCTTACGGCCTCGTCAATCTCGCGTTGAAAATTGTCCACGGTCATGCTCAAGCTTAAACTCATATCGGCTGGTTTGCGAAATTATTTAGTCCGCCGCGCGTTTAAATTGGCTCGACGCGCTCGCCGAACAGCGCCGTGCCAATGCGCACAATCGTCGCGCCTTCTTCAATCGCCACTTCAAAATCGCCGCTCATGCCCATGCTCAAATGCGGCAGGGGCACGCCGAGGATTTTTTCACACTCGGTTTTCAATTCCCGCAGCCGCTGAAAATACGGCCGCGCCTTTTCCGGCGACCGGCGTGAACGGCGGAATGGCCATCAGCCCGTGAATCTCAATTTTCGGCAGCGCGTTAAGCTCGTTCAGCTCCGCCAGCAACTGTTCGGGCTGGTAGCCAAACTTGCTGCCTTCGCCCGCCACGTTCACTTCGAGCAAGATCGGCATCGTCTTGGCCGCCTGCGCCGCGCGTTTGGAAATTTCCGTCGCGATGCCCAAGCTGTCCACGCCTTGGATCATTTCAAACAATTCCACCGCGTCGCGCACTTTGTTCGATTGCAAATGGCCGATGAATTGCCAGCGCGCCTTGCCGGGACAGAGCGGAATTTTCGCCTTGGCCTCCTGGATTTTATTTTCGCCAAAAAGTAATCTGACCGCAATCCACGGCGGCTTGGATGGTCTCCGGCGGATGCGTTTTGGAAACTGCGAGCAGCATGACAGAATTTTCATCGCGCCCGGCCCGGGCGCACGCGGCGCAGCAATCCGGATTGAATTCGAATTTTCTGCAAATCACAGCGTTCTCGGCAAACACACATGGACACAGATAAAAATTCGTAAATAGTAAATCGTACAATCTGTAAATTTTTTACATGAATTATTGGCTCGTAAAATCCGAACCCGAAGCCTACTCGTGGGCGCAACTGGTCAAGGACGGCAAAACCGCGTGGACGGGCGTCCGCAATTTTCAGGCGCGGCTCAATCTGCGCGCGATGAAAAAGAGCGACCTCGTTTTCTTTTATCACAGCGTCAGCGAAAAACAAGTGGTCGGCCTCGCGCGCGTGGCGAAGGAATTTTATCCCGACGCGACGGCCACCGAAGGCGACTGGTCGTGCGTGGATCTGGAGCCGGTCAAGCCGTTGAAAAATCCGGTGACACTCGCAGCCGATCAAGGCCGACAAGGTTTTGAAAGAAATGAAGCTGGTCAAACAGTCGCGCCTGTCGGTGACGCCGTTGACGCCGGCGGAATTTGCGCGGCTGCTGGAACTGGCGGGAACGGTTATTTGAACGGATTTCCAAGCCGGGCAACGCGCTGAATTTGCTTTCGCGGGCGTCCGGGGTCTGTTAGAAAACCGACGTGCGTTATTTCCTTATCCTATTAAGCATTTGGCTGGGTTTGGCGGCAAATGTTTTTGCAGCGGAGACATTGACGCTGACTTTGACGGACGGCACATCCGTGACCGGCGATATTGTGAAATCCGACGACTATGGCGTGATGCTCCACACGGCAGGGGAAACTTATACGACCACGACCATCCCATGGCCGCAGTTCTCGCAAGACTCATTGAAACAGCTCGCAAAAATTCCAAACCTTCAAGCTTATGTGGAACCGTTCATCGAGCCGACGGAAGCCGACCGCCCGCCGAAGGCGGAAATCAAGGTCAATGCGGTCACCCGAATGCATCGTCCCGAAACATCCGTCCATCTTCGGCGGTCTGTTGCGTTCGTCGGTGGGCTGGTTCATCCTGCTGGTGATTTACGCGGCCAATCTTTACGCGGCGTATGAAATCGCGGTTGTGCGCGGCAGGCCGGCGGGCGTGGTGATCGGTCTTTCGGCGGTGTTGCCGTTGATCGGGCCGGTTTTTTTCCTGACGAAATCCGATCCAGCCGGAGCCAGTGGCAGACGAACCGGGAGCCGTGGCGGCGCCCACTCCGCCGGTATCGTCGGCAGAGTCGCCGGCAGAGTCATCGGCAGAGGAGATTCCCATGGTCTCCGCCACGTGGCAGTCGTCGCACGGAGGAAAAGAAACCGCAGCCGCAGGTGTTTGCGCGCGGCAAATTCACGTTCAACAAGCGCTTTATCGAAACGAAATTTGCCGGCTTCATCGGCGAGACCAAGGGCGAAGCGAAAAATTGTGCGATGGAGGTCAAGACCCTGAAGGCAACATTTGCCGTCGAGCGCATCATGCAGGTCGGCAGGCTGAAATGATTTTTGAAACCCCGAACGGCCAAGTCACGGTGCCGTTTGCCGACATCCAGGAAATAAAACTCAACCCCAAAACCGATTTGAAATACAGCACGATACTCTTGTTTGGCGCGCCCGGGTCGGGCAAAGGCACGCAGGGGAAAATCCTCGGCGCGATTCCCGGATTTGTCCATTGCAGTTGCGGCGAAGTGTTCCGCAACTTGAGTCCGGAAACGCCGCTGGGCAAAATTTTTGTCGAATACTCCAGCCAGGGCCGGCTGGTGCCGGACGAACCGACCATCGAGTTGTGGCAGCAGTTCGCGCACGGCCTCACGGTGACCGGACGGTTTCATCCCCGGCGCGACACGCTCGTGCTGGACGGCATCCCGCGCAATGTCCATCAGGCGGAAATGCTCACTAAATTTGTCCGGGTCGTCGCCGTGTTTTACCTGTGCAGCAGCAATGTAAATAATCTCATTGCGCGTTTGCAGCGCCGCGCGCTCAAGGACAACCGCTTGGATGACGCCAACATCAACGTCATCCGCGCGCGTTTGAAAACTTATGAAGAGGAAACCAAGCCGGTGCTGAATTTTTACGGCAAAAAATTCATTCACCGCGTCAGTTCCGACGGGACGCCGCCGGAGACCTTCCTGGAAATCCTCCGGCACATCGTCAAATTGTGAACCGGTGGCCGGTTTGCTTTTGCCCGCGCAAGTCACCCTCGCTTGATCCGTGAACGCATTGAAAATCATTTTCATGGGCACGGCGGAACTGTCCTGCGCCAGCCTCGAAATGCTGGCGCAGGATGAAAAGTTCCGCGTCAGCGCGGTTGTCACCCAGCCGGACAAACCCAAGGGGCGCGAACTCAAGCTCACGCCGTCGCCGGTCAAAGTTGCTCGCACAGAAATTGAATCTGCCCGTGCTCCAACCGCTGCAAGGCGCGCGAGGAGATTTTTTTGGGCGAACTCCGCGAATTGAAACCGGACTTGATCGTCGTCGTCGCCTACGGACAAATTTTGCCGGCAACGATTTTGGAACTGCCGCCGCATGGCTGTTTGAACGTCCACACTTCGCTTCTGCCGAAATATCGCGGGGCCGCGCCGATCCAATGGGCCATTGCCAATGGCGAGGCCGAAACCGGCGTGACCATCATGAAAATGGACGCCGGCCTGGACACCGGGCCGATTTTGTCCGTGCGCCGCACGCCGATTTTGCCAGCCGACGATTCGCAAAAGCTGCACGATCGCCTTGCCCGGCTCGGCGCGGCACTGCTTGGCGAAACGATTCCCGCATACGTTGCCGGTGAAATTTTACCGCAGCCGCAGTCCGCCGAAGGCTGCACCTACGCTGCGAAGATCAAAAAAGAGGATGGCAAAATTGACTGGAACATGCCGGCGGCGCAAATCTGGAACCGGTTGCGCGCTTTCACGCCGTGGCCGGGCGTGTTCACTTTTTTTCAAACCGAAACCAAACCACAATTGCTGAAAATCTGGAAGGCGGAAGTCGTCGAAAAAAACGGCCGGGCGGGAGCCATTTTATCCGCGGACAAAACGGGCATCGTGGCCGGATGCGGAGAAAATGCGCTGAGGATTTTGGAACTGCAACGCGAAGGCGGTCGGCGATTGACGGCGGGTGAATTTCTCGCCGGATTTCCATTGCCGACGGGCGCTAGGTTTGAAGGTTAGAGATTTTCAATGGAAAAACGGTCACTCATTCCCGCGCGATGATTTGCAGCGCCGCCTTCAGGTAGCCCATCGCGAACGCCATGCCCGCGTGCCACGGCGCGCCGCATGACATCTGCGGCGTGTGGTCGGGAATCAGCACGCCGTCAAAATCATTCTTCCGCAAAATCCGCAGCACGCGCAGCATGTCAATGTCGCCGTCGTCAATGAAGGTTTCTCGATAAAACGGAACTTTGCCCGTGACATTGCGGAAATGGACGTAGGCAAGTTTTTGCTGGCGGCTGTATTGTTCAACCGTTTCGTAGATGTCGCCTTCGGTCATTTCCGCAAGCGAACCGAGACAAAATTCCAGCGCGTTTGCGCGGCTCGGCTTCAAATCAATGACCCGCTGGTAAAGCTGCGGTTGATAAACCAGCCGCGGCTGGCCGCGCATCGTGGGCAACGGCGGATCATCGGGATGCAGCGCCAGTTTCACGCCGGCTTCCTCGGCCACCGGAATGATTTCGCGCAGAAAATCGCCGAGCCGCTGCCAGAGTTGTTCTTGCGTGGCGGAGGGAACATTGCCCGCCGGCGCGTTTTCGTCCACGACCATGTTCCACGCCATGCCGTTGGGCATCGGCATTTCGAGCGGGCCTTCCATGCCGACGGACATCGCGCCGCCGCGCGCATAAGGCCGATGCGTGCGCCCGCAAACGCCCGCGATGCTGAAATTGTAGCCCAGAATCGGAATGCCGGCCCGGCCGAGGTTGCGGATAATCGTTTTGCAGTTTTCCAGGTGCGCGTTTTTTTCGGGACCGTCGAGCAGCACGTCATGCCAGTGTGCCGGATCAAAATTTTCAATCGCTTCCAGTTTCAAATCCTCAGCCTCGATGCTCTGGCGCAACTGAATCAATTCCTCTGCCGTCCAGAGTTTGTCCGGGTCGCCGGCCAGCCCCCAGCCGCGCTCGGCGCCGGTGGGCTGGTTGTCGCGTGGATTTTTCGCGCCGCCTTTGAAGTAGTCCACCAGATGCGCGACGATGTGGGTCGCCCCCGCCTGCCGCGCGAATTGAAAATTTTCGCGGGTCAGCATGTGCCGGTAAAGTCCGAAGCCAAGTTTCATGGAAACAATCGTTGCCCCGACACTGTTGACTTCAAGCGCGACCGGTTCAAGCTGGAAATTTTTTCAGAAAAGCGCTCTGCGCGGCCCAATTCATCACCAACTACGGTCCGCCGTTGTGGCAGTCAATGCAGGACGGATTTTCGTCCAGATCGCCGGCGGGATGGATGAATTTCTGGCCGCCGGGTGTGAGTTTCTGCAACTCCGCGCCGCTGCCTTGCGCGAGAATGGTGTGGCAGGCATTGCAATCGTTGGCCTTGATGCTGCGCTTGCCGTCGTCAGTCTTGTGCCGGCCATCGTGACAGCGGAAGCAGCCGGGCCAGATCATGTGGCCGATGTTGTCGGGATAAACGTTCCACTGCGCTTTCATTTCCGGGAAGAAGTTGTCGCGGTAAATTTGCTGCAACGCGGAGATGGCGGGTTTGACGCGCGGCTCGTTGGGATAATGTTCGGCCATGAACGTCGCGATGCCGTTGGTGGCTTCGTTTTCGTTTTGGTATTTGCGGGTCAACGCCCAAACCGCGTTGGTTTTGACCCACGGCAGTGTGCGATCAATCTGCCCCAGTTCCATGGCAAGATTGACGGCGTTGTCCGGCGCGACATAACGATGGGATGGGCGGTTGTGGCAATCCATGCAATCCATTTTGCGGATTTCAAACTGGCTGATGTCGTTCGTGAATTTCGGATCGTGATAGACGGTGACCACGCCTTGCTGATCGGTGATGCGCACCCAGGGGATTTTCTGCCGTTCGGCATCCGTGGCGATGTATTCCACGCTGTTGCCCACCACCATGTGCCAGTGGATGCCGCCCACGGGTCCATGCGTGGGATCCGAGCCGCCGATTTTGACGGACAAACGGATGGACCACGGCGTGTTGGTGGCGTCGCCTTGAAAATAGGCGAAAGTGCGGTCGAGATTGCCGTAAAATTTTTGCGGCCAGTGACATTCCTCGCAGGTCTCGCGCGCGGGGCGCAGATTTTTGATCGGCGTCGGAATCGGGCGCGGATATTTATTGAACAATACGGAGTAGACCTGATAGCTGCCCGAAAGTTTTGAGCGCACGAACCAGGTGGCGCCCGAACCGACATGACAGGCGGCACAGGCGACCCGCGCGTGCGGCCCGTGGTCGTGCGTGGTCAGTTCGGGTTTCATCACGCCGTGGCAGGTCTCGCCGCAAAATTGCACTGATTCGGTGAACTGAAAGGTATTATAGCTGCCGATCGCGGCGACCATGAGAAACACCACGGTGCCGGATAGAAACGCGGCCATGATGCGGCGGTCGCGCGGACGCGACAGATCAATTTGCATTGGCGCAACCCCAACCCAGACGGCCTGCCGGCTGCGACGGCGACGCTCGTGAAAAATGCCCAGCGCCGTCAGAAATAATCCGAAGGTTAAAAAGCCCGGCGCGATCATCCATTTCAAGATGCTGACGTAGGGATTTGAAAAATGGGCGAACAAGTCCAGCACGAACAACAGAAAGAACGAAAAGAAACTGCCAATGACGATGACCAATCCCGTCAAACTTATCCAATTGCGCATCAGGGAGGGACGCGCCGGCGGTTGTTCGGAAGCTGCTTTGTTTTCTAAATTCATAGTGACAACTGCAATGTTTCGTCTTGTGCTTTTGGAACGGGAGCATGGTCCGCGCTCGCATGAAGAATCTGACAGGGATGGCTTGTTCTGGCGCGTCCTCTATTGCCAAAGGCTAAACATTTCTTGTCTGCCAAATAACAAATTATGTCCTACGGATGGAAGCGAGAGTCAGGTCGCCCCGGCCACGGACGAGCCGTGCTGCGGCCCGGAATCACTGGAAGGCAGCCGTTCGGAGAGAAACAATTTCACCAGCACGGTCAGGATGATGAACGGCAGAATCAAAATGAAACCGCCGAGCAGCAAACCTTCGGAGCCCATGAAATCCAGATGGTAGCCCATCACGCCGCGCAGACTCTTGGAAAACATCTGGCCGCCCATGACCACGTTCCAGCGCATGGCCAGCACGCCGATGAGGACCATGAAGGAACTGCAGTAAATCATCCGCCGCCGGATTTGCTCCGGCACGCGCTTGCGGAGGAGTTGGAGCGAGCCGAGCAGCAAAAGCGGCGTCAGCGTGCCGACGGTGACCTGCGCCAGATTCATGGTGTAAAAAAGTTTTTCGCGCATCATGATGGCGATTACCGAATAGCCTTCCTCGGCGGCGTAGGAACGATGCAGCCAGTCCAATCCTTCGATCGTCCCGTCCACCACCAGCGCATAAAAAAGAAACATCGCCATCGTGTCTAGGCAGGCCATGTCCACGATTTTCCGCCGCGCCCATGTGAGGTTGACGTAGTTAAACACGCACAGCGCGATGCCCGAAACGACGGCAGACAGGATGAAAATAATTGGCATCAGCACATTGCCCCACAAAGGATTTGCCTTGATGGAACCGAAGATGAAGCCGACATAGCCGTGCAGCAAAAACGCCGACGGAATGCCGATGATCGAAAGGATGCGGCCAAATTTCATGTCCAATCCCACAGCCGCCGGCGACACATCGTTCACGCCCAAAGTCAGCGCGCGATACAACATGCTGCGAAAACCTGTGGCCGTCTTCGACCATTCCACGAAGTCGCGGCGAAAATCAAACCATAGTTCCAACAGCAAAACCGCCATTAGATACCACGCATAAACAAAGCCGAAGCACGCCATCGGCGAAGTCAGATGCGGCGTCATCATGATCTCGTAGTTCCGTTCCGGATGGCCGAGGTGGCACAGCAATGGCAGCGGCGCGCACAGCAAAAACGCAAACGCCGTCAGCAGTGAAAAGCGATAAATGGGTTCCAGCGCCTTCACTTTGAACACGCGCACCAGCGACGCCATGATGAACGCGCCGGCCACCAATCCGGTGACATAGGGATAAACGACAATCAAAAAGCTCCACAGGGGATGGGCATGAGCTTCGTTGGGATAAACATATCCCTCGAACATCGGCTGCGCCTCGGCGACGAGATTGGCTACTTCATTTGTCATGGCTTATCTTACCTCCTTGTCCAAACCGGCGTAACTAACACTCGGCTCCGTGCCCAAATGCGGTTTCAGCACCTGGACGCGATTGTTCTGCAGAAATTTCTGGAGCGGATCGTCATCCCCCGTCGGATTTTTCAAATCGCCAAACACTCGCGCCTCTGCCGGACAAATTTCCACGCACGCCGGTTTCAGTCCGCGCGTCGTGCGGTGATAACACAGCGTGCATTTCTCGGCGGTCTTGGTGACCGGACTCAGAAAGCGCGCGCCGTAGGGACATGCCTGGACGCAAAACGCGCAGCCAATGCAGTAATTTGGATCTACCAGCACGGCACCGTCGGGCGCTTTGAACGTCGCGCCCACGGGACAAACTTGCGTGCAAGGCGGTTTTTCGCACAAGTTGCAAAGTTTTGGAACGAAGAAGGAATGTTCGATCTGATCTTTCGGCACTTCAGGTTCGGGAAAACCGTGCATCCCGCCATTGGGGCAATCCACGACAGTTTCGCCGCGCGTCTCGCCCGATCCCGGCTTGGGCTTTTTAATAATGTAACGCTCAACCCATGTGCGATAGTAAGGTCCGTCCGGCACGCCATTTTCCTTCTTACAGGCTTCCGCGCACAAACCACAACCGATGCACTTTGTGTCGTCAATGCAAATCAACCATTTGTGTTTGGTCGGATCGTAAGCGCGGGGGGCGGTGGTGGAAACCAAAACCTTTTGCACGGCGGCCTTGGCCGCGCGCGCGGCCGAAAGCGACAGCAATCCGGCGATGGCGCCGCCGACTTTGGTCAATGCGCTGCGACGATTAAATTGAGTTTTCATGGCTTTTTAACAGGCGCTTTGGCGGACGTTTCCTTTGGTTCCTTCGTGGGTTCGTGCGGCGCATGACATTCCTTGCAGTTCTGGCCGTAATGATCCTTCACCACAATTTGCTTGAGCCACTTCGGACGGGAAATGTCCGCTTCGTGGCACCGGATGCAGTGGCTGCCCGTGGCCTTGACCGGCAGGATGTCTGGATTATTTGCATGATCCGAGCACACGCCGTGACAGCCTTCGCAGGAAAGCGTCTTGTGCGCGCCGGTCGCCAGCGTGTGCAGAATATCGGAGTGACATTCATCGCACGCCTTTTTGCCAGCGAACAGGGGATCGCGCGAGTTGGCAATCTCGCCCAATGCCGCCCCGCGATACCATCCGTATTGCCGGAAAGAAGGCGGGGTCAAAAATGTCCGGGCGACCAGATAAGATCCCACGATGGCCGAGGCCAGGAGAATCAACCTTAAGATTTGCGGTGGCAGCTTGAAACGGCGCATAATTTATGCTTGGCCCGGGTGGAGGGCCGCCGGTTCGACGGCTCCCGCAGGCCAATAAGACGGTTCATTTTTTTAATCCGCGAACGTAGGCAATCAGCGCCTTGACATCGTCGTCCGAGAGCGGCGTGTCCGCGCCGGTCACGAACGCTTTCATCTTGGTTTTGCCGTCGGCGTCCTTGATGCCTTCCTTTACCGCCTTGGCCATGTCTTCATCCTTCATATCCGCCTGCACCTTGGCGTCGGTGAAATCCTTGGCGCCGAGCTTCTGGCCTATCTTGGTGTCGGCCTTGCCGTCGGGACCGTGGCACTTGGCGCACAGGTTGTCATAGTTCTCTTTGCCAACGGCCGCCTTCGCAGACCAAGCCGCAGCGAGACCAAACAGCGTGACTAACAGAATTATTTTTTTCATTGTTGTATGTCGTTATGATTTGTTTTCGCCGATGAAAAGCACCGGGTTCGAGAGAATCATCGTCCAACCAATTAATTTCAACTAACCGTATTTTGCCGAATGGCTGACATATTTTGATAAGCCGCGCTGGCTTTGAAGAGCGCTCGAAGATTTCTGGGTCCACCGACGCGGTTGGGTGGGAAAAGTTCCATCTGCATGAAGATTGACGGATTGGGAAAATTGGCTGGCCACGAAAATCGGAAGGAAAGCAGCGCGAGAAAAGGTCTCCATGTTAATGAAGCTGATCCGACGCGCACATCGCCCTAAGGTCAGTTCCCTCGGCGCAAGAAGATTCCCCGGCGAGACGGCCCGGCGTCCACTATCAGGCTCGACAAAAAAACTGGCTGCCAGACGGAACCATCAGCCGGCCGGCAGCCAGAACCACACCAAATTATTTCTTCAAACCACGAACATAGGCCACGAGAGCCTTCACTTCATCATCGGACAAAGTGTCAAACGGCTTCATCAAAGTTTTGTCTTCCGGCGATTTCAAACCTTCCTTGATGGCCTTCGTGGCGGCGTCATCCTTCATATCGGCCTGCACCTTGGCGTCGGTGAAATCCTTGCAGCCGAGTTTCTGGCCCATCTTGGTGTCGCCCTTGCCTTCGGCACCGTGGCATTTTTGGCACAGGTTATCCCAGTTTTCCTTGGCGTCGGCCGCCTTTGCAGACAAGGCTGCGGCGAGACCGAACAGCGTGACCAGCAGAATAATTTTTTTCATCGTCGTATATCGGTTAAGTTTTACGTTGCCGATGCAAAGCATCGCGTTCAAGCAGAGTGTCACTCACAATGGGAAATTCGACCAACCATATTTTGACCAATGGTTGACATTTTTTGAAAAGCCTGCCGATCCCGGATTTTGCCGCCGGCATGAATTTCGGGTTGCCAGCACCGTCAATGAAATGCTTTTTCAGATTCACCGCCGGCCTTTTGCTTCGGTTGATTTTAAAACGGCATATCTGTGGGCTGCGTCTTTAATTCCCGGAACCATTGTTCCTGCCTGGAACCAAAACCTCATTCGTGCTGCCGCGCCGGTAGCCTTGCAAATCCAGCGTGACGTGTGAGTAACCCAATTGTTTCAGCGTGGCGGCGACTTTGTCAGCCACGCCATCCGCCAGGAATTTTTGCAATTCCGCCGGGCCGACCTCGATGCGGGCGAGCGCCATTGCGGATTGCGGATTGCGGATTGCGGATTGATCCGCGCCGCCAATCGCCAATCGCCAATCACCATTCCGAAATTCATGGTGCCGGACGCGCACATCGTGAAAGCCAAGGTCTCGCAGCGCGTATTCCGCCTGCTCGATCATGCGCAGCTTGGCCGGAGTCACCGCCTCGCCGTAGGGCACGCGCGAACTCAAGCACGCCATCTGCGGCTTGTCCGCCGTCGGCAGGCCGAGTTGCGCGGACAGCTCGCGGATTTCCGCCTTGGTCAAACCGGCCTCCTTCAGCGGCGCGCGCACTTGAAACTCCGCCGCCGCCTGCGCGCCGGGCCGGAAATCACCAATGTCACTGGCGTTTTCACCGTAGGCGATCACCGCGAAATTTTCCGCCTTTGCGAGCGGCGTCAATTCCTCGAACAACTCGTGCTTGCAGAAATAGCAGCGGTTCGCCGGGTTCGCCGTGTAATTTTCGTTGGCAAATTCCTTGGTCAAAATCACGCGGACGGGAAAGCCAAATTTTGCCGCGATGTCGAGCGCTTCCTGCAATTCGCGCCGCGGCAGGCTCGGTGAATCGGCAATCGCCGCCAGCGCGCGGCTGCCCAGCGCGTCGTGCGCGACGCGCGCGAGAAACACCGAATCCACGCCGCCGGAATACGCGACGAGACAGGAGCCGTAGCTTTTCAGCAACGACCGCAATTTTTCAAGTTTGTTGTTCGCTTCGCTCATCTCTTAAATTCAGGTAGGGTTGGCGCGCTACGCCGACCGGACGCCGCAGCGCGGCATCCCTACCGTTTCTTGTTCTTTGCCGCCGCTGCAATTTCAAAAACCTGTCTCACCGGCACGCCGGCTTTGTCCGCCAGCTTTTTGGCCGATTCAAATTCCGGCGCGGCCTGCACCACTTTACCACCAAGTTTGCCAATTTTCACGGTCACATTTCCTAATGAGGTTTTGACCTCGGTGAACTCACGGCGCAGCTTGCGGCGTTCGGCAACCGTTTTGCGCACGCCGAACGCGGTCGCCTCGCGCAAAATCAATTCGGCAAATTTGTCGGCTTCGGCTTCCGCGCACAAAACCGTGAGCAGCACGCCGGGCCGGTTCTTTTTCATCTGAATCGGCGTGTGGAAAACGTCCAGCGCGCCCGCCGCCAGCGCGGTTTCGACAAAGGCGCCGAGAATTTCGCCGGAGCAATCGTCCAGATTGGTTTCCAGCACGGCGACTTTGTCTGACTCCCAATCCAAACCAGGCGCGACAACTTTGGACTTTGGACTTTGGACTTTGGACAAGCCGCCAAGCACCGCGCGCAGCACGTTTGGCCGCGTTTTATTTTCGCGCGTGCCAAGGCCAAAACCGATTTTTTCGGCGACCAAATTTTCCATCGGGCCGAAACTCTCGACAAATTCCGCCAGCAGCGCCGCACCCGTGGGCGTGACCAGTTCGTGAGGTTCGTCGCATTGCGAAACGGGAATTTTCCGCGCGCCAAGAATCGCCAGCGTGGCCGGCGCGGGCACGGGAAATTTCCCGTGCGCGCAATCAATCCAACCGGTGCCTTCCACCACCGGCGAGGCGAACACGCGCGGCTTGCCGAGCAGTTCCAGCGCGATGGCCGCGCCCACAATGTCAACGATGGAGTCCACCGCGCCGACTTCGTGGAAGTGAACTTCCGCTGGCGGCAGGCCGTGGATTTTTCCCTCCGCTTCGGCAATGCGCTGGAAGACGGCGATGGATTTCTGCTTCACCCACGGCGAAAGCTGGCTGCGGGATATGAGATGTTTTATTTCTGCGAAATTCCGTTGCCCGTCGTGAGCGTGATGCTTGATGCTTGATGCGTGACTTTCGTGGCCATGTTCATGCGCGTGGCCGTGCTCGTGAAAATGAATTCCGCACGTGCTTTCGTGAACATGATGTTCATGTCCATGATCGTGATCGTGCGCGAGGTGGACATCAAATTTCACGCCGGCGATGGTGGATTTTTGCTGGCGCGAAATGTGGAGATGATAGCCGTCGAGCTTGAGTTTTTTCAACTCGCGTTCGAGACTGGCGGCGTCCACGCCAAGATCCAGCAATGCGGCGATGAACATGTCGCCCGCGATGCCGCTGATGAGATCGAGATAGAGAATTTTCATTTGAAATTCATTTTGCCACGGATGGACACAGATTCGCACAGATGGAAAAGATTGCAGCTTCGAGAATGAATCTGTGTTTCATCTGTGTGAATCTGTGGCCAGGGAATTGATCTGACTCGCGGCGTAACCCGCGCCAAAGCCGTTGTCAATGTTCACCACCGTCAAGCCGCTGGCGCAACTGTTCAGCATGGCGAGCAGCGCGGCGATGCCGCCAAAACTCGCGCCGTAGCCGATGCTCGTCGGCACGGCGATGACCGGCCTGGCCACCAGTCCGGCGAGCACGCTTGGCAGCGCGCCTTCCATGCCGGCGACGGCCACGATGACATTCGCGCTTTGCAACAACTCCATCCGCGCCAGCATCCGGTGCAGCCCGGCCACGCCGATGTCGTGAATGCGCTCGACGCGGTTGCCCATGATTTCGGCGGTGACGGCGGCTTCCTCGGCCACCGGCAAATCGCTGGTGCCGGCGCAGACGACGGCGATGAAGCCGGCGCGCTTGGGCAACGGTTTTTGCTCGATGGTCACACAGCGGGCAAGGTCGTGATGGATCGCGCGCGGGAATTTTTTGCGAAGCGCGCGGGCGTGTTCGGCGGTGACGCGGGTGACCAGCACCGGCTGGCCGAGCGCAAAAAGTTTGGCGGCGATTTTGACGATCTGATCCGGCGTTTTGCCCGCGCCAAAAATAACTTCGGGAAAGTTTTTCCGGAGCGCGCGGTGCGTGTCCACCTGGGCAAAGCCGAGGTCCGCCACTGGCGCGGCTTGAAATGCCTGCAAAACTTTTTCCCGCGGGATTATTCCCGCGCGAAATTGTTCGAGCAATTGAGTGGCCTCGCCGGTTGTCATGGCGTGACAATGCCGCACGAAATGCCCGTTGTCACGCGGGAAAACCCAGGCCGTTTCCGTTTTCCACGACTGCGCGAACAACGACTCGCCGCTTGACGACCGTTGTGAATGCAGTTCAAACTGGTTCACCATGAATCCATTATTCCCGAAGCGACATCGCTTGGTTTTGCTGACCGCCATTTTTGCCGCGTTGAACACGGCGAGTTTGTTCGCTGTTGAATTCGAGTCCAAGCCGGACGATCCCTATTTCACCAAGTTTGAGCCGGTGAAAGCGCCGGCGCCCGCCGGCTTGCTGCTCCAAACTGGCGACCGTCTTGCGATCATCGGCGATTCCATCACCGAGCAGAAAATGTATTCGCGCATCATCGAGACGTATCTCACGGTTTGCGTGCCGGAACTGAAAATCACCGCGCGCCAGTTCGGCTGGAGCGGGGAGACCGCCGAAGGTTTTTTGCATCGCATGACGAATGATTGCCTGCGCTTCCAGCCGACCGTTGCCACGCTGTGCTACGGGATGAACGACCATCGTTACCGCGCCTACGACGAGCCGACCGGCCAGTGGTATAGCAATAATTACTCCGCGGTGGCGTCCACATTAAAAGATTCCGGCGCGCGCGTCGTGCTGGGTTCGCCGGGCTGCGTGGGCAAAATTCCGGGCTGGGTCGGCGACCAAAAAGCGTCCGTCGAAGATTTGAATTTAAGCCTCTGTCACTTTCGGAACATTGACATCGAAATCGCAGCGCTGGAAAAAATCAATTTTGCCGACGTGTTTTGGCCGATGTTCACCGCCGGTTTCACCGCGCACCAAAAATATGGAGCGGACTATGCCGTGTCGGGCCATGACGGCGTGCATCCCGGCTGGGCCGGACATCTTATCATGGCTTACGCTTTTCTGAAGGCGATGGGACTCGACGGTGATCTTGGCACCTTTACCGTGAATCTCGGCGCGGGCACGGCCACGGCGAGTTCCGGCCACACGGTGGACAGTTTTACCAACAACACGCTGACCATCACCAGCCGCCGGTATCCATTCTGCGCCGCTGGTCCATTGGACAATGACAACTCTATCCGCTCCGGCATGACGTTCGTGCCGTTCAACGCCGAATTGAACCGGCTTAAATTAATTGTCATCGGCGGCGCCGCGCAAAATTATGCCGTGACGTGGGGCGATCAAACGCATGATTATTCCGCCGCGCAACTCGCCGCCGGCGTGAATCTCGCGGAGGATTTTGCGATCAATCCCTTTTCTGCCGCGTTTGCCAAAGTGGACGCCGCCGTCGCCGCAAAACAAAATTACGAGACGCGGCAGATCAAGGAATTGTTTCACGGGCCGGAAGGCAAGGCCGACGCCGACGCCACGGCCGCCTTGACCGAAAAAGTCCGCCAGCCGCTGGCCGATGCCATCGCCACCGCGTTCGTGCCGGTGACGCATACGATCCTGATCCAGCCGAAGTGAACATTGCTGGAACGCAGGCAATCTACCGAGGTCGCTGGAGCGGCAAAACATTCCGTTTGGCTGTCGTGACGTTCTGTTGTCCGTCGGGCTGTAATTGCGACGAATATCAGGTGCCGGTTTTTTTTCCGCTGGCGAAGTAGTCGAGATACCGCACGAGTTGTTCCTTAATTTCCTTGCGCGGCACGATGGCGTCAATGAGGCCGTGTTCGAGCAGGAATTCGGCGGTTTGAAATCCGGGCGGCAGTTCGGCGTGGGTCGTGTCCTTGATGACGCGCGGGCCGGCAAAACCGATCATCGCGGCGGGTTCGGCGAGAATCAAATCGCCCAACGCGGCGTAGCTGGCCATCACGCCGCCGTAGCTGTTGTTGGTCAGGACGCTGATGTAAGGGCAGACGCTGTTTGGCGTGGTAGGCGAGGGCGGCGGAGGTCTTGGCCATCTGCATCAGGCTGAACACGCCTTCCTGCATCCGCGCGCCGCCGCTGGTGGAAATGATGATGGCGGGCCAGGCCGCCTTCCGTGCCGCGTTCGATAAGGCGCGTCAGTTTTTCACCGACAACGGAACCCATCGAGCCGCCCATGAAAGCAAAATCCATCACCCCCAGCGCGACGCGGTGCGCGCCGATTTTGCAGATGCCGGTGACCACGGCGTCCTGGAGCATGGTGGCCTTGCGGTCGCGTTCCAGTTTGCTTTTGTAGCTGGCGAATTTCAGCACGTCCACGCTGGTCATCTGGGCGTCCATCTCCTCGAAGGTGCAGGTTTCGACGAGGGAATGGATGCGTTCGCGCGAGCCGATGGGGAAATGATGCTGGCATTTGGGGCAGACCTTGAGGTTTTCGTCCAGTTCCTTGTCGTAAATCATCGTGCCGCACGACGGGCATTTCGTCCAGAGACCTTCGGGAATGTCGCGTTTTTTGGTCCGGGGCTTGCCGGTGTCCAGCTTCGGCTTGACGGTGAATGCCGTATGCGTGTGCTGGATCGGCGGCGGCGTCAGCGCCGGCTCGATCTGAACAATGCCGCCAATTGTCTTCTTCGTGAAATGATGTGGTATCCATTGTTGCGATATGATGACAATAATAGCGGTATGTCAAAGTCCGCGTGCAACTGTCCAGACACACACATCCGCCGCGCCCGCGCCGCGCAAGGCCCGCGCACACGCGCTGGTCGTCGCGCCGGTGGTGAACACGTCGTCCACGATCACGATGCGTCGGCCTGCCAACCGCATGCCGGGGCGGACGGCAAAGGCGTTTTTCATGTTCCCGGCGCGCTGCTCGCGCGTGAGCAGCGTCTGGGTGGCGGTGGGATGGACGCGGCGAAGGATTTTTTCATTCATCGGAATTCCGGTGGCGCGGGCCAGATGCGCGGCGAGCCGGGTCGGCTTGGTTGAATTCGCGTTCCCGCAGCTTCAGCGGATGCAGCGGCACCGGCACGATGAAATCCCAAGCTTGTCCGCGCAAGGCCGGCGCGGCCTCGCGCACCAGCAGGTCGGCGAGGAAATTTTCAAACCACAGCGCGCGGGAGTATTTGAAGCGATGAATGGCTTCCAGCACGACCGTCCTGGCGACGACCGCCGAGCGCGCGGAACTGAAATGCAGTTCCAACTCGCGGCAGTTGGTGCATTCAAAAGTCGTGGTGATGTCGCCGGGGTAGGGCAGCCCGCAACGCTCGCAGAACGGCGGGCGGATGAAGCGGACGCGCGACCAGCATTGCGGGCAGACCAAGTCCGTCGCGCGCAGGGGCGCAATGACGGCGGCAGAGCTGGCAGATTTCGGGATAGACCAGCCCGAGGCCGGCTTTGAACCAGTCTTGCAGCTTGCCCGCCACCGGAGTCATGCGGACAATTTATTTTTTTTGGCGGAGGCGGGAAGACAATTCGGAAAAAGTTTTGTTCGCTGCCGCCGCCGGCGTGTGTTAAAAATGGGTTATCAAGATGGCGCGAGCATCTGCAACAAATGAAACGACCGGCCAGGAAAAATTCGGGCGGTTTTACCTGCGCGAACAGCTCAACGCCGGCGGCATGTCGGAAATCTGGCTGGTGGCCGACGGGCGCGGCAAGCCATTCGCCCTGCGCAAACTCAAGCACGAGCTGCGGTTCAATTTCACAGCACGCCGGCGTTTCATGCGCGGCTGCGAAGTATTGTCGCAACTGACCGAGAGCGATTACATCGTCGGCTACGTCGAACACGGCCGGGCGGAAGGCACCTGCTATCTGCTGATGGATTACGTCGAGGCGGAAAATCTTGAAGGAGCTTTACGCGCGGCAGGACCCGCTGCTGGCGGAACACGTGGCGCAGATTTTGATTGATGCCGCCACGGGCTTGAGCCACGTCCATGAGAGCGGCTACATGCACCTGGATTTCAAGCCGGAAAACATTCTCATCACGCGCAACGCGGCGGTGCGGCTGATTGATTTTGACATGGCGCAGCCGATTCCCGAAAAGCCGGTGAAGTTTTCCAAGAATCCCGGCACGCCCGGCTACATGGCGCCGGAGCAGTTGAAACGCGAGCCGATAGACGCGCGCGTGGACATCTTTGCGTTCGGTGTCTCGGCGTATGAACTGCTGACGAACCACAAGCCGTTTCCCGGCGAAACTCCGGCGGAAATTCTCGCCGCGCAAATGGAGCCGACCGGGCCGGCGCCGCTGCGCGAACACAATCCCGACGTGCCGCCGGCGCTGGAAAAAGTGGTTTTGAAATGTCTCGAACGCGACCCGGAACGCCGCTATCCGTTCTGCGGCGTGATGCTGCGCGAACTGCAAAACGCGCTGTATGTCTGATCCGCGCCGTCATTGGAAATTTTCAAAACCCTTCCTTGAATCGTGAGAACTCCGTTTCCGGCGGCGTGGTGAAATCATAATTCCGCTCGCGCCAGACGAATTGAATCCGCCCGGCGTGCAGCGCGTGCCGCGGCAGGATGAGCCGGGCGCGCTGTTCATCCGTCAAACGGCCTTCCACCAGCGCGAGATATAAATCGGGATCGCCGCCGTAAATTTTGTCGCCCACGATGGGATGGCCGAGGTGCGCGAGATGGATGCGAATTTGGTGCTTGCGTCCGGTGTGTGGAATCAGGCGCACCAGCGAAAACGCGGCGGCGGCGCGCGAAAATCTTTTTTCCACGAAAAATTCCGTCTGCGCGGGCGCGCCGTCAGGCCGGACGCAGTCCTTGATGGCGACGATGCTTGTTTCGTCTTTGCCGAGCGGCGCGTCAATGATCCCATGCTCCGCCGCGATGTGGCCGTGAACGATGGCGCAGTATTCCTTTCGCACGGCGCGAGTCTCCCAGATTTTCCCCAGTTCGCGCGCCGCCGCGGGATTTTTGGCGATGACGACGAGGCCGGATGTTTCGCGGTCGAGGCGGTGGATGAGATGAGGCGCGAGGCATGAGGCAATGGGCGCGAGGGTTTGCCCCGCGCCTCGCGCCTCGCGCCCCGCGCCAGACAAATAAATCCGCACGCGGCTGATGAGGCTGGAGTATTCGTCGCCTTTGGTGGGATGACAAACCAGATCGGCGGGTTTGTGGACGACAAGCAGGTCGGCGTCTTCATGAATGATGGCGAAGAGTTTTTCCAAACGCGGAAATTTAACCACGGATGGACTCGGATGGACACAGATAAAATGAAGAAGGCCGAATGATGAATGAAGAAACGGGAAATCCGTGAGCCGCCCGCGAAGAAGTTTCTTCATTCTTCATTCAAAATTCTTCATTCTTCCTTGGAACAATGCGCCGCAATTGGATCATCGCCCTGCTGCTCGCCGCCGGCACGCTGGCTCTTTACTGGCCGGTGCGACGGTTTGATCTGATTTATTTTGACGATCCGCTGCTGCTGACGAGCTGCCCGGAGGTGCAGGCCGGCCTGACTTGGGCCAGCGTAAAATGGGCGTTCACCAGCGTGGTCATCGCCAACTGGCAGCCGGTGACGAATCTCTCGTTCCTCGCGGTGTCGCAATTTTTTGGCATCGCGCCCGGCGCGCATCATTTGGCGAACGCAATGATTCACGCCGCCAACGCCGCGCTGCTGTTCCTGCTGCTGTGGCGGCTGACCAATTCAACCTGGCGCAGCGCGGCGGCAGCGGCGATTTTTGCGTGGCATCCGCTGCGCGTGGAATCAGTGGCGTGGATCGCCGAACGCAAAGACGTGCTGTGCGCCTTTTTCTTTCTGCTGTCGCTGCTGTTTTACGCGCAATTTGCCGGGAAGTCCAAAGTCCAAAGTCCAAGGTCCAAGGTCTTTTACGGCGCGAGCCTGCTGGCGTTTATGCTGGCGCTGATGAGCAAGCCGATGGCCGTGACGCTGCCGTTCGTGCTGCTGTTGCTGGACGTGTGGCCGCTGGAACGAATTTCAAATCTCAAATTTCAAATCTCAAATTTCAAGCCGTTGCTGGTTGAAAAAATTCCGTTCTTCGCGCTGATGCTGGTGTTTTGCGTGGTGACGTATTGGATTCAGCACGATTACACGGCCATGACGCCGTGGGCAAAACTTGGTCTTGCCCCACGCGTGGCCAACGCCATCTCCGGCTATCTCGCGTATCCCGCGCGGCTTTTCTGGCCGCTGCATCTCGCGGCGATTTATCCCTATCCGAAAAATTTCGACTTGACGCAGACCGTTTTGAAAGCCGCGCTGCTGCTCGCGATTAGTCTCGGTTGTCTCCTGCAACTGCCGCGCCGCCCGTGGCTCGCGGCCGGCTGGTTTTGGTATGTCGTCACGGCGTTGCCCGTCATCGGCATCGTGCAAGTCGGCGAACAGGCGATGGCTGACCGCTACACCTATCTGCCGCTCATCGGCCCGGTCGTGGCGCTGGTGTGGACGGCGGCGGAAATTTTTTCGCGCGGGCGCGGCGGAAAAATCTTTCTGACTGCGGCAACGGTTTTTATTTTGTCCGCGCTGGCGGTTTTATCAGCCCGGCAGTTGCAGTTCTGGCGCAACACCATCGCGCTCTTTACCCACAACGTGGCCGTGACGCCGGACAACGGCTCGGCGCATTTCACGTTGGGCCTCGGTTATGAACACGCCGGCGACACCATCCGTGCCGTGATCTGCTACCGTGTGGCCAAGGCGTTCTCGCCCGGCGACCTCCAGATCCGCCGCAGCCTCGCCGGCCTGCTCGCCAAGCAAGGCCAATTCGCCGCCGCCGAAGCCGAATACGCCGAACTGCTGGCCCGGCAGCCCGATGATTTTGAAAGCCATGCCGGCCTCGCCGGAGTGTTCGCCGCGCAAGGCCGAACCGTGGAGGAGATTGATCAACTCAACCAAGCCGTGCAGCTTGATCCCAATTCCGCCGACGCGCTGAACAATCTGGCCTGGGCGCTCGCCACCAGCCTGCGCCCGGAACTTCGCGACGCCCCGCGCGCCGTGACGCTCGCGCAACGCGCCTGCGAACTGACCCAGTTTAAAAAAACCATGTTCCTCGGCACGCTCGCCGCCGCGCAGGCCGACCGCCGGAAAATTTGATGACGCCATCGGCACCGCGCAAAGAGCCTGCGTTCTCGCGGCGAAAAATGGGGAAACAGATTTATTGCAGCGAAATCAGGAATTGCTGGAACGCTACCGCCAGCATGAAACGAGCGAAGGAAGAATGAAAAAGCGAAGGATAGAATTATGAATGAAGAATGAAGAAGCAAATGTGTCTGGGCGTCCGGACAAAATGTTTCTTCATTCATCATTCTGCCTTCTTCATTTCCCGTCAAACTCCGCCAAACCGCCGGTTGCCGCTTGGCGTATTCCTCCAGCGCGGCGAAGAATTGCGGCTTCTTGAAATCCGGCCAGAGCGTCGGCGTGATGACGCAGTTCGGCGTAGCTGATTTGCCAGAGCAGAAAATTGCTCACGCGCATTTCGCCGCTGGTGCGGATGAGCAAATCCGGGTCGGGCACGTTGCGCGTCCAGAGATGGTCGGAAATGACTTTCTCCGTGATGTCGGCGGGATCGAGCTTGCCGGATTTCACCTTCTGCGCGATCTGCCGGACGGCATCCACAATTTCGATGCGGCTGCCGTAGCTCAACGCCATGATGAGCGTCAGGCCGTTGTTCTTGGAAAGCGTGGCGATGGATTTTGCAAGATGCTCCTGCACGTTGTCCGGCAGGCGGTGAATCTGGCCGATGACTTCGAGCCGGACATTGTTTTTGTTCAGATCCTTCGTCTCGGTCTTGAGATAGTGGACGAGATATTTCATCAGCGCGTCCACCTCGTCTTTCGGACGGTTCCAGTTCTCCGCGGAAAACGCGTAGAGCGTGAGATACTTGATGCCGAGTTCGCCCGCCGTGCGGATGATTTCGCGCGCCGAATCCGCGCCGCGCCGGTGGCCCTCGATGCGCGGCAGGTGGCGCGACTTCGCCCAGCGCCCGTTGCCGTCCATGATCACCGCGACGTGGCGCGGGAGATTCGCGGCGGCTTCGGCGCTCAAATGTGGAATGGCGGAACTCATTTTGCTTGTCCGCAGATTACGCGAATTTTCTGAAATGAAAAATAAAACTTCCGGCAACCCGCCAGTTGACAAATGTATCAATCTTGATACATTCCCTTGCGGATGAAAGCTGAACGTCCGCTCAACGTAATCTTTTACCAGACCAGCGCGGGCAACGAGCCGGTTCGGCAATGGCTCAAAGGTTTGCCAGCGGAAGAGCGCAAGACTATCGGCGCGGATATTTTGTCCGTGCAATACGCGTGGCCGGTCGGCAAGCCGCTCGTGGACAATTTGGGCGACGGCGTTTGGGAAATCCGTTCGCGATTGCCGAACCGTATCGCGCGGACGCTGTTCGCCGTGGCCGATGAAGAATTGTGCTGCTGCATGGCTTCATCAAAAAACAGCAGCGGACGCCGGCGGACGAACTGGCTTTGGCGAAGAAACGAAAAAAAGAATATCTGAACTTATGAAAAAAAACATCCATCGCGGAAGCGACTTCCGGGACTTTCTCAAAAATGACGGCATTCTGGAAGAAGTCGAGGAACGCGCCATGAAAAAGGCGCTGGCGCTGCAATTGGAAAAATTGCTCGCCAAAAATGAACTCACCAAGGCAGAAATGGCCGCGCGCATGAAAACCAGCCGCGCCGCCGTTGACCGCTTGCTCGACGCCTCGAATTCTTCGCTGACACTTTCAACGCTTGGCAAAGCCGCGCGCGCGCTGGGACGCAAAATCAAAATTGAACTGGTGCCGGCGTAAGTTCCCGGCGCTCAAATGTGAAGTGGTGGAACTCATTTATTTTCTAAATGCTTCAAAAATTCTTTGGTATTAATTCGTCTTTCAATTTCAAATAACACATCTCGTTTAAGAGATTCAAAATCACAATCGTAATCTTGCTTGAATCCACAATGAGAACAAACCAGCGAAATTGGAGGATAATACTTACCCGGATTGAAACGTGCATTATTATTCAATTCGGATTTTAGTCGGCATTTACAACAATTTTGCCTCGGGCAAAATACTGACAATTGATCACTTATTTGATTTCCGACATAGCTCCAATTCCATCGCACGCCAAAAATCTCATCATGGGTGTAATTATGCCAATCCAACTGCATCGGAATAATTGGTTGTTCATCGAACATTTTTACAACGAACCAACAAAGCAAAGCCAGAATACAACCTCCAATTCCGAGCAAAATTAAACCCCATACTGGCCAAGTAATTGGTTTGGTTAGCCAACTTAGCCATCCCATATGCCAAGAAGCAAGCAGTCCAAGAATAATTGCTCCAATAATAATCCAGCCAAGCCAATCTTTCCAAAATTTCGCTGCAGCTTCCCTCGTAAAAAACCAAAGCACCACAGATAACGGCAGACTCAATATCGAAGCCCAGCTTGCGTAATCTGAAAGTGTCATAAAATCATTAGACAAAAATCGTCTGTTCTCTCGCCGGACCGATGGACGCGATGAATAATTTCGCGTTGCGTCAATTCCGCGATCGCCTTCAAATACGCGCGCGCTTTCGGCGGCAGGTCGGCGAACTTGCGCGCCTTGTCCGTCGGCGTGCGCCAGCCTTCAAATTCCACATAGACCGGTTCACATTCGGCCAGCACCTGCGCGTCGTTCGGCACGAAATCGTATTGCTGCGTGCCGTGACGATACGCGACGCAAACTTTGATCGTCTCCACCGTGTCGAGGCCGTCGAGATTCGTGATGGCGAGGTCGTCAATGCCGTTGACCATCGTCGCGTGGCGCGTGGCGACGGAATCAAACCAGCCGCAGCGCCGCGCGCGTCCGGTCGTCGCGCCGAATTCGCGGCCCATGCCGTGCAGCAGGTCGGAAATTTCCGCGTTCTCCGTCGGCAACGGCCCTTCGCCGACGCGCGTGGTGTAAGCCTTCATCACGCCGACGACGCGATCCATGCGATGCGGCGGCACGCCCGAACCGGTGCAGGCGCCGCCCGCCGTCGTGTTCGATGAAGTGACGAACGGATACGTGCCGTGGTCAATGTCGAGGAACGTGCCTTGCGCGCCTTCAAACAAAATGTCCACGCCTGTCGCGCATCTTGTCGTGCAGCAAAACAACGGTGTTTGTGACGAACGGCGCGAGATATTTTCCGGCGGCGTTATATTCCGCGAAAACCTGACTTGAACGAAAGCGGCTTGGCGCCGAGCGATTTCAGCACGGCGTTGTTTTCCTTGATGCGGGCGGAAAGTTTGGTTTCGAGGCGGGCCGGATCAACCAGATCGCCGACGCGCAGACCGACGCGCGCGGCCTTGTCGCCATAAGCCGGGCCGATGCCGCGCTTGGTGGTGCCGATCTTATTTTTGCCCTTGAGCACTTCGCGCTGCGCGTCCAGTTCGCGGTGATAGGGCAGAACGACATGCGCCGTTTCGCTCAACACGAAATTCTTCGGACTGACCTTGACGCCGAGTTTTTTCAGCCCTTCGATTTCCTCGACCAGGCCGATGGGGTCAACGACCACGCCGTTGCCGATGACGCAGAGTTTTTTCGGGCGCAGAATGCCGGACGGCACGAGGTGCAGGACGTATTTCTTCTTGCCCAGCCAGACCGTGTGGCCGGCGTTGTTGCCGCCGGCGTAGCGGACGACGACGTCCGCCGACTCGGTGAGCACGTCAATGATTTTGCCTTTGCCTTCGTCGCCCCACTGGGCGCCGACCAGAATTGTGTTTGCCATAGATTTGTTTTTTCCACAGCGGCGCAGCAGCACCGCCCTACCGCCAACAATAAAAATCCCCGGACGAAAATCCGGGGCAAAGCGGCGGGGTCTTTGCGTGAAGAAATTAAGGAGGTTGCGCAATCATGTCAATTCCGCAAAGCAGTTGGCGCGTGACCTGCCGCCGAATTTTTTTTAGTCTATGAAAATGAAATTACACCTTGTTGCGTTTTGCGTGGCGGCTTCGTTTCTCACCACCGCCGCCGCGGCCGAGCCGGCGTCTCCGCACAAATTCAGTGTGCAGACGAAAAATTTCTCCCTGACTTTTGAAGTCGGCGCCGACGGGCGGCTTTATCAACGTCCGATCGGAGCGGCGGGAGTTGATAAAAAATTGCAGCGGATTGATGAAAGTTATCCGCAGGCCGGGGACGGATATATTTGGGAGCCGGCGTTGCAAGTCATTCACGCCGATGGCAACACTTCCACGGCGCTGTCTTTTGATGGACTGACGCGAACGAATGACGCCGCCGGCCGCGAGGTGACGCAAATCAAATTGCACGATCCGGCTTACCCGCTCGAAGTTTTTTTGAACTTCCGGGCCGACCATGACCGGGATGTCTTGGAGCAGTGGACGGAAATTGTGAATCATGAATCCGGCGCGGTGACGCTGGAGCGCATGGCTTCCACCGCGCTGCTGCTGCCGGCGAAAAATGTCTATCTGACGCATTTTTTTGGTGACTGGGCGAAGGAAATGCTGAAGCCCATTACCGAACCGATCACGCCAGGCACGAAAGTTTTGGATTCAAAAATCGGCGTGCGCGCGGAGCAGTTCCGCAACCCGTCGTTCGTGCTTTCGCTGGACGGACCGCCGGCGGAAAACAGCGGCCGCGTGCTGGCCGGTTCGCTGGAATGGTCGGGCAGTTTTCAGTGCGCCTTTGATGACAATGGCGAAAACATCCGCGCTTTGTGCGGCGTGAATCCGTTCGCGTCCGCGTATCATTTGAACCCGCAGGAAACTTTCACGACGCCGGTAATGATCTGGGTCTGGAGCGCGAACGGGCTCGGGGAAATGAGCCGGAATCTCCACCGCTGGGCGCGCGATTTCGGCTTGCGCGACGGCCACAAAACCCGCGCCGTGCTGCTGAATAATTGGGAGGCGACCGGCTTTGATTTCGATTTCAACCGCATCGTCGGGCTTTTTGATCCGGCGAAGCAAATCGGCACGGAGTTGTTCCTGTTGGATGACGGCTGGTTCGGGAACAAATATCCGCGCGTGAACGACCATGCCGGTCTCGGCGATTGGCAGCCGAACCGCCAGCGCCTGCCCGATGGCCTGGCGCCGCTCGCCGCCGAAGCCGTCAAACGCGGCCTGCGGTTCGGCATTTGGATGGAGCCGGAAATGGTGAATCCCAAAAGCGAATTGTTTGACCAGCATCCCGACTGGGTGATCGCCCAGCCGAAACGCGAGCTGGAATTGCAGCGCAACCAGCTCGTGCTGGATCTGACGCGCCCCGCCGTGCAGACGTTTGAGTGGCAGACCATCCAAAACATTCTGGGCGTGCCGGACATCAGCTACGCGAAATGGGATTGCAATCGTTACCTCACACAGCCGGGCTCGTCGTATCTCGCGCCGGACCGGCAGTCGCACCTGTGGATTGATTATGTGAACGCGCTCTACGCGCTCATGGACAAAACCGCGAAATCGTTTCCCGACACGGAATTGATGCTGTGTTCCGGCGGCGGCGGACGCGCGGATTACGGCGCGCTGAAATATTTCCACGAGTTCTGGCCAAGCGACAACACCGACCCGACGGTGCGCGTGCCGATGCAATGGGATTATTCCTATTTCTTCCCGGCGATGGCCCTGGCCAGCCACGTGACGCATTGGGGCAACCGCCCGATGCACTTTGCCTGCAGCGTGGCGATGAGCGCGCGTTTCGGCATGGATCTTGATCTGACCAAGTTGTCGGTTGAAGACAAAGCCATTTGCGCCGGCGCCATCAGCGCCTACAAACAAATCCGTGAAATTGCCCAGCTCGGCGATTTATACCGGCTGGAAAATCCGCATGAAAATTTTCGCGGCGCCCTGAATTTCGTTTCGCCCGACCGCGCGCGCGCCGTGGTGTTTGCGTTTCAACTAAAAGACGGTCCATCGTCGCCGGTGCATCCGCAGGGACTTGATCCGGCAAAAAATTATACCGTCCACGAATTGAATCCCGCACCGGGACGCGCCGCGATACCGCAGGAAGGTCAAGCCGTCACCGGCGCGGAACTAATGCGTGATGGCATTGTTCCCTCGTGTGCGCACGCGGTTGAAGCCTGCGTCATCGAATTGAGTTCGTAGTCATTGAAGTCAATTCGGAATTCGCGGATTCGCATGGCTGTCCGGCTCCGTCGTCGCACAATTGTCACCATTTTTTCCCTGACATCCGGTGATTTTCGGCCAAAATGACCGTTCATTATTTTATGCAAGCCACCCGAATTCTCCCCGATCTCCAATGCTCGCTGCTGTGCGAAGAAGTCCGCCAGGAAGTCAACGGCAATCTCTTTCTCATCGGCGTCGTGCATTTCCTGCGCGTGCCGCAAGTGCCCATCGTTGCCGCCCGCATCTGCGTTTTCAACCGCTGGACGGCGGGCATCGGCCAGTTCAACGAAAACGTGCGCCTCATCGCGCCCGACCAGACCACGATCGTGAGCAAGGGCGAATCCAAATTTGAACTGCGCGACCCGTCCATGAGCGCGACAAATGTGATGTTTTTCGGCAATGTGAAATTTGAAACCGCCGGCACTCATTTCATCGAAGTCCTCGTGGACGACGTGATGAAGCTGCGTTATCCGCTGCCCGTCCTCGTGGTGCCGCCGCCGAATCAGCCGCCGCCGACGCCGGAAAAACAAGGCTGATTTCCGCGCCTGGTTTCTGGTAACGTCAGCGTGTGAGTGCGTTCACCGAGCCGGTTTTTGCCTGGGAACCCATCACGCCGCGCGGCGTGGCGGCATTTGCGCGTGCGTCGTTCGAGCGGCTCTTCGTGATGCAGGCGGTCATGGCGGGGATCGCCGCGGCGGCGGTCGCGTGGATTTTGTCCGATGGAATTTTCCCGACGATTGACGCCGCCATTGGCGCATTGCCGGACGCGGGTGAAATCCGTTCCGGAAAACTCAACTGGCGCGGTGATTCTCCGGTGCTGCTCGTGGAAGGGAAAATCCTCGCCTTCAGCGTGGACTTGGAACACGGCGGCAGGCTGCGCTCGCCGGCGGATTTCCAGTTTGAATTTGGCCGCGATTCTGTCCGCATCTTTTCTCTGTTCGGCGTGGCGGAGGTGGATTATCCCTCTGGCTACATCATCGCCGCCAACCAGCCGGACGCGCGGCCGGCGTGGCGTGCCTGGGCGCCGGACATCCTGGGGCTTGCGGCCATCGGCACTTTTCTCGGTCTCCTGCTGGTCTGGGCATTGCTGGCCACCATTTATTTTTTGCCGGTGTGGCTCATCTGTTTTTTCAGCAACCGTGATTTGAATTTTCGAGCCAGTTGGAAGCTTGCAGGCGCGGCCCTCATGCCCGGCGGATTGCTGTTTTCGCTGGCGCTGGTGCTCTACGACCTCGGCGGATTCGACATTGTGCAACTCTGTTTTGCCTTCGGCATGCACGTGGTCATCGGCTGGATTTATCTGTTCGTCAGTCCGATGTTTCTTCGCCGCGTTCAGCCGGCGGAGAAAAAAAATCCGTTCCAGCCGGCGATCAATTGAACTCGACACGCCAACCAAAGCATGTGCTTCACACCACTTCGCGATACACATCGGGATGCGGACGCGAAATCACCACTGCGTTCACCAGCACGCCGGCGTCGGCAAGAACTGCGCGACCAGCCGCGACACCGGATTGCACGGACGAAACATCACCCGTCATCGAGCAAAACGCTTTTCCGCCCATCGCCATCGCGAGACGGACTTCGAGCAATTGCACATTGGAAGTTTTGGCCACGGCATCGGCGGCTTGGATCAACGTGGCAACGTTGAACGATTCAATGACGCCGAGCGCGCCGTCCGTCTCCGCCGGTTGCGAGCGGCCCAGCGCGACAAAAACATCGGGATGCAAATTCGCGATGACGAAGCTGTCAATCAAACAGCCGCCCGCGTCCACGCAGCCGGCTTCGACGGCGGCGGTCACGGCGGCGGTGTCGCCGCCGATGAGCACCATGTATTTGCCGGAACAAATCGAGCGCGACAAAATCAGCCGCACGTTGCCGGCTTTGAGCATCGTGTCAGCCACCTGGAAGCCGGCGGCGATGCTCGACAGTTCAATCAATCCAACAGATTTTTCGGCCATAAAATTATTTCTCCAAAATGATTTGTTTATCGTTCGCCTCGCGCACCATGCCGCTCATCGGCGCATGCAGAATCGCACCGAGCGCGTTCGGCGCAGGTTCGCCGATGATTTGTCCCGCGCTCACGCGGTCGCCAGTCTTTGACTTTTGAAAGGCACGGCGTGCCGGCGCTTTGCTTGAGCGGCAGGATGAGGCGGCTTGAGGAAATTTCCTGACGCACGAGCGGCGCGGGCAAATCGTAATCGAGGACGTGCAATTTTTTGGCGAGCGATTTGATCGGCACGCGGCGGCCATCCATCATCGCGTGCGGCTTGGGGTTCATCGGGCCGGTCCACTTGATTTGTTTGGCGCGCATGACGGCCTTCGCATCGTCGCAGGCTTCTTTCGGAAATAATTCTTCCGGGCACGCATACAACGTGCAAAGTCCGCAAGAGCAGCACATCGCGGCCCATTGATTGAAATAATCCGCGCCCGTGCCGGTGAACGCCAGCGTGCGCATGACTTGATGCGGCTCGACCGCGTAACCGAGCAGATAGCGCGGACAAAATTCCGTGCAATAGCGGCATTGGTCGCACGCGGATTTGCCAATGCCCGCCTGCGCTTTCGGCGGCTTAAGCTTGCGCTCGATGACGTGATGCGTGCGCGGCAAAATCACCACGCCAGTGGAAGTTTTCGTGACCGGCGTGTCGAGATCGTCCGTGTGCGTGCCCATCATCAAACCGCCGATGACCAGCACCGGATCGTCCGTCGTGAGACCGCCGGCGTATTCGATGCACTCGCGAAACGTCGTGCCGATGGGCACGCGCAGCGTCGCGGGCGATTTCACCGCGCCGGCAATCGTGAGCATTTTGTGCGTGAGCGGCTTGCCGTCGTGCGCGGCGGCAATGTTCACAAACGTCTCGACGTTGTTGACGACCACGCCAACGGCGATGGGAATGCCGCCGGGCGGAATCAATTTGCCCGTGACGTTGTAAACCAAATCGTATTCGTCGCCGGCCGGATAATAATCGCCAAGCAACTGGACGCGGACATTCGTGCCTTTGCTCGCGGCCTGGACGGCTTCGACGGCGTGTTTCTTTTTGCCTTTGACGCCGATGACGCCTTCCTTCGCGCCGACAGCCTCGATGGCGAGTTGCATGCCGCGCACGAGTTCGGCGGCGCTTTCTTCCATCGTCACCGCGTCCTTGTGCAGGAGCGGTTCGCACTCCGCGCCGTTGGCGATGACGGTTTCGGCCTTGGCGTTGAGCTTGACGTGCGTCGGAAATCCGCCGCCGCCCGCGCCCACGACGCCGGCCTGCCTGACTTTTTCTGCTAAATTCATGTTAAATCAAAAATATTCTTAACCACGGATGGACACAGATGGACACAGATAAAAACAAAACGCAGAGGCGCAGAGGCCGCCAAGAGTCGCTGAGAAAATTTCCCCTGCGAGTCTCTGCGTTTTTCCCCATCTGTGTTTATCTGTGTCCATCTGTGGTTCAAATTCATTCTGCTCCATTGGCGTGCGGTGCCGGAGCCAAGATCACTTCCACACCGCGTTCGCGCAATGCCGTGATTAAATCCTGCGGCGCTTTGCTGTCGGTGACAATCGTGTCCACCATGTCGAGTCCGCACAGCGGCGATACGGACTGCCGGCCAAATTTCGTGTGGTCGAGGCAGAAAATAATTTTCTGCGCGGCTTTCAGCATCGCGCGCTGGATGTCAATCAACAGCGCGTGCGAATTGGTGATGCCTTCGAGCGTGATGCCGCCGGCGCTCATGATCGCCACGTCGGCGCGCATTTTGGAAAACGCCTCGACCGTCATCGGCCCGACCAGCACGCCGAGCCGCGGATAAATCACGCCGCCCGCCAAAATCACTTCCACTTTGTTCGCCGAGGCAAAAAGATTGGCCACCGGCAGAGAGTTCGTCACGATCTGCGGCGCTTTTTCTTCGAGATGCCGCGCGACGTGATAGACCGTCGTGCCGGCATCCAAAATCACGCTTTGATTTGCGCCGATCAATTCCGCGCACGCTTTGCCGATCGCTTCTTTTTCCGAAAGCTGATGCGTGTCGCGCGACGGAGAATGCAAATTCATCCGTCTTCGGCGTGACGATGCGCGCGCCGCCGTGCGTGCGCCGCAAATTCCCTGCCGCTTCAAGCGTCGACAAATCGCGCCGCACGGTGGAAACCGACGCTTCGACGTGCTTGGAAAATTCTTCCAGCGACGCAAATTCAACACGTTGAAGATAGTCTTCAATGCGATGTTTGCGCTCTTCTGCCGTCATATTTCCAACAATTTGATAGATTTTGGAAGATTTTGCAAGAAAAATGTTGACTTAAATTCTAAAATCCTGTCAAATTCAGTCAAAGTTTATGTCTGTTGCTGCTCCAGCACCACATCGCGCCGTCGTCGAACATTTGGTTCGACAGGCGGTTTATGCGCGTCTTGGCAAGCCGTTGCCGCGCACTGCGAGCGGCGCCGAATCCGCTCGTCGTCAACGTCAGCGCGCGTCATTGTCATCTCACGCCGGAAGCGGTCGAGGCGCTTTTTGGCAAAGGCCACCAGCTCGGCGTCCACAAATGGCTTTATCAGGACGGCCAGTTCGCGGCGAAGGAAACCGTCACGCTCATCGGCCCGCGCAGCCGCGTGATTTCCAATTTGCGCATCCTCGGCCCGTGCCGGAGTCTGAATCAAGTCGAACTCGCTTACACGGATTCCATCGCGCTCGGTTTCGACATTCCGCTGCGCGCGTCCGGCAACATCAAGGACACGCCCGGCGCGATGCTGATGGGCCCGGCGGGATTTTTTGAGATGCCGGATGGCGTGATCCGCGCGTTGCGGCACGTCCACATGAGCCCGACGGACGCGGATTTTTACGGCGTGAAGCACGGCGACAACATGAAGTTAAAGATCGGCGGCGATTGCGGCATCATTCTCGACAAAATGCTTTGCCGCGTGGACAAGAGTTTCAAACTGGAAGTCCACATTGACACCGACGAAGGCAACGCCTGCAATTTGCAGCCCGACACGCCGGTCGAACTTGTAAAATAAATTTCTCACAACCCTCAACCATCAACCAAAAAATAAATTATGAGCGAAGCAATAGGAATGATTGAAACCAAGGGCTACGTCGGCAGCGTCGAAGCCAGCGATGCCATGGTCAAGGCCGCCAACGTCACGCTGGTCAAAACCATCGCCATCGGCGGCGGCCTGATCACCGTCATCGCGCAGGGCGACGTCGGCAGCATCAAGGCCGCCGTGGACGCCGGCGCAAAAGCCGCCGCCAAGGTCGGCGAACTCGTCAGTTCGCACATCATCGCGCGCCCGCACGATGAACTGCTCGCCGCCTTTCTCGGCAACGGCGTGAAAAAATAATTCAACCAACCAAATTTTAACTCTTAACGAATATGTCAAAACAAGCTGTTGGAATGATTGAATGCAAAGGGTTCTGCGCCGCCGATGGAAGCCGCCGACGCCGCGCTCAAGTCCGCGAACGTCCACATCACCGGCTGGGAAAAAGTCGGCAGCGGCTACGTCACCGTGTTTTTCCGGGGCGACGTCGCCGCCGTCAAGGCCGCGACCGATGCCGGTGCGGCGGCCGCCGCGCAAGTCGGCTCGGTCGTCAGCGTCCAGGTGATCCCGCGCCCGCATGACGGTTTGAGCGGGCTTGGAAAATGGCTCGAATGAAATAGAAGTTAGAAACTAGAAGATGGAAGTTAGAATTTCAAATCGGCCATCGCAAAAAAAATTCTGGCTTCTAACTACTAACTTCTAACTCCTGAAAAATGAAAATTCTCGTCGCCAATATCGGTTCGACGTCGCTCAAGTGGCGGCTGTTCGATTTTGCGAACAGCGCCGAACGCCTTTTGCACAAAGGCGGCTTCGAGCGCGTCACCGATTATCCCAAGGCGATTGAAGATTGTTTGACAGAACTAAAAAACGCGAACGCGGTTCAAAATGAAAACGAATTGAGCGCCGTCGGTTTCAAAACCGTCATCGCCAAAAACGTCACCGGCTGCGTGCGCCTGGACGAAAAAGTTTTGCAGGCGATGACCGATTACAACGGCCTCGCGCCCGCGCACAATCCGCCCTACATCACCGGCATCAAATTGTTTTCGCAGCGGATGCCGAAAGTTCCGCTCATCGGACTTTTTGAAACGGCGTTCCATCAATTCGCACCCGAAGCGTCGCAACGCTATGCCGTGCCGGATGCGTGGTTGAACATCGGCGTGCGCCGCTGGGGGTTTCATGGCGCGAGCCACAAGTTCATCGCCGAGCGCTCGGCGGAGTTGCTTGGGCGTCCCGATATCGCCGAACGCGCGCGGCAGCTTTATGTCAATGATGGCGAGGCGAAAATTTCCGGCGCGCCGTTGCGCGTGATCTTCGTGCCATCTCGGCGGCAGTTCGAGCGTGACGGGAATTTTAAATGGCGCATCCATCGGCACGAGCATGGGCATGAGCCCACAATCCGGGCTGCCGCAGAATAACCGCGTCGGCGATTTGGACGCCGAAGCGATTCCGTATGCGCTGAAAACTTTGGGGATTTCGGTTGAAGAGGCGCAGCGGCAATTGACGAAAGAATCCGGACTGAAAGGCTTGAGCGGCGTGTCGAATGACGTTCGCGATATTTCTGACGCGGCGACCAGGGGAAATAAAAACGCGCAGCTCGCACTTGACGTTTTTGTCGCGAGCGCACGGCATTGGATTGGCAGTTATTTTTTGCAATTGAACGGGTCGGACGCGATTGCGTTCACCGCCGGCACCGGCGAGAACCGCGCAGAACTGCGCGCCGCCATTTGCGCAAACCTGGAAAATCTCGGCATCAAGATTGACGCGGAAAAAAACAGTTCCTGCCGCGCGACGGAAGCGGTCATCAGCACAGCGGATTCGCCGGTGAAGATTTTTGTGATTCCCACGAACGAGGAACTTGTCGTGGCGCGCGAAGCGAAGCGATTTTTGGAATCGAAGAAAAATTGATTTAACAAACAACTCCAACCATCAACGAAAATAAAATTATGCCACAAGCCATTGGAATGATCGAAACACGCGGACTCGTCGCCCTTGTCGAGGGCACGGACGCAATGCTCAAGGCCGCCAACGTCGAGCTTATCGGCCCGATGACGCAGGTCGGCAACGCGCTCGTCACGGCGTGCGTCGTTGGCGATGTCGCCGCCGTGAAGGCCGCGACCGACGCCGGCGCGCAGGCCATCAAAGCCATCAAGGGCGAACTGGTCAGCGTCCACGTCATCGCCCGTCCGCACGCGGACGTGGAAGCGGTGTTGCCGAAGAAGAAGTAGCCAGAAGTCAGGAGTCAGAATCCAGAATGACGGCCTCCGCGTCACTTCTGAATTCTGGATTCTGAATACTGAATTCTATTTATGTTCCTCGCCAAAGTCGAAGGCCAGGTGGTCGCCACCAAGAAAGACCCGAACATGTCGGGCCGCAAACTGCTTTTGTTGCGCCCGCAGCTCGTGGACGAAAAAGACCCGACGAAGTTTCGTTCGGGAGCCAACACCATCGTGGCCGTGGACGCGCTCGGCGCCGGCGAAGGCGAAATGGTTTTGTTTTGCCAAGGCAGTTCCGCGCGGCTTGCGCCCGGCATGAAGGACGCGCCCGTGGACGCCGTCATCATCGGCCTGGTGGACAGCGTGGATGTTTTCGGAAAAGAAATTTTCAGCGCGAAAGTCTGAATCATATAAGCAATCAAATGAACAATTCTGAAAAAGCACAATCTGGATTGAATCTCATTAAGGAAGCAATCCTAGGATACTTTCATGATCACCCAAACGGTGTGACAAATGCAGAAATTGTTCGGGAATTGAAGCTTGAATCTGATTTTGAAGGCGAGAATCACAACTATCTTTCGTGGTCTGTGCTTGGACTTCTTGTTAACGATGTGAAAATTCGGTATGAGCGGCGAGGACGCAGCCGCTGTTACTTTTTAGCCAATAAGTTATGAGCGCCGTGAACGAAACTTTAATCCGTGACGTGGTGGCCGAGGTGCTCGGCAAGCTGGGCAGCAACGCGACTGCGACTGCCAAACCCGCTCCTGCTTCGGCACCGAAATCGGATTCATGCGGTTGCGGCACAAAAAAAACTTCTGCGACGAACGTCGCCTTGCGCGGCAAGTTCGGAGTGTTTCAGGATGCGAACGAAGCCTGCGCCGCCGCACAGGAAGCGTATTTGCAGTTGAAACAGAAGGGTGTCGAGGCGCGCCGCAAAATTGAAAACATCGTCAAGACGCTCGCCGAAAAAAATGCCGAGGCGTGGGGCAAACTCGAACTTGATGAAACAAAAATTGGCCGGCTCGACCACAAGATCGCCAAGCTGCAAATCATCAAGCTTGTGCCCGGCGTGGACTGGTTGCGGCCCGACGCGCGCAGCGGCGATCATGGTATCACGCTGGAAGAATTCACGCCGTTCGGCGTCGTCGGCTGCGTCACGCCCAGCACGCATTCGATTCCCACGATGAGCGGCAACATCGTGAACATCGCCGCCGCCGGTAATGCGATGGTCTTCAATCCGCATCCGGGCGCGTCGCGTTGCGCCACCGCCGCCGTGCGCGCCTATAACGAAGCAATTTATCGCGAGACGGAAATTGAAAACATCGCATGTGTCATCGAAAAGCCGACGCTCGATTCGTTCAGCGCGATTTGCAAAAACGAAAACACGCGGCTGCTGCTCGTCACCGGCGGACCGATGGTGGTGAAGGCCGCGATGCAGACCGGCAAGCGCGCGATTTGCGCGGGGCCGGGAAATCCGCCTGTTTTTGTGGACGACACCTGCTGTCTGATACGTGCGGCGAAGGCGATCATTTCCGGCGCGGCGTTTGACAACAATCTGCTGTGCATCGGCGAAAAGGAAGTTTTTGTGCTCGATTACATCGCGGATAAATTGATGCAAAAAATGTCCGAGAACGGCGCGGTGAAATTAAATTCCGCGCAGCTCGACCGGCTGACCAAGGCGGCATTCACTTACAAGGAAGGCCAGGGCAGCGGTTGCGCGCACGCGAGCGTGAACAAGGATTTCATCGGCAAAGATCCATCTGTTTTGGCACAGTCGGCGGGAATCAATTTGCCGCCCGGCACGCAGCTTTTGTTCGCCGAGACCGACGCGAAACATCCGTTCGTTGAAGAAGAACAGATGATGCCGTTTTTGCCGATCGTGCGCGTGAAAAGCGTCGAGGAAGGCATCGAACGCTCGCTCGATGCGGAACACGGTTACAAGCATACGGCCGTCATCCATTCGCATGACGTGGAAAACATCACCGCGATGGCGCGTGCGCTGGACACGACAATTTTTGTGAAGAACGGCACGAGCATGGCCGGTCTCGGTCTCGGCGGCGAAGGTTATTTGAGCTATTCCATCGCCACGCCGACGGGCGAAGGCATCACGAACCCGCGCACGTTCACGCGCATCCGCCGGTGCGTGATGGTGGATAATTTGAGGATTTATTAGCCACAGATGAACACAGATGAAACACAGATAAAAATGCAAAGCAGATCGTTTGGGCATATCTGTGTTTCATCTGTGTCAATCTGTGGCTTGAACCTATGCAATTAGCGCGCGTCGAAGGCAACATCGTGGCGACCCGGAAACATCCGAGTCTCAATGCGTGGCGTTTGGTGATCTGCCAGCCGATTGGCAAGAGCGGTGAAACTGAAGGCGCGCCGATCATTGCAATTGATTCGCACGGCGCAGGCATGCATCAGCAGGTGGTAATTTCGTCGGATGGGATCGCAGCGCGCAAGGCGGTCGGCGTGGACAAAAGTCCGGTGCGCTGGCTGGTCACCGGCATTGTGGATGAATCCGAACCGGGAAAAAGAATTTGAATGAAACTCGGAACCGTCATCGGTCGCGTGACTTTGAGCCGCGGCGAGGAATCGCTGAAAGGCGGACGTTTCCTCGTCGTCAGCCCGTTCAGCCGCGAGCAATACGCCGCCGGCCTCGATGCCGGCGCGGGCATGGGCAAGGATCCGAGCCTCGTCGTGTATGACGACCTCGGCGGCGGCGTGGGCGACGTGATTGGTTACGAGGAAGGCCGCGAAGCCGCGCAGCCGTTTGATCAGCCGACGCCGATTGACGCGATCAACTGCGCGCTGGTGGATGAAATGTTTTACAGCCCGTTTCAATAATGACGAATGACGAAACCATAATGACCAAAGATGCCGAAGCACTAATGGTGCGCGGCCAGTTCATTCGTCATTTGGAAATTGGTCTTTAATCATTCGGATTTAGGTTTTAGTCATTAACAATTTTATGAGCCGAGTTATCAGTGTCCGTGACATTCAGGAAATGATCCGCAGCGGTCAGGGCGTCAGCATTCCAGACGACGCCCTCGTGACGCCGTCCGCGCGCGATTATCTTTTTGAACTGGAAACCAGCGGCGGCGCAACCGGTGTTAATGGCGCGCAAGCCAATGGCACGAAAACCAATCTGCCTTTCGTTGCCGGCGAACATCTTTCGCCACCCGCGCAAAAACTGAACTCCAAGTCACCCAGGCGCGAACTGGGGGCGTTTTTCAATTCGCCCTACGCGAACAGTTTGAAGGATCAGATTTGCGAAATGGGCCGTCGCCTCTGGAAGCGCGCCTATGTGGACGGCAATGGCGGCAACATGGCCATCCGCGTCGGCGACGACATCGCGATTTGCACGCCCACGCTCGTCAGCAAAGGCTCGCTTCAAGCCGGCGGACATGTGCCTCGTGGATTTCGAGGGCAACCAACTTGCTCGGCACCAAGAAGCGCACCAGCGAAATCTTGATGCACTTGCAGATGATGAAACGCCAGCCGCAGGCCATCGCGACGTGCCATTGTCATCCGCCCTACGCCACGGCGTTCGCGGTGGCCGGCATTGCGCCGCCGACGTGCATGTTGCCGGAGTATGAAGTGTTTTGTTCCGTCGGCGTCGCGCCGTATCGCACTCCCGGTTCGCCGGACATGGGCAAACTCGTCGCGGAGCTGACCGACCAATACAACACCATCCTCATGTCCAACCACGGCGTCGTGACGTGGAGCCACAACAACATCGAGGAAGCCTACTGGCGCATGGAAATCATCGAGGCTTACTGCCGCACGATTGTCGTGGCCGGGCAGCTTGGCAAGCCGATCAACACCTTCACCGGCCCGCAGATGAAGGAACTGCTGAACATCAAGCAGAGCCTCGGCTTTGTGGACCCGCGCTTTGGTATGAAGGAATGCGAACTCTGCGACAGCGGCGAATGGCGTCCCGGCACGACCTGTCAAGCCAACTCAGACGGCGAACCGACCATCGGCCTTGATCCCGAAGCCGAGGCCGCGGTGAAAACCATCACGGATCAGATTCTGGCACAGATGAAGTAGCCGGCTTTTAAAAACCAACAGTCGTCGCTTTGAAAACTGGTGTTGGTTTTCCTTATTTTCCCCATACGACACCGGTTTTGCCGCTCGCGCGAACGGCAGGAAAAGGTTCGCGTCGGGCAGTTCGCCAAATCAACGCTTTAATTGAGCTTGTAGCGCACGAAGATGTTCTGTCTTTTGCTTGAAGCTTTCTGTCAGTTTTTCAAGAGTCGAAAATAGTTCTTTAACTTCGGGGAGGTCATTTTGCATTCCAGAAAATGCTTTGGTAAGAATTGTGTCTTTAGTGAAATTGCCCTTCTCGAAAAGTTTGTATGTCTTGCCTACCAATGCCAATGCAGCCATTCCAACACATGCTGCAAATAAAATTTTGCCTTCTATATCGGGCACGTTTTGAGCAAATGGTTGGCCGTGGATGATTTTGTGCCGTGTTTGGTCGAAAGCCTCTAATTCGTCCGAGTTGATTAAAGCTGTGATTGGTTTTTCTCCATTTAGCTTTGGGGTGCAAATCTGATTCAAGCAATCGAATCGCTTGACCATTGATTGCCCGGTTTTTTTGTGAACAAATTCAAGTGACTTTCGGTGCATCAATGTTTGCGCATCTAGTGTTTGTAACCCTCGAATTTCAAGTTCGACATTCTGCCGTTCAACAAATGGATACCAGTCAGATGGATTTGCCTCGAATGAAATGCGGCAGCATTCTGAAAGCAATTCATCGAGAATAGTGTGTGTGAAGACGAGCGCCGATGAACCAACCATTTGTTTTGAGAGTCGAACCGATCTGCTTGCGAACGATTTCATGAAAAAATCCATAAAGGGTTCGTTCTGCAAAATGGTTTTGCATTTCTCCGCGCCAACAATCTCTTGAATTTCTGGCGTGGCGATTCCCACTTTAGTTGCCTTGAGAATTTTTTGCCCAAGTTGATCTTTCCCAATTTCCAAGGCGTCGGTTGTCGTTCCGTAAAACGTCTGAAGATTGTTGATGTGAAGAATAAATTGCGCCATCGCAGTTAGAAGCCGCTCTTCAGGTGGGGTGTTCATATCAAAGCCTCACCGGAATGTTCTTCTCCTTCAAAAACCGTTTCACGTCACCAACGGTGTAGGTGCCGAAATGAAAAATGCTCGCGGCGAGAACGGCATCGGCTTTGCCGGCCAGCAGCACTTCGGCCATGTGTTCCAGCGTGCCCGCGCCGCCGCTGGCCACCACCGGCACGCCCACGCTTTCGCTGACGCGCCGCGTGATGACGATATCAAATCCGGCTTTCGTGCCGTCGGCGTCAATGGAGTTCAAAACAATTTCGCCCGCGCCGAGCGCAACGGCCTTTTTCGCCCACTCAATCGCGTCGAGGCCGGTGTCTTTGCGGCCGCCGTGCGAGAACACGCCCCATTTGTCCGGCGCGATTTTTTTGGCGTCAATCGAGACGACGATGCACTGGCTGCCGAATTTTTCCGCGCCTTCGCGGATGAGTTCGGGCCGCGCGATCGCGCAGGAGTTGATGGAAATTTTGTCCGCCCCGGCGCGCAGCATCGTGAACATGTCCTCGACGGACTTGATGCCGCCGCCGACGGTGAGCGGCATGAAGCATTGGTCGGCGGCGCGCTCGATCACGTCCACCATCGTGCCGCGACCGTGCGCGGTGGCGGTGATGTCGAAGAAGACCATTTCGTCCGCGCCCTGCTCGTTGTAGCGGAGCGCGAGTTCCACGGGGTCGCCGACGTTGCGCAGGCCGCCCTTTTCGGCCACGCCGAACTGGACGCCGCGCGTGACCTGGCCGTCGTGGACGTCGAGGCAGGGAATGACACGTTTTGCAATCACGCGGACATTCAAGCGGCAACGCGCATCACAAAGCAAATAATTCCGTCAAGCCGGGATCGAAAGCTGCCGAAGGCTGACTTATTTTTGAATTTTTTTCCTGTAACTGTCCGGTTACTTGTGGTAAAGATTTATTGAATTATGAACATAAAACAACATTCCTTGATTTTGGCACTGGCCGGTTCGTCGGTTTTGCTTTCGGGGTGCGTCAATCCGAACGGCTCACAAAACAACACCGGCACTGGCGCACTGATCGGCGGCGCGTTTGGCGCGCTCACGGGCGCGGCCATCGGCGGGCACCGCAACGGCGGAGCGGATGCCTTGATTCGGCGCGGCAGCCGGCGCGCTGGCGGGGGGATTGATTGGCAACGCGGCGGACCGCGAACAGGAGGCGCGCCTCAAGGCGGAGGCGCCGCAGACTTACGCTAAAGTGGATCAGGGACAGCCATTGTGCATCGCCGACGTGAAGGCCATGGCGAAGGCCGGCATCAGCGAAGACGTCATCATCAACCAGATCAACAATTCACGGACGGTTTATCATTTGAGCGCGGCGGACATCATTGACCTGCGCGATGCCGGCGTGACCGACAAAGTGGTCAATTACATGATTGATACGCCGGCCACGGTGGGAGCCAACACCGCCACCACCAGCACGGTCGTGGTGCAGCAAGCCCCGCCGCCGCCGCCGGTGGAGACCGTCGTAGTCGCGCCGGGACCGGATTATGTGTGGATTAATGGCGAATGGGTTTGGGCTGGTGGATGGGTTTGGCGGGCCGGATATTGGGGAGTCCCACCGCGGGGTCATGCTGTCTGGATCGGCGGCCGCAATTGGCACGATAATCGCGGCTGGCATGTCGAACGCGGCCATTGGCGGTAATTCATTCCGCTGCGGGGAAGATTTCAAAAACCGGAATTAGTCCAGCCGCTTAATGTCCACTTTCACTTCCAGCTTGCGCTCAGTGGTGCCCTTGTAATTGCCCGCCACCGGCGGCACGTCCGCGTAGTCGCGCCCAACGGCGATTTTCACATACGTTTCATCCACCGGCCGGTTATGCGTCGGGTCGAGCGCGATCCAGCCGGTGCCGGGAATCAACACCTCCACCCACGCGTGCGTCGCGCTGGCGGTTTCCGTGGCGAGATAGCCGCTGACATAAAGCGCGGGAATTTTCAGCGCGCGACACAGCCCGATCATCACATGCGCGAAATCCTGGCAGACCCCGCGCCGTTCCCGCAACACGTCGCGCATGTGCGTGTGGACGGTCGTGGACTTGGATTCATATTTGAAATTTTCGGAGATGAATTTCAAGATGGCCAGCGCCGCCTGCCAGGTGTCCGTCACGCCCACCGTCGCGTCCACCGCCAGCCGCCACACTTCCGGCGACAGTTCGACATAATGGCTGTCCTGCAAAAAATCGAAGATGCGCGGTTCCAGCGCCGCCTCGCCAATCCGCGCCAGCGGCCAGGGCGAATCGGTTTTGGCCGGCAGAATCGGGCATCCGCGTCGTCACGCGCAGATGGCTTTCAATCAGCAGGGTCGTGTGCGGTTCGACGATTTCGAAATGATGGATCGTGTTGGAGTAAAAATCGTGGTGATGCCGCAGCCGCGCGGCGGGCAGCACTTTCAATAAAAAATAATCCACCGTCTGCGTCGCGTTGGAAAACGGCTGCAGCCGCGCCTCGTTGAAACTGTCGCGCACCGGCGACGCGTAGAGCGTAAATCGTGCGATGGATGATCTCAAATTTCATGCGCGTCGAAAAGTCCACCGGCTTCCACGTCCACGGAAACCTTCACCTCGTGCGCGCCGCCGCCGGTGATGACGCCGCTGACCGGACTCACATCCGAATAATCCCGGCCAAACGCGAGCGTGATGTGTTCCTCGGCGGGCAGCAGATTGTTCGTCGGATCAAAATCCACCCAGCCGACAGCCGGGGCAAAACACCGCGAACCACGCGTGGCTCGCGTCCGCGCCGACCAGCCGCTGCTTGCCTGCCTGCGGGCGCGTGCGCAGATAGCCGCTGACGTAGCGCGCCGGCAGTCCCAGCGAGCGCAGGCACGCGATGGCCAGATGCGCGAAGTCCTGGCACACGCCGCGCGCGCTTTTCCAAAACTTCTTCCAGCGGCGTCGCCACGGTCGTCGCCATCGGGTCGTATTTGAAATCGGTGAAAATCCGCCGGTTCAAATCGGCGACGGCGGCGAGCAGCGGCGTTTCGGCGGCAAAACTGTCGCGCGCGTAATCCGCCAGTTCCGGCGACGCGCGCAACAGCGGCGAGTCAAAAACAAATTGATACGGCTCGACCACTTCCGGCGAAACCGGATCGGAAAAAATTTGCACCACGCCTTCCCAATCCGGCGACAGCGCCGGCGCCGGCGGCGTGGTGGCAGACACCGTCACGCGGCTGGTGGCGGTGATTTCCAGGTGCTGGTGGATTTCCTGGATGCTGAAACCGCAAACCTGGTTGCCGAAAAAATCCACGCGCGGCTTGATGACCGCCGGCGTCGGCCCGATGCGCAGCGAAAAATTTTCCACCTGTCTGCTGCGGCAGCCCGCGCGGCTCGACGCGCGCGGCGTGGTGCGAAACCGTCACCGGCGCGGCGTATTCATAAATCGTTGTGATGGACGAGGTTGTAAGTCATCGCTGAAATCCTCCGCCGGTGCGCGAAATTTCCGAGTGCGCGAAATAGCTGACCGCGATGGCGTCCGACAAACGCGGCAGGTCGCGCAAGGTTTCCGTGAGCGACATAACCGACTTCGCCCGTCCGGCCAGTTTTTCCGTGCGCGCCGCGAGTTCGCGCGTGATCGAGCATGCGCAGGCGCGAACTGCAATCGCGCAAAATTTTCTGCTGCGGCGTCACCGACTCGCTCTCGCGCGGCAGCCGCTCAAAATGCTGCGCGAGCTGGTTGATTTGGAAAAACAGCGAGCGCGGATTCGTGTCGTCGAGCAGCACGAGGTCATAAACCGCCGCGATGTTCGGCAGCAAATTGTAGCGCGAACGATAGGTCAGCGTGCTGTCGGCAACTTCCAAGCACGGTTTCGAGCAGGCTGGGATTGTCCGCCTCCGGCGAACGCAGCGCGCAGTTGAGAAACGCGCAAAGGCTCATCGCGCGTTCGATGCGCAGCCAATGTCAATGAACCGCCAGCCCTGCGCGCGGGTCATGTTTTCGCGCGCCAGCCCGTGGAACGACGCGAGGCCGAGCAGCGTCTGGTTCAAAATTCCCAGCGCGTCGGCCGCGAGCAGAATTTTCTCCTCCGGCGGCGTGGCGAGCAGATCGCCGAGATGATTTGACGCGCGCCATAAATCATTTGAAGTGCGGTCGCGCACGAACATCGCGATGCGCTGCAAATGCCGGTGATCTGGCGCAGGCTGCCGTCGCGCCGCGGATCAAAAACCGCCGCGAGCAAGTCCGCCTCCAGCGCCTCGGAATTTTGCCGCGAAGAACGCTGGAACTGCATCGGGCTGCGGCCTTGAATCTGCCTCTGGCTGTGATCCAGTTGGCCTTGAATTTCCAGTGTTTCCAGCAGCGGGGTGACGTGCGGCAAAATGTTGCCGCCCCGTTCCGGCGTGAACCGCAGCAGCGCCGCGCGCAGCAACCGCGTGGTGGCGTCGGCGCGTTCGGCGTAACGGCCAAGCCAGAAAAAATTATCCGCCAGGCGTGACGGCAGATTGTTGCCGACGCGGCGCAACTCCATGTTTTGTCCGCTGGGCGCGAGCAGCGATTCTTCCGCGACCGGCAAGTCGCTTAATACCCAGGTGTCTTTGCTCGCGCCGCCATGCTGCATCGAAACAGTCGTGCTGTCCGTGTGGGGCGCGGTGCGTGACAGACCGCCGGGCATTACCGAGTAACCGTCGTTCGTGGCGATGAGATAAACGCGCAGCGTGACCGGCCGCGCGACCAGCCGTCCGCCGGCGAGCGCCGGCGCGGTGGCAAGCCGCACGCGTTCCTGCGCGACGAACTGGTGCGGCTGAAACTGGATGCGGCGGGCGAGGGCTTCGCGTTCCGCCTGGCTCAAATTTTTTTCGGTTGGCATCCCGCGCAGTGGCGTGCGGAACGCGGTTTTCACGAACAATTCATCAAGATGTTCGAGCACGTAATTTTCCGCCGATTTCTGGCCGCACCACCAGGTCGCGACGGATGGCAGTTTTAATTCTTCGCCGAGCACGTGCCGGCACAAGCCGGGCAAAAACGCCATGAACGCCGGGCTTTGCAGCAGGCTGCTGCCGGGCAGATTGGCAATGGTCACGTTGCCGGCGCGCGCGGCGGCAACGAGGCCGGGCACGCCGAGCATCGAGTCGTTGCGCAGTTCCAGCGGATCGCAAAATTCGTCGTCCACGCGGCGCAAAATCACGTCCACCGGTTTCGAGGCCGGCGAGCGTTTTCAAAAAAACTTTGTCGTCGCGCACCGTCAAATCCTGTCCTTCGACCAGCGTGTAGCCGAGATAGCGCGCGAGATACGCCTGTTCAAAATAGGTTTCGTTGTAGGCGCCGGGCGTGAGCAGCACAATGCGAGGATTTTCCACGCCGCGCGGCGCGAATTGCGCGAGCGACTTCTGCGCCTCGCGAAAAAATCCGGCGAGCCGCCGCACCTGGCAGTCGCGAAACGCCTCTGGCAGCGTGCGCGAGGTGATGAGGCGGTTGGCCAGCGCGTAGCCCGCGCCGGTGGGAATTTGCGTGCGGTCGGAAACCACCCACCAGCGCCCGTCCGGCGAGCGCGCCAGATCCGCCGCGTAAAAAACAAGGAACCGATTTTGCGCCGGATGAGTGCCGTGGCAGGGCCGCAGAAAATCCGGCTGCCCGAAAACCAGCGCCGGCGGCAACCAGGCCGAGCGGATCAATTCCTGCGGGCCATAGCAGTCGGCGAGAATTTTGTTCAGCAGCGTCGCGCGTTGAACCAGGCCCGCTTCGAGCGACCGCCATTCGTCCGCCGCGATGAGCAGCGGCACCGGATCCAATTCCCACGGACGCTCCATGCCGCGCGCGTCACCATAAACGTTGTAGGTGATGCCCTGCTCGTGGATGAGCCGCCGCGAATTTTCCCAGCGCCGCTTCAACTCGCCGTCGCCTATGCTGCCGAGGGAACCGATGAATTTTTCGTAATGCGGACGCAGCGCGCCGGCATCCGTGAAGCTCTCGTCAAAAAGCTCCGCCGTCCGCTGGTAATCGGCCAGCAGCGGCGGCGTGATTTTTTCCGGCTCGACGGGCGCCTCGTTCATCGGTGCAGGGCAGTTTAACCGCGAAGCCGGTTTTTGGCGAGCTTCGTCAGACATTTCGCAAGTCGAGCGTGAAAGGAAAATCGCCGTTCGGAATTTCCGGCGGCGGCGTAAATTTGCCCTGCTGGTGGCCGTGCCGGAAAAACCGCGACAACCGCCGTGACTCGGCCTCGTAGCTGTTGACCGGAAACTTGTCACTGCTGCGACCGCCGGGATGCGCAACGTGATAGGTGCAGCCGCCGAGCGAACGCTGGTTCCAAGTGTCGTAAAGATCGAAGCGCAACGGCGCGTGCGGCGCAATCGTCGGCTGCAGACATTCCGGCGGCTGCCACGCGCGAAAGCGCACGCCGGCGACGCCTTCGCCATTCGTGCCGGTCGGATGCAACGGAACGCGATGGCCATTGACCGTAATGGCAAAACGGTCGCCGGCGAGTCCGCGTGCTTTGATTTGCAAACGTTCGAGCGATGAATCCACGTAGCGCACCGTGCCGCCACCGCCGGCTTCCTCGCCAAGGACGTGCCACGGTTCCAGCGCGGTGCGAAGTTCGATTTGCAAATCGCGCTGCTCCAAATCGCCGATGCGCGGAAAACGAAATTCAAAATGCGGCGCGAACCAATCATGCTCAAACGGATAACCGGACTCGCGCAGATCGTTGATGACATCGCGGAAATCCGTTTCGCAAAAATGCGGCAACATCCAGCGGTCGTGAATGTCCGTGCCCCAGCGAACAAGTTCATTCTTGTAAGGCTCTTTCCAAAACTTTGAGACGAGGCCGCGCAGGAGCAGATGTTGCGCGAGGCTCATGCGCGCGTGCGGCGGCATTTCGAACGCGCGCATCTCGACGAGACCGAGCCGGCCGCCGGCGCTTTCGGGCGCGAACAACTTATCAATCGAAAATTCGGAGCGATGCGTGTTGCCGCTGGCGTCAGTCAGCAAATTGCGGAATAGCCGGTCGCACAGCCACGGCGGCGTGTAACCAAATTGACCGATGTTGCGATCCAGTTCCTTGAACGCGACTTCGAGTTCGTAAAGCGAATCGTTGCGCGCCTCATCAATCCGCGGCGCCTGCGAAGTTGGGCCGATGAAAAGTCCGCTGAACAGCCAGCTCAACGACGGATGGTTCTGCCAATACGCGAGCAGCGAGCGCAGCAAATCAGGCCGCCGCAAAACTGGCGAATCCTGCGGCGTTTCACCGCCAATAATAATATGGTTGCCGCCGCCGGTGCCGGTGTGGCGGCCGTCGAGCATGAATTTTTCCGTGCCGAGCCGCGTTTGCCGCGCTTCTTCGTAAAGAGTTTCCGTGCGCTCGACCAGTTCATCCCACGTTTTGCTCGGGTGCATGTTGACCTCGATGACGCCGGGGTCGGGCGTGACGGCGAGCTTGTTAAGTCGCGGATCGCGCGGCGGCGTTTCGCCTTCGATGATGACCGGCGTGCCCATTTCGGTGACGGTGGTTTCGATGCCGGCGATCAAATCCAAATAATCTTCTGTCGTCTCAACCGGCGGCATGAACAAATGCAGTCGCCCATCGCGCGGCTCAACGCAGAGCGCAGTGCGAATAATCCACGGCGCGCTTTGGCCGACGCCCGGACGGCGCAACGGATTTTCTTCGGGCGGCAACGGTTCGAGAGGTTTAATTTTTTCGCCAAGTTTTTGCGCGCGCTGGCCGCGACCTTCGCCGGGCAGCGTTGGTGCTTCCGCGCGTCCGACAAATCGTTGCCGATACGGAAATTCTTTTGGCAACTCCGGCAATTTTGGTTGCGACGGATCTTGTTGTCGCAACCACGGAAAATCTTTTTCCGCGACCCACGGCACGGAATCGAGCGGCAGACGCAAACCCATCGGCGAATCGCCGGGAATGAGCCAGAGCGTGTCGTCATCGCGCAAAAACCACGAGCCGGAAATCCAATTTCCGCCGTCGCGTTTGATCGGCAGCGAATAGCCGACGACGGAATTTAATCCTTGTTGAAAAATGCGCGCGATGCGGTCGCGCTCCAATTTATCTTTGAGATTGGATTTTTCCGGAGTGACGTTGATAGGGAAGCGGCGCTCTTTCCAGGTGTAATAAAATGCGTCTTCGTAAGCGGGAATCAAATGTTTCGGATCACCGCCGACCAGCGACGCGATTCGCGATAAAAGTTCTTTCGCGTCTTTCGCGCCGTGGCCGTAATTTTTTGATTCGTCCGCGATGAGCGAATCGTCCTTCCAAATTGGAATGCCGTCTTTGCGCCAATACGCCGCGAGCGCATAGCGCGGCAGCGGCTCGCCAGGATACCATTTGCCCTGGCCGTAATGCAGCAGCGAGCCGGGCGCAAATTTTTTGCGGAGACGCTTGATGAGTTCGCCGGATAAAATTCTTTTTTTGTGCGAGACGGCGGTGAAATTCCATTCCGGCCCGTCGGGGTCATCAACCGAGACAAACGTCGGCTCGCCGCCCATTGTCAGGCGCACGTCGCCTTTTTCCAAATCAGCGTCAATCGCGTGGCCGAGCGATTCGATTTTATTCCATTGCTCGTCGGTGTAAGGCAGCGTGACACGCGGCGATTCGTGGACGCGCGTCACGTTCATCTCGAACGCAAATTCCGTTTCGCACTCGTCCACCGCGCCGGAAATGGGCGCGGCGCTGGAAGGATCGGGTGTGCATGCGAGGGGAATATGACCTTCGCCGGCGAGCAAGCCGGAAGTGGGATCAAGCCCAATCCAGCCGCCGCCGGGCAGATAAACTTCCGTCCACGCGTGCAAATCCGTGAAATCTTTTTCCGCGCCGCTAGGGCCGTCGAGCGACTTCACGTCCGGCTTGAGCTGGATCAAATAGCCGCTGACGAAACGCGACGCGAGGCCGCAATGCCGGAGCAACTGGCAGAGCAGCCACGCGGAATCGCGGCAGGAGCCGCTCATTTTTTCCAGCGTTTCCTCCGGCGTTTGCACGCCGGGTTCGAGGCGGATGGTGTATTTGATGTCCTTCCACAAACGCTGGTTGACGGCGACGATGAAATCATTTGTGCGCGGCTTGTCTTTTTCCGGCATTTCCAGCCGCTCCTTTTTTGTGCGCCGTTTGATTTCGCCGAGAAAATCTTTGCGAATCGCCGTCAGATATTTTGTGAACGCATTCGTCAGCCAGCATTTGCGGTTGAACGGCGCGAGTTCGTGGTCAATTGCCGGATCGTAGGCGAACGGAAATTTTTCCGCCTGCGGTTCGAGAAAAAAATCGAACGGATTCAGCACGGACATTTCCGCGACCAAATCCACTTCGACGCAAAATTCGCGCGTCGGCTGATCGAAGACGAGCCGCGCCGCGTAGTTCGACTGCGGGTCCTGCATCCAGTTGATGAAATGTTTTTCCGGCGCTGATTTTGAGCGAATAGCGAAAGAATCCGCGTGCGCGAATGCGGCGCGGGCCGCAGGCGCACGACCTGCGGACCGAGATTGACGAGCCGGTCGTATTGGTAATGCGTTTTGTGGTGGAGCGCGACGTGAATGGACATTCGGATTTACGATTTGCGATTTACGATTGCCGATTTGAATTGCTGCTGTTGCTCTTCCTGCTGCACCATGATTTCTTCCTCAAGATTGTTGAAGTTCTGGAAAATGTAGGCGTTGAACAGCGCGCCGCCGATGTCATTGAGCTTGCCCTGCAGGCTGTCAAGGTAACCGTGCAGCCCGGCGGCGAAAATTTCATCAATGGTGCATGAACTGCAGTTCGGCAACGAGCCGGCCCGCGAGTTTTTCGGCCTCGTTGCAGAATTTCCCCTCGGCCACGCCGGAGATCCGGCGGAGCGCGTGGTTGAGTTCACTCACACAAAAACGGACGGAGCGCGGGAAATCCTCGTTGAGCAGCAGAAATTCCGCGACGAGCCGCGGGCTGACTTCCGCGCCGTGATGGGTCTTGTAGGCGTCCCACGCGCTGCATGAACGCAGAATGGCCGACCATTCGAGCGCATCGGTGTCGCTGACGGTTTGCGGCAGACCTTTTTCCGGCAGGGTCTGGCCGCGCAGATCCAGGATGCGCGAGGTCTTGTCGGCGCGCTCGATGTATTTTCCCGCCAGCCCGAACCACCAGCCTTCGTTGTGGATGAGCGTGGCATAAGTCAGGCCGATGATGAGCAGCGAGCTGTTCTTGATCTGCTGGAAAAATTCACTGGGGCTTTCCTTCCACACCTGCCGCGCCTCCGACGTGCGCACAAACCAGTAAAGCCGGTTCAATTCCTCCCACAATTCAATCGTGATCTGGTCGCGCACCATGCGGGCGTTTTCGCGCGCCTGGCAAATCGAGGAAATAATCGAGTTCGGATTGTCCGTCTGGAACACGAGAAATTCCGTGACGTTTTGCGCGGTGGCTTTTTTGTGCAGCGCGAAAAACTGCGCCTCGTCGCCGGTGGTCTGCACGATGGGCAGCCAGTGTTTGGCGAGGCGCTCCTCGTCGAGGTTGCGCAGGTCGAGGAGCAGTTGCAGATTCACGTCCACGATGCGCGCGATGTTTTCGGCGCGCTCGATGTAACGCGACATCCAGTAGAGCGAATTGGCGACGCGGCTTAACATTTTTGATTTACGATATACGATTTACGCGACCCAATTGAATTTGCGCGCTCACATTCAAAGCAAGCGCGTAAATCGTAAATCGCAAATCGTAAATTGTTTTATTCATCCCCATACAAAACCCACGTGTCCTTGCTGCCGCCGCCTTGCGATGAATTGACCACCAGCGAGCCTTTGCGCAACGCGACGCGCGTGAGGCCGCCGGGCACGATGACCGTTTTTTCCCCGGAAATAATGTAAGGCCGCAAATCAATGTGCCGGCCTTCAAACAGTCCGTCAGCCACGTGCGTCGGATGCCGCGAAAGCGAAATCGTCGGCTGCGCGATGTAGTTGCGCGGCTCCGCCTCGACTTTTTTGCGGAACTCGGCAATTTCGGCTTTCGTCGCTTTCGGCCCGATCAACATGCCGTAGCCGCCGGATTCGTTCGCGGCCTTGACAACGAGTTTTTCCAGATTGTCCAAAATGTATTTTTTGTCAGCTTCCTCGTTGGCGAGGTAAGTCGCCACGTTCGGAATGATCGGTTCCTGGTCGAGGTAGTATTTGATCATCTTCGGCACGAAATGATACATCACCTTGTCGTCGGCGATGCCCGTGCCGATGGAGTTGGCGAGCGAGACATTGCCGGAGCGGTAGGCGTTCACCAGTCCCGGCACGCCCAGCATCGAGTCGCGGCGGAAAACCGTCGGATCGAGAAAATCATCATCCAGCCGGCGATAAATAACGTGGACCGGTTGCAATCCCTTCGTCGTGCGCATGAACACCCGCGCGTCGCGCACCACCAGGTCGCGGCCCTCGACAATTTCAATGCCCATCTGTCGCGCGAGATACGTATGCTCGAAGTAGGCCGAGTTCGCCGCGCCCGGCGTGAGCAGCACGACCGTCGGATCGGACACGCCAGCGGGCGCAATGAATTGCAACATCCGCAGCAGCTCGCGCGGATAATCCTCCACCGGCCGCACACCGACGCTCTCGAACATTTGCGGAAACGTCCGCTTCATCGCGCGGCGGTTTTCCAGAACATAGCTCACGCCGCTCGGACAACGCCCATTGTCTTCGAGCACGAGATAATTGCCCTTGTCATCGCGGATCAGGTCGGTGCCGCAGACGTGGATGTAAATATCCTTCGGCACGTTGAAGTTCACGAACTCGCGCCGGAAATGTTTTCCCGACAAAATGTAAAACGGCGGGATGATGCCGTCCTTCAAAATTTTCTGCTCGTGGTAGAGGTCGTGCAGAAAAAGATTCAGCGCCGTGATGCGCTGCACCAGGCCGCGCTCCAGAAACTCCCATTCCGCCGCCGGGATGATGCGCGGCAGCAGGTCGAACGGGAAAATTTTCTCCGCGCCCGCCGCATCGCCATAGACGTTGAAGGTGACGCCCTGCCGCAAAAACGCCAGGTCCACCGACTGGCGCTTGTGCTCAAATTCATCCAGCGTGAGCGTCTGGAACAATTCGCGAAAACGACGGTAGTGCGCCCGCGGCGAGTCGCCGCCGGCCACCATCTCGTCAAAAAAATCTTTCCGGGTCGTAACCTTTCAGCATCCGCATCCGCGGTAATGATTTGGTCTTGGTGGCCATTTTACAACACTTCAGAGAATGTTTGTCAGATTAAACCGGCTTCGCCATCTCACTGATTTCCCAAGTAAATACAGGCAAAACCGCGCCTTTCAACCAGACGCGCCTGGCCGTTGGATTTTCAAATCGCATAATTGTCATGTCCATTAGCAAACTCCTTGCCGCGCGAATTTTCCACTAAAAAAATCAACTTTCCGCAAGCCTGCCGAACTGTCGCGACACCTCTTCCAGCCAATCGCCGCCCGGCTGCGCATACGGCCGGAAAGTTTCCAGGCTGCCTTCGCGGTCGTTGTAATAGAGCGCGCGATGCAGTCCCAGCGTGGCGGCGGCGGGCGCGTCAATCAAGCTGGCCGAGTCGCTCGCGCTCATCTGGAAGACCACGCGCATTTCAAATTCGCTCAAAGTTTTCCGGCCCAGGCAACGGTTCACGTTGTTGTAAGTGTCGCAGGTGGCGATGACATGGATGCCGCGCGCCGGGCCTTCGGTGATGAGGTTCAGCAAAATGGCGGCGGGATTCGGCGCGTCGCCGCTGCCGCTGGAAAAACTGAATTCGTCCTCCTGCCGCAGCTTCTTGAAATTTTGCAAGCCCTGGATCAGCACAAAAATTTCCGGGCCGGTTGCTTCATTTTCCGCGCGCCGTTTCAATTCTTCCGCCAAGCCGGCCATCAATTCGGCGAGGTTGCTGTTGCCGCCTTGTGCAGTTTCGTGCGGAACGACTTGGATGATCCGCTGCAAAAATTCGCGCTGCGGAAATCCCGGCGGCGTGCTGTCCAGCACCACGAAGCGCGCGGCGTTTTTCGGAAATTGCGCCGCCAGCGAAACGAGCGCGACGGACAAAATGGTCGTTCGTGCGCTCCTCGCTCTGGCCGACGACGAGCAGATTGCCGCCGCTCTGCCGGCGGAAAACCGCTTCGGTCGGGCCTTTGATGGAATTCGGCGCGCCGAGCCAGACACTGGCTTGCGCCGGAATTTGCACCGCCGGCTTTTGCAGAGCCAGACGCAACGGAATATTTTCCAGCACGTCAGCCGGCGCGTTGCCTTCAAACACAATCGGACCCGGATATTGATTTGGATTCTGGTCGGCGCGTTCGCGGATTTTTTCCAGATAGCTGTCGCGCGTTTTGTCGGAGAGCCAGACGGCTTGAAACGGCAGTTGCCTTCGATGCGAGCCGGCGGCATCGTTGTAAATGCCTTCGCCCGGACGCGACAGCAGGCGCGGCGCGGGATTGTCCTGATCCATGATGAGATAGGCGTCGGCCTCGTTGCATTGGAGCGCGATGCGGATGACCATTTGCCCGATGGTCGCGCGCGCCAGCGTGTAAGCGCCGCCGAGCGTCTGCGAACCGAGGATGACGTGAATCCCAAACGCGCGGCCCTGCCGGACGATGCGGTCCAGCAACACCGCCGCGCCCTGCGAAACGCGGTCTTCCTCGGTGAAAAATTCCTGAAACTCGTCAATCATCAAAAGGGCGCGCGGCATCGGCTTCGGTGCCGCCTGCGCACGCTTGTAGCCGGCCAAATCCTGCGCGCCGACTTTGCGGAACAAATCGCCGCGCCGGCGCAGTTCGTCGTCCACGCGCTGCAAAACGCTCAAGCCAAATTCGCGGTCGCTCTCGATGGCCACGACTTTTGCGTGCGGCAACCGCCGGCTGCCGTAGCATTTGAACTCGACGCCCTTTTTGAAATCCACGAGATAAAATTCCACCTGCTCCGGACTGCATCGCAGCGCGAGATTGGTGATGATGACGTGGAACAAAGTGGATTTGCCGGAACCGGTTTTGCCCGCGATGAGCGCGTGCTGCCGCGTGCCGCTGCCGATTTCGAGATATTGCAATTTCGTCGCGCCGGAACGGCCAATCGGCACGCGCAACAGTTCGGTGGTTTCCTCCTTCCAAATGTCCGGTTCCGCCGGCGCGACCTGTTCAAACGGCACTTCGACGCGGTTGGAATTTTTGCTGCACTCGCCGATCTGCTGCAGAAAATCCGTGGCAAATTCCGGCGGCGGCGGCGCGTCGAAAATCAATTTCACGCCCGGTCGCGCGCCAGTCGGACAGTTCAAAACCGTTGTCCGTGCGGACGAGGCACACGCTGTTTTTGCGCAGTTCGTCCGGCACAAATTCCTGCGGCAACGGCGTGCGCTGATCCCAATGGATGAGCGTAAAAACGCCGCAGCGCGCGCCGTTGGCGGCGATGTTGCGCAGCCGCTTCGCCGCCGTTTCGCTGAAATTCACCGGGAACGACGCGATGACGAGGAAATGATATTTCTCCGCCACGCTGCCGGCCTGCGCGTTGTATTCGGCGATGGTCGCGTATTCGTTGCGCAGATACATCTGGATGATTTTTTCCATGTGCTCGTTCAGCTCCGCGAGCTTTTCCTCGAACTGCGCCGACTGCGTCCAGATGCGGCTGTTGATGCTGCTTTCGTCGTAATCGGTCAGGTGCGTCAGCGCGGCAAAATTCTGGCCGAGGCCGACCGGATCAAAAATCGTGAAGCTCAACTTGCCCGGCGGCGTGGTGGCCAGCAGCCGGAAAATAATGTTGTTGATCGCGCCGAACGCCTCGTCGCCGCCGGTCTTGCCGGACTCAAACAAAATGGAACCTTGCGCCGGGCACACCAGCGCGAGCGGCGCGGAAAGCGTCGCCGGGCCGAACCATTTCAAGCGCGGATCTTTCGGCAGCGCGCCGACGAATTTTTCCACGCCCGCCTCCAGCCGCGCAAATTTCACGGCGTTTTGAAATTCCAGCGGCGGCGTCCAGTTTTTCCAATGCGCCGCGTCCCACGCCGGACAAAGTTTTTCGGCGGCATCATTGACCTCGCGCAATTGCTCGCACAACGGCTGGATGCAGTTTTTCCACTCCGTCTTCCAGCTCCTGCCAGCGGCGCTGATGTTCGCTTTCGATCTGCGCCATCTTGGTTTTGTGCGCCTCGGCGATTTGCCGGACCCGCTCGCGATCCGCCGCTTTCAATTGCGCCATCGCTTTGTCATGGCGCTGTTGAATCCGCTCAAGTTCCGCCTGATGCCACTGCTCATTTTTCTGCGTGATGCGCGCGGCTTTGTCGGCCATCACCGCCGGCTGCTCGCCGCGCAAATGGCTGATGCCGCTGGACCGCCTGCCGCCATTCCTGGTTGAGCGTCCGCTTGGTTTCCTCAAATTCATTTTTGATCCGCGCCTGTTCCTGTTGCAAATGCGCGGCGGATTTTTCGAGGCAAACATCGAACAGCCGCCGCGCACTTGGCAAGATCGCCGGCGATGGTTGTCCGCCAGCGGCGCCGCCGCGCGCCGCCGAAAAAATAAATCGACCAACGACGAGACAACGCCGCCAGCGCCACGCCGGCGCCAAAATGGGAAATCAAATTTTTTCCGAAATGCGACAAAATCGGGTCTGCCGCCGCGACCGCCGAGCAAGCAGCACCACCAGCAGCCAGAAGGGAAGAAATTTGAAAATTATCGGCAGCGGCAATTTTCCGAAGCGCGCGAGATCGCCGGAAATTTTCTCCTGAAGCTTTTTGCAGTTCGGCAAAAAGGACATTTTCATCCGGCGACAGCATCCGGCTCCGGCCATTGCCGGTCACGCGCCAGCAGCCGCCGGAATCTGCCGTAGCCGCCGAACGCGCTTGCGCGCCGATGCTTCCAAGTTGGTCCAGGCCCTCGCCGGCCTCGGACAGTTGCTGCTGGAAGTTTTCGTAAGCCGCGGCGGCGTTGGCCAGTTCCTCATCGCGGCGGATTTCCGCCGCCTGCACGCCTTGCTGGGTGCGTTCTTTCCATTCGATGTCCTGCTCGCCAATTTTGTCCAGCACGCGCCGGCTGACGGCGGCATGGGCGCGGTTGATCCAGGCTTTGCGCCGCTCAAACCGCGACTGGCATCGGTCTTTTTCAGTTTTCAGCGCCTGCAGCCGCGTTCAGTTCCTGCGCCATGGCGGCGGCTTCCTGCGCCTGGTTGCGGCTGGCAAAGTCCCGCAATTCGGCGGCGGTCTGGACGCGCAAATCGCTTTCCAGTTTTTCCTCGCGCGCGGCAAAATCGCGGACGTTTTTTTTCAACGCGTCCAGCAGCGCGAGCATTTCATTGACGCCGGGCAGGCTATTCACAGTCGCTCCTCACTTTTTTCAACAGCTCCTCCAGTTTTTCCAAAATGAGCACCGTCCGGTTCACGCTGGCGGAAAGTTCCGCCATGAAGCGGCGCTCGAATTCCTCGCTCTTGCGCGTCGCGCCAGTGTTCTTTCGTCTCCGCCCAGCGGAGCGAAATGTCCCGCGTCAGCCCGACGAGCCGGCCTTTGTTTCCGCTTAAATTCATTTTGATGTCCCCGGTTGTTTCCGCGCGCGGCGGCGCGACGCTTTGGTAGGCGTCCAGCGCCTTGAGCGCCTGGTCAAGATAGGCAACGGCCTTCGCCATTTCAACGCCCAGAAAGCCGTGCAGTTGTTCCATCTGCTTCACCAGCGGCGCGCTGCGGTCGTCCAGTTCGCGCTCCCATTTTTTGATGACGGCGAGCTTGTCCTCCACCGCGCGCACTTCGCGCTGCGCCCGTTGCACGGCCATCTGCTGAAAACTTTGGGCGTCGCCCATCTGGGAAATGGAGGCGTTGAACAATTCCTGCTTGGCCTCCTCCAGCCGCCGGCCGAACGCCTGCGCAATTCCTGCTGCCAGAACCGCCGCCGGTCGTCCTGCAACCACGACCGCGTGTGCAGCACCTCGCTCGTGACCTCATCCAGCACCGGCTTCATCTGCGCCAGATACACGACGAGTTCCGCCCGGAAAGATGCGATGGCTTCAACCGAAGTGATCTGGGCTTGTCCGGCCATGTTCTCAACGCTGGTTCAAATACTCCTCGATGCGCTGGGCTTTGCGCAGCAGGAACGGCGTGTGTTCCTTGGACAGCTCGGTGAATTTTTTCAGCGCCTTCATCGCCTGCCGGAACTCCTCGGAAAATTTTTCGTGTTCCTGATCCTGCCAGGTGTCGCCCAGCGCCGCGAACCGCGCGTGCAGCAACACCATCCGGTTTTCGATCTCGCTGTTGAAGCGCTGCAGTTCCTCCGCGAACCGCCGCACTTTCTCCGGGTCCATGATGGCTTGCGACATAATTCTATCCTCGATAATTTCTGTCGCCGCCAAGATGCCTCATCTGCCCGCACAAATCCATCCGCAATCTCGCGGCCTTATACTTTGGTGTTCAGAATTTTTTCCACGAAATCAACCGCTTTGCGGCAGAGCGGCTGCCAGTCAAGTTCCGTCTTCACGCGCGCGGCAGATTGGGCGGCGCGCGGCTGCCAGCCGGAAACCGGTTCGTCGAGCCAGGACAAGATTTTTTTCCCGAAATCTTCGCCGTCGAATTTTGAAAATTTTACCAGCTGATCGTTTTTGAAATAGCTTTGGACGCTTTTCAGCGGCGTGCAGACCGTCGGCAGGCCGGTCGCAACGTATTCCACAATCTTCGCGACGAACGCGCAGTGCGTCCCGGCGGATTCCTCGTAAGGCACAATACCCACGCTCGTGCCGGCGAGCTGGTTTGACACCTCGGCGTAAGGCGTGAAACCGGTGGCCTCGAATTTGAAATGGGGAACGGCCTGCGCGCGTTGCAGAAATTTTTCCAGCCCGGCGGTGCGCCTGCCGACGAAACGGAAAATCGTTTCCGGCTTTTTCGCCACGACAAATTTCACGGCGTCAAAAGCAATCTGGCCGAGGTGATGCGCATCAAACGAACCGTGCATGACCACGACCGGCGGCCGGCCCGGCGGCGGCAGTTGCCGGCGCAACGGAAACGCCTGCGCGTCGTAGCCATAATAAATCGGACAAATCTGTTCGCGCGGATAGCCGCCAGCTGCCAGCCGGTCGGCAAATTCATCGGAAATAGCGCACACGCCATCCACGCCGTAGCGGACCGGCAGCGACATTTCATAGCGCATCAGCGCGCGGACGACGGGCTTGGGCGCGATGTAACCCGGCCATGTTTCCATGAAGCCGGTGAGCAGGTCGGGGAAATTCATCACCACCGGCACGCCGAGTTTGCGTTTCAGTTTTCCGGCGGCGACGGCCGAAATGGCATGTTGCGAGAACAACAGATCAAATTTTGTCTCCTGCGCGGCGGCGGCGACCATGCGTTCGAGAAAAAATGGATATGCGAGATATTTGAAATTGCGCAGCTTCGCATAACGCCCCATCCGCCACTTGGTGAAGGGATGCAATTGGACGCCGAATTTCCGCCGCACGTTTTCCGCGTCATCAATCCGCGGGCCGAAAACGTGGACTTCGTGGCCGCGACGGATCATTTCCTGGACGAGAAAAACCGCCTCCGCCGAACCGCCGCCGGACGGCGGATAAAACGGTTCGTGTGTGAGAAACGCGATGCGGAGTCTGGATGCCACGCCAGACGCTAGAAATTTTGCCGGGCCGGTTCAATCCATTTCCGCCGGCCAGCCGGCAAAATGTTTTGACTTGCCGCGAAGAGAATATAAATTATCCATCCGTTTCGTGGATGGGGTCATAGCTCAGTTGGTAGAGCGCCTGAATGGCATTCAGGAGGTCAGGAGTTCGAGCCTCCTTGGCTCCACCATCCAGAACACGTTTCGGAAACGCTGACGCGTCGCGAATGGCGAGGTTGGTTTCAGCCGGTGAACAAAGAAATCGAAGGAAGCGTTCCCACCTTTATTTTTATTGCGCCACATTTCATTTGACTCCCCGCCATTTTAGGCGTAAAAATTGAACGTAGTTGAACGGTAATAGCACGGTTTTGGCACAACACTAACCACGGTTCCTCACCAATTAGTTGTGCCACGATCCAGTTTGTGCACAACATATTGTGGTTTTTTCTTTACACTTCCCGACAGCTGTGTTTGGATTGCTACAAATCGTTTATACGAGTTATGTATTTGAAGAATCTCACGGTTTTCGGTTTCAAGTCCTTCGCGGACAAGACGGCGCTGAATTTTCAGCCCGGCGTCACCGCCATCGTCGGACCGAATGGCTGCGGCAAGTCCAACGTCTCGGACGCCATCCGCTGGGTGCTCGGCGAGCAGTCGGCCAAGGCCTTGCGCGGCGGCGAAATGGCCGACGTGATTTTCAACGGCACTGATGGCCGCAAGCCGATGGGCATGGGCGAAGTTTCGCTCACGCTCGGCGGCGTCGGCGAGGAGAGCTTGCGCGCGGCCGGCGTCGAGGTCAGCTACGATGAAGTGACGCTCACGCGCCGGATTTTCCGCGACGGCGGCAGCGAATATTTTCTGAACCGCACGCCTTGCCGGCTCAAGGACATCCAGCAGCTTTTCATGGGCACTGGCATCGGGCGCACGAGCTACAGCATTTTGGCGCAGGGCCACGTCACGCAAATTCTTTCCAGCAAACCGGAAGATCGCCGGATGATTTTCGAGGAAGCCGCCGGCATCACCAAATTCAAATCGCAGAAAAAAGAATCGCTGCGCAAACTCGAATACACCGAGCAAAACCTGTTGCGCATCGCCGACACGATCAAGGAAGTGAAACGGCAAATCGGTTCGCTCCAACGCCAGGCCGGCAAAGCGCGCCGCTACAAGCAAATTTCGCAGGAACTTCAGCATCTCGACACGCAACTCGCGCGGCATCAATTTGACGTGCTGCAATCGGAAATCGCCGAGAAAAATTCCGCCGTCGAAAATCTGCGCAACGAAATCGAAACCGGCTCGAACGACATTCTGCGTTTTGAGAATGAAATTACCAAGCTGCGCGAACTACTGTCCGATCTGGAACATCAAGTCGCGGCCCAGCAGCAGCGCGGTTTGGAATTGAAGGCGGAAATTGACCGCAACGAAAGCCGTATCCAGTTCAATCAGGAACGGCTCCACGAAATCGAATCGCAAAATGCCAAGGCGCTCGCGGAAATCGCGCAGGCCGAGGAACGCTGCCACGCGGCGTCCAGCGAATTGCTCACCGTCACCGAACGCCTCACCGCCGCCCAAACGGCGCTCACGCAGCACAAAGAAAATTTGCAGGCCAAGCGAGAGGCGTTGCAGAAAATCGAAGATGATTTGCGCGAACGGCAGGAGCAGTTGCGCCAGGCGCAGTCCGCCGCGTTTGCCGCCGCGCAGGATTTGTCGCGCATCCGCAACGAAATCACTGCGCTCGATCTCGCGAAACAAGGCAATTTGGTTCGCCTCGAAAAACTCTCGGCGGAAAAAGTGCAGCTTGAGGAAGAGCGCGTGCGGCTCGAAGCGCGCTTGCAGGAATTCACCGCGAGCGTCGAACTGGAAAAATTGAACGTCGCCACCACGCGCGGCTCCGTCGAGCAACGGCAGAATCGTTTGCGCGAGTTGCACGGCGAGTTGCAAACGGCAACGCAGGAGCAGGACAAATTGTTGCAGCACCAGGCCGAGAAACGTTCGCGCCTGCACGTGCTTGAGCAGCTCGAAGGTTCGCACGAAGGTTTCAGCGCCGGCGCGATTGCGGCGCGGCGCTCGCAGGCGGTCATCGGCTCGCTCGCTGAGAAAATCCGCGTGCCGGACGATTACGTTGTGGCGATTGAAAACGCGCTCGGGCATCACCTGCAACTGGTGCTCACCGAGCAGCCGGAAAACGCGCAGCAAATTCTGGATGAATTAAATTCCAGCAAAGTTGGCCGCGCAAGCATCGCCGCACTCGCGGTGAAAATGCCGGGCGAGCAGATGGCATTTGACGGCGAGATGTCGCCGTCTGAAGTGGCACAGGCGTCTCGCCTGTGCGATGAAATGCAGCAACACACAGGCGAGACGCCTGTGCCACTACCTTCCGACCCGGTGAAATCCCGCCTCGACCAAGGCGAGATCGTTCCTGCGCTCAATGTCATTCGCGCCGAGCCTTCCGTCGAGAAACTTGTCAAGAGTTTGCTGGGCCGCACGTTCATCGCGCCAAGTTTGAATCTGGCCACCGCGCAATTGCAAAACGGCCACGCGGGTTGCGATTTCGTCACGCTATCCGGCGATTTGCTGAATCGCCACGGCATTTACACCGGCGGTTATTTGAACGGCCACGGCAATGGCCGCGCACCCACTTCAATTCTTGGCCGCAAAAATCAAATCGCCGAACTGCAAGTCGCGCTTGCGGAGATTGCCGAAAAAGTCGCCGAAGTCAGCCGCCGCAAAGGCGCTTTGCAAAGCGAACAAACGGAATTGCAGGCCAGCTTGCAACAGGCGCAGACGGAATTGCGCCAGCAGGAAGTGGCCATCGCCACAAGCGAAGGCGAGTTCAAGGCGCTGCAAAATTCGTCGCGCTTGTTGGGCCAGAAAATTGAAACGGTAATGTTCGAGGTCGAAAGCCTCGCCGCGCAGGAACGCGAAGGTTTGGAAAAACGAAACGCGCTCGCCGCAAAATTGAACGAACTCGAAACCCGTGAGCGCACTTCTCAAGAGCAGGTCGCCGCGCTGACAACCGAATTGGAAAATCTCCGCCAAGCCCGCGACGCGGCAAATGCCGCGTTGACCGAAAGCAAAGTCGCGCTCGCGTCCGACGAGCAACTGGCTTCGTCGTTCCGCCAGCAGCGATCGGCTTTGGAACAACGCCTGCGCGAACTTGCGCAGTTGGTTGAAGCGCGGCGCAACGAATGTTCGTCATTCGTCTCGCGCAAGGAACAGGCGGAATCCGAGATTCAGGATTCGCAAGCGAAGATTGAGCGTTTGCAGCATGAGCGCGAGCAGGTCAGCGCGCAGACAGCGGAGACTATTGGCCGGAAAAATTCGCAGGAAGCCGAGATTGCGCAGCGCGACGAAAGTTTGCGCACGGAGCGCAGCCGGTTGACGGATTTGCAAAACCAGCGCGGCGCGCTCGACGTGGAGCTGGCGCAGAAGAACATGTCCGTGCAAAACCTGCGCGATAAAATCCGCGAGAAATATCACCTGAATCTCGACGACATCCGCAGCGAGTGCATCACCATCACCTACGCCGACGAAGGTCCAGCGAAGGTTGAGACGCTGACGCCGGAAGAAATGGCCGCGAGCGGCGCGGCGACGGATTGGAATTCGGTGCAGCAGCAGGTCGAGGCGTTGCAAGCCAAGCTCGACGAAATGGGCCCGGTGAATCTCGTCGCCATTGAGGAATACGAGGAAACCGAACAACGTCATCAGTTCCTTTCGCAGCAGCACGACGATTTGGTTAATGCCAAAACGCAGTTACTGGAAATCATCAACCGCATCAACACGCAGACGCGCGAAATGTTTTTGCAGACGTTTGAAAAAATCCGCGACAACTTCCGGCTGATGTTCACCGAAGTTTTCGGCGGCGGCAAAGCGGACCTCGTGTTGTCCGATGAAAACGACGTGCTGGAATCCGGCATTGAAATTGTCGCGCGCCCGCCTGGCAAGCAGTTGCAGAGCATTTCACTGCTCTCCGGCGGCGAGCAGACCATGACGGCCGTTTCGCTGTTGTTCTCGATCTACCAGGTCAAGCCCAGCCCGTTCTGCGTGCTGGACGAATTGGACGCGCCGCTCGACGAATCGAATGTCGTGCGCTTCGTGAAAATCTTGCAGCGGTTCTTGGCCCATTCGCAATTCATCATCATCACGCATAACAAGCGCACCATCGCAATGGCCGACGTGCTTTACGGCGTGACGATGCAGGAACACGGCGTGAGCAAAATCGTCAGCGTGAAATTTCACAAAACGGAGGAAGCGCCGCAGTTGGAAGCGGCGGCGAGCGCGGTTTAGAGAAAACGATTGTGGGCCGCGCGTGAAGGGGCAACCATGCACCTTGAACATGCTCGGTTGGTCTGCGGCATGGCGCGCTCATGTCAATAACAAGGCAGCGACCGATTTGAAGCCATATTTTGTGGCCACTGAAACTCTTCATTACGAAAACGCGCGCTTTGCGCAGCAACTGTTCAACCACGAGCCGCGCAATTTGCAGACGCTCGAAACCGAACTCGGCGTCAAGGCGACGGCGCGCGAGGGCTGGATCAAGCTCGACGGTCCCGCCGAGGCCGTGGAACGCGCAAAACAACTTTTTGCGTCGCTGGAAAATCTGTTGAAAGCCGGCTCGCCGGTGAAGAACCGCGAATTTTCCCACGCGCTCAATGTGGTGAAACACGAAGGCGCCACGACGCTCAAGGACATGGTGAGCGACCGCGTGACGACCCACGAGCGCAAACCGGGCGTGACCGCCAAAACCGTCGGCCAGAAAAAATATCTCGACGCCATCCGCAAGCACGACATCACGTTCGGCATCGGGCCGGCGGGCACTGGCAAGACGTATCTGGCCGTGGCGATGGCGTTGTCGGCTTTGCGCGAAGGCACGGTTTCCCGGATTATTCTCACGCGCCCGGCAGTCGAGGCCGGCGAGGCGCTGGGGTTTTTGCCGGGCGATCTGCTGGAAAAAATCACGCCGTATCTGCGCCCGCTGCACGACGCGCTGCACGACATGCTGCCCGCCGAGGAAATTCAAAAACACATGGAGCGCGCGACGATTGAGATCGCGCCGCTGGCCTACATGCGCGGGCGCACGCTGAATGGCGCGTTTATCATTCTGGACGAGGCGCAAAATTCCACGACGGAGCAGATGCTGATGTTTCTCACGCGGCTCGGTCACGGCTCCAAGGCGGTCATCACCGGCGACGAGACGCAGACTGATCTGCCGGCGCATAAACATTCCGGGCTGGTCGAGGCGCATCGCGCACTCAAGCACACGGAGGGCATCGCGATCATTGAATTTTCCAAGCGCGACGTCGTGCGGCATCCGCTGGTGCAGCGCATCATCGCGGCTTACGAAGAACATCGCGGCAAGGCCAAGACGGAATGACTGTCAAATCGTTAAAGCGTCACAGCGTTGAATCGTCCGAACCGCGCGCCGGTTCAACCCTTCAACCCTTCAACCCTTCAACCATTTTCATCGCCAACCGCCAGCGGACCGGAAAATCAACTCGCGGCTGCTGAAAGAAATCGTAGCCGCGCTGTTCGAGGAGTTGAAAATTTCCGAAGCGGAACTGGGCATCGCTCTTGTCGGCGCCAAGGAAATGGCGCGGGTGAACCGGCAGTTTCTCCGGCACGAAGGCTCGACGGACGTCATCACGTTTGACCATACGGAAAAGCGGAAAGCGGAAAGCGGAAAGCGGAAAACCCTTCACGGCGAGTTGTTCGTTTGCGTGGATGACGCGGTTTCGCAGGCGAAGGAATTTGGCACAAGCTGGCAGTCGGAAGTGGTGCGTTACATTGTCCACGGCGTTTTGCATCTGCTGGGCCACGATGATTTGAAACCGGCTTTGCGGTGCAAAATGAAGCGCACGGAAAACCGGCTGCTGCGGCGGCTGGACGGAAAATTTTAGTTCACACAGGCACGGCGGCATTGAGGTTGATGACCGTCAGACATTGCCGCACATCTTCAGAAATTCCTTCTCGTCCAAAATCTTCACACCCAGTTCCTGCGCCTTGGCGAGCTTGGAACCGGCTTCGGCGCCGGCCAGCACAAAATCCGTTTTCTGGCTCACGCTGCCGCTCACCTTGCCGCCGAGTGATTCGATCTTCGCCGCCGCTTCCTCGCGCTTGAGCGTCGGCAGCGTGCCGGTCAGCACAAATGTTTTCCCGGCAAACGGCAAGGCGGCGGTTTTTTTTGCGGAAATTTTTTCGCTCGCCGGATGAACGTCAAGTTCTTTCATTCGCCGCAAAATTGTCTTTCCGTTTTCACCCGCAAAAAAATCAAGGACGCTTTGTGCCACGACGGGGCCGACTTTGGTGACGATGCCCGATTCCTTTTCCGCCTTGCTTTTTGATGGCGCGGCAAAATGGGAATCAATCAATCGCCCGGCAATTTCTGAAACTTCCCTTTTTAATTGTTCATGTCGCTCTGGATTCTCACGGCGCAGTCCGGGCAGTTCCGAAATCTTTTCGTGATAATCCAAAATGTCTTTGAGCAAACCGGATTTCGTGACGTCTTCAATCGTCTCGTGAAATTTCGCCAAATCCTGCGCGGTGGTTTTGCCCACGTCGGGAATCGCCAGCGCAAAAATCCAGCGCGAGAGCGGAAATGTTTTAGCGCGTTCAATCGCGGCAATCGCTTTCGTCGCATTTTTTTCGCCGTAAATGCGCGGCGATTCTTCGTTGCCGAGATTTAACGTGGCAAGCTGCTCCAATTTTAGCTCAAACAAATCCAACGGCTCGCGAACCAGATTTCGTTCCACCAATTTGTCGGCGACAATTCCGCCGACGCTTTCGATGTCAAGCGCGCCGCGCGCCGTAAAAAATTCCAATCGCCGCGTCGCCTGCGCCGGACATTGAAGATTTTCGCAGCGCCAGACGACGTATTTCGGGTCGCGCGCAATTTTTCCGCCGCAAACCGGGCATTTCCCGTCGAGATGTTTTTCAAAATCAAACGGCTTCGCGTCGCGCGGACGTTTCGATTCCACGACGCTGATAACCGCCGGAATGACTTCGCCGGCCTTTTCGATGACCACCGTGTCGCCGATGCGGATATCTTTGCGTTTGATTTCGTCCTCGTTGTGCAGCGTGGCGCGGCTGATGGTGCTGCCCGCGAGAAAAACGGGTTCGAGTTCGGCCACGGGCGTGAGCGCGCCGGTGCGCCCGACTTGAATTGTAATTCCATTTAATTTTGTTTCAGCCTGCTCGGCGGCGTATTTGTAGGCAATCGCCCAGCGCGGCGCTTTGGCGGTAAAACCGGCGCGCTCGCGTTGCGCGAAGGAATTCAATTTGATGACCGCGCCATCGGTTTCGTAAGGAAAATTTTTGCGGACTTTGTCTAGCTCGTTGATGGCGGAAATCAATTCGTCGGCGGAATGGCAGTGCCAAATCTTTTCCGGTGTGCGAAAGCCGAGCGATTTAAGCCAATCCAAAACTTCGATGTGCGTTTTGGGATGAATGTCGGCTTCCCCAATTTTGCCGAGATTGTAGACGACGATGTCGAGCGGGCGTTTGGCGACGAGGCGTGAATCCAACTGTTTGAGCGAGCCGGCAGCGGTGTTGCGCGCGTTGGCATAAGTTTCTTCGCCAGCGGCTTTTTGTTCGGCGTTCAATTTTTCAAATCCAGTTTTGGTCAGATAAACTTCGCCGCGAACTTCGAGCACGGAAGGAATTGAACCGCCGAGACGCGGAGACGCAGAGCCGGACTCAAAAAAATCATTTTCCTTTCTCTGCGCCTCCGCGCCTCTGCGGTTAAGATTTATTTTAAGTGGAATGCTACGGATGGTTTTGAGGTTTGCAGTGACGTCGTCGCCAGTTGTGCCGTCGCCCCGCGTCGCGCCAATCGTTAATTTTCCATTTTCATAACGCAAGCTCACGGCCACGCCGTCCACTTTTGGCTCGACCGACCAATCCAATTTTTCGCCGGGCAACAATTTTTGGACGCGCTTGACGAAATCGCGCACTTCATCCTGCGAATAGGTGTTGTCAAGACTTAACATTGGCAGCAGATGTCGGACGGATTTGAATTCCTTGAGCCGCTCTGCGCCGACGTGTTGAGTGGGGGAATCGGCTAGCGGTAATTCTTCTTGAGCACGCCGATATTTTGGTTTTTTTGTTTTTTGCCGTTGTTCTAGTTTTTCGAGACGCTTGACTAATCGATCATATTCTTCATTTGAGATTTCCTGTCTCGCCTCCTGATAATAGAGATGATTGTGATGTTCAATTTCTACGCGGAGCTTTTTAATTTCTTCAATTAAAGCTTCGCTGGTGCGTTTGTGTTTTTTGGCTTCGGCTTGCGTCACGCGGAAATGATTAACCGAGGCGCGGCGAAAGAAAATCCTTTTTGACCGCGCGCGCCAAAAATTTCACGTCTCGAAGACGGTGACGAACGCGGATTTTTGCACAAGATTTGGAACGCACTGGCTGTTGCGTTCCGCGTTCAAAACGATGGCGACAAACCAACCGCCGCCGAAGGCAAAATAAATTGTCTGCGGCGGCGGTTTTAAGGAGTCGCCCGAAGATTCTTATTTCGACAGCAGGAAAATCAGGCCCAAAAAGGCGGCCATGAATCCCAGGACCAGCGCGCCGTCAATGACGCCGAACCGCCTTTGCTCGGCCTTGTGCAGCGGCATCAGCGAGATGTGATTGACGCCGCTTTTTTCACTTACGATGAAACTTGTGTTAGTCATGCACTTTCCAAACAGCAAGTGTCAAGCCAACGCATGGATGCTGTTTATATGGGTAAATCGGGCTAAATTCAGGACAAATCGGCTGGAAACTTGACACAAAGACAAACGGCTTTGAGGAGCCGCCGGCACTTTTGACAGCATTGGCGGGCAACGCCGGTTCAGATTTCGGCAAGCGTTCCGTCGCGGCGCAGCTTCATTTTTCGTCCGCGCCATTCAATCGTGTCGCCGAGAAACGCGGCGAGCCAGATTGCCACGTTCAACCCATCGCGCACCGGCACGAGCCACGCGGGAGAAACCAATTTTTCCCCCGGCGTAAAACGGCGTTGCAGATTTTGCGCGAGCACAATTCGCAGCAGCACAAAACCGATGGCGGCCAGCGGCGCGCCGGGAAAATTCCCGGAATCAATTGAAACGATCAGCCACAACAGCGGCCACCAACTGGCGTTGGCCAGGAGGCTGAAAAAGTAAGGCAGCGGCCGGCACACGCGGATGGTGCGCGCCCAGCGGAGCTGATGTTTCCAGACCTGTTTCCAATTTTGCGGCGCTTCCCAGCATTCCACCACGACGGGACAAAGCGCGAGGCAATGGCCGTTTTTGGCGATGCGATGGCCGAGTTGATAATCGTCCGCCAGACAATCGGCGAGCGATGAGAAGCCGCCGATTTCATGCAGCGCGCCGCGCCGGATGAGAATCGCCGCCCCGAGCGCGAAGTCGAGCGGCTTTAAAGTTTGCGCCTGCAAAACCTGGCTCCAAAAATCGGCGTTGATGGCGACGGCCTCCCAGCGCATCGCGGCGGTCACGGGATTGGCGAGGCGGTAAAAACAATTCGCCAGCGCGGTCTTATGATCGCGGAGCGGGGCGACGAAGCTGGCGAGAAAATCCGGCGGCACGCGCACGTCGGCGTCGCTGATGAGAATCAAATCGTGTGCCGCAAGCGTTTCAAGCCGCGCGAGCTTGGCGGCCTTGGCGTTTGCGCCGGCGGGGTTTTCGCAGACGACCAGCCGGGCGCAAGAATTCGGATATTGAGCGATGAGCCGGCGGACGATTTCGCAGACGGGATCGTCGGCCTCGGCGACTCCAAAAAGAATCTCGATTGGCCCGGCATAATTTTGTTTGAACCAACTCGCGAGCGAGGCCGCCGTGGTTTCGTCGCAGCTTTTGAGCGGCTTCAAAATGGAGATGGCGGGCGCAAAGTTTTCCACGGCGATGTTTTGGTGCAGGGGAAATTTTCGCGCGGCGAGCCATTGCCAGACCATGAGCGCGATGCTCAGGGTGGCGAGGACGGCCAGAGTTAAATTCAGAAAATGCACCGCGCGAAGGAGAGAAACACCGGCGCGTCTATCCGGCGTTTTTGGCCTCGGGATGCTCGTCTATGACCAGGACGCCGTGCGGTGGAAGGTCGTAGTTGCCAATGATGTTCTCGCCGGTGAGGAAGTCATGCATTGGCTTGTAAAACTGGACGCGCACGGGGGAGTTCTGGTGGTTGAGCAGAAAATAAACGCGGCCATCTTCTTTTTCACGCATGGAGACTTCGACGTTTTCCGGCACTTTCAGAATGGGATGCAGACCGCCCATGTTCCGCAGCCACATCACCAAATCGTCGATAAAAATGCTGGTGGCTTTGGGTGCCAATGTAAATGGCCTTGCCCAGGCCGAAGGTGTTCATCGTGAGGGCGGGCTTGCCGGCGTAAAAATCCTTGGAATAGGTCGCCAGAATCTGGCAGCCCTTCGGCTCGATCAAATCGCACCAGAGTTTCGCGGGATGCAAATGGCTGGTCGGGAACGCGCCTTTGAAGGTGAGATGGTTTTCCTCGCTCGGCGGCAGCGTGTCGAATTCCTGCACTTCGAGGCCGAACAGGTCGGTCAGGTTGTGCGGGAAACCGGAGTCGGGCACGATGCTGTGCTCATCCACGAGGCCGGTGTTGAAGGTGCCGATCGAGCGTGCCGCCGTTCTGCACATAGAGTTTCAGGCGGTCGGCCTCGCCGGCGGAAAGCAGATGCAGCGACGGCGCGAAGACGATTTTGTATTTCGACAAATCCTCGTTCGGGCGCGCAAAGTCCACGAGAATGTTGCGGTCGTGGAGCGAGTTGTAGATGAGCTGGATGTGTTCGCGCAGGCTGTAAAATTTGTTCGGCGGGTTGGGCTGCTGCAATGTCCAGTCGTTGTCGTGGGAGTAAAGGATGCAGGCCTCGGCGGTGACTTTGGTGTCCTTGAGCGCGGGTGCGAGGATTTTCAATTCCTCGCCAATCTGGGCGATTTCATTGAACACGCGGCGGCTGCCTTCCAGGTTGTGCGGCAGGACAGCGCCGTGAAATTTTTCGGAGCCGAACCGCGGCTGCCGCCAGCGGAAAAACAGCACGGCGTTCGCGCCGCGCGAGACGAGTTGGTAGGTGAACATGCGCAGCACGCCGGGGCGGACGAGCGCGTTGACATCCTGCCAGTTGACGTTGCCGGCTTTTTGCTCCATGACCCAGAAACCGACATCGCCGTCCGGGCGTCTTGATGCCGGTTTTTTTCAGCGAGCGGAGCATGTCAATTTCGCAGGCGATTTCCGACGGCTTGGCCTTGATGGCGGCGGTGCTTTCGATGGAAACAAAATCCAGGACGTCGGCCAGATCGAAATGGTCGAAGCGATGGCGCAGGGCGCGCAGATTGGTGGTGATGGGGCGGTTGGGCGTGATGTTGCGGAGAATTTCCGCCTGCATTCCGCACAAATTGCACGATGGTGTCGCTGCAAAAACGGTTCCAGTCGAGGACGAGCGCGGGATTGTGGACGGTCGGCGCGGCCATGGGCATCGGCACTTGGTTCCACGCGGAGACGATCTGGCCCCAGTGGCGCAGTCCGAGCATGTTCGTTGAGGCGCTCGACGGTTTCGTATTTGGCTTCAAGCCAGCCGTGCCAGTCGCGGCGCGTGTCTTCGTTGAAGGAAGCCTCGGTGAAATTGCCGCCCAGGCTGTTGTCAATCTGCCACGCGATCAATTGCGGATGATGTCCGAGCGCGCGCGCCAGGTTTTCGACGATGCGTTTGCAATAAGTCCAGTAAATGTCGCTGTTCAGGCAGACGGCGCGGCGGGTGCCTTCGTGTTTCGAGAGGCCGTGTTCGTCAATCGGAAGAATTTCCGGATGCTTTTTGGCGAGCCAGATCGGGTGGCGCGGCGGTGGGCGTGCCGAGCACCACTTGGATGCCGTGCTCGCCCAAAATGTCCATCACGCGCTTGAGCCAGTCGAAGTCAAATTTGCCGTCCTCTTTTTCGCACAGACCCCAGGAAAATTCGCCAATGCGGGCGACATTGAAACCGGCGGTCTGCATGAGCTGGGCGTCCTGCAGCCATTGCGCTTCGGGATGTTCGGCGGAGCCGCCGTAGGGGAAAACCCATTGTTCCGGGTAATAATCAACGCCGAAATACATAAATGACCTCGAGTTTGGGATTTGTTTCTGACACTAAAAGCAAAACACCGCGCTGGCAACAAAAATCGCTCGACGAGGCCGCTGAAATTCGCCGGCAAAATTATTTTCCGAACAAACCGCCGATTCCTTTCTTCAATTGGCTCGCGCCTTTGGTGGCATTTTGCATCGCGCCTTTGGCGGCCCCCGTCATGTCCTTGCCCAGGTCGGCGACGGCGGCGGTGAGCGCCTTGATGGTGCCGGTGGTGATTTCGCCCAGCACTCTTTGGGTCAGGTCGGCGGCGGTGATGCCGTCATTGCCTTTGCCGAGATCCGTCAAATGAATATCCGGCAAGGGCAGAGTAATTTCCTGGGCCTGGAGGCCGGGAATGCCAGATATGCTGGCGTGAACTTTTGCGCCAGTCAGCAGGAAATCATCCACTTCAAGTTTCCTGGCGGGCTTTTTCGTTGCGGATGACACGGTGGCGGGCGAGTTTGTGCCGGCGGCAGCGTTCAGGGCGTTCACGTTGGCCATGATCTTGGTGAGATTGTTCGCGCCCAGCGGATTGCCTTCAAAGGTGATTTCCGCATTGCGGACTTCGATGGAGCGGATGACGATCTTATCCGAGAGCAATGAGCCGGGCGAAAGGCTGACGGCGGCTTTGCCGACGCTGATGGCCGATGGCGCCTTGTAACCTTCGGGGTTGCCGAGCACTAAACCGTTCACGCCTGCCGAGCCGCCGAGCAGCGAGACGCTCACGCTGTCCACCGCGAGGGTGGTCTGGGTGATTTTTGGCCCCACCGTTTCCATGCCGGCCTTGACGATGTCGCCAAGAAAGAAGCCAACGACAATGACGCCGACCACGAGCACAACCAGGATTCCGAGACCGAGGCCGATAATGATTTTCTTTTTCATAAAGGAGGGGTTGTCAGTGAAGTTTTTGCGTGAAAAGAATTTCCGAACGGCTCAACCGGCCAGCATTGACCGGATGGCTTCGGTGAAATCCTGAATTTGATACGGCTTGCTTAGAAACAGATCGGGTTTCACGGGCGCGTCGGCAAAAACATGCGCGTCCACGGTGCCGCTCAACAGGATCATTTTCTGGCCCGGGTTCAACCGCCGGCATTCGCGGATCAGATCCATGCCGCTCATGCGGCCCATGGCATAATCCGTGATGACCACGGCCGGACGGACGACGGCAAATTCTTTCAGCGCCTGTTCGGGATCGCGAAAAGTGCGCACCTTGCAACCGAGCGGTTTGAGGATGGCCTCCGCCAGTTCGAGCAACATCGGTTCGTCATCCACCACAAACACGATGGACTGATCGGCGGATTTGTTTGTGGCGGCATTCATGGTTCCAGAAAACCTCTCTGCAAAGTTATCATCACAAAGCGCATGGCGGCAAGCGCGAATTCTGAAGAAGAATAAAATTACATTTGATTCCCTTCCGTCTTGTGCATAAACTATACCCACGGCAATAGATATGCCAATCAAGGAATTGCTGACATGAAAAAAAAACCAGCGTCCACGCCTGAATTGTCCAAACCCGCCGCCGCCAAAACCGAGCGCCCTGACGCCGTCGCCAAGCCGGCTGCTCCGCAGACCGCGCCCGTGCCGGAATCTTCCAAGGCCAAACGCGCCTCCCGCAAACCGCTGCTGGATGTCGCCGTGGACACCGTCAAAAAAATGCTCAATCCCAAACCCGCTGTCACCATACCCGCCGCCAAGCCGGTGGTGGCCACGCCGGTCGAGACAAAACCGGTGGCCGCAAAAAAAGCAGCGGCTGAAGAGCCCAAAGTGGAAGTGGACGCCGCGACGGTGGTCCGCCGCACTTACACGCGGAAAAAGAAGGTCGAGGTGCCGCCGATTTTGCTGGAAGGCGATGCGCCGTCCGCGCCGCCCGCCAGCGGCCCGGGCGAAAAATTTTCCCTCGGCGCCACGCCGCCCGCGCAAAGTTTTTCCGGCGGCGAACTGCCGGAAAGCTACGGCACCAAAAAATTGTTTCTCACCGCGCGCGATCCGCACTGGCTTTATGCGAACTGGGATTTGACCGCCGAGCAGCAGAAGGAACTCAACGCCGCCTCCACCGACGGCCATCTCATTCTCCGCATTTACGCCGGCAAAATCGAAGGCCATCCCGCTTACGAAATCCATGTCCATCCCGAATCGCGCCACTGGTTCGCGCACGTCGAGCGCGCGGGAAATTCCTACTCCGCCGAACTGGGCTATTATTCCGCGCTGGGCAAGTGGACGCGCATCGCCGTTTCCAGCGGCACCCTCACGCCGCCCGACGCCGCCTCGGCCGAAGGCGACGCGGAATTTGCCACCATCCCGTTTGAATTTCCGTTCGCCAAACTGATGCAGATCATCGAGGAAGCCGTGCGCGACAACCTGCCGCTCGCGCGTGGCCATCGAGGAATTGCGCCGTCACGGCCATCCCGACTTGCCGCGCTTTTCATCCTCCGGCTTTTCGTCCGTCGCGCCCGCGCCCTCGGCCACGCCCGGTCCGGCGCGCGTCTGGACGCCGGAGCAGGAAAAGGCGCTCGCCCGCGTCATCAACATTGACCAGACGCGCCGCATCTGGATGGGTTCGCTCGAAATCACCGAACTCATCCGCCGCCGGCTCGCGCACGATGTCACCTCGCCCGTCACCGCCTTTGGCATTTCCAGCCCCGGCTTGCCCGGCAGTCCCACCAGTCCGTTCGGCGGCCAGGCGGCGGCGGCAAAAGGTTTTTGGTTCAACGTCAATGCCGAGCTGATCATTTACGGCGCGACCGAGCCGAACGCGAAAGTCACGCTCGGCGGCCACGAAATCAAACTGCGTTCCGACGGCACGTTCAGCTTCCGCTTCGCGCTGCCGGATGGAAAATACGATCTGCCCGCCGTCGCGGTTTCCGCCGACGGCACGGACGGCCGCGCGGCGGAATTGAAATTCAGCCGCGCCACCGAATATCTCGGCGATGTCGGCGCGACGCCGCAAGACCCGGCGCTCAAGCCGCCGCTGCCGGACAACCTCTGATTTTTCCCATGGACGCGCCCGAACGCGGAGCCTTGATGCTGGTCCGGTTGATCGGCGTGTTGTTTGTGGTTGCCGGCCATTTTGGAACTGGGACTTTATTGGGCCAAATGTGTTCGCACCAAACCACCGGTGCCGGTGGAAACAATTCCCGTGCGCCTTGCGACTGATTCCCGCCGCGCATCGGTTTTGTGATTTTGGTCAAGGCCCGCGCGCTTGCGGAATGGATTTCGGACCAGTTGGACCTTTAATCCATCCGGGCATGCCCGGCTATCTCTCACTCGTCCTCCACGCGCACCTGCCGTTTGTGCGGCATCCGGAGCATGAAAAATTTCTCGAAGAAAGCTGGCTGTTCGAGGGCATCACCGAAACCTATCTGCCGCTGATCCAGATTCTCGACGGCTGGCAGCGCGACCAGCTGGACGCGCGGCTCACGCTTTCGCTCTCGCCCACGCTCTGCGCGATGCTGCTGGACAAATTGCTGTGCGAACGCTACGCCCGGCACCTCGACGGCCTGATCGAACTTGCGGAAAAGGAAATCCATCGCACGCACTGGGACCGCGCGTTCCGCGACCTCGCGTGGATGTATCACCACAAATTTTCCGCGGCGCGCGAGACGTGGCGGCATTACGACGGCAACCTCGTCAACGCCTTCAAAAAATTTCAGGACGCCGGGCATGCTCGAAATCATCACCACCGCCGCCACGCACGGATTGCTGCCGCTGATGGCGAACCATCCGCCGTCCGTCCGCGCGCAAATTCTCACCGCGCGCGACCATTACCGCAGTTGCTTCGGGCGCGATCCGCGCGGCATCTGGCTGCCGGAATGCGCCTACGCCAGCGGCGTCGAGGAATTTTTGCAGGAGGCCAACATTCGCTGGTTCATCCTCGACACGCACGGCATTTTGCACGCCACGCCGCGCCCGCGTTACAGCACCTTCGCGCCGATCTTCACGCCCAATGGCGTCGCCGCGTTCGGGCGCGATTTCGATTCCTCGCGGCAGGTCTGGAGCAAGCACGAAGGTTATCCCGGCGACCCGCGCTACCGCGATTTCTACCGCGACATCGGCTTTGATCTGGATTTCGATTACGTCAAGCCGCATCTGCCGTCGCCCGACAACCGCGGCTTCACCGGCATCAAGTATTACCGCATCACCGGCGCGGGCGAGAAGCAGATTTACCAGCGCGATCACGCCCTCGCCGCCGCCAGCGGGCACGCGCGGCATTTCCTCGACGAACGCCTCGCGCAGGTTCACAAGCTCGAAGGCATCTTGGACCGTCCGCCGATCATCGTCGCGCCGTATGACGCCGAATTGTTCGGGCATTGGTGGTATGAAGGCCCGGAATTCCTCGATTTCCTCGTGCGCAAACTCTGCCACGAGCAGAACAAAACGCTTTCGCTCATCACGCCCGGCGAATATCTGCGGCGGCATCCGACGAATCAAATCGCCACGCCCGGCGCGTCTAGTTGGGGCGAGGAAGGCTACTGGCGCGTGTGGCTCAACGAATCGAACGAGTGGATTTATCCGCACCTGCAGGTGGCGCAGGAACGGATGACCGACCTGGCGAAAAAATTTCCGAAGGCGGACGGCCTGCAGGCCCGCGCGTTGAAACAGGCCGCGCGCGAACTGCTGCTGGCGCAGGCGAGCGACTGGCCGTTCATTCTGCGCGCCAAGACGAGTCCCGAATACGCCCGCCGCCGCGTGAAAGATCATCTGCTCCGCTTCATCGCGCTGCACGAACAACTCACGCTCACGCGCGTGGACGAAAAATGGCTCGCCGAAATCGAGTCCCGCGACAATCTTTTCCCCGACGCGGACTGGAATTATTGGAAGTGAACCGCCAGCCGCGCGAACGCTTTTCTTGAAAGTGCGTCCAGTGTTCCAATTTCAAGCTGGACAATGCTCTTAACGCAACACGCCGGTCTGGTAACTCAAATTGGCCTGTTGGATGAGAGTATTGTAACGCGCATTGGCCTCGGCGATTTGCGCGGAAGTCAGGCTCAACTGCGCCTGGCTCAATTCCACAATGCTGCTGCTGCCGATTTTGTAGCGCGCCTGCGCCAGGTCGTAAGCCGAGGCGGCGTTGCGAACCAGTTGTTCGGTCGTGCGAAGCTGATCCAGCGCGGTGTTCACGTTCAGCCAGGCGATATGCACGTCGCGCACAATGTTGTCTTCCAGCGCGCGCACGAGTTCGCCGTCGGATTGCGCTTTTAATTCCGCTTCGCGCTGGCGAGCCGTGTAAAGACCGCCCGCAAACAAGGGCAGGCTCAATTGAATGCCGCCCACTTCGTAATTGTCCGGCAGATGCGTGTCGTGCGACGGCGAATCACCGATCATGCCGACGGCGGAAACCACGGGCAGGCGCGCGTCGCGCTGCGCCTTGGCAAACTGCCGCGCGGCGTCGTGCTCGTTGCGCAGGCTCAATAATTCCGGCCGCTCGGCCAGGGCTGTTTCCACCAGTTGGGAAACGTCGTTCGTGCCGGTGAAAATGGCCGGCGATGAATCCGTGAGTTGAAACGGTCGCGGTTCGCCATAGCCCAGCGCGGCGGCCAGCGCGGTCATCGCGTCGTCCGCGTCATTCTGCGCCTTTTGCAGCAGCAGCTTGCTTTCCTGAACAGCAACCTGCGTAAAACTCACGTCCAATTCTGATCTCAGCTTGTTGGACGCCAGCACGCTGACTTGGTCGAGCAGCAACTGCCGCGTGTCCACGGTCTGCTGCGCGACGTGCAGAACGGCCTGAGCTTCCAGCGCGCTGAAATAGCCGACGTTCACCTGCAGCAAAACCTGTTCGCGCGTGGCGCCGGCGTTTTGTTTTTCCGCCTGTGCTTGAAGCTTGGAACTGGCCGTGAGCTTGGCCGTCCGTCCGAAATCGAACAGCAGCAGGTTGGCCGACAGGCCGCCGGCTGCGCGGTCGTAAATGCTTGGATTGTTCAAGCCGCCGGCCAGGATGCGCGCGTCCTCGGTTTCCGCGCCCACGGCGTTGCCATAGGCATTGATGGTGGGCAAGAATCCGGCGCGCGTTTCGGTCACCACTTCCTGCGCGGCCAGTGCGCGATAATTCGCGGCGGCGATCTGCGGATGATTTTGCAGCGCCAGTTTTTCGGCGTCCGCCAGCGTCAGCACGGCGGGCGCGATTGCGTTCGTTTGCGCGGGAGCGGGCACGGTCCAGGCCAGACAGGTCAGCAGCAATGAGCCAAGGATTGTTTTCATTTTAGAATCGGAGAGGATGCGGTTGACGTTTCAGTGGTTGCCGACGGGGTGGCGGATTTTCCATAAACCAGCAGATAGGCCGCCGGCACGATGAAGATGGTCAGCACAAACGAGGCGGTCAGTCCGCCGATGATGGCCAGGGCCAGCGGCGCATAGGCTTCGCTCCCGGTGCCAAACTTTGCCGCCATCGGCAAAAGGCCAACGAGCGTCGCGAGCGAAGTGATCAGCACCGGCCGCATCCGCACGCGGCAAGCTTCGCGAACGGCCTGGCCCACCGCCATGCCATCGGCGCGCAGGCGCTGAATAAATTCAAGGATCAAAATGCTGTTGCCGACCACGATGCCGACCACCATGACGACGCCCATCAGCGACATGACGTTGAGAGTGGTATGGGTCAGAAACAAAACAACCAACACGCCGGCCAACCCCGCTGGAACGGCCAGCAAAATAAGCAGCGGATCCACAAAGGAGCGGAATTGCGCAAGCAGGATCAAATAGACCAGCAGCACCGCGAGAATCAGGCCCAGTTCAAAGGTTTGAAACGACACTCGCATGCCTTGCACCACGCCGCGCATGGTGATGTGGAGTCCGGGCGGCAGCTTGGTCCTGGCAATGATTTGCTCGACCGACCGGGTCACGCCCTTCAAATCTTCTCCGGATGGGGAAACATAGACATCAATCACGCGGCGAAGTTGGTAGTGGTCCACTTCGGTGGGCGAGGTGATGTGATGAAGGTCGCTCACGGCATCAAGCCGCGTCGTTTGCCGCCGGTCCGTTCCTCGTAACGGAATGGAGATTAGATCATTCAAATTCTTTACGGTGTTTTCTGGATACTGAACGGTCAGCAGGTAGTCATTTCCCGTTTTCGGATCCACCCAATAGCTGGGAGCAATCATCTGGTCGGAGGTCAGCGCGGTGATGACGTTTTGGATGACTTCCTTCGATGTCAGTCCCAGCTCGCTGGCGTGAAGCCGATCCACGTTCAACTGCAAGGCCGGGTAGTCCATGTCCTGCGGCACGAGTACGTCGCTCACCTCCGGCAACGCGCGCGCCTGCCGGGCCAGTTCCACGGCGACCTGATGCGCCTGTTTCAAATCGGAACCGCTCACCTGAACGTCAATCGGCGCGGGAAACCCCTGGTTGATGATGGAATCCACCAGCCCGCCGGATTGAAAATAGGCGCTTAATTGCGGCAGGGTTTCGGCGATTTGCCTGCGGATCCGTTGCATATAGTCGAAGCTGCTGGTGCGATGGCCGGGTTTCAAACTGACCTGCACGGTGGCCGTGTGCTGCGACGAATTGCTCGTGTAAATCGAGGAAAAGCCCGGCGTCACACCGATGTTCGAGACCACCGCGTCGAGGTCAGCCGGCGACACGACATTGCGGATGATGCCTTCAACCTGTTCCACGAGCGCTTCGGTATTCTCCAGCCGCGTGCCGGAGGGTGCCTTGATGTTGATCACAAACTGACCCGGATCGGTTTTTGGAAAATAAGACACCCCGACGAACGGATAGACGGCGAAACTCAACCCACAAAGTCCTATCAGCAAAAGGACGGTTGCCAGCGGGCGCTTCAAGGCAAAGCCCAGCAGCCGGTCATACCCGCCCATGAAGCGATTAAAACCGCCATTGAAACCTTGCTGAAACCGGTGGACGAATGATGATTTTTTGCGTGGTGTGCCGGGGCCATCAATCCGATTCGCCTTCAGAAATTTGGCGCAAAACAATGGCACGACGGTCAGGGCGATGAAGTAAGACGCAAACAGCGACAGGATCACGGCGACGGCCAGCGCGCTAAATAGAAATTTGCTGACGCCATAAAGAAACGTCACCGGGAAAAAAACCACGGCGGTGGCCAGCGTGGCGGCCAGCACGGGCAGGACGACTTCATTGCCGCCCCGCTCCGCCGCCACTTCCGGCGATTCGCCCATTTCCAAATGGCGGAAAATATTTTCCAGCACGACCACTGAGTTGAAAATGAGCCGGGAAAAGGCGAGCGCCATGCCGCCCAGAATCATGGTGTTCATCGTGTTGTCACCCACCGACAACGCGACGAACGTGGCCAGCACCGACAGGGGAATGGACAGCAGCACCGCCATGGTGGCGCGTAGGTTTCCGAAAAACATCAGGATCAGTCCAGCGGTCAGCGCCAGGCCGATGATGCCGATCAGCACCAGATTTTGGATGGCGTTTTTGACGAAGATTGATTGATCGAAGACAACCTTGGTGACGAGCTGTTTCGGCACGTCGAGCAAATGGCTCACCGCGTATTTGATGCCTTTGACGACAGAAATGGTGCTGCCACCCTGCTTGAGCACCGGCAGATAAACGGACGGCTGGCCGTCCACACGCACGATGCAGTTTTGGATTTGCGAAGCGTCCTTCGCCTGGCCCACGTCTTCCACCATCACCGAGGCGTTGCTCACGGTTTTCAGCGGCAGATGATTGATTTCATCAATATTTTTGAGCTGGCTGTTGGCATAGAGCGCGTAATCCAACGAGCCGATTTTCACGTCGCCAGCCGGTAAAATCAGGTTCGAATCATTGACCGCGCGGACCACGTCCATCACGCTCATCTGGTGCGCTTCCAGCTTGAGCGGATCCACATAAACCATGATCTGGCGGTAACGGCCGCCGAATGGCTGCGGCACAGAAGCGCCCGGCACGTTGGCCACCTGATTGCGGACCGTATATTGGCCGAAGTCGCGCAACTCCGCCTCGTTCATGCCTTCGCCCTTCAAAGTGATCAGGCACACCGGCAAACTCGACGCGTCAAATTTCAAGACCACCGGCGGCAGCGTCCCCGGTGGCAACCGGCGCAAATTGGCCGACGCCAGATTCGCAATGGTCGTCACGGCAGAATCCGGGTCGGTGCCGGGCTGGAAATAAACCTTGATGAGACTCACGCCCGGCAGCGAGCGTGATTCGATGTGGTCAATGCCCGCGCCCAACGTAAAAAACCGTTCAAAGCGTCCGGTGATGTCGTTCTCGATCTGCTCGGGCGGCATGCCGGAATAAAACGTGGCCACCACAACCACCGGAATGCGGATGGCGGGAAACAAATCCACCGGCATCCGAACCAAACCGGTCACGCCCAGCACACAAGTCATCAGGCACAAAACGATGATCAAATAGGGATAACGGATCGCAAATTTCGGCATAACATTATTTCTTCAATGACGCGGCGGTTGGTTCGGGCAATGCCGACGGCAGTGGCTGTTTGCTCTTTCGATAAGCCAGCAGGTATGCCGCCGGGACGATATAGACCGTCAATATGACCGACAGCGCCAGACCGCCGATGATGGCGCGGGCGAGCGGCGCGTAAGCTTCGCTGCCGGTGCCCAGCTTCATCGCCATCGGAATCAAACCGATCAGCGTCGCCAGCGAAGTCATCAGCACCGGGCGCAACCGCACGCGGCACGCCAACGCCACGGCTTCGCGCAGCGGCCGGCCTTCCTCGCGCAGACGATGGGTGAATTCAACGATCAAAATGCTGTTCGATACCACGATGCCCACCATCATCACCACGCCCATGAGCGACATCACGTTCAGCGTCGTGCCGGTCAGATACAACATCAGCAAAACGCCGCTCAAGCCCGTCGGCACCGCCAGCAAAATCAGCAGCGGATCCATGAACGACTTGAATTGCGCAACCAGAATCAGATAAACCAAAATGACCGAGAGAATCAGTCCGAAGCCGAAGCTGCTGAACGAAGCCTGCATCCCCTGCACCGAGCCGCGCAGATTGACGCGCACGTCCTTGGGCAGCGGCGTGTTTTTGATGATCTTGTTCACGCCCTTGAGCACGCCGCCCAAATCTTCGCCGGACGGTGCAACATAAATGTCAATCACGCGGCGCAACTGGTAATGATCCACCTCGGTCGGCGCGTGAATGTGCTGAATGGTGCTGACCGTGGACAACTCCGTTGGCAGCGCCGATTTTGAGGCCCGCAATGGAATCGCGGCGAGGTCGGTCAGGTTTCTGACAAAATTTTCCGGATACTGGACGGTGAGCATGTAATCATTGCCGCTTTTGGGATCCACCCAATAACTCGGCGCGATCATCTGGTCGGAGGTCAGGGCCGTGATCACGTTGTCCATGACTTCCTTTTCGTCTAGGCCGAGTTCGCTGGCGCGCTCGCGGTCGATGTCAATTTTCAACGCCGGAAAATCCACGTCCTGCGGCACCAGCACATCGCTGACCCCCGGCAGCGCGCGAACCTGCTGGGCAATTTGAATGGCTGCATGATGCGCTTCCTCAATATCCGCGCCGCTCACCTGAATGTCCATCGGCGCGGGCATGCCGAGATTGAGCACGGCATCCACCAGGCCGCCAGTTTGAAAATAGGCGGTCACTTCGCGGCAGTTCCTTTTGCAGCCGCGCCCGCACGCGATCCATGTAGGCAAAGCTGGTCGCGTGACGGCGATCCTGCAATCCGACTTGGACAAACGCCGTGTGCGGGCCGGAATTCGGCGTGTAAATCGAGGAGAATCCGGGCGTGACGCCAATGTTGGAAACGATGATTTTCAAATCCTCCTTGGGCACGACTTCATGCACGATCTGCTCGACCTTTTCCACCAGCTGGCCGGTCAGTTCCAATCGCGTGCCCGTCGGCGCTTTGAGATTGATGACGAACTGGCCGGGATCGGTGCGCGGAAAATACGCCTCGCCGATCAGCGGATAAAGGCCCAGGCTCAAAATAAAAATTCCCGTGATGCCAATCACGGTTGCCAGCGGACGCAACAACGCGAATTTTCACCGAGCGATCGTAGCCGTCCAGCATCCCGTTGAATTTCCGATTGAACCAGCCGTTGAATCGCTGGCCGAAAGATTTTGGAGTTTCGGCAGCTTCATGTCCGTGATGGCCTTTGATGAATTTGGCGCAGAACAAAGGCACCACCGTCATCGCCACGAAATACGACGCGAACAGCGACAGCACGACCGACAACGCCAGCGCCGTGAACAGAAACCGGCTCACGCCGTAAAGAAATGTCACCGGGAAAAAAACCACGGCGGTGGCCAGCGTCGCGGCCAGCACCGGCAGGGCCACTTCACGTCCCCCGCGCTCCGCCGCGACTTCCGGTTTTTCGCCTAGTTCGATGTGGCGGAAAATGTTTTCCAGGACGACGACGGAATTGTCAATCAAGCGGGAAAACGCCAGCGCCAGTCCGCCGAGCACCATCGCGTTGACCGTGTTGTCGCCGGCGGAAAGCGCGATGAATGCCGCCAGCACGGACAAGCGGAATGGAAAGAAACACGGCCACCGTCGCCCTCATGCTGCCGAGAAAAATCAAAATCATGGCCCCGGTGAGAATCAAACCGATGGCGCCTTCGTGGATGAGATTTTCAATGGCGTTTTTGACGAAGACGGACTGGTCGAAAACGACTTTCGTCACGAGTTGTTTCGGCACGTCTAGCAAATGCGCCACGGCTTCCTTGATGCCGTTGACGACGGAAATGGTGTTGGCATCGCCGCCTTGTTTCAGCACCGGCAGATAAACGGACGGCTGACCGTCCACGCGCACGATGTTGTATTGGATTTGCGAGGCGTCCTCGGCTTTGCCAACGTCGGCCACCATCACCGAAGCGTCGCCGACCGTTTTCAGCGGCAGTTCGTTGATGTCTTGTATGTCGTTGATCTGGCTGTTCGCGTAAAGATTGGCGTCGAGCGGGCCGATTTTTACGTCACCGGCGGGCAAAATCAGGTTGGCTTCGTTGACGGAACGCACCACGTCCATCACGCTCAACTGATGCGCCTCCAGTTTGAGCGGGTCCACATACACCATGATTTGGCGATAGCGTCCGCCGAACGGCTGGGGCACGGATGCGCCGGGCACGTTGGCCACTTGGTTGCGCACGTCGTATTGGCCGAGGTCGCGGAGTCTGCGCCTCGTTCAAACCCTCGCCTTTCAAAGTGATCAGGCACACCGGCAGGCTCGAAGCATCGAATTTCAAAATCACCGGCGGCAACGTGCCAGGCGGCAGGCGACGCAGATTGGCCATCGCCAGATTCGCGATGGTCGTGACGGCAGAGTCGGGATTCACGCCCGGTTGGAAATAAACTTTGATCAGGCTAACTCCGGGCAGTGAGCGCGATTCAATGTGATCAATGCCCGCGCCCAGCGTGAAAAATCTTTCAAAACGGCCGGTGATGTCGTTTTCCACCTGTTCCGGCGGCATGCCTGAAAAAAAAGTCGCCACGACGACGACGGGAATTTTGATCGGCGGGAACAAATCCACCGGCATCCGCACCAGGCTCGTCACTCCTACCACACAGGTGATGAGACAAATGACAATGATCAGGTAGGGATACCGGATGGCAAAACGCGACATGAAATGGCAATGGGTTCAGGCTTTTTCCCGGGCAACGGCGGCGCGCAGTTTATCCACCGTGAACTCTTTGGACTGGCAGAGTGCGATCAACTCCTGTTCGCGCACGATGATTTCCGCCGCCACCGGCGGAATTTTTCCGGCGATGTCGGTGGGGATGGATTGCACGCCGTGCAAATCGCCGTGGAGCAGATCACCGGATTGAATTTTCAACCCGCCGATTTCAACCGGCGTCCCAAATTCAATGATGTGAACGTAGGCGTGCGACACGGAAATGCTCCCGGTGAACAGCGGGAAGCCGAGCCGTTCTGTCGCCGGCAAATCGCGTGCCGCGCCATTCGTCACCGCGCCCACGCAGCCGAGCGCGCGCAGAATGTTGACATGCACCGCGCCCAACAAGGAACCGAAATCCAACCCGGCTGGCCACGTCTTGAACCACCACCACGCGCGGCGCGGGCACGGACAGAATATAATCCCACCAGTCCGTGCGGTCGGTGTAGTTGCCGGCGGTCGTCGGCGGCGCGGAGCCGCGAATCTTGACCGTGGCCGCATAACCGAGCATTGGCGGCAGGTGCGGGAAGCGGCAATGCACCGAGTGGTCGGCGAAGCCTTCGTTGCGCAACCGCTCGTGAAAGGTTTCGATGGCGTTGGCCAGCGTGCAGGCATCCAGCCGCCGGATTGGTTCCAATTGTTCGGGGGTTAGAACGGCATTCATGGTTTCAAAAACGAGGTGTAGCGGCGGGGTGAATCGCACACCGCCATTGAAGGGTGCGATCTCAATTTTCATTGCGCATGGCAAGCCGGACGAGTTTGGGTTCGACCTTCTGGCCGGGTTGAAAGGCGGCGCGGTCGCCGATGACGACCAGATCGCCTTCTTTCAGGCCGGAAAGAACTTCATAGTCTTCCGGTGTTTCCAAGCCGAGTTTGACGGTGCGCACTTCGATCTGATGATTCTGGTTGAGGACATAAACCGTGGGGTTCTTGTCGCCGCTGACGGCTTCGACGGGAACGGCCAGCGCGTGGGGGCGATTTTTTACTTTCAAAAGGACGGAGGCATACATGCCCGGCATCAATCGCAGATCGGGATTGGGCACCTCAATTTCGGTGGTCATCGTGCGGGTGTTGTCATCCACTTCGCGCGTGAACCTGGAAATCGCGCCGGTGAAAGTCTTGTTGTTCAGCGAATCCACCTGCACCGCGACGGCATCGCCAACTTGAACGTCCTTCACATAGTCCACCGTCACGGGAAAATCGAGGCGCAGCCGGTAATTATCCGAGACGCGCACGAGCGGCAGCGCCTGCGTGTCCGAAGCCGTGCCGGTTTGAATGAGCGCGCCCGGATCGGCGTAACGGCGCGTGACCACGCCGTCGAACGGCGCGGTGATCTGCGTGTAGCTGACCATCGTCTGATATTTTTCAAAGTTGGCTTTCGCGGCTGCGATGGCGGCGGTCGCGGTCAGGTCATTGGCCTGCGCCGTGTCAAGCTCCTGCTGCGCGACCAGATTCGGATGCTCTTGGTTGACTGATCGCAGGCGCGAATAAATCAGATGCGCATTGGTGTAATCGGCCTCGGCTTTTTCCCTGACGGCTTGGGCGCTGGCCAATTCCGCTTCCAATTCCGGCACTTCGAGCGTGGCCAAAAGTTGCCCCGCCTTGACCTTGTCGCCGAAATCCACGTTCATTTTGCTGAGATAGCCGGACACTTTGGCGTGCAGCTCCACTTCTTCATCCGGCCTGAACTCCGCCGAAATCGTGACGGACATGGAAAGATCTTTGCGAATTACTTTCGCCACGCCCGCCGTCGGCACATTGGCGGCATCGGCGGAAGCTTGCGCGTGCGCGCAGTGCGGCGCGCAAAACAAGGCGGCGCCGAAAGCCAAAGTCACAGCCAGGATTTTGCAGCGATTGAGGAAGCGAGCTTTTACAGTGTTGGTTTTCATGAATTGTTGGAATTTTTAGTTTTTGCCAGCGGCAGTTTGACGCGGAAACTGCTGCCTTTGCCGACGGCACTTTTGGTTTCGACCTCCGCGCCGTGCGCGGTGCAAATGGTTTTGACGATGGCAAGGCCCAGGCCAGCGCTCTCGGATTCAGCGGAACGCGCCTCGTCCACGCGGTAAAAGCGCTCGAAGATGTGCGGCAAGGCTTCGGGCGGAATGCCCATGCCGTTGTCCTCGACTTCCAGCACGGCGTCACCGTTGACCGCGAGCACGCGCAAACGGATCGCGCCTTTGGCCGGCGTGTATTTGATCGCATTGTCGAGCAGGTTGACCACGACTTGTTTGAGCCGCACGCGGTTTCCTTTCACCGGCACGGGCTGTTTGGCTTCAAAGAAAAGGGAAATGCCCTTGTCCTCGGCTAGCAAATTCATTTGATCGGCGGTGGTTTTGGCCAGCTCGCTCAAATCAAAATCAGTCCACTCGGTTTTTGCCTCGCCGGCGTCGAGGCGCGAAAGCGTGAACAGTTGCTCCACGATTTTGCCCAGATGCACGACCTCTTCCAGCAGGCTGCCGACGCGATCGCGCAATTCCGCATCGAGCCGGGCATCGGCCGCGAAACTTTCCATTTCGCCGCGCAGAATGGTGAGCGGCGTGCGCAAGTCATGCGAGGCGTCGGCGACCAGGCGTTTGGAATTTTGAAAGGCGTCGTCCAGCCGCGTGATCATGTGGTTGAGCGAACTGGACAAACGTTCCAATTCATCGCCGCTGTGCGTGACCGGCAGCCGCTCGCTCAAGTTGTGCTGCGTAATCCGCTCGGCGGCGAGCGTGATCCGTTCGACCGGCGTCAGCGCCCGGCGCACCAGCCAATAGCCGCCGGCGGTGATGATGATGACGGCCAGCGGCAAACCCAAGGCGAGTTGCAAAAACAAATGGTTGAGCATCGTTTCCACCGGATCGAGCAGCGCGCCGAACTCCACGACGTAATCCGGATTGCCGGCGGATTTGAATTTCAGCCCGGCGATGAGCAGCGTGCTGCCGCCCGATAATTTTATTTTGTGCGAAAATTCCGCGGCGGATGACGGCGGGAAAATGGGGACTTCGGCCGGATCAAAACTCTGATCTTTCGGCGCGCCGGAAACATAGACCAGCGTGCCGTTGGCGCGCGTGATGCGGATGAAGCGGTCGTTGATTTCCGGCTCATACCAGTCCTTAGTCTGGCTGGCGGCAAAGCCCTCGCCGGTTTGCGGAACTTTGGCCAGCAAGGTGGTGGCGATTTGCCGCGCGCGGCGCATTTGCGATTCGCGCAAATCGTTTTCCAAAAAATGCCGCAGATCGAGATACAACGACGCGCAGAGGAGCAAAAAAATTCCCGCCAGCAGACCGGCATACCACGTCACGAGACGAAAGCTGATGGAACGCGCATTCATGTCTGCGTCCCGTCGTTCAGACTGTAGCCGACGCCGCGCACGGTGCGCAGGAGTTTGATGGGAAATGCGTCATCCACTTTTTCGCGCAAATGTCGCACATACACGTCCACGATGTTGGTCAAGCCCTCGAAACTTTGGTCCCAAACGTGTTCGATAATCATGGTGCGGGAAAAAACGCGGCCCGGCTGCGTGGCCAGATATTCGAGCAGCGCGTATTCCTTGGCGGTGAGTTCGATTTTTTTTCCGGCGCGTTTGACATTTTGCGATAGCCGGTCAATTTCCAAGTCGCCGACGCGGATGACGCTGGAACGGTTCACCGGCCCGCGCCGCAACAACGCCTTGACACGCAGCAGCAGTTCGACAAAGGCGAAAGGCTTGGTGAGGTAGTCGTCCGCGCCGGACTCAAAATTATTTATTTTATCGGCCATGCCATCGCGCGCGGTGAGGATCAGCACCGGCACCAGCGAATTTTTGTAGCGGATTTTTTTTAGAATCTCCGTGCCGGTGATTCCGGGCAGCATCAGGTCGAGAATGATGAGATCGTAATTGTAAGTGTTGGCGGCCTCCCAGCCGCTCGGGCCGTCGTGGCAGACATCCACGGCAAAGCGCTCCGCCTTGAGGCCGCGCGCAACGATGTCGGCCACTTTCTTTTCGTCTTCGACAAGCAGGATTCGCATAATAATTCAAACTACCACGTCAACTTCGCCAGAGGAATAGACCAAATGTTTATTAAAGCGATGTAAACGCGGAATTAAAATTCATTCAGAAACTTTCGCCGTGAAAGTATCCGTGACAACAATGGTTGCGGTTTCCAGTCATGGTCACAGCGCAACAACGCACTGTTTCGCACCTTGAAGGCGGCGGTTTCTGGCCGGATGAATCGGTGTTTAATCAAACCAACGCCGTGCGTTTGCCGGATGGTCTGGTCATCGGCTGGAAAGCGAAAGCCCATCCGTAATCGGAGCTTGGATTTTTTATCACAAAAACGAGCCATGTCCGCCATCGGCGCGCGAATTCTACGCTTGCGGTCGTCGAAGGCCTTGAGATAGCTTGCCAAAGGCATAAATTAACCCGTTCAAATAAGTGCTATCTGTGATTGCATCTGTAGCTCAATTGGATAGAGCTTCTGACTTCGGATCAGAATGTTGCAGGTTCGAGTCCTGCCGGATGCACCATTTCTCCAAACCAACATTTTTGACCATTTGCTACAGCTAGGTGATTTGAATTTGCACTGTTTGAACTCCGTTTATTGCCGTCTGCCAAATGTTGCTGGTGCTCGCATTTTTTATGCGATTGCGGCACAACGCAAAATTAATTTGCGTTTTTGCCGCCGCCGGATTTTTCTGGCTCTTGATTTTATTTGTGCTGGCGTTCAGTGACTATTTAACGCGCCAATGGCATTAACTTTTCCATTCCGCCGCACGATCAACTGTGATCCGCGTCCGTAAGTCGGCGGTCCAGATTCCACGCGGCGCTGATGAGCGCGATGTGCGACAGCGCCTGCGGAAAATTTCCCAGATGCTCGCCGCACGGGCCAAGTTGCTCGGCGTAAAGGCCGAGATGATTCGCGTAGCCGAGCGCTTTTTCAAAAATGAACCGCGCCTGCTTCAAATCGCCGCCGCGCGCGAGACATTCAACATACCAAAACGAGCAGACGGAAAACGTCCCTTCCCGTCCGTTCATGCCGTCGGCGGCGGCTTTGCCGGGCCGATAGCGATAGACCAGCGAATCCTCCACCAGCCTTTCTTCGATGCACTTTGAGCGTGGATTTCCAGCGCGGATCGGTCGGGCTGATGAATTTCATCAGCGGCAGCAGCAGCGCCGAGGCGTCGAGCGTCTCCGCGCCGTGATATTGGACGAAGGCGTTTAATTTTTGGATTCCAAAATGTTTCGTAAATGTTTTTGTAAATTTCGTCGCGCGTCCGATGCCAGCGCACAAGCGGCGCGGGATAGGAACGTTGCCGCGCGATTTTCATGGCGCGGTCAATCGCCACCCAGCACATCGCGCGCGAATATAAAAACGGCCGCGCGCCGCCGCGCACTTCCCAGATGCCGTCGTCGGGCTTGCGCCAATTTTTGCAAACCCATTCGATGAGCGTGGTGAGGTTCATCCAGAAATCGTAGGAAATCGGTTCGCCGTGTTTGTCATAAATGGAAATGGAATCCAACAGCTCGCCATAAATGTCCAGTTGAAGCTGGTCGCTCGCGCCGTTGCCGATGCGCACCGGGCCGCGATTTTTGGTAGCCTTCGAAATGTTCCAAAATTTCCTCCGGCAAATTCATGTCCGCCATCGAGGCGATACATCACTTGCAGCGGTCGTCCGGGCTGCAAGTTCGCGGCAGCGCTGTTCCATCCAATGCATGAACGCCTGCGCTTCCTCCGTGTAGCCGAGCCGCATCAGCGCGTAGAGCGTGAACGAGGCGTCGCGAATCCAGGTGTAGCGATAATCCCAATTGCGCGCGCCGCCGATGCTTTCAGGCAGCCCAAAGGTCGGCGCGGCGACGATCGAACCGTGCGGCAGCGACGTGAGCAGCTTGAGCGTGAGCGCCGAGCGATTCACCATTTCGCGCCAGCGTCCGCGATAATTGGAATGCGCAACCCACGCGAGCCAGAAATTCATCGTCTCCTTGAACGCCTCGGAAACGTAATCAGGATTTTCCGACGGCGATTCGCCATCCGCTTCTTCCAAAATGAACCAGGCCGATTCGTCCGTGCGCAATTTGAATTCCGCTGTGGCCTCGCCATTTTCCGTTTTCAGCAGAACGCTGCTGCGCAAACGCAACGCCGGAAATTTTTTTTGCGGCGGGAATGAAAAGAATTTCGCGCGGTTTTTTTTCGATGGTGTGGCGGACGCGCGCGTAATCGAATTTCGGCGCGCAAACCATCCGAAATTTGATTTCGCCGCGAACGACTTTGACGCGGCGGACGAGATTGTGGCTGTGGCCCAGATGCTGCATCGCCATGAAATCGGAAATTTCCGCGATGCCGTCTTCGCCGAGAAAACGCGTGAGCAAAATATTCGTGTCGGGAAAATAACGCTGGCGATGTTTGAACTCGCCATTCGACGGCGTGAAATTTGAAAATGTCCGCCGCGCTTGCAATCGAGCAACGCGGCAAAAATCGTCGGCGAATCGAACGCCGGAAAGCACATGAAATCAATCGAGCCGTTCATGCCGACCAACGCCGTCGTCGTCAGGTCGCCAATCACGCCATAATTTTCAATCGGCTGATAATTCATGAAGCGTCGCTCAAATCTATCAAAGCCAGGCCAATTTCACCGTTGAATTTCCGGTGCAAGTGCGCCGGCGATTCGATCAGCACCATCTCGAGTGTGGGCCGGACAATGCCGCGAATCAAATGTCCGCCCCGCGTTGTTGCGTCCGCCTTTCGCTCATATTTTTTGAAGTTCGCATGGCGAGGTTTTGTTTAGCTGGATTCCTGCCAGAAACGGATTTGGGGAAATTTACACTTTTCCGCCAAAACCAAATTGCAAGCTGCAACAAATTAAAATTTGCCAGTGCAAACTGCATTGCAGTCTCAATTCCGGCGAAAGCAAATTGAGCGATTGGTTTATCAATGAGTGTGGGCAGTGTTGGCACTTTTCCTGCAAATCCCAATTATGAATCATTTAAAACGGCCCTGGAAGAACATGGCGGTGTTCGAGAACGCGTTTGACGGGCAAATGCTTGAGAGAATTTTGAAAGGGAAAGGTTTCGAGGCGAGAATGTATAATGACAAGCTGCTCCAGCTTTTTTTATTTTTATGCCCGCCACACGCAACATTCAGGATTCAGATTCGGCAAAATGATTTCAAAAGCGCGACGGAATTCCTGGACAACGAGCCGCACGCGCAGGCAATTTTGCAAAAAGCGATCCATTGTCCGTCTTGTGGTTTCCTCCGCGTGCAATATCCGCAGATGACGCGCAAATTTGTCCTGCCGACACTTTTTCTGCATCTGGGCATCATTTTTCGCATCATCGAACATGAAGCTTATTGCGAGAGCTGTCATTTCATCTGGCATCTGTCGAAAAAGGAATTTCCGCCATTGTCCAAACGCGCGCCGCGAAAACCATTCTCCTTGAACGATACATGAATAAATTGGTCGTCTGCGAAACTTGCGGTCTGCTTCAGCAAGTCGAACGCGCACCACAACGAGCGCACACAGTAACCCTCGTCGCGTGGGATGAAATTGAAACCGCGTTAAAAAAAGAGAGCGAGACGCTGTTGACGTTTGAACCCGACGACGTTCTGAAACGAATTCAAAAGCGCGGCGATCTTTTCGCGCCGGTTTTGAAGTTGAAGCAGAAACTGCCTTCGCCGGATATTTTGCACTATGAAACGCGGTGAAAATTGCATTTTGCATTTCGATTTGGAATTTTCCCAATGAATTCGGCTGGCAAGCGGCTGGCACACTTTTGGCTAAAAAAAGCTCATGCCTGAAAACGAAACCATTGAAAAGGCGCGCGAAGACAAACGCGAAGGCAAGTCTGCTTCAACCCAAGCTGGGGAATTTGTGCGCGAGGAATTTCATCACATGCGCGAGGGCAAACACGGCGCTCGCTCGCCGCAACAGGCGATTGCCATAGGTTTGTCAAAAGCGCGGCGCGCCGGAGTCAAACTGCCGCCGCCGCGCGGACAATCGGCAAAAGTGCGCCGCCAGGCGGAACGTGATTACCAAAAAGGGCAACATGGCAACGGACACGTTTCGCGAAGACGTTCTCGCGCCACGCTTGGAGCATTAAAACATGAAGGACGTCGGCGCAGCTTCGACCCGCGCAATTTCGCGCCAGGCTCACGCCGCCGCGCGGCGCAGGAGTTCCCCGGAACGTTCCGCTCCGCGCGAAAAGCCGTGCGCACAAAAGGTCACGCGGGACTTTCCGCCGCGGCGCAAAAAGCGGCGCGGACGAGAATGTCGCGCTGAAAAAATTTATGATTCGCAAACTTAAATCGGGCGAATATCGCCTTTATTCGCGGAAAATAAATCCCGCGACCGGCAAACGCCGCAACCTCGGCACGTTTGATTCGATGGCCGCCGCGCAACGGCATGAGCGGCAGGTTCAATTTTTCAAACGACATTAAAAAATGGGCGCGAAAAAAACAAAATCGCTGGTCCGCCGCCGTCACTCACGGGAGCAATGCGCTTGATTTGGAAAATGGCGTTTTCAAATTGAATGATCCGCATCGGATTGCGCTTTCGTTGAAACATTCCGCCGAGCACAGCCGTCGTCGCAAGGGAACGCCATTTCAGTCGGCAATGTCCATGCTGAATTTTTACATCAATCGCGCCGGTTCAGGGCTTTCGGCGCGGCAAAAAAATATCTCTGACGCACGCCAAGGAGGAATTGCGGCAGGTATTTCACAAACCGGTTCATCTAGCTCAATCATCAAAAATGAAAACCATGTTTCAGGACAAACCGGCTGTCTTTCCAAGACATTGCCCGGATGGCAAAGCGATGAAACCGCTGACACAAGCTTTGCTTGACCGCCGCGCCACGTCGCATTTCAAATCCGATGCCGTGCCGGAAGAATATCTTGATGCGATTCTGCGATTCGCCGCGCAAGCGCCGTCGGGCTACAATCTGCAACCGTGGCGGTTTATCGTCGTGCGCGAAAAGGAAAATCGCGAGCGCCTGCAAAAGGCCGCGTTCAACCAGGAAAAAGTCGGCGAAGCTCCGGTCGTCGTCATCGCGTTTGCCATCCAGGACGATTGGAAGAATTACATTGATGCGATTTTTGAAGAAGGCGTCCGGCGCGGTTATGGAAAACCTGAAAATGTTCCGGCAATAAAAAAACAGGCGGCTGATTTTCTCGAAAGTGGAATTGCCGCGCCCGTTTGGTTGAATCGTCACACGATGATTGCCGTGACGACGATGATGCTCATGGCCGAGGCTTACGGATTGGACACTGCGCCGATGGAAGGTTTCGATCCGCAGGCTGTGAAACGCGAATTTGGTTTGCCGGAAAATGCGGAAGTTATCGCGCTGCTTGCCATCGGATACGGACGAGAACCTGACAAACCTTACGGCGGACGGCTCGCCCTCGCTGAAATTGTGCATGATGAACATTTTGGCCGGCGTTGGAACAGTGACGGAAAAAGCGCGGATGAATCGTCCAAAAGAATGTTCGATGAAATTGAGCGCAAAAAAACCGAAACACTTCAACCGGCATGAAAAACGATTATGAATAAAGCAATTGGACTGGCATTACTGGTCGTTGGCGTGGCGTTGATCGTCTATGGCATCAACGCTTCAAACTCCACGAGTTCGGATTTGTCGCGGACGTTCACCGGCACGCCGACAAACAAAACATTGTGGCTGCTGCTTGGCGGCATTGCCTCGGCGATTGTTGGCGCGGCGCTGGCGTTCAGCGGATTTGGCAAAGGTCAAAAACTGAAATAAACACGAAAGGAAAATCATGAAAATTCAAAACAGTGGCTTGTGTTTGCTGTTATGTTGCCTTGAGAAATTATGAAATCGGAACTCGCAAAAAAAGGATGCCAGGCGTGCGACGGCAAAACGCCACCGCTCAAAGGCGACGCGTTGCGGCAATTTCAAAATCAATTGGATGGCGGATGGAAAATCGAGAACGAACAGCGTTTGGAAAAACAGTTCAAGTTTCCCGATTTTCGCCACGCGCTCGAATTCACCAATCGGGTCGGTGAAATCGCCGAGGAACAAGGCCATCATCCCGATATTTTTCTGACTTACGGCGAAGTGCGGCTTCAGATTTGGACACACAAAATCGGCGGATTGACGGAAAGCGATTTTATCCTCGCGGCCAAAATCAACGAATTGGAGTAGCCGGCAAATCAATATGCCACCGAGCAAACGCGGCGCGCCGATTTGATTGAAGCGCTGAATCAAAGCCGGCAGTCGTTCTTGCTCGCCCGGCAGCAATACGAACACGGCTTGACGAGTTTTCTAAATGTTTTGGACGCGGAACGGAATGTCTTTTCCGCGGAAGATAATTTGACGCAATCGAACGAAAGCATTTCCACGGATCTAGTCGCGCTCTACAAATCGTTCGGCGGCGGCTGGCAGACCAATTTTTTTGTTGTCACCGCGAAAAAATAAAGGCACTTCGGACCGGAAGGCTGCAGGTTCGAGTTCTGCCGAAAAACCGTCCTGTGCAATGGTGTCGGTGGATGGAAAGGGGACACGACGGGCGCGTGTTTCAGGCCGAAGCCGATGAACTGTCCATTTAACACGGTGATTTTCCCAATGTATTGCTGGCATGGATTTCGCTGGTATTCAGCCCGGGACAATTTATTTTTGAATCATGGTTGCGGCGGTCATCCAAAAAACAACACCTTGGTGGCAGCACTTCGCGTTCAACTGGTTTGACGTGGCGCTGGTGCTCGTGCTCGCATTTGGCTTCTGGCGCGGGCGCAAGCGCGGCATGACCAAGGAACTCCTGCCGTCGCTGCAATGGCTCGCCATCCTGCTGGGGGCGGGCTTCGGCCATGTGTTCGTCGCCGACTGGCTCCAGCAACAGGGCGTCATCAAGCAGGTGTTCGGCAATCATTTCAACGAGCGGACGGCGGCGCTCATGTCCGGTTATCTGTCCATCGCGTTTGTAATTTTCGTGGTGTTCACACTGCTGAAGCGGAAATTAAATCCCAAGCTGGAAGGCAGCAATTTATTTGGCGGCAATGAATATTATCTGGGGCGTGGTTGCGGGCCTGATCCGTTACGTCAGCATGGTGCTGGTGGCGCTGGCGCTGCTGAACGCGCCTTATTATTCGCTGGCGGACATCGCGAAGGCCAAAGCCTACAACAACCGCTGGTATGGCGGCGGGCTGAAAGATTACAGCGGCGATTTCATTCCCAGCGTGGATGAGGTGCAGGTGAGCATTTTCAAAGAATCGCTGATCGGGCCATTCATCAAGGACAATCTCTCCATGCTGCTTATCAACACGACCGAGTCGGTTCCGGGCAAAAAACACTGATTGCGCCGCAATATGGCCGGCTTTCTTTCCCCCGCCACGCGCGAACAGATTCGCGCCGCCAGCGACATTGTGGATGTCATCGGCTCGTATCTGCCGCTGAAAAAAAATGGCGCGAACTTCACCGCGCTCTGCCCGTTCCACAAGGAAAAGACGCCGAGCTTCAACGTCAATCCGCAGAAACAAATTTTTCACTGCTTCGGCTGCCACAAGGGCGGCGACGTGTTCACCTTCGTCAAGGAATACGAAAACATCGGCTTCATGGACGCCGTGCGCCGGCTGGCCGAGCGCGCGAAAATTCCGCTGGAATTTGAAAACACGCCCGGCGCGCAGGAATCGCGGCACCTGAAAGATCAATTGCTCGACATTCACGAGCAGCTCACGCAGCGCTGGCAAAATTGTCTTGCCAACGAAGCCGCCGGCCAGCTCGCCCGCGATTATCTCGCCAAACGCGGCGTTTCGGCGGAGGCTATCAAACTGTTCCGCATTGGTGCCGCGCCCGAAAGCTGGGACGATACGGTGAACTGGGCGCGCAGCAAAAAATTTGATCTCGCCACAGTTGAGAAAGCCGGATTGATCATTGCGAAGGAAATTGACGTCGCTCCAACCGCGACTGGCGATACAAATTCCCAATCGGCAATCGGCAATCGGCAATCGGCAATCCGTTACTACGACCGTTTCCGTGGTCGGCTGATGTTTCCGATTTGCGACGAACATGGCCGTGTCATCGGTTTCAGCGGACGGGTCTTGGCCGGCGACGAAAAGACGGCGAAATACGTCAATTCACCGGAGACGCCGATCTTCACGAAAAGCAAAATTTTCTTCGGCCTGGACAAATCCAAACGCGCGATTCTCGATGCCGGTTTCGCCATCATCTGCGAAGGCCAGTTGGATTTGATCACGTGTTTCATGGCCGGCGTGCAAAACATCGTCGCGCCGCAAGGTACGGCGTTCACCGAGCAGCACGCGCGGATTTTGAAACGCTACGCCGATGAAGTCGTGTTGTGTTTCGATTCCGACAACGCCGGCCAAAACGCCACGGTGCGCGCGCTGGATCATTTGCTCGCGTCCGGCCTGGCCGTGCGCGTGGCGGTCGTGCCCGCGCTGCACGACCCGGACAGTTTCATTAAAGCCAACGGCGGTGCGGCGTTTCAGAAACTCATCGCCGGCGCGGAAGGATTTTTCGATTACTATTTAAACCGGCTTTGTGCAACGAATGAAATCGCCGGCGACAAGGGCCGGCTGGCGATTTTGCGCGCGATGGCCGAGGCCGTCCACAAAACCGGCAACGGCGTGCTGATTGACACCTACGCGCAAAAAACCGCGCTGCGCCTCGGCGTCTCGGCGGAATCCGTCCGCGCCGAGTTCAAAAAAAATCCCGCGCCGCAGGCTGCGCCGCGCAACGACGAGGAGGAATCATTTGAATCCGCTGCGCCGACCGAGGAAATTGCGCGGCCCGTGCCCGCCGAATTTCATCTGTTAAAATTGTTGCTGTTGCACGATGAACTGGTGGCCACCGCTGCGATGAATTTGGACGTGAACTGGATTTCGCATCCGCACATCCGGCAACTGGTTGACCTGCGGCTCGCCGCGCAGGAACACGAAACGTGGCACAGCCTCGCGGAGTTTCTTGACGGTTGCGAATCGGCGGAGCAGCGCAGTCTCATCACCGAAGCCGTGGCCGAAGACCGGAAAATTCCCAATCCTGAAACCCAGCTTGCGGATGTAATGCTGAAACTGCGGAACCAATTTCTTGACCGACAGATTGGCGCTCTCATGCAAATCGCCAGCCAGCCGCAGATCGGCGAGACGGCAAAAAACGAAGCCTTGCTCGCGCGGGAAAAATTACGCGCACAAAAAAGCTCTCCACTCGCGCCGTTGGAAAAATAAATGGATCGCGTGGCGGGCATTTTTCAACTTTGAACCCGGACGCTGAATTGCTACGTTGCTGTCATGGCTAGAAAATCGGGCGAAGCTCCCAATTCCAAGAATGGTATGCGCGATGTCATCGGCATCGTCCTGCTGCTATTCGGCGCGCTGCTGCTGCTCGCGCAACTGTCGTTCGACCGCTACGATCTCGCGTTCTACAAAGAGCCGCACAACAAGCATGTTCACAATTTGATCGGGCCGATGGGCGCGCATTTTGCCCATTGGTTTTTTGTTCTGCTCGGCCTCGGCGCATATCTGCTGCCGTGGATGGCCGGACTCTTTGGCGTGGCGTTCCTGTTCGGCGTGCTGCCGCATTTGCGCGAACGGGCGCGATGGTTTTCGCTGTGGATCGCGGTGTTGCTGATCGCCGTCACCGGCGTTTTCTACCTCCTTGACGCGCACAACCTCGCCGGTTTCGCGCGAGAACACATCGGCGCGTCCAACGCCGGCGGCGAAGCCGGGCGGCTGACTTTTGAATATGCCTTCTGGATGCTCGGCAATCTGGGCGCGGCCATCGTCTATTCCGCGCTCGGTTTGATCAGCCTGCTGTTCCTGACGAATTTCCGTCTTGGCCATTGGATTCGCGCGATCTGGTCAAAAGAGAACGCCGCGCCGGAAGATCAGTTCAAGACCGAAGAGGAACTGGCTTTGGAACAGCGCGCCCGCGAACTGGAAAAACAAAAGCGCAAACTGGAAGAGCAGGTCGGTCTTTCGGAAAAAATGGAGAAAACCGCCAGTGGTCTCGGCGCCGACGGGTTGCCCGTGCCGGAACCGACCGTGCGCGACTTGAGCGTGCCGCAGTCCAAAGGCCCGCGTTTCCGCAAAAGCACTTTGCCGCCGGAAGCGCCGAAAGAAATTGCGACGGCATCCGAACCGGTGCAGGTGGGCGAGGTCATTCCCAGCGGTGAAATCCAGCCCGCCACGACCGAGGAGATTCTTGGCCGCAAATCTGAAGCACCCGAAAAGTCGGGTGACGCCAAAGCGGATAAAGTTGAAAATTCCGCCACTGAAAATGCCGAGCCAGCCGGATCCGCCGAACCAAAGCCGGAGCCGGTTATCACGATTGCCGACGGTTCCGTGCCCGCCGCAACCGCGCCTCGCCCGAAGCCCGCGCCGCGCAAACCCAAGCCGATGACCGTTGCCAGCGTGCCGATGATCGGCAATTACCAGTTGCCCTCGATGGATTTTCTCCAGCACGCGGACATGACCGCCAAGCCGACCGAGTCCAAGGAGGAACTCATGGCCAACGCGCGGCTCATGCAGCAGACGCTGGCGCAGTTCGACATCGAGGTTTCGCTCGGCGACATCACCAAAGGCCCGACCATCACGCGCTACGAATTGCATCCCGCGCCCGGCGTGAAGCTGGAAAAAATCACCGCGCTGTCCAACAACATCGCCGCCGCGCTCAAGGCTGAACGCATTCACATCCTCGCGCCCGTGCCCGGGAAAAGTTCCGTCGGCGTGGAAGTGCCGAACTTCATCAAGACCAAAGTCATCATGCGCGACTTCTTCGAGTCGGACGAATGGCGCAACACCAAGGCACGCATTCCCATCGCGCTCGGCAAGGACGTCTATGGCCATCCCATCGTCGCCGATCTCGCGGAAATGCCGCACTGCCTCATCGCCGGCAGCACGGGCTCCGGCAAATCCGTCTGCATCAATTCCATCATCGCGTCGCTGCTTTACCGCTTCTCGCCGGATCAACTCCGCTTCGTGATGATTGATCCGAAAGTCGTCGAGTTGCAGCAATACAATGCGCTGCCGCATCTCGTCGTGCCGGTCGTCACCGATCCTAAAAAAGTTCTGCTTGCATTGCGCTGGGTCGTGAACGAAATGGAAAAACGCTACAAAATTTTTGCGCGCGTCGGCGTCCGCAACATCAAATCCTTCAACGAGCGTCCGAAAAACAAGCCGTTGCCGGAACAGGAACTGGAACTGCCGCTGTCCGCCAAGAAGGAAAAAGTCGAGGCCGGCGCGGGCGGTTTCGCCGTCGAGGTGGACGAGGAAATCGTCGTGCCGCGCGAGGAAGACATCGTCATTCCCGAAAAACTTTCCTACATCGTCGTTATCATTGACGAGTTGGCGGACCTGATGCTCGTCGCGCCGGCGGATGTGGAAATGGCCATCGCGCGCATCACGCAAATGGCGCGCGCGGCGGGAATTCATTGCATCGTCGCCACGCAAAGACCGTCCGTGGACGTGATCACCGGCGTCATCAAGGCGAACATTCCGGCGCGCATCGCGTTTCAGGTGGCCAGCCGCGTGGACTCGCGCACGATTCTCGACGCGATGGGCGCGGACAAATTGCTCGGCAAAGGCGACATGCTTTATTTGCCGCCCGGTTCCGCAAATCTCAAGCGTGCCCAGGGCGCGCTCATCACGGACAAGGAATTGCAGGACATCGTGGACTTCATCGCCAAGCAGGGCAAACCCACCTACGATCCGGAAATCCACAAGGAACTTTCCAAGCCGGCGGTGAACACCGACATCGAAAGCGGCATTGACGAGGACGAAGAACTCATCCAGCAGTGCATCGAAGTCATCCGCAGCGAGCAAAAAGCGAGTGTGTCACTTTTGCAAAGACGCTTGCGCCTCGGTTACACCCGCGCCGCGCGCATTATGGACGAACTCGAAGGCCGCGGCATTGTCGGCCCCAGCAAAGGCGCCGAGCCGCGCGACATCCTGATTGACCTCGATGGCGGCGGTGCCGATGGCGGCGGGCAAAGCGCGGTTTAACAATGGTCGAAATCAATCCTGTCCAAGCATCCGGCGGAGGCGGTTCAACATTTTTTGCGCCATGCGCTCGTAAGGCAGCAGCGGACGTCCGTGGATTTTGATTTCGTCAATGGTCTCCAGCGCCATGCCGAAGTCGAAGTCGTGGAAGGCGCGGTCGCGTTTCACGCGGCGCACCCAGCGCGTCAGGTCGGTCACTTCCTCGATGTCGCCGGCGTGGCCGGGACGGAAGGAAATTTTCCAGTCGTCGCGCCGCTCAAAACCGTCGCGCGCCGTTTTTTCCTCGAACCACGCATCGCACAGCAAAATGCACACGGATTTTTTTTGAGCCGAGCCGAGCCGGTAAAAAACCATGCGCGCGTCCGTCTCGCAAAACTGATCGTAGGCGATCTCCAGTGCGTCGTCGTCCGGCGGCGTGAATTTCGTCTGGAAGCCGAAATGAAAACTGCCCGGCACCGCCTGTGAATGTTCGATGCACAGGTTTTCGGAAAAAATCCAGAGTGGTTCGGCGGGCAGGCCGTGGCTGGCCAGGCAGTTCTTCCAGACGGCCAGCGCTTCGTTCAACGGCGGGCGGGTGATTATTGGGTTGGTCATGTTGCCTTGTGACTGTCCAAATCAATACCGGTTTTTGCGGAACCAATCAACAAAAAGCGGAATGCCTTTTTCCACTTTGACTTTCGGCTGGTATCCAAGTTTTGCGGAGGCTTTGGAAATATCGGCAAAGGTGATCGGCACATCGCCGGGTTGGAGCGGCTGCCGGTCAATGACCGCCGGTTTGCCGAGCGCCTTTTCAATCAGTGAAATCAACTCGCACAATTTCACCGTCTGTGATTCGCCCAGATTGAAAATTTCAAAGCCAAATTCTTTTTTGGTGCAGGCGACGATGCCTTCGAGAATGTCGGAGATGTGCGTGTAGTCGCGCGCCGTGGTGCCATCGCCAAAAACGGGAATCGGCTGGCCGGCGTCAATCAACTTCGTGAACTTGTGGATGGCGAGGTCGGGCCGCTGGCGCGGACCATAGACCGTGAAAAAGCGCAGCATCGCCACATCCATTTTGTAAATGTGATGCCAGGTGTGGCCGAGCGCCTCGCACGCGAGCTTGCTGGCGGCGTAGGGTGACACGGCGGAAAAAATCGGGTCGCGCTCGCTGAACGGCACCTTGGCGTTCACGCCATAAACGGACGACGACGACGCGATGGTGATTTTTTTCACGCCGGTTTTGCGCGCGGCTTCGAGGACGTTGACCGTGCCCTCGACATTCACGCGCTGGTAAAGCGCCGGTTGTTCCAGACTCGGCCGCACGCCCGCGCGTCCGGCGAGGTGGATGACTTGGTCAAACTTGACGGTCGAAAACAGATTGGCAAGCGCGGCGGCATCGCACAAATCGCCGTGGACAAATTCAAAGGGCAGTGCGGGTGACTGGATTTCGCGGAGGTTGCGGCGCTTGATCTGCGGATCGTAAAAGTCATTCAAGTCGTCGAAGGCCCAGACGCGGTGGTCGTCGCGAAGCAGGCGTTCGCACACATGCGAGCCGATGAAGCCCGCGCCGCCGGTGACGAGAAAATTCATGGCCGAAAGCTAACCATCAACCGGCGCAGTGTCGAGCGTGAGACGGTTGAACCAAAGTGGTGGGCCTGCTCGGACTCGAACCGAGAACCAAAGCATTATGAGTGCTCTGCTCTAACCATTGAGCTACAGGCCCGCCGTTGGTTGATTGCGATAACTGGCGGTTTAAAACCACTTTTGTTTTTTAACCCTCAAAATCATCAGGCGGCAACCTATCAGAGAATTTTTGATAAGCGCAAGCGCAGAGTTCGCGGCTTGCGGTCACGGAAACGCTGGCGCGGATGTCGTTTCGACGCCCGAAACCGCTTTGTTTGCAACGGATGTTATGCCTTTGACAAAAAAAGGTAAGTCGCCCGTCTGTTTGGCGTTTAAGTTGTTCTGAAATGATGGCGGGCGGACACCGCCGAAAGACAATTTTAATTCACCATACACCAAACATTGATTCGACATGAATAAAAAGCCTGTTTTCAAGACCATTGACGGCAACGAAGCCGCCGCCTACGTCGCCTACCGTTTGAATGAAACGATGGCGATTTATCCCATCACGCCGTCCTCACCCATCGCCGAATGGTGCGACCAGTGGGCGTCGGAAGGAAAAAAGAATTTGTGGGGCACGATTCCCGGCATTGTCGAGATGCAGAGCGAAGGCGGTGCGGTCGGCGCGGTCCACGGCATGTTGCAGACCGGCTCGATGAGCAGCACGTTCACGGCGTCGCAGGGCTTGCTGCTGATGATCCCGAACATGTTCAAAATCGCCGGCGAACTTTTGCCGACGGTGTTTCATGTCACGGCGCGCACGGTGGCCACGCACGCGCTCTCGATTTTCGGCGATCACGGCGACGTGATGGCCTGCCGCTCGACCGGCTGGGGAATGTTGGCGTCCAACTCGATTCAAGAGGTGATGGATTTCGCGCTCATTTCGCAGGCGGCGACGTTGCGGTCGCGAATTCCGTTCGTGCATTTCTTCGATGGATTCCGCACCTCGCACGAAGTTTCCAAAATTGAAATGCTCGATGAAGCAGTGATGCGGGCGTTGATTGACGACAAGCTCATCGCCGAACATCGCGCCCGCGCCATGTCGCCGGACAAACCGGTGCTGCGCGGCACGGCGCAAAATCCAGACGTGTTTTTCCAATGCCGCGAAACGGCCAATGCGTTTTATTCCGCGTGTCCCGACATCGTCCAGAAAGTCATGGACGAGTTCGCCGCGCAGACGGGCCGCAAATATAATTTGTTCGATTACGTCGGCGCGAAAGATGCCGAGCGCGTCATTGTGCTGATGGGTTCCGGCTGCGAAGCCGCGGATGAAACGGTGGAGGCGCTGGTTGCCAAAGGCGAAAAAGTCGGCGTGCTGAAAGTGCGGCTGTATCGGCCATTTGACGGCAAACGCTTCGTGGAAGCACTGCCGGCTTCCGTGAAAAAAATTGCCGTGCTCGACCGCACGAAAGAACCCGGCGCAACCGGCGAACCGCTGTATCAAGATTGCGTCACGGCGTTGATGGAAGAAACCGCCGCCGGTCGCTCGCACCTGAAGTCGCTGCCGCAAATTTTGACCGGCCGCTACGGCTTGTCCTCGAAAGAATTCACTCCGGCGATGGTCAAGTCGGTGTTCGACAATCTCTCGGCGCCTGCGCTGAAAAATCATTTTACCGTCGGCATCAACGACGACGTGAATCACACCAGCCTGAATTACGACGCCAATTTCTCCACCGAATCCGACAAGGTTGTGCGCGCGATGTTTTACGGCTTGGGCGCGGACGGCACCGTGGGCGCGAACAAAAACTCGATCAAAATCATCGGCGAGGAAACGAACAACTACGCGCAAGGCTATTTCGTTTATGACTCGAAGAAATCCGGTTCGATGACCGTTTCACATTTGCGCTTCGGTCCGCAGCCGATTCGTTCAACCTATTTGATTTCCAAGGCGAATTTTATTGCGTGCCACCTGCCGACATTCCTGGAACGCTACGACATGCTGCGTCCGCTGGTGTCGGGCGGAACGTTCCTGCTGAACACGCCATTTGCCAAAGACGAAGTTTGGGCCAAGCTGCCGACGCCAGTGCAGCAGGCGCTTCTCGAAAAGAAAGCGAAATTTTTCGTGATTGACGCCACCAGCGTCGCGCGCAACAGCGGCATGGGCGGGCGCATCAACACGATCATGCAGGTTTGTTTCTTCGCGCTCTCCGGCGTGTTGCCAAAAGACGAAGCGATTGACGCGATCAAATATTCCATCAAAAAAACCTACGGCAAGAAAGGCGAAGAGGTTGTTCAGATGAATTTGAAGGCCGTGGACAACACGCTCGCGCATCTGCACGAAGTCATTGTCGCGAACAACAAGGTGAACGGCGCCGGCCCGCTGCTGCCGCCGATCACGCCGAACGCGCCCGCGTTTGTGCGCAACGTCCTCGGCGCAATCGCCGGCGGCGACGGCGACGAGTTGCCCGTCAGCGCGTTTTCGAATGACGGCACGTTCCCGACAGCGACGGCGCAATACGAGAAGCGCAATCTCGCGCTGGACATACCGGTGTGGGACGAAAAGACATGCATCCAATGCCTGAAGTGCGTGGCGATTTGTCCGCATGCAACGATTCGCGCGAAAGTTTATGATCCGGCGGAATTGAAAAATGTGCCGGCGACTTTCAAGAGTTGCGATTCGCGTGTGCCGGAATTCAAGGGCATGAAATTTTCGCTGCAAGTCGCGGCGGAAGATTGCACCGGCTGCACGATTTGCGTGGAAGTTTGCCCGGCAAAAAACAAGGCCGAGGCCAAGCTCAAGGCCATCAACATGCGTCCGCAGGCACCGTTGCGCGCGGCGGAGCACGACAACTGGGATTATTTCCTCGCGCTGCCCGAAATTGACCGCCGCAAAATCAAAACCACCGCGTTGCGCCAACAACAGTTGCAGCAGCCGCTCTTTGAATTCAGCGGCGCGTGCGCGGGTTGCGGCGAAACGCCCTACATCAAAATGCTCACGCAATTGTTCGGCGACCGCATGGTCGTGGCGAACGCGACGGGCTGCTCCTCCATTTACGGCGGCAATTTGCCGACTACGCCTTACGCCACGAACGGTTGCGGTCGCGGCCCGACGTGGTGCAATTCGCTGTTCGAGGACAATGCGGAATTTGGTTTGGGCTTCCGCGTCTCAATTGACAAGCAGAAACAATTTGCCGAAGAGCTGCTCAAAAAAATCGCTGGACAAGTCGGCGAGGAATTGGCCACGGCGATTTTGAATGCCGATCAAGCTGACGAAGTTGGCATTTTCGAGCAACGCGAGCGCGTCGCCGCGTTGAAACAAAAATTGCAGAAGCTCGATTCGCACGACGCGAAGCTGCTGTTGCCTTTGGCCGACATGCTCGTGAAAAAGAGCGTCTGGATTTTCGGCGGCGACGGCTGGGCTTACGACATCGGCTACGGCGGCCTCGATCACGTGCTCGCCAGCGGCCACAAGGTCAACGTGCTGGTGATGGATACGGAAGTTTATTCCAACACCGGCGGGCAGATGAGCAAGTCCACGCCGCGCGGCGCGATTGCGAAATTTGCCGCCGGCGGCAAGCCTGCGGGCAAGAAAGATCTCGGCCTCATCGCCATGAGCTACGGCAACATTTACGTCGCGAGCGTCGCGATGGGCGCGAAGGACGAGCACACGCTGAAGGCATTCATCGAAGCGGAATCGTTCAACGGGCCGTCATTGATCATTGCTTACAGCCATTGTATCGCGCACGGCATCGCGCTTGATCAAGGCATCGGCGCGAAACAGCAGAAGCTCGCCGTCGAGTCCGGCCAGTGGCTGCTTTACCGCTACGATCCACGGCGCGCGGAACGCGGCGAAAATCCGCTGCAACTGGATTCCGCAGCAGCGAAAGCGAAAGTGCAGGATTTCATGATGTCGGAAAACCGGTTCAAGATGCTCACCAAGAGCAAGCCGGAGGACGCCAAGAAATTCTTCGCGCAGGCGCAAGTGGACGCCGACCGCCGCTGGAAGTTTTATCAATTCATGTCGCAGCGCGATATGAAAACGGATTCGGCTCCTGCGGCCAAACCGACAACCGCTATGAGCGAACAACCATGAAATGCGTAAATCATAAATCAAAAATAAATTTATGGATCTCTCGACAAAATATCTCGGCTTGAAACTGCGTTCGCCGCTCGTAGTTTCAGCGTCGCCACTTTCCGAAGACATTGACAACCTCAAGCGCATGGAAGACGCCGGCGCGGCGGCGGTGGTCTTGTATTCGCTGTTCGAGGAACAGTTGCGCCAGGACCGGCTGGAGTTGAACAAGAATCTGCAGCAAGGCGCCGACAGCTTTGCCGAGGCTTTGACGTATTTCCCGGAGCCGGAGGATTTTCGTCTCGGGCCGGAGGAATATCTGAAACACATTTCCGCCGCCAAAAAATCCACGCGCATTCCCGATCATCGCCAGCTTGAACGGTTCGTCTGAAGGCGGCTGGACGGAATACGCCAAGAAAATTCAGCAAGCCGGCGCGGATGCGCTGGAACTGAACATTTATTACATCCCGACGGACATGAATCTCACCGGCACGGAAGTGGAGATGACTTATCTCGACATTTTGAAATCCGTAAAGGCAAACGTCACGATTCCGGTCGCGGTGAAATTAAGTCCGTTCTTCAGCAACTTCGCCAACATGGCCAAGCGGCTGGATCAAGCGGGCGCCAACGGACTGGTGTTGTTCAACCGTTTTTATCAGCCGGACATCGAACTGGAATCGCTCGAAGTGAAGCCGAACATTCTGTTGAGCACGCCGATGGCGATGCGTTTGCCGCTGCGCTGGATTGCGCTGCTTTACAATCGCGTCAAGGCCAGCCTCGCGGCCACCAGCGGCATTTACCGCGCCTCGGACGTTTTGAAAATGCTCATGGCCGGCGCGGATGTGACGATGCTTTGCTCGACGATCATCCGCCACGGCATTCCGCAAATCGCCATCATCGAGCGCGATTTGGAAGCCTGGCTGACCGAACATGAATATGAATCCGTCAGCCAGCTCAAGGGCAGCTTGAGCCAGGAAAAATGCGCGGAACCGGCGGCGTTTGAACGCGCGCAATACATGAAGGCGCTGACCGGCTACGCTCTGCCGCGCACGTAGAAAATCTCGAAAAGCAAAACAGGCCGCTGGATTTTTCCGGCGGCCTGCTGCGTTTTGACACGCGTTGATTGAAGGCCTTGACAGTTGATTCAAACGATCTCATTTTAATTCAAAGGAGACGCTTATGAATCTACAAGGAAAAGTGGCCATCGTCACCGGCGGCAACAGCGGCATCGGCCAGGCCATTGTGCTGGAGCTGGCGCAGCAAGGCGCGAACATCGTCATTGATTACATTGCGCATCCCGAAGCGACGGAGGAATTGGAGCAGCAGGTTCACGCGCTGGGCGACCGCGCCATCGGTGTGAAGGCCGACGTGAGCCAGGTGGCGGAATTGCAAAAACTGGTTGCTGCGGCGGTCCAGGAATTTGGCCGGCTGGACATCATGGTCAACAACGCCGGCATGGAAACGCGCACCTCCATTCTCGACACCACCGAGGCGGAATATGAAAAAGTTCTGGAGGTCAATCTCAAGAGCGCATTTTTTGGAACACAACTGGCCGCGCGCCGGATGATTCAGCAGGGTGAGGGCGGACGCATCATCAACATCTCCTCGGTGCATGAGGATTGGCCCATGCCAGGCAACACCGCCTACTGCCTGGCCAAGGGCGGCATGAGGATGCTCACGCGCACGGCGGGAGTCGAACTCGCGCCGCACAATATTCTGGTGGTCGGCGTCGGTCCCGGCGCAGTGGCCACGCCCATCAATCTTTCGACGATGCAAAATCCGGAGTTGCTGGACAAATTGAATCGCGCAATTCCGCTGGGACGCATGGCCCGGCCGGAAGAAATTGCGAAGCTGGTTGCTTTTCTGGCGGGCGACGGCTCGAGTTACGTTGCCGCCACCACCATTTTTGCCGACGGCGGCATCATGCAAAGCAGTCCGGGATTGTGACCGAGAATTGAGAAATTACCGCCGCGGGGAAAATGAAAAATTAAAATACTTCCGCCCGCAGGCCGGCGGTCTGGCGGACGGTCTGGGCGATTTGCGAGAGCACGCGCAAAGGCAGATGGCCCCAATCGGCGTTGATCCCCGGCCGCGCGGCGGAATAAATCTGCACGAGGGAAATTTGAGCGCCGCCGGCCTTGAGTTCTTTCAAGCGCATGGCGTATTCCTGAATTTCATCGAACGGCGGTTCATCGCCATGAATTGACGGGAACAAACTTTGAATGACCACCGGGCGTTGCCGGCCCACCAGCAGGATGTTCGCCAGAATTTTCTCCAGCGGCACATCGGGGCGGTTCACCTTGTCCACGAACGACTGGGTGCCGCCGTCGAGCTTGATCCAGATCTCATCCGACTTGGTCAGAAATGTCCAGTCCGCGCAACACGTCCGGCTGGTCCAAGCCGGTGCCGTTGGTGAGCAGAACAATTTTGAAAAAGCCGCCGAGCGCGCGCACTCGAACGACCGCTTCCACCGCTTCAACGAAATTGGGTGCCAGCGTCGGTTCGCCATCGCCGCTCAAGGCAACGTGGCGCAACTGGAGCAATTCCGCCGGCAAGGATTGATACCACGGGCGCGAACGCAATTGCCCCTGCTGCACCGCCAGAATGGTCCGGCGCAATTCCGTCGCCATCACATCCACCAGCAGCCTGCCTTCCGGCGAAGGCGAACGCCGGTCCACTTCGCAATAGGAACAATCGAAATTGCAAAGCCGGTCGGGATTCATGTTCACGCCCAGCGACAAGCCCGCCCGCCCGCGAGGAGATGACGGCATAGACAAACCGGTTGCCGAGCAGATCGCGCGGCCGGTCAAACGCCGTCTCCCGCGCTGGCGGATGATAGACCGAGGGTTGTTTTCGGCTCATGGGCGGCGTGGCTGATGTTGTTTTGGTCTCTGTCCACAAATTCTCGACTAAATTTAAGGCGGTATCGCGATTTGCGACCACACGCAGGTTGCCAATCCTTGAACAATTTTTGCGCGACCACCGGCGATTTGCATTTTTTGGCAATCTACACGACATTTTTTGGCAAACTGGCGCGCAAGCCTTGGCATGGAGTAAAAGTTGGGTTATGATTGAGCGCATGAAATCAAACCGTTTTTTCCCAAAGGCTGATGGCGTCGGCGTGCTGCCGAAGCACGACCGCACCGCCTGGCTCAAAGGCGGCACCGCCGTTTGTGAGATGCCGCCGCGCAAACCGCTGGGCAAGGCCTGGCGCATGGTTCTTCTCGGCGCGCCCGGCATCGGCAAAGGCACGCAGGCCGAACTGCTTTGCGAACGTCTCGGCACCTGCCACCTTTCCACCGGCGATGTTTTTCGCACCGCCAAATGCCTGACCGAACAGGAGCAGACCCGTTCCATGAAGGAAGCTTTGAAATTCATGCGGCAAGGCGCGCTGGTGCCGGATGAAACCGTGCTCGGTCTCATTCGCGACCGGCTGCGCTGCCTCAGTTGTTCCGGCGGCTTTATGTTGGACGGGTTTCCCCGCACCGTCGCCCAGGCGGAAGCGCTGGAAAAAATTTTGGACGAGGAAAAGGTCGAACTGACCGCCGTGTTGAATTACGAACTGCCGATCGAACGCAGTCGTCGCCCGCATCTCCGGCCGCCGCACCTGCAGCCGGTTGCAAGGCCGTTTATCACATCGTCACCATGCCGCCCAAAATCGCCGATGTCTGCGACCGTTGCGGCGGCAGTCTTTTCCAACGCGAGGACGACCGGCCCGAATCCGTCGCGGTGCGGATGAAAGCCTACGAAAAAAGCACCCGTCCGCTCATCGATTTTTATCAGCAGCGCGGCTTGCTGATAACGATTTCCGCCGAAGGCACGCCCGAGGAAATTTATCAGCGCACCCGTCTGCTGGCGCTCGACCGCTGAACGTCAGCAGATGCGCGGCAACTGCTCGCCGCTCGGCATGTCGAGAATCCGGTTCGCGCCGATGGCGCTCTTGATGGTCACCAGCGGCGCGGATTTTTCCACGACCTTGCCGATGACGGCGGCGTTGGCGGAAACGGCATGACGGCGGAGAATTTCCAGCGCGCGCTCCGAATCCCTGGCCGCGACGAACGCCACGAACCGCCCCTCGTTCGCGACGTGCAACGGATCAAGCCCCAGCATTTCGCAAGCGGCGTGAACTTCCTCGCGCACGGGAATCAATTTTTCCTCCACGCCGATTTTCACGCCGGCGGCCTCGGCGATTTCATTCAGCGCGCTCGCCAGCCCGCCGCGCGTCAGATCGCGCAGGCAGTGGATTTCAATTCCCGCTTTGAGCAAATCCAAAACGCTTCGTGAACCGGCGCGGAGTCGCTTTCAATCGTGCTTTCAAACTGCAAGCCTTCGCGCACCGCCATGATCGCCATGCCGTGCCGGCCCAGATCACCGCTCACCAGCACCGCGTCGCCGGGCAGCACATTTTGCGGCAGGATTTTTTGTTCGTGTTCGATGACGCCGATGCCGGTGGTGTTGATGAACAGCCCGTCGCCCTTGCCTTTGTCCACGACTTTCGTGTCGCCGGTGACGATTTGCACGCCGCATTTTTTCGCCGCGTCGCGCATCGAACAAACCACGCGCCACAAGGTTTCCATCGGCAAACCCTCCTCGATGATGAACGCGCTGGTCAGATAAAGCGGCCGCGCGCCGCTCATCGCCAGGTCGTTCACCGTGCCGTGAACTGCCATCGAACCAATGTCGCCGCCGGGGAAAAAGATCGGGCGCACGACGTAGGAATCCGTGGTCATCGCCAGCCGGCCCGGCGGAACCGTGAACTGCGCCGAGTCATGGCGCGTGTCGAGAATGGGATTGGAAAAAGCGTGTCCGAAAATATCCTCGATCAGCCGGTGCATGAGTTTTCCGCCGCCGCCGTGCGCCATCAGGACGTGCGGATATTGCGAAAGGGGAATCGGGCAGCTTGCCGGAAAATTGAGATTTTTTTCCATTTCTATTTATTTTCGATTAACGCGTCCATCGTAAATGCAGCGCGTAAATCGTCATTCGTAAATCGTAAATTCAATGTCGCCGGTAGCGGTAATAGGCCGCGCATGCGCCTTCGCTCGAAACCATCGTCGCGCCAAACGGATGTTCCGGCGTGCAGCGCGCGCCGAACGCCGGACATTCGTGCGGCTTTTTCAGCCCCTGCAAAATCAGGCCGGCGATGCACTCCGCCGGTTCCTCGACACGATGATCCGTCAGCTTGAATTTTCTCGCGGCATCAAACGCTGCGTAAGCCTCGCTGAGACCGAGGCCGCTTTGCGGAATTTCACCGATGCCACGCCACTTGCGCGGAACGACCGTGAAAACTTTTTTGATCAGATCCTGCGCCGGCTGGTTGCCGGCCCGGCTGACCGCCCGGGCGTATTGGTTTTCCACTTCCGCCCGGCCGGATTCGAGCTGCTGCACCGTCATCAAAATGCCCTGCAAAATATCCAGCGGTTCGAAACCAGTGACAACAATCGGCACACGGTATTTTTTCACCAGCGGAAAATATTCCTCGTAGCCCATCACCGCGCAGACGTGGCCGGCGGCGAGAAATCCTTGCACGCGGCAGTTCGGCGACGACATCAACGCCTCAATCGCCGGCGGCACGAGGACGTGCGAGATCAGCAGCGAGAAATTTTTCAGCCCCTTTTGCGCCGCTTGATAAACCGCCATCGCCGTCGCCGGCGCGGTGGTTTCAAAGCCGACGCCGAAGAAAACGACTTCGCGCGCCGGATTTTCCGCCGCGATTTTCACCGCGTCGAGCGGCGAATATACGATCCGCACGTCGCCGCCTTTGGCCTTCACTGCCAGCAAATCCGTCGTGCTGCCGGGCACGCGGAGCATGTCACCGAATGAGGTGAAAATCACTTCGGGCCGCGCGGCGATTTCCAGAGCTTGATCAATTACTTCCAGCGGCGTCACGCATACCGGGCAGCCTGGCCCATGAATCAAGGTGATTTGTTTCGGCAGCAACTCATCAATGCCGAATTTTACAATCGCGTGCGTCTGGCCGCCGCAGACTTCCATGATCGTCCACGGCTTCGTGGTGACGCGGTGGATTTCCACCGCCAGTTTCTGCGCCAGTTCGCCGTCGCGGTATTCGTCGAGAAATTTCATTTTCCGCCTTCCGACAAATCACCGAGTTCGTCCATCTGTTTCAGATATTCAAAAACTTTCTGCGCTTCGGACTCGTCCACTTTGCTCAACGCAAAACCGACATGGACGATGACATAATCGCCGATGACCACTTCCGGCACATACGCGAGGCTCGCTTCCTTGAAGATGCCGCTGAAATTGATTTTGCCCATGCGCGTCAGCGGATCGTCTCCGCTGATGCTCACGACTTTTCCGGGAATGGCCAGACACATAAATTATTTCAAGTTCAGGTTTTTGCGCGCGGCGAAAATTTGTCCCAGCGCGATACCGCCGTCGTTGGCCGGGACGCGCTGGTGCCAATACGGCTGGAATTTTTCAGCCCGCAGCCGCGTGACGGTTCGCTCCGTCAAATAACGGTTTTGAAAACAGCCGCCGCTCAACGCGACCCGATGCTGCCCGAATCGGCGGGCGACTTCAACGATGACTTCCGCCAGCGCATTGTGAAACTTGGCTGAAATCTCACGGACGGAAACGCCGCGTTTTACGTCGGATAAAATTTCCTCGACCAGCGGCGCCCAATCCAGAACGCACAGCGCATGGCGGGTGACCAGCGGCAACGGGTAAAATTTGTCCGTGACAAAACCGTCGAGCGCGAATTCGAGTTCCAACGCCGCCTGGCCTTCAAACCACATTTGTTGGCGCAGGTTGGCGATGGAAGCCACGGCGTCAAACAGCCGCCCGGCGCTCGAAGTTTTTGGCGAATTCAGCCCGCGTTTGAGCATCGTTTTCAGCAGCGGCAATTCGCTGGCGGAAAAAGCGGCAACGGTCAACAAATCGGTCCGGTCAAAGAGCGCGTCACCGAAAAGTTCAAACAGCAAACCGAGCGCGGCGCGGCGCGGTTCCCTGACGGCGGCGTTGCTGCCGGGCAGGCGAAACGGACGCAAGCTTGCCACGCGCTCCACGGATTCGCCGCCGACGAGGAAAAATTCGCCGCCCCAAATCGTGCCGTCCGGGCCGTAACCCGTGCCATCCCATGCGACGCCCAGCGCGGGCAGCTTGATTTCATTTTCCGCCACGCACGACAACACATGCGCGACGTGATGCTGGACGCTCATCTTGACGGGACGCGCCGTCCTCTGCGCGCCGTTGTGGTGATTCAACACGCCCTGGTTGGTGCCGGCGGCGGGCAGGGGACTGTCCGCAACTTCGTCCGCAAATTTCGTCGAAAGATAATCGGGATGCAAATCGGCGGCGACGGTTTCCGGCTTCGCCTCAAAAAGTTTTTCAAAATCGGCAACGACGCGGCGAAAGGCCTTTTCCGCCGGTTCAGTTTCCAAATCCCCGATGTGCTGGCTGATGAAAACATTTTCACCGACGGCCAGTGCCACGGCATTTTTCAAATGCGCACCGACGGCGAGAATGACTTTGGACTTTGGACTTTGGATTTTGGACTCAAGCCGGACCGGCAGCGGCGCGTAGCCGCGCGCCCGGCGCAATATCATTTCGCGGTCCAGCAGCACGCGGACAATCGAGTCATCCACGTGGCGGACAATCTGGCGGTTGTGAACGAGAAAAAAATCGGCGATGCCGCGCAGCCGTTCGAGCGCCTCGCGTTCGTCGGTGCAGATCGGCTCGTCGCTCAAGTTGCCGCTGGTGGCGATGACCGGAAAACCAAGTTCCGCCATGAGCAAATGATGCAGCGGATTCGACGGCAGCATCACGCCGAGGTTCGGATTGCCGGGAGCGACGAAATTTACGATTTGCGATTTGCGATTTCCGATTTTTCGCAAAAGGACAATCGGCGCTTCCGGCGAACGCAGCAGCCGCTCCTCCAGCGGCGACACTTCGCAAATTTCCCGCGCTCTTTCAAGCGATGGAAACATCAGCGCAAACGGCTTTTCCTCGCGGTGTTTTCGTTCGCGCAAAAGCCGGACGGCCATTTCATTGCGCGCATCCGTCAGCAGATGAAATCCGCCAATGCCCTTGGCCGCGACAATTTGGCCGCGCTCAATCGCGTTGGCGGCGGCTAGCAATGCCTTGTCGCCGCCAAAAATCGCATCGCCGGCGGGATTCCAAAATTCCAGACGCGGGCCGCATACCGGACAGGCGTTCGGTTGCGCATGGAAACGGCGGTCCTGCGGATCGTCATATTCCGCCTGACACGCCGGACACATCTGGAATTTTTTCATCGAGGTGTTCGCGCGGTCGTAGGGCAACGCCTTGATGAGGCTGAAGCGCGGGCCGCAGTTGGTGCAGTTGGTGAACGGATAGCGGAGCCGCCGGTTTTTCGGATCAAAAATTTCCCGCAGGCAATCCGGGCAGGTGGCGATGTCCGGCAGCACCAGCGCAGTTTTTCCGCCGCCGGTTTCGCTGGCGCGGATGTCAAAATGTTCGTAGCCGATTGCGTCGAGCCAGGTCGTCTCCAGACTTTGAATGAAACTGCGCGGCGGTTTTTCCGTTTCGAGCCGGCGCAAAAATTCTTCGAGCACTGGCCGCGCGCTTTCGGCCTCGATGAAAACCCCCTGCGGCGAATTGTTGACCCGGCCGGTCAGCGACATTTCAGTGGCGAGCCGATGCACAAACGGACGGAAACCCACGCCTTGCACCGCACCGCGCAGGGCGACTTTCACGCGGACGCGTGGACGAGGCTGGAACTGGATGTTCATAAAAGCTTCCGCATTTGAACCGTGCCGACACTTCATTTTCGGACGATTTCACCAGTTCAACCAGCCGGCTTTTGACAAAGCCAAACCAAAAATTGCCAAATGGCGGGAATAGTTTGATTTTTTTGCGCAGGCGGTTCACGTTGAACGTGCGTCAATGCACGAAGTTTCCATCATGACTGAGGCACTGCGGCTGGCGGTGGACGCCGCGAAATCCGCCGGCGCGACGCGGGTGCTGAAATTGCGTCTGCGGGTCGGCAGCTTGAGCGGCGTGGTGCCAGAGGCGTTGCGGTTTGCGTTCGACGTGGTTTGTCACGGCACGATGGCCGAGGGCGCGAGCCTGGAAATCGAACCAGTCCAGGCTGCGTGCTGGTGCGGGACGTGCGCGGCGGAGTTTGCGTGCGCCGATTTTTTCAACGAATGTCCCCGCTGCCACAGTTTCAGCGGCGAATTGCGGCACGGACGGGAACTGGAAATTGCCTCGGTGGAAATGGATTGATTGGAACCCACGAACGAATTTTTTTTATGTGTCAAGAATGCGGCTGCGGCAGCGGCGGGGGCGACGTTAAAATCGGCGTTCATCCGCACGAACACGAGCACGATCACGGTCATGAACATGGCCACGGGCATTCCCACAGCCATGCGCACGGGGTAAAAACTCTTGATCTCAACCGTTCGCTGATGGAGAAAAACGCTTTGCTGGCCGAGCGCAACCGGGGGTTTTTCCACGCCAAAAAACTGCTTGTGTTGAATATCGTTTCCTCGCCGGGTTCCGGCAAGACGACATTCATCCGCGAGACCGCCGCGCGGCTCGGCGCGAGCCTGCGCGTGGGCGTGATCGTGGGCGACCTGGCCACGGACAACGACGCCGCCCGGCTGCGCACCGCCGGCATTCCGGTTGTGCAAATCACCACCGGCACGGTTTGCCACCTGGACGCCGACATGGTTTCCAAGGCGGCGGCCCAGCTCGACTTAGACAAGCTCGACGTGCTGGTCATCGAAAACGTCGGCAATCTCGTTTGCCCGGCGGACTATGATTTGGGCGAAGATTTGCGCGTGGTGTTGTTGTCCGTCACCGAGGGCGAGGACAAGCCGCTGAAGTATCCGCCGATGTTTCATTCCGCCAACGTCGCGGTGATCACGAAGAACGACATGGCGTCCGCCGCCGGTTTCAATCGCGATCTCGCGCTCATCAATTTGAATCGCGTGAGCCACCACGCGAAAATTTTTGAGTTGTCGGCCAAAACCGGCGACGGCATGAAAGCGTGGCTGGATTTTCTGGCGCAACAGCGGGCAGCGGCCTGATTGAAACAGCCTTGAACGATACTGTTTGCCCTGCAATTTTCCGCAATTTTCTTGCTTCGGGGCGTGTTGTGGTAAAAGGTTGAATCATGTCGTCCGTGTCAGATTTGAACAGTTCCGCCGTTGCCCGTCCGCCGTTGGATATCGCCGCGCTTGTCAAGGAACACGCCGGGAAAAATTACGAACTGCATGCGGCGCACATCAATCCCGCCAACGTCCGCACGCTCAAAACCATCGGCTTCGATCGCTGCTACGCGCGCGCCGAGGGGTCGTATTTGTGGGATGTGGAGGGTGAGAAGTATTTGGATTTGCTTTCCGGCTATGGTGTGTTTGGCCTCGGCCGCAATCATCCGGAGGTCCGCCGCATTCTCAAGGATTTTCTCGACGCCGACTATCCGAGCCTCGTGAAAATGGAGGCGCCGCTGCTGTCGGGCCTGCTCGCCGCCGAGTTGAAAAAACGGATGCCGAACGACCTGGACATGGTTTTTTTCACCAACTCCGGCGCGGAAGGCGTGGAGACGGCCATCAAATACGCAAAGTGCGCCACCGGCAAACCGGCGCTGATTCATTGCAAAAAATCGTTCCACGGCTTGAGCATCGGCGCGCTGTCCGTCAACGGCGACGACAGTTTCCGCGACGGCTTCGCGCCGTTCCTGCCGGATTGCCGCGCGATTCCGTTCAACGACCTCGACGCGCTGGAAAAGGAATTGAAGAAAGGCGACGTTGCCGCGTTCATCGTTGAGCCGATTCAGGGCAAAGGCGTGAACCTGCCGCTGCCCGGCTATCTGCTCGCCGCGCAACAGCTTTGCCGGAAGCACGGCGCGCTGTGGATTGACGACGAAGTGCAGTCCGGCATGGGCCGCACCGGAAAATTCCTCGCCATTGAACACGAAGGCCCGGTGGACCCGGACATCGTGGTGCTGGCCAAATCGCTTTCCGCCGGTTTCGTGCCGGTGGGCGCGGTGCTGTGCAAGAAGTGGATTCACGAAAAAGTATTTTCCTCGATGCAGCGTTCGGTGGTTCACAGTTCGACGTTCAGCCAGGGAAGTTTTGCGATGGCCGCCGGCCTCGCGGCGCTGGACGTGCTCGATCGCGAGAACCTCACCGCCAACGCCGCGAAAATGGGCGACCTCATCGGCCAGGGCGTGACGGCGATGATTCCGCGTTTTGAATTTTTGAAGGAAGTGCGCTGGCGCGGTTTGATGACTGGCATCGAGTTCGGCCCGCCCAAATCCATCACATTGAAAATCGCGTGGACGACATGCCACGCGCTCGACAAAAGTTTGTTCCCGCAGGCGGCGGTGATTCCGCTGATGGACAAGCATCACATCATCACGCAGGTCGCCGGCCACGGCGTGGACGTGGTCAAGCTCCTGCCGCCGCTCGTCATCACTGAGACCGACGTGAAACATTTCCTGGCCGCGTTCGAAGACGTGATGGTGCAGATGCACAAATTCCCCGGCCCGGCGTGGGACGTGCTGACCGGCATCGGCAAAATGGCGCTGACGCAGCGCGCGCGCTGATGGCTTGCGGCAAATTAACATTTTTGACTTCTTCCGATGACTAATTCCCCAGCGCAACGGTCGGATGATTTTTTGAAAATGAGCGGCCAATTCAAGCTCGGCGCGCTCGTCACCGAATCTTCGCATCCCGTGACCGCCAAATTAAGCGACGTGGCAAAACAGGATATTGCCGCCGCCCTGAAGCTGCTTTTTGACGTCGACACTGACGTGGTCCGCAAATATCGCGAGTTCGTTGAATCGGGCAGGGCGGGAGAAATCACGGAGACGGTTCTGCGGAGGTTGAAGAATGGCGGACGCATCTTTATTACCGGTTGCGGTTCCACCGGACGCTTGAGCATCCTGCTGGATTCCATCTGGCGCGATTTTTGGCGGCAACGCGGCAATGCGGAATTGGAGAATCGCACCTTCAGCGTGATGGCGGGCGGAGATTACGCGCTCATCAAATCCGTTGAAGGCTTTGAGGATTTCGCGGCCTTCGGAAAAAAACAGTTGACGGACCTCGGCGTGTCCGCAAAAGACATCGTGTTTGCCATCACCGAAGGCGGTGAAACTTCCTTTGTCATCGGCACGGCGTGGGCGGGCGTGGAAGCGGGCGCAAAGGTTTATTTCATCTACAACAATCCGGATGAAAATCTTTGCGAACAGATTCAGCGCAGCCGGGAAGTGATTCAGGAGGCGCGCATCGAAAAAATCAATCTCACCACCGGGCCGATGGCCATCACCGGCTCGACGCGGATGCAGGCGACTTCGATCCAGCTTTGCGCGCTGCTGACGGTTTTGGAAATGGTCGCGCGCGAGTTGATCGGCGGCGGGGACGCGCCGTCGCGCGATCCTCATTCCAGCCCCGCCAATTCCGTTCCCGCGCAATTTCTTGCGCGGCTCGAAACGGCTTATGCAGGTTTGAAGTCGCCGGAATTTCTGGCGTCGCTGGCCCGGCTGGTGGCGCTGGAGGAATCGGTTTATCGCAGCGGCAGCAAGACCAGTTATTTTGCCGGGCGCTTCGGCATTGATGTTTTAACCGACACCACCGAGCGTTCGCCGACGTTTTGCACGCCGCCGTTCCGCAAATTCGACGACGACCAGGCGACGGAATCGTGGGCGTTTCTTTTTGTGGAGGAAGACTGGACGGACAAGGCCTGGGAACAAATCTTGAAACGCAAGTTGCGTTGCGTGGAATGGAGCGAGCCGGAAGTCCGCGCGCTCGTGGCGGAGGAAAATTTCGAACGGACGCTGGAAACCGTCGGCAAAATCAGTTCCACCGAACTGATGCGTTACAAAATCGGCAGCAACGGTCGCAGATACCGCGGGCTGGTGGTGCAAGACTGCGCCGTGGCCGTGATGTCGGCGGCGGAAAAACCGTCGTCGCGGAAATTTCAATTGGCGCAACTGGAAACCGCGCGTCACAGCAAGGCGCACACCGGTCTGATTTATTTCGGAACGGAAAAGCCGGCGGACCTCTTGACCGCTGCCGAAGTCGTTGCTTTTGTCCCGCTACCGCCGCCGGACTTGCTGCTCGACGGCGTGTCGCGCGTGGTGGTCAAGCTGGTGATGAACGCGCTTTCGACCTGCACGATGGTTCGCCTCGACCGCGTGATGGGCAATTACATGATCTGGGTTGTGCCCAGCAATCTGAAGCTCATTGACCGCGCGACACGCTACATCACCCAAGCTGACGGATTTGAACTACGAGGCGGCGAACCGGCTGCTGTTCGAGATTATTGACTACGTCGAACCGCGCATGAAAGCGGACCAGGCGTATCCGCCGGTCGTTGGCATGGCGGTTTTGCGGGCGCGGGAAAAATTGACTAACGAGCAGGCGGAAGAAAAATTGAAGGCCGGAGTTCGGTTCAGATTTTAATTGACCTGCGTCAGGAAACTTTTGGCGCGGCGGTGCTCTGGCGCAGCACCAGTTCGGCGGGCAGGCGGCGGGACGGCATTTTTTCGCCGCGGATCAGGTTCATCATCGTTTCCACAGCGGCGATGCCGAGCCGGTATTTCGGCTGGCTGACGGTGGTCAGCGGCACGCGGTAAAATTCGGCGGCCAGAATGTTGCCGTAACCGGCGACGGAAATGTCGTCCGGGAATCTTCAATCCCTGTTGCAGCAAGCGTTTCCGCGCAGCCGATGGCCACCAGGTCGCTCACGGCCTGGACGGCGGTGGGATGGCAGCCTTCATTGAGCATTTGCAGCGCGGCCTTGGTGCCGTCTTCCAAGGTGCTGCCGGCGGCAAAGACCAGTTTGTCGTCCACTTCCAAACCGGCTTCGCGGAAGGCGCGGCGGTAGCCTTCAAACCGTTCGTGCGCCCACGGCGCGGCGGGCGGGCCGGTGAGATAGGCGATTTTTTTGTGGCCGAGGCCGAGCAGATGTTTCGTGACGTTGTAGCTGGCGGCGAGTTCCTCGATTTCGATGCTGGTAAAATTTTTGCAGAACGGCGCGGGCGAACCGAGCAGCACGGTGGGCATTTTGCGCACGACAATTTCCTGGTAAATCCGCGCCTCGGCCTCGAAGCGATAAACCGGCGTGATGAACAGTCCGTCCACGCGGCGCGACAGCAGGCGGCGCAGGCAGGCATCCTCGCGTTCGGGCATGTTGAGCGTATGCGCGATGAGCAGGTCGTAGCCGAGATCGTGAGCGCGTTCTTCAATCGCATAAACAATGCGCGCATAAATGGGATTGGTCGCGGCGGGAATGAGCAGGCCGAAAAGTTTCGTCGTTTTTGTGCGCAAGCCCTGCGCGCTGGAGTCGGGGACGTAGCCCATCTGCGCGGCGAGCGATTTGATCTTGGCCTTCGTCGCGGCGGAAACATCCGGCGCGTCGCGCAAGGCTTTGGAAACGGTCATCACCGAGACGCCGGCAAGCTGGGCAATGTCTTTTAAGCGAACCATGTTCAAAATGAAGAATGAAGAATGAGGAGTGAAGAATGAAAGGGAATTTCATCGCGCCGTTTTGTTTCTTCAATCTTCATTCCGCCTTTTTCCTTCAAAAATAGGTTCCGCGCCAGTGCAGCTTGCGGCGCAGCGCTTCCAGAAACGAACTGTCCTTCAGATGCACCAGCCGCACGGTGCTTTGGCTGCGGCGGATGGTGATTTCGTCGCCGGCGTCGAGTTCGCCCACAATCTGGCCGTCGGCGTTCAAATAACGCGGCGGCCACGGTGCTGACGGCTTTGACGCGGATCGTCGCGGACAGCGGCAAAATGATGGAGCGGTTCGACAGCGCGTGCGGACAAATCGGCGTGAGCGCAAACACCTCCGCCGTGGGCAGCACAATCGCGCCGCCCGCCGCCAGCGAATACGCCGTGGAACCGGTCGGCGAACTGACGATCAGCCCGTCGCAGCGGTAGCGCGTGATCGGCTCGCCGTTCACGCTCACATCCAGCGCGATCAGGCGCGAAACCGCGCCGCGGCTGATGACAATGTCATTCAGCGCGAGCGCCTTGATTTTTTTGCCGTGGCCGGTGCCGGTGGCCTCGATGAGCGCGCGGGATTCAAAATTAAATTCGCCGCGCCAGACCAGTTTCAGCGCGTCCGCCAGTTTGTCGGACGGAACGGCGGTGAGAAAGCCGAGGCCGCCGATATTGACGCCGAGCATGGGCGTGTTGGAACCGGCAATCTGCCGCGCGGTGTGCAGCATCGTGCCGTCGCCGCCGAAGACCATGAGCAAATCCACTGCGCGGGCGAGCGCGGCGGCGTGGGGAACCGTCTCGCATTTCAGTTTGGCGAGCTGCGCCGTGATTTCGTCGCAGACGACTTTCCGTCCGCTGCGCTGGATGAGCCGCGCGGCGGCGCGGACGCTCGCGGCGCAGGCGGATTTTTCCGCGTTGCCCACGAGGCCGATGCGTTGGAAATGGTCAGCGGACTTTTTCAATCAGGGCCAAAAACTCTTTGTTGCCGGCCGGGCCGAGCAGGGGAGATTCAACCACACCGCGCCAGCAAAGGCCAGCCTGCGCCGCGACAAATTCTTGCAGCTCCGCCAGCACGCGGTCATGCACGGCGGCGTCGGTGATGACGCCGCGGCCCTTGTCGGCCTCCGCCTTGCCCGCCTCGAACTGCGGCTTGATGAGCGCGACAATTTTCCCGTCCGGCTTCAGCAGCGGCACGGCGGGCGGCAGGATTTTTTTCAGCGAAATGAACGAGCAGTCCACCACCACGAGATCGGCGGGCGCGGGGAAATTTTCCGGCTTGAGAAAGCGCGCGTTGGTTTTTTCCATGACCACCACGCGCGGGTCGCTGCCGCAGTTTCCAGGCAAGCTGGCCCTGGCCGACATCCACGGCAAAAACTTTTTCCGCGCCGCGCTGCAACAGGCAATCCGTGAAACCGCCGGTGGACGCGCCCAGATCAATCGCGGTGAGGCCGTGCGACCGCGAATTGAAAATGTTCCAGCGCATGTTCCAGCTTGTGGCCGCCGCGGCTGACAAATTTTTCCGGCGCGTCGAGCGTGAGTTCGTCGCCGGGCTTGACATGGTCGCTGGGTTTGTGCGCGGACTGGCCGTTGATGCGGACCTGACCGGCGAGAACGAGCCGCTTGGCGCGTTCGCGGCTTTCACAAAGGCCGGATTCAACGAGAGCTTGATCAAGTCTGGTCACCCGGCCAAGCTGCCGGAAAACCGGCCATTCGACAAGACTTGCCGGACAAACCTCAAAAAAAAATTTACAAAACTGTGACAATTGGTTTTGTTCCACCGTCTAACATTTCAAGATAAATATGAAATCACGAGAACTGTTCCCCAGAAAACGGGGCTTCACGCTCATCGAACTGCTGGTGGTCATTGCCATTATCGCGATTTTGGCGGCGATGCTGCTGCCGGCCTTGAGCCGCGCAAAAGAAAGCGGCCGGCGCATCGCCTGTCTGAACAACCTCCGGCAGTTGGGCCTCGCCTCGCGCCTGTATGTGGATGATAACCAGGGAACGTATCCGGTGCGCTCCGAAACTGATCGCTGGCCGGACAAATTCTTCGACAGTTACGGCAAAAATCCGAAACTTCTGCTCTGCCCAACCGACGTGATGAGCGGAAAAAATCCACAAACCGGCGCTTCAAACAACGTGGCCGACGGCTCGCCGCGCAGCTACCTGATCAATGGCTGGAACGACTGGTTCGCCAGTCGCATTGGCTCCACGGATATGAGTCTGGTGGGAACGGCGGCGGCTCAAAGCGGAATCAAGGAAACTTTTATCCTCCATCCGAGCGACACGGTTATTCTTGGTGAAAAATTTTCAACCGCCATGGATTACTATATGGATTTGCTGGAAGGCGATGGCAACGACGTTGATCAGGTGTTGGAGCAGAGCCGGCACGGCGGCACCGGAGCCAGCGCCGCTTCCGGTTCTGGATCGGGTGGTTCAAATTATGCCTTTGTTGACGGCAGCGCGCGTTATTTCAAATGCCCAACGGCAATGTTTCCGCTAAATCTTTGGTGCGTCACCGACGCCGACCGGGTGAAATATGCCCACGTTTATTAGCCGTCCGCAAACAACGATCACCGCAGAAACATTTCCGCCGCCGCATCGGCAAAACGCAGTCCTTGGGCGGTGAGACAAAAACGGTCTGCGTCGCGCCTCGCCCAGCCCCGTTCGGCGAGTTGATTCATTTCGGAATCCCACTCGTTGCGCAAATCAAACCGGGTCGTGCGCAGAAATTCGTCAAACGGCCAGCCAGCGTTCATTCGCAGACCAAAAGCGGCGATTTCTCCGGCCCGGCGCAACGGCGGCAGTTCCTCGCGGGATTCAATCGCCCGGTTGCCTTTTTCAAGCTGGTCGCAATAAAGCGGCGTGTTCGCCCAGTTTTTTGTCCGCACGCCGCGCACGTAGCCGGTGGCGCTCGGCCCAAGTCCATAAAACGAACCGCCGCGCCAGTAATTGACATTGTGCCGGCAAGCCCGCGCAGGAATGGTTTCCGCGTCCAGTTCGCCGCGGGCAAAGTTCGCGATTTCGTATTGGTGAAAACCGCCGCCGGTCGCGCGGGAAATGAGTTCCGCGAACATTTCATCGGCCAGTTTTTCGTCCACGGAAAATTCGCCGGCTCGAAGCTGTTCAAACAGCGGCGTGTCGTCCTCGTAGATGACTTCGTAGCTCGAAAGATGCTCGCTTTGCATCGCCACCGCCTCGTTCAAAGTCGCGCGCCACATCGCCAGGGTCTGCGTCGGAATGGCGAACATCAAATCCAGATTGACGTTTTCAAAGCCGGCGCGGCGCAAAATGTCGAACGATTTGAAAACCATGGCGCGCGAATGGACGCGGCCCAGGCGGTCGAGCAGGGCTTCATCCAGCGACTGCACGCCCATGGAAATGCGGTTGACGCCAAAGTCGCGGAACAGTTTCGCCTTGTCCGCCGAGACGGTGGCGGGATTGCATTCCACAGTGAACTCGTCCGCGCCGAGCAGGTTGAATCGTTCCATCGTGCGGAAAATTTTTTCCCACTGGCGCAAGTTCAAGATGGAAGGCGTGCCGCCGCCGAAAAAAATGGTTTTGGGCTTGAGATCGTGGGCGACCAGTTCCAGTTCGAGGACCAGCGCGTCGGTGTAGCGGGCAATCAGCGGACCGCTGGATGCCTCGGAATAAAAGGCGCAGTATTCGCACTTCTGCGCGCAAAACGGCACGTGGACATAGAGGCTCGCGACGGGAGCCGATGACAACTCGGACATGACTTCAGATTAACGGAGCCATGGCCGGACGCGACTGAAATTCGCCCGGCTTGAATTTTGTTGAATTATTTTTTGGAGAAAATTCGCGTCCGCCAAATGCGGTTGCGATGGTTCAAAATCAGCGGCCATTCGCGTCCAACCGTGGTTGAAATTCCGCCGGCCTGAAAAAATTTATGTTGCGCAAACCGCCTCGCGCGGCTTAAAGAATGGCCGCGTCATGGGCAAAGCCCTCATCATTGCAGAAAAACCGTCCGTCGCCAGCGACATCAGCAAGGCGCTCGGCAAGTTTCAGAAACACGACGATTACTTCGAGAACGACGAGTATGTCATCTCGTCGGCCGTCGGCCATTTGCTGACCATCGTGCCGCCACCGGGCGTCGAGGCCGCGAAGGGCAAATGGTCTTTCAAATGCCTGCCGGTCATCCCGCCGCACTTTGATCTGGAGCCGATTGAAAAGACCGCTCCGCGTCTGAAGGCGGTCGCGAAACTCATCAAGCGCAAGGACGTGACCGGCTCATCAACGCCTGCGACGCCGGGCGCGAAGGCGAATTGATTTTCCGCAACATCGTCCGCTACACGAAAGCGCCAAGCAGCCCATCCAGCGGCTCTGGCTGCAATCCATGACGCCCGCGTCCATCCGCGACGGGTTCGCGGCAGTTGAAGAGCGACGAATCCATGCAGCCGCTGTCCGATGCCGCCATGAGCCGCAGCGAGGCCGACTGGCTGGTGGGCATCAACGGCACGCGCGCGATGACGGCGTTCAATTCCAAGCTCGGCGGATTTTTCAAGACGACGGTCGGGCCGCGTGCAGACGCCGACGCTGGCGATTGTCGTCGAGCGCGAGGCGAAGATCCGCGCGTTCAAGCCGCGCGATTTTTGGGAAGTCATCGGCACGTTCGATTGCGCCGCCGGGCAATTACACCGGCCGCTGGTTCGATGAAAAGTTTTCGCAGCTCGGACGACGAACAATTAAGAGCCGAACGCGTTTGGGACAAGGCCGCGGCGGAAGCGCTCCGTGAAAAATGTCTCGGCAAGCCGGGCATCGTCACGGAAGAAAGCAAGCCGACGACCTCGATGTCGCCGCTGCTTTACGATTTGACGAGCTTGCAGCGCGACGCGAACTCGCGTTTCGGTTTCAGCGCGAAGAACACGCTCGGCCTGGCGCAGGCGCTTTACGAAAAGCACAAGGTGCTGACGTATCCGCGAACGGATTCGCGCGCGTTGCCGGAAGATTATATCGGCACGGTGAAGACCACGCTCGGAATGCTGGAAGGCGTGACCGGTTATTCGGCTTTTGCCGACCAGATTTTGAAGAGCGGCTGGGTGCATCCGAACAAGCGCATCTTCAACAACGCGAAAATTTCGGATCACTTCGCCATCATCCCGACCTCGCTCGCGCCGAAAACATTTGTCCGAGCCGGAGCAGAAACTTTACGACCTGGTGACGAAACGGTTTCTCGCCATTTTTTATCCGGCGGCGGAATTTCTGGAAACGAACCGCATCACGCGCGTCGAGGGCGAGCCGTTCAAGAGCGCGGGCAAGGTGTTGGTTTCGCCGGGCTGGCTGACGGTTTATGGCAAGCAATCGGATTCCGACGAAACGCCGAGCCTCGCGCCGGTGAAGCCGGGCGAAACGGTCAAGACGAGCGCGATTGAAGTGAAGGACAACGTCACGAAGCCGCCGGCGCGGTATTCGGAAGCGACGCTGCTCTCGGCGATGGAAGGCGCGGGCAAGCTGGTGGACGACGACGAACTTGCGCGAGGCGATGAGCGAGAAGGGCCTCGGCACGCCGGCCACGCGCGCGGCGATCATCGAAGGCTTGATTTACGAGGATTACATCCACCGCAACGGCCGCGAATTGCAGGCGACGGCGAAGGCGTTTTCGCTGATGGAACTGTTGAACGGCCTCGGCATTCCTGAACTGACCAAGCCGGAATTGACCGGCGACTGGGAATTTCAGTTGAAGGAAATGCAGCGGAAAAAAATCAGCCGCGCGGAATTCATGGCGGGCATCGCGGACATGACGCGCCGCATCGTGGACCGCGCCAAGAAGTTCGAGCACGACACGATTCCCGGCGACTTCGGCGTGCTGCAACGTGCCGTGCCCGAAATGCGGCGGCGAGATTCACGAGAAATACAAGCAGTATCAATGCGTGAAAGTGCGATTTCGCGTTCTGGAAAACGCTGTGCAGCCGGATGTTCGAGCCGGAGGAGGTCGAGAAAATCATCACGGAAAAGCAGATCGGCCCGCTGCAAGGCTTCCGCAGCAAGCAGGGATTTCCGTTCGCCGCCGTGTTGAAAATGAACGCCGAGCACAAGGTGGAATTTGATTTCGGCAACGGCGGCAAAGACGGCGAGGACGCCGCGCCGGTGGATTTCACCGGCAAGGAGCCGCTCGGCAAATGTCCGAAGTGCGGCGCGCAGGTGTTTGACGGCGGGATGAATTACGTCTGCGAAAAACAGGCCGGCCCGACGCCGACGTGCGATTTCCGCACGGGCAAAATCATTTTGCAGCAGGAAATTTCGCCGGAGCAGGTGAAGAAACTGCTGGCGGACGGCAAGACGGATTTGCTGAAAGGCTTCATCTCGAAAAAGACGAACCGCAAGTTCGAGGCGTTCCTTGTTTTGAAGGACGGCAAGGTGTCGTTCGAGTTTGCGCCGCGCGAGCGCAAGGGCAAAACCACGGTCGTCCGAGCCGCCGCCGAAAATTGATTTCACCGGCAAGGACGAGGTCGGCAAATGCCCGAAGTGCGGCGGAAAAGTTTTTGACACCGAGGCCGGTTATATTTGCGAGAACTCGCAGCGGGAAGCCAAGTCGTGCAAATTCAAGATCGGCAAAGTGATTTTGGAGCAGCCGATTGAACCGGCGCAGGCGCGGAAAATTCTCGCCGACGAAAAAGAGCGACGTGCTGGACAAATTCATCTCCAAATCCGGCAAGCCGTTCCCGGCGTTTCTGGTGATGGACAAGAAAGGCAAGATCACCTTCGAGTTTCCAGAGCGCGAAGAATAAAAAATCATGTCGCGCGAAGGCCGCGAAGTTAGCGAAAGATAAAAAAGGTTCGCCTTCGCCGCCCTCGCGTCCTTCGCGCGACATTCGGCGATAATGCAACTTCACTTCAAAGAATCCGGGCAGGGCAGGGCGGTGATCCTGCTGCACGGGCTGTTCGGCTCGTCGGACAACTGGCATTTCATCGCGCTCAAACTGGCGGAAACATTTCACGTCTTCGCGCTGGATCAGCGCAACCACGGCCAGTCGCCTCACCACGCGGAGATGAATTATCCGCTCATGGCGGCCGACGTGGACAAATTCATGGCGCCGCGCGGACTGGAAACCGCGCTGGTCATTGGCCATTCGATGGGCGGCAAAACGGCGATGCAACTGGCGCTGCAATTCCCGCAGCGGGTGGAAAAGCTGGTCGTCGCGGACATGGCTCCGCGCGCTTATGCGCCGGCGCACGACAAAATTTTCGCCGCGCTGCTGGCGCTGGAGTTGCCGGCGTTTCAGACGCGGCAGCAAATCGAGGACGCGCTCGCGCCGGAAATTCCGAATCTGGTGCTGCGCCGGTTTCTGTTGAAAAATCTCGGCCGGGATTCCGCCGGCGCATTTTTCTGGAAAATCAATCTGCGCGGTCTGGCGAAAAATTATCCGCAGCTGCGGCGAGCCGGTGGCGGTTTCCGCCTCTTTCGCCAAACCGGCGTTGTTCATCCGCGGCGGCAAATCGGAATACATCAAAGCCGGAAGACGAGCCGCTGATCCGCGAGCTGTTTCCGTTGGCGCAAATTCAGACGCTAGCCGAGGCGAGCCATTGGGTTCATGCCGACCAGCCGGAGGAATTTTTGCGTCTGTTGCGGGACTTTTTGTGACCGGCCACCCCAGTGGTTTTCACATCGGACTGGAAAAATTTCCAAATTTGGTGCATTGGTATTTAAGAATGCTGGCAACTCCTGAACTCATGCGCGAGGCGGCGCAGTTGGCGCGCGTGGAAGAAATTCTGCCGCGCTGGTGCGAACGTGCCGCTTTACCGGGCCGCGCTGCGGAAAAGGATTTTTTCCCGTGCCGCTGATTGGCAAGCGCGAGCTGCGCGAAAACTTTCCCAACAATTTTCTCCGCGCCGGGACAGAATCTCGACGCGCTGCTGGAAAACAAGTCGGTGGAACTGGAACACACGTCCGGCAGTTCGGAGGAGCGGACGGCGGTGCTGTTCGGCCGCGGCTGGTGGAACGCGCAGGAAGCGCGCGTGCTGCGGCTGAACCGTTTCGTCGCGCAAGTGCTGGAGGCGAAATCCGCGCGCCCGCCGCGCGACGCTGGTGCCGCCGGTCTGCAACGGCCTGGTCTGCTTTTCCAATTTCACTTCCAAAACCGCGCGCACAGTGGACACGACATTGTTTGTGAACCAGGCGCGCATCCCGTTTCTGCTGACGGAAGCAGAGTTCGCGCGCATGGCGGAAGAAATTTTGGAATGGTCGCCGGTGTTTCTGGATTTGGATCCGGTGCACGGCGCGTGGTTTGCGCTTTATTGCGAGCGGAACGGCATAAAATTTCCGTCGGTGGAATTCATTTTGTGCAGCTACGAATTTGTCAGCGTCGTTCACCGGAAAATTTTGCAGCGCGTTTTCGGCGTGCCGGTTTTCAATCTTTACGGCTCGACGGAAACCGGCCATCTGCTCATGGAAAATGAACGTGGCGAAATGAAGGCCAGCCTCGAAAATGTTTTTTACGAGATTGTCGAGACCGGACGAGCGCGGCGTCGGCGACCTGGTGGTGACGACGCTGACGAACGAGGTCATGCCGCTCGTGCGCTACCGCGTCGGCGATTTGGTCGAACGCCGCGAGCAGCCTTACGCCACGAATTATCTTGTCCATGGCCGGTCGCGCGACGCGTTGCTCCGCCGCGACGGCCGCCGCGTGACGACGCTGGAAATTGACCGGTGTTTCGCCGACGTGAACGGCATCGCGCATTATCAACTTCGGCAAAACGAGGCTGGCGATTGTGATTTGCAATTCATTCCCGACCGCGAAGCTCCGGGCGCGGAAGAACTGAAAGCGCGTGACGGAGCAAATTGAAAACCTGCTCCAGCTTGAAAACAAAATCACCGTCAGCGCGGTGGAAAAATTGCCGCCGCTGACTTCGGGAAAATTCCGGCTGACCTGCCGCGCTGGAAAATGAACCCGGAACCTGCCAGCGAAAAATCGGAAGTCCGCGACAAGTGGATTCAGAAATTCCTTGCGCATCTGGCGACGGATCGCGGCGCGTCGGTTTACACGCAGCGGAATTATTCGCAGGCGCTGACCGAATTTGCCCGCTGGCAATTCAGGTCTAAAGTCCGAAGTCGAAAGCGCAAGTCTAGCCCGCGATCGCGTGGGAAAAATTATCGCGGGATGATTTCCGCGCTTTCGTGCGATTTCTTGGCCGAAATAATTTGAGCCGCGCGGCGGTGCAGCTCCGGTTTTCCGCGCTGCGGACGTTTTACAAATTTCTGATGCGGCATGGCGTGGTCGAAAGTATGCCGATCAAAAATCTTTCGCTGCCGAAACTGGAAAAGCGGCTGCCGCGTTTTTTGACGAAGCAGCAGATGGAGGATTTGCTCGCCGCGCCGGCAAAGCTGCTCGAAACACAAAAGCAAAAAAAAGGTGCCGGGCCGGCCGATTTCGGCGGAAGTTTGTGTGCGCGATGTCGCGGTGCTGGAGACGATTTATTCCTGCGGCTTGCGCATCAGCGAGCTTGTGCGGTCTGCGCGTGGAGGACATTGATTTCAACGAGCAAATCGTGCGCGTTCGCGGCAAGGGAAAAAAGGAGCGGCTGGTTCCGATTGGCGTGCCGGCGTTGGAGGCGATTCAAAATTATTGGGCGATATTGTTGGAACCGCCGGTGGGAATTCAGCCGGTTTTTCGCGCGGACACAAGCAAGGCCGCGCCGCTGTCGCCGCTGCAACTGTCGCGGCGGTTGAAAAATTATCTCGTCATCGCCGGGCTGGACCCGGCGCTGACGCCGCACAAATTGCGGCACAGCTACGCGACGCATCTGCTGGACGCGGGCGCGGATTTGCGCAGCGTGCAGGAGCTGCTCGGCCACGCGCATCTCATCACGACGCAGGTTTACACCCACGTCACGACGGAGCGGCTGAAGAAAGCCTACGACGCGGCGCATCCGCGCGCGTGAAATTTGGCGGCGTAAGGCGGGGAATGTTTGCCAATTTCTGCAAAATGAATTCATTTGAATTCCGCCGTGCCTGTTGCAGAATCAAACTCAAGGGAAATTTTTTCCAATCTCTGGCAATAATGAATCTGGATTTTTACCATTTCGACCGAAGCTAGTGGACACGCTGAAAAATTATTCGGCGGGTGATTTTTTTGCGGACCTCACCGCCGGGTTCACCGTCGGCATCGTCGCGCTGCCGCTGGCGATGGCGTTTGCAATTGCTTCCGGGGTTAAGCCGGAGGCGGGAATTTTCACCGCGGTCATCGCGGGCTTTATAATCTCGGCGCTGGGCGGCACCAAGGTTTCCATCGGCGGGCCGACTGGCGCATTCATCGTAATCCTTTACGGCATTTATGCGAAATACGGCGCGGAGAACCTCGCCATCTGCACCGTCATGGCGGGCGTGATTTTGTTCATCATGGGCGCGGCGCGGCTGGGCACGATGATCAAATTCATTCCATATCCGGTGACGATGGGTTTCACGTCGGGCATCGCGGTGCTGATTTTCAGCACGCAGATCAAGGATTTTTTTGGTTTGAGCATCGAGAAGGTGCCGTCGGATTTCATTGAAAAAATGCGGTCGCTGGGCGAACACGCGGGAACAGTTCAAACGCCCACGCTCGCGCTGGCAGCCGCGTCACTGGCGATCATTCTGTTCTGGCCGAAAAAATGGCAGCGGCGTGTGCCGGGTTCCATTGTCGCGCTGGTGTTGGGCACGATTGCGGTGGTTCTCTTTCCCGGCTTGCACGTCGAAACCATCGGCAGCAAATTCGGCGGCATTCCGCAGACATTGCCGCATCCGCAAATTCCTGCGCTTTCGTGGGAAAACATCCAGCATCTTTTTCAACCGGCGACCACCATCGCGCTGCTGGCGGCGATTGAATCGCTGCTGTGCGCGGTGGTCGCCGACGGCATGATTGACGACCGGCATGATTCCAATCAAGAACTCATGGCGCAGGGCATCGCGAATATCTTCAGCCCGCTCTTTGGCGGCATCGCGGCCACGGGGGCGATTGCCCGCACGGCCACGAACATCAAATGCGGCGCCCGCTCGCCCATCGCGGGCATGGTTCACGCAGTCACGCTGCTGGTGATAATTTTGGCCGCCGCGCCGCTGGCGAAATTCATTCCGCTGGCCACGTTGAGTGCCGTGCTGGTCAACGTCGCGATCAACATGGGCGAATGGCACAATTTCAGCCGCCTGCCCAAATGGCCGCGCAGCGACGCGGTGGTTTTTCTGACGGCGTTCGGCCTGACGGTGGCGGTGGATTTGACCGTCGCCGTGGAAATCGGCATGGTGCTGGCGGCGATGCTCTTTATCAAACGCGTTTCCGAAACGACACAGATCACCGCCGTGGATCAAAGTTCCGAAACCGAAGGCCCGCAACATTCCATCATCGGCAAAGTGGTGCCCAAGGGCGTGATGATTTACCGCATCTTCGGCTCGTTTTTCTTTGGCGCGGCGGACAAGCTGGAAACCGCCTTGAAGCGCTCCGGCCAGGAGCCAGAGGTGCTGATCCTCGGCATGAGAAAAGTTCTCGCGATGGACGCCACCGGACTCAATGCGCTTGAAGACCTTTACGAGCGGCTGCACGCGCGCGGAAAGCGCATTATTTTGAGCGGGCCGCACACCCAGCCGTTGTTCATGATGGACAAGGCGGGTTTTCTGGACCGGCTTGGCCGCGAAAATATTTGCGCCAATCTCGAACACTCGCTGGAACGCGCGCGGGAAATTCTCGGCCTGCCGTCAGCGCCGTCGAACGATCCAATGCAGGAGGAGAAAGAGAAATTTGAAGCCGCGCGCCGGGAACTGGCGATGGCGGTCGAGCGCGCCGGAAAAGTTTTCAATCCACCCACCAACAGTTCTCGCAAATGAGACAGTTGCTAAATCCACCGTGAAGATCGAACAAACAAATTCCCAAACACAGCATTTGTCAGCGCGCAAAAAACCGGATGATGATCGTTCGCTGTTGGATATTCGAGCATTTCCCGCTAGTCTGCTTTCGGCATGTATCTAAACATCATCCAGCTTGCCGAGTCGTTTGGCGTCGAAGAAAGCGTCGTCGAGAGCTGGGTGCGCAAGGAAGGTCTGCCGGCCATCGAAGATCGCGACCGCCTGCTCTTCGACCGCAATCAAGTCGTGGACTGGGCCGCCGCACGTGGATTGGCGGCCAAGGCCGGATTTCTCGCCGCCGGACGCGCGGCCAATACCAACCTCCGCCGGCTCGAACCGATGTTGCGCGTCGGCGGCATCTGGCGCGATGTGCCCGCCGCCACCGTGCGCGACGTGATGGAAACCATCTTGGCCAAACTGCCCGGCGCGACGCCGCCCGTGCGGCAACTGCTGGCGCAACGCCTGCGCCTGCCGGAAGGCATTTCCTGGGCGGCGGTCGGCGGCGGACTGGCGCTGCCGCATTTGCGCACACCCGTCGCGCTCGGCCGCGACGCCGGAACCTTCGCCATTTTGATCCTGCGCGACGCCTTGCGGTTGAGCGAGCCGGCGCCGGACGACGTTCCGATCACGCGGCTGCTGTTTTTCGTTGCGCCTTCGCCGCGCGCCCATCTGGAACTGCTGTCCCAATTAAGCAGCGCGCTTCTGCGGGGCGGATTGCAACGTCCCGTGGCGGAGGGTGGCACGGATGAAGAAATTTTCGCCGCGCTCATCGCCGCCGAAACACCTGGCAATGCCGGCCAGCCGAACCAATCTTCATGACGCCCGGCGCTTTTCTTCTCGTTGCGCTGGCCGGAATGGTGGCCGGGTTGCTGGGCGCTTTTCGCGCGCCGCGCCTGTGGCTCGTGGCCACGCTCGCCGGCAAGGTGGCCGCCCTGATTGCCGCCGTCTGGATTTTGGCAACCGGCGCGACGTGGGACTGGCAAACGGATTTTATCCTCGGCGGCGAACGGCTTCACTGGCGGCTCGACGCTGTCAGCGCGTTCTTTCTTGTTTTGCTGTGCGTGCTTGGCGGCGCGGGCAGTTTGTATTCGCAGGAATATTGGTCGGACAAAAGCCGCCCGGTTTCCGCGCCAGTGGGCCGCGCGTGGTGGAACGGACTTTTTCTCGGCATGGGTTTCGTTTTGTTGCTGGCGAACGGGCTGCATTTTCTGATTGCCTGGGAGATTTTCACCGTCTGCGGATATTTTCTCATCACGCTGGACCGGCAGAATCGCGAGGTGCGCAAGGCCGGCTGGCTTTATCTCGCAGCGTCGCACTTCGGCACACTCTGTCTCTTCGCATTTTTCGCGCTGCTCGCGGCGCGCACCGGCAGTTGGGAACTCGGTCCATTGCGCGACCATCCCGAACTGGCGCCGTTGTTCTGGCTCGCGCTCGTTGGCTTTGGATTAAAGGCGGCCATTTTTCCGCTGCACATCTGGCTGCCTTCGGCGCACGCCAACGCGCCCAGCCACGTTTCCGCGATTTTTTCCGGCGTGACCATCAAGCTGGGCATCTACGGCATCGTGCGGTTCAGCGGCTGGCTGCCGACGCCGCCCGCCGCCGGTTGGACGGTGGCCGCGTTGGGCGTGATCAGCGCCGTGCTTGGCGTCGCCTTCGCGTTGGGGCAGCATGACTTGAAACGGCTGCTGGCGTATCACAGCGTCGAAAACATCGGCATCATTTTAATCGGCCTCGGCTTCGCCATGATCGCGACCGATCACGGTCATGCGGTTTGGGGACAACTTGCCTTGGCGGGCGCGTTGCTGCATGTCTGGAATCACGGCTTGTTCAAAGCCCTTTTATTTCTGGGCGCAGGTTCAATCTTGCACGCCACCGGCACGCGCGAAATGAGCCGGCTCGGCGGACTCTGGCGCGCGATGCCGTGGACGGCAAGTTTGTTCGTGCTGGGCGCGATGGCCATTTCCGGCCTGCCACCGCTCAATGGCTTCGTCAGCGAGTGGCTGGTGTTCCTGGGTTTGTTCGACGCGGTTTCGGCGCATGGCGCGGTTTCGTGGGCGGCGGTGCCGGCAGCGGTGTTGCTCGGTCTGACCGGCGCGTTGGCGCTCGCGTGTTTTGTGAAAGTTTGCGGCGTGGTTTTCCTCGGTCTGCCGCGCAGCGAAGCGGCGGCGGCGGCGCACGAATGCGGCTGGCGAATGCGCGTGCCGATGCTGGTGCTTGCCGGATTGTGCGTGGTCATCGGCCTCGCGCCGGCGTTGTTCTGGCCGGCGATTGCGAATGCCTCCGCCGCCTGGCAGCCCGTGTGGCTGGATGCAACGCTGCCTGCGCCGTTGATCACGCTTGGTTCGATTCACATCACCATCGCCGCGCTGGCCGCGCTGGCGGTTATCGCGCTCTGGCGTCGCGTCCGGCGAAATGGCTTGGAGCGCGCCGTCACTTGGGATTGCGGTTACGCCGCGCCCGCAGCTCGAATGCAATACACCGCCGGCTCATTCGCGGGCATCATCACCGACTGGTTCTCGTGGATTTTGCGGCCGCAACGGCATTCACATCCGCCGAGGGACAATTTCCCCGCGCATTCCAATTTTGAAGAGCACACGCCGGAAACGGTGCTGGAACACGTCATCGAACCCGCCGGTTCGGTCGTGATGCGGATTTCGCTGGCTGTGCGCCGGCTGCAACACGGACGCCTGCAAGCTTATATTTTTTACATGCTGATCGGCCTCGCGGCGCTGGCGCTGCTCGCCTTGCTGGGCGGAGCGAAATAAGGTGATTGTTTGGCGGCGAAGTTCCTGAACATTTTCACCCAGGCAGCCGGGAAATTCTGTATTAAGCAATGCCTTTCAAGATGGCCAGGAATTGTTTCATTGCCGGCGAAAGCACCCGCTTCTTTTTGTAAATGGCGGCGATGGGCCGGAAAAACTGCCCGTCTTCAATTTCCACCGAGGCCAGGGTTTTTTTGTCGTTTTCCTGAATGACCGTGCTCTGCGGAACAATCGAAATGCCGGCGTCAATTTCCACCGCCCGTTTCACCGTCTCCACGTTGTCGAATTCCATGACGTGTTTCACTTCCACCCCGTGCTCTTTCAAAATCCTGTCCAGCGCCCTGCGCGTCGGCGTGTCCGGCTCGAAACTGATGATTTTTTGTCCATCCAGAGCCTTCAGTTTGATGGATTTTTGTTTGGTGAACGGATGCTGCGGATGGCAGATCAGCACCAACGGCTCTTTGCGCAGCGGGATGATTTCCAGCTTGGCGTCCCTGATGGGATAGGCAATGAGACCCAGATCCACTACATTGCTCAACACGTCTTCGTAGACCTGGTTCGCGCGGCGATACTCGACATGGACGTTCACCGTCGGATAGCTCTGCATGAATTTCTTGATATACGGCGGCAGATCGTGCAGGCCGATCGAATAAATCGTCGCCACCCGGATGGTGCCGGAAATGATGTCCTTCAATTCCTTCAACTCGCTGTCCAGCGATTCATAAGCCTGGAGTATCTGTTTGCTGTAATCGTAGAGCACCTGGCCTTCGCGCGTGAGCCGGAATTGTTTTTTGCTGCGCTCGATGAGCTGCGATTTGAAGAGCCGTTCCAGCGAACTGATTTGCTGGCTCACGGCGGACTGGGTGACGCCATTGATTTGCGCGGCCTTGGTGAAGCTTTCGGAATCGGCCAGGTCGCAAAATACTTTCAAGCTTTCAATTTGCATAAGTCAAATTAACCAAAAAAGCGACCGCTAGTCAACCCCCATTATGGCGTCAGGACAAATTGCCTGTTTTCGTCAACCTTCAATGAATGGTTGTTGCTTATTTCACTGCTGAAATTAGCGAACAAAAGGCGACGACAGTTCCGCCTGTGCGTGACCCAAATTGACATATCTCGGCCCGCTGCCAAATGGCAACTTAAAACGGTCGTCCTTGATTTCGATTGTGCTTTCCTGTCCGTCATTGTTCACGATTTGAATTCCTTTTGCCGAAGCGGGATGAAGCCGGAATGTGACAGTGTGTGGTTCGCCCACGGTCCATGCCGCGAGTTTGGTTTCTCCCAATGAATTAGTCATCATCAAGACAAAGTCGTCTTTGCTTGCCGTTTGGCAGCGGCTCCCAATGCTGAAACCGGCCAACTCGCGCGCCAGGGTTTTGACCGCCGTATAAGCCGGCTTGGGCGTCAGGTCCTGGCTGACCGTGCCAAAATTGTGTTCGTTTTCATTCGGGTCGCCGCCATCGTTTTTCCAGTCATACCAGATCGAAACCGGCACGCCGTTCAACAGATTAGAAAGTTGCTGCCGGGCGATGAAATCAGCTTGAGTCGCCGGGGAAACGCCTTTGACAAAGGTCGAGTAACCCCATTCACCGCTGATGATCGGGACGGGCTGCCTGTGAATTGCCAGCGCGTTGGTGGCGATGAGTTCGCGTAACTTTTGAAAATCATCCGCCGCCGTCTCCGGCGACTGGTTGGGCGGACGATACGGATGAACACTGACGCCATCCAGAAATTCCAGCGCGCCCGATTTTAAAAAAAATTCCAAAAACGGCCACGGAAACTCCGAGGTGGCCGGCGCAAAAATCGTCGCGTGCGGATCGGCGGAGCGTACGGCTTTGGCCGTCGCGAGCGTCAGCGCGGTATATTGATCCACGTCGGGCTTCGGCTCCCAAAAGGAAATGTTCGGCTCGTTCCAGATTTCCCAAGTGACGTGCCGGCCTTGGAAATGTTTCGCCGCCGCCGCCGCCCAGCGCGCAAAAGCCGCGATGCTCTCTGGATGCTGCGGCGACGCCAGCACGGTTTGTTCCCGGCCTGAAATCGTATCTTTGGCGACGACCGTCCCTTCGTAAAGCGGATTGGAATAATCGAAGATGTAGTAAGCACGAATGTGGCGGCGATCCAGATTATCTGTCAATTCATCATAGGCAGACCAATCGTAGGCTCCTTTTTTTTGTTCGGTTGCGTTCCACCCAAAATCCATGCGAATGAACTTGAATCCAGCCGCTGCGATCAGGTCCAGATCGCGCTCGTGACCGCGCGTGAAATGAATGTTCACACCCATTCCGGCGGGCAGCACCGTGTCTGGCACCTCGGCGGCTCCGGCCGCAATGCTGAAAAAAAACAGCGCCAGCAAACCGGTTCGGAACCTCGCGATCAGGATATTAATTTGGTGAAAAGACAGATTAATCGAAGGCCGTTGGGTTGTTCTCAATGTCAGTCGCATGGCGAAAGATTAACAAAGATTGGCCCATAAATCATGCTGATTTTTAAACTCTAGTCAACCGGTGCTGCCGTGAACTGTGATCAAATAGCCTCCATTGCGAATGGTTAAATGGCGTGAAAACGCAACCGGGTTCATCCAATTCCGTGCAATTTCGCTTCGCAGCTTGCATCGGCGCGGCAAGCTGTGGCTAAATGTCGCTGTGAAAATTCTCGGCATCATTCCCGCGCGCTTTGCCTCGACGCGGTTTCCCGGCAAGCCGCTGGCGCTCATCGTCGGCAAGCCGCTCCTCCAGCACGTCGTCGAACAATGCCAGAAAGCAAAGTCGTTGAGTGAAGTTATCGTGGCCACGGACGACGAACGGATTTTCACGGTGGCAAAAAAATTCTGCCGCGTGGAGTTGACCCGCGCCGATCATCCGAGCGGCTCGGACCGGATTGCAGAAGTGGCCGAAAGAATTTCCTGCGACGCAATCGTAAATATCCAGGGCGACGAACCGCTGATTGATCCGAATGTGATTGACGCGGTGGCCGGCGCGCTAAACCAACGTGTTGCCAGTGTCCCGCCGGCTGATCAAACTCCGTGCGAAATGTCCACCGCCGCCACGTTAATAAAAAACCTTGCCGAGTTGGACAATCCGAACGTCGTGAAAGTCGTTGTCAACGCCGCCGGTCGCGCGTTATATTTTTCCCGGCGCACGATTCCGTATTTGCGCGAGGCCGCCAGCCGTCCGGTGCCGGAGCAGTTGGCGGCGTTTCCTTTTTTGAAGCATCTGGGCATTTACGGCTACCGGCGCGAAACGCTGCTGCGGCTGGTGAAATTCCCGGTGTCGCCGCTCGAAAACGCGGAGAAGCTGGAGCAGTTGCGCGCATTGGAAAATGGAATCCAAATCGCCGTCGTGAAAGTGGATTACGACAGCATCGGCGTGGACGCGCCGGAAGACGTGGAATGGGTGGAAAGATTTTTGAAAAACCTTAGCCACAGATGAAACACAGATCGAACACAGATTTTCAAAGGACCATGAAAAAGAAAATTGTCATTGCACTCAGGCAATTACTCGATTAGCAACTGATAGTTGTTCTATGCCATATATTTATTTGCACAGATTGCATTATTCTGAAAGAAATCGTGTTAACCCAGATGAAATTTGGAAAATTCAACCGATTGACACAGAGTATGGAATGGGAAGCATGATCACTTTCACGAATCAAGATTCATTGCAGTATAAAGAGACTCCCCGAGAAATTGGATGTATGGAGTGGCGAATGCGATATCTTTGGCCAAATGTGGAAAGAATCATAATGGCGATTACCGGGGGCATAATTGGCGGTCTTTTGACTTTGCTTTTTAAGAATTGAATTTATCTGTGTTAATCTGTGTTCAATCTGTGGCTAGAAAAATTTTGAAATGAAATTCATATTTGTAACCGGCGGCGTGGTGAGTTCGTTGGGCAAAGGTCTGACCGCCGCCGCGCTCGGCACGTTGCTCGAAAATCGCGGCCTCAAGGTCGCGCTGCAAAAGTTCGACCCGTATCTCAACGTGGATCCGGGCACCATGTCGCCGTATCAGCACGGCGAGGTTTATGTGCTCGACGACGGCGCGGAAACCGACTTGGACCTCGGCCATTACGAGCGGTTCACCAGCGTCAAGCTCACGCGCCTGAACAATTTGACGAGCGGCCAGGTTTACCAGACCGTGCTCAACAACGAGCGCGCCGGAACCTATCTCGGCAAAACGGTGCAAGTCATTCCGCACGTCACCGACGAAATAAAAAACCGCATCCACGTCCTCGCCGAAAAATCCAAGGCCGACGTCATCATCACCGAAATCGGCGGCACCACCGGCGACATCGAAGGCCTGCCGTTTCTCGAAGCCATCCGCGAGTTCGCGCTGGAGGTCGGCTACAACAACGCCATTTTCATGCACGTCACCTATGTGCCTTACATCAAGGCGGCGGGCGAATTGAAAACCAAGCCCACGCAGCAATCGGTCGCCAAGCTGCGCGAAATCGGCATCATGCCGCACGTTTTGGTTTGCCGGTGCGAGCGTCCGCTGGACAAGGATTTGCGCAACAAAATTTCCATGTTCTGCAACGTCCCGCTCGAAGCCGTGATTGAGGAAAAGGACGTGGATCATTCCATCTACGAAGTGCCGTTGATGCTCCAGCGCGAGCGCATGGACGACTTGGTTTGCCGGCTGCTGCATCTCACCACGCCCGCGCCGAACATGACGCACTGGCAGGAGATCATCCGCAAGCTCATCGCGCCGCAGCACCGCGTCCGCATCGGCGTCGTCGGCAAATACATCGGCCTGCAGGACGCCTACAAATCGGTTTATGAGGCGATCATCCACGGCGGCGTGGCGAACGACTGCGGCGTGGAAATCGTGCAGGTGGATTCGGAGGACATCGAGAAAAACGGCGCGGAAAAAATGTTGAAGGGACTCGGCGGCATCCTCGTGCCCGGCGGCTTCGGCGAACGGGGCGTGGAAGGAAAAATTCTGGCGGCGCAATACGCCCGCGAAAATAAAATTCCCTATCTCGGCCTCTGCCTCGGAATGCAAATCGCCACGATTGAATTTGCGCGCAACGTGCTGAAATTGCCGAAGGCGCACTCGACGGAATTTGATTTGAACACGCCGAATCCGGTAATTGCCATGCTGGACGAGCAGCGCAAAGTCACCAAGAAAGGCGGCACGATGCGCCTTGGCGCGCAGCCCTGCCAGTTGACCGTCGGCTCGCAGGCGGGCAAGCTTTACGGCTCGTTTGTCATCCACGAGCGCCATCGTCACCGCTACGAGTTCAACAACGCCTACCGTGAAAAATTCGAGAAAGCCGGTTTTGTGTTCAGCGGCCTCTCGCCCGACGGCAAACTCGTCGAGGTGATCGAACTCAAGGACCACCCGTTTTTCATCGCGAGCCAGTTTCATCCGGAGTTCTTGAGCAAACCGCATCAGCCGCATCCGCTGTTCAAAGGCTTCATCGCGGCGGTGCATCAGCATATTCACCACAAGCCGCTTTAGCGAAAAGCGGGATGATTGCGAAATAATTTTCTAATTGCCATCGGCGGCTTTTTTTTGTAATTTTATTTGCGTGGCAATTCTGAACCATCCGCATTGCAACCTCATTTTCGGGGAACGACTTTATTATCTGTTAATCAATGTTCGGTCAGACCTTTTTGGCGTGAAGGATCTTCTGATGCAAGCGTTGAAAAAGACCGAATTAGACACAACTTCTTGTGCTTATTTTATTTTTGGTGAAAGCGATATTCTTCTTCGAGTTTGGGCATCGGAAAATCAATTGAATGAATTCATAAAAAATCTGCCAGATGGTGCTGAAACAAAAATATATTTAGTAATAAATCAAGATACTTGGTATCAGCGAGAAATAGAAAAGTGCAAAGACTGGAGTGCTTGTCTTGCTCCAGAAAATGTGCGGATGCTGCTTAAAAACGGCAGGCTGCCCAACGAAGTCAAGTATGAGCTTAAGGAAAATTCGACAGATAAAGGAGCTACAAAATTTTTTGCAATTGTAGAAGAACCTTTTGGTCAAACGTCTGATGTGTTTCGAATGCTTCATGAAGATGGGACAATTACGGAATTGCGTTTCGGCAGCGAAAGAGATACATGAAGGCGCTAAAGAAAAAAGTTTGATAGACCGATTCAGTGCCCTTTCACACAGTTTGATAAAAAACCGCAATTCCCAATTAAAAATCTGCGTTCATCTGCGTAATCTGTGGATTTTGCATCGTGAATTATTCCGAAGCCATCCAATTTCTTTACGGCCTGCGTTTGTTCGGCGCGAAGTTTGGATTGGAAAACACGTTCAAGCTGGCCGCGCTCGCGAGCGATCCGCAGGAAAAACTCCGCTTCATCCACGTCGCCGGCACCAATGGCAAAGGCTCAACCTGCGCCATGTTGGAAAGCATTTATCGTGCGGCTGGAATGCGTGTCGGGCTGTTCACTTCGCCGCATCTGGTTTCCTTTCGCGAACGGATTCAAGTCAACCGTCAATTGATCTCGGAAAATGACGTTGTGCGGCTCGTTGAAGAATCGCAGTCGTTGTTGAAGCAATTTCCCGAAAATCATCACCCGACATTTTTTGAGGTCGTCACGGTCATGGCGCTGAAATTTTTCACCGAGCAAAAATGCGATCTCGTGATTTGGGAAACCGGCCTCGGTGGACGACTGGATGCCACGAACATCGTCACGCCGCTGGCCAGTGTCATCACCAACATTGCCTTCGATCATGAGCAGTGGCTTGGCGAGACGCTGGAGAAAATTGCGTTTGAAAAAGCCGGCATCATCAAGCCCGGCGTGCCCATCGTCACTGCGGAAGAAAAACATGAAGCGCTGAGTGTCATCGAAGAAACGGCGCGCAAAAAACGATCACCGCTCACCAAGATGCCGCCGCATCTGGCACCCGGCATCCAGCATCCAGCATCCCTCCTTGGCGACCACCAAAAAATCAACGCCGCGCTCGCAGTGGCCACGGTGGAAATTTTGCAGCCGAAAATTCCCGTTACTGCGGAACAAATCCGCAACGGTTTGGCAACCGTGAACTGGCCGGGGCGCTTGCAACTGGTCCAGCGGCCCGGCGGACGGAAAATTTTGCTCGACGGCGCGCATAACACCGCGGGAGCAGCGACGCTGCGCGCGGCGTTGGAAAAAGAGTTTGCCGGCGACCGCCCCGTGCTCATTTTTGGCGCGCTGGCGGACAAAAAATGGCAAGAGATTTGCCGGCTGCTTGCACCGCTGGCGGCGAAAATTTTCACCGTGCCAGTCGCCAGCGAACGCACGGCGGATGCCGGCGAACTCGCAAAAATTTTTCAACAGGCAAATCCGGCGGCGAAAGTTGCGACTTTGAAAAGCTTCCATGAAGCGATAATCGCCTGTAAAAACGAGCCTTTTGTCGTGGTCACCGGCTCGCTCTATCTGGTCGGCGAGGCGCTGGAGCAGCTCGGACTTGTCGCCGGCGGGGGCGGGCGAACGCGGCTTGAACGAGTGGTCCGCGCCGCAAAAAATGGCGATTAGTCAACGGCAAGTTTAGTCGTAGCGCGGCTTATACTTTTCTTTTGGCGCTTCAGACGCGTTGACGCTGGGCGGATTAGTAACTAGAGTGAACGGCATTATGCCTTACGCTGATACCCTGCCGAAGCAACGCGGCTTTGGCGAAACCACCCGTCCCGATGTCTGGTGGCTCCAGCCGCTCGCCGTCTTTCTCGGATTTTCCGCCTTCATCATTTACTCGACTTGGGCGGCGTTCCAAGGTGTCGGCGACATGGCCCACCACACTTGCAGCTATTGGTATGGCGGTTTGCACGGGGAAAACAACGGCGCGAATTATCTCTCGCCGTTTTATTCGCCGGAATTTTGGGGCACCTCGCCGCATTCCATTGGCAGCCAATTGCCTGCGTGGTGGCCGGCCTGGGCGCCGTTTTCGCCGGCGTTTTTGATTTTGTGGGCGCCGGCTGGATTCCGTTTCACCTGCTATTATTATCGCGGCGCTTATTACAAGGCATTTTGGGCCGATCCCATCAATTGCGCCGTCGGCGAACCGCGCAAAACGTTTCTCGGCGAACGCTATTTTCCGCTCATCATCCAGAATGTTCACCGCTACTTCTTTTATCTGGCGGCGCTGTTCATCGTGTTGCTCTCGTATGACGCCTGGCTGGGAATGTGGTTCACGGACGCGGCAGGCAAGGAACATTTCGGCATCGGCGTGGGCACGATTGTGCTGATCTTGAATGCCATTTTCCTCGGCCTCTATACTTTCGGCTGCCATTCGCTGCGGCATTTCATCGGCGGCTTTCTGGATTCCAAGTCCAAAGCGCCGACGTGCGGCAAGGCTTACAACTGCGTGAGCTGCCTCAACCGCCGGCACATGATGTGGGCGTGGATCAGCCTGTTCTGGGTCGGCTTCACGGACGTTTATGTCCGCCTGTGCGCGACCGGTCATCTGCACGACTTCGTCTTCTTCAAACTCTAAACTCCGAACCGAATTTTTATTGTGGCTACCAATTACGAAACTCACGAATTTGACGTGCTGGTCATCGGCGCGGGCGGCGCGGGCTTGCGCGCGGCAATCGAAGCGTCGGCGGCCGGCGTCAAGGTCGGGCTGATCTGCAAATCGCTCCTCGGCAAGGCGCACACCGTCATGGCCGAAGGCGGCATGGCCGCAGCGATGGGCAACGTGGACGACCGCGACAACTGGAAGGTTCATTTCGCCGACACGATGCGCGGCGGCCAATACGTCAACAACTGGCGCATGGCCGAGCTGCACGCGAAGGAAGCCCCGGCGCGCGTCCACGAACTCGAAGCGTGGGGCGCGGTGTTCGACCGCACCAAGGAAGGCAAAATTTCCCAGCGCAATTTCGGCGGCCACCGCTATCCGCGCCTCGCGCACGTTGGCGACCGCACCGGCTTGGAACTCATCCGCACATTGCAGGATCACGGCATTCATCAGGGCATCACCGTGTTCATGGAATACACCATCGTTTCGCTGTTGAAAGACGGCGGCCGCGTCGTCGGTGCATTTGGCTACGACCGCGAGCGCGGACGTTTCCGCATTTTCAAGGCGAAGGCCGTGGTCGTTTGCACCGGCGGACTTGGCCGCGCGTATAGCGTGACGAGCAATTCCTGGGAAGGCACCGGCGACGGCGTTTCCCTCGCGTATCACGCGGGCGCGGAACTGCTCGACATGGAGTTCATCCAGTTCCATCCGACCGGCATGATCTGGCCGCCGAGCGTCATGGGCATTCTCGTGACCGAGAGCGTGCGCGGCGAAGGCGGCGTGTTGCGCAACAAGGACGGCAAGCGCTTCATGTATGACGACATCCCGGACAATTACAAATCGCAGACCTCGATGGATCCCGAGGAAGGCTGGCGCTACACGCAGAACGACAAGAACGCGAAACGTCCGCCGGAATTGCTCACGCGCGACCACGTCGCCCGTTGCATCAATCGCGAGGTGAAAGCCGGTCGCGGCAGCCCGCACGGCGGCGTGTTTCTCGACATTTCCTGGATCAAGGAAAAAATTCCGAACTCGGCCGAGCACATCAAGCGCAAGCTGCCCTCGATGTATCACCAGTTCATGCAGCTCGCGAATCTCGACATCACGAAAGAGCCGATGGAAATTGGCCCGACCACGCATTACGCGATGGGCGGCATCCGCGTGAATGGCGAGACGCAGGCGACCAATATTCCCGGCCTGTTCGCCGCGGGCGAATGCGCTGCTGGACTCCACGGCGCAAACCGGCTCGGTGGCAATTCTCTTTCCGACCTAATTGTCTTCGGCAAACGCGCCGGTGAATACGCCGCGAAATATGCGAAGGAAAATTCCGCCGGTAAAATCAACGACGCGCAGATTGAGGCGGCTTACCACGAAGCGATGGAACCGTTTGAACGTCCCGCCGGCAGCGGCAGCGAAGGTCCGTATCATGTGCAAGCCGATTTGCAGAACATGATGCAGGCGAACGTCGGCATCGTGCGTTTGCAGAAGGAAATGGAGTTTGCGCTCGACGGCATTCAGAAATTGAAAACGCGCGCGGCGAAAGTCGCCGTGCAAGGCCATCTTGAATACAACCCCGGCTGGCACACGTCCATTGACTTGAAGCATCTGCTCACGGTTTCCGAAGCCATCACGCTCTGTTCGCTGGACCGCAAGGAAAGCCGCGGCGGACATTTCCGCGAGGATTTCCCGGACAAGGATCCCGAAGCCGCAAAATACAACGCCGTTATTTCCAAAGCTGCCGATGGCTCGATGAAACTGCGCCGCGAACCGATCCCGGCAATCCGGGAAGATTTGAAACAAGTCATCGAGGAGATGAAGAACTAACACTTTCACGCGATGAACAATCAAGTCACTTTCAAAATCTGGCGCACGGATGACAACGGCGGCGGCAAATTCGTGGATTACACCACCGAAATCACCGAGGGTCTCGTCGTGCTCGACGTCGTCCACAAAATCCAGAAGGAACAGGCCAACGACCTCGCCGTCCGTTGGAATTGCAAGGCCGGCAAATGCGGCTCCTGTTCCGCCGAAGTCAACGGCATGCCCAAGCTCATGTGCATGACGCGCATGGACACGCTCGACATCAGCAAGCCCATCACCATCGAGCCAATGCGCGCGTTTCCGGGCATCCGCGATTTGGCGACGGATGTCTCGTGGAACTTCCGCGTCAAAACGAAGATCAAAAAATTCAATCCGCGCAAGCCCGACGCCGAGGACGGCAGTTGGCGGATGCAGCAGGAAGACGTTGATCGCGTGCAGGAATTTCGCAAGTGCATCGAATGTTTCCTCTGCCAGGATGTCTGCCACGTTTTGCGCGACCATCACAAGCACGACGAATTCATCGGCCCGCGCTTTTTGGTCTATACCGCCGCGCTGGAAATGCACCCGCTCGACACCGAGGACCGTTTGCCGGAACTCAAGCAGGCGCAAGGCATCGGCTTCTGCAACATCACCAAGTGCTGCACGAAAGTTTGTCCCGAACACATAACCATCACCGACAACGCCATCATTCCGCTCAAGGAACGTGTCGTGGATGAATTTTATGATCCGTTCGGCTGGCTCTGGAAAAAAATCCGCCCGAAAGGCTGATCCACTTTTGCAAAACCAAACCCACGGCTACCGTGATTTTTTTTGTTTTGTTCAGTGAAAAAAGGGAATCGGAACGATAAAATGGTGCGCGGTGGAGGTTTCGAACCTCCCAAAAACCGCTGATTTACAAGGAAATTCAGGAAGTCCCTCACAAATAGCCTCACAAAAATTAGGAGAGGCACTTCACGGCTTGGATTCCGTAGTGGAATCGTGGCCCAAACTTCCACCTGCTCTTAGGGCGGCAATTCTCGCCATCGTCAATTCATCGGGGGACGTTCGATGAATTCTGAATTCATGTTGGCCTGCCCAGCCATAGGGCTAGTGGCATTGCTGGCGAAGCCCATCCTAAAAGGCATTTTTAATTTCCACACGGCGTGCTGTCCGTCGTGTAGGAATCAACCAACCTGACAGCAAAAGGAAAGATAATAACAGTATGCAAATAAAAGTGCTGGTCATTGACAAGGTGTCGGAAACATTCGACACGAAAAAGGGAAGCAAGACGCTCCACCTGCTGGTGTGTCAGGATCAATCCCGTCCGCCGCTGCGGAATTCGTTTGATTACGAAATGACGGCGGACGAGCTGGCGAAATATGGTGCCGGCGTCGTGGATAAGCAGATTGAGTTAAACGTCCGCGACATGAGCCAGGGATTCTCCGGACGCATCCGCATGTCGGGCGCAATCCTCAAGGTAGGCGCGTAATGGAAACGGCACTGACATACACGCTGCAACGCGTTCACTGGCAGTTTTTCGGCAGCTTGACATTCAAGTCCGTGAAACTGCCGGAACGCGTGCGGGTGACAATGTTCTTTGCCCTCGTCCGCTGCCTGTGCCGCTGGCACAAAGTCCCGTTTCGCAAGTGCATCTGGGCTTTGCGCCAGGAACCCGGCGAAATCACCGGACGACTTCACTTTCATTTTCTGATCGCGGGTTTGCCGCCGTTTGCCGTCCACGTCGCCACTTGTATGAGTATCAAGGCGCAATGGGAAAGAATCGGTGGCGGCATGGCCCGCGTCAGGAAATACGATTCGAGGCAGCAAGGTCTCGAATACACATTGAAATGCCTCAACGTCATGAACGGGGGAGCGAATCTCTACGAAGTGGGGAAGTTCTCAAATTCGGCGGATGAGGTGATGTTGTCGAACTCAATCTGGAACCCGGAAAATCTCAACCGGGTTTCAGATACGCTTGTCACTGCCTAGTCGAACGCTCGGCGGCGGTGGATTCGGCAACCAATTCGGGTAGGGGGTGGGCGCGCGCGGAGCGCGCGCCCGCTCCCTGCCCGATGGCTTGAAGATGAGCTATGCCCACATGAAATCAACTGAACTGCAAATGCTCTGGAGACTGGTGAAGTCCGGCGAGAAAAGGTCGCTGTCGGCGGCGAACCTGGCTTTGCTGCTGCGCCTCCGCTTCGCACTTCAAGAATATGAGATGACGGCGCCAAAGGCGGTCAACAAGGTGGATTTGACAAAACGCCAATAGTTGGTAACTATTAAAACATGAGTGCGGCATTAACCCATTACTGGCAGGACTTCATCAACCAGATGGTTTCGTCTGGACGTTACAACAACCGCTCCGAAGTGATCCGGGCGGGACTCCGTTCCCTGGAAGAGCGGGAACTGGCGAAAGAAGTCCGCGAATTTGACCAAATTTTTGCCGGTGGCCGTGCCGGCGAGCCGGACGGCAAAACCCTTGGCCGGCTGGTTGCCCGCCAAAAGGCGTATCGTAAGGCGCGACGATGATCCGGGCGGTCTATGACTGCAATGTGATTATATCCGGCATCGGCTGGAACGGTGCCGCGCGCAACTGTCTCAAGCTGGTGGCCTGTCGGCAGGTCTTTCTCTACGTCTCCGACGAAATTCTGGTGGAATACGAGGCGGTGATTCCCGAAACCTTGGCGGAAGAAACGCCAAAAGTTGATCCGCTGCCCAAGCTGGCCTGGATTAGGAACAAAGCCCGCCTGGTTGAACCGGCACCGCTGGGCAAGCGGCGTAGCCGTGATGTCAAAGATGATATTTATCTCGCGGCGGCAATAGCGGCTTCCGCCACTTGGATTGTCACCTATGACAAAGATTTGCTGGCGCTGGAAAAGCCATTTGGAATTGGGATCATTCGTCCGCCTGAATTTCTTCGTAGGATGGCAGAATAATTTGTTTCATTACTTGGCATCTGGAGAAATTAAAGCCTGCGGCCAAAGTTGTTGCCGAATGAGTTTCGATTTAAATAGCAGTGTATCGTTTGATTTAAAACAAATTGCAACAACTTTGGCCGCAGGCTTTAGCTTCGCCTTGATTCCAAAACCGGGGGCGGCAAACTGCCGCAAGCCGACTTACCGACGGCTTTCCGGCTTTGCCTTGATTCCAAAACTGGGGGCGGCAAACTTAAAACTTGAGCGCGTGCTGAAGTCGCCTAGCTTTGCCTTGATTCCAAAACCGGGGGCGGCAAACTCGGTGGTCACAAACCACTGGATTTGTCGCCCTTGCAAAGCTACCAGAGCTGAATTTGTTCGGGGATTTCCTCGGCTTCTGCCTCGGTTGCAGGCGAGCCTTGGATGACGTAAGAGCGTTCCCATTGCGCCCGCGTCACGAAAACGGCGCGCACACTGCCTTCCGGCGGCAGATTTTTTTTGAGCCGGTCAATATGCGTTTCCTGCCGGGCGAAGGTGACGCACGCTCGCGCATACACGCTGAACTGCATCATTTGATAGCCATCATCAAGGAGGTAGTTGCGAAAGCCCGTCGCGGCTTTGCGCTGCTTCCTCGATCCGACGGGCAGATCAAATGCGACAATTAGCCAGCCCATTTTGTATTTTTCGGTGTCCACGGTTTGTAATGGCGCGGCTGGTTTTCAATCACGGCTTTACGGAAGCCGCGCACCACGCCTTCGATCACGCCCTGGATTTCCAAACTCAAATCCAGATAATCCACGCGCTCCAGCGGAAAACCCGTCACCCATTTGCGAAACTCTTTTGTGACTTCCCATTCATTCGGGTTTGGATGCTGTTTCACCCACTGGCACACGCGCCAGTCCACGCACGGACGGAACTGCTCCATCAAATCATACGCCAGCGGCGTGCTGCGTTCGCGCTCGACGTGGGAAATGCCGAAGGTCGGATCGAGGCCGACGCCGAAAAGTTTTTGCAGCACGGTTGAAAGTAAAACCGCGTAACCGTAATTCAAAAAATGATTCAACCCGCCGCGTCCTCGGTCGCGGATAAAATCTTCATCGTTCAACGTCCGGCCAAAAATCTGCCAGAACATTTTCGCGCAGATAGCTTCTTTGTGCGGCTTTTTGCCAAAGGCGGTTTCACGCATCGCCGCCAGTGCCTTGCCAGCCGGCGTGATGTGTTCGGCCAGTGCGAATTGATTCGCCATTTTCAGTAAGCCGAATCAACGTGCCTTTGCGTATAATCTGCAAATGCGCGTTTGGGTTTGCTTTCCGAAGTTTTTCGAGTTGTCCAAAAACTTTTCGGGGGCGCAGCATCTCAAATTTCGGTTCCTCGCCCTTTTCTGTAATTGCTGCCACACCAAAATTGTCACCTAATACTTTAACCGCTTTGATGGCGGAAAGTTTGCCCGGAAGTGCGCCGGTCGGATTTAGGCCGTGAACGGCATCTTTCCCGGTAAGCAAATAAATCCATCGCCACTCATTCCCTGTATCATGCAGGGTCTTTCCAGAGTCACCGCCCTGTTGGTTTCTTCTTTTGCGTGCGGTTAGTAAAACCAGCGAATCTTTTTCATTTTTGGGATCAGGCAAGGCAGCAAGTTTCTTGAGTTTTGAAACCAGTTCCACGAAGGGCGACATGGGCGCGGTGCTGGTTGCAAATTCGACACGACCAGTCTTGCATGGGGTGAGTGTTCGCGCGGTTGGCATCCGGCTTGGCCTTCAAATCAGCAAGCCGGATGACAAGCGCGTGAACGCAAACGGGGAATTCTAGCTATTGCGGCAGCCCACAGTGTTGTGTTGTTTTTTATTTTATTTTATTTCTTGCACTATTCCTTTTTAAGTGATAATTTCCTTTCACCATGAAAAATAAAACTGAAAAATCAAAAGAAAAAACTGCTATGGAGAGTGCGCAACCGCCGACCGCAGCCACGATTCAGGCAGACATACTGCCAGAGGAAGCGTTTCTGCAAGATGCAGAGAAAGAGCCAAAGCGAATCCTGCTTGCTGACCATACTAAAACCATCAGAACCCTCCGCGACAAGAAGCGGCTCACTTTCCGGGCAATAGCCGAGTGGTTTGGCCAAAGAGGTCTTGAAACAGACCAGAGCGCGGTTTACAGAGCCTACTTGGCTTCCATCCCGAACGTTGATGAATTTGGGTATCCGGTCGAGGCCGCAGAGGAGGACGTGGAACGCGACACCATTGATGAGTTTGAAAACGCCAGTTTGAAAAAGCGTGAACCCAAGGGCGCAAAGTGAAATGTTCTGAGAACAAAACCGACGAGGATAGGCTGCTGCGCAAAAAGGACGCGGCTGACATGCTCGCCTGTTCCGAGAAGACAATTGAACGTGATGCAGATTGCGGGCGTTTAACACGCGTTCGGGTTCGCGGTGGCGTCCGGTTTCGATTAAGCGAAGTGCAGGCCATCATCAGAGGCGACAAATTATGATCAATCACATTTACAAGCCCAAGGGCGAACGCATCTGGCGGTGGAAATTCCGCCTGCATTCAACTGACGGCAAAATTCAAGACGTGTCGCTCGGCACCTCGGACAAGCAAGTTGCCGAAAAGAAACGTGGCGAACGGCTGCGCGAGAATGAACATGAACGGGCTGGCTTGCTTCCGTCGCGGGTCATTCGCAATGCCGCGCAACGCAAGCTGACTGAACACCTGCAAGATTTTCTGGGCGACTTGCAGGCCAAAGGCCGCGCCCGTGATTACATCAGCCATGTCTCACACTACAATAAAGCACTGATTGCCGATTGTGGGTGGATGTATCCACAGGATGCAACGGCCGATTCATTTGGTGAATGGCGCAAAGTCCAGAGCAAGTCACAGAAAACTTTGAATGAATATCTCACCAGCGCAAAAGGTTTCTTCACTTGGCTGGTAGCTCAAGGGCGTATTCCTGCCAATCCATTGCTGGCGGTTCAAAAAGGCGAGGCTCGCGGGCGACAAGTTCGCCCCCGGCGTGCCTATAATGATTCTGAATTTGCTGCCCTGCTCGCGGGCGCTGGCGAGCAACGCATCGTTTATTTGACGGCGGCGCTGACTGGCATCCGGCACGGCGAACTGAAAGAACTCTGCTGGGGCGATTTTAATTTGAATGGCGAAAAGCCCTCGGTGACGGTGCGCGCGTCGGTGAGCAAGAACCACCGGCAGGCGTGTCTGCCGCTGCATCCTGATCTGGTGGCGGCGCTGGTGCAATTTCGCCCGTCCAACGCCCAAGCCGGCGAACTGGCTTTCAAGGGACTTGTGCCCCGCTCGGAAATTTTTGTCGGCCATTTGAAAGCCGCGAACATTACTAAGACGGATTCACAAGGCCGCGTGGTGGATTTTCATTCGCTGCGGCATACGTTCTGCACGAACCTGCACCGCGCTGGAGTGTCGCAAAGGGAGGCCATGGAATTGATGCGGCACAACGACCCGCGCCTCACGGCAAACACCTACACCGACACTTCCCTGCTGTCGCTGCGGGATGCGGTCAAGAAGCTGACGGTTTCACCCTCACAACTGGCCTCACAAATTTTAGGCGCAGCGGGTCGTTCGCAGTCGCAGCCTGTCGCAGATTCCAGCGATGGGAAAAGAAGCAAAGCCATTGAAAACAAAGGGGGAAAGTCGCTGTCTGGCGCGGCGTGGCGTATCCTGTCGAAAATTGAGGAATGGTGCGCGGTGGAGGTTTCGAATCTACGCGCAGGATTTCTCCATTTTTGCAAAACCCCATTAAAAGCCCATAGACATTGGCGATTGTCAGACACCCGATTTTCAGTCATAGGTAAGATTATACCCTAATTGGGAACTTTTTTTGTCAGGATTTGTCAGGGATTATTTTTAACTGACAGCTCCGCGACTACCTGATCCAAAAACAATTGCCGGCAGCGGGTCAAGCGAATAAAAGTATGGCTACATAGCTGGGATGGTCGCAGCCATGACCGAAAGCGATCCGGGCGTTGCGGGTGAAATAGCCTTTACAACGCCCTTGGTCAACTAGGTCAGCGCCACGAGGCGGGCAAGGCGTTTGACTGTTCAGCTTAATGCAGGTGAGCTTGGCTTCGATTTGTGTAGCGTTCGTAACCAAGAAGCCGTTCCAGCGTTCAATTTCCATTGGTATCTCGCGTGCCATGGTTGGCGTGTTGAATTCAATTTACCGCTTTGGTTTATTTCGGTTCATCTGAATCACCCAAGATTTTATTTGCTTCGGCTGAAGAATTCCATTTTTTCAATTTAGGGCGGATAATTTCACCGTCCGTCCAGACTTCGGTTGTCGGCGATGGGTTGTAGATGGTGTCGGCCAGCCATTGCACGCGGCGATTCCCCCACTGCCAATCTTTCAAAAACGAACGATAGACAAAACAATATCCTTTGTGGGTGGAACCATTTAGGTCAAGATAAACCACCCGAAAGCCCGTCGCGCTCCAATAAGACTGCCACGGCAGCCAATATGCCGCCGGCCGCCACCAGATGTGCAAGGGTTGACAGCCCATCTCACCCAAATCTCGTTTGACCTGTTCCCGTTGAAACATCGCAAGGAGAAACGAGACCAATGTGAAGAAACCAGCGATAAATCCAACAATTTTTATCAAATCGTAAACTGGCAAGAAATCCGGAAAACCGTCTTTCGGCAGTTGAAAAAAACAGAAGAACGCGGTGCCCAAACTTCCCCAACGCAACAAAGCACGCCCAAATCGCAAGACCCAGACGCGATTTTCACCTGACGGATGCCCGTCTGACAGAAATATGAACGAACCAAAACTCAAATACAGCAGGCCGGTCATGACGGCCATTGGCCCGGCAACCGGTTTCAATTCCAGATGGTTATAGACCGCGCCTTTGACATTCAAAGGCATCTTGCCGTGCAAAAACAGAATGCACTTCAGGCCATACAGCATGAGAAAAAGCTGTAGTCCGTTGGCGATGAATTCCTGTAAGACGGTCCAGACTGTCGGTCGTTCCCGGATTTTTGCAAAGTCAATCATGGACTGTTTGTCGCCCAAAATTCCTCGTGCGGTTGATCGTCACGATTCCAACGTTTTGCGGCGTCATCGTTGAACTCAATCCACTTCCACCAATGCTGCCATTCCACGTGGTCGTCCAGAAAAACCATGTTCCCGCCTTGATTGTGAACCGTGCCAATCGTTGTATCACGATCAGTAATGTAATGACTATAAATCAACATAAAACGTCCCCACCCAGACCTATAAAAACCAGATGAATCAGGATGGTCGGTAGTATAACTACTATCGTCACCGATGGCAATCATGTCAGCAGGCGCAAGAACTTCGCTCGGCTTTCTTCCCGTCTCAATCGGAAAGTGACCATTGGATAATCCAAGCAGTCCACTTGTGTCAGATCCGAGCCCCATCGTGTTCATGGAATAACAGAAATTTTTGGACGCGACAATGTTCGTAGGAAAATTGTATCGTCCATCTGCGGTGTTTCTCGTCCACTGAAAAGAAGAAGGAAATGAAGGGCAGTTAAAAATGTTCGGATTATTGCCGACATAAGACAGCAAATAAGCCGGCCACAAGAGCAAAGTTGTTCCGGCTGGGTCAACTCTGATTGTCACTCCCTGCCAGTTGATGATACAGGGATAACGCCCGTGTTCGTCACTATACACGTTCATTGCCAAACCGATTTGTCGAAGATTGTTTTGGCAATAGGCACGGCGGGCTTTTTCTTTGGCCTGACCAATCGCGGGCAAAAGCAGGGCCGCTAAAATCGCAATGATGGCAATAACCACCAGCAATTCAATCAAAGTAAAGCCTTGCTTCTGACGTAGTGTCATGGTCAATAACCATCATATTCTCCCAAAGGGTATGGCGTGTAAATAGGATAATCCGTTGGCATCAAAGGGGCAAATTCTTGAACAATTTGTTGAATCTGAACAGACAGAATATCCGCAGCCGCTGTATCCTGATGTAACCTTACGTCCTGTTCATAATCTAAAAAATCTTGCCACAATACTTCTCTTTTTTCATAAGCAGAAAAGGCGCCTGATACAAGGCCGGCAGCCCCAAGGCAGCGGCCAATCCAATCCAAATTTGGAAATTTGCGAATATATTGAACATCAACCGCCCGTATTATTGTCATCTTGGCATGGATAATATTTTCGCACTGTTCAATCTTCAAGATTATACCCGGTAGATTGCCATCAACGGTTTTTAAATAACTCAAGTATTGAAGCTGGCGGAACTCATATTGGATCTTTAACATTGAAGTAACACGGACATACTCCAAGGTATCAGAATGTAACAATTCCAGCAAAGGCTCATTCACCTCTTCCCATACACCATGGGCTAAATCTGGAAGCTTTAATAGAATATCCCGATATAATGTTCCATCCGCCGGGTCCGGCTCTTGAAAATCGTATCCACCGGGTTGGGCTGTCATCGTAAATGGGGCATATATATTATACATATTATCAAGCGGACAAACTTCAAAATCCATAGTGGCAACTCCGTTGCCGCCGCCCGTGGTGCTGACAGTCATTGCTCCGCTTTCTCCAAGAGGTCCAGAGGCAAGGCCAACATCCGCAAAATAAGGACTATTTGGGCCATCCGAACTACCATAGTTTACAGTTAATTGAAGCGAGGCAAATTGTTGCGATTCGTCGCCTGAACCATTTGGTTCATAAGGCGGTAAGTCGGCCCAATAATCCGGATACGCCGGGTCTGTGCCTATGTCGTATTCTACGATATTCGGCAGTTTGTCGCCGTCGGCATCCCCCCACGGAGTATCCGCAGAGGAGCCCCACTGTTGCGTGATGTAATTATCCAGCCAGTCCGGGAGGCCATTGGCCGGGCTGGAATCTGTCTCGCTGACGAGGACAAGCGGGTTGAGGCCATACTGCCACTTTCGCTGATTCGATATTCCGTCGTTTTGCGGCGTCGCATCTCCGTCAGCCACGCCATCGTTTTGCGAACTCGCCGCGCCAACGATGGTGTGAGTTCCCATGATTTCATAGCCATCTTGAAGGCCATCGTAATCGCGGTCTCCGTAATCTAAAGCCGCAAATTTGACTGATCCATCATACGGAACAGCCCCCAGCCATCGTGCTACTACAATTTCTCCGCCATTTCCATCTGAATTCCAATCTTCATAACCAAATCGGGCCCACATATCCTGCCATACCGAACCGTGGTCACTTGGATCAACTGACGGGGTCTGCATGTAAATATCATATTGAGACCATGGAGCGGGTCCTGAAATGTCAAAAAAGATATAAGTAAATCCATCAGATTGAAGGCCACCATAAGCTTCTGTATCTACAGTATCTATAGTAATCTGCTCGCGTGTGCCAGTTTGTCCTGTAACGGTAGTAAGATACCACTGACCATCCTTAAATGTATGAGTTAAGTCTTGGGAATAAGCATTTTTTGGATCGGTGCCTAGTTGAACTTCCAGTCCATCTGACAATCCATCGCCGTCGGTATCAGGATTGTTTGGGTCAGTGCCTAATTGCACTTCCGCTCCGTCTGAAAGGCCATCATTATCCGTGTCAGGATTATTAGGGTCGGTATTATTTTGGTATTCCTGTAAATTACTTAATCCGTCATTATCTGGGTCAGCATTTGGATCTACGCCATTATGTCCAAAGTGCTGTTGTTCCCACCAATCTGGCAGTCCATTCCCGTCCGTATCAATCGGATTGCCGGAGGCATCTGTAGCGATATAATGATAGCCGATGTCCAGTTGGGAATTCGCTTCTTTGACTTCCAAACCGTTCATCAGGTTGGTGGTTTCTGTATAATAGTAGAGACCCACCTGATCGGCTGTTGTCGTTTGATCGGCATTGATCAACTGGCTATTTGCTGCTTGATAATATGAACCTAATGGCCCGGTTTGATAAACCGGCGAACTCGGCAAGACGATGTCCGAGCCAAAAGTTGGCAACAGGCGGTTGTTGCCCGTTATAAACGCATTGTATCCGCCGATGTAGTTGATGGAATTATTTGGAATCGTCGTCTGATCGAACAGATTGTCCATGACCAAAGCGGTGGACACACTCGGCGCAAAATTGAACGTGCCGCCAAAGAAGAGATTGTTGCGGATATACGGCGAGTTGCCATCCGAAGTTGTTAGACTGGCATTGACCCGCTCCAGCAGACAGTTGGTCAGGTTGATAGTCGGCCGTGAACTGCTCAATAGTCCGCCATGAAATTCACTGTCTTGAAAGGCAATCTGGGCACTGTTGCCTGGGGCGTTGAACTGGGCCGCGTCCTGAGCCAGCACCGACCACGAGGTGAAGCGAGTGAAGATGCTGTGGGCCGACGTGTTGGCATCCACTGGCCCCACCACTGAATTGGCCAACCGTTGCCAGTTCAAATTCGTCCCCTCCTGGACGGTGTTGAAGAGCACAATCCAGTTGGGGAAGTTTGGAGTGCCGATGGAACTGAAGCTGGAGCCACCACCAAAGCCCAGCCCGTAGGTGCTGTTGTTGGTGCTAAAGGTGGCGATGACCGCGCCGCCGCTGGCCGTGACACTGGCATTGGCCACAGTGACATTGCCGAAGGCGTAGTCTATTGGATCATAATGAAAGCCGAGGTCCGGCACATCTGTGTCGCGGTTAACCTGCCGAGGGAGTGCCGTATTTGCCGACAGTGTTGTGTTAAATGTGACCGTGGGCGGATACGTCGTCCGTTTCGCCAGATCGGCCAGCAGAGCGGCTGGGATTCCGTTTACGGTGCCCGCATCTCGAAGGTTCGAGGTAGAGGTTAGATAGTAGTTGCCCGCGCCGACTGTCTGGAATGGAGAATTCGGAAGATTGCCAACTGTAACCTGCGAACTGCCAAAGTTGAACCCATCGCTATAAAAGGCGTTTTTGGTGCCGCTGGCCGTCACGCCTCCACTGCTGGAAACACTGGCATAGATGGAGTTGGTGGACTGGATGTAAAGATTCACGCCGCAGGAGGAAGTGCCAAGCGTAGAAGCGTGATCCACCGTGGCATTCACAAGCGACGCATAGAGAGCCACCGTGCCGCCCAGGCTCGTGCCGAGAATGGGCTGGGTCACCCGGCTGAACAGACAGTTGTTGACGTTGAAATTATTATTTGGCGAACAGCCGCAGCCGCAGCCGCCCCCTTGTATTTCAATGCCTTTAATACAGTTGACAAACTGCGCGTGCGACACCGACCAGGTGAAGCCGCTAAACCCATACACTTTGATCGCCTCTTGTGCATAACGAATCCTCAACCCGGTGAATTTCATGGCGCTGGGAGCGTAGAGGGCGGGGTTGGCGTAGCCGGAGGAACTAATGTGGCCCGTGTAGCCGGAGTTATCGACGTGATACATGGTATCACCCACCGAGTCATCATCCACCGCCGTGAAGATGGCCGGGCGATATTGGCCCGTTTTGCAGGTCAACGTGCTGTTGAGCGTGATGGAGGTCCCGGTTTTGTATTTGAAAACCGCTCCGCCTTCAATCGTCGTCGGCCCGTTGCAGAAAACCGCCTGGGAGACCAGATACGTGTAGTCGCCCTGGAATATTTTTGCACTGTTCATCGGAGTGTCGACGTTCGCCACGTAATCCACGACCACCCCATGCACCGGGGCATGGCTGGCCCGCGCCATCAGCGGGCCGGCGTAGGGCTTGTTCCCTGGACGCGGGATGTTCGCGTAACCTTTGGTGGACTTGATTTTCGTGCTGCCAAACGAGGGATGGCAGGGCGGCAAGTTCGACAAGGCCGCTGCAATCGTCGTGTAAGGCACTGACTCAAACAGGTAGGTGCCGTCACCGACCTTCTTGTATTCCTTGGCAACCGGAGTTTCCAGGCCGTTTGGGTTGACCACGCTCGGAGCCACATACGCCCTGCCAGTAGTCATCACGAACCGGCCAAAGCCAAGCTGATGGTCAATCAAATCGGGACTCGCCATCTTGGCCCGCACCTTCGCATTGGCTTCCACATATAGCGGTCGCGTCAATTCGTCCGGAGTAGGCGCGCCGTAGAACTCGGTGATGATCTGGATTCGCGTGGTGTCACGCGGAAAACCGTAGTCTGCCGGATCCAAGGGACCGGTGAACACCACGTCCTGATGGAATGTTCCCTGTGATATGGTATAGACCACGCTGGCACAGACGTTTCCACTGAAGGCGTCGGGATACAGCACCTGGTTGCTTTCTACAAGCGTAGCCTGACAGTTGGTAACAGTTGCGATGACAGCGAAATTGCCGCTGGCCGCATCATAGAGTGCCACGGCCACCGGACTGGAACCCAGTATGATTCCTTCCGGTGTCCGCACCGTCACCGCATTGGTCGTATACAAATCACCCGCCAGTTGCACCGGATCTTGGAGTTGGCTGGCTACGAAGCCATTGGCCACAGGAACAAAGGTTGGATTGCTGGGAACCCATTGCAGGCCGTTCCAATAATTCATGCCGGTGCCGATTTCGACGATCCGACGCGGCCCGGTTTTGGCGGTTCTCACCGTGGTCCGATGGTTCGGGCCAATCGGTTGGTCCGGCTGGTCCCATGCGTCGTAGCTGGCTTGCGCGGCTGCAATTTGCGCCTCTGGATTGAGAGTGGTGCTAACGGTGCTTTGCGTTTGCGCCGACAACGTTTGAATGCCGACCAAACCGGCAACAACAAGCAACGAATACAATGGAAGTTTTTTCATACAACATTCTCCTTGGGGTAAACCGACGATGTGACGAAGTTAAACGAACCGAAAAGCGGGCCAATCACGGAGGAGTCATTGGGGTATAGTCTTGCTTTAGCCCTGGATTTCCAACCCAGGCTTTTGCCAATCTGCACCTTGCTTCTGTTTTTTCCAGCCATAACCCAAGCTCCTAACCAATTATTCGCACCCGATCACAACGCCTCGCCCAGGCAGTTAAGCAATCCGAGTTGAAATTGATGCGTTGATTTATCCATAAGGTCACCGGCAATGTCAAGAAAGATTTTGATATTTTTTGTGGTCTTCTTCATCAACCCTATCTTGCCCTCTATTTAGCAAGAGAAGGTTGGTTTAAAGGAACAGAGTCGTTTTTACGAACGATGATACAACGAGGCTTGATGTCGGCGAAGATAGATCAACGTGCCGCCTGCTTGATAACCGATTTGAGCGCATACAACTGGTGTTCATTGTCCTGATACACCATCCGATACTCCGCTTGCAGCAGGTCTTGATAAGGCAGTTCATACGTTTGATTGGGGATGAGGATCAGCCCCGGCTTCACCGCCGACAGTTCGGCGGCGATCTTGGCATTCGTCATGTCCCCCGACCAGAGCCGTTTCAGGGATAATTCCGCCAGATGCGGCGGCGGCGGGATGCCGGCATGGAACGTATAGACTTCCTCGCTGGTGAACAGATATTGCGTGAACGGTTTATATCGCTTGATCTCGGTCAGCAGGGGCGAATTGAACACCCGGGGCGACTGGCGCATGGATTCGACTTCCAAATAGCTCCGCATCCCCATCCATGCGCCGGCTCCTAAAAGATATACTGCGACCAGCGCGATTCGGACCGGTCGGGAACTTGCCCAGGTCAGGGCCGCATCCAGCGCAATTGCGGCGCACCAGCCGAGCGGCACGACGTTGTGCAGATAATAACAGGCCCACCACGGACGATGGGCCGAGATGACCGCCAGTGAGAGGACGAGCCACCCCACTGGAAACAGGAGCAAGCTCCGCGACCGGATCCGGGCCAAGAGCACGCCGGCGCAGACGAACGCCGGCACCGCCACATCCCAATTCCGCGCCAGCAACAGCGGATCAAACTTGTGCTCGGACGGGGTGCCGTATTCAAAGGATGTGGCATGGGCAAAGTGGGACTCCCACTGCAACCGCAACTGCAGGGCCAGCGACAAGCCGGTCAATTCATTCAGGAGGACATACCCCAGTCCTGCCACACTCCCGATGGTGAGCGCGGACACGATCAGTTGTTTGAAGTTCAGCCGGTGTTGCAACCACAAGAGGAGCACGGTCAACGGCAGGTAGGGCAGCGCAATCAGCTTCATTTGCAGGGCGAAGCCGAACACAAGGCCCGCCCCGATTTCAAACCAGCGCCGCCGCCTGTCATCGGCACAGCTCAACACGGCCAGTGACGCCACGACAAAGGAAAGGGTGGGCACTTCGACCATGCACGACGAGGCCAGTTCGAGAAAGCCGGGGGCGGCGATCACCAGCAGGACGGCCAAAACCGCCGTCCGCAGGTTGCTGATGTTCAGGCACAGGCGGAACAGCGAGCCCAAAAGCAGCAGGGCCAGACTCACCGAGAGCAACCGCATCCAGAGGACGGACATTCCCATGATCCGGACAATCTCGGCCAGTTGCACGGTTCGATGGTCTTTACGTCCACGCCCTTTTGCACCGGCACGGCCACGTCAATGACCCGCTTGCCGACCAGAATGGAGAATTGCTCCACGGCGAATCCGCTCGCGAAGGACCTCAATTCATACCCTTGATACGTTCCCACCAGCAGCGACCGCGACGGTTCGGCGGCCAGTTGTCCAATGATGCTCAGTTTCATGTTTTTGTTTTCAGTTTTGTTGATGCCGGGTTTGGATTGGTGGAACCGCACCGGCGGGCGGTTCCATCGCGTCGTCAGACACGACGAGATTCAGAACCGCGCCAGCCTCGGCGCGGGAGCGGTGAGCCGGTAGCGGCGGGCTGGCACTCGCTCAAAATTTTTGTGATCGGAAAATGCGCCGGCCCCGAAAATTGCCGGCTGGACCGGAGATAGTTCGCCTGGAGGTGGGCCTCGACTTCGCTCCAGCGGAAGGACACCCGGTGTCCCAGCTTGTAGTAGGGCAAAATTCCCCGGCGCATCCAGTTGCCCACCGTCTTGAGGCTCCGGTTAAGCCGGCGAGCGACTTCCGTTTTGCCGATGAAATGTTCAGCCGACCCTCTACCGTTCCTGATTTGTGATTCCAGATTTTCCGTTTTCATGTTTTATGGCGTTGCCACCTGTAAACGGAGCGGCGGTCATTTTGCGCCGCCCCGGAAATGAAAAAACGCCTGTTAATACAGGCGTTGGTTGCAGAAATGACCGGTCATTTTTCGGTCATTTTCAGTCCTCACTTGCAAGTCCCCGGCGGTGGATGTTCCGCGCGCCGCTGGCGTTCAAATCATCGTCCATCTGTTGCAGATGCCCCGACATGGCGCGGAAATCTTCCGCCTTGGTGTGGGTCACTTCCTCGATAAACCGCAGCCGGCTCATCACGGTCCCTTTGGCGCAGCGACACTTCCGCGCCACCTGTTCCGCCGAAAATCCGTCCACGCAATAAAGCCGGAACACTGTGAGCGGCGGCGGCGGCTTGTGGATTCCCTGGGCCTCCAATTTCACCAGCAGGGCAAAAGCGGACCGGGCCACGTCCTCGGTGACCGGCGCGGGAAGTTCCACCGGGGCCGCCGCCAGAATCTTTTCCACGGCGGCATATTGCTCCGGCGTCGCGTTCGCCAAACGCAACAGCAAGTCCGTTGGAATCGCCATTCTCATCCGTTTTTCCGGGCGGTCCGCAGTTGCTAAATTGTTCCATCTGGTTCGTCCCGAATCTTTTGTTGTATCACACCGCCGGAATCCCGGACAGGAACGGACACGCACCCGCTGTAATCTTTAGCCGTGATCGTTTCGGAATTTATTGTTGGAAAAAAGGTTGACTCGAAATGAGTCTGAAAAGATGCGGCCATGATGAGTTGTTCACACCACAAGACCAAGAAAATGCCCTTTGTTATTGTCGAAAACCAACCGCCCGTTTGCCCGGTGCCGGACTTGTTCACAATTCGCAAAAACTCATAAACCCCTTGCAATTGTTACGGATTGATGACAAATTCAAAAATTCAGATTTTCGGTCCCGCGTCCGCCAAATTCACCTTTGACAATCGCCGTAAAGCATTCGCCAATTTTTGACCATCGCCCCGGCCCAAACCCTTGTTTTGTGCGGCCCCGCTTGCCGCCGGTCAGCTTTCCGGCCCAATCGCAAACCATTCCTTTGCCGCCGCTGGCCGCACCAGTTCACGGTAGTGCTTGAAGATCATTTGCGGACTGTTGCCCGCTTCCAACGACACTTGCGCCACATTCTGAATGTCCGCCACCCGGTAGCTGATGAAGGAATGCCGCAGCGCGTTGTGTTTCCAGACGAACGCCGGCCAGCCCTCGATTTGAGCCTTTTCCGCTCCCGGCGGCATTTTGACTTTGGCCGAATTTTCTTTGGCCTGTTGCTCCGTTGCTTTCAACTGTCTCTCACTCATTCGCCTGGCTTTCGCCCAAACTGCCCGCCGGGCTTCGTTGATGGTTTGCACCAACGACGGAATCTCATGCTTTGTGTCCAGTCCATCACACACCAACCCGGTTTCTTGACGATGGCGCACCAGCCACGACCGCAGGTTGTCCAATATCGGCACCGTCCGCCGGCTCGCCGTCTTCGCCTTCGCCGCCCCTATTTCAATGATGCCCCCATCAAAATGAATGTCCGTCCATTCCAGCCGTTGAATCTCCGCATGCCGGATGCCCGCAAACGCCCCCAGCGCCAGAAACGGAATCAGCCGCTTGTCCGCGTGCGCCAGTATTTCCGCCATTTCCTTCGGCGTGAAAATTTCAATCTCGCTCACGGCATTTTTGGCCAGCATCACCGAATCAATCTCATCGTGATCTTTCGGCAAATAGCGTTGCGCTTTGGCAAACGCAAACAGCGTTTGCACCGAGGCGCGCAAATTGTTCCGCGTGCGGGGCGACACGCCCAGGCCACGCAGCCACTTGTCTATGTCCGGCCCCATCACCGTGCCGATGTTGCCGTGAAAAGCGGCGGCAAACTTTTTCAGGTCATACCGCAAATGCCGGAGATATTCCCCACTCAATCCGTCGCTTTCCTTGAACTTGAGCATTTCTTCCGCAACCGCCATGACCGGACGCGGGGGAATGCGCGCCGGATGCCGCTTCAGGTAATACTCCGCCGCTTGCAACAGCGGCACTTCGCCCAGCACTTGTTTCGCCTGGATCAACTCCGCCGCCGCATTTTCAACCGGGATGCCGAAGGGATCGAGCAATTGGCGGGCGCGGAGATAGGCCGAGCGGTCGGCGCTGGTGAGGGTCAGCACATCGGCATCGGAATTGCCAAGGCGATTGGCGATGACGTTGGCTTCATCCCGGGCGGCTTGAAGCCGGGTAAAAGTGGGACGTTTGCGGACGCCATCCTGATAGTAGGAAAGCGTGTAAGCATCGCAGCCCCGCGTCGGGGTGCGATAGATTTTGACCGTAACCGAACCCTGCCTGACCACGATGGGAAATTTGGTTGCTGCCATGCCCTATACTGTCAGGATTCCGTCAGGAGTTCAAGCGAAATTCACAAAATGCCAATAAAAAGTGGTGCGCGGTGGAGGTTTCGAACCTCCGACCCCTACCGTGTCAAGGTAATGCTCTACCACTGAGCTAACCGCGCAATCCGCATCAACGCCCATTAACCGCTTGGATTTGAACGTCAAACATGAAGTCTCCCAAAAAAAATCTCGTCGCGCAATCTGATTTTTGCCCGTTTCATGCTGATCCCAGCGGACTGTCAGTCGGCAAATAAATTTTGCCGGAATAAATTTGCGATGGACAAGTTCGCTTTTCAGGGAGCACAATGCCTGTATCGTCAGACCCAAAAGTATGAAAATCATCACTCACAAACAGATGAAGTCGGCGATAGCGCACCTCGCCGAATTGCTGAAGAGAGACGGGGCATCTCAAACCCTCACCGTGCAAGAATTGCTCGATGCCGCCCAGTTTCATCCTGCCCAATTCCAATCTTCCCTGCCCGCCTTGGAGATTCTGGGGCTGCTCGGTTTTGGGGATGAAATGGTGCGGCCGGAAGCATTGGGCTAGCGGCTGGTTGGTCGGCGGCTGCGAGCGTCGCGGACGCGTTCACGCCTTTGCTTTTCAAAAGACAAAGGCTTGCGCGAAATTATGCAATTGATGTTGGCGGCTTCGGGGCTGTTTCTGCTAGAATTTTAACCTCTCACACAACAAAAGTATGAACAATTATTTGCCGTTGGGAAAATTTTCATTTGGCATGGGCGACCGTTTCGGTCAACAGGGCAGGGCGCAATTGCGCGCCTGTGTCCTGGCCGCCGAGTCGGGCGCGGATTTGGTTCCCGTTTGGAACAAATCGAATCGCGAACACACGTTCATCGGCACCGAGCCATCCAGCTTGCGCGCCGAAGCCGATGCCGCGGTTAAGGCGCTGGGTTGGAAACAATCTTACCATGTGGACGCCGATCATATCCGGCTCGAAACGGTGGACCGCTTCATCGCGCCGTCGGATTTTTTCACGATTGACGTGGCCGACAGCATCGGCAAACCGGCCAGCACGGCGGACGTGAAAGCGTTCACGGACCGGCATCCGGAACTCATCGGCGCCATTTCCATTCCGCACATCAGCCATCCATTTGCCATCACGCGCGCGGAAGTCGAGCGCGTCGCCAACAAGTTTTTGCTCGCCACGCAGGACGCCGGGAAAATTTACCAGCACATCGCCAAAGCCAAGGGCGCGGAAAATTTCATCACCGAAATCTCAATGGATGAAACCGACAGTCCGCAGACGCCACCGGAACTTTTGATTATTCTCGCGGCCATTGCCGATCAGAAAATCCCGATCCAGACCATCGCGCCCAAATTCACCGGCCGTTTCAACAAAGGCGTGGATTATGTCGGCGACGTTAAACAGTTTGAAAAGGAATTCAACGAAGACCTCGCCGTCATCGCTTTTGCGATTCAAAAATACGGCCTGCCGCCGTCGCTCAAGTTGAGCGTCCATTCCGGCAGCGACAAGTTTTCGATCTACGAGCCGATGCGCCGCGCGCTGAAGAAATTCGACGCCGGCGTCCATATCAAAACCGCCGGCACGACCTGGCTGGAAGAACTCATCGGCCTCGCTGAGGCCGGCGGCGACGGTCTGGAAATCGCCAGGGAAATTTACGCCTACGCGCTGGATCATGTGGACGAATTCTGCGCGCCCTACGCCAGCGTCATTGACATTGATAAAACCAAACTGCCCGGCGCGGCGGCGGTGAACGGCTGGAGTTCAAAACAATTTGTTTCCGCGCTGCGCCACGACCAGAAAAATCCGGCGTTCAATCCGAGCTTCCGCCAATTGCTGCACGTCAGCTTCAAAGTCGCGGCCAAAATGAGCGGACCGTTACCTCGGATGCGCTGAAAAAGCATGAGACGATGGTCGCCAAAAACGTCACGGAAAATCTTTTCGAACGGCACATGAAACCATTATTTTTGGAAAAATAATCTATGGCCTTCATCCACGAAGATTTTCTGCTTAGGCAACAAGCCTGCGCGCCGGCTGTATCACAAGTTCGCCGAGGCGGAGCCGATTTTTGACTATCACTGCCATATTCCGCCGAAAGACATCGCGGAAAACCGGCAGTTCAAAAACCTGTTTGAAATCTGGCTGGAGGGCGACCATTACAAATGGCGCGCGATGCGCAGCAACGGCGTCGCCGAAAAATTCTGCACCGGCGGCGCCACGCCGGAGGAAAAATTCAAGGCGTGGGCCAAAACCGTGCCGCACACGCTGCGCAATCCGCTCTATCATTGGACGCATCTGGAATTGAAACGCTATTTCGGCATCAGCGATTTGCTGAACGAAAAGACCGGCGCGAAAATCTGGAAGCGGGCCAACGAGAAGCTGGCCACGCCCGCGCTCACGACGCAGGGCATCCTGAAAAAATTCAAGGTCAAAGTGGTCTGCACCACGGATGACCCGGCGGATAATCTGGAATATCATCGCGCGTTCACGAAATCCGGGCATCCGACAAAAATGCTGCCCGCGTTCCGGCCCGACAAGGCGCTGACGGTGAATCAGCCCGCCGGTTTCAACCAATGGGTCGAGCGGCTCGCCGCCGCCGCGAATACGGACATCAACGGTTTCAGCGCCTTCATCAGCGCGCTGGAAAAGCGGCACGAGTTTTTTCATTCGCAGAACTGCCGCTTGTCCGACCACGGCTTGAACCATTGTTTCGCGGATTTTTGTTCGGAGAAAGTGGCGGCGGAAATTTTTGACAAGGCGCGCAAGGGCGAGGCGGTTTCGCCGCTGGAACATTCGCAGTTCGCCTCGTTCATGATGGTGTTCTTCGGCCAGCTTGACGCGAAACGCGGCTGGACGAAACAGCTTCACCTCGGCGCGCTGCGCAACAACAACACGCGCCTGCTCGCGCAGCTTGGGCCGGACACGGGCTTCGATTCCATCGGCGATTTTCCGCAGGCACAGACGCTTGCGGCCTATCTGAACCGGTTGGACTCCGACAATCCGCTGCCGAAAACGATCATCTACAATTTGAATCCGGCGGACAATTACGTCTTCGCCACGATGATCGGGAATTTTCAGGACGGCACGATTCCCGGCAAGATCCAATACGGCTCCGGCTGGTGGTTTTTGGACCAGAAGGAAGGAATGGAATGGCAGCTCAACGCGCTCTCCAATCTCGGCCTGCTCTCGCGCTTCGTCGGCATGATCACCGACTCGCGGTCGTTCATGAGCTATCCGCGCCACGAGTATTTCCGCCGCACGCTTTGCAACCTCATCGGGCGCGACATCAAAAACGGCTTGATTCCCAACGACGACAAGCTCGTCGGCCCGATGATTAAAAATATCTGCTACGCCAACGCAAAAAATTACCTGGCGTTTCCAGGCGTGAAATGAAAGACGTGATGCGTGGCCAGAACCAAACCTGCCGCAGCGCACTGGTTTTCCAGGTCACGCATCGCGTTTCACTTCGCGCTGGACCGGTCTTGACGTCTCTGCGGTGACGTCTCTTTTTTTCTTTGGGCACGAACGGGCGTTGCGCCCATTTTTCCAGTTGCAATTCCGGTGTCATTTTGAAACCAAATTCTCTCAGAAACAATTCCGCCGGCGCGAGGATGTTCACCGGCCGGCGCGTGAACGTGTCCCGGTAAGCCAGCCGCACCGCGCGCAGGCCGAGGCGAAAGCCTTTTTCCACCCGGCCGTAAAGTTCATCGCACATGATCGGGCTGCCCGATTGCGCCAGATGCACACGGATTTGATGCGTGCGTCCCGTCAAAGGACTCGCCTCGATCAACGTGAAGCGCTCGTTGCCCGCCAGCACGCGGAAATGTGTTTCCGCTTCCTTGCCTTCTTCCGAATCGTCCACGCGCATTCGACCAAAATTTTTCGGGTCCGGTCCCAGTGGCAGTTCGCACGTCCATTCTTTTTCCAGCGGCACGCCTTCGACGACCGCGAGATAATTTTTTCCCATCCGGCGCGACTCGAACATCTCGCCCATCGCGCGCATCGCGCCCTCGCTTTTGGCGAAGAGCATCACGCCGCTCGTGTCCGCATCCAGCCGGTGAACGTGCCGGAGGTAACGCAGATTGCGCGAGCGCGCCCAGAAATCATCCGCGCGGATGGACGAATCAATCGCCGTCTGCAAATTCCAGTTCGTCCGGCGCCATGAATCCGGCACGAGCATCCAGCCGCGCGGCTTGTCAATCGCGATGACCGAGCGATCCTCAAACAGGATGTTGATCGGCTCGCAGCCCGGGAGTTCGATGAAATTAGGTTTGGCCATTCGCAAGTTTAACGGAAGAAAATCCGTCCGCAAGTTGGCAACGAAGTTGATGGTCGCATCGCATTTTCAAGCAAACGGATTCCCGCCCAAATCCAAGATTTCGTATGCTCGATTAGAATGGGAACTAGACGAACGCCGTGGTTTTGCTATGTTTCAGCCGTGCCGAACCACACCGAACGCGCGGGCCAAAACAGTCCCGCCAGAAAACCTTCGTTCGAAGAAGCGCTGCAAAAGCTCGAATCCGTCGTGGAAGCGATGGAGGCGGACGATTTGCCGCTGGAAACGTTGCTGGCGAAATATGAGGAAGGCGCGAAGCTCGTGAAAACCTGCCAGGAAAAACTGGCCGAGGCGGAATTGAAAATCCAGCAGCTCGACAAAACCGCGGCGGGCGAAATCAAATTGAAACCGTTTGAAGTGCCGGAAGAATAATTCAGCCACAGATTTTCACAGATGAAACACAGATTTGGATTTATGTCAGGCGAAGATGCATGGCAGCGGGGAGCGTTTCTTGTTGCGGCAATTGACTGCCCGGACGAACTTTTTATCTGTGTTTCATTTGTGTTCATCTGTGGCTAACAAATAAATATGAGTCGTTATCTCGACATGGTGGACGCGCCGGAGCACGTCAAAAAGCTCACGATGCCGCAGTTGCAGGAACTCGCCGGCGAAATCCGCACCGAGCTGATCGAAGGTCTCGCCAAAGGCGGTGGCCATCTCGGTCCGAACCTTGGCGTGGTCGAGCTGACCATCGCGCTGCACAAGGTTTTCACCACGCCCAAGGACAAGTTCATCTGGGACGTGAGTCATCAGGTTTATGTCCACAAGATTCTTACCGGCCGCAAAAACCGTTTCCGCACGATTCGCCAGACGGACGGCTTGAACGGTTTTGCTTTGCGCACGGAGAGCGAACACGATTGCTTTGGCGCCGGCCACGCGGGCACGGCGCTGTCGGCCGCGCTCGGCATGGCGGCGGCGCGCGACAAACGCGGCACGAACGAAAACATCGTCTGCATCTTCGGCGACGCCGCGTTGACGAACGGCATTTCGTTCGAGGCGATGAATAATTTGGCGCACACGACGAAAAAATTCATCGGCATTCTCAACGACAACGAATGGAGCATCGCCAAAAACGTCGGTGCGATTTCCGGTTACCTCAACAAGCTCATCACGAACCCGCGCTACAACCAGCTCTCGAAGGATTTTGAAAGTTTTGTGCGCCGTCTGCCGAAAGGCGAACTCGCGCTCAAGCTCGCGCATCGCGCCGAAGGCGGTTTCAAAGGCGCGCTGACCAATGTCGGTTTGCAGCCCGTCGCCCGCGTGCCGGACGGCGATGGCCGCGGCGGTTACGGTTCGCCGGTGCTGTTCGAGGAAATGGGCCTCCGTTATCTCGGCCCGATTGACGGACACAATTTGCCGCTGCTCATCAGCACGCTGGAATTTGCCAAGCAGTGTGATCATCCGATCGTCATTCACATTTTGACGCAAAAGGGCAAGGGCTTTGAGGCCGCGCTGAAACAGCCGGAAAAATTTCACGGTCTCGGACCTTACAACGCGCAGACCGGCGAAACGCCCGCGGCCAAACCCGGCACGCCGCCCGCCTATCAGGACGTGATGGGCCAGACGCTGGTCAAGCTCTGCCAGAGCAACGGCAACCTCGTCGGCATCACCGCCGCGATGCCCACCGGCACCGGCATGAAACATTTGGAGAAGGCCATGCCCGACCGCTATTTCGATGTCGGCATTGCCGAGGAACACGCCGTCATCTTTGCCGCCGGCATGGCGACGATGGGTTACCGGCCCGTCGTGGCGATTTATTCCACGTTTCTCCAGCGCGCCTACGACTGCATTCACCACGACGTTTGTTTGCAGGATTTGCCGGTGATTTTCTGCATGGATCGCGCCGGGCTTTCCGCGAACGACGGCCCGACGCACCACGGCCTGTTTGACATTTCTTATTTGCGCTGCTTCCCGAACGTCATCGCGATGGCGCCGGCCAACGAGGACGAACTGGCCGACATGATGTTCACGGCCACGAAACAAAATCATCCGGCGTTCATCCGCTATCCGCGCGGCGCGGCGGAAGGTGTGCCGGTGAAAACCGAACCGCAGTTGCTCGAAGTCGGCAAGGCGCAGGTCGTCCAGGATTTTGCCAATAACGGCCAGCGCAAGATCGCGCTGTTCGGGCTTGGCCCGATGAACGCTATCGCGTGCAAGGCCGCCGCGCAGCTCGCGACGGAAGGATTTGATGTCGCGGTCATCAACCCGCGCTTCACCAAGCCGATTGACGCCGAAGTCCACGAAAAATTGGGCCGCGAAGCGGAACTGGTCGTGACATTGGAAGACCATGTGCTGATGGGCGGCTACGGTTCTGCGGTGCTGGAACTGTTCAGCGAAAAAGCCGTGACCACGCCTGTCATCCGCATCGGCTGGCCGGATCAATTCATCGAGCACGCCACCACGCAGGACGAACTCCGCGCGAAATACGGGCTGTCCGTCGAAAACACCGTCGCCAAGGTGAAAACCCATTTTGGCGACACGACTTCCATGACGAAGCTCGTCGGTGGGGCGTAAAAAGTTAAACATGAAAACATACTATTGCTTAACGGCGCTTCTTTATTTGTTGTCAGTATCGGGTTGCAAAGCAAAGGAAACCACGCTTTCAGGACAAGCGTTCATTGTCACGCGCGGAGGAAAAAATATAAAACTAGGCTTGATCGAAGTGCAATTGATTGAAAAGGATGCGGTGCGAGAATTCCTCAAAAAACGACAAGTTTCAATTGATTCAGCAATTGTGTCTCGGCAACACGAAATCGAAGTTGCGACGGCTGCTCTTCAAAAGGCGGAAAAAGCTTTTGAGTTACTCAAAACGAATGCCCCTTTGGATAATCCTGAATACATTAAGATGCGGCTTAAAGCAGATTCGATTTTTAGGCAAAATAATTTTTCAAGCTCTCCAGAAGAACAAGTTATCCGTCAAAAACTAGGAGATATTTCACATCAATACTCTGAACAATACATGAAATTAGGCGATAACAAGGAATATACCAAATGGGATTTAATCCATGCTCAAACAAGTTTTGACCGATTTCCAGTCGCTAATGATTACTTAAGTGACTTTATATTTCCTACCTCCCAAAGAACACTTACCGACGCCGATGGAAAATTTTCCTTTTCATATCCACAGGACAAAACCCTCACCATTTTTGCAAAGACTGAACGCCTTGTTGGTGACAAAACTGAAAAATACTGCTGGCTGGTCAACGCGCCGGCTGGAGTTGAAAAGGGGCAAATTTTTTTGAGCAACAACAACCTCGTTTTCATAGACCCCGATAGCTATTTCAAGATAAAGCCAAAATCGGAACTCGGAGAATCCAACTCTAAAAAATCAGAATGAGGGGTTGAACACGTATGCGCTACAAAGACCTTTGCGACCAGATGGGCAATGCGGGTTGGTTGTCACACACCATTGCCGCCAGCAAAACAAACTACCATGAAGGAAGCGGCGCGAAGCACTTCACAACAAAGCTGCTTCTTGAGACGCGCACTGGCCAAGCATTTCAGGCTTTGCAGTCCGTTCCAAACTTCAATTCCGTTGGAGCTGTAAGTGCCATCATTCGCTATAACGATGAACATGGCAAACTAGAGGAGTCTGTTTTGATTGACCGCATCAACGGGCTTGTGTTGGGTCTGGATCGCAATCCAAACCTGATCGCATATCTGGATGATTTTCCTTCTGACTGCATCACTTATATTTCCACTCCGTCGTCATCTAAATCCTCAATCCCGGTTTTTCAATTTCCCGACATTGACGCTTTTGAGAATTCAGCACGAGAAGGCGCTGCCTCATTTCGGCAACATCTATATCGCGAGCGCAACCTAAAGATTGTTGTTGCCAAGCGCAAACAGGTGCTTGCAACTACTGGGCGACTTGCCTGTTCTGTGTGCGGATTCGACTTTCAGAAATTTTACGGCGCACTTGGTGCCGAATTTTGTGAGGTTCATCATCTTTGTCCGCTCGCCGATGCCAAGGATGAGGTCGCGACCGAATTCAAAGATTTGGCCGTTGTCTGCTCCAACTGCCATCGGATGATTCACCGAAGCAATCCATTTCTGACAATCGAACAACTTAAATCCCGGATCCAAAGCGCAGGAAATCGTTGAATCGCCGCCGTTGACCTTTCTGTTTGCCGACACCCGCGCCGCCGCGCTGTGCTGCTGGAACCGCGACCACCAGCCCCACCGCGAACGCCTGGCTCCATGATTTTATCCGTCTGAAGCTGCGGAGCAGCACCCGATAGTAGCCCACAGCGCGAGCTGTGGGTTTAAGGTTCACGACGGAAAAAGCTCCGGCAGGAGCGGCAGAAAAATCACGTCCGCAAAATATTCTTCCGCCCCGTCCGGGGCTTGATTCGCTTGACGATAGTTCCCACAGTTGCACTGTGGGCTACTGTCGTCCGCCACTCCGTGGCTGACAAGGAACTGGCTTTTACGGACGCTTCAGGCCTTTGCCGCAGGCGCGCCGGGATAATCCATGCCCACGAGGCAAACGTCGTCGTCAAATTCGCCGTTGACGGCAAAGGCGCGGATGACTTCGAGCAGTTCGATCGAACAGGATGCCGGGCGGATGGGTGAGGAAGTTTTTCACGTCCAGCATCAGCCGTTCCTGCGAGTAAAGCTCCTCGTTCTGGCCTTGCACTTCGTAAAGCCCGTCGGTGAACAGCATCAAAAAATCGCCGGGCGTCAGTCGTCGTTTCGGAAGTTTGATACGGCGGGTCGTCAAACAGTCCGAGCGCCGGCTGGCTGCGGCCGGTGGCGTTGGCGAGCGGTTCCACGAGCTTGGCGGAACGGCGCACCAGCAGCGGCTTGGGATGGCCGGCGTTGGCAAAGCGCAGCCGTCCGGTGCGGCAGTCGGCCACGGCGTAAAACCCGGTGGTGAGCATCGGCGAACCGGTGTTTTTCAGGATGCTGCACAAATCGAAGTTCAGCTTGCGGAGAAAATTTCCCGGATCGCGCGCCAGCGGTTTCAATTCCTCGGACAAGCGCCCGGATCATGGCCGTCACCAGCGCGGCGCGGACGCCGTGGCCGGTCACGTCGCAGATGAACACGCCGACCTCGGTGTCGGAAATGGCGGAGATGCTGAAGAAATCGCCGCTGACGGATTCCGCCGGCTCGTAGCGGTGGACAAATTGAAAGGCGCTTTGTTCCGGCGGCGACGTTTGGCGGAAAGGTGGGATACTGCTGCGGCAGCATGGTGAGCTGGATTTCGCGCGCGGTGCGGAGGTTTTCCTCCATGAGCGAATTTTTGGTGCGCAGTTCCTCGCGGCTGCGGGACAGTTCGCCGGTGGCGCGGCGGATTTGTTCCTCGGCGCGCTTGCGTTCGGTGATGTCCTCGACCGTGCCTTCGTAGTAAAGCAGCCTGCCCTGGGCGTCGCGGACGGCGCGGCAGTTTTCCGCAATCCAGATGATGCTGCCATCCTTGCGGTAAATTCTCGACTCGAAGCCGCTCAACGTGTCGTTCTCCTGCATGAGCCGCACAAACTCCTCGCGGCGGCCGTGCTCGACGTAAAGGCTGTCGGCGATGTCCTTGATGCTCGCCATCAGTTGCACCGGCGAGTCGTAACCGTAAATCCGCGCCAGCGCGATGTTCGCCAGCAGATAATGGCCGTTGATCGTGGTGCGGAAAATGCCTTCCACCAGATGGTCGAAGATGCCGTAGTAATTATTTTTTTCCTCGATCAGCGCCAGCCGTTCCTGCTGGCGGGCGATGGAGCAATAAATCGCGTGGCCCAGCGTCGCGGCGGACAGCTGTTCGCGGCCCAGATATTCCTGCGCGCCGCTGAACACCGCCTCGGCCAGATAATTTTCATCCTCGCCCGGCCCGATGACCAACACCGGCAGTTGCGGCGCCTGGGTGGTGAGCGAGGTGATTTGGAACAGCGCGGAGGCGTTCGCCTGCGGCACTTCGAACAGCAGCGCGTCAAAATTATTGGTCGCCACCATCGCCAGGCCGGCGTCCGCCGTCGGCTCGATGGTGACCTCCGCCGCCGCCACTGCCGCGCACACCAGCTCGCCGATGCGCCGGGCGGAAGTTTCATCGCCGCTGATCAGCAAAATTTTGTGCGGACAGTTTCCATGTCGTTAATCCATGTCGTCAACGATTCGGGAAAAATACAATTTTCGCGCCCGCCCGCAAGCGCGTTGCGAGCGTGTCATGTAAATTTGGTCTTGCCAAACGCCGGCGTTTGGGTTTGAAATGCTTCCAGCCATAAACCCCGTTTGGAAACCAACAACCGCATTGTGAATCCGGCTTATGAAAAATTATCCTCCCGCTGAAATCCGCAACTTCGCCATCGTCGGCCACGCCTCGTCCGGCAAAACCCTGTTGAGCGAGGCGATGCTTCGCTGCGCCGGGGTGATCACGCGCATGGGAAGCATCGCCGACGGCACGACCGTTTCCGATTATCATGTCAGCGAAAAGCAGCGGCAGATTTCCGTCTCCGCCACGCTGATGCACGCCGAATGGGCGGGCAAAAAATTCAACCTCATTGACACGCCCGGCTATCTGGACTTCATCAGCGAAGGCCTGGGCGCGCTGCGCGTCGGCGATTTCGCGCTCGTCGTCATCCACGCGCAACACGGCCTCGGCGTGGGCACCGACCGCGTGTGGAATTACGCGACCGAATTACGGCATCCCGAAAATGATCGTCGTCAACGCGCTCGACCGGGAAAACGTGGATTTCGACGCGGCGGTGAAGTCCGCGCAGGAACATTTCGGGCGGCACGTTTTTCCGTTGAGCGTGCCGGTGAACGCCGGTCCCGGCTTCAATCGCACGCTGGATGTCTTGCGCAACGAAGTCGTCACCTACGCCACCGACGGCTCCGGCAAATACACCGAGGAGCCCGCCACCGGCGAGCTCGGCGAACGCGTGAAGCAACTGCACAACGAACTCATCGAGCACATCGCCGAATCCGACGACGGCCTGATGAACAAATATTTCGAGCAAGGCGGTTTGTCCGAGGAGGAATTCCGCGCCGGCATCCACGCGGCGGTGCAAAAGGAATTGTTCATCCCGCTCTTCGCCGTCTCGGCGGAGAAAAATATCGGCGTCGCGCGCCTGATGGATTTCATCGCCAAATACGGCTCGTCGCCGGTGGACCGCAAGAACGTCCCGGCGATTGACGCCAACGGCAATGAAACCGAGGTCAAGCTCGACAGCGCCGAAACCGTGGCCTACGTCTTCAAGCACATGACCGAGGCGCAATTCGGCGAGCTGTCTTTCTTCCGCGTCTATTCCGGCACGCGTCACCACCGGCACCGATTTGTTCAACAGCGACCGCAAGATCACCGAGCGCGTCGGCCAGATTTTTCTGCTCAACGGCCAGAACCGCGAGGCCGTCCACTCGCTCGGCGCGGGCGACATCGGCGCGGTCGTGAAGCTCAAGGACACGCACACCGGCAACACGCTCTGCGCGCCGAAGCATCCGTTGACGTTGCCGAAAGTGGTTTATCCCAAGCCGAACATCCACGCCGCGCTCATCGCTAAAGTGAAAGGCGAGGAAGACAAAATCGCCACCGGCCTCGCCGCGCTGCACGAGGAAGACCCGACATTTCTCTACGTCGTGGATCGGCGAACTGCACCAGACCATTTTGTCGGCACAAGGCGAGTTGCACCTGGAAGTCATCGCCGACCGTTTGCGCCGCCGGCACAATGTCCACGTCGAACTCGCCGAGCCGCGCGTGAAATACCGCGAGACGATCAAGGGCCGGGGCGAATCCAAATATCGCCATAAAAAACAAACCGGCGGCGCGGGCCAGTTCGCCGAAGTCTGGATGCGCATCGAACCGAAGCCGCGCGACAGCGGCGTGGAATTCACCCAATCGCTCGTCGGCCAGAACGTGGACCGCAATTTCGTGCCGTCCGTCGAGAAAGGCGTCAATCAAGTTTGCACCGAAGGCGTCATCGCCGGCTGCCGCGTGACCGATGTGAAGATAGATTTCTACGACGGCAAAATGCACCCGGTGGATTCAAAGGACATCGCGTTTCAGATCGCCGGTTACTTCGCGTTCAAAGAAGCGTTCGCCGCCGCCAAGCCGTGTTTGCTGGAGCCGATTGAGATCGTGGAGATTCGCGTGCCGGAAGACTTCATGGGCAAAGTCATGGGCGACCTGTCCTCACGGCGCGGAAAAATCATGGGCATCGAGGCCGAAGGCGCGTTTCAGGTCATCAAGGCCAGCGTGCCGACGGCGGAACTGTATCACTACTCCAGCACACTGCGTTCGCTGACCGGCGGGGCGGGCGTCCACACCGAGACTTTCAGCCACTACGAGGAAATGCCGCGCGAAGCCTCGGAAAAAGTAGTCGCCGAGGCCGCGAAACGCAAGGCGAACCACGACAGCGGCAACAGTCCGCACTGAAGTAGCTGCGACGCCCCCTCGCAAAAAGTAGCTGCGACGCCTCGTCGCAAAAAGTAGCTGCGACGGCTCGTCGCATAAAGTGGCTGCGACGCCCCGTCGCACACCGTAGCAATTCCCGGCAGAAAGCCGGTAACCGAAAATCATTCGGAAACAATGCGGCCGTCTGCCGAAACGCCGCTTCGGGAAAATCCAGGCTGCGTGACGGCTTGCCGGATGCCAGTTTCCGATCACCGGAAGGTCATGCAAAATAGCCGGACGTTTGCGGACGATAGGCGAATAGTCGTGGCCGATAGCCCGAAGGCGGAAGCGGATAGCCGGATGCCTGTGGAACATAGCCGGACGGTCGTGGCGGATAGCCAGACGGTCGAGGAAAATAGCTGGATCAAGGTGGCGGATAGTCCGAGCAAGGAAGAACATAGTCTGAAGGCCGAAGCGGACAGTCAGGAGCCAGTGGAAAATAGCCGGAAGCCCGTGCCTGATAGCCGGAAGGCCGAATAAAATAGTCCAATGGCCTAATTTTCAATGATTTAGGTTTAAAACGAGGATTTTAGCCACAGATGGACACAGATGAAACACAGATTCATTGGCCACAAAAGAACACAAAACGCGCAAAACTTTCTCCCTCTCCGCCAACGGAGTTGGGGGAAGAGGGCCGGGGTGAGGTGGCGCGTTAAACTTATTTCCTGGAATTTTCAGCCTCCAGGTCTTTTTTTAAGCGGGCGAAGGCGGATTCAAAGGCGTCAATGGTGGCCGTCTGCAAAGACTTCCAGTTGGAAAAGTCGGGGATGAAATACTCGCGCACTTCCACGGCCAAATCCATTCGGCATCGAAACAAGTCCAGTCGCGCAAAGATTTTCTCCCTCTCCGCGCTGGGGAGAGTAGCTCTGCTGGGTATTGCACAACGACGAATTTCCATAAAATTCAGCCATAAATTGAGAAAAAAGAATCATTATAAACCATTGCCGGAGAGCATAAAGACGATAGGCGTTTGGATTCAAGTCAAACGCCAAAAGAAAAACCTAACACACAGCCACTTGGCGGTTAAAATGGGTATTGCAACGGCTTTGGTTCATTCATGGGAAGACGGCACCAGCCAGCCCGACAGCGTGCAAATGAAAGTTTTGGCAAGCCTTTTGGGATGCAACACTGATTTTGACCCGACAAAAGAGGACATGTTTTCGTAAGATGACGTGATCCTTGACGCCGCCGGATTTCAGCTTTTGCCTTGCGACAAGTGTTTTGCCCATAGGCCGGAAACAGTGCCCGCGACAAGACCGACGAATAATCCAGCGCCATGAGCGATTTGGCCAAGGGGTCCGAAAACCCCAAAACTGCTCGCGACGGCCCAAAATATCGCCCAGATCAAGACCGTCCGGTCAAGACGCAGGCCCGCAGTGGGGTCGAGCATGTCGCGTGTCCAAATGTAACCCAGAAGTCCGCACATTACTCCCGAAATCCCCCCAAATGCCGGCCCGCGCACCGCGTATTGCGCGAGATCGGACACCCGAAGGTTGCCTGATGCGGATGCGCCCAGATGTTTATTCGTGCGGTTCCCCGGCATTGCGCCGCTCGCGGAAATTCGTGCGGTCGGCCACAATGATGGCACTCCGCAAAAATGGTGGCTGTCCACAAGGACTGGTGGCGCCAGCTTGCATCATTAAACCGATTCGACGACCCTTTGCCCGGTGCAACCGCCCCGCCAACTTGAATCGCTGGATGACCTGCTCGCGCAGGCCGAGCATTACGCCGGATTTTGTATGCGCAACAGTGGAATGATGTCTCCCACGCTTTTCCTGATTGGCGCGGACGGGCCGCTCATGTTCGTCCCGGCTTCTCTGGTGGATGCCGATGAAAAGGACACTTTCGCCACCACCGCCCGGCTGGTGTGCATCGCCCATGCCGCCACCATTATCGTCATGGCGCTTGAAGCCTGGATGAAGACCGCCACGCCCGGCGAGAAGATGGACATGACCGAACCACCGTCCGAGGCGTTCGACCGGCAGGAAGTCATCGTGCTCATGGGCGAATCGCACAGCGGCCAGAAACAAAAATTCCTGCCCATCATCCGCCACGGCAACGGAAATTTTTTCAATCTTGGCGAAACCACCGTTCCCGGCATGGACAAGATGGAAGGCCGTTTCGCGCAAATCCTGCCGCCGAAATTGGCCGATGACCAAATGCGTCTGCTTGCAAAAAGCATGCTGAAAGTCAAAGGCGTCAACATTACCAAACCCGGCACCACGGTTCGCCTCACGCCGCCCCGGCGCTGACTTTTGCCCGTATTCCCCGCCTCTTGAACAGCCTTTGTCCCACCCGTGGTGAAAAAATTCGCGCCGTTTTCAGATTTCGCTTTTCGTCTGGTTTCATTTACAAATCCGGTTCACACTCACGGGAAATTTTTCAAGGCATAATATGGCAAAAATAAATTCAACTGTTTGGGGCATCCACGCCGGCAGAACCGGTGACGCCGACGAACTTTTCCTGAAACACAATGTCATTGCGCTCGGCTGGCCGAAGGCGGGCGATATTTCAAAACTCGCCAACGACCGGGAGGCATTCAAGGCGCACTTGAAAAAAGTTTATCCCGACGAAAAAGAGGGATGGTATCCGGTCGCCGCAGGTCAGCTTTTCCGGTTCCTTCACGAGATCAAAGTTGGCGATTATGTTACGTATCCGTCCAAACAAGACCGCACGGTTCACATCGGCGAAATTACCGGCGCGTTCCAGTATGACCCGAAAACCCAGCCGGGTTATCCGCAGCAGCGGTCCGTCAAATGGTTGAAAGCCATCCCGCGCACACAATTTACCCAGGGCGCGCTTTACGAAATCGGTTCTGCCTTGAGCTTCTTTCAGGTCAAAAATTTCACCGATGAATTTCTCGCCGTCCTCACTGGCGAACCGATTGCGCCCACGCTGGCCAAGCAGGATGAATCCATTTCCTACGTCGCGGAGGAAATCGCGCAAAATACCCGCGATTTTATTCTCAAAACTCTCGCGCAGGAGATCAAGGGGCACGCCTTCTCGCATTTCATCGCCCACCTGATGGGAACCATGAGCTACCGTTGCCGGGTGTCGCCGGAGGGCCCGGATGGCGGCGTGGACATCATCGCCCACAAGGACGAACTCGGATTTGAACCGCCGATCATCAAGGTGCAGGTCAAAAGCACCGAGGGCAGCATCGGCGAGCCGGTGGTTTCACAGCTAAACGGCAAAGTGGACCGGACGGAATTCGGCATGGTCGTCACGCTCGGCACGTTCACAAATCAGGCCGTCACGTTCGCCCGGAACAAAAGCAACTTGCGCCTCATTGATGGCGACGAGTTGGTTTCGCTCATCCTCCAGCACTACGAACAATTTGATTCGCGTTACAAGGCGCTGCTCCCGTTGAAGCGGGTTTATGTGCCGGAGCCGCTGGACGAAGCGGAATGATTTTTCGGTCCGAAAAAAACAAAAAAGAAAATTATGAAACTGATGCAACTGATTAAATTAGTTCTGGATGACGCTTACGCAGGAATTAAAGCTAACAGTGAAGCCGAAAAGGATGAGCTGATAAAAATAGAGCTTGGGGCTTTGACTACATGTTACGGAAACCTTTCTAACAAGGCTATCAAGCCAATTGACTACAGCAACCCGTTAAAACGGTTTGCTTATATTTATAAATACACCGTCGCTCACGCGGATTACATCATGCAATTGATAAGCGGAGAAAAACAATTGCGCGATATGCTGAAAGGCAAAAGTGTTGAAGTTGCCTGCCTTGGCGGAGGGCCGGGCAGCGACCTTCTTGGCATTTTGAAATACATGATGAATGCGGGCATCAAAGACACAAAGTTGACCTGCTACATTTTTGACAAAGAACGCGCCTGGGGGGATTCATGGAGTGATGTAGCAATTCAGTTGACCCCGGACTTTCAACTGAATCCAGTATTCCAACAGTTGGACGTGACGGAACCAAATACATGGAAAAGCTACCAAAAGTTTCTGCGGGCTGATTTGTTCACATTGAGCTTTTTCCTTTCGGAAGTTTGGAAAATCAAAAACGAAGCTCAACCGTTTTTCGATTATTGCCTTTCTCAAATGAAGCCGGGTGCAATGATTCTTTTTGTAGATAACAATTCACCAATATTCTACGAGTGGTTCGATACATTAGCCAAAAAACACAATCTGAAACCCGTGTATGTAGTTAGCAAAGATTTGGTGTTTTCAAATAACGAAGAAAAAACCGATTTGGGAAAATATCTGAAAAAATTCGGTTGGCCCAAGCGCAAAAGCGACGCTGCCATCCGCATCATGAAAAAAGCCTGACGCATGATCATCTCTGCCAGCTACAAAACCGACATCCCCACTTTCTACGGCGAGTGGTTTATGAATCGGTTGCGCGCCGGCTATTGCAAGATGGTCAATCCCTACAACCGGCGCGTAATCCGCGTGCCGTTGAACCGCGAGGCAGTGGACGGCATCGTATTCTGGACGAAAAACGTCGGCCCGTTTGTGCATCATCTGGCCGAGGTCAAGGATCGCGGCTATCCGTTCGTCGTGCAGCACACCATCAATGGCTATCCGCGCGAGTTGGAACACGCCGTTGTCAATGCTGGCCGTGCCGTGGAAAATTTCCGCCGCGTTGCCGACCAGTTTGGCCCGCAGGTTTGCGTGTGGCGTTATGACACGATCATTAATTCATCGCTCACGCCCCGCGAGTTCCATGTCGAGTCGTTTGCGCGGCTGGCGAAATCGTTGGCGGGTGCCACCGATGAAGTGGTGATTTCATTCGCGCATCTTTACCGGAAAACGCTGCGCAACATGGAGCGCGCGGCGGAGGATCAAAAATTCACCTGGTCAGACCCGCCGGACGATTGGAAACGCGCGCTCACTGCCGAGTTGTCATCCATCGCCGCAGCCAATCAAATCCGACTCACGGTTTGCAGCCAGCCGCAATTCGTCGTGCCCGGTTGCGGCGAGGCGCGTTGCGTGGATGCCATCCGGTTCAACAACATCACCGGCAAACCGCTTCAATCCTGTTTGAAGGGCAACCGCAAGGAGTGCGGCTGCTATGAATCACGCGACATCGGCGAGTATGACACTTGCCCGCATGGGTGCGTCTATTGTTACGCCGTGCAGAACCATGACCTAGCCAAGTCGCGTTTCCAACAGCACGACCCGCAGGGCGAATCACTTTTCCCGCTGCCGGCGGATGCGGTTGACGTGCCGCTGGACGTTAATCAGCTTGGACTTTTTGAAATTCACGGCGGCAAACGCCCGTAAATTCCATGCCCGCAAAATTTCCCCCAATACGGTGAAATACTGATAACAATGCACCGACAAGTCGTCTCCAAAGAACGGGTGGCGGACCACGGCGAGGTTTATACCGCGCCGCGCGAGGTCAACGCCATGCTCGACTTGGTGAAAACGGAAACGGAGCGCATTGATTCCCGGTTCCTTGAACCCGCCTGTGGCAACGGAAATTTTCTGGCCGAGATTTTGCGCCGCAAACTTGGCATCGTCGAAAAACGCTACGCCAAGTCGCAACTGGAATACGAACGCTATGCCGTTCTCGCGGTCACTTCAATTTACGGCATTGATATTCTGCAGGACAACGTCCAGGCCTGCCGGCAGCGGCTTTTGGGAATCTTCGATGAAAACTACCGCCGGTTGTTCAAGGACCAGACCAAGGACGGTTGCCGCCACGCCGTCCGGTTTATCCTGGAACGGAATATCATTTGGGGCGACGCGCTGACGCTCAAGACCGTTGGCGACCATGCCGGGCTACATCGTGTTTTCCGAATGGTCGCCGGTCAACGGCAACCAGCTCAAGCGGCGGGATTTCACTTTTCACGCACTGCTGCGGCATGAGGAAACGAGAGAAGCATTGCTCTTTCCTGATTTGGACAAGGAAAACGCCGAACAGATGCCGCTTTTTTCAGACCTTGGCGACGAGGTTTTTATTCCGACGCCGACAAAGGAATTTCCGCCGACGCATTTCATGGAGGTTGCTCATGCTTAACACCGGTAGCTACAACCCGGACATCCTGACGTGTCTCGCGAATCTCAGCAGCGACGAGGTTTTCACGCCGCCGAAAGTGGCCAACGAAATTCTGGACCGGTTGCCGCCGGAAATCTGGAAAGACAAGAACGCCCGTTTCCTGGACCCGTTTTGCAAATCCGGCGTGTTCCCGCGCGAGATTGCGCGGCGATTGATGAAGGGTTTGGAAAAGAAATTCCCGAACCAGCAGAAACGGGCGAATCACATTTTCACCAAGCAGATTTTCGCCATCGCCAATCACGGAATTGACGGCGCACATTGCCCGCCGGTCGGCATATTGTTCCAAAACCGCCAACGGCAAGTATTCCGTGTGCGATGCGTTTGACGACAATCAAGGCAACATCCGTTTCAAACGCATCCAGCACACTTGGGAGGATGAACGCTGCGTGTTCTGCGGAGCCGCCCAGCAGGAATATGACCGTGGCAACGAACTGGAAACTCACGCCTACCAATTTATCCACACTGAAAATCCAGAGGAGATATTCAATATGAAATTTGACGTCATCGTCGGCAATCCACCCTACCAATTGGGCTCGGATGGCGGCACGCGCGACATTCCCATCTACAACAAATTTGTGGATCAGGCCAAGAAGATGAATCCGCGCTATCTGTCCATGATTATCCCTTCGCGCTGGATGGCCGGCGGATTGGGTTTGTCCGATTTCCGCCGTTCAATGCTGGAAGATCGCCGGATGCGAAAGTTGGTGGACTACGAGCGCATGGATCTGGTCTTTCCTGGTGTGGATTTTGAAGGAGGCATCTGCTTTTTCCTATGGGACCGCGAGAATGAAGGCCCGTGCGAAGTTACCACGGTTTGCGGTGACGAGACAACTGGTCCAGTCGAACGCAACTTGAGCGAGCATGACGTTCTCGTCCGAGACATCCGCGCACTGAAGATACTGAAAAAGGTTTTGAGCGCAGGCGAGCCATCCATCACCGAGATTTTGTCGGTGGATAAGGAATTCGGTTGGACATCCAACTTTGACGGCTTCCACGATAAGCAAAAAGCAAATGATGTCGCCTTGCATTACAATCGGAAAGGCAAGCGGCTAATCGGCTATATCAACCGTAAGGAAGTTGGTAAGAGTCCGCATTTAATTGATAAATGGAAGGTGATGGTCCCGAAGGCATACGGAGAACGAGGAATTCGTCCAGCAATGGTGCTTGGCCCAAGCTTGATCGCTGGTCCGCCGTCGGTTTGCACACAGACATACCTATTCTTCTTCGTTGAATCGAAGAAAGCGGCCACAAGTCTTACCAGCTACATGCGGACGCAGATTTTTCCGGTTTCTTGTCTCGCTACGCAAGATCACCCAGGATGCCACTCGCTCGACATACACCTGGGTGCCACAGCAGAAATGGGATCGCACTTGGACGGATGAAGCGCTCTATAAAAAATACAAGCTGTCGAAGGACGACATTGCGTTCATAGAGTCTCGCGTTAGGCCGATGGAGGCAAAAGATGAGTAAGGATTTTTTCCCGCCCCGGCCCGAACCAAGGCCCACCATCTACGCTTACGAGGATACGAATCCGCAATATGCCGAGCTTTTGAAAGTGGGCTACACCACGGTGGACGCCCAGAGCCGCGTCGCCGCTGCAATATCCCACCTTGCGCCCCGGCAAATTGCCCTATCGCATCGTGCTCGAAGAACCGGCCATGCGGAATGACGGCTCGGTGTTCACCGACCATGACGTTCACCGGATGTTGCGGATCAATGGGGTGAAAAATCCCGAGGGCGAATGGTTTCGCTGCTCCGTGGCCCAGGTAAAAGCCGCGATCATCGCCGTGCGCAGCGGCCAGTTGAACGAGGAAAACCGCTCGCTGGATTTCAAGATGCGGCCGGAGCAGTCAGCGGCGGTGGTCAAGACCGCAGACTATTTCAAGAGCTTCAAAAAAGAAAATTCCGGCAAGCCGCCGCATTTTCTCTGGAACGCCAAGATGCGTTTCGGCAAAACCTTCGCCGCGTATCAGCTCGCGCTGAAGATGGGCTGGCGCAAGTTGCTGGTGCTCACCTTCAAACCGGCGGTGCAAAGCGCGTGGGAGGAAGATTTGAAATGCCATGTGGATTTCAAAGGCTGGCAGTTCATCAAGCCCGGCGGCCTGACCTATGAGGAGGCGGACAAGAAAAAGCCGCTCGTGTGCTTCGGCTCGTTTCAGGATTATCTGGGCCGCAATCCCAGCACCGGCGGCATCAAGACCAAGAACGAATGGGTTCACGCGACCAATTGGGATTGCGTCATCCTGGACGAATACCATTACGGCGCCTGGCGGGCCAACGCGAAGGAGTTGTTTGAGGCGGAAGATGAAAAAGAACTGGATTTCGCCGAGAGCAAGGAAATGCGGGAATTTGATGAAGACATCATGCCCATCACCACGGGCGGTTTCCTGTATTTGTCCGGCACGCCGTTCCGCGCCATCGCCACCGGCGAGTTCATCGAAGAGCAGATTTTTAACTGGACGTATTCCGACGAGCAGCGCGCCAAGCAGGATTGGAAAGGTGAAAACAATCCCTACGCCGCGTTGCCGCGCATGGTGCTGCTGACGTATCAATTGCCGGAGGCCATCCGCGAGATTGCCTTGCAGGGCGAGTTCAACGAGTTCGATCTGAACGTCTTTTTCTCCGCCACCGGCATCGGCGACAAGGCAAAATTCGCCTACGAAGACGAAGTCCAGAAATGGCTGGATTTGATTCGCGGCGCGTTCCAGGCCACGAGTGTTGACAATCTGAAGCTCGGCGCGCAAAAACCGCCGATGCCGTTCTCGGATGCGCGGCTGTTGAATTTGCTGTCGCACACATTTTGGTTTCTGCCCAGCGTCGCCTCGTGTCACGCCATGCGGAATCTGCTCGCGAAAAAGCAAAACGCGTTTTATCAGGATTATCGCGTCATCGTCGCCGCTGGCAGTCAGGCCGGCATCGGCGCGGACGCACTGCCGCCGGTGTTGGAAATCATGGACGACCCCATGAAGACCAAGACCATCACCCTGTCGTGCGGAAAACTGACCACAGGCGTCACGGTCAAACCCTGGACGGGAATCTTCATGCTGCGCAATTCGTCCAGCCCGGAAACGTATTTTCAGGCGGCGTTCCGCGTGCAGTCGCCGTGGTCCATCAAGAATCCCGACAGCACGTCACCCAACCAGGAGCAAATCATCAAGGAAGAATGTTACGTCTTCGATTTCGCGCCCGACCGCGCCTTGCGGCAGATCGCCGAATACAGTTGCCGCCTGAATGTGGACGAATCCAACATCGAAAAGAAGGTGGAGGAATTCATCCATTTCCTGCCGGTGCTGGCCTACGACGGCAGTTCCATGAAGCAGATTGACGCCGCCGGCGTGTTGGACATGGCCACGAGCGGCACGACGGCGACGTTGCTGGCGAAGCGTTGGGAAAGCGCGTTGCTGGTGAACGTGGACAACGGCACGCTGCAACGCCTCATGGATAACAAGGCCGCGATGGATGCCTTGATGAGCATCGAGGGTTTCCGCAATTTGAATCAGGAAATTGAAACCATCATCAATAAATCCAACGCCGTGAAGAAGGCCCGCAAGGAGGCCAACGACCAGGAACTTTCCGCAAAAGAGAAAAAGGAACTGACCGAGCAGGAAAAGGAATACAAGCATTTGCGCAGACAGATTCAGGAAAAACTCATCAAATTTGCGACGCGGGTGCCGATTTTCATGTATCTAACGGATTATCGGGAGCGGTGTTTGAAGGACATCATCACGCAGTTGGAACCAGGGTTGTTCAAAAAAGTGACGGGACTTGCCATCAAGGATTTTGAATTGCTGGTCAGCCTCGACGTTTTCAACAGCGCCATGATGAATGATGCCGTTTTCAAATTTAAGCGGTATGAAGATGCCAGCCTGATCTACACCGGCATCATCAAACACGACCCGAAGGACATTGGCGGCTATGATACGGTGATCACGACGAAAGAATTTCAGGAATCATTTGTGAACCGGCCGGTAGTGAACCCTCTTAAAAACTAATGAGCCTGACCCTCGATCTCCGCCAAAGTCGCCATCCCCAATGTCAGGTTTGCGACCGCACCGAGCGGGATGACATTGACGCTGATGGACTTTGCACCAAGACCATGTCCACGCTGGACAACCTGCCAGTGCGATGCGTCGGCGAATGGGCCTACGATAAAATTTATCGGCTCGTCCAATACTTCGGCATCTTTGCCGGCGGCATGAGCAATCGCTGGCACGGCTTGAATTACGTCGAGATTTGCAGCGGCCCCGGTCGTTGCATCACCCGTAATGACCGCACGGAAATGGATGGCACCGCGTTGGCCGTCATTCGTTCCAAGCAATTTTCCAAGTTAAAAAAAGGCATCTTCATTGATGCCAGTCCGCGTGTGGTGAACATCCTCAATCAGCGCATAAAGGCTTTGGGAAAATCTGACATTGCCGAGGCGGTGGAAGGTGATTACAGCGACGCGCCGGGATTGGCCCGCATCCTTGGACGCCTCCCGGATAGCTGTTTGAACCTCGTTTTCATTGACCCGACGGAATGCGACGTCCCGTTCACCACCATCAAACGCATTGTGGATCATCTGCAAAACGCTGACCTGCTGATCAATGTCGCCCTTGGCACGGACGTAACCCGCAACATCGTTCCCGCAATTCTTCATTCCAGCCATAAGATCGCGCGTGAAAAATACGAAAGTTTTCTTGGATCCCCCGGTTTCTGTGCCCGGCCAGATGTGGTTGCGTTGGCGAAGTTGGCAGACCACGATGATTTAAGGCGAAAATTTGCCGAAACCTACCACCAGAAATTGCGCGGCGAAGGGTATCATTTCACCGATGTTTGCAGCGTAAAACATTACTATTATCTGTTGTTTGCCTCGCGCAGCGCCAAAGGCTTGGAATTCTGGAAAAAAGCGTGCACATATTCGCCAGACAATCAGAAAAATTTGTTGTAATTTTCACCGTTCATGGCACTGAAATCGTCAATTGAGTGGACCGAGGCAACCTGGAACCCCGTTACCGGTTGTTCCAAAATCAGTCCCGGCTGCAAGCATTGCTACGCCGAACGCATGGCGTTTCGGTTGCAGGCGATGGGCAATCCCAATTACCGCAATGGCTTCAAAGTCACGCTTCAAGATGAAATGCTCGACTTGCCGATTCGTTGGAAAAAACCGCAGACCATTTTCGTAAACTCGATGAGCGACCTGTTTCATCGCGAAGTGCCGTTGTCGTTCATCCAAAAAATATTCACTACGATGCACCGTGCCGACTGGCATCGGTATCAGATTCTCACCAAGCGCCCGGAACGGTTGGTCGAGCTTGATGACAAGTTGGCTTGGGCGCCGCATATCTGGCAGGGCGTCACCGTCGAGCACCCGGACTATTACGACCGGATTGATTTGCTCCGCAAATCCGGCGCGCACGTCAAATTTCTGTCCCTTGAACCGTTGCTCGCGCCCATGCCCAAGTTAAAACTGCGCGGCATTGATTGGGTGATCGTCGGCGGCGAATCTGGCCCCGGCGCGCGACCGATGGCCGAGGAATGGGTGACGGAAATTCGCGACCAGTGCCTGAAGCAAGGCGTTGCTTTTTATTTCAAGCAATGGGGCGGTGTGTTCAAAAAGCGCAATGGCCGCGACTTGGAAGGCCGCACCTGGAATGAAATGCCAGCCGTTAGTGAACTGGCTTTCGCCTGACCGAATTAACTGTCCCCCCACCATTGCCGTTCAAACATATCCCGGTCAATCCGCACCGGCTCGATGCAGTGCGGGTCATCCGTCTTGGGGCTGTTGACCAGATTGCTGACCGGATAAATCTTGAGCGGCGAGTTTTCGGGAAAAGCCATCGCCGATTTGTGCATTTCACTGCGCAGATCGTCCGTTTTCAGCCACCAGTCATAGTGCCGCGACTGGAGGATGACCGGCATCCGGTCGTGCAGTGGCGCAATCGCCTCGTTCGCCGGCTGCGTGATGATGGTAAATGATTCAATCGTCTCGCTTGGCGGCGCTTCGTCCAGATCCGTGTCGGCGTTGTCCCGCGACGGCGGCTTAACCCACCTGTCCCACAGGCCGGCAAAATAAAATGGCTCGCCGCTTTTGAACATCACCCGGAACGATTGCCGTTTCCCGTCGCGCTCCTGCCACTCGAAAAAACTGTCGGCCGGAATCAGGCAGCGGCGGCTTTTGAACGCCTCACGAAAAGCATTTCGGCTGGCGAGCGTTTCCGACCGCGCATTGATAAGCGCGTTGCCCATGCTTTCATCTTTCGCCCAGGATGGAATCAGACCCCAGCGCATTAGCTTCACCGCCGGCTGGTGGTGTTCGTGGTAAATCACCGGAGCGAGTCTGCGTCGGCGCGATGTTGTAGCGCGGCGAAAAAAACGGCACCCGCGCCATGACGACGCCGACCAGTTTGATCAGCTCGCTAAAATCTTTCGCCGCCGTATATCGCCCGCACATGACGGCAAAATATCACACTCCACGGTCAATGCTTGAGAAAATTTTAAAGTCCAATATGTTAAACCGCTCGCTTTGCCCTCTTCATCCAAAACACCGCAGCCAGACCCACCGCATCAAACATGTCCATCCGGCCATCTTCGTTTTCCCATGCGCGGCGTTTTCGCGGCATTCTTGCAGCAAGTTCCGCAGGAAATTTTTGGGCAAGCAATTCTGCCATTTCGTGCTTTGTTCCCTTGACATCGCCGAGCAGTGCGCCGCGCAAGTAGCTTCCTGAAAAAAGCTTCACCTTGCACTGGTAGGTCGTTGCTAATCTAGCAATCTTCCGGTGCAACGCTTTGATTCGGGGCGCACGACGAGAACCTTTGGCATTCACGTCTTGCAACACCACCACATCAGGCAAAAATTGCTTCATTAGCCTTTCGATCTTGGAAACGACCTTGAAATTTTTATTTCCCCTGGCCCCCTTGTATCCACATTCGATCATCACCTGGTCCTCCATGACGGAATACCCGAAACCTCTGGCCGTAGGCGCGATTGCAAGAATGCGAACTTGTATTGAACTTGATTGATTCATGTGTGTAGTTAATTAAGCGACTGATTTGTAATGGCGAAGGGCAAGCTCCGAAAGTGTTTGGCTTTTCTTTGGATCAGGCAGCTTCGTTTTCCGATAGGAAAGAAACTTTGCGCGAGAAGAAACATCCAGCGCGATCCGCTCATAGAGGCCGGCAAACAATTCACGAATCGGCTTGCCGTAAATTGCCTCATACGCCAGGGCAGATTCCAAGGTCGGTATGCGCGAATAGTTTTCGTCGCGAGAGACTTTGTTGCCCTTGTCCATTCCTTTGATGCCCAGCATAAAAGCCACTTCCTCCTGTGAAAGTGAAGAATGCTTTCTATTTGAGCGCAAATAGTTTGGAAGCGATGTCATATAACTTAACAACGAACTCATCGTGAGTTCAGAGCCAAAGAATAGACGTGCGGCGAGGTTTGTCGTAGGGGGGCAAACTTGCCAGAATTGGCATGTTTGCGAAAACATCGGGCCGGCCTAGCCACGTTGTTATTGGCGATACTAGAACATACTTTACTATTTTAGTCAATGTTAGGGTATTAACTAGACTTGCCAATCCTGGCAAGTTTGCCCCCCTTTGTCCGGCAGCTATAAGCCCGTAAAGTGGCGACATGAAAACACCAAACCAATTGAGCCGCGAGGCCATAGACGAGTTCAAAGCCATTTATCAGGAGGAATTCGGCGAGATACTGTCAGACGATGAAGTGCAGGAGATCGCCATGCGCCTGCTTCGTTTCTTTGGGATTTTGAACAAGGCGTAACACAGGCTTCGTTGACGCTTACATATTGGCGGGTTAGCATTGCCTTGTATCCTTCAATGGTTGCTTGTCTCCCCTTCGTAAATAACACACTTCAATGCCAGGATATTTTATTTATTGCCGCAAATCATCTGAAGCCGAAGACCGGCAGGTTCTTTCTATTGAATCGCAAACCCGCGAACTGCAACAGTTGGCCGCAAAACTCAATCTGCCCATTGCCGAGATTTTGACTGAATCAAAATCTGCCAAAGACCCGGGCCGTCCGATATTTAATCGAATGATGCAACGGCTCTACCGGGGCGAAGCCGCCGGCATCATTTGCTGGAAACTGGATCGTCTCGCCCGCAACCCGGTGGACGGCGGTTCCATCATCTGGGCTATCAAGCAACATGGCATCCGGGTAATGACACCCGCCCAAAGCTATGCCCGCGAGGATGACAACATCATCCTCATGTATATCGAATTCGGCATGGCTCAAAAGTATGTTGATGACTTGAGTAAAAACGTTAAGCGCGGGATGAAAACAAAAATGGAGAACGGTTGGTTTCCGGGTAAAGCCTTGCCAGGCTATTTGAATCACACCGACAAGTTGACAGGTGAAAACACCTTGGTTAGAGACCCGGAAAGGTTCCCATTGATCCGACGAATGTGGGATTTGATGTTGACCGGCCAATACACTCCGCCAAAAATCATTGAGATTGCAGACAAAGAATGGGGCTTGCGAACACGAACAACGCGACGAGCAGGTGGTAAACCGTTTGTCCGAAGCACCATCTATAAGATATTCACAAAGCCGTTCTATTACGGCTGGTTTGAATTCCCCAATGGAAGCGGCCAATGGTATCAAGGAAAACATGAGCCAATGATCACGGAGGCGGAATATGACCGTGTGCAGACATTACTAGGCCGCAATGGAAATCCCCGCCCGCAATTGAATCTCGAATTTGCCTTCACTGGGATGATCTTGTGCGGAGACTGTGGACGGGCGGTGACAGCCGAGGAAAAACATCAGGCGATATGCGGCAACTGCAAATTCAAATTTGCATATCGCAAGCAGAATATTTGTCCGCGTTGTGAAACACCCATTGAAAAAATGGTGAATCCGAAGTTTCTAAAATACACCTATTACCACTGCTCAAAAAGCAAACGTCCAATGTGCTTTCAAAAATGCGTGACTGGACGGGAACTGGAAAAACAAATCAATGAGAGCCTTGCCCGCATCTGCATTTCCAAGCAATTCAAGGAATGGGCTTTCAAATTCCTGCATGAATTGCATGAAGTAGAAAAGGCTTCATTGCATGAAATAATTCAATCACAGCAGAAGGCATATAAGGAATGTGTGCAGGAAATTGATAATCTGGTGAAGCTGAAAACCGCACCCTCTAATGCAGACGGAAGCCGCCTGTCAGACGAGGAATATGGCCGTCGGCGCGTTGAACTCCTGAAAATGAAAAAGAGCCTTGAGGAGCTGCTCAACGACGCCGGGCATCGTGTGGAACAACAGTTAAAGCTGTCTGAACAGACCTTTGAATTCGCCTGTGCCGTGCAGGAACGGTTCGCCAAGGGCGATCCAAAAACCAAAAAGGAGATTTTGATGACGATGGGATCGAACCTAATTTTGAAGGACAAAAAGCTGTTAATTGAAGCCAGAAAACCGTTCTTTATTCTCGGAAACTTGCTATCCCCTGAAACACCGATAATTTCACCAATCGAACCTGAAAAAACACAGGCGGCATATGGGCAGAAAATCCCATCTTTGTATCTTCGTCCTTGTGTGCGGGGGCAAAGAGACGATGTTCGAACCTATCTACAAAAAGCGGAGCGTGCAGCCGCACTCATATACGCTCACTTCAAAACAGAGTTTGGGGTTCCTGACAATCGGTGATGAATGATATATTTAAATCATGGTGACACTATGGATGATTCGCAAATTGAGTATAGGAGTGTAAATGTGCCAGATTTGGCAAGTATCGAGATACACGGGTATAAAAAGCGCCAGCCGGAGCCGACGCTTTGTGATTTATTTCCGATCATTTGATCTGGACAAGTTTACTGGTGCGGGCAGTGTCACCCGTCACAGTATAAACACCATTTGTATCAGCCGTTACCGATAATAAGAACTCAATCGGAGCGATATTCCCATTCGCATCGCGTAGGATTACAAGCGTTGTTTCATCGGTCGGTATCCGTCGGCGTTCGTGGACGACCCGTTGCGCGGCGACTTTCCGAAGGCGCTGCTCAATACGCCGCCACCGCCGCGTGCCGCGCTGGTGAGATACCGGCAGTGGGGCGAAGGTCTCGAACACGACGCGGTGAAGCAGTGGATCGTGGCCGGCAGCAGCCAGCTTAATAAAACCTTGCCGTTGATGCCCAAAGTTCTCGCGCTCCTGTCGGGATTGACTCCGGGACAAGTCGCCATCATCAGTTAATAAACTCGATCTGGTAGTTGCGCGAGGAAAAACCTTGTTCATGCACCGATGTTTTGCAAGCATTATGGCAATGGCGAGAACCGTTACATGGTTGCACCTGTCGGACCTGCATTCCTGCAAGACCAAAACGGGCTGGGACGCAGATCGCATACTGACAGCACTCCGGCGCGATTTGCAGTTAATGCGCGAAAAACACGATATACGTCCTGACCTGATCTTTTTCACTGGAGATGCGGCCTATGGACAAAAAACGGACGAGGGACTTTTCATTCAAGAACAGTTTGATGATGCCACTTTGTTTCTCGCCGAAATTTGCAGTATTTGCTCGGTGCCAACACAGAACCTTTTCCTCGTTCCCGGCAACCACGACGTGAACAGAGAAACGTGTTCCATTTCCGCCGACTCTCTGCTGAAGGCTGACAATAAACCAAAGCAGGTGAACCAGCTAATCAACGACTGCGGATCAGATTGGCGTGTGCAGATGTCGAGGCTCGCAGAGTATTGCAAGTTTTTACATAGCATCGGCAATGGCGACTTACTGAAGAATCCGGAGCGTCTGGTTTTTGCCACCAAACGCGATGTTAATGGAATCACAGTGGGCATAGCTGGACTAAACTCGGCATGGTCCTGTTTCGGTAATCAACCAAAGGGGTCGCTTTGGCTTGGCGGCGAATGGCAAATTCAGGAATTGATGAAACAACTCCGGGACGCAGAGTTGAGGATTGGTTTGATACACCATCCGCCATCGTGGTTTGCGGAAGAGGAATCAACATTGTGGAAGCAGTTTCCGGCAAACTTTCATTTTCTCTTGCATGGCCATGAGCATGATGCTTGGGTCTCCAATGTTGACCAGATGTGCCGTATCGCTGCCGGTGCTTGTTACGGTAAGTCACCAGCAGAGAGCGGTTATAGTTTTGTCCGCCTAGATTTGGACAAACCGTGCGCGGAGATATGGGTTCGGCGATACGGAGATAAAGTTGATAAATGGCTTCCGGAGCCTCACCGAAATTCTGGAGATGATGGAAAATCCACGCTCGAAACCTTGCCGTGGTTGCCTGTTTCCCAAATTGGAAATAGTAATGCTCAAGGCCCAGAAAGCCGGGGCATCTTTGGCAGAGCTGAAGAGATTAGAAAACTAAGAGCGCTCATTGATCGGAAGCGTGTCGTCACGGTCTTTGGATTGTCAGGCATCGGAAAAACAAAATTGATCGAGGAAGTTCGACGCGAGCAAATACAGCAGGGCTGCAGCAGCCACCAGATTATCCTCGGAGAGCGCCCGACATACGAGAGTCTTTTCCGCGAACTTGCGCCAGCGCTTGGATGCCATGATGAAGATCCAAAAGTGCCTGAAAAGTTATTCGACAAAATTGACTTTTCTGTTCTTAAGAAATTTGCAAAGCACGCACAGCCGACTCTGGTGTTCATTTCGAATGCACAGAAAATATTTACTGCTGACGGCTTCCAATCGCTCGACGTAGCCGGCATGTTCAAGGCCATCATCGAATTTACGCCTCAAGCCCGTGTGATACTGGAGAGTCGTGAGCGGCCTCCGGATAACATTTTCCCGGCAGAGGTCTATGAAAGCTTTCGTGTTCGTGGGTTGACGATTGATGCAGTCCAAGAATACTTCCGACGCCCATTTGTTGAGCATCCAGAAATTGGTTGGCAACTGGCCCAAGCCGACGCCGAGGAAATTTGGCAGCGGCTTGGCGGAAGAGCGGGAAAAGGCGGAGACGGCGCGCATCCGATGGGCATGTTCATTCTGGCCAGCGTCGCGAACGGTATGAATGAAACCCCAATGCACGCGCTTGAACGTCACCGCGAAACCGTATTTTACGAATTGGAGGAACAGCTGTTTAACGATCTTTATCTTCATGTTCTTGATCCGCGCGAACGACGATTGCTTCAGCTTGCATCAATGTATCGCCTGCCAATACCTCACACGCATATTGGCAGCTTGAACGCTGCTGTCGCCAGCCAAGATGCGTTCGATAAGCTCGTGCGGCGGTGTCTGCTTATGCCCGATGAGCAGTCGGAGCATTACGAGGTGCACTCGCTAATTTCCGAATTGACGCTCCGGCAAATAGATTTCAAATCGGCTCAATTTCTTTCAGACCATGAAGCAATTGCCGATGCTTGGATGAACCTATTCAAAACAGGGCGGCATGTTTCGAGACCATTTATTATTGCCGCAGCGGAAGCTGCATATCATCTAATTCAGGCCGAATGTCCTCATCGTCTTAAAGAATTGCAGACGCAGCTATTGGCGCGTCGACCAGACATTGTGGAATTTCTTGATGAATGGTCGAGGCGGTTACATGCAAATCGCAATTACGAGGACAATTTGAGTGTGCTACAAGTCCTAGTCGCGATTGAACCCAGAAGCCACAAACACCACCGGTTTTTGGGTGAATCTATAGACCACCTTCGCGGCAAAGGCACGGATGAGGCGTTTGAACACCACAATCAGGCTTTCCGCATAGCACCTGCGCGTCCTGAATACGCGGCAAATCTTGGAAGCGCGCTTGTTGCCTGCGGCAAACCGCAAGCATTTCTGGATGCAATTTCAGAATTGTCCCCGGAGACACGAAGTCAGGCGATGAATGACGCTGTCGTGTCTGTCTATTGCACTTGTTTGGGCCGGTTGGGCCGGACAGATGAAGCATCGCAACTCCGCCAAGCTCGAATTCGTGACGGCTGCCGACATGCGCCCATTTTTTACGAGGAGATTATGTTCCAAGCGCACGCTGGTAATCATAAAGAATCTTTACGGCTGTTTGACATAGCTGAGAAAGTCGGCGCCATTGATGATCAATTGGAAGCAGCGAAGGCTGGAGTGCTTTCGAGAAAGGGAGACACGCAAGCTGCGACTGAACTCAGAAATCAGTTAATCAAGCGAAACATTCGAGTTGCTTCGGTTTATAACGACGAGGCATCCACAATGCTGGCAAAGGGTCGGACTAGCGAGGCTCTTGCGATGGTTGAAAGAGCCAAAACCCTCGGTTGCTTGGACGACGCGACGGTTCTCATTCATGCGGGAATCTTGCAGGCTGGCGGGCAATCTGACGAAGCCTCCAACCTGCGAAAAGAGCGATTGGCAGAGCCTGGACTACATGAACCCATCCTCTTCAACGCGGAAGCAGTATATCTGCGCAATTCAAAACGCTACGCAGATGCACTCACGCTTCTTGACCGCGCTGAAAAATTGCGATGCTCTAACTTGCATCTTTTAACGACAAAAGCGTCCGTATTGGAACTGATTGGGCGCGGTCCAGAAGCTTCGGCGATACGCCAAGCCGAGATACAACGGGGGGCACGCGATCCATTTCTCTATAATGAGGAAGCTGCCTACCTCTGCCACTGCGCTCGTCCCCAAGAAGCGTTGGACATTGTTGAACTGGCTGAAGCAAATCTCTGTGCCAATGATTTTACGCAAAGAATCAAAGCTGATATTCAGCAATCAGGCGGTGATACTGAACAAGCGAGCAGAATGCGTCGTGAACTGATCCAGCAAGGCACGGCGAATCCCGCTGTCTATGCGGATGAAGCGATGGCGCTGGCCAGGAGGAAGGAATTCACAGAGGCATTCCAAATTCTACAACTTGCTGCAAAAACCGGAGCCGCGGATGACTACACTCTTATCGCTAAAGCTACGATTCTCGATATGGCAGGGATGATGGAGGATGCTTCAAGGTTCCGACGGAAAGTTATTGATGCCGGAAGACGGAATGTCGTTTTCTACAACGACGAGGCGGTCAACTTGCGCGATACGGGAGATCTCAATGGTGCCATTGTGCTTTTGAATAAGGCGGAACAGTTGGGCATTAGTAACGAATACAGCGCCACGATTCGAGCTAATATCCTATCGCGAATGGGTCATGCGGATGCGGCTTCCAAAATTCGTTCTGAATGGATCGCAAAGGGTTCACATCATGCGGCCTTTTATCACATGGAAGCAATCCACCTCAACGAAACGGGCCATTCAGTAGATGGTTTGGCTCTTTTGGACAAAGCAGTCAAAATGGGAATTGCAAATCGATACACCGAAACAATTCGACGCAAGCTGAAAGGTTCCTAGTGTCTGGTTATCTTCATCGTGGTTCAACTCCGTAATTCAATTCAATTCGCCTGAGCGATTGGCACCATCGGTAGCCGGAAATTTACTGGCAACATTTTTGGTTGCCCGCTACGTTTCGGATTTTCCTGCCAATCCTTTTCCTAATCCGCCAGCGACGGCACGGTGACTTCCGCGTGTTTCGCATACGCCCGATGCACCGCCTTGGAGTTGTGCCCCAACGCCTGTTGCGCGAACCGCTCCGGGAATCCACATTTGAAATTACGGCAAAAAACACGGTTCGCGTCTTCAGCCTTTGTTTGATCTAGCCGAACGTAACTTTCCCACACCTTCAACCTTATCCTCGACATTCGCGCGTGGCAATGCCTCGCGACCGAGAACCGCAAGCAATCGTTTTCGGAGAAGATCCTTGAGGTGCGATATGTTTCGATAGTCGGGGACGTTGTGAACTGATAAATCAAAGTGTAGCTTTGTGCCTTCCTTTCGATACAGAATAGGTCGCTTGCCTAGCGAATGAGCATAGCCAATTTCATAATACACGTTCGGTCGCTCGCCAGTAAGATCAGCAATCAAAAACTCGGATTCTCTAATCTGCTTCAAAATTAAGTCAGTAATCCGATCTTGATGCTCCACATCGTCTGCGCGTAAAGCGTGGATTCCGAATTCTGTGCATACCTCTTTAATCGCATTGGAAATATCGTCCAGTTCCGGGTGGGCCTTGTCCATCCACATCATAATAAAGGCTGTGTTTGGCACACTGCGTATTTCCGAGGTTCCCTTTTGCATATTGTCTTTTCTAAACGGAGCCTGCCGCAGCATTTTCATGGCTTGCGAGGCGAGGTCAGCCGAAACCCTCTTAAGCTGTCCATGTAATTGAGCATAGTCTTGGACATGTCGTGTGCGGTTCAGCACATCGCGAGGCGAAACACACATTGACCGGACAATATTGAGTGGAGCGTCCCCTTCCAACTCAAATCCCAGGGCAGTCGCAAAGCGACTTGCCATCGCGGCAAACTCCCCTTCGGAATATGGTGCCATCTCCTCAATTATCTCGAAACTAGACATGAAGGCAGTAGGGATTCGCTCTGTGCGCGTTGCCGTCGCGATGACTGTAAACCGTGGGAGATTAAGTGTAACTATTCGAGCTTTAGGCCCTCTGTCAATGGTGATGCTCACCTTAAAATCCTTCATCGCTTGAGCGAGGAACTCCGCTAGGCTCTTGTCGAGCATATGAACGTCTTCAATCAGAAGAAAATCACCCTCTTCAAACGAGGTGAGCACCCCAAGAAAATCACCCATGTCTTCTGACGCCAGGCCGTTCGTTTGCAGAACTCTGGCTTTCATGTGTTGCGATACAATCTTAGCCAAAGTGGACTTGCCCGAGTCAGGCTGCCCAACAAGAAGTATGTGGCCCAATGTTTCGCCTCTGCGCTGGGCACCCTTGATAGCGACTTCGAGCCGAGCCTTGAGCCTTTCCTGGCCAATAAAGTCTTCCAGCGTCTGCGGGACAGTTTTTTCCGATTCAGATAATTTTGTATCGTTCATGGCTTTGTCTAGTTGATGCGAATTTATTGCTGGTGGTCAAGGCTATTTTGACACCAAAACTCAATCGCAGTTGCCTATCAATCTCAATTTGATTGCGTGATAGCAATAGATGATGACCGGAAAACCACCGGCAGCAATTTGGGTTGTGCGCTGCGTTGCGGATTTTCCTGCCAATCCTTTTCCCAATCCGCGAGCGATGGCACGGTGACTTCCGCGTGTTTCGCATACGCCCGATGCACGGCCTTTGAGTTGTGGCCCAACGCCTGTTGCGTAATCTATGTGGTAGCCGTGGATGATTTCCTTTTTGTAAGTCCCAACCATTTGCATTGCGGTCAATCCCGCCAGTTCTAATTTTGACCCAGGAGGCACAATCTTTGCCTGCTTCTTTAGCAACTGTTCAAATTCAAAAAACAAGTTTTCTATTTCACCATAAGTGAACTGGGTAGGAACATTTGGTTTCTCTGCAATAAAAGATAATTACTCCAAAGTATTTTGTTGCAGTTGATTCTTCTGTTCAGTTTTTCACACGACGAATGCAACGCTATATTTTGCGCGCGTTACTGCCACATATAATTTATTGCGATCTCCCGCTTTGTCAATGTTAAATGATACAAGATACTCCTTCATTGGTTTCGTTGGAAATATCAAAACCCTCTCGTATGTTCTACCCTTTGCCGCGCCTATATTGATAGCTGGCAATTGCAGCGTGTTAGCGCTTTTGTTCCATCGAAGCACCGTTGGATTGTGGTCAGCCACGTATTTGCCAACATCGGCCGCTTTAATTTGGAAAACACCATCATGTCCTGTGACCTTCGTATTCATTGATTTAGTTTTCCCGTATTCAGGAAATAACTTGTCAGCAAAATCGCATATTTGCTGATTGCACCGGTAACAATCATTTTTTTCTTCCATTACGATTAGCCCGGACTTTGCATGTTGAGCAAACCATTCGATGACTGCACTCTTTTTATATTGTTTGTTTTTCCCAGAATTATTAGTGCTGAAAGTTCCCTGCCGTGGGTCACCTACCGCTGTTACTGATATGGATGAATGAAAAAGCCGTTCGAGAATGTTGAGATCATAGCCCGCCAAATCTTGAACCTCATCAATAAAAATATCGTTATACACTTTTTGAAGCCTATTAAGGACTAGACCACCAGATATTTCCTCACACGAGCATACAAATTCTGATACTCGATCTCGATAAATATTGTTCGCAGCAGTCAAATAATACTTGTCGGCATTTTTCTTTGGAGTGTATCGGTTCCAATCTGCGAGTTCTTCAAAGAGGATAGAATTAACCCGGCGATTATCCGACGTTACGCAAGCCTGATATGGTCGGATGCCGTCTTGCAAAAGAAAGCTGAACCATGAAAGCAAGGTGATATGAACTGGAATACATCCGCACCGCGCAGTTATGAAATCCCTAATCTGGTCAAGATTCTCGTTTGTGTATGTCGTTATCAGCACCCGGCGTGCGGTCAATTTTACCGCCGTCTCAACTACTAGAGTTGTTTTCCTTGATCCAGCACTCGCAACCACAACCCTATTTTTAGTTGATAGCGGCTTGGACATATTGCGGGAAAGTAACTCTTTCTTTTGTTTCAAAAAGGATCAGTGCGCTTTCAGTTTTGTTCTCAACCATAAAAGCACTCATCTCCGCCGGTGTTTTGCAGGCTGTTCCCATGACTTTATTTAAGACTTTCAAGTCGTTTACAGCCACTATTTGCGGCTCCAAGGTGGGAAGCAAATCGTTGTTATCAGCATAAATCTTGATCGTGCCGATTCCAGCATAAGGCGCGTATTTCTTCACAATCTTGTTTTGGTAATCACCATCGTTATCAGTCACAACGGCCACGTCGTTTGAAAGCTCCTTGGCAATATCAAGGAAACGTGTGAAGGATAGGCCACGGACATTTACGACATCTACCCCAGCCTCGATTGGCAACTTGCCGTATTTAACCAAAAAGGCTTTCTGTATTATCAGTTCATCAGATGGCCCTTCAACCAAGATGACTTTCTTTGCCAAAATCAGACGCAACGTGTCATAACCAGACAACCGCTTGAAATATGACTGCGTATCTTTGGGCAGGTGTTTTAGGACAGAGTGTTTTGTATCATGCAAGAAAATCACTTTATCAATGCCTAATTTGTTTAGGACGTAGGCACTGTGCGTCACGATCACAATCTGCTTTCCAGCGCACTTTTCCCGAATTTTATTTATCAGCATACTCATCGAAGAATATGAGAGGTGGTTTTCGGGTTCCTCGATAAGAATGATGTTTGCTTCCTTTGCCTGACGTTCGAGCGCCAACATGATTTTCAAGGCACTTTGTTCACCTTTGCCAATAAATTGAAATGGTAATTCGTCTAAATGCGGAGTGAGGGCATTTTCCCAATTAGTCTTTTGAGAGGTGTCGATTGAAATCGCCAGCTTCTTACTGGTGATCGCGCCTTGTTTTTGTGTGAGCTTGGCATTGATGCCAACGATGGCTGCTTCCGCAGAAAACTGCTCTTTCAGTTTTCGGTAGGCGATGGCGAGAGAAACCTTTTCTTTAGCATCAAGGCTGCCATTGATAATCTCCTGCAAGAAATAATCTGTGCCGCTTTGCAAACGAATCGTCGTTGCGTCTATGTTCGATACTGCTATTGGGAGACTTCGCGATGTAATGGCGTGATTTGCAAACGAATACCAGGTTGATTTGTAGTATTCGGTCGGGATCGTTTTAATTTGCGCCCTGTTTTCGAGCAGCTTCGTGTATTCCTCAGCATATTCGTCATCAAACGCAATAATCAATTTAAGCCCGACACAATCCGTCTTTTGCGAGTTGTTATTGCCGCGAAGCCGCTCCAATTCCGCAGATTCTTTCAAATATAATTCAATCAGGATTTCTGGCGGCAACGGATTTTTATCAGCCACAACTTCTTTCAAATAACTATCTACGCATGTCTTGTTGAACAAGTGCGACGTAATCTCATAGTCAATTACCTTGCCGTTGATTCGCTTCGTTAGGGCCAAAGCGATAGCTTCAATGATCGTTGATTTTCCAGCCTCATTGTTGCCTACAATGATATTGAGATCATCATTGAGTGATAATGTTAAAGATTGAAAAATCTTAAAGTTTTTTATGTAAATCTGGTTTATCATAGTCATCACCTGCTGCGTATAGTTCCGCGCAAAATCACGAAATCAATTGAAGCGGGTCAGTTGAAAAATTATACAACGCCAACCACTCACAGGTCAACCTAATTGGCTGCACGCTCGCTTCAAAGCATACAAAACCGCACGACTTTACGGGCTACATACATGGTATGTAGGGGCAATCTGCCCAACGATTTAATGGCACGGCTTAACCGCCGCACCACTGGCTCCCAACGTGTCGTCGGCTATCGCCCGACTTCTCGCTTTCTCCCTTCGGGCTATCCGGGTGCAGTCCACTAGCCGTTGTCCTTTACCAAAAAGCGAGAAGTCGGCCGTCATCCGCCGACACGTTGGGGACTGGTTTTAAGATAAGGTGCTACCGCACCGACGACCGGAGCGCGCTATCGCGACCGGTTCGCCCTGAAGGCGGAGGACGACGGGTGAACGGGTGGCACGGGGAGACCGGTCAAGACACTACGTTTTGCCACCCCCAGGGAGAAAGCATCGCCCGACTGGGCGCTTTTAAATTTCAGCCGCGCCGAAATCGCGGCTGTTTTTTCGGGCTGCTGGTATGATGACAACCCCGTTCGGATTCCAGAACCAGCCGCTATTACCCCGCCAGCGTGCGCCCAGCACTACTGCCGGCGGTAACTACCGGCAAAATCTACCACAACCGGGATTTTCCGGTAGCAGGAGTGGCGGCTGATTCTGGCACCATGAATGACCAACCACACATCACCATCGGCGAGCGGCACGGCTGGGGCGACCCCCAGCCCTTTGGCATTGCCACCATTGACGAGCGCCAGCACATCTACATCATCGGCAAGACCGGATCAGGAAAAACGACGTTGCTGCGAAATATGATTTTGCAGCACATCGCTCTTGGCCACGGGGTTGGCGTCATTGACCCACATGGAGACTTGGCCGAGGAATTGTTGAATCACATTCCGCCCAAGCGGGCGGATCATCTGGTGTATTTCAATCCGGGCGACCTGGAATTCCCCATCGGATTGAACGTCATCGGCCATGTGGCACCGGATGCCCGGCACCTGGCCGCTTCCGGCATTGTGAGCGCGTTTAAGGCCATCTGGCGTGATTCCTGGGGACCACGGCTTGAATACATCCTCTACAGCGCCGTTTCTGCCTTGCTCGAATGCCGGAACCAGACCCTTTTGGGCGTGAACCGCCTTTTGGTTGATGATGACTACCGCGCCAAAATAATTCGGCAAGTCAAAGACCCGTTCATCCGGGCATTTTGGGCGGAGGAATACGAGAATTACGACGACCGTTTCAAACGCGAGGCCATCGCCCCGATTCAAAACAAGCTTGGCCAGTTCCTGTTGAATCCGGTGATACGAAACATATTGGGGCAGATCAAAAAGAAGGTGGATATTCCCTTCGTCATGGACAATGGACGATTGTTCATCGCCAATCTGTCCAAAGGCCAGCTTGGACATGACAAGGCGAATTTGCTCGGTTCACTGTTGGTGACACAGTTTCAATTGGGCGCGATGGCCCGGTCAAACCGGCCGGAATCCGAACGGCGCGACTTTTATTTGTTCATAGACGAATTCCAGAACTTCTCGACGGATGCTTTCGCCTCGATTCTGGCGGAAGCCCGCAAGTATCGGCTCTGTCTCACGTTGTCGCATCAATACATTGACCAGCTTCCGCTCCCCATCCGGCAGGCGGTATTCGGCAACGTGGGAACGCTCATTGCGTTCCGCATCGGCTACACGGACGCCGAGGTGATGGCAAAAGAGTTTGGCAACACTATCCCCGCCATTGCCATTGCCGATCTTGAGCGGTATGAAGCCGTCGTAAAGCTGCTTGTGGACAGTTCCAACCTTGAGCCGTTCCGGGCGAAAATGTTGCCGCCCCTTGAAAACCGTATTGGCCGGAAAGACAAGCTGATTGCTCTGTCTCGCGAACGATTTGCCATGCCGCGAAGTTTGATCGAGGACAAACTAAAGCGGTGGATGAGCAGGGCCAAATTGCAGGATGACGGGTAGCAAACTTGCCAGAATTGGCTAATCCACTCCCCTACATCGTTTCTTCCGCTCGCGGCAATCTGCAAGGATGCCAAACAAACGATCTCCCCGTTTCATACGGGCTTCCACAGTTGCCGCGATGCAGCTTACAAAACGCGACCGCGAGATTATTCGGCTTGTCCACCGTCACCAGTTCTTACGCTCACATCAGATTGTCGCCTTGCTTGCAGGGAGTTCACAACAGGTGTTGCGGACGGCTAAAAATGCTCTACCATCACGGATATTTGGAACGGCCACGCGCCCAGCTTGAATACTACGAGCGCGGCGGCGCACGCCCGATGGTCTATGGCTTGAGCAACAAAGGCGGAAAACTTTTGGAACAAGAGCTTGGCATCACTGGTTCGTGGAACAAACACAATCAGGACATTGGCCGGATGTTCCTTGAACACGCAATCCTTGTTTCCGACGTGATGGTGTCCATTGAACTCGCCTGTCGAAAATCTGGCAACATCCGATTGCTATACGAAGACCAGCTTGCACTTCAATCAGAACGAAGTCAGTTCCAATGGCAAGTGAAGGTTCACGATCACGGGGTAACGCTTGGCGTTGTTCCCGACCGCGTGTTCGCATTGGAATACGCGGATCATGCCGGAGCAATGCAGCGAGTATATTTTTTCCTTGAGGCCGACCGGGGAACCATGCCGGTTGTGCGAAGCGGATTAACACAAACATCTTTTTACCGGAAACTTCTCGCATACGAGGCCACATGGACGCAAAAAATCCATCAGCGAAAACTTGGCATCCATCGCTTCCGTGTGCTGACCGTCACCACGAACGCCATGCGTGTCACCACGCTTCTTGACGCCTGTTCCCGGTTGAAGCGTGGCCATGGGCTGTTTCTCTTTGCTGACCAGACGGTCTTGGAAAAAGACCCGTTCTCCACTGTCTGGCAGTGCGGCAAATCTGCCAAAGTATCGGCTCTGCTGGACTAGCCAGAAGCAGATGCTCCTTTCATGAAGGATGTTATGCCACGTTTTGAGAAGTCTATCCCCCAATACCCATTCTAGTATCATAACATAGAATGTGGTATGATTACATCATGCTGGTTTCAATGAGTGCAAAAACTATTGTTATTCACATTTCCCGCGGATTGGCCTATGCCACTTTCCCAATCGGAGCATTTTTATTCTCACTTTTTGTGCTTACAGCTTCAGAGCATAGTTTAGATTTCTCGACATTCGCGAATGTTTTATTGAATATCTCTGCTATTTTCCTCTTTTTTATTCCGCCAATCATCATTCTTTTCCTTCATCCAGTCTCGAAGCATTCAAATGCAGGCATCCAGCAAAGCACAGATCAAGCACGGGTTGCAAAAATCGAAAAATACCTTCCGCACGTCTTTATTATCATAATCTTAGCGGGAATTGGGGTTGTTGCATTCTTTCTTTCGGTGATTTTTATGGGAGCGGTGTCCGGTGCGTAGAGTCAAAATTATTATCAATGCTATGGCTGATTTGCCAAGCGGAAGAACTGTTTTGCTGAATAGACTCCATTTGTGACTATGTATCCTAAATTCACGATGGCCGGAACGTTCGTCAATGTCACCCAAGAATTTGGATCGGAAAGGTTGGTGGTAATTTGCAGGTTAAAAGCCTGCGCCGAAACCGGCCACGACAAAACCAAATTATCGCCGCTGGCCTTCGCCCGCAACTCCGGTGGTGTTGGAATGGTGAAAGTCAGATTTTCCACCATCACCTGTGCGTTGGTCGAGGTGCCGCCGACGATGCCAATAAAAAATTCGTTCGTTTGTCCAGCGAATACTGAAACATCAATTGGCCCGCTGCTGAAAACGATGTTCGTTTCAATTTCATTTCCAGGTAAAAACAAAAAATTCGTGCCATTCAACGCTGCTGCCAACGAATCACTTTGCCAGTCACCTTCAATCATGTAATCGAATGACATCGAAACGGCTTTCGCCGGAACTACTAATTGCGCCCACGCATACGTTGGGGTGTTGGTAGCATTTTCATCCTTCGGGTTGCCGAGCGGATGCACACTGGATTGTAACATGGGCAAGTTAGACGAACCGGTGTAAAGATTAATTAGCCATTCAACTGTATTTGCATCCCATATTGCCTGGCCAAGCACTGTTCCGTTGGCGATGACAGTGTTTTCAGCAAATTGAGCGACTGAATTGCCAAATCCTCCGCGAAACTCCTGAAATCGTTGGCCAAGCAAATTTGTTCCATAATCCCAAGTCGTCACCATCAGATTCCATTGCGAATTGGTGTAGGCTTGCATATAAACCGACCCTGCTTTCGGCGCTTGCGAGAACCATCCGCCCGTTTCAAATGACCACCGAAAGCCCATTAACGACGCTCCATCATCCTGAATCGTCTCTTCATACCACGGCATCGGATAGCCGTGAAATGCCCCCAAATCATTTAACCAACTTTCCGGGCTTGAGGCATTCGCTGGAAATCCGTTTGTCAAAATGACGTTTGCCGCACCGGATTGCAGCAAGCCAAAAGCCGAAACATAATTATCCGCCCACTCAAATTGTTTTGGTAGCGCATGATAATATGGTGAAGATGTCAAAAGATTGGCGTTCGCATCCGCCAGCGCCTCCAAGTCCTGCGAATGCAAAGTGAAATTTTTATCCGCGCCAACTTCCGCTTCATCAAACAACGTCATTTGCATATTTGCTGGCGGCCACGGCGTTGGAGAAACAACTTCATTCGCAAAATTTGCCCCTTGCAAATAATTCGCGGTGTAAGCGTTCACCAATGTTCCAAAACTATGGCCGATGAAATGAATCGGCTGGGAATAATTCGGCCCTAATGCGTTCAAGAATGCTTGCCCCAACAAGATTCCTTGATATGGGGTTTGGCTGCCCGCTTGTTTTGGATCAGTAAGCGAGGATGTTGCTGCGTTTGTCCAATTCCAAGCAACAATGTTTGCGCTGGTGATACCATTGGAGCGCAATTGCGCCGCTATGTCCGTTGGCCAGCCAACAACACCGCCATTTGGAATTACCGACCCAATCAAAGGCAAAGTTGGTATCCAGCCGTGCGTCAGAACGATGGTCATTTGGTTGGGATCAATCGAAGCGAGATTTGCCGTGAAAATTCCGCCGTGATACGCCATGAGTTGCGACGGTGGCGGTGGCGAAATCAAATATACTGGAGTGCTTTCAGCGGTTGTTGGCGTGCGACTCGTTGAAATGATGTTCAACACCGGCGCGTCGAGAAACTGGTAATAATAACTCACCGTCGGGCTGTATTGCAGCTTCAGGATGTCGTTGCCCGGCCACTCGTAATACTGGTAGCTGACAATCGGCGACACGATGCCGCCGTTGGTCAAGGCTGCGCTGCTGAAATTCTCCGGGTATTGATAGCTAACAATCGGCGACATGATGTTCGTGATTATGTTATCAGCTTTGGCCGGCAACAACGACAGAAGCAGTGTCGTGAGAACCCCCATAAGCCAGAAAGATTTCATAACACGTGGTTAATTTGAAGTTGTTGCCGTGGCATAGATGAGACCGCCTCCGCGCGGGATGACGATGGAAATGGTGGCCGTGCTGGTTGCCAGCGTGCCGGTGGTGTTGTAGCCCGTGGCGCTGACCATCGCGCCGTTTGCCGGCTTCACGCTCACGGTGATTTGCGAGTTCAAAGGCAGGTTCGCGCAATTCACGACAATGGGAATGGGATTATTTTGCTGTGCGGAAAGGTTGGCATCCGGTGTGAACAACGCGCCCGTGGGCGACGCAGAAATAACAACTCCGCCAACGCTCGCGACAGTCAATTGAGGAATCTGGCCAACTGATGGAGTGATAACAAACTGCGATCCTTGAGTGAAATTGCCTCCAATATTCCCAGCAAACGGAACATCGTAGGCGTCAAATCGAACTCGGCCCTCGCCACTGTATTGTGCTGCTGTCGTGAGGACATTCCCTGATCCAATTATTCGAGAGGCAACGATACGGATTGCGCCTCCGCTCCCGCTGCCACTACCTCCGCTGCCCCACACTCCGAGCTTACCACTTCCTCCGTTGGCATATATCGCACCAGCGATGTTGACCATGTTTGACGCAGCAATGAGAATTGCGCCACCACCACCCCCGCCTCCCACACTGTTTGCAACACCAGCTCCTCCTGAGCCTCCAAGCAGAGGAATTAAGAAGATGTTCCCATAAGGGTTGGGACTCCAATTTTGTTCCGGCGATCCATAGTTCCCACCCGCGTAGCCATTAGCAAATCCACCACCAGGACCTTGGCCATCGGTTGGTTTTGAAGCCCCATCTGGACCATTTCCACCCCGCCAACCGCCCGGACCTCCCAATCCTCCTTGCGATCCCAGGAAGGTTTGCCCCGACACATCCACCGTTCCATTGATTACGACATTACTTTGCACAAGCCAAATCACTGGCGAGTTGTTCGCGTTCGGAACGAACGTCACGGTTACGCTGCTGGGAATGTTGACAGATGTGTATTGGTAAATGCCGTTCGGATGGCTGGCCATGTTGATGACGGTATTCACCGTAGGATTGAACGCGCCATCACTGCCATTGCTGCCGGTGTTGACCTGTGCCAGGCAAACCGTCGGCAACGATGCAATTGCCAACAAAATCAGTCCAGTGATTGTTTTCATACGAGGTTTTTGCTATTTCCCCGTGGCAGCCGTCGCGTAAATGAGACCGCCGCCACGCGGGATGTTGATCGAAATTGTCGCGGTGCTGGATGCCAGTGTCCCGGTGTTGTTGCCACCAACAGCGCTAACAGCGGAGCCGCTCATGGGTTTGATGGTCACGGTAATGGGTGTTCCTAAAGGTAGATTCGCACAATTTACCACGACGGGCATTGGACTGGATTGTTGCGCAGAAATTACCGCATCAGGCGTGGACAAAACACCCGTCGGCGATGCGGAAACGGGAACTCCGCCAACGCTCGCGACAGTCAATTGAGGAATCTGGCCTGATGTCGGAATGACAATGAACTGCGAACCTTGTGTGTATGTTCCTCCGATGCCTCCGCCAAAATCATTTTCATAAGCGTCGAAACGAATCCAGCCACTTCCTCCGCTGCACGGCGCTATACCGCCACCTGTATTTACACTTCCTCCTCCAACTATTTTTGAAGCCACTAACCTTATTGCACCCCCACTTCCTCCACCGCCCCAGTTTGAAGAAGCGCTTGGGTCGGGATAATACGTCGCGTTACCCCCATTCGCGGATACCTGTCCGTTTAGGGTTATTTGCCCTGAAGCAGCAATGAGAATCGCCCCACCGCCACCACCACCCCTTGCCAAACTCGAACTTGCTCCGCCACCAGAACCACCCAAAAGCGGAATTAGAAACGAGTTACCATAAACTGTGCCCACACAGCTCGCGGTTGCATATGAGCCACCTCCAGCGGAAATACCGCCCCATGCTGAATTTGTCGAAGCAAAAGCAACACCACCACCCGGGCCAAAACCAAACGACCCATTTGGACTGCCGCTCCCTCCTTGATAACCGTCGGGGCCACCTGCTCCGCCAGATCCCCCGCTCCCGCCTGTTGCATTTTGTCCAGAGACAATCACCGTTCCACTGATTACGACATTACTTTGCACAAGCCAAATCACTGGCGAGTTGTTCGCGTTCGGAACGAACGTCACGGTTACGCTGCTGGGAATGTTGACAGATGTGTATTGGTAAATGCCGTTCGGATGGCTGGCCATGTTGATGACGGTATTCACCGTAGGATTGAACGCGCCATCACTGCCATTGCTGCCGGTGTTCACTTGGGCATTTGCACTCGCACACACGAACGCCGCAAGCATTGTTTGAAGAATATTTTGTTTCATAGGCTTACTTTTATGATGCCTCCATTGCTATCCTCATTTGGCATTAAATGCGAGCGGAAAATCACACGTTTTCTGGAATGTCCCGCTTGGCATTTACCAAAAGATTTCGCGGCAGGCACACAATTCGTTCATCCGGCTCGCAACCGGCAGTCGGCGGCAATTTCACCATCGCCGACGCCGTGATGTCTATGCCGATAATGGCAAAATCGCCATTTGCGAGTTTCCAAATGTCAGGACAACCATCACATCCAGCGCTGTTTGCGCCGTTGGCGTGCGGATCAGGCCCGATTCTGCGGCGGAATTCAATTGGTATATTCATTGTGCCGCAACAATCGGTGCAGCCCGGCACGAATGCAAGCAGAAAATACCAGCATGTTGCTGGTGTAAGCATTAAGCTGGTATTGCCAATCTTTTGGACGTGGCAAAACCGAAGAAAAAACGCAAACCGATTTTACAGCATCGGAAAAAGATTGGCGACGCCATTCGTGCCTACCGAAAAAAGGCCGCTTTCACACAAGAAAAGCTGGCTGAAATCGTGGAATTGAATCCAAAATATATTGGCGAGATTGAGCGTGGAGAGAAAATTATTTCAATCGAAGCGTTGTTGCGAATCGCCAAAGCGGTAAAAATTCCAATTCGTGATTTTTTTCGTGGAGTCTGATAAGCCGCAAAAAAACGCGACCTCTTTCGAGATCGCGTGCGCTTCATGGAGTGAAGCTGTTTTTTAATTGTTCAGCCGATAAATCCGTTGGCTGTTTGCCGTCTGCCATTTTCACCCACCGCACAAAGAAGCAGATGCTCCTCTCACGAAGGAGATTATGCAGGACTTGAAAACTCGCATGTCCGTGAAGATTCACGGACATTTTCTATTCAAGAACTGAAGGAATTTCTGAAGGCTCGAGTCCGTCAATGCTCGGCATCCGATCAATGTAGAGAATTCCATCCAGATGATCTATTTCGTGCTGTATAACACGTGCAAGAAAGCCATCTGCCTTAATTGTCTGCGGTTTTCCGAACTCGTCTTGATACGATATGTCAATCTCCTTGTGACGATTGACTTTTCCCCGACACAGCGGCAATGACATGCAAGACTCAAATTTTTCTTCCGATATGTCGCTGCTGTTAACAATTCGAGGATTGACCAAAATTGTGTGCGGGTGAGGCTTTCCTTTTTGCGCGTTAACTACCGTCGCTCTAATTTGGATTCCAATTTGGGGAGCAGCCAATCCGACTGCGATTTCATGTGTCTCAAATGTGTCAACCAAATCTTTGATTTTGCTTCGCAATTCGTCGTCAAATTTTTCCACGAAAACACTCGGCTTTCGGAGTGAAGTTTCGCGACTCGAAAAGTCTTCCCGTTTAAGCTGGATGATCTTGCGAATACTCATGGCCATTAGGATGTGTCGTTGGGCGCAATGTTTCAGGCCAGTCCCAACGTATCTCGTAATGATACTTGTCCTTTAATGGTTTATCTGGCGACCATTCGCATTTGCCGTTATTGACTGGCTTGTAATTGGCATCAATATTTCGCTTTGCGCCTGCTGATGGAGTCTCCCACGTAGAAACCTTGTCAATGTTCCATGTCGCCGGCAACTGCAACTGCATGACGAGTTCTTCTGTCGGCTCGTAAATCGAGCGGGAAATGAAAGGACGTGACTTACAATTGAGATCATCCAATTCCCAAATTACCTCTGTTTCGATTACTTGCCCTTTGCGACAAGGAAGATTGAAACAAATTTCAAACGAGTCATACAAGCTGTTCGGACTGTGCTGTGCGATTAGATGACCTGCCACGGTGGTTTTCATTTCGAGTCTGCCATTCGCGGACCACCGAAACCTGTCAGGAAACCGGTCAACATCGTTTTTGAGAGCGCGCAATCGGTATCGTCTGGAATAAATGATTTCTTGAGGTGATTTCCATTCATAACGGATTTCCAATTTTTCGAGCAAAAAATCATTCCCGCTATATTTTTTCCTCCTTTGAAAATAGATCACAACGGCCACGATGATGCCGACCCCAATCCCCAATATCCACAGCAATGATTTGAACGGGGCGAGTGCCGGATTATTTGAAATGAGCTTCAGGCCACCCCAAATAGCACCTGCCGCGAAAATAATTGCCGCGCCAATTGCTTCACCAATGGTTTTTACAATTGCTTCTTCGGTGACTTTCTTGGACAGGTCTTTCATAACGTCCCATCACGGCAGGGCCATTCAAGGCATTTGCCTTTTAACTCGTGATGAGAACCCGACGAACACCAAGAATGGCCGTTTTTTATTATCCTTCCATGCGATTATTGTATCAGATTTCTCAAAATTTTGCAAAGATTAACAGCCGTCGAAACGGGCGCAAGCGAAATTTTTCGCTCAAAAAATGGCAAATTGCGCGTTTCATGGCAATCACAAGTTGTTCGTTGCGCCAGTCGCCTGCCCGATTTTCTTCGTCACCATCCGCACGCCGACCCGGATTTGTTCCTCATACGCCGGAGTCATTTGAATCCGGCTCGGATGCAGCGGAATCCACTCGTTCGGATTGCCGGCGTTGATCGTATTCAAATTGACCCAATTGACCATCACCCCGATCTTGCGCTGATATTCCAGCAACTTGAACAGAAGCAGATGCTCCTCTCACGAAGGAGATTATGCAGGCAGTGGGTGCCAGAATTGGCAAGTCTGCCCCCCTACCGATTTTTCTGGCGGTAGATAGGATTCGATTCGGATGCAGTTCGATTCACGAGCCGCACCGTTCTTCACAAACCAATAACCACAGGAGCATAAATATGCCAAAATCACAGTTCGTTGACTTCAAGGCCGTCAAAGCGGCCATCAACATGGAGCAGGTGCTAGAGCACTATGGCATCCTCGACAAGTTCAAGCGCGGCACCGACAGCCTGAATGGGCCGTGTCCCATCCACGGCGGCAGCAACCCGACACAATTCCGGGTGAGCATCAGCAAAAACGTCTGGAATTGCTTTTCCGAATGCAAACATGGCGGGAATGTCTTGGACTTCATCGCCAAGATGGAGGACGTGAGCATTCATGCAGCGGCCTTGAAAGCGATTGAATGGTTCAAACTCGATCCGCAGGAAATGTCGGCTGATACCAATCAGGAAGCCGAAGAAAAGGGCGAGACACCGAAGACCGAGGCCGCACCACGAACCAGACCAGTTGCAAAAACGGCCCCGGTCGTGGAAAACGCTACCCCGAACACGCCCTTGAAATTCCGGCTGGACAAGCTGGAGCGCGAGCATCCATATCTCACCCAGGAACGCGGCCTGACGCTCGAAACCATCGTGGATTTCGGCATTGGCTTTTGCTCCAAGGGCATGATGGCCGACCGCATCGCCATCCCCATCCACAACGCCAAGGGCGAGGTCGTGGCGTATGCGGGACGATTCCCCGGCGAGCCGGGCGAAGACACGCCCAAATACAAACTGCCCCAGGGATTCAGAAAATCGCTGGAGTTGTTCAACATTGACCGCGCCGGCAAGGAACCGTCAGACCAACCGCTCATCATCGTCGAAGGCTTCTTTGGCTGCATGAAGTTTCACCAGTTCGGTTTTCGCAAAGTGGTTGCCCTCATGGGCAGCACCATGTCAGTCGCACAGGAGGAATTGATCAAACAGCACACCGACCGGCACAGCCAGGTCATCGTCATGTTGGACGAGGACGAGTCTGGACGGGCGGGGCGAGAGGACATTGCCGTGCGTCTGGCAAAATTCGTCTTCGTGAAGGTTCACACCTTTGCCGAGGAAGGACAGCAGCCGGACAACATGAGCGCCGAGGAAGTGCAACAACTGTTCATCTGAAAGGAGATCATCATGGATGTTCATTGTTCCACCTGCGGAGAACCATGGGATGTATATCACCTCTGGCATGATGCCGTGTTTGAAACGGGATTAAGCCACGAGGAAGCAGCGGCATGGTGTTCACTGCCCCACGCCCAAAAGTTATCCGACCGTTACCGGAAGGAATTCCGGGCGGCGGGCTGGGAATTCGGGCAAGGCGTCATCAATGTCGTCCGCTGCCCGTGCTGTCCCAAGGACGCCAAGCCCGACCTTGAGCGCGTGCAGACCAAAGCCGCCATTGAGGAATTGCTTGGCGACGACGAGGACGGACTGGCGGCCACCTTTGAAGATTATCGCCTATGAGTGCCACCGCCGTTTTTGCCGCCAAGTTTCCACTTGGCCAAATCGTAGCAACACCCAACGCCCTCAATCACCTGACCCAGGACGACATCTTTGCCGGGATCAGCCGCCATCAGGCGGGCGATTGGGGCGACCTCGACGCAGACGACCAAAAAGAGAACGACCTGTCCCTTGAAAAAGGCTTTCGGCTCCTGTCGGTATATCACGCCAGTAATGGCGTGAAGTTCTGGATCATCACCGAGGCGGATAAAAGTTCGACCACGGTGCTTCTTCCCGAAGACTACTAACCGGCGTGGCCTCACGTTGAGTGAGGTCGCGTCCAACACAGAAAGGAGAAAAACTATGCCAAACAGGTATGGCAATAAAGATGAGAAACAGTATGAAGGACGCCGGCAAGGTTACGCCGTCATCGTCACGGTGGACGGCCACCCGCTCAATCCACGGCTGGACTTGTGGAATCACAGTCCGACCGGGTTTGAGTGGGGCTATTGCGGCAGTGGTCCGGCCCAACTGGCGCTGGCCATCCTGGCCGACCATTGCAAGGACGACGAACGCGCGTTGAACTTCCATCAACGCTTCAAATGGGCGGTGATTGCCGAACTGCCCCGTCACTGGACACTGACCAGCGATGAGGTTGAGCAAATGCTCCGAATCCTGCGAGATCGGGAACCGCTTCTGGAGGGCGTGACATGAGTGCAAATAAGTCGCCACCCGGAATGATGCGGCGCAAGCAACGCAGCTTCATTGACCCGAATCAAATTGAGTTCGGCATCATCTGGCAGCCATTGAACCACCCGTTCAGGCTCCGTGCCGGTGATGTCTTTCGTTTCAATGACCGGTTGTGTCGCGTTGTCCGTGTGAACGAGTGCGCGGCGGTTATCATTATGAATCGGCCGGTGCGTGTTTTCAAAACACGTTTTGACAAGCCGGTTCGTTTCCAGCCTCCACCCGTATTGTTCCGTATCTCGCCACAATCCGAAGTCCCGGTTCTTAACCGCAAGAAAGCATAACCAACACAGGGCGATCCATCGGGTCGCCCTTTTTTATACCTGCCAGTTCTGGCAAGAATGCCCCCCTACTTTGATTTTTCGTCGCGTTATACGCTTCACAGTGGGTTCACAGGGTTCTTTCACAAACAAATAACCAAAGGAAAAGTATATGAACATCAAAGCGTATGAACGCATCACCGAACGGATCGAAACCTTGCTGGCAGCGGGCGTTGTCCCCTGGCACAAGCCGTGGAAGGCCAGCACCGGCCTGCCACGAAACCTCATCACCCAGAAGCCTTATCGCGGGATCAATGTGTTCCTGCTCATGGCCATGGGGTATGAATCGCCGAACTGGCTTACGTTCCGTCAGGCCATTCAGCTTGGCGGCAGCGTGAAGAAGGGCGAGAAGTCCTGCCCCGTCGTCTTCTGGAAACAGTTTAAGATTGAGGACGAAGAATCCGGCGAAGCAAAGAAAATCCCGATGCTCCGCATTTATCACGTCTTCAACACCGTGCAGTGCGAGGGGTTGAAGACCGTGCCGGCACCGGCAGAAGTTCCGCTCGCCGTGACCAGTGCGGCGGAGATTGTGGCAAAGATGCCACAACCGCCAAAAATCAAGAGTGGCATGTCTCATGCCTTCTATCAGCCGGTGAATGACACCGTGGGAATGCCGGAACGGAAACGGTTCGAGACCGAGGACGCCTATCACGCGACCATTTTTCATGAACTCATTCATTCGACCGGCCACGAATCGCGGTTGAAGCGCAAAAGCATCATGGAGAAAAACGGCTTCGGCTCCATGCCCTATTGCAAAGAGGAACTGGTGGCCGAGCTTGGCAGCGCGTTTCTATGCGGGCAGGCGGAGATCGTTGACCGGACGATTGATAATTCCGCCGCCTACATCGAAGGCTGGCTGGATTCCCTGAAGAACGATCCGACGCTCATTGTGTATGCGGCGGCGCAGGCACAGAAGGCGGCGGACTTCATCCTGGGGCGGACACTGGAAAGCGAGGTAGCGGCATGACAGCCAAAACGCGCAGCTTAAAAATCGAAGCCGTTGGCGACTTTGCCTACCGGAAAATAAAGCCACGGATTCGGTTGAGCGGACAGTGGCTGGAAAAGGCTGGATTCAAGCCCGGACATCGGGTGGAAATCAATTCGCTAAAAACAGGTCAATTGACGATTCAGTTCAAGGAACACGCACTGGCAAGCTGCTGAAAATCTAGAACACAGAGCATGACATCATGGGACAAGCCATTATTATTGTTCTATGCGTTAACTTGGCTACTACGCAGTTTAAGTATAACTAAATTCACAGCCTCATCCAAATTGGGTGAGGTGTTTTTATTAAACGGTTTTTAATTTGCAAAACAATCCTTGTAATTATAACATTCGCAAGTTGTGAAAGCTCAATTTGAAACGCCAAAAGAAATGAATCAAGAGCTTCTGAAATCTGCTTTTCACCTTATAGGAAAAGGAGGAGAAGTGCGAAAGGAAACGCTTTGGAACCGCCTGCTGCAAGCCGCCTTGCTTGGTTATGTGACGAACGCCGGCAACATTATTGCTACAGCGGCTATTAAAAGGCCTTTGGACGAATACGCCGATAGTGTTTTTGCAAAGGCAGCGTCCGAATATAACTATGACGATTTCCATCATGAATTAGGATATGTTGTGGTTGATCCGTCGTTTAGAAATAACAAACTAGCCACGCTGCTTTGCGAACAGATTTGCGGAAATATTTTCAAACCATAATCTATATGCAACCGTTAGGGTAAACAATGCCCACATGCTCTCAATTCTTCACAAAAACAAATTCACAGATTCAGGGAAGCATTTCAATGGTAGAAACAACATAGACCAGCTAAGACTTTTAATTCGACCTAAACGCGCCTCGGTTCCATAATCGCACCCTACACAACCGAATCAGAATGATTGGGGAAAATAAATTAGAACACACGACGCCAACACTTCTGGCTCTGGCGACTGTTACGCGTCGCGCTGCCCAAAGACGTATGGATTTTAGTGAGATAGCACGCTTCACATCGTGTATTCTCTGCCTCTCGGCATTTTATTATAGTTTCACAACTGCTTGGATAGCTGTGATGATTGGCCTTATATGCAAAATAGCTTCTTCTTTACTTAATTGGCAAGGCAAGCGTTTGCACCGTGTATCCAGAGAGGTTCAGAGACTTGCGTTATTGGAAGACTCATTTGGAAAAACTGCTGAAAACTTCCAACTAGTAGAATTAAAACGAAGGATTGGCCCGAAGTTTGAAAAAGCTGCTAGGATTGCAAGTTTTGAGCAGCCATATTATAGTTCTAGCCAAAAGACTGGGCCTGAAAGACTTAAGGAAAGTGTTCAACAAAGCACTTTTTGGAGCCGGAGTTTGCTTGAGTATTATGCCAAGAGAATTCGGAATACATTTAGCATTCTAGCAGCAATTATGACGAGTGCGGGGATACTACTCTGGCACATGAACCTGTTGAGCCATAGTTTAATTGACAGGCTTGTTCTTCTATTTGTAGCCAGCAATATATTTATATTTGTAATAATTGACTACATAAACGTATATTTAAGCTGCAAGTCATCAATCATGTTGCTCCATGAAGTTGATCAACTTCTTGATAGAGTTGATGTATCAAATTACGATACGCTGCTTGCCAATTTTGCAGACTATTCTGTGGCAACTCTTAATGCGCCCCCAATTCCCTATAATCTTTATATCAGACATCATTCCTACCTGAAAGATTTGTGGCGTCAACGGCTTGGCAAAATGGACGCAAACACCCACATTCAAGGCGTCAGCGTAGAGTCGCTCTTATTCAATTACGACGAACATATTTTACCGTCGTGGATTTTAAGCAAGGACTTTTCAAGTCTTATACGTTCTGCCGCCATAGATATGTCTCGGTCATCAGATAAGCCATTACCATCAAAACTATCCATTTCAAGACTTCATGGTTATAGCGGCACTCCTGTTTATGAGATAAAGATGTATCAAGGGAATATTCTATGGCGGCAATTAGTTCTACGTCTCCATGACTCTCCAGCAAAAGCAAGAGCAGAGCTTGATATTGTGCGGAGAATTACCAGCGAAATGGCAGATGTAATTTCCTACACTCCTTTGGAAGAGCCATATATTTCTAAGGGGGCTCTATTTTTTTACCACGCCAATATACAGACAAACGATCAGCTCTGTAGTATTTATAGTTTTGTTGAAAGATTTATTGACACTGAAGCAAACGATTTTAATGACTACTTTAATAAGATGTTTATGGGTATTAAAAGTGTTTCAAAAGCATATAACAATATCCGCGACTTTAAGCTTGAAACATTCGCAAATACTTTTTCAAGAATAAATTGGGGGATGCCACCGGCTTATATTTTAGACCTCCGAAAGGGAGAGTATACAATAGACGACAATTTGATTAAGATCTTTCAAGATGGTCGTCTCCCATCCGAAGCAGATCAGGTTTTGAACTCTCCCGTCAATGCTTCAACTAAAACCTGGATTCAAAACGCATTTCAAGTGCTTGCCGTAAGGAATTATTCAACTACCATTTATGAAATTGATGTAAGTCTATCCGATGGCGTTTGCCGAATCTTAATTGAAGGAAAGCGGGTCAATGGCATACTTACTAAAATATTTAACAAAGTTGAATTATTGTTTATTCCTGGGAATTGCCTGCAAACGCTACAACAGTTTTTTTACTCCGAACATGAAATTGATCTTGGCCATTTCGATCCCGCGAAAACACTTTCAGAGTTTAAGGGATTAAAACCCAGAGAAGGTTTGCATTGGGGGTTTAGACACACCGATTTCCACTGCGAAAACTGCCTTGTTTCAAGGTCAAACTTTAAGGTCATTGACGTAAGCGATTCGTCCGAGGCTATGATATGCAGCGACATTGCTCGATTAGAAATCTCCTTGATTTCGGGTTTGGTGCGATGTCAAAAACTAAAAAAGGATGACGTGGCTGCTCTATTATTAATAATTGATGGTGTCAATGCCCCAGCGGCCTCACCTGTTGCATTGTTAGTGGCTAAGATTATCAAACAAATTAGACATAGCCTCATATCCGAATTCAAGGCAAACCCTGCTGACATTGACATGATTCTATGTTATTATATTGAGTGTTGCCGCCAGGTGTCCTACTCAACTTCATCGCCCATGTGTTTAAGTAAAGGTATAGACCCGTTGATAATATATTGGAATAATCGGCTAAACGAACAATTGGCAAAATAAACAGAACAATGTTGATTTTAACTACTATAGACTTAACCCACTAATATGAAAAATAATTCAATAGACCAAATAAAGAGTGTTGTCGAAAGCATATATTCCAATTCGACTCAAAAAAAATACTGGGGTCACACATTGCGAGTGCTTCGATTTTCAAACAGCATTGGGCTGAAAGAAGGCGCTCGGATGGACATCTTGCTGCCAGCTACTTTGCTGCATGACATTGGAAATACAGTTGATGCGAGTTTCTTGGGTCATGTCAAAAAATCACAATTGCTTAGTAAATATATTTTGCAAGGATTCGGATATGATGATAAAATGATCAATTCTATCTTAAAAGTTATTGGGTCTCATCACCCTGAACCAGGTTCTTCGTTGGAAACAATTGAAGAAAAAGTTTTGTTCGATGCAGATAATATGGAAATCATAGGAGTATTTGGCTCGTTGCGCTGGATTGGCAGTCTTCCCCAAACAACAGCAGAATTGAATTCTGCCATAGATCTGTTTGTTAGTATAGTAGATAAGTGCGTTGCAGCTAGAGGATCACTTTTCTACACCGATACCGCAAAACAACTTGGCGATGAGCCCCTCCGCTCAACAATGGACTATTACAAGAAAATGAAACATTACATTTCACAATTCGATGGCGACAATGAAAATCCATCGCCCATAGCATTCTGACAGGAGCTAACTATGAAAGAGATTAAAACGGGCACCAAAGTGCTAATTGGATTGGTGGGGTTTCGGTGTTGCGGAAAAAGCACTCTGCGAAAAATAATTGCCGATCTTGGGCATCCGGTGTTTGATACTAATTCCGTTAGCACCGGCGACTCAGACGCTGATCAAATTAATATGGACGAGATCCTTCGCCGGTATGGAAACAATACTTCATATCTTATTTTTCTTAATGATGCGCTTAAATCATTTGTCGATTCAAATAATGGAATACTTTTTATTGATAGTCTGAAAGCTGCCGAAGATTCAAAGTTATTAAGAAAAATGTTTCCAGATTATTCTCAAGAGATTTGGTATTTGCACGCCTCATTTAAGACTCGTCTCTATAGATATACAAACCGTGACATCTTAAAAAGACTTCGCACTCAAAAACTTGAAGACCATGATGGCGCGCTTGAAAAGCATGGAATCTTGGAACTGATTAAGGAGGCAAATGAAATCATCAACATGGAGCAAGGAATTTCAGAGGTGCATAAAATCTTAAGCAGATTAACTGCTATGGCCACTAAACGGCATTGTGTGTTGGGTTGACATTCTTCAAAGGAAGGACTTATAGATTCAAATTATTATGCCCGATGAAATCACAATAAAGAACCTCGCAGCAAGCTGACGAGGTATTAGTGGTCGAACAGTGTATGTTGGCGTTTTAAAAGCTCGTGGTATTCAGTGTCCCTGCCTTGGGATCGCACATACTCTCTTACAGCATTTTCTGAGTGGTTTCGACCAACGGTATTGACGTAATAGCCTTTGGTCCAGAACTCGCCGCCCCAGAGTTGTTTCTTGACCTCTGGGTTCTTTTTGAATACTTCCCTCGCAGTGATGCTTTTGATCGTCTGCACGATTCTCTGGGGCAGCATCATTGGAACTGACTGTACCAGAAAATGCACATGATCCTTGTCGGTACCGATTTCGAGGAAATGGATGTCGTATCTCTTTGCGATCTCAAGGCAGGTCTCTTTGATTGTTTGATCGACTGCTTCGGTGAGCACTACTCTCCTGTATTTGGCAGGACAGACGATGTGGTACATCATCATATTTACGTTGTGGCTCTTGTGTATGTGGATGCTCACCTACGCAGTCTAGCATCGCAGCAAGCTGCGGGGTATATCACCCTAAAAGGAATCAAACCGAAATCGGAATCCGCCCCGGCCACTGCGCCAGAAAATCAAACCGCAAGTTCTGGCCGAGTGCAATTGACCAACTTGTGCGCCCTCGGTTTGGGCATTAGCTTTTTCCTGCCATGGGCGCGCTTTTTATTTGCCACACCATCCGGCTTTGATCTTCAGAAATTAGGCGACGAGCAACGCTTGCTTTGGCTCATACCAATTTTTTCCGCCATCACAATCTTCGCCGGCATCACCAAACGCAGCCAGAACATCATCGGCCAACTCACCGGCGCACTTCCTTTTTGCGTCGGCGCATACTGGTATAACAAGCTCGGCAGTGATCTGACGCACATTCTGATGTATGGCGCTTTCCTTTCTTTGATTTTCGGAACCGCCCTATTCATCCTGCCCCGCAAATCAAAATAACCAACACAAGGGAAAAATATGTTTGGATTCTTCAAAAAAAGTGCGGACGTAATTGACCACTGGTATGTGCTCGTTCCCGGCTTCAATTCATCCACCAAGGAGTTTTACGAGGCGGTCGAGAAGGAGTTGAAGGAGCGGCAAGTCCCAGGCCTCGACATCGCCTACATTGATTTTGCCGAGGGCGGCGTATTGTCACAGAAGCGCGAGTATTTGCGCATGACCCGCGAACGGCTGGTGTTCGATATTTGCGCCGCGCCGTTCGGAAAGGCGTATTTTTTTAGTTGCCGCTTTGCTGTGATTCCTGCCGTAATCCAAATCTGGCAATTGCTTGTAGTGTTAGCCGCATTCTGCATTTGTGTTTTCGTATCACTCGTTGTGAGTATTAAAGTTTTCGGCGTGCTCACGCCGTTTGTCTGGCCTTTCGGCTGGATCGTTTTGATCGCTCTTGTCATCTACACGCTCCGCAATGCGTTGGCTATGGGCTTGAAAGACCTCGACGCCACGCTCATCAAGTCGTCAATTGTCGGCCCGATCTACGAAAACTGGTTTCGCAAGGAAACGTATTATCGCCACGACACCCGGCTCATGTATTGCTATACAGTGAATGCCGTCGTCAAAGCCAAGGTGGAGGAAACTACCGGCGCAAAAGGCATCAAACTGGTTCGGTATATGGAAAACTGCCCGATCTTGAACGAACTCTATAAACCAAACCTGGTGTCACTGCCAAAAGCACCCTAGCCTCATGTCTCGGCTCGACGAACAATTGACCGAGCAATTCCACCAGTGGGAATTACGCGGACGCGGCTGGCAGGTGTTTCCCGAACCAGTTGAGCCGGAACCGCCCTTTGTTTCCTTCCACGGCCATTTTCTCCCGAACACGCCAGTCATTGATGATGGCGTCAGACCGACCTTTTTGAGTTCGCTGGTGCAGCGGTTGAGCCAGAAGTTAAGCACAGAAAAGCCGCCTATCCCAGTTGAACCAGAGCCGGAGGAAGAACCGGAACCGACCCCGCTTGTTCGTGAATCACTGGTGGAGTTGCAGGCATCGCTCCCCGACAAGCTCGATATTTCCAAGGATGCGTTCGAGCAGTTCCTTTTGAATTTGTCATTGTGCCGCGAGCCGATTGCTTTTGAACTGGTGGGGACGCATAAAAAGATTTCGACACAATTTGTCGCCAGTGCAAATGATGCCCCGTTGCTCCGCCGTCAGTTGCAGGCGTATTTTCCCGAAGCCGTGTTCGTTCCCCGCGAAGGCGGATTGGAACAAGCATGGGATGCGAGCCAGGGCGACGAAGTGTTGGCGGTGGAATTCGGTTTGAAACATGAATTCATGCTGCCGCTCGCCAGCGGCAGGCTCGACCCGTTCATTGGCATTGTCGGCGCACTGGCAGAGTTGCAGCCCGGCGAGCTTGGATTGTTTCAGGTGTTGTTCCAGCCCGCGCACGAAGATTGGCCGGAAAGCATCGTGCGCTCCGTCATCCACGCGGACGGAAAACCATTTTTCATCAATTCACCGGAGCTTGCCGGGGCGGCGGAAAACAAGATCGCACGGCCACTGTATGCCGGCGTGGTTCGCATTTTGATTTGCGCCGGAGAACGCGGGCGGATGTTGCAATTGGCGCGCGACCTTGCCGGATCATTGCGCGTATTCGCGCATCCCAGCGGTAACGAACTCATTCCGCTTCACAACGACGATTACCCTTTTACCGAACACATTGACGACGTGTTGCGCCGTCAAACCCGCCGCACCGGAATGTTGTTGAACAGCGACGAACTGATTGGCTTCGTTCATTTGCCGTCCACTGCCGTCCGCTCCCCCGCTTTTCAACGGCAGACGGCCAAAACCAAGGCGGCACCGGCCATCGTCCGGCAACAAGGTTTGTTGCTTGGCGATAACGATCATGCCGGCCAAACAGTTCCTGTCCGGCTGTCCGCCGAACAGCGCACCAGGCATTGTCACATCATCGGTGCGAGCGGCACCGGCAAGTCCACGTTGCTTTTCAATCTCATCCGGCAGGACATTGAGAATGGTGAGGGCGTGGCTGTGCTTGACCCGCACGGTGATTTGATTGACCGCATTTGTGGCATCATTCCGCCGGAGCGGATTAACGACATGGTTTTGGTGGACCCGTCAGACGAGCAATTTTCAATCGGATTCAACATCCTGTCCGCCCACAGCGACCTTGAGAAAAACCTGCTGGCCTCGGATTTGATTGCCGTGTTCCAACGGCTGTCAACGTCATGGGGCGACCAGATGAATAGCGTGTTACAGAACGCGATTCTGGCGTTTCTGGAAAGCGACCGGCGCGGCACCATCGCTGATTTGCGCCGGTTCCTCATTGAACCGGCATTCCGAAATGAATTCCTGAGATCCGTCAAAGATTCCGAAGTCGTGTATTACTGGCAGAAAAGTTTTCCACATCTGTCCGGCAACAAGTCCATCGGCTCGATTTTGACCCGACTGGACACGTTCCTCGCACAAAAGCCCATCCGCCACATGGTATCGCAGCCGGAGAACCGGCTGGACTTCGCACACATCATGGACAGCGGCAAAATCTTTCTGGCGAAATTGCCCGAAGGATTATTGGGCCGGGAGAATTCATATTTGCTTGGCACTCTGCTAGTGTCCAAGTTCCAACAGATAGCCATGAGCCGGCAGGCGCAGCAGATCGCCGCCCGGCGTGACTATTGGCTCTATATTGACGAATTCGCCAATTTCATCACGCCCTCCATGGCGGAAATTTTGAGTGGAGCGCGCAAATACCGTATCGGCCTGACGCTCGCCCACCACGAATTGCACCAGTTGCAGCGCAATCCCGAAGTGGCAAGCGCCGTCATGTCGCATCCCTATACGCGGATCGTATTCCGTGTTGGCGATGATGACGCCAAGAAATTGGCCGAGGGGTTTTCATATTTCGAGTCGAAAGACTTGCGGAATCTGGAAACCGGCCAAGCAGTCTGTCGCGTTGAACGCAGTGACTATGATTTCAACCTCACCATTCCCCTGCCGGAAAAACAAGACGAGGCGGCAGCTACCGCACGACGACAGGAAGTCATCACGGTTTCGAGAGAAAAGTATGGCACAGCGCGGGCGGACGTGGAGGCAATGCTGGCAAAGTCGCGTGCCACTGCGCCAACGGTTGAACCGCCGAGTTCCCCACCAGCCAAGCCCATTGCGGAAGCCCCGAAAGTTGCCGAAGTTCCGAAAGCAGTAGTGTCACCGCCGGTTGTCGAAATACCATCGCCAGTGGTTGCGGAAATTCCGCAGCCGAAGGCAGAGCCGCCAGCAACCAAACACGAACCGCCGCGCGATTTAGGCCGGGGTGGGGCGCAGCACCAAGCCATTCAGAAGCGCATCAAAGAGGCAGCGGAAGCGCTTGGTTTCCGCAGCGTGATTGAAAAGCCCGTGCTAGACGGGCAAGGCAGCGTGGATTTGTGGCTGGAACGCAGCGGCCAGATCATCGCGTGTGAAATTTCCATTTCAACGACGATTGACCATGAAGTCGGTAACGTCGTGAAGTGCTTGAAAGCGGACGTTCCGAAAGTCGCAGTAATTTGTCTGGACGAAGAACGCTTGCGGAAGATCGGCAGCGCCGTTGCCGGCAGTCTCGGTTCTGAAATGGCGGCGCGCGTGGAGTATTTCCAACCCGACCCGTTCATCGCGTTTTTGAAGGCGTTGACAGCGCCCACGCCAGCGCCGACCGAAACAAAATACGCCGGTTACAAGGTGAAACGCTCGGTTCCAAAACTGTCCGCAGCGGAGCAGCAGCAGAAAGAGGACATCGCCAATCACATCATGGCCGAGGCATTGCGACGGAAATAATTCCAAACTGCGGAAACCTCATTTATCTTCCAGCAAATACACGGGGCCTCTGACTTTGAATTCCGAATAGGCATCAATCATTCGCATTCGCAGTTTGACCAAACCTTGTTCCGGGCTTTCTTCAGCGTGAAAGATGGAGGTTTGCGAAACTTCCATGTCCCGCGCAGCCTGAGCGCGGGTCTTGCCCGCTTTTCTGCGAAAATTCTTGGCCACAACCGCCAGATCATTTTCATTCATGGTTGCTTTACGCGACATGCTGAAACCCTAGCAGATATATGTGATTAAGCTACACTTTTTTCTTGTAATGGAATTGTGTTTCGGGTATGAAGTAGTGCTATGAAGGAAAATAGTGTCTTGAACAAGCCGGTTGGCATCTGGATTCGGGTTTCCACCGAAGATCAGGCCAAGGGCGAAAGCCCGGAACACCACGAGGAACGCGCCCGGCTCTACGCCAAGAGCCGTGGCTGGCAGGTCAAGGAACTGTATGATTTGGCCGGCCAAACTGGCAAAGCCGTCATGCAGCACCCGGAGGCCAAGCGCATGATGAAGGACATTGAGCGCGGCCACATCACCGGCCTAGTGTTTTCCAAGCTCGCCCGCCTGTCCCGCAACCGGCGCGAACTGGAGGATTTTTCCGACTTCTTTAATAAGCACAACGCCGATCTCATTTCCTTGAGCGAAGCCATTGACACCAGCACCGCCGGCGGCCGGATGTTTTTTCATTTGCTGGGCGTCTTCGCCCAATGGGAACGGGAGGAAATCACCGAGCGGGTGAACGCATCGGTATTGACCCGCGCCAAGCTTGGCAAATCCATCAATGGCGCGTCACCGTATGGCTATGTCTGGAAAGACCGCAAGCTCATCATCAAACCCGAAGAAGCCGCCATCCGTCGCAAAGCCTACGAACTCTTTTTGCAATATCGGCGCAAAGGCCAGGTTGCCAAGGAGCTTAACGCCGCCGGCTACCGCACCCGCAACGGAAACATCTGGCGGGATACCTCGATTGAACGCATCTTGAACGAATCCAGCGCCAAGGGCGTGTATGTATTCAACACCATGCGTCTTGTCGGAACATGGCAGACCGAATTGAAGCCGGAAAGCGAATGGGGACGGGCGGAATGCCCGCCCATCGTTTCCGAAGAACTTTGGAATCAAGTGAACCAGATCATTGAGGAACAATTGAAGGCGTGGAAGAAGCCCGGCAAGCCGCCAGTGCATTTGTTCAGCGGTTTGGCGCATTGTTCGTGCGGTCACAAGATGTATGTCGCCGCCAACAGCCCGAAATACTTCTGCCGGAAATGTTGTAACAAGATCGCCATTATGGATTTGGAAAACATCGTCCGCGAGGAAATGAAGATGTTTTTCGGCCAATCGGAACGGATTGCCGGCCACTTGCAGGCGGCGGACAAAAACCTTGTCGAGAAATCGGCATTGCTCGACGCCCACCGGCGGGAGATTCAGAAAGTGCGGGACGAAATGACCCGGACGCACCGGCTCTACATTCAGGAGCAGATCACCGCACAGGGATTTGGCGACTTCTACAAGCCCGCCGAGGAGCGGTTGAACCAACTGCTTGCCGAACTGCCCAAACTTGAGGCCGAGGTGGATTTCTTGAAGGTCAACAAGCTGTCAGCCGATGATGTGCTCCATGAAGCCGATACCCTGCATGACCGGTGGCCGAAGATGGAGGTTGGAGAGAAGCGAAAGATCGTCGAAGCCATCATCGAAAAGGTGGTCATCGGCGACGGTGAAATTGACATAACCTACTCGCACCTGCCTACTTCTATAGAACAGTGCAAAAACCAACAGAGGTTAGGGTCGGGGTGAGGTGCCGCAATTCAAAACCCCAGCCGGATGGGAAACAGCTTGCGGCGCTTTTCCTTTTTCTCCACCTCGCGGGCCTTGCGGATTTCGGTCATCACCCATTCGCTTTGGATGCTGTGCTCGGAAAGCACAATCAGCAGCCGGTCGTGAATTTGGATGGCTTCAAACAACTGCTCGTGAAGTTTTTTGCCGCCTTTGAGGTCTTCCGGCGCAAACCAAACTCGCATACGCGCATAGTGGGTAACTTGGCTGGGTGCCCGCCAATTATTGCTTGCCCAAGAATTCGAGAAACAATTGAAAGCTGTTATCATCGTTCACACCGGGAAACACAGATTTTAGTTTCAAATAAGCCTCTGCTGTGAGAATGAGGGTTTCTGCAGCCGGTTCATATCCTTCCCGAACGGTCAGACTTGGAGATACGCCTTCCAGTTTTCGCAACACGAAATCACTAAGCTTCGCCGTGTCGAATTCTCCAAGCACGCGCTTCAATTCCCGGAATGTGGCGATTGTCATCCAAACGCGCACCATCCCGACGCCAATCACTTCGCCGATGACCGTGAACAGATACACATTCGGGTCATTGGGGGGCGGCACGTCAAAATAGGGCTGGATTTTTGCTCCGGCTGAAGTGGTGATCGAATAGCGTTTATGACCGGTTGCTTTGTCGAAGACCCACAGATTGCGACTTGCTTTGCGCACTCCGCCTTCGCTGTCGTGCCACTCTGCATAGAAATCTTTCGGTTCGGGAGCAAGCATCGGCTCTTCAAAATATAGAAACTGTCGCAAACTTTCCTGCCACAAGAGCCAGCCTGTCCGCATGTCCGGCGCTTTCCCTGTAGGTGCGGTCTCACGGACTTTCTTGGTTCGTTGTTGAATAAGTGCAGCATATTGCTCGAAGACCTCGCGCATTGCCTTTTCTGCGGCGACATTTGTCGGCGGAACGCGAATGGAACGGGTGGCGGCAGGATGCATGAAGGTTTGGCCAAACGCCTCCGCAAGGTCTGCATCCGACCGGTAGCACAGCATCTTGTGTTCAACGCCAAGCCCCTCGTGCATAATGTCAATGTTCAGATTACTCCATCCTTTGACCGGGATACCCTTGGCCTTGCAATAGACTTCCGCCCAGTCGCCCTCCTCAAACTTGCGCCCCATCATGTAGGCAACTTTCGCCGCGAGCAACGCGTGCGCTCGCGTCCTTTGATCCATCTTGAATACGGGAAGTGTTTGTTTTTTGGCCATATCAGGCGAATATGAGTTGTTTGGGTTGGAGCTTAAGTTTGGGCGTAGCTTTTTCTGCTGCGCTGCGGAACTCCTCGAAGCTGAGCGAGACGAGCGTGTCCGTCACGGCGACTGCCAACCATTCCGCGTAGAGCTTCCGGTAATCAACCTCTATGGCACGGTCCACATGGAGGTAACGAACTAGGTATCGCTCGCCATCGTTGGTCAGGCGGCGTCGGACGAATTCAGCGGCATCGGAGACAATCTGTTTTGTGGTATGCACGCTGAATATCTGCGCGGTTTCGGTCTTGCGGCAATGCAAAACCAAATCATAGCCAACCGCGTTCTGGGACACGAATTGCTTGAACGTGCCGTGTTCCTTGTCGAACGTCTGCGTTCCTTCCACAGCAAATCCGGCATCCACGAGCGAACCTTGTAGCGCGTTCCACACTTCGTCGGATGAATTGTGGAAAATCACCGTCATCCATGCACCGTCCTTGAGCACGCGCCGACATTCACGGAACGCTTTGCCGAGCAGTGCGCGATATTCCAGTGCCCCTTTGCCTTGCACGGAATTGATTATAGCTTCGTCTGCCGTCTCTGTGCGTTCGCCCAGCCAGCTTTCCCAAAGGAAATTCATTTCTGAATAGTTGATGTTCCCGCCAAATGGTGGATCGGTAAAGATGTAGTCCACCGACTTGTCGGGAATATGCGTCAGATGGCACGCCGACTGCGTGCGGACTTCAACCTCTCGCGGGAAGCGCGGGGCGGTCTTGAAATACCAACTAATCGTGTTGGCTTTCCGGGTAAACGTGCGGAAGACGTTTTGCTCGTTGATTATGTAAGGGACGTTGTAGTTGGCCGTGTTGCCGCTGCCACCCCAAAATCGAAATTCCGAAAATAGTGTCACGCGCTGGTAGAGCGAAGTGAGTGTGAACAGCAATTTATCGCGCATCTCCTTGTCCGGCCATCGGGAAGCCGCATCCCATAGATGTGCCATCACGTAAAGGGCGCGCGGTGTATAAGCCTTGTCCACGGTTGTGATGCCGGCTGCAATCGGTTGGCGTGTGTTCATGCCGGGCGGGAAGGTGGCGGTTGGATACCACAAACCTTCCGGCACGCCCGCACGTTCGATGCGCTTCAATTGAGCTAGGTCAAAATCATCAGGCGGGGCAGTCGCTTCCTTCAGGCCAGTTTTACAACATTTGTAGCCGACTTGAACAGGATGCCGTTTTGTCCGTTTCAGACCGCGCTTTTTCAGGTGTGTGTGGCAGTGCGGACAATCGAACTCCGAAAGAATTTTGCTCTCCCGCACGCTCTCCCGTTCGTCGCGCGCCACATCCCAAAGGATGAACTCCCGCTCACAGTGAGGACACATGACGCCGTAGCTCCAGACCATGTAAAGCATCGGCACTTTTTCACCACAACTCCGGCAGTGCGTGTCATAAAGCAAGTGTTCGAGTGTCACAGATGATTCGAGCACTGCATGGATTGCGCGCAAATACTTTTCGGCGTCCGCCGGAGTGTTGAGGTTGCGGGCAATAAACGCTGCCGCTGGCGACAAATCACTCAACAACGCCTTGCGCCCTCGCTGCGTGGCGGCAACGCCCGTCATGCCAGAACCACAGAACGGATCGAGAACCAAGTCACCGGGCCGCGTGTAATACTCAACAAGCTTCTCAATGCCCTCTGGTGGAACTTTCGTGTGGTAGGTGTGTGCGTCGTAAACGTAGCTGTTTTTGCCCGCTGCGATGTCGCCGCAGAAAGGCTTTCCCACTCGCTTTGGCGCGTGTTCGGTGTCAAAGAGCACCTTTCCCTCTTGGGTTGCGATAGAGCCGTTGACGCGATAGGGCGTTGCGTCGTCATGCAGCTCGGCAACTTTGCTCTGCTGGCGTTTGTCTCGGTTGATTTTCTTTGTCATTTACTTTGCATTTGCAGAATCATACCGACTCGGCTGTCAGCATCAATGCGGAAGCACGCCGAAAAAATTTAGCCTTTCCGTGCCGAGCGTTGCCTTTTCTGCGGAAAGGATTCATGGATTCATATTAATAAAGCCGCCGGCGGCGAGAGCTTGCCGCCCGCCCAAAGGGTCTGGTGGCATTTCTTGATGGCGGCGATGAGCGCCTCCTTGCTGACGGGCTGGATGTCGTTGTTCGGGTCGCCCTTGTAGAAACGGTATTCCTCCGGCTTGCCGTATTGGCGCGGCAAATCGGCGATGATGTTGGCCTCGCGCTCCAACCGCCGAATTTCCCGGAGAAACCAAAGGCGGCGCGTCATGCCCGCGACCACGCCGACGTAGTTCGCGCGGAACTTGGCCCAGGTGCCGTTGCCGCACGCCTGCTCGACGGCTTGATTAAACTCGGCGTCGGTCACGCCGTCCGCCTTGCACTCGATCACGGCGTAGGGCTTCTTGCGCTCGTCATCGCGGAAGACCACCAAATCCGCGCGGTCGCTGGGTGTGCGGTCGGGCACGGTGATTTCCACGCCGATTCTGGCCGGCTCGTAGCCGTAACGGTAAATCAGTTCGGCCCAAAACTCGGCGCGGACGGATTCTTCGGGATCGCAACAACGTTCCGTGTGGTTGATGGCGACGTAGAGGATTTTTTGTTGTTTGCCTTCGCCGGTGAGTTTGGCGTGGCCGTCGGTAATGGCGCGTTCGAGGTAGTTCATGGTGAAACCCGTTTTTAGGACGGGGCGAGTGTGCGGCGGAAATTGGGCGGCGTCAATTTCCGACTGCGCTAGGTTTCGCCGCCAAGCCCGCTGTTTTTCACCGGAAAACCACCGCAATTCCCGTCAACTGTTCGCCAATAAATGTTGAGCGTTTTTTCCTTCAACGCTTGATTATCAATCAACCACAAAAGAATTATGAGCGATCCAACACCCACACCAACGCCGTCACCCACGCCGCAATCCGCCCCGCGCGCCCAATGGGCCATCAGCAAGGAAGTCACCACTGAATTGGATCTGGCCGAGCACGTTTGCACCGCCGCCCAGCGCGATGTTTATTCCGCCGCGCTGGCCGAGGAGGACATTGACGCCGCCGCCATCGAGAATCTGACCGCCAAAATCGCCGAGGCCGACGATCTGGTTTTCAAGGCCAGCGGCGGCAAGGCCGGCAAGAAAATTCTCACCCAAGCCGGACAGGGCCTCGAAGACGCGCTGATCGCCAAAATCCAGGCCGTCCAGAAACGCGCCAAACGCAAATATCCGGCGAAGGATCCGAACCGCGAGAAGTATTTCATCGGCGCGGGCATCGAAAGCAACCACGGCCTGCTGGTGTCCGCCGCCGATGCCATCGGCAAAACGCTGGCCACAGACACGCTCCCCGGTATCAAGCCTGCCACCATCACCGATCTGCAAAAGGCGCTGGCTGATTTCAAAGCCGGCTTGGGCACTCAAAGCGGCGGCAAGGGCGACACCGGCGCGGCCTTTCAAGCGTTGAACGCCAAGATCAAGGAAATCGCCGGCCTGCGGCGCGACATCCAATACGCCGCCGACACGGTCTGGCCCGTCGGCAATCCGGCCAACGCGCCTGTCCGCGCCGAGTTCAAGCTGCCGGCGGATCGTTCGCTGAAATAATCAAAATCGCCGCTGCGGGATCGGAAGCGGGCTGGTTTGGCGCTGTCCTAATCTTAATCGTGTTCTTAATCGTAATCGTTGTATTTGGCGGATTAAGATTACGATGACGATTAAGATTAGGACACTGCCGCTGGCTTGCATCGGCTGTGGTGGAACAGCTATTTTGCGGGTGGTTGGCAAAACCTTGCCGGACGGTCGAATGTCGCTAATCTAGGAATGCCGTGACCACCACCGGCTCCACCGATAAAATTGACACGCAGCCGGCTTCCACCGAACGCGTGATCGGCCGGCCCGCGTTTGTCACGACCCATTGGTCGGTCGTCGTGGCCGCCGGACGCAACGACACGGCCCGTGCCCGCGACGCGCTGGCCCGGCTTTGTCAGACTTACTGGCATCCGCTTTACGCTTATGTGCGGCGGCTGGGGCATTCGCCGCCGGACGCGCAGGATCTCACGCAGGAGTTTTTCGCGCGTCTGCTCGAAAAAAATTATCTGGCCGACGCCGACGAATCGCGCGGGCGGTTTCGCTCGTTCCTGCTGGCGTCGCTGAAGCATTTTCTGGCGAACGAATGGCACAAGGCCCGCGCCCAAAAACGCGGCGGCGGGCAAATTCCCATTCCGATTGATTTCGGCAACGCGGAAACATCCATCGGTTTTGAGCCTGCCGACACGACGACGGCGGAAAAAATTTACGAGCGTCGCTGGGCGCTGACGCTGCTGGACCAGGTGCTGCGCCGGTTGCGCGAAGAATATGTCCGCGACGGCAAAGCAAAAAATTTTGAGCAACTGAAATCCACGCTCACCGAGGCCAGCCGCTCGGTGGCCTACGCGGAAATCGCGCGGCGGCTCGACACGACCGAAGGCGCGGTGAAAGTGGCCGTGCATCGCCTGCGGCAGCGTTACCGCGAAGTGCTGCGCGCGGAAATCGCCGAAACCGTGGCCAGTCCCGGCGAAGTGGAAGATGAGTTGCGGAGCCTGTTCGCGGCATTGAGTCGTTGAACGCGCATTGACCATTCCTGCAAAATTCAGCTATATTGACGCCGATGAAACAGACGCTGCCCAAACCGCGATGCTGGCGCAAGTCACGCATTGCCGCGCGTTTGTTGTATCGCAAGCTCAACGGACCGCTGCGCCCGCGCGATGAGAAACTGGCGCGACAGTTGAGCAAAGACCCGGAAGTGGAAAACCGTTTGGTTCAGCAGGCGCTTTATTGTCTCGGTGGTTCCCGCAAACATGACCTCGACCGAAAATTGGTGGCGCGGGGAAATTGAATGGAGCACGCCTGCCGGCGCGTTTTTGAAGAAGTTCCTGGCGCTGCTTCCGCGCAATCGCCATTTCTCCCTCACACTTTACGGCTCGGCGCCGCTCCAAATGACGGTGGATCACACTTTATTGAGCGGCGATATTGATTTGTTTTCAGACGACGAAACCGACATCGCTTCAATCATTCAAGAGCACAAGTTCGACAAGGAGCATCAGGCGAAATTCCATCTCGAAGCCGGTTTTCCATTGAGCTTTCGCACCAGCCCGCACTGGTTGCGCCGCGCCAAAAGAATTGAAATTGAAAACGTCACCCTGACGCTGCCGCATCCAATTGATATTCTCATTGGCAAACTGGACCGGCTCGCGCCCAAAGACATCGAGGCATTCCAACGTGTGATTGCCGCGACCGGCCATCCGATGGCGGAAGAAATGAAGCGCGAACTGCAAAATGCCGTGGACTTGTTCCGACCCGGTTTCAACGATGCGTCGCCCAATCGCTACGCGGACAACACCCGGCAGCTTTGGCGCGAGGTTTTCAAATCGGATATTGACGTTCGCTGCGAAATCATTGAACCCGCGCTTGTCCGTCGGCGGCAGGGTTACGGCGAACCCGCGCCGGATTATAAAAAAATTCTCGGTGCGTAGTGGCAAAGGCGTCCCGCCTGCGAAATTGCCGCGTAACCTTCCGGCGGTTTTGCTTCAGTAACCGGTAGAATGAATATACATTTTGAACCGATGCTTGCGGAACCTGTGATGCTCCCGCTGATTGCGCTGCCGATTTTGTTTTGTCTTTTTGTTGCTCTCGTGGCGGGCGGCGGTGCCATCGTTTATTTTGCCGTTAAGCGCGGCAAAACAAAATCCACGCCGGCTCCAACTTTGCCAGTGCCGCCGGTCGCGGCTGCTCCCGCGCCGCCGCTGAAACCCATGCCGGTCGCCCAAACTATGGTCACGCCGCGCAAATGTCCGCAATGCGGCGCGGCATTACAGCCGGACGCGCCGGAAGGGCTTTGTCCCGGCCTGTCTGCTGCAACGCGGTTTTGCCACGGAAGCCGGGCCTTCGCCAAATCCAACGTCGTTCGTTCCGCCGTCGTTTTCCGAACTGGCGCTGCTTTTCCCGCAACTGGAATTGTTGAAATGCCTCGGGCGCGGCGGCATGGGCGCGGTCTATAAAGCGCGTCAGCCGCGACTGGACCGGATCGTGGCGTTGAAAATTCTTGCGCCGGAAAAGCAGAACGATCCGCAGTTTGCCGAGCGTTTCGAGCGCGAGGCCCGCGCGCTGGCGCGACTGAATCATCCGAACATCGTCACCGTTTATGATTTCGGCGAAGTGCAGGGCCGGTTTTATCTGCTGATGGAATTTGTGGACGGCCTGACGTTGCGGCAGTTGCTGCAAAACGGAAAGATGACGCCGGCGGAAGCGCTGAACATCGTGCCGAAAATCTGCGAGGCGCTGCAATACGCGCACGGGCAGGGCATCGTTCACCGCGACATCAAGCCGGAAAACATTCTGCTGGACAAGCAGGGCCGGGTGAAAATCGCGGATTTTGGCATTGCGAAAATGGCCGGGCTGGAATCGAAGGATTTTTCGTTGACCGGCGCGCGGGACGTGATGGGCACGCCGCATTACATGGCGCCGGAGCAGATGGAAAAACCGCAGACGGTGGATCATCGCGCGGACATTTATTCGCTGGGCGTGGTGTTTTACGAAATGCTCACGGGCGAATTGCCGCTGGGAAAATTCGCGCCGCCATCGCAGAAAGTTCAGGTGGACGTGCGGCTGGATGAAGTGGTGCTGCACGCGCTGGAAAAGGAACCGGCGCGGCGCTATCAGCAGGCGAGCCAGGTGAAAACTGACGTGGAAAATGTCAGCAAGACGGTTGCCGGCGCGCCCATGCCGTTGATTGCGATGGCGACGCAAGCCGATGTCAGCGACAAGGCAATTTTGCCGGCGTTCTTGCTGGCGTTTTTCTTCGGCGTTTTTGGCGCGCATCGGTTTTACGTTGGAAAATTTGTGACGGCGTGCCTACAATTGCTGTTGTTGGGCAGTTGCATTCTCTGGATTGTTCTCTGCGCCAACGACGCGCCGCAACCGTTGACGGGACTGATTTTGGCAGGATCAATTATCGGTTGCTTTGCGTGGAACACAATTGACTGGCTCTTGTTGGCATGCAAAGCGTTTCGCGATGGCAAAGGCCGGCGAATGACGAACTGGACACATGCCCGGAGCGTCGCTCCAACATCGGCCCGGCAAACTCCGGCGGGCAAAGAACAAAGCGCATCAGCAGCCCTTTCCAGCGTCGCGCCGACCAACCTTCCTTCCGCGATGATCGCTGCGCCGGCAATCGCTTTGATGATGGCGGGATTATTGAAGATCTCGGCCATTGTGTTTCACAGCGGGTTGTTAGTTTCTGGGAGCTTGGGGATTCTGGGAGGATTTCTAGGCAAAAGCCTGTTGGGCACGCCGGGATATTTGCCGTTTTTTTCCGCCGTGGTCTTGTTTGAAGTCATTCCGGGCGTGTTGATGTTGTTCGGCGGTTATCAAATGCTTCAACGGCGCAGCTACGCGTGGGCGGTGGCGGCGGGAATTCTCGGTATCATCACCTGCGGTTTAATCAGCATGTCCGTCGGCATCTGGGCGCTCATCATTCTGGCGTGTGAAGATGTGAAATCCGCTTTTGACGCAGTTGGTTCACCCGCGCCGCCGCCCGCCGGGTCAAATTCATTTTGGCGCATATTCGCGATTGTGATGGCTTGCGTGATTTTAATTCCACTGGCGGCGGCGATGATTGGAGCGGGCGCGGTTTTTGCCGCGCATCATCATGCGAGTGCAGCGGCGCCGCCGTTCCGGGAACTCACGGGCCAGGAATTGCAACAAGCCGGCATCCGTCAGGAAAGCGGCGAGTTCAGAAAAGATTCCAATCAAACGTTTCCGCTCGATGCGGACGGACGGTTCAGCATTGACAATGTGGATGGACCAATCGAAATCCACGGCTGGAGCAGCAACGCCGTGGCGCTGAAAATCGCCATTCACGGCAAAACCGCCGTTGCGGTGGATGCGGTGAAAATCAACGTCAACTCCCGGCCGGAACAGGCCGAAGTGCATACCGATTTGGGCGATCATCTCGACAACGGCTGGAACTGGCTGCGGCTTTTTGGCCGCGACAAAGCCACGGTGGATTACATCGTGCAAGTGCCGCGGCACACGCAGTTGACGGGCGTTCACAACGTGGACGGCCACGTGGCGATTGATGGCGTGGCCGGACCGATCACCGCCAACACCGTGGACGGCGCGATGGACATCAAAAATGCGGCGGACAACTTGAACTTGACCGCCGTGGACGGAAGCATTTCGGTCAGCATGGACGCGCTCGGCGCGGGACAATCGGTTTCGCTGCACACGGTGGACGGCAGCATCACGCTCGCCGTGCCGGAGGATGCCGACGCCAATTTTTCCGTGCATACGATTGACGGCGGCGTGAGCAGCGAGTTTCCGGAATTGCAGCCGGAAAAAGAATCCGTCGTGGGCCACAAATTGAAAGGCAAACTGGGCAACGGCAGCGCCGAGGTGAAAGCAGAAACAGTGGACGGCGCAGTCCGCCTCAAAAAAAATCGCGCGCCCAAACCAACCGTGGCCAGCGCGGCCAGCAATGGCGCGACCGATTCGCTGGGACGCGCGGTTTCGGAAGTCGTGACGAATGTGCAGGACGCGGCGGTCGCGATTGCCGCCGCGCAGAAATGGCTGGCGCTGATTGACGCGGGAAATTACGTCGAAAGCTGGAATCAATCCGCGCCGGTTTTTCAAGGCGCGGTTACCGAAGCGGCGTGGGAAAATTCCATGAATACGTTTCGCAAACCGCTCGGCACCGTGTTATCGCGCAAACTCAAATCGTCCGAACCGGCGACACAATTGCCCGGAGCGCCGGATGGCCGTTACGTCGTCATGCAGTTTGAAACGTCTTTTACGGAAAAGAAATCCGCAATCGAAACCGTCACATTCAATTTGGAAAAAGATGGACAATGGAAATCGTCCGGCTATTTCATAAAATGAAATCCGAAAGCGATCCAGTTATGATCAACCAGCCCATTTACATCTCGAAAAAGTCCGGCAAAAGTCTGTGGCAGGAATACCGCATTTACCCGGACCGGCTGGAACTGCAAAGCTGGTGTTTGCTGCACACTGTCGTCCTGCCGGCGGATGAAATTTTGGACGTGAATGTTCGCCCGCTGGGAATAATTTGGGGCATCAAACTCGACAACTGCAATTTCTGCCGTCACGTTTCGATCTGGAAAAGGTCGGGGGTTTTCAAAACCCTGGCGTTTACGCCGGACGACCCGGACAAGTTTGTCGAACTTTGCAAATCCGTGTTCGCGACCGGGAGAAATCCCGCGCCGATTTCCTCGCCGATCCAGTAAAATTAAAACCCACGAAGAATTATGAACACTCCCATGCTCGCAATGATTGACGCTGCCAACCTGAAAGGACCGCTGCTTATCCTGTTCATTGTCGCCATTTTCCTGCTGGCCATTTGGGATGGCGTTTGGAAAGTCATTGCCCTGTGGAAAAGCGCGCGCAACGACCAGCTTGCCTGGTTCATCTGCCTCGCCATCTTCAACACCGCAGGCATTCTGCCGATTCTTTACATCCTCCTGTTCCAAAGCCCGCCGCCACCAGCGCCGGCCAGCAACGGGCCGGGAACAATTCCCGCCCCGCCATCCTCCTGAAAGCGGTTGAGCCGTCTGTCATTTCCGTCCGCGCTGCGAAAATAATCTGTTACCTTTTCGCCGCCGCGTAAATATCTCTGTGAAATGCCGAACGACGACCTGACCCTGCTTCGGGAATACGCCCGGAGTCATTCCAAGGAAGCCTTCGCCGCGCTCGGAAATTGTTGTATGCTTGGGAAACCAATGAAGCCGGACGCACAAAAACTGTTCGCGACTGATCGGCTCGGAAACGCGGCGATCCGGTTATTGAATTTGGCAAAGGAAATGAAACCGCCAATTGTCAAATCGGGTATGAAACGCCAGGCGTTGGCCTTTACCTTGATTGAACTGCTCGTTGTCATCGCCATCATCGGCATCCTGGCGGCGCTGCTGCTGCCGGCGTTGTCCAAGGCCAAGCAAAGCGGCTACCGGGTGGTGGATTTGAACAATCTCAAGCAGTTCGGCATCGCCATGAATCTGGTGGCGACCGACAATGGCGATGTCATGCCCTGGGCCAACTGGGCTTCCGGCGAACAAGCCAGCCCGGCCCGCAAGGCTGGCTTTACACCTACGACACGAGCGCGCCAGGCCAATACAAACTTCAAACCGGCAGCTTTTGGACGGTGATTGCCGATCAGAAATTATTTTTCTGCCCCAGCGACAACACCAACAATGCGTTGTTCAAAATGCGGGGCCAGCAGATTTCCAGCTATGTGATGAATGGCGCCGTCTGCGGCTATGACCGAGCCTTAAATCCGTCGGTGAAATTGTCGCGCTTGTCGCCAGCCGGGGTGTCCTTTTGGGAATGCGCCAACAACACGGCGGAGGAAAACCAGACGCTCTTCAACGATGGCGCGAGCAGGCCGGACGAAAACACCAGCGCCCGGCATGGCAAGGTGGCCATCTTCGGCGTTTTTGACGGGTCGGCCCGGTTGATGCGGCTCACCGAATGGATGGAAAAAATGAATGAGCCCAACGCCAATGAATTGTGGTGCTATCCCGGCAGCCCCGATGGAAGATGAAACGCCCAAAAGCGTATTGTCCGAGCAAATCATTTTATGCGCCGGTCGTGTATTGGTTAATGTCCCACTGTGAATTCGCAAAAGCGCCGGCGCGGCGTCTGCTTTGATTAGAAAACGAACGTCCGGCAAAATGTTGCCGCGCGAATTCCCAAGGCGGCGGCGAGCGTTTCTCCTTCTCCTGGGGGAGAAGGCCGGGATGAGGGCGAGCCAAAAACCATCCTTTCCATTTCATTACAGCTCCCTAAATTTCCGCATGGCCGACATCGAACGCGCCCGGCAACTTCGCAAAGATAAAACGTGGGCGGAAAAGCTCATGTGGCGCTGGCTGCGCGACCGGCGTTTCAGCAATTACAAATTCCGCCGCCAGCATCCGCTCGGCATTTATTATCTCGATTTCTTTTGCGAGGAAGCGGAACTGAATGTGGAACTGGATGGCGGCCAGCACGGTTTTCCAGACCAGCGGAAACATGATTTGGAACGGGAAAAGTTTCTGCAATCGCGCGGCATCAAGACGCTGCGGTTTTGGAATTCGCATTTGCGCCGCAACGCGCAAAGCATCCGCGACACGATTTTTGAGGAATTGCAAAAGCGCGCACCGCATCCGTTGCCGGACTATACGCAACCGATGAAATCCGAAACTGAAAAGAAAAGTTAGATTAAACGACCGTCCTCACCCCGGCCCTAACCTCTGCTGGTTTTTGCACTGTTCTATAGAAGTAGGCAGGCAGGAATAGTTTATATCAATTGTGCCATCGCCGATTACGATTTTTTCGATGAGGGCTTCGACGATTTTCCGCTTGTCCGGCATCGGAAGTTTCGGCCATCGGTCATGCAGGGTGTTGGCCTCGTGGAGCACATCGGCGGCCGACAGCTTGTTGACCTTCAAGAAATCCACCTCGGCTTCCAGCTTCGGCAGTTCGGCGTTCAATTGTTTCAACCGTTCTTCGGCGGGCGCGTAGAGGTCGCGGAAGCCGTCGCCCGAAATCTGTTTGTTCAAATACAACTGGTGGGTCTGGTGCATTTCCTCCCGCACTTTTTGAATCTCCCGCTGATGGGTTGACAGCAAGGCGGACTTTTCCGCCAGATTCTTTTCCGCCGCCTGCAAATGGCCGGCAATCCGTTCCGATTGGCCGAAAAACAACTTCAATTCGTCCCGCACGATGTTTTCCAAGTCCACAATGGCAATCCTGTTGCAACATTTCCTGCAGAAGTATTTCGGGCTGTTGGCTGCGACATACATTTTATGGCCGCACGAACAATGCGCCAAGCCGCTAAACAAATGCACCGGCGGCTTGCCGGGTTTTTTCCATGCCTTCAACTGCTCGGCGACGATTTGATTCACCTGATTCCACAAATCTTCGGAAACAATCGGCGGACATTCCGCCCGACCCCATTCGTTTTCCGGCTTGAGTTCGGTGCGCCATGTCCCGGTCATCCGCATGGTGTTGAACACATACACGCCTTTGGCGCTGGATTCGTTCAAGATGCGTTCAATTGAAGTGTCCCGCCAGATGTTCCCCTTGCGGGTGCGGTAGCCGGCACCGTTAAGCTCCTTGGCCACTTGTCCCTTGCGCCGATACTGCAAAAAAAGTTCGTAGGCTTTGCGGCGGATGGCGGCTTCTGCGGGTTTGATAACCAGCTTCCGGTCTTTCCATTCATAGCCATACGGTGCCGTGCCGTTGATGGATTTGCCGAGTTTGGCGCGGGTCAATACCGAGGCATTGACGCGCTCGGTGATTTCCTCGCGTTCCCACTGCGCGAACACGCCCAGCAAATGAAAAAACATCCGCCCGCCAGCGGTGCTGGTGTCAATCGCTTCACTCAAAGAAATCAAGTCGGCATTGTGCTTATTGAAAAAATCAGAGAAATCCTCCAACTCGCGCCGATTGCGGGACAGGCGGGCAAGTTTGGAAAAAACCAGGCCAGTGATATGGCCGCGTTCAACGTCTTTCATCATCCGCCGGGCTTCCGGGTGCTGCATGACGGCCTTGCCGCTTTGGCCAGCCAAGTCATATACCTCTTTGACCTGCCAGCCCCGGCTCCGGGCGTAGGAGCGGGCGCGTTCTTCGTGGTGTTCCGGGCTTTCACCTTTGGCCTGGTCTTCAGTCGAAACTCGAATCCAGATGCCTACCGGCTTGTTCAAGACACTATTGTCCTTCATAGCACTACTTCTTGGCAAAGAACGACTGGCGAATCAAGCAGGAATTGATTTTTTTGGGGAAATAATTTTGCAAACAAAAAACCGGCACATGCTAGCAATGTGCCGGCCTTTCGCGTTTCGCTTGCGCGGTTTGCGTTACGCCTGGATGGTGTGAATCACGCCGTCGGCCTTGTGTCCCGCTTTGAGCATTACCCAGTCCAACGCATCGCGGTGCGGGGCGAACCTTAAGAGGTATTGAGCCGGCTCGCCCAGCGCGTCCATGGTGATTTCCAGGACGACATAGCCAACGATTTTCCCAAAGGCGGAAAGTTCGATTTGCAAATACTCGTTGCCGCCTTTTTTTCCGGCGCGGCTGTCGCGTTCGCTGGTGATGGTTGCATAGAATTTCATGGCCGGTTGCACTTAATCCCACCACACCCGGAGGACTTTGCTTTCAATCCCGCCATACATGCGCGAAATACTTTCGCCCTCCATCAACTCCACATCATCCGCACACCAGGCGGCGGCGAGTTCCTGTAATTCGTCTTCTTTGCCGGGTTTCGGCAGAATCATCAAGGTGTCCACATTCCAATAGTTGTCGGCAATGTCGCGGAGCGGAATGAGCAGATAGTTGTCAAAGCGTCCCATGATGACGCCTTTCCACAAATGCCGGTTGGCCAGCAAATCCTGTTTGACCTGCGCGCCGTCGAATTGATTGAACGAGGCGCGCTCAATCAAATCCAACTGAATTTCCTGAATCGTTTTTCTGTTTTCCATTTTCAATGAGCGCCGCCGCTAGCCGGCGGCGGGGAGGGGTAACATTAGGCTAAAGGCGTTAAACCTCCCATGAGCGGCGCAAGAGCATTACGCCGCCGGGGGAATTTAAACAGCAATGTGGAAATTCAACCGCCGGGACAAGTTCCAAACAGCGGGGCAATTCTTGCAGCGGGATTTGCGCCCGGTTGCTGGTTGAATAGTAACCCTGATGCTGGAAACGGGCGCACCATTGCGGAATTGCCGCCAAAGCCGCCTTTTTGCTCGGGAACGGTTTGCAAGTAATCGGAAAGCCGTCGGGGGAAATGACATCATATCTGATTTTAGCCATGTGAGTTTTTATGATTAGCGAATAATCGAACGAAGAATCAAACTGCGAAACCGGACGGATAACTGCTGAAGGGAACACATTAACTATAACAAAGTTGCCAATTATTTGCAAGTGCTCCAAGCGATTTCAGGCCGGTGAAACATGGCATTTATAAATTTTAGTCGTGTCCTTTTCAGGCCGCGCCGCGCCGCAAAAGTTCGGTGTTGATTTCGGAAAGCTCCGCGAGCCGCCGCTGCAATTTCAGGTGCGCGGCGATGCCCGCGCGGGCTTGCTGGCGCTGCGCCGGGGTCTTGAGCAGGAACTTGCGCACCCGGCCGGTGCCCAAGCATTGCACCAGATAGAAAAATGGGCCGTGCTTGAAGCCCCGCCGGCAGCGGCAGTTCTTTTTGCCACAGGTCAGGTATTGGCGGACATAGGAGGCGCGCACCAGATCAGCGGGCAGTTCCAGCCGGGACAACAACGCGGCCTTGCGCTGCTGCAAGGCGGGAATGGACCGGTAACGAACAGTTGTTGTCTTAGCCATAGATATAGTTAGGAATAACGCCGCCCCGCCTTCAAGCCTGAAAACCAGCCGCTCACTTTTGGATGGCCTTGAGCGCCACCTCATGGACGGACTGCTGGCTTAACCGTTGCTCCTCCGGTGACAGGTTCGGAAAATTCCGGGTGACTTGGAAGCCGCGCCGGGTGACGGTTTTGGCCGTGGCTTCCACGGGGGCCGTAAGGGAGGCGGTTTTGGCCAGGTTTTGCAGTCTCGACCAGAAACTCATCCGGCGTGTGGTAGCCCACCTTCGCCGCCGCATCCGGACCGAGTCCGCCCTGCACGGCGGCGGCAATGTCTTCCAACCGCTTCCGTCCGGTGGCAATCACCGCCACGCGGGCAAATCCCGCCGCCAGGCATTTCTGCACGTTTTCAAATTCGTGATTGATGTTGGGTGAAATGGCGATTTCGACGGCAATCCTCAAGCCACTCTGGCGCAGCTCCAACACCAAATCCGCTGCTGCATTTGATCCCTTGGCCACCCGCCCTTCTATATCGGACAAGAAACCAAGTTTTTGCGCCTCCTGCTTCAACCGCTTCTGAATGGATTTATGCAGCGCCAGTCCGCGCCCCAACTCCCTCGGTTCGCCTGCCTCCGTTGGCTTGGTCTCTGGCACCGTTTCCTTTTCCCCAACCGTTGGTTTCGGAATTTCCGCCGTCGTTGGCGGTTTGGCAATTGGTGACGGCGGGGCTGACCTCGCTGCTGGGGGCGGCGTAAGGGGTGGCACGTTTTCGTCCGTTGTCTTTGAATGCGAAGCGGGAATGTGGGCAGACTCGTCTGCTCCGGGTGATTCTGGTGGTTTGGTTTTACTGGGAGCAGGCCGGAGGCTGGCCAGCAACCTCGCCTCCACCTCGGCACGGGGCGTGGCATACTTGGCGCGTGACGCTGCAATGATCTTCTCGCGCCGGATTTCCGCCTCAGCCTCGGCGGGCAACTCCGGCTTCCGGATCGCCAGGTTGAAATCAAAATCATTCCGCTCCACCCGCGCGACCGCGTGGAACTTGGGCAGATTTTTCAGGCTCCGGGCGTCAAATGATTCAAAACCCTCGCCCAGTTTTTTCGCGTCGTCATCGCCGACGTTGAACACGATGCGCGTGCAGGGCTGGGTCATCACCGCGCTGGCGACCTTGGCGTCATTCTGCAACTGATGCAACTCCTGATGCGCCAGCGTGAGGCCCAGCCGGTATTTGCGGGCGCCCTTCAAAATCTCCGCCATGCTCGGCGAGATGAAATGGTCAAACTCGTCAATGTAGAGCCAAAAGTCCTTGCGGACGGCCACCTGCTGCGACTGTCGGGCCATGGCTAACTGCTGAAATTTCGACACGAGCAACGTGCCCAGCAGATATGAATTCTCGGCCCCGCACAAGCCTTCCGACAATTTCGCCAGAAAGATTTTGCCGGTGTCCATGATGTCCGCAAAATCCAGTCTGTTCACCGGCTGTGACACCATGTTGCGGAGCGGCTTCCGCGCAAAAAAATCCTGCAACCGGGTCAGCACCGGGCCGATGGACTTGCCGCCGGTCAACTGCGGGAACACCTTCTGCCAGTAGAAAATGATCTCCGGGTCCTGGACGGTCTGCAAAAACTGGCTCCGGTATTTCGCGTCGAGCAGAAAGAGGCGCAGGTCGGACAGGGTGCCACCCTGCTGACTTTCCAGAAAGGCCAGAATGGCGTTTTGCAATACCGCGTCCATCTGGTCGCCCCAGGAGGACGCCAGCCGGCGAAACACCGCAATCAGGTCGGAGGCGAGCAGGTTCTTTTCCTCGTCGGAATGCGCCTGCAGGATGTTGAAGCCGATGGGAAAATCCACGTCGGACGGATCCACCAAAACCACATCGTCAATCCGGTCATCGGGGATCAGGCCCAAAACTTGGTTGATCAAATCGCCGTGCGGATCGAGCACCGCGACACCATCGCCGTTCTCAATATCCTGCTGGATGAGATTCAACAGCAGCGAAGACTTGCCGGTGCCCGATGAGCCGATGATATGCGTATGCCGCACGCGCTGGTCGGACGTCAGAAAGACGGGAACGATTTCGCCGTTGTGTTCGTTGTCGCCAATGACCACGCCCGGCGGCTGCCGCACAATGCCAGGTGCCGCCTTGGTCTGGCCGGCGTCGCGCAACAACACCGGCGAGCGCACGGCGCTGGACGGCAGATGCACGAAGCCGGTCAACTCGTCACTGCCAAGCAACATGCCGGTCCGCCGCGAACGCCGGCAGATCACGTCTTCCAAGTGCGGCAGGTAGGGATAATCCCGGTTGTGAATCGGAATCAGCGCATTGCCCTGCGGATTGGAAAATACCCGCAAGACCGTGGCCAGATCCCGCGCCATTTCATACAACCGGGCGCGCGTGGAAGTTCGCACCATGATCCGAACCACCACGGCGAACAATGGTTTGGCGGCTTTTGTTTCCGCCGCGCGGGTCAGTTCGGGAGCATTGAAGAACAGCGGCTTCCCGTCGTCATGCGAAACCGAGCGCACGATGCTTTCCGCCCACGGATTTTGCACCGGCTGCCAGAGGACTTGATACAAGCCGAGTTCACCCGGGCGCAATTCCGACAGGGCCGCCACGAGACCGATGAAGGGATCGAGCTTGCCCGTCGCCAGCGGCAGCAGGAATTCACGTTCCAAGCCGAACTCGACCGCGAACGCTTCATTGCCTTCGCTGTTCGTCCAGGCGTTTTCCAGCGTCCCGGCCCGTTCGGAGAGTGACACGTCAGCGAAGTGCGCCAATAATTGTTTCCGAACCAGTGAGACATCATCGGCTGCCGCTGCAAATTGAACCAGCACCCGCCGGTAACTGCCCAGCAACTCGAACGCCACCGGCTCGCGACACAGAGCCAGATTGCCAAAAAATTGTGCGTAGGAATCCTTCGCCAGATCGAGGTCTTCGGGCAAGGCCAACTGCAATTCAACCAGCGAATCCCGAACCAACTGGGTTGGTTCCGGTTCCTCCTCCGGTTCAACCGGTGGCGGCGGTGGTGGGGTTGGACGCGCCAGTTTCCGTGCCAGCGAACTCAAAAAGGTTTGGCGGCGGCCATCGTCCACGGCCGGCGTTTCGACCATGGACAGAAATGTGAACGGAACAAACGGCGGTTCGGGATACACCGGTTGCGGAAACACCTGCCAGCCACGGCCACGCATTTCCCACTTCTGAAACTGCCCGGAAAAATGTTCGTGCGCCGAGGCCATAGTGTGCGCCCGTTATTTTGGTGCTTCCTGGCGCGGTGGCAAGGGCTGGAAGAGCTCGCGCAAAATCGGCGGGAACTGGTATTGACGCACCAGTTTGAGACCTTTCTCGGCGCAGATTTCCTCGGCGGCCCCCTTGATGAGAGCGGGCAGCAATTTCACATACAGCAGCCGCGTATCGTCGCGGTAATAAGTATCCACCCGAAACCAATTTTCATAAATGGTGGCCACGACCGGAAGCTTGAGCAGCAGGGCGTCCAAGTCGTCGAACGCCGAAGTTCCGGCGTTGCGCAGCACGCCGACGAGGGCAAACAGCAGGGTAACCTCGGCAATGACCGCGAAGATCAGGCCCAGCAGGGCGATCAAGAGCAAGCCGGTCACACCAAAAAAGAACAGCACCGCCACAATATGCCAAAGCCGGACGAGGGCCGGAACGTGGAGCGTGCGACACGAAAAGAAATAAATGTTCCCAAACGGCGCGGCACACGTGTCGATGGCCAGCCGTTCCCGCATCAGACGCAGGTATAGCCGCTGGTCGGACAACAAACCGCCCTCGGCAAATTCCTGCCGCACGATTTGCAGCCCGGGAATTTTGCAGGCGACCAGCCGCTGCTCGACCGTGGCATAAAAATCAGCGGGCGCGAGACTGAAACCCTCAACGGAATAAAGCCACTGATCCCAAATGTCACCCCGCTTGTTCTCAAACCCAAAGATGAACTCGATTACGCGCCGCAGCCGCTCGCTTATTTTTGGCTTGTCGTCGGGAGTAGTCATGGTTAAGTATCTGGCTTCCATCATGGCACCGACTCATTTCAGCCGTCAACGTCAAAACGGGGGGCGCGGGCCGGTCGCTCAAAAGCATGATTTATCTTCGCAGGCATCCAGCCTGGCATCAAACACTGCCGCACTATGAAAACCAACCAGCCATCAGCGGTCCCGGAAACGCGCAAGGATTATTGGTGGCGGATTCTGCGCCCGCTGTTCTGGTGGCTGCTGCTGGTGCTGGCGATGTTCGGCTACCGGGAAAATCAGATATGGCTGGCGCGAACCCGGATTGAATTTTCCGCGACCCTCAGCGGACAGCCCCTGGGTTTTGAAGCGGTGGCCAAACTGGACGGCCAGCCGGTCGTGGCGGGACAGAATATTTCGCTCGGTTCCCACACGCTCACGATCAGCCATCCGAAAGCGGAATCCTTCAGCACCAATTTGTTCGGCTGGTATGGCGCGAACCGGATGGGCGAGATCAAGATGAAGCGGTGCCAGGGCACATTGAATGTGCAGGCCATGCCACCGGCTTCAACCATCACGATCACCGGCCCGGAATTTTCCACCACGCTAAAGGATAGTGCCGACGCCAATCTGACGGTGCCCACGGATGCCTACGAAATCCGGGCAGACTATCCGCATTGGTCGCAATCGAAGAACGTCACGGTGTTCAACCAGATGACCGCGTCGTGTGTGTTTTCACCGCAATTCGGAGTGCTGCACCTGACCTGCAACCGTGACGGGGCGACGTTCCGTTTGCACTTTGCCAGCGGCCAAAGCGTGGACAGCGGCGATCTGCCGGCCACGATCACCGGCTTGCCGGCCGGCAGCTACCAAGTGACCGCTTTGTATCACCATCGACCGTTGGGAAAAACCGTCGTGCTGGCGGCGGGTGTCACGAATGAAGCGCCGCTGGAATTTGTGCTGGGCGCGGCACGCTTGGAATCGGTGCCGCCCGGGGCGGACGTGAATGCACCAGACGGGTCACTCTTAGGTCAGACGCCGTTGGATTTGCCCGACCTGACACCGCAAACGGCACAGTATGATCTGTCATTGCAGGGTTATGAGCCGGTGTCGGTCACGGTGGCCATTGTCGCCGATCAAACCACCACCACCAGCACCAATCTATTAAGCGTCCGGTATGGGCAAGCGCTGCGGGAAGCGAGGCAATATCTAAACGCGGGCAACAATGAAAGGGCGTTTCAAGCGGCCGGGGAAGCGCTGACCCTCAAGCCCGACGACGCGGTGGCGCTGGCGCTGCAAGCGACGGCCACGGAAAATCTGAAGCTCGCCCAGCAGCGGGCAGACGCCGAAAAGCAGCGGGTGATAGCCGAGAAACAACGGGTGGAAGCGGAGCGGAAAAAGGCGGAGGCCGAGCGGCAACGCTTGGAACGGCTGAAACAGCCCCGGTTGGTTTTTGATGCACTTTGCAATCTTTACCCGGACGCATCATTGTTTGTGGAACAAGGGTTGAAAACGACTAAACCGGCTAAAGAAGTGGAGTTGGCCATCGTAAAATCATTGCAGGCTGCACCCAGCGGCTTTGAAATCTCACGCAGCCAGTCGCCGCGACCGGAAACGTATGAAATTATCGCCCAACAGACTTTTTCCTTGGGCATTCTGGGCGGCACCGAACGGCTGCTGCTGCTGGTGGTGGGGCAGACCAAGGATGATGAGACACAGATTTTGTTCAAGGTGTTGGAATATCAAATCCAGCACACCATCGTCAATTTTCAGGATCAAAAGCAGTTGATTCCCATGCATCCCAGCCGGATGCAGATGAACGAGTTCAACCAGCGTCACGTTCAAGAAGGCGTGCCGCTGGTGACGGAACGGATTCAGGCGGCCATTCAACAGATGCAATAAAAAACCGGCCAATACTCGTCGAGGTAGTGGACTTGGTCTGCAATTTCCGGCCGGCGGGGGGATACTGCGGACGGAGAATTCCCAGTCACTCGTGTTTTCTGGCAAATGCCGGGGGATGCCCATTTGATTTTTAGGAGGACACTTTCCACGCGCTGAGGCCATCCGATAACAGCGCGGCCATTGACAAGTGTATCAATTCTGATACACTGTTTGGCGGATGAAAGCTGAACGCCCGCTCAAAGTCGTCTTTTTCAAGACGGACACCGGCCATGAACCGGTGCGGGGATGGCTGAAAGCCTTGTCCAAAGAAGACTGCAAGGTCATCGGCACGGATATTTTGACGGTGCAATATGCCTGGCCGGTGGGCAAGCCGCTGGTTGACCATCTGGGTGACGGGATTTGGGAGGTCCGTTCCCGGCTGGAGAATCGCATCGCCCGGACTTTGTTTGTGGTGGTGGATCAGGAAATCGTGCTGCTGCACGGTTTCATCAAAAAACAGCAAAAGACGCCGCCGGACGAACTCGCTCTGGCGAAGAAACGAAAGCATCAATATTTGCAAAACGTATGAACAAGAAAAATCATCGGGGCAGCGACTTTCGGGATTTCCTGAAGGAAGAAGGAATCCTCGGCGAAGTCGAAGCCCGCGCACTGAAACAAACGATGAGCCTGCAAATCGGGCGGCTGCTGAAAGCAGAATCCGTCACCAAGGCGGAAATGGCGGCGCGGATGAAAACGAGCCGCGCGGCGGTGGACCGGCTGTTGGATGCGTCCAATTCCTCGGTCACGCTGAACACGCTGGGCAAAGCGGCCCGGGCGCTGGGCCGCAAGGTGAAGATTGAACTGGTGCCGGCCTGAACGCCCCGCCGGAATTTTTGAACAAAAAGCCCCGGCCAAAAATGGTCGGGGTGTTTTTTTAAACGGCCAGATAACCCAGAGCGCGCAAGGATGTGAAATTGGGCCGGCCAATGACGACATGATCCACCACCTCGATCTTGAGGAGTTGGCCGGCACGCTGCAAATCCCGCGTCACCTTGAGGTCGGCATCGGACGGCTGTGAATCCCCGGACGGATGGTTGTGCATCAGTGCGACGCATGCGGCGCTGCTGATGATCGCCGCGCGAAACACCTCGCGCGGATGCACCAGCAAGGTGTCCATCGTGCCGATGGTCACCAACTGATGGCCTTTCACCCGTTTGCGCACGTTCAGAAACAGCACGACGAAACATTCGCATTCCGGGTTGAAATACGGATGGGTTTCGATGTGCAACCGCCAATAGGCGACGGCCTGTTCGGGCGTCTCGCAGACCAGCAGGTCATCCGGCACGGGACAATCCCGCAAGGCGGTCACCCGGTATTCCTTCGGGTTGAAGTCACGCATGAGTGGCCACCTCGCTTTCCGGCACCTTGCCGAGAACGAAGTCCGCCGCCTTCTGCGCCTGCGCCGCCGCGTGGACGATGAGCGTCTTGTCCTGCCTCAACGATTTCAACCAGCCTTCGAGATAGGCGGCCGAACTGTTGATGGTGCGATCCACGATGCCGGTGTAACCACAGAGGAACGCGCTGCCCATCTCGGCAATCAATTCTTCCCTGCCGTAAGGTTCGGAACCATAACCATTCCGTTCCACGATGCCGGCGCGTTTCAGCCGCTTCTCATGGCCGGTGGCATGCACCAACTCGTGAAAGAGCGTGGCGTGATAATCAGCCTCGGCATTGAACCGAACACGATCCGGCATGCTCACCACGTCGTTACTGGGCGAATACGAGGCCATCGCCATGCCATGTTTGATGACGGGCGGTTGCGGCATTTTCGCCACAATCTCCGCCGGCATGGTCTGAACAAACGCCGAATCATCCGCCGGGGGAATGTTCTTCAGGCCGGTGCATTGCGCCACGTTGAAGACGTGATACAGACGCAGGAACGGAATTTTCCGCTCCTCGCCGGACTCCTTGTCTTTCACCTTCATTGGTTTCCAGAACACGACCGGACACGATTTTTCGCCCGGCTTGATCTGGCCGCCGAGCAGGTTGGCCTGCCGGAGCGTGAGCCAGTTGGGCGATTCGTAATTCATCGCCATGAGCAGGAACACGTTGATGCCGCGATACGGTTTTTGCGTGATGAGGTTGCGCGGCAAGCCGGTCTTGACCAACCACGGTTTGTGCCAAGGCACCGTGCCCTGCGTCAGCAGGGAAACAATGCGTTCGGTAATGCGGTCATACGATTTGCTATTCATAATTCTTCCTGTGTTTATTTGTTGTTTGTGAATGAACCCTGTGAACCCATGATGAAGCGTATGGCCACATACCGTTTTGCGGGAGACGTGCGGTTTTGCCGGAACCGGCAAATAAAAAAGCCGGCCACACGAATAACTGTGACCGGTTGACGCGGTTTTTACTCCGCCTTGAATTTTAATTGCGACACCACGCATTCGCCGGGGTCAACGTCATCGCGCGGGCCGCGATAGACTGGCTGATACAGCGCGAGACTGTCGCGGTAGGCGTAGAGATACCGCACTTCCACGACGGTGCTGACTTGGGGAATTTCGTGGTTGGCCGGAATGGTAACATTGCCACAGGAAACCAGACTGCGTCCCTGAAACAAACCTACCTCCACGCTGCGCTGGACGTTGATCCTGGCGACCACGGCCGACACGGTGGCGACGAATTTGAATTTCAACTGCGGCCCGCCCTGGCTCGGTTTGCCGGGAACGTATGGCGCATCCAGTCGTTTGAACACGATGCCCTCGCGATTCTCCCGCCGCAACCGCTGCCATAATTCGATCTTTTGCCGGGTGCTGAACGCCGTCTCGACCAACTTGATATATTTGTAGTCCGGGCGGGCCAACAGCAGTAGGTCAATCAACCGGGCCAAACGAATCCGATACGGCAGCCGGCGCAGGTTTTCGCTGCCGTATTCCAGCAGATCAAACGCGTGGTAATCATCGCCGATGGACTCGCCATCGGGGATGAAACTGCCGGGCACGCTGTGCAGCTCATTCGCCACGGTCGCCGGCAAGCCGACGACGATTCCCTTTTTGTTAATGCCTTCCAGGTGATCGTCCTGCTTGCGAACCAGCAGATGTTTGCCGTCGAACTTTTCCTGCGCGCAATAGTTGTCGTCGCGCAGCAGCAATTCCACGTCGGCTTCGTCAATCGGATTCAGCAATTGGGGCAAGATGCCCGACGGCTGTTTATTTGCCTGCTGATAGGGCGTGCCGTCCATGCCTTCCGTGTAACCTTTGCCTTTCTTTTCGCTAACCAGTTTGGTGTAGATTTTCTTCGCGTCGGCGTAGTCCACTGGCGAAGACGTCTTTGTGCCAGTGGTCAGCGTGGCGCCGCGCCGCCCGTAGGCGAAGTTGACGACGAACTGCGGGCCGCCGGTTCAATCGCGGCCTGATAGACCTTGTCGGAAGTGCCTTCGCGGTAATAGAGCGTGACGCGCTCGGGGGTGACTGCATTCATGCTATTCCTTTTTGTTTGTTGTTTGTGAAGAACCCTGTGAACCCGCGTCAAGCGTAGGGCATCATTCTCATGCGGGGGAGACGTGTGAATTTGCCAGGACCGGCAAATAAAAAAGGCGATTCGGGAAATCGCCTTGTGAATCAACGCTTCCGGCGGTTAAGGATTTCCACCTCGGAATCCGGCGAGATGTAGAACCGCCAGGGCGGCGGCTGGAACCTCACCGGCTTGTCGAACCGCGTTTTGAAGTTCCGGACCGGCCGATTCATGATGACAACCGCCGAACTGTAGTTGACGCGGAGGACACGGCAGAGTTTGCCATCCGCCAGACGGAGCACATCCCCGGCGCGCAGACGGAACGGATATTCCGTCACCTCCCAGATGATGCCAAACTCGGTCTGGTTCGGATCGTGGCCGTTGCGCTTCCTGCCGTTCGCCGATTTCGCTTTCATAGGCCGTAATCCTCCATCGTGGCGGCGATGCCGTCCTCGTCATCGCCCAACAACTCGACGATGCCGGCTTTCATCGCGGCCTGGTCCGGGTCGGGCGATGCATCCTTGGGACACGCCGGGCAGCGCAGGACATTTATGATCGAGCCGCCAAATTCGAAGCCGACGGCTTTGAACTTCCCGCGGTAGCGGTCCTGTAACTTGAATTTTGGCGGCAACTCGGTCCACGCTTTGGCTTCGGCGGGGTCGAGGTCGGTTTCGTAAATGGCGTCGTGCCGCAGGTGATAGACATCCCACGGCTCGCCACAGGTGGTGCAATGCACATCCATGATGAATCTCCTTTCTGGGTTTGGTTGAGATGAACTTTTGAATCCACCCGTCAGCTTAGGACACGACCACCAATTACAGGAGACGTGCGGACTTGCCGAAACGGACAATCATAAAAAAGGGCGATTCACTCGCACGAACTGTTTTTTGTCGAGGATGATGAGGTAATGATACTGGCCCATGAGGTGACTCCTTTCGGTTTTACAGTTCAATGCAATGATCTTCCAGCGTTGCACCGACTGCCTTGGTTATGCCCTTGAAACCCATGCCCAATTCCTCGTAGTCGAGCAGAAATTTGAGCGTGGGCCATTGCCGGGCGAGTTGTTCGAGGAAGGGAATGGGGGGCGTCCAGGCGGTATCGAAGACATAGCACAGATGGCCTTCCCACTCATCCATGAGTTGGGTTTCGCAAGCACCCCACCTGCAGCCCCAGTTTGTCCGTTCCCAATCAAAGCCGGCCGGGGCGTAGCCGGCCGCCAGAATTTCCGGCGGCACGGGCACGAGGCTGTGGAAGTTCAAGGCGTTGCGTTCTTGATCTTTGATGGGTGTCCACGGTGAATAACCGGCGGCCTGTTCCTTGAATCTGATCACCTCTTCGTCGGGGCCGAACACACGAAGCGTGTTGTTGCACCAATTTGGCATGATGGTCCTTTCGGTTGGTTGGTTTGATTTTAAAAGACCCTGAAACCCTGGCAGGCAGCGTAATGCCCGGCGATCTTTGCGGGGAGACGTGTGGACTTGCCTAAACAGGCAATAAAAAAGGGCGATTCGCGATGGAATCGCCCCTGCGTTAGTAATCTTCCGGCATCAGCACCACCGTTGAAACGCGATTGGCTTCGGTGATGAGCCAGAATTTCCGGCCATTAGCGGCGTGGTAGACCGACCACAACCGGCCACCTTGTGTCAGCGCCAGTTCATTTTGTCGCCGGTCGCTATCGCTCACGTCGCCCCAGTCGCCGGCCTGATGTCGTCCAATGGCACGCAAGATTTCAGCCTGCGTCAGGTGGTCGAGCGCATTGGGGGTGGACACGATCCGGCCCAGCCGAAACCTGGCCAACGGTATGACGCTGGCGCTCATGTGACACCTCCGGCAACCATTTCCTGATCACGGATGGCGGCGATGGCTTGGTCAATGTCCTCACTGGTGAGGGTCCAGCCCCGGCCGGGCAGTTCGGCGATCACCGCCCATTTGAAGCGTTGATAAAAATTCAACGCCTGTTCGTCATTGCGCAAGTGATCGGCCAGGATCGCCAGCGCCAGTTGCGCCGGGCCGCTGCCGCAGTATCCCCATTCAAACCCGGTCGGACTGTGATTCCACAAATCAAACCGGGGATTCAAGCGGCGGCCGTCCACCGTGACGATGGCGGCGTAGCCTTCGCGACGGCCTGCATACTGTTTCATAGCAGTCCCTCCACGATGGCCGACGCTTCATCAGCGGAGAGGTGTTCCGGCTCAATGTCAGGCTGGTCGAAAACATGCACCCGGACAAAACAGAACTTGGAGAGGCGGCAGGCGATGTCTTCACGCCCGGCCCGGCCCGCCTCGTTCTCGTCGAGCATGACGATGATCTGGCTCTGACTGTTGGTGTGCCGCTTGATCAACTCCTCCTGCGTGGCCGACAGGGTGCTGCCCATGAGGGCGACCACTTTCCGATAGCCGTGCTGATGCAGCTTCATCACGTCGAAGAAACCTTCGACGATGATGAGCGGGTGTTCTTTGGGTTCTTTGATGGCCCGGTCAATATTGAACAACTCTTGCGACTTGCGGAATCCCGGCGGCAGCTTGTATTTGGGCGCACCTTCCGGTGGGGCACCAATAAGCCGGCCAGCGTATGCGACGACTTCGCCCTTCACGTTGTGAATCGGGATGGCAATGCGGTCGGCCATCATGCCCTTGCTGCAATACCCGAGGCCGAAATCAATGATGGTTTCCGGCGTCAGGCCGCGTTGTTCCAATAGATACGGATGATTGCGCTCCAGTTTATCCAACCGGAATTTCAGCGGCGCATTGGGCGCGCTGCTTTCCGGTGCCGTTGCTGGCGCCGCCTTTGGTGGTGATACCTGTTTGGTCGCCGACTTCGGTGCCGGTGCGGGCGTCTCCGTTTCGGCAATTTCGGCTTTGTCGTCACTGGCGGCCATTTCGGCGGGATCAAGGTTGAACCATTCAATGGCTTTCATCGCCGCCGCATGAATGCTGACGTTCTCCATCTTGGCGATGAAGTCGAGGACGTTGCCGCCGTGTTTGCACTCGCTGAAACAATTCCAGAGGTTTTTGCTGAGGCTCACCCGGAACTGCGTCGGGTTGCTGCCCTTGTGGATGGGGCACGGACCATTGAGACTGTCCGTGCCGCGTTTGAACTGGTCCATGAGGCCGTAGTGCTCCAGCACATGTTCCATGGTGATGGCCGCCTTGACGGCCCGGAAGTCAACGAACGATGATTTTGACATAACGATGCTCCTGTGTTTGTGATTGTGATGAACGGGGACATCCCGGAAGTGGGATCGTCTCTGCCGGCCACGCTAACGCCCGGCGGCAGAAATCAGGAGACGTGTGGAGTTGCCAAATCCGGCAAGTCCACGAGGGCGGACAGGGCAGCGGCTTTGCCGCATTGCCAGACGGCCGCGAGCAAATCTTTTTGCAACACGGACTCGTCGGCGAAAAGAAACAACCCGTGGCCGCGTTGCAAACGCGAGCAAGCAGACAGCAGTGATTTCACGCGTGCCGCGCTGGTGGTAACGGTCAGCACACGAAAACGATGAATGCCCAGATGCCGCTGGTGAACCTTGTTGGCCCACGTCGCTTCGTAGGCGAGCAACTTCCGGTAAAACGAGGTCTGCGATAATTTTTGGCGAACCACGGGCATGGTGCCCCGGTCGGCTTCGAGGAAATAATACACCCGTTGCATCTGGCCTTTTTGATCCGTGTAATCCAAGGCGAATACGCAGTCGGGAATGACCCCGAGCTTGGTGCCATCGCGGATTTTCACCCGCCAATACAGCGGCGCTGCGACGGGCAGGTTCAATTCATCCTCGTGCAACAACCGAAGGCCACGTTGCCGGCAGGCCAGTTCCAGCGTCACCGTGACGGCAGATACCAACAGCGCGTGGGCCAGATACATCCGGCCGATGCCGCGATTCTTTTCGCCCCAAGAAACCGGATTGAGTTTAAGCAGTGAACCGCCCTTGTTTCCTAACCCGTAGGCGATGGTTTGGGAGCCGCTGCGTTCGTAGTATTGAAGCTGGGCGCGCGGGCGTTCCAAGTAGCCGTGATGAAACAGCCGGTGCAGCCTGCGGGACAACGGCTGGGCGCTGCCGCCAATCAAGGCGACAATCTGGTGGGAACGCAAAAACCGGTGCCGGTGTATGAGCCGGATGATTTTTTGGTCGCGTTCCGTCAACCGGATGGGTGCAATTTTCGCAACACGCTGAAAACGCGGAAGGCGAGGCATTTTGCCAGCATGTAGGGAATTTCAGCAAACCAAACGACGTGTGGATTTGCGCCGGCTGGCAAGGCCACCGGTTACCCCAAGTTGCCAGTAATCGCCGGCCAGGCGCCGCGCACGGAACCATAGTGGCGGCGCAGTTGCGAATATTCCGGCACGGAGGGGTCGGGGGTGACCGCCTGATTTGCTGCATTCAAATAAAGACAGCCGACTTCTTCCGACGGAAGTTGAATGAACCAGGCTTTGGCCTCCGCCAAGGCTTGCACCCATTGCCGCTTGCATTCCACCGGATCCACCGGTTCGCGTAACAGCAAAGAATTTAACCGGATGGCCGGGTAATGGGCGAGTCGTTGGGCCTCCTCAATTAGAAACTGCGGGGTAAAGCCGGCGTCCTTGCCGCAGGCCGCCCAGGCCAGCGCCCCCAGGCTCAATACATTTCGATGCAAAAATAAAACATCGAGGTAGTCGCGCAACTCGCCGCGCCCGGCGAGCGCCAGCACCTTGTTGGTCGCTCCATCCAGCGGATGCAGCACATAACCCAGTTCGGCATCGGGCTGGACTGGAAAAAAACGAAACGCGGAATCGTAAGCCCATTCCATTTTCGTGGACTGCCCGGCTCGGGAAACCACGGCGCGGCGGAACGTTTCCTGTCGGTCGGCCCATTCCAAAACATAACCGTGCTGCGCCAGCACGGCGGCATCCTGCAAGGCCGCCCGTTGCAGGCTTTGCACGGTGTCATGGAAAACATCAATGTCCTGGGATTGGCGCAGCGAATCCTCCCGGCGCAAAAAAACGGTGGCTCCGGCAATGTAGCTTTCGGGATTGCGGTTGACCGCGAGCAGCCGAAGGATGGCTTTCTCAAAATCGCCTAGCGGCATAATTTGGCGGCGATCTGGAAACCGCGCCGTCCGCCATCCGCGCGCAGCCGTTCGCAGAGATAGGGAACTTCTTCCGCGACGATTTCCGCATCCCGCCGCATGAACCAGAAACACCGGGCATGGAATTCCCGAAACGCCTGCTGCGCCAAGGCGAGTTTCTCCGCCGGAAAATCCGGCGTGGCTGTTTCAATCCGACTCACGCCTATTCAATAGCCCAAATGTTCCGGCGTATCAATCATGGAAAGTGAGTGATGATTCAGACGAATTCATTCGGTGGACGATTCTTGTCCCAACCAGCGCTGCAACTTCGCCTCAATTTTCGCTCGCGGCATGGCAAACCGCTCGCGCGACAGCGCAATCAGATTCTCGCGCCGTCCAACGTGGTTTTCCAGCGGGGGCAGCATCTTCGCCCGGAACGGTTCGCGGTTGGCACCGCCCACCAGCAATTTCACCACCGCTTCATACTGATCCAAGTCGGCCAGGGCGGTGGCCGGAAAGGTCTTGCCGAATTCCTTGGTCATCACTTCCGCATCGGGGTAGCCGATGCGAAAGGCGATCAGCGTGCCCACGTTGCCAAACACCGCCTGCCGGATCGGTTCGGGCAACTGGTCAATGTATTGATGCGAGAGGGTCAGGCAGAGCCGGTATTTTCTCGCCTCCGCCAGGATGGAGGCGAACGCATCCGTCGAAAAATTCTGAAACTCGTCAATGAACAGGTAAAAATCCCGACGGTCGGATTCCGGCCGGTTGGCGCGGGCCATCGCGCCAAGTTGAAACTGCGTCACCAGCAGGGAACCAAGCAGGTTTGCCTTGTCGTGTCCCAATTGGCCCTTGGACAGGTTGGCGATGAACAGCCGGCCATTATTCATCACGAAGGGGAGGTCCACCTTCTTTTTGACCTGGCCGAGAATGTTGCGCACGACGGGATTCAACAGAAACTGGCCGATCTTGTTTTGAATCGGCGCAATCGCTTCGCGTTTGAACCGGTCGTCGTAGTTCGCATATTCCTCGGCCCAAAACGCGCGGATGAACGGATCTTTGACCTGGTGGATGACGCGTTCGCGGTAGTGGTCGTCGGTGAGCAGGCGGTTGACACCGAGCAGGGTTTGATTGCGGCATTCCAGCAACGCCGACACGGCGTTGTAGAGGATGTATTCGAGTCGCGGTCCCCACGAATCGCGCCAGATGCCTTTGAAGGCCGCGACGATGCCGGACGCCACCAGATGCCGCTCGTCCGGCTGCACGCTGCCGAGGACGTTCAGGCCGATGGGGAATTCCAAGTCGCCCGGATTGAAATATACCAGATGATCCGCCCGCTTTGGCGGGATGTGATTCAACAGTTCCTCGGCCAGGTCACCGTGCGGGTCAATCACGCCGACGCCGTGCCCGAGCGCGATGTGCTGCAAAATCAAATTCCGCAGCAAAGTGGTTTTTCCAGAACCGGTCTTGCCGATGATGTAAAGGTGCTGCCGTTCATCCACGGCGGCAATGCCAAAGGGCTGGGGATCGCCCCAGCCGGGTTGCTCGCCAATGATGATGTCGGGGTTTTGGTCGTTCATGGTGCCAGAATCAGCCGCCACTCCATGAACGTCCCGGTGGTGGTGGACGTAGTGACGCCGGCAGCGGTGCTGGGGGGGCACGCCGGCGAGATAATGGCGGCTGGTTTTGAAACCCGAACGGGTGGCCAGCATACCATGCGGTTCGCAAATCGGACGCGCCGTTGGCGCGGCGGAATTATTTTAGCGCCCAGTCGGGCGACGCTTTCTCCCTGCTTGGTGCAAAACGTAGTGTCTTGACCAGTCTGGTCGTGACACCCGTTGCGCCCGTCGTCCGATCCGCGCTTCGGCGCGAACCGGTCGCGTCAGCGAAATCGTGGTTGGGCGGTAGCCCTGATCTTTAAACCCGTCCCCCAACGTGTCGGCGCTACTGGCCGACTTATCGCTTGCTGGTAACGGACAACGGCTAGGTGTCCGTTACCCGGCTAGCCCGCAGGGAGAAAGCGATAAGTCGGGCGGTAGCGCGACGACACGTTGGGGAGCTCGTGGTGCGGCGGTTAAGCCGTTTAAGTAGTAAGTGCCGGGCAACTTGCCCCTACAAACCCTGTTTGTAGCCCGTCGTTAATATTTGATGGTGGTATTTTCCGCAGGTTTCGGAAGAGAAGCAACCATTTCCTGGCTGTGAAGCTGGTCACAGTAAATCTGGTTGCCGGGTCCAATCCAGAGTTTGGCCCCGCACAAATCACACGTTTCCTGGCTCCGGTTTTCCACCGGCTCCGACCATCCCTTGGGAATTCGCAGATATATTTCCATGTCCCATCCATTTAAGCACGCGGAACGGCTTTGAACAAGGCGTCGCCAACTTGACAAAACACAGTTGTAATGCTATGATTATAATGTAGTAAGCATGGTCGTATTGCTTCATCAGACCACATTTGCCGGATTTGGCAAGTTCACACGTCTTCGAGGTTCTTCGTTGGTCACTTAGTCTTCGGCTCTGAACCGCCATCGGGTTCACGTTCGCTTTCTTCAATCCCATGAAATCATTACCCAATTATCTGCAATCCCAGCGCAAGCGCCTGGCACTTTCACAGGAGGAAGTGGGTTTTCTGCTGGGTATCCGGGGCATGAACAAGGGTGACAAGGTGTGCCGGGACGAACATTTCGCGCGGGAACCATCGCTGCCAGACGCCCTCGCTTATGAGGCGATATACGGCCGCCCGGTGCGCGAACTCTTTGCCGGTCGGTATCAAGAGATCGAACCAGCGGTGGTGGCCCGTGCCAAAATCCTGAAATACCGCAAGCTGCGGAAACCTGATCTGCGGAAACAGGCAACCATTACTCAACTGGCCGCGAAGCCAGCGTTAATCCATCAAATCAATGATTAAACACAATGCCGTTCGTATTCTGGCCGTCGCCCCGTTGAGCCGTGGCTTTGGCTACGCCGTCATGGAGCCGCCGGACCGGCTCGTGGCCTGCGGCAACAAGGCGATCCGCCGCGATAAAAACGCGGGGTCGCTAGCCTGGGTGAAAAAGTTTATCCGATTTTATCAGCCGGAGGGTCCTGGTGCTGCCCGAGGTGAATGGACCGCACGCGCGCCGCGCGGTGCGCATCAGACTGTTGCATCGGAAGATCGTTGCTCTGGCAAAAGAATCAAAGCTGAAGGTGCGCTTGATTACGGGCCCGCAGGTGCGGATACAATTGCTGGGCTGCGCCAAGGGAACCAAGTTCGCCCTGGCTACAACGCTGGCGGCGAAATTCCCGGTGGAACTGGCGTCACGCCTGCCGCCGAAACGCCGGCCGTGGATGAGTGAAGACCCGCGCATGGACATCTTCGACGCCGTGGGCCTGGCGGCGGCGTTTTGGACGAATGATAAATAGGTGTCGCGTGGTTGCCGACTTGGCCGCGCCGATTTGAATCCGGCCCTTTTCTTAAATGTCGTTCCCGTATTATTCAATGGGTTATTCATTGTATTATTCTGCATGACAATAATGGCATGGGAGGCAGGCTGACAATGTCATGCCCCCCATGCCGTTTTTGTCATGCCTCCCCGGCCGCCAACTTTCATCCGGTGGATAAGTTCCTGCCGGTCGCGTTGCAGCCGGCGGAGCTCGTGGGTGGGCACGCGGGCGAACCGCCCGGCGGCATGAATCACGCGTTCGTTCAGGTTATGAATGGTGACGGTGATGAAGCCTTTCTGCTTCAAGGAAGAGATGTGGCCGGCGATCCGGCGCGGATGCAGACCGAAAAAGTCGGCGAAGTATTGGTTGGTTGCAAAACACCGCGCTCGTTGTCGAGCGAATGAATTTCCACGAGCAAAATTTTCTCCATGAGCGAGAGCTGGTCGGACAGCCAGATTTCTTTTGGGATCCAGATGCCTTTGAAATCGCGGGATGGTTTCTCCATGTCTATCATCATAGCAAGAACGATCAAAACTTGCCAATCCACAGGTCGGGTTCCAAAAATCTCAAGGGCATGGTAAAATGGTAGTCATCATGTTGGAGGAAAATGGATCGAAACAATTACCAGAAATGCCCGGTCCCATGCCGAACCAAACGGAACCATCATCCGGCGTTCCGCAAGCTTCGGCAGATTTCCGCACGGTGCCGAAGGATGCGGAAGCATTCGGCACGGTTCCGCAGGCTGCCGAACGGCGGGAAAATCACACGCTGACGGTGCGGGAAACCGCCCGGATGTTTGAAACCGCCGGTGTGGCGCGAACGGAACGGAGCATTATCAACTGGTGCCAGCCCAACCGTCAGGGAATTGCGCGGCTGGACAGCTATTACGACCCGAACGAGCGCAAATACTACCTCACACCACAGAGTGTGGAAACCGTGATTCAGGAAGAAATCCAGCGGGCGAAGAAATCAACGGAAGTGCCGGCTTCGGAATCGTTCGGAACCAATGAGGAACCCGTGAAACATTCGCCGGCGACAAGCGCAACCGACGCAGTGGATGCGCGAATTGTTCTGGAACTGGAAAGGGAAATCCTGGATTTGAAGATTGCCAACCGGGGGAAGGACTACCTGATTGATCAGCTTAAAAGCGAACGCACCGGATTTTTTGAGAAGCTACTATCTGCCAATCGGACGGTGGGGCAATTGGAAACGAAGTTGCAGCAGTGGGATGGCCAGATAAAGCTCGATGTTCAGGGAGAAGATGCGTGACCTCGTTCGCGACGTGCCGGTTCAAACCAAACGCCGGTTGGAAGCTGACGTGGCGAGCTTATGTTTTACGGTGGAGGAAGCACGGTGAATTTAGAATCGCCGGTCACAAATCAGTTTGTGGTTTCAAGCCCATGTCCCAAAAAAGAATGTATTTGTCTCAAAAAGCAATAGACGCCTTCCCTGAAGTCTGCAAAATGGACGGGCGTGCTGAAATCGGAATTTTTGCCTGACGGCGGCTGACTTGACTTGGGCTTGGATGCCGGTCCAAACGGCCCTCCGTTGCGTTTCCGCATGACGCCTGAATTATTTACATGAATCCATCAGCCAATCCTAAATACCGATTTTTGGTGGTGGACGGCGACATTCATCTAAGCACGACCTTTGCGCTGATGCTCGAGTTTTACGAGCACGAAGTCCGGACGGCTCATACTGGCGAAGCGGCGCTGGCCCTGCTTGAGAAGGAAAGGTTCGATTTGATCATCACGGAATACTGGTTGCCGCGAATGAATGGAGAGGAGCTGGCCGTCACGATCAGGCACCATTGGCCCGATCAACCCATTCTTATGGCGACCGCCAACCTTGAAGAGGTCCAAAAAAATATCCATCCGCTTGCCGGGGTGGATTGCTTCCTCAATAAACCCTTTTCAATGTCCCAACTGCGAGAGGCGATCCTCTGGGTGCTGGATTGTTACCCCGGAGTTCGGCAGGGTGATCTGGAAACTCACGGGGTGCATGACCATCATCCTGCGGAACCAGAAAAGTCGCGAAGCCCGCAAAGACCAGGCCACCGCCGCAGCCTCTGACCAGTGCTAACTTTGACTGTCGGGTGAAGGCAAGTTGTTCTGCTGGATGCGGCAAACCTGCTTTTAGCTTCTGTCCGGTGGTGATTTTGGGGTGCCACTAAAACCTTTCATGGTCTGTCTATTTTATCAGAACAGAGTGCCGCCCGCTCGTGGATGAACTGGAATCCGGCCTGCCGCAACCTTGACTTTGCGTGGCGCGACCCTAGAATTCCCCAAATCTATTGGGTTGAGATGCCAGATCCACGAATGGACGGTCGCTGTTGGAAATGGGACAGCAAGTCAGCTGCGATTTGCGTCATTGCAACCGACAGGGTTTGAGTCGCGTAACGAGCATTAAAATCAACCAAAACCACGGCAATTAAAAATATGGCAGTGAAACCGACGCCCCACATCGCCAGATCGAAGCGACGGATTTTTGTGGTGGCGGGTCACCCGGCTTTTTGTAAGGGTCTGGATCGGTGTATCAATGCGGAAAGGGATTTCAAGGTCTGCGGGAAAGCGGGTCCCAGTAAAAAGGCAGGCCAGGACATCCGCCGGCTCAAGCCTGACCTGGCGGTGATTGTTTTGGGATTGTCCGAAAAGCGTGGACTGGATTTGGTCAGGCAGGTGCGATCTTTAAAGCTTCCCGTCAAACTGCTGGTCGTGTCTCCGCAGGCAGAGGCGATTCATGCTCAACGGGCGTTACGCGCCGGCGGTGACGGCTATATCCTGAAACAGGAAGATCCCCTGGAAATCATCAATGCCATGCGGGACGTGTTGAACGGACGCCTTTATGTCAGTGAAGAAGTCCTGGCCAGCGGTCGGGCAAAATCCCGGTTCCGGACGCAAGATCAATTCACTCGATGAACTGACGGGTTCGGAATTGGAGATTTTGGCATCGCTTGGCGAAGGCCGGAGCAACGAGGAGATGGCCCGGCAACTTCAGATGACGGTCGGCGCGGTCAATGACCGGTGCCGCCAAATTCAGCACAAATTGGAATTGAGATCCGTCAACGACCTGATCCGTTACGCGGTTTGCCGTCTGGAAGGCATCACCAAATAAATGTTGTTGTCCGGCCCGGTCTGTTATGCTCAATTGTGGCGATTGGGTAAGGCCATCGTGTAATCCATGGTTATGGCGAGCATGAAGCACACACCTGAGTTTGACGATCTGCGCCAGATGCAACTGGAGGTGGAGACAGCCCGCATCCGCTATGCCGACCTTCTCGATTTTACCCCGGTCGCCCACCTGACCTTGAACCGGGACGGTGAGATTCTGGAAGCCAACCTCAAAGCGGGCGAATTACTGGGCATGGAACGCGCCCGGCTCATGGGCCAGAAGTTCTCGCGTTTTATTGCCGCGGAAGCGCAGGGCACTCTGCGCCTGCTTTGCCGCGATGTCTTTAACTCGACCGCCCGGCAGAGCGCCCGGTTTGAGTTGGTGAATGCACAGAACGGGCGGTTGTCCGTCCGTGTCGAGGCGGTGCGCGATGCGACGAATCACGAAGAGCATTGCCGATTCAGCCTGGTTGACATCACCGAACGCGACCATCTGGATGAACGCATCGCGCAACTCAACCGCGCGCAGGCAATCCTTGCCGGCGTTGATCATGCGATTGTTCACATTCCAGACCCCAAGAAGCTTCTGGATGAAGTTTGCCGGGTCGCCGTGGAAATCGGTGGTTTTAAACTCGCATGGATTGGCATGGTCGCGCCGGATGGGACGGTGCAACCCATGGCGCAAGCTGGCGTTACCGGTTATCTCGATGGCATCCGTATCCTGGTGACCTCCGATGAACCGGAAGGTCGCGGGCCGACGGGCACCGCCATCCGCGAAGGACGGCTGGTCTTGATCAATGATATTGACCTGGATCCGAGCACGCTTCCGTGGCGAGCCCGGGCGCAGAAGTTCGGGTTGCATTATTTGGCCGTGTTTCCCATCCGGATTGAGCAGAAAGTGACCGGATCCATTCAATTTTATGCGCCGCGCGCCGGTTTCTTCGATAAAATCGAGCTGGGCCTTCTGAATCAGGTGAGTGAAGACCTTTCCTTTGCGCTCACGGTGATTGCCGACGCCAGCGCCCGCAAAAAGGCAGAAGAACAATTGCTGAAACTTTCGCGGGCAGTGGAGCAAAGCCCGGTCTCCATCGTCATCACCGACGTTAAGGGTGCAATCGAATACGTCAATTCCAAGTTTACCGAATTGACGGGCTACACGCCGGACGAAGTGCTTGGCAAAAATCCACGTTTGCTCAAGTCAGGCCAGATGCCAGCCGGGGAGTATCAACGGTTATGGCAGACCATCACGCAGGGATTGGAGTGGCGCGGTGAGTTCCACAACCGGAAAAAAAACGGCGAGTTGTTTTGGGAGGCTGCCTCGATTTCGGCCATAACGGCCGCCGCTGGGAAAATCACGCATTTCGTGGCAATCAAGGAGGATATTACCGGGCGCAGGATGGCCGAGCAGGCATTGCGCCAAAGCGAGGAACGTTTCCAACAGCTTTCGAACGCAACGTTTGAGGGGATCTGTATCAGCGAGAATGGCAGGATATTGGATGTCAATGATCAGCTTCTCAAAATGTTCGGTTGCGAACGGGACGAGATGGTTGGAGAGGACATCTTCAATTTTGTAGCACCCGATTCAAGGATGACGGTGGCGCAGGCCATTCGCAACGACCTGGAAGAAACTTACGAGCATCAGACGCGGCGCAAGGACGGCAGTTGTTTTGACATCGAAGTCCGGGCCAAGATAATGCGGATTGGAGACCGCAAGCTGCGCGTGGCGGCGATGCGCGACGCCACTGAGCGCAAGCAGGCAGAAGCGGCGTTGCGCCAGAGTCAGCAGCGTTATGTGCTGGCGGAGCAAGCCACCAATGATGGCTTATGGGACTGGAATATCCTCACCGACGAAGACTATTTTTCTCCACGCTGGAAGGAAATCATCGGCTACCGCGATGCCGAACTGCCAAACCAACGGTCTGCGTTCATGGATAACATCCATCCCGATGACTTGGTGGCTGTGGAGGCGGCAACCCGGGGGCACTTGGAAAAGGGCGAGCGCTATGCGCTTGAATTCAGGTTGCGGCACAAAGACGGCAGCTATCGCTGGGTTTTCTCCCGCGGCGCGGCCCAGCGCGACCCGGACGGCCGCCCGGTTCGCATGGTCGGTGCCATCACGGATATCACCGAGCGCAAGCTGGCGGAGATATTTGTCCGCGAAAATGAAGAGCGCTTTCGCGAGTTGGCAAACAGCATCGCTGATGTTTTCTGGATCGCTTCACCTGACTTGAAGAAAATCCATTACGTCAGTCCAGGCTATGAACGGATATGGGGCCGCACGGCGGAGAGCTTATATGCCAATCCGCACCAGTGGGTCGAGGCCATCCTGCCGGAGCACCAGAGGCGTGCTGATGATATACTTGCATCGCTCATCGCCGGGGAATCCGCGAATGGCGTTGAGTATCGCATCGTCCGGTCGGATGGATCTGTCCGTTGGGTGCTGGATCGGGGGTTTCAGGTGCGGGATGCCAGCGGCATGGTGATCCGGCTCACTGGCGTTTCCACTGATATCACTGAACGCAAGCGGTTGGAAGGGGAGTTACTCGCCCAACAAGAGCGGGTGGAACGCGAAGTGTTGCGGCGCATCGAGATGGAACACGAACGCATCGGACGGGATTTGCATGACAACCTTTGCCAGATTTTGGTCGGCGCAAAATATCGAACTGGTGTATTGGAGAAATTTTTATCCGACCAGAATGTGTCCTCGGCAGCCGCGGAGGCCAAGGAGGTTGAGCAAATGCTCAATCGATCAATTCAGCAGGCTCGCGACTTGGCCAAAGGACTTAACCCCGTCACCCTGAAAGCCGAGGGATTGGTTAGCTCACTGAAAGGGCTGGCCAAAGAAATCGAGGCATCGGGCATCGCCCGTTGCCGATTTCAGGCAAGCTCCGTCTTATTCATCTCCGATGGCGATGTCGCCAAGCATCTCTACCGCATCACCCAGGAAGCGGTCCAGAATGCTGTCAAACACGGCAAAGCCCGGAACATTTCAGTCAATTTGCACGAGCAAGCTGGAACGATCGTGCTTGCGGTCGAGGACGATGGCGTGGGGTTCTCCGTCAACCCTCATGAAACGGTCGGAGCGGGTTTGCACAACATGCGGATGCGCGCTTTGACGATTGGCGGCATCATGGAGATCCGATCGGGCCAAAAGTGGAGGCACTTTGATACCGTGTGTGCCTGTCCGCCAAGGGCCTGAAGGTATAATGGAAAACACCGTTGAGTCCTTTTCGGCCGTGCATCACCAGCGGCATCGGCAGGAGGGAGATGCAAACAATTACTGGTTGAGTCTTTGCTCGCTGAGCCATTCCATCGCCCGCCGCACCAAATCGGGCGCGCGTTTCGCGCCAATCTTTTCCTTGATGTTCGTGCGGTGGGTTTCCACGGTGCTGATGCTCAAACCCAGTGTTATCGGCAATCTGTCGAGTGCCTACGCCTTCACCAATCAGCCGGAACACCTCCAGTTCGCGGTCGGTCAATTGGTTAACGCTCGAGGCGTCTTTCCTCGAAGAACTGGAGAGGCTGTTTCGAAAGAACTGGCTGCGCATGACCTCGCTCAAATAGACATCGCCAGCCAGAACCTGACGGACGGCCAATAACAGCAGTTCGATGGGTTCTTGCTTCATGACATAACCCCTGGCTCCGGCGCGGATGGCGCGTTCGGCGTAAATCGCTTCATCCAAGGTCGAAAGCACCAGCGTCGGCAATCGTGGATGGAAAATGGTGATATCCTTGATCAAGGTGATCCCATCCATCCCTGGCAGCGCAATGTCAACAATCACCAAGTCAGGTTTTGACGATTCAATTCCCTTCAAGGCCCCGTCCGCCATCGCGGTCCGGCCACAGACCATCAGGTCGGCTTCCATATTCAGCAACAAAGAGAAGCCCTGCTGGGTCACTGGATGATCCTCCACCAGAAAAATGCGGCGTTTCCCTGGCGTTGATTGAAATTGTCGTTGTGCTGTCATTCAGTCAGATTTGCACCCTGGGTCTCGGGGATCAAACGGTTCTCCGTAATACCGCTTTCCGCCTTCGCGGTCAAGCTGCCGCTGCGATTCCAGCGAATGGCGGACTGTAGCATTTCCGAGTGATCTTTTAAGCAAAGTTTCTCTTTGATGCGGGTGCGATACGTTTCAATCGTGGATAGTCCCAGATTCAGGCAGGCTGCAATCTGCCGGATGTTTAGTCCCTCGCCCGTCAGTTCAAAGATCTGCAACTCGCGGTCGGTCAGATTGCGAATATCTGGCGCCTCATGATTATGCTCGCGTCCTGCCAGTTGCAGCGCCATTTGAGAAGTGACCTCGTGGCTGACATATATCTCCCCGGCAAAAATGCGCTCAAGGGCGGTGACGATATGCGTCAGCGGTTCCTGTTTGGTGATGTAACCATGCGCCCCCGCGCTGATGATCCGCCTGGCGTTCAGGAATTCATCATGCACGGAAACCACCAAAATCAGCAAAGCCGGAAATTGAATATGAAGATCCTTGATCAGTTCCAGGCCGAGGGAGTGTTTCAGGTTCAAATCCACTGTAACCAAATCGGGATTCAACTGCCGAATCTTGGACAACGCTTCCTGGTGATCCACCGCTTCACCGCAAACTAGATACCCACCATGCTGGTTCAGCACGGTCGCCATAGCAAACCGCACCAACGGATGATCCTCCACTATCAAAATGCGTTTGGGGATTTCTGGCTTCTTATGTAATGAGTTTTGGTTCATGTTTGGATTTGGGTTCCCTTTCCAAACTCAACTCCACTTTTTACCACAAAAGACCGCAATCCGTCCATCGTGGAAATTGCTATTTCATCAAAATCGAATTACGACATTCATCCTCATTTCGACCAGCAAACAATAGCTGGTTTGAGCGACAGACGCCCGGAGATGCATGTATTAAAATCTACAGCTAATCGGCATCCATGGCGAATGAATTGGCTAAAAATGGATACACAACATGCTGGCTCAATATCCTATAAATTTGCAGCGCGTTCAGCTTAGAACGGCACAAGAATGGATCCATAAAAGCGAGCAGCTTTTATTCATCTTCCCGAAGGCGGGCGTCGGGAATTGGGTCGCCGGAGCGGCTGTCCAGAAAATCGGGCCGGGTGACGTTCTCGTTCTGAACGCCACTTTGGGCGGAAAACTTTGTGCCGCCGGACCGGGCGAAATGGTTTTCTGGTGCATCTCCATCCAATTGGAGCACCTTTTCCCGCTTTTTGAGGGCAGCGAGATTTGCCTGCTGCAATCCATTCCCGATGGGTTCAAAACCGCAAGACTGTATCCAGCGGTGCTTCCGTTGGCACAAGAATGTCACCGGCGTCTTGCCAAGATGCCCGCCCAAGTCGATCTCGATCACCGCTGTCACCTGTTGCAGGTGGTCGCCGCCATCCTGACCGTCGAATTCAACCGCGCAAAATCGCAGCGGGTCGGGTTTGTCCGGCCCGAGCAGCACATGACCCGGGTATTCGAAAAACTGACCGCCGACGAACTGCTGACTTTATCCGTTGGCGAGCTGGCGAAAAAATTCGGTTGCAGCCGGCGCCACCTCAACCGCCTGTTTCATCAATACTTTGGAGTGTCCATTGCCACCCTGAGAATGGAAATGCGCTTGTTGAGGTCGGTCAATTTGTTGAGGGATCCCGACGCCAAAGTCATCCGGGTGGCTGAAGACTGCGGATTCAATCAATTGGGACAATTCAATACTTGTTTCAAGCGGCGGTTCGGTGCCAGTCCAAGTCAGTGGCGGAGGCTGGCCACGAAGTCCGGCATCCAGCGGGACCTTTTGAAACCGGATGCTGCTGTGTGTCCCCTGCGAGTCAATGGCTTGTGTCCGTTGTCGGGCACCAATGATGAAGGAGCTTTGGTGCCGTTGATAGCGCACCCTGGCTCATTAGCAGGGACAAGTAAGTTGAAGGTTGATTACGCGCCATTCGGCCGAATCTCCCTCCACAGACAGTGATAAAAACAGACTATTCGCAATCAGTAGATCGCGGGCCAGACGGAAATGCGCCTGCGAATTGACCGGCACGGAGTGTATCCCGAATTTCAAGACGACGAAGTCGTTAATCTTAAAAAGCGTGCCAAGAATAAAATCAAACATAAACAATCGGCTGACTTGACCGTGATCTTTGCGGTTTTTGCAATTCATCAACCAATGTTGTTCACAAGCTATTTCTCTTGTCATTTCTTAGTCCGTTGATCCTCACCATGCTGACGGTGGTGGATCAGTTCAACCGGGAAAGTCCGTTGCTCGAAGCGGATGAATCGTTGACAGGCAAGCAGGAGGTAGAATGTCTGGACCGGCTGGCGTGGTTACAGGGAAAGCCGGAGAGCATCCCGGTGGAGAACGGGAGCAAGTTCTACAGTCGGACGGTGGACGGCTAGGCGTATCAGCATGGGGTAAGATTGGATTTCATACGGCTTGGGCGGTCGGTGGAGAATGGATCTGATGAAAGCTTCAATGGGAAGCTGCGCGATGAATGTTTGAAGCTAGAGGTTGGAGGAAGCTCGACAGTAGTTGGAGCACTGGTGTAAAGATCACAACGAACAACGCCCCACAGTGCGCGCAGGAGATTTCTACCCATGGAACACATTCGGTGCGTTGTAGAAAAACAACAAAGCGGATCAGCTTAAACTACGGATTTTTCTGAGCCAACTGGCCCAGAAAACGGGAGCTGGGCACTTGTGCCCCAGCCACATCAGTTGGCCCGGAAAAGTGAACTCACGTCACCATTGCTTGCGGTCTTCTCCTGGTTTATTGGGTGCCAGTACCGCGATTTGCCTGGCTTTGTCTCCGGTTGCCGCGCAGCTTGCCAATGTGACCTCCACGTCTGCCACGGCGACCAACCAGCCAGCCTGGCTGAACCCCGCCCAGCCTCCTCAGTTGACCTGGGGGCCATTTGACCTGCATCCTCATTTGCGTGAAATTGTGATTGCTGACGACAACATCGGGTTCGTCGCCAAAAATCAGCAGGCGGACATCGCCAGTGACCTTGCGGGAGGGTTTCGCATTGTGGGGGGTGACCGGACCGCATTGCGGGCCTATTCCGCACAGGACTACCCGGTTGACGCGGCAAAACTTTCCACGTCTTACCTGATAACCAAGCCGCCGGAATCCTGGCCGGACAAGTTTCTTGTGCTGGATTACCTCACCCAGTGGCAATTGTTCTCGCGCTACACCGGTAACAATTCCGTGGATCAATTTGTTGCGGCCAATGCGGAGTGGCCCATGGCCAAATTTGTGACAGGCATTGTGGAGAACTACAGCGATCAGAAAACCTTGTTGATTGCTGGTGCCACGCGGGCCGAAATCCAGCAGAACCAGACGGAGTTGAATGCCGGGTATCGGGCCAATGACAAAATCTCCCTGAACACCGCCGTGGAGTTTCAAAATGTATCGTATCCGGAGTCGCCAAATCTAAGTGGATATGCCGAGGGCAAGTGGTCCTCTCTTTCAACCGCGAAGTTGCCAATATTATTAACGCGAGCCTCGTGCTGGCTGGCGGCCTCGATAGTGTGCAAGACGGATCAAACCAGCAATTTGAGGACTTCGGCGGTCGAACCCGCTATGAATTCAGCGAATTGTTCTCCTTGGATGCTTCCGCCGGGGTGGATTATCGTCAGTATGATACCGGCATCTCGGCAACCCTGAAGCCATATTGCACTCTGCGGGCCACTTATTTGCCCAGTGAGCGCACAAGTTTTTGGCTAGTATTGGGGCGGCAGCAGTTCCCCAGCCTGTATGACGGCTACTACTATACCACGACGGGCGGTGACCTCGCTGTCCGACAACGTTTCACCGACCGGTTTTTCGTTCAGTCAGATCTGGCCTATTATCAGAACGATTATATCCCCACGACTAAGGGCACCGCCAACACCCGTAATACGTCCGACTATTATTCCGTGAGGGTCGCGGGCACGGTGCTGCTGCAAAAACACTTGGCGGCCGAAATATTTTACCTGTTTCGTGGCAGCGGCCTTTCACAAAATAACAATGTAGTAGAGGATAACCAGTTAGGATTGAAATTGGAACTTCGGTTTTAAGCGGAATCCTTCCCCAAAAAGAAACCCAGCACGCCTCACATTTATGAATGCCTATTCTAAACGCCCAAAATGCAATACGTTCGTCCGACTGAGCATCGCGATATTCGGCGGTTTACTTTGGTCGCTCAATTTCAGCGCCAGCGCGCAAATGGAAACAAATGCGCCGACCGTGGTCGCGGTGCCAAATGCGGCGGCGCAACCCGCCACCGCTGCTGCCGATACCCAATATCTGCAACCCAATGACCTCCTGGAGGTCAGCATTTACCAGCAGCCGGATCTGGAGGCCCGAGTCACGGTTGACAGACGCGGGATGGTGATGCTGCCGTTGCTGGGTTCCGTCAAACTAGGTGGGTTGACGCTCGAAGAGGCCACCACGCTGATACACAAACTCTATGACAAGGACTATTTGGTGGATCCCAAGGTCACCATCCAGGTCGTTCAATTCGCCGTCTTGCGTTTCACGATCTTGGGACAGGTGCAGCGGCCAGGAAGTTATGAATTCCCGCCGAATGAAAAACTGAACTTGTTGGATGGCATCGCCATGGCCGGTGGTTACACCCGGTTAGCCCTGGCTTCGAAAGTGACAATCCAGCGGAATATCGCCGGTGAATTGAAGGTGATTAACCTTGATGCCGAGGGCATGGCCAAAGATCCGCAAAACAAACCGTTCACGATTCTTCCAGGGGACACGATTACCGTGGCCGAACGTGTCTTCTAAGCCGTCGTCTTATTTCGTTTCCCAGTAAACATTTATCCTCCCTCGAACCCCCTAATGATTATGACTACCCCCAATTCCGATAATCGGGAATCACCCCGCCCCGGCCAACCACCTCCCAATTCTTCTGAACCTTTAGTGGTTATCGCTCCCATTAACTTTGCCCGTGAGATCCAAACATATTGGTTTCTCCTCATTGACAAGCTATGGCTGATCGGAGCCATTGTGCTTGTCACGACGATTTTGGTCGCAAGCTACGTTCTTTCAAAGCCCAAGCTGTATACGGCCACCGCCACGGTGCAAGTTGAGCTACATGATCAAAGCGAGATCTTGGCCAAACAACCTGATGCGCAGACTGGATTGGAACAATTGAATACTATCGTGGGCAAATTCAAGGGACGTCCGCTGTTGGTGGAGGTGCTTGCTCAAGCGGGGTTGCTATCGTCCAATTCCGCGACGTTTCTCGCCAATAGCATCACGGAACCAATCGCTCACGGCACCTTGTTGCCCGCAGATGAGCTTAAGTTGGTTAAACTCTTCGAAAAGCGCGTGACGATCGCACTGCGGCGAAACTCTCGCCTCATTGATATCTCCGTCATGAACGAGGATCCCGGAGTGGCGGCAAAGCTGGCCAATTTAATTGTCCTGGAATACTTGAAACAGGATTTCGCCATCAAAACCACCACCAGCAAGATGATCATTGAGTTTTTCAAAACTGAATATGGCCGGCTAAGTAAGAAAGTCCAAGCCTCTGAGCAGGCGCTTCAGGACTACGAAGAACAGGTTGGCACTGTGCAGGTGGCCTACCCCCAAAATGATAGTCTGCAAGAATATGAAAAACAGTTGACCGCCGCGAGGGCCGACGTTATTCGCAGCAAAGCGGCCTACGACAAATCGCTGGAAATGGGCACCAATATTGAAGAATTGCTGGCCTATTCGGAGATCGTTGCGGATCCGCAAGTGCAGTCCTACCAGAAGGCCATTGCGCAAGGCGAAACGGATTTGCTGGCATTGAAGCAGCAATATCGGGAGAAGAATCCAAAGTATATTTTGGCCGTCAACACGTTGAATGGCCTTAAAGAACAACTCGCCCATCAAGTCTTGAACATGCGCCAGCAAATTCAGGAGTCATTCCGCCTGCCTTATGAAAACGATGAAAAGGTAATGAACGGTCTGGAGGACGAATTGGCCAAAAGCGAGGCCAAGAGCCTTGAGTTGAGCCGGAAGAGCATCCGCTACAATATGCTCGCGAAAGAAGCCGCGACAGAAAGCAACATATTCGCCACCATCTCCGCCCGCTCTAGCGAAATGACCGTCAGTTCGCAACTTGCCCCGGCGGGCATTTCAGTCATTGCCCCGGCCACTCCGCCGGCCGATTTCAGTTCCCCCCGCGTCGTTGCTTTGGTCGTTTTGGCATTTGTCGTATCCCTTATTTTCAGTTGCATCCTGGTTATTTTCCAGAACTTTTTCAACACCTCGCTGCGCACCGTGGAGGCAGCGGAAAACTATTTGCGCCTGCCGGTGCTGGCGGTGTTTCCCGAACTCAATCTCAACCGCCGGGATCACCAAAGCCAATTGGTGGTGTTGCGTAAAAATTTTCGGCCTGCCGACCAGGATCTGTTTCGCACCTTGCGCATCAATCTATCCCTCCTTGCCAAAGAGTCGCACCGAAGCTTCCTCTTCACGAGTTCGTTTGCCAACGAAGGAAAGACCTTTGCCGCCTGCAACTTTGCCGCCAGCCTCGCCCAACAGGGCTTGCGCACCATTATTCTGGATTTGGACTTCCGCCGGCCGCAAGTGGAAGAGTTTTTTACGGGGGAGAACAAGCAAATCCCTGGCGTCATTCAGGTTCTCGATCATCGGATGACGTTAAGCGACGTGGCCCAGACCCATCCCGACGACCCAAATTTGTTTTGGGCGGGGGCGGGTAACACCGTCGTGAATCAGACGGAACTTCTTTCACCAGGGACCTTTCGCAATCTGCTGGACCAAGCCTTGTTAAAATATGACCGTGTCATCATAGACACCCCGCCCATCCATCCGGTCAAAGATGCGCTGTTAATGGCAAATGAAGTGAATACCGTAATTACGCTCGTGGATGGCAGCAAGACCGCCCGCAAGGCCGTCGCCAAGACCATGCAGTGGTTGCGTAGCGCCAACGCCCCAGTCGCCGGTGTGGTGCTGAACCGGCTGCAGCGCCGACGCAGAGGATCAGGCTACCGTTACAACGAGTTTCTCGGCTACGGCTACGGCCAATACGGCCACAAAGAAAAATCGCTGGCCGGCAACGCGTAAGTGCCCCAGCTCGTTAAATGCCGACGGACATTCGCCGCACAAAGGGCGTCCGATGAAATATTCCGTATATAACATGGTCAATGTGTTGAGACAACAATATGGATCGTTGCAACGGTTCATAAGTTGCGTGCGTTTTCGGCCATTTGCATCTGATACGCCCGACGCGCGAGCGAGTGAAAGGATTCGGAAAGCCAGTTTGACAACCCTGGCTGGCATCCTAGCCAGGGGCATCTCCATGTTGACGCCGTTGATTTCCGTTCCATTGACGTTCCAATATCTCGGTCTTGAGCGGTATGGAATGTGGCAAACCATTGCCTCTTTCGCCAGTTTTATGGCTTTTGCCGATCTGGGAGTGGGCTATGGCATCGTCACGCGGATTGCCCAAGCCGACGGAAGGGGTGACCGGGACACCATTGTCCGGACTATTTCCACCGCCTTCTTCATACTCGCCGGCATGTCTGTTCTGCTCCTGGTTTTATACGGCGCAACGGTATCCTTCGTACCATGGTTTAAAGTGTTCAATGTTAAGACGCCTCTGGCGATGGCGGAAGCCGGGCCGGCCATGACCGTATTTATCATCTGCTTTGTCTTAAGTGTCCCCATTTCAATTGTCCAAAAAGTCCAATTGGCTCATCAAGACGGCTTCAATAGCTACCTGTGGCAATGCTTGGGCAACCTCGCGGGCTTGGGCGTGGTTTGTCTCGCGGTCTCCAAGCAGTTTAGTCTTCCCGTTCTCATGCTGAGTATGATGGGCGTTCCGCTGTTGGTCACCGGCTTGAACGGCGCTGACTATTTCGGATGGCGAAAACCATGGCTCCTGCCCCGGCAGCAATATTTCGATCGGATTGCCGCACGGAAATTACTCGGTGCCAGTTCGTCCTTCCTGGCCATCTCAACATTAACGGGTGTTGGTATGGGGGCCGATAATATTATAACGGCGCAATTGCTTGGGACTGATGCCGTAGCTCAACTTTCCGTGCCGGCAAGGATGGCCATTCCTCTGGCGGTTGTCGGTCAGATGCTTTATTTGCCCATGTGGGGCGCATACGGTGAAGCTATCGGCCGCGGAGATGTTGCCTGGGTGCAGCAGAGTGTGGCAAAGTTGACGAAGATGACCGTGCTCTTTACCTCGCTCGGAGCCATGACCCTCCTCTTCGCCGGCCCATGGGCGGTGGGATTGCTGACGCGGCATGGCTTGGGAACGAATTACGTCCTGTTGGCCGGATTGGGAGCCTGGGCGATAGTGTTCGCGGCGTCCGGTCCCAGCTTTATGATTCTGAATGCCGCTCACGTTTTACGGCCACAAATTTATATGTATTCAGCTTTTCTAGTCCTAAGCGTTTCTGCAAAACTATGGTTGGCTCGGCGTTTCGGGATCGAAGGGATCGTATGGGCGGGAGTTATCATCTATCCCTTGACGATTTTGTTGCCCCTCCGCGCATCGGTCGATAAGACACTAAAGCGACTCGCCGCTGAAGGCATGGGTAGCCGGGGTGCTACGCCTCTGGAAATCCCCTGCCCAGAGTGAGCTTGCCTCGGTGAACAATCAATAACGGGACACATATGAATAATGAAATCTTTTTTCCCCATAACACCGCGAATCGGCGTTCATTGTTCGTTCCGCTATGGCTTGCTGAAGGATATTTATTCATAACCTTCCTTATGTTTTTGGTCACGCCACTGCGCGAGGAAGCAGTTGGACTGGGTTTGCTGACATCTTTTGTTGTAGCCTGCAACCTGGCTTTCCTGGTTGGTTATTTATTCTTCTTTCGAAAGCCCCACTGCGGCTCTAACAGACTGACGGCTCCCATGCCGATATTGCGCTTGGCGATTGGTCTGGCGATTGTTTGGACCATGGCCTTTTGGGTGCAATACTATTATGATACCGGCGACGGCAAGTCGCTGGCCACGCGCTTGGCTCACCCGGGCGACAGTTACCTGATGCGGCGGCAGCTTCTGCTTGAGGGCGTTCCGGACGACAAGCCAATCAGCCGTATTGGCCAGCTTGAGATGTGTTTGTCGGTCTTGGGTGTGTGTCTGCCGGTGTTTGGCATCCTGCTCTGGTCCAAGATCGGGTCGTTGTTGAGGATTGGAGTTGTCTCTGGCATGAGCACGGTGGTGGTGGCTGCATGGGCAACCGGGACCAACGAACCGTTGGGGGAACTTGCCATCCTAGTGGCTTGCGCTTTGTTTATAGGTTATTTTGGACGCTGGCATCACGCTCGCTGTGAGGGGCCTATCAAGCGCAGCAAACTCACGATGGCGGTTGCTGTGATCGGCACCATCATTGCCTTCACGTTGTTCATGGGGTACAATTTGGAGAACCGCGTTAATGCGCGCAGGAGCTATGACTCCCGGGCGAATGTGGGTGAGCTTTCGAGTTTGTCCTTTCTGTCCCCACAAATGCGGGAGGCCATCTCAATGGTTTGGTTTTACCCGGCCAATGGTTACTGCGGCCTTTCGTACGCCCTTGCAACGCCATTCGAGTGGACTCATGGTGTCGGCTCATCCCGCGGCATTCAGGCTTACCTGAAGGATTACTTGGGAATCGACGGCGTCCTGGAGCGCACCTATCCCTTCCGGGCGGAAGACAACTTCAATTGGCCGGCCCTGGGCTATTGGTGGACAATGTACCCGTGGATCGCATCAGACCTGACGTTTCCTGGAGTCATCGTGTTCATGTTTGGCTTGGGCTGGGCCTGCGCCAAGACTTGGTGCGAATGCACCAGGCTCAACGATCTCTTCGCAGCCATCGTGTTTGCCTTGATCTTCCTTACGATTGCGTGTGAACCGGCCAATTTTATGTTGTTCGCCAGCAAAAAAGGGGTTTGGAGCGTCTTGGGTGCCTTGTCGATATATTTATGGTCCCAGCTCTTCAATCCCAGGTTGCCTCGCGAGATTGCTTCGTAATCGTGTCCATAAAAGCGATGATCAGATTCATCCATCAAAATTAATCTCGCATCATGTCCATTCCTGAAGTCATCGTTATTGGTGATTTTCCATTCCCTTATGGATCGGCTGGTGCCAACATTTTGCGAGGACACTGCGTGGCGCTGCAGGCCGCTGGATATACTGTTGGAATGTTGCCGAAATCCCAAGATCCGGGTGGAACGGGAATCCTCGAAACCACGTTCCGCGGCGTTCGTGTTTGGCGGATTCCGCAGCTTCAGCCGCGGTGGAAATTCCTGAGAGTAATTCAAGAAAATCTGAAATTGAACGATGCTAGGATACAGTGGCTCAAACAAGCTGATCTGCGGCGGGTCAAGGCGGTCATCGCCTACACTGGGGTGGGCGCGGCATCCGCCTTTTTCTACCATTTGAATTCTCTTTGCAAGAAACGTGGGGTTAGATTGTTTTGCATTGTCGCAGAATGGCACGCATGGAGGCATTTTAGCGGTAAGCAAGCCTGTCTGGACGTTTTGGACTCGGAATTTCTCAGACGTGCGGCGGTGCGCTGGGGGGACGGGACAATCACAATTTCAGATTTTTTACAGGATTATTATACTCGCGCGGGATTGAACTCAATCTGTTTGCCACCATTGCTGGATCTTACCGACCCTTATTGGCAGGGTGGCAGCAACACATTGTGCATCGCAAAGCATCGGCCCATCAAATTATTATTCTCAGGCAGCTTCCGCCGTGAGCGACATGATGTCATTCTTAGAGCAGTGTTGAAAATGCGGCAAGAGGGAGTTGATATTATCATGGAGTACCTCGGGCCATCGCGGGACCAAATTCAGAGAGAGCCAAAAGTCGGGTCGCGATTAGTACACGCTTTAGGGGCGGGAGTTTGCTTCTATGGACCCGTGCATGACCCTGAGACCGTTGCGCGAATCACACGCTCGGCGTCATTTGGCGTGCTCCTGCGGGATAATTTGCGCTGGGCACAGGCTTGCTTTCCCTCGAAAGTTCCGGAATTTCTTGCCATGGGGATTCCGCTGATGGCAAACCTTTCCAGCGATCTGGCGGATTACCTGCGCGATGGAGAGAATGCGCTGGTCTGCCGCACAGTTACCGTCAACGGCTTGTATGCAACGTTGCGGCGGGCATGGGAATTAACTGAACCACAGTTTCAAGCCATGAAACTGGCAGCGCTGAAAACTGCCGAACGATTTGACGCCAGAAATTATGCCAAGGTATACCAGCAACTCATTGGATGAACAAACCCATCGATCACGTGCTAGCGCGTAAAAACTAGTCGATATCAATCGATTCAATGAAACCAGGACACCTGATAAAGCGTGCGCTCAGGACACTAGGGTGGGATCTCGTTCCATACGACACCCGGAACTATCATCTGCTCCGGAGAGCGCTGCTCTTTGAGACCTATCACATTGACCTGGTGCTCGACGTCGGGGCGAGCGATGGAGGTTACGCAAGGCAGATCCGGGCTAATGGATATCACGGGCGGATATGCTCCTTCGAGCCGCGAGCTGCTGCCTTTCGCGCATTGAAGGAGAGCGGCCGCTCCGATAAAAAGTGGGAAGTCATGAATTGTGCCCTCGGCAAGGCGAACGGCAGCCTTGACATCCATATTTCCGAGAATGGCGACAGCAGTTCCCTTCTTGACCTTGCGCGGAGCCCCGGGAGCGAGTCGGTCCAGGTGTCATATATCGGCAAGGAGAGTGTTTCCATGGCAAGCCTTGATGGACTATTTGAAAATATTCGGCAGGATAGCAAGAACATTCTCCTGAAGATGGACGTGCAGGGGTTTGAGATGGAGGTGTTGACGGGCGCGGAGCATTCGCTCGCGTTTATCGACACGATTCAGGTGGAACTGGCACTGACGCCAACCTACCAGAACCAAATGCACCTCCACCAAATGTGTGGTCTGCTTCACCAAATGGGATACACCATGGTATCTATCGAGCCTGGCACTCACAACCAGGCTACTGGGCAACAATTCGAGGTGGACGGCCTGTTTCACCGCTACGCTGGCCCGCTGGAGGCCCTTGCCTGACATGTCCCCCCGTCCGTTCTCCGTAGCGCATTTCGGCATTTGCGCTCCAGTTTTTGCGGTTTAACCTAGCAGCGCTAACAAGTTGACGCGGTGAAAAACCCATGGCTGGGCCGAACTAATTCAAGGCCATTTTCGCGGACTTATTGTGAAGCATACTGATTGCCAACAATATCACCGATCCGAAAACAAAATTCTGCGACCTCCTTTCAGTTGCGTTCAAAGGTTTTCTGGCACTTTTTTGTGAGTCAACCCGATCACACCCAAGAAAAACCAAGACATTTTTTGAACTTTAAAACGGTCTCTAAATGCAGAACATTATCATCGCACTGTGAGTGGTGGCCTTTGGAATGTGCGAATCAATTTAGCCCGGAGCGTTTTAGTGGAGAATATTGCCGGATGCTCAAAAGCATAGACATCAAAGCATAAACTTATGAAGCAACTATTTACACGTCGGCAAACTTGTCCCATTTGCGATTTTGGCGACTACCGCATTTTATGCCGGCTGAATCAGACTGACCCTGTGTATAGACGATTCTTGGAGATCGAGCCGACCTTTCGGCGTTCGTTCTGGGACGACGTAGCACGCGGTCTGCTGAATGACCAGCTTTTCGAAGTGGTCAAATGTCGCGCTTGTGGGCTCATTTTTCAGACTACAATCCTATCGGATGCGGGGATGAGCAAACTATATTCAAGCTGGATCGACGCCGAGGCGTTGGCCGAATATCGAGCCAAGACCCAGTTGGGACTTGTGGCTCAAGGCCATAGAGGGTTGTTAGATCTCGTCGGAGTTTATGGGAATTCTACCGCCAGGCGTTTACGCTTGCTGGATTTCGGCGCGGGCACCGGCGAATTCTGCCGGATAGCCCAGTCAAAGGGATTTGATGTTTGCGCACTGGAGCTGTCAAATGAACGAAAGAAAGAGCTATCACAGCGAGGTATTCCCGTAATCACTCCCGCCGATTTGCAGCCTGAGAGCTTTGACGCGGTTTTCTTAAACCAAGTGGTTGAGCACTTATCGAGACCACGGGAAGTTTTGGCTTTTGTTCACAAAATACTAAAGTCTAATGGAATCTTATGGGTGGCTGTTCCAAATTGCCGGACAGTGGAGCGGCTTCTGAAGAATCATGAGTTTACGACGGATACACACAAGCAAGTATGTATCCAACATGTTAATTGTTTTATCAACAAAACCTTACGGGATCTTTTAAACCGCAGCGGTTTCAGAATCATCACGGATCCGCGCGCTTACCTCAAACTTGCCTGTTCAAGAAACCCTCTGCGAATTGCCAAGTGTTTGCTTCGGCCTTATAAACGCTATCTTACGGCAACAAACTTTTTTTGTCGAAAGGTGGGTTAAAATTCTTCGGCATTTTTTATTTTTTGCTTTTCTAAATGGATGATCACATATTTTGATCGGCAAATTATTTGGATGCTGCTCAAAGGTGGTGTTCCAATAGCGCTGGGATATATTGTCTATCCCTTCAGTTCATGGGTGCGGCCCACAAGCCGGTCAGACTGGAAGCCAGCTTCGCCCAGAACAAAGATCCTAGCCCCGAGCCGTTTGGCCCGTTGTTTCAACTTCGGATATGTCTCATCCACATGCGAAATCAATTGGCTTTTCGGTGAAGGTTTTCGAAAGTGGGCTTTTCTGAAGAGCCCAGGAGATTCTTGCAAAGATGCGAATTGCACTAATTATCGGGACATTTTTCATGATGGTTTGCAATGTGGAGTGGAAGGTTAATTCTCTGGTAAAGCAATATCGGGAGCGTGAAGATCAAGATCAGACAATATCAGGCTGGCTAACTTAGGATAATCTTGAACAAGACTAGGATAACATTGGTTGGTCCCACCCGCCACGCAGGGGGGGCTGAAAGGTGCATGTCGGTCATGGCCAATTATTGGGCCCGCTCGGGCTGGTCAGTAAGTCTGATCACACTTGATTCTCCTGGACAATATTTTTATCCCCTGCAACCTGACGTTAATTTTGTCGGCTTGAATCTCTCACGCCCATTGGGATCCATGCTTCTTGGGGTATTCCGCATGGCTAAAAGACTTTGGAGGATTCGAGCCTATATCAAGGAATTGTCTCCCGACGTTGTCATAAGCTTCAATGATTCGACAAATGTTATTTCGTTGCTCGCTATGATGGGAACAAAAGTGCCGGTTGTTGCTGGGGAGCGAAACGACCCCACTCACCATAAACTTCAGCAGCCATGGCGATTTCTCCGTCCGTGGGCCTATCGAATGGCTGCCAGGGTGGTCTGCCAGACGCAAAATGCCCTCATCTGTTTCCCCGCCTATATCCGCCACCGTGGCGTAGTGATCCCCAATCCAGTGCCAAAGATTTCCATTCATCCCAAGCTCATCTCCGGCGGCAACATGTCATCCCCCGGCAAAAAGTTGTTGGCCATGGGACGGTTAGCTTCGCAGAAAGGATTCGACTTGTTGATTCAAGCGTTTGTTCAGTTGGCTCCCAAACACCCTGATTGGGTTCTTGAGATCTGGGGCGAAGGGGCGGAACGCGAATCTCTCGAACGCTTGGTGCTGAGTTTGGGCTTGTCCCATTGCGTCCGCTTGCCGGGGCTCACCAAGAATTCAGTGGAGGCAATGCAAAATGCCGATTTGTTCGTGCTGTCCTCTCGTTACGAGGGATTTCCCAACGTGTTGTGCGAGGCCATGGCCTGTGGCCTTCCAGTTGCGAGTTTTGATTGCCAAAGTGGTCCGGCTGAGATCATCCGTCACGAAATTGACGGACTCCTAGTTCCTGCAGGAAACACTCAGGCATTGACCAGAGCCTTGGATCGGCTGATGTCAAACGATGCGGAAAGGCGTAAGTTTGGCGCCCGGGCGGTTGAAGTGCGCGACCGCTTCGGCGTGGACAAAGTTATGGCCCAGTGGACGGAATTGGTGTTGGAAATGGCCAACCGGCAACACCGCAGGGTCAGCAGTCTGCAACCAGTAAACCAAACGCGCCTATCGTCCGAAGCCTGAGCGAATCCACGATCTATGATTGAAATGCGCAGAACAAGAAAGTTGAAAATCGCCATGGTGGCGCATGATTTTCCACTGGAGACAAGCGCTTTCAATGGTGGAGTGACTGCTGCGACATTTTATCTTGCGGACGCGCTTCGTGATACAGGAGAGATTGAATTGGAAATCATTCGCCCCTTCGCGCCCGCGGGACTTCAAGGAGTCCAAGAAGTGGCTGGATTGCGTGTTCATACTTTAAGTTTTCCACGGTGGGAGCCGAGAAACTTCCATTCACTTTGGAGTGTGCGGACAGCGGTGCGGGAGAAACTCCGCCAGTTGCGCCCGGATGTTATCCATGTTCAAAATCATACGATCATCGCGGCGAATTTACCCTCGGAAAAGACTGTTCTGACAACCCACGGAATTCGCGAAAAGGACGTGTTATTTCGTGGCAAATGGAGGTTTTTGAAATCAAATTTGATGGCTTTACTTGAAAGAAACTCCCGCAGACGAGTAAAGAACCTCATTTGCATCAGTCCTTATGCACGGCAGCATATCGCCCCGAATGACACCGTTAGATGCTGGGACATCGCAAATCCAGTTCCGCAACATTATTTTGACATTCAGCGGATGCCCCGCCCCGGAGTTGTATTTTCCCCTGCCAAAATTACTGAACTAAAAAACACAAGTGGTCTTATTCGAGCGTTCGCGAGTTTGGCGAAAACAGTGCCTCATGCAGAACTGCGCTTGGCCGGTTGCTTGGAGGACCGAGACTATGTGCAACGATGCCGAAAACTGGCGACTTCGCTTAACGTCGCTAACCGGGTCAGTTTCATGGGGATTTTGAGTGTCGAACGCATGCATCGTGAGCTCGCGGAAGCCATCTGCCTGGCGCTTTGCTCCTTTCAAGAAAACGCACCCTTGGCCATTGGCGAAGCGATGGCCGCCGGGGTGCCGGTGTTGGCGGCAAATGTCGGTGGGGTTGCCTCTATGGTGGAAAATGGGGTGACTGGGATTTTGGTCAGACCTGAGGATGGCGAAGGGATAGCAAAGGCCCTCGCCGAACTGTTGAGCAAAAACAATCTTTCCGTCATGGCGGCTGCGGCAAAGGCAAAGGCCTTGGCGGAGTATCATAGCAATGCGGTTGCAAGGAAGACACTTGCCGTTTATAAAGCACTGGCTGGATCGACACACCAATAGACTAATCCCAAATTTCCCAAATTAACTTCACAAACTTTAGAATGAAAACACTAATTGTCACCGGCTCCTCCGGCCTCATTGGTTCCGAAGTCGTTGAATCCTTCAGCCACGATGGATGGCGTGTACAGGGCGTGGACAACAATCTGCGCGCTGACTTTTTTGGCCCGGGCGGCGACACCCGGTGGAATCAGCGACGTCTGCTCGCCTCGCTCAAGAATTTCTCGCATCACGAGATGGATATTCGCAACCGTCCCGCCGTGCTGTCTTTGCTGAAAGAACTCAAGCCACAGGCCATCATCCATACCGCTGCGCAGCCGAGCCATGATCTGGCCTCCAGCCGTCCGTTCGATGATTTTGATGTCAATGCGGTTGGCACCATGAACCTGCTAGAAGCGGCCCGTCTGGCTTGTCCGGAATCTCCCTTTGTTCATATGAGCACCAACAAGGTGTATGGTGATGCTCCCAACGAGATCCGCTTGAAAGAACTGCCCAAACGGTGGGATTATGATGATGCGGCCTACACCGATGGCATTACCGAAACCTTTCGGATAGACCAGAGCAAGCATTCTCTTTTTGGCGCATCCAAGGTGGCGGCGGACGTCATGGTTCAGGAATACGGCCGTTACTTCGGCATGAAAACCTGCTGCTTGCGCGGCGGCTGCCTCACCGGGCCGAACCACAGCGGCGTGGAACTGCACGGTTTTTTAAGCTATCTAATCAAATGTAACGTGGAAGGCCGGCTCTACAAGGTGTTTGGTTACAAGGGTAAACAGGTGCGCGATAACATCCACAGTCACGATGTCGTCCAGTTCATGCGCCGGTTCATTGCTGCACCGCGCCAAGGCGAGGTTTATAATCTGGGTGGTGGTCGCGCGAATTCCGTTTCCATCCTCGAAGCCTTCGACCTCATTGCTTCCATCTCCGGCAAAACGATGAATCACGAATATGTAAATCAGAACCGCGCCGGCGACCACATCTGTTACATTTCCAATCTCGACAAGATGAAGGCGCACTTTCCCGGTTGGAACATCACCAAAAATCTCAAGACCACATTTATGGAAATTCACGACGCATGGGTCAGGAAAAAAAGTTGAAATTGGGCGGAATGCCGGCTGTAAAAATACACGTCTGACAGTGCTCTACGGCGAGTTCGATCAAAGCGTTCACACAACTTTGCCAATCGAATAAGTGTTCAGCGAAATAAAATGCGCCATGAAGGCCGCTGTCTCGCTGAGGACCTTGGCCTGTGAAGTGCGATGAATACTTTATCGGGCTGTTTTTGATTGGCTTACTCCCGCTTATGCTTGGTGGTAGTTAATTCTCGGATTTAGTTTTAAGTGGTTTGTGCCCAGCGAGCGAGGGCTACCAGCGATCGCTCGGGCATACTGATAATCTCCACTGTAAAAGAGCATCGCCAGAAAGCCATTTTGTCCGATACTCAGACATGTCCACCTGCATTTTACGGAAACTGGGAGATTGATATAGTGAGTAGAATCAGCACGAAACGCTAATCTAACGCTGGCGACCAGAAGGTTTCACTATAGCAGGTCCAGATTGCTCAGATGGCACGCTCCTTGCTGCATTAATTAGATTGTGGCAAGTTTAACTTAGGTGCCGGCCAGTTTAAAATCATGGTTCTGCTGCCAAACCAACAGATTCATGAGGATCCGGAAGCTACGATTGCCGCCTTTAACTGCAATTTTGCAGTTGCATAAACTATGAGACGCCCTACTTTAATTTTGCTCCGTAAATTCAGCAGGTTTGAGAAAATGAACGGAAAAGTCGCAGATTATGTCAAAAACGTATCTGTCGAAGACGGTTGAAATTGAAAAATGAATTATCGAAAAACCAAATCTGGCAGTGTCATTGCTTTAGCTATTTTCTTTTGCTCTTTAGCCACTGTTGTTGCGCAGATATATTACGTTTCTACAAATGGTTCGAGCAAGAATTCTGGACTCTCAACCAATGCCCCTTGGTCTTTGGGTAAGATCAATTATAACTCTACCATTCCATCAAACAGCACGGTGATCGTCATGCCGGGAATCTATGATGAGACAAACATCCAAAACACCACTGGCGGCCCCGTAATTTGGAGTCCATACCTAACGGTTAAGTCTCAGGTAAAATGGGGAGCTATACTACAAGGAAGCGGAAACGATGGCATTATTGTGCTTGCAAATAATGCTATCGTTGATGGCTTTGAGATTCGCTACGCTTACAAGAATGGTGTTGCTCTAGGTTCATCAAATATCACAGTAAGAAACTGTTGGATTCATGATTGCGGAACCAATCCGGCTTCGGGGACGGGGCCATCTGGCGTTAATGGCACGCCTTACAATGGCACGACAATTGAGAACAATTTAATCGAAAAGATTGGAAATACTAAAGAGTCCATTTACGACCACGGGATGTATTTAGCGGGAGCCAATATTCTGATTCGGAACAATGTTATTCGCTATTGTGTGGGGGCTGGAATTCAGCTGAACGACCATGCGATTGGAGGTAGTGGTTCAACCAATGTGCAGATTTACAATAATTTGATATACAATAATGGAAACTGGGGAATGTATTTGAGTAGTGACTGGTCTAACAATGTTTCGACCACCATCTTTAATAACACTGTGGTTAATAATGGCACCCTAGGAAGCACAACCGGAGGAAAAGGTGGTATTGCATTGGCGCTGGAAACGATCTTGCCGGGCATTTCGACCATGAATTGTTCAAATAATATACTAATAGATACTTATCAGACTCTTAAAATTGGCACCAGAACTGGAACCAATTCTATCATCAATTCTGATTACAACATCATGGCATTCGTAGATAATCTGCCGGTGGGCGGCCACAGCATTATTACCAACAATGCTGGTTTTGTGAATCCGTCTGCTGGTTCGTATTGGCTCAAAACCAGCAGTTCGGCTCGTGGAAAGGCTTTTTCTGCCATCTATCCTGCACAAGACTTTTTCGGTAACACACAAACAAACTCAGTTGACATAGGAGCCTTTCAATACAGTTTTCCATACACCTTAGATGCCCGGTTGCTAGACCCATCACCAGAACCACCGAGCTACTGGCTGATTATAACTCCACTAACGCCTCCATCGAATCTTCATAGAGTGCCCGAGTTCGGTCCGTAACGACCAGACTGTAAATGGCTCCACGATGCCGTTCAGTTTATGAATTGGTTCATTGCCGCACGCGCCAGGGCGAGGTTTACAACTTCACAGGGCAACTGTTGATTAATTAATTGCTGCTTATGTTTGGTTGTAGTTTATTTTTGGATAGAGCTTTGAATTGGCGTGATGTGACCCAAAATGCGCCGCCAGGCGCAGTGGTTGCCGGAAATCTGGTACGAATTATCAAGCTGAAGGGTAGCAGATGACAGCCTCAAGTGTATTTATAGCGGGCAATTTCGGCGGCCTCTCTGGGCAGATTGATGGGCAGACGGTCAAGACGTGCGTGATCCGCGATGCCTTTGCAGTCGCCCTTGGCCGCAGTCAGGTAAGAGAACTGGATAGCTCCCGGTTGTTATCTACGCCACTCCATTTTTTGCGCTCAGCTCGTTCTGGTATCAGATGCAGTTGCCAAAGTATTATGCTTCCCGGCTGTCGTGGCCTTCAACTATTTCTCCCGCTTTTTCTGCATTGGAAAACGAAGTTCAAAAAGCCACTTCAATATGTGGTGGTCGGGGGATGGTTGCCGCAATTGCTCGCTGCCAAACCGTGGTTGCGGCGATTGTGTATGCGGCTTGATGGCATTTATGTCGAAACCGCTGCCATGTCGGAAGCTCTGAATCGGCTGGGGCTGACAAATGTCGAAGTCATGCCTAATTTCCGAAATTTTGATCGCCATGTTAATCGTGAATTTGGGACTGTCAACAGGCCCATCAAACTCGTTTTCTATTCGCGCGTAATGCGTGAAAAAGGCGTTGAGGAATCAATAGCCGCCGTGGCAAAACTATGTGAGTGGTCCACTGACAAGCCGCCGGTCACGCTGCATATATACGGTCCCGTTGTACGCGGATATGAAAAGAACTTCTCGTCCGCTATTCGGACGGTTTTCTATGCACGCTACTGCGGAGTGCTGCGGCCGGAGCAGGCTCCCCACACCCTACAGGGTTACGATTTGATGCTGTTCCCCACCTACTATGAAGGTGAAGGTTTTCCGGGCGCCATATTGGATTCGTTTATTGCTGGAGTTCCGGTAATTGCTTCGGATTGGAAATATAACCGTGAAATAATTACGGAGGGCAAAACCGGCGCATTTTGCAAAGTTCGCTCCGTCGAAGACTTGGCTGCCCGGGTGCAAGCGTTTATCGATGATCCTGAGCAAATTGCGCCGATGCGCCGCCACTGTGTTGAGCAATCCCAGCGCTATCATGTTGACATTGCGGTTCAGCAACTATTAAGGCCATGGGGCAAATTACGGGCCCAGACGGATAGGGCACCCCAAATTGTTAATTGATTTGAGTACGGCATGACCGTTGACATCATCATACCAGTTCTCAACGAAGAGGAATATCTTCAGAAATGTCTGGCGTCGGTTCTCGAATTTGAGAGGCCGGCGGGATTGAGTTGGAAGATTTTCATCATGGACGGAGAGTCGCAAGATCGGACCCGGGAGATTGCTCTCGATTTGGCCACCAGGTATTCGGAGATCCAAGTCACGTCAAATCCAGGTCGCATCCAGTCGTGCGGGCTTAACTTGGCGATTAAGTTTGGCCGGGGTGAATATGTGTTGCGCCTAGACGCCCATGCAACGTATCCGAGAAACTACCTGCGACTATGCTGGGAAACAAGTGTGCGCACCCAGGCAGATAATGTCGGCGGCGTTTTCATCACTCATCCGGGCGGAACCGACTATGGGGCCCAACTGGTTCAGGCCTTGACCACTCACCGATTTGGAATCGGCAATGCAGGCTACCGAGTGGATGCCAAGGAAGGCCCGGCGGACACAGTTCCCTACGGATTTTTTAGAAAAGAAACTTTCTGTCGCCTCGGTTTCTTTGACGAGCGCCTAGTCCGGGGGCAGGACTACGAATTTAACCGCCGCATTCGCGCGAGCGGTGGCACGGTCTGGTTAAATCCGGCAATCCAAGTCCATTACCATAATCAGCCCACGCTCACGGCATTTCTTAAAAAGCAGTTTTGCAAGGAAGGCCCTTATAACGCCTATCTTTGGTATTTGGCACCCTATGCGGTCTCGGTTCGGCACGGGATCACCGGGGCCTTCGCCTTGGGCGTATGCCTTGGCACGGTGTGGTCCTGCTTCACACCGCTTATTTTTTTCCCATTCGGAATTATCTTTGGCTTCTATTGGCTGATGGGATTGATTGCGGGCGTGCAACAAGCGCTTCGGTTTCGCGAATGGCGTCACGCTTTCGCGGTGCCGTTTGCGCTGTTCCTGTTTCATTTTTGCCATGGTTTTGGATTTTTAACCGGTCTCGCGCGACTGCTGATTGGAACGGCGCCCATCCAGAGGGAAAAAGAGCCCTGGCCCGGCGCTGGCCGTTTTCGCGCTTGGCCGACAATCTCATAGTTTTTGCTTCAGGCAAATGGAGCGAACTCATTTTTACGCAAAATGCGGCAAGCGCTGGTTTGACGGTCTCGTATCGCTAGCTGCCTTGTTTCTCTTGGCGGTCCCGCTCTGCCTGATTGGAGCGTGGGTTTGGGCCACTGAGGGTTCTCCGGTTCTATTTAGGCAGGAACGGGTGGGTCGCCAGCGCAGGTTATTCCGAATTTACAAGTTTCGCACGATGAGCAATTCCAAACAGCCTGGCACAACCATCACGGTAGCGGATGACCCCCGAATCACGAAAACCGGAAAGTGGCTGCGCCGATTCAAGCTGGATGAGTTGCCCCAACTCGTCAATGTTCTCGTGGGCGACATGAGCTTTGTGGGGCCGCGGCCGGACGTCCCCGGTTACTGGGACAAGTTGCAAGGTGAGGCCGCCGGTTTGCTTGAATTGCGTCCCGGGATTACCGGCCCAGCCACCCTGGCGTTTCGCCACGAGGAAGAATTGCTGGCGAGGGCAACTGATCCCGCGAAATACAACGACGAAGTAATTTTCCCGGAAAAGGTCCGTTTGAACCTGGAATACGCCAGGAACATAAGCCTCCGCAAAGATCTTCAATATATTTTCCAGACCGTTGCTGGCCGTTAAACTTCGAACTTTATGACATCGAAGCTGCCCGCTCGAATATTCCTTTCGCCGCCGCACATGGGCAATGAAGAATTGGATCTGGTTCACGAAGCGTTCCAAAGCAATTATATTGCGCCCTTGGGCCCAATGGTGGACTCCTTTGAAAAGGAGTTTGCCGCCTACACTGGCATTCCATACTGCCTGGCACTCAGCAGCGGAACGGCCGCCATGCACCTCGCTCTGCGGGAACTCGGGGTAAGTGCTGGTGACACTGTCTTGGCCTCCACGCTTACGTTCATCGGCAGTGTCAGTCCGGCAACCTTTCTAGGAGCGTCCCTGACATTCATTGATTCTGATTGGATCTCGTGGAACATGGACCCCGAATTGTTGCGAGCCGAATTGACCGAAGCCGCGCAAACCGGCGTTCTTCCCAAGGCAGTCATAGTCACGGATCTTTACGGCCAATGCGCCGATTTGGACCGGATCATGGAGATATGCAGCCCGTATCACATCCCGGTGATAGCCGACGCCGCGGAATCCGCCGGTGCCAAATACAAGGGGAGATCGGCCGGTTGCGGAAGCAAAGCGAGCATCTTCTCTTTCAACGGCAACAAAATCATCACCACCTCGGGAGGCGGGATGCTGGCCAGCGAGGACAAAAAGTTGATTGATCACGCCCGCAAGCTGTCCCAGCAGGCGCGTGAGCCAGAACTGCATTATGAGCATACAGAGATTGGCTACAACTACCGCTTGAGCAATGTTTTAGCCGCCATTGGGCGCGGACAACTCCGTGTGCTCGACCAGCGGGTGGCGCGCAAGCGTGAGATCTTTGCCACCTATCAGCGGTTGCTGGGTGACTTGCCCGGAGTCGAATTTATGCCGGAAGCCTCCTATGGTCAAAGCAACCGATGGTTAACAGTGGTGTTAATAGATGAGCAGAAATTTGGCGCTCCCCTCGCAGCCATCCACGCAAAGCTACAGGCTGAGAACATCGAATCCCGGCCAGTCTGGAAACCAATGCACCTTCAGCCTGTCTTTAAGGCATGCAAATACCGGGGGAATGGTGTGAGCGAAAAGATTTTCCGGCGGGGTTTATGCCTTCCCAGTGGCACCGCTCTGACCGAATCGGATCTCGAGCGTATCGGTTCCTTGATCAGATCGACTCAATCCGGTTCGTGATTACCACTGCCAACCGTTTGCCGGTCACCATCCAGTGCTGGAGAATGCAACTGCCTTGAAACATTTGCCGCATTTCTATGACCCTTTGGCGGCCATGTGGTTTCTGATGGTGCTCATTTTGGCCGCTTTGCTCTGGCGGCGGCGGTGGTGCCCGGCCATATCGTTGGGAGTGCCGGTGGCTTTGATCTTCGTATTGGGAAACTCGCCGCTGATTGACCAGTTGGTCAGAGACTCCGAACGCCCCTACTTCCGCCCCGACATGACACATTTGCCACCGGCTGATGCAGTGGTGGCCCTCGGCAGCGAGACGGCTGCGTCGCTGAACAATTTATTGGGATTTACCGTGGATAAGGCAGGTTTGGAACGCTATTTGACGGCTGTAGAACTGGCACGCCACGGCAAGGCACAAGTGGTGGTGTTGGGCGGTGATGAAGCGTCCACGCTCCACCCGGGGCAATCACAGATGGAGGCCGTGCAGAAGTGGATTAAAGACTGGCAGATGGCTCCAGGGCCGGTGACCAATTTGGATATTTGTGCCAACACCCATGACGAGGCGTTGCACTATGCGCAACTGGCCGCAGCAAACAAATGGAAAAGCACCCTGCTGGTCACTTCCGCCCTGCATCTTAAACGGGCGGAGGCCGTTTTTAACAAACAGGGCGTTAAGGTCGTGCCGATCGGCTGCGACTTCCATGGCGACGGAACGGCCTGTCATTGGACTCTGTTGCCCTCACAAGACCGCTTTGTCCTTTGGTCACTCTACTTGCACAAGAAAATTGGCTGGTGGGTTTATCGGTGGAGGGGGTGGGTTTGAGAGCGGCAACAGCCAATAACTGAACAAAGGCTTACTATGAGAAAGTTCACAAAGATTCGGACTTGGATACTGGCGAGGCTTCAGGCTCCGGAAGATGGAAACCGGGCGCCGGCGGACGAGGGTCGGAGAATTCGTGCGGGCCTGTTCATCCGGAGGCTTATCATTGTCGGGGTCACAGCTTGCGTGTTGTTTGTCTGCCGTTGGCTGGCTTACGAAGTGCGTTTCGATTTTGATGTGCCGCTGGAATACCAGGTTCAATTACACCACCAATGGACCTGGGTCATCGCCTTGCAGTTGTGCTGCCTCCTCTTGTTTCGCAATTTCTACGGAATTTACAAGTACTTCAGCCTCCCTGAGGTTCGGCACCTGAGTTACGCGATGGCTCTTTCCGGCTTGTCTCTTTTTATCATGCGTTTCCTGTATATCCGTTTCTATCCGCCTGCGGGAGTTATCATAGTGCAATGTATGATGGGATTCCTGGCGCTCGGGACCATGCGAACGGGTTGGCGTTTGGTGCATGAGCAATACTTTTCCCGCAAGAATCACCATTGTTTTGAAACGCAAAGAGTAGCCATTGTCGGGGCAGGAGATGCCGGCGCCAGCCTGGTTCGCGAACTCCATGCGCACCCGAATCTGGGCTTGGTGCCGGTGGCGTTCTGGGACGACGCCCCCAAAAAATTGGGCTCCAACATTCATGGTGTGCCGGTGGTCGGCGTTCCGGAACAAATCCACCTCCACAAGAAGAAGCTGGGCTTGGACCAGGCCATCATCGCGATGCCCTCTTGCACGGCAAAACGCCTGGGCGAGATTGTCACCATTCTGCAAAAGGCGCGTTTGAAATATGTGACCGTTCCGAGCATTGATCAGCTCACTTCCGGCAGCGTCCGCATCACCCAGTTGCGCCCGGTGAAAATCGAGGACCTGCTCGGACGCGAAACGATTGACCTCAGGGTGGACCAGATTGGAGGTGTTTTGAAGGATCGCACGGTGATGGTAACCGGAGCGGGCGGGAGCATTGGGTGCGAGCTTTGCCGCCAGGTGGCCGGCTTTCAGCCCGGACGCCTGCTGCTCGTCGAGCAATCGGAAGTGCAGTTGTTTCAGATTGAGCAGGAGCTGATCAAGTTGGGACACAGCAGTATTATAGTGCCGGTAATCGCGGATATTCTCGACCGGCCACGGATGCGAGCCGTCATGCAACGGCATCTTCCGGCAATTATTTTCCATGCGGCCGCCCACAAACATGTGGGCATGATGGAAATGCAACCAGGTGAAGCCATCAAGAATAATGCATTGGGCACGGCGGCTCTGGCCGAGCTGGCGGTCGAACACCGGGTGGAACGATTTGTAATGATCTCAACCGACAAGGCTGTCAATCCCACCAGCGCAATGGGGGCCAGCAAACGTCTGGCGGAGATCTTCCTACAGGCTCTTGCCCGGCATCATGACGGCCAAAGCAGGTTTGCATTTACCCAAAAGAATGAGGCACCGACCAGATTTGTGGCCGTGCGGTTTGGCAATGTGCTCGGTTCGTCCGGCAGCGTGGTCCCTATCTTTGAACGCCAGATCGCCGAAGGCGGCCCGATCACGGTAACGCATCCGGACGTTGTGCGCTTTTTCATGACCATTCCGGAAGCCGTGGGTCTGGTCTTGCAAAGCTGCGCGCAGGGCGAGGGCGGGGAGATCTTTGTTTTGGACATGGGCAAGCCGGTCAGGATCGCCGAGTTGGCCCGCCAGATGGTGAGGCTTTCCGGTTTGCAATGTGACCGTGACATTGAGATCAAATTCATTGGGCTCAGGCCCGGAGAAAAGCTCTATGAAGAGTTGAAGCATTTGCAGGCTGGCTGTGTGGACACCGCCCACCCGCGCATTAAACGGCTTACGAGCCAGCCAGCGCGGTTGGAAGAGGTGCAGGCGGTTCTGGACCAGTTCGATGGGGCGTTAAACTCGGCGTCGCCCGATGAACTTAAACGGATGTTAAAAAGGGCCCTGCCCGAATATGAGCCGTATCTCTCTACCGGCAACGGAAACGGAGGCGTTGCTGAATCGGCAGGACATGCCAACTACGATGTAGGTTTCGGTCTTCGTGCAATTCCAACCGGCGGACTTGGCGCCGATTCAAGAACAACACTCACCCAACCCAAACTAGTTGTTGCGCGCGATTCCGCCCCAACAGCCAACAGAACTCCGTCTTTGAGGACAAGGCAAACGCAAAAGTTGCCTGATCAGACGTTTTCCACGCCCTAAGCAGAAAGTAGATTGACCTGACTGCCCACCCGCCGCACTTTTCAACCGCCTTTACACAAGCACTTGGTGGAGTCCTTCCGGCTGGTTTTCTGAATTGTCAGGGACGCTCGATCTTGGCGACTTCAGCTCCTAGAAGTTGCTGAATGCGCCGGCAGGCCTCATTCCATACTTCGACTGCTAGAGGCGATTGCGCCGATTCCGCAATTTTGGCCGCTTGGCGCAGAACCTCAGCGCGGATTTTCCGTGCGTCATCGTTTTTGGTTCCGGTTATCATAGCTTTGATTCGTAGATTGTGTCATAGTCCTATAGCTTGTAAGCACATTTAGCGCCAGCAATTTTGAGGAACTGATGTTGTATATGATGAAAGACGGGATAACTTCGCCCTTTGCAAAAATTGTTGAGCTTGTGCGGGGTCAGTTGTCAACTTGGCTGCTCAAATAAGCAGTGAAAAAATGCCAGTTGTCTCGTAATTAACTGACGCCTAAAAATTATATGGAAACGTCAGGCAATCAAAGGTATCAAATTTTGGTGGTGGACGACGAGCCTATGGTGTGTCGGGCGCTCGAGCTGCTGCTGAAGTTTGACGGACACGAAGTCCAGACGGTGGAGAGCGGCGAAGCCGCGCTGCCTCTGTTCGAACTGAACCATTTCGACCTGATCATAACGGATTATTCCCTGGGGCTGTTGGGAATGAAAGGGAATCAACTGGCCGCCACGATCAAGCAACGCTGGCCTGACCAGCCAATTATTATGGCGACTGCCTTCGCGGCCGACTTTCCGCCTTCGAGCAAGCCGTCTGGAGGTGTGGATTATGTCCTCAGCAAACCCTTTTCCCTCATCGAGCTGAGGGCGGCGATTGCTTGCGTGATGTCCCGGAATGAATCTCCAAATCCATCTGCTTCCTTACCGGATAATCCTGAACTGCCAATGCCGGATGTTCCGCCTCCGGCCCATCCTGGCGAGTCCAGTTCTGGACGAAAGTGGACTTAAAGCGAGTTTTACGTTCGTAGCCGCCGACGGGAGGAAACTCCAACTTCTAATTTGAATTGAACTTTGTCCTCGGCGGTTATACGAGGCGACCGCAACCAACCCGAACAAGCAGTTTACGATCCCATACGCTCACAAGAAAATCAGGCCGGTCATCAAGACCGGCCTGAACTGTTTTAGTGAATTATTTTCGCCGGCCATCAGGCCGTGCGGTCCTGTCCAGAACGGAATTCCATCCGTCGTGTTTTGGGACACTATTAGTCATCTTGGGGACACGGGAAAAAGGGCAGTATTTTGAAAGTAGAAAGCAGAAAGTGGAAATCAGGATCTCGGAACGACGGGGCGACGGACTTTCGGATTCCCGTGCTCCCTGCCGCGCTTCTGGCCTTTTTCAGGTGGGCGGCGGGCAAATGGGCGCACGCATCCGGTTGCAAGTAAGACAGCGGCAACTGGTTGGATTTGGCAGCATGACGCGTGCTGGACTGGTCCCTGCAAATAATTCAAGAGCGCTCGCTGATTCCAAAGCGCTCACCAATTTGTTATAGGATTGGTTCTCCAAAAACTTCAGAACATTTTTCTGGCAAAGATCCGGGCACCGTAAGCAGGCTGGCACGCCGACTGCAATAGCGGTGCTATGTCGTGTATTTCAGTCAGTGTCCGGGCAAGGCAGGTTGCCTCAAATTTGCTTTTAGGCGTTGCCGGGCTGTTGCTTTTTCAACTTCGCGTAAGTGCGGAATTGCCGGGACCAAGCAACTCGCTTGCAAGTCAAAGCGTCATGCTCGGCTGGGATACCAATAACGACCCCGATGTTGCGGGCTACAAAATTTATTATGGCTCGGCGAGTCACACTTATACCAATGTGGTAGTAGCGGGTAACACGAACAATGGAATCATCACCGGCCTGGTTGTGGGAACGACGTATTATTTCGCCGCCACCTCGTTTGACGGATCAGGAACTGAAAGCCCCTTTTCAGACGAAGTGAGCTACACGGTGCCCCTGAATACGCCGACAATCACAGTGCTGCCGACGGCGAGTCCGATCACCTACGGACAGACGCTGGCGAGTTCGGGTTTGAGCGGTGGAATGGCTTCGACGAGTGGTAGCTTCACGTTCACCACGCCGGGATTGGCACCGGATGCAGGGACGGCGAATGTGGCTGTGACCTTTATGCCGACGGATACGAACGACTACACGACCGCCACGGCAACGGTGGTTGTGGCGGTGAATCAAGCCTCAGCCACAGTAAGCCTCGGCGATCTGAATCAGTCGTATGACGGGACAGCCAAGCTGGTGAGCGTGACGACCTCGCCGGCCGGGTTGAATGTGGAAGTGACGTATGATGCGTCCTCAACAATGCCGATGAATGCGGACAGCTACATGGTGATTGCGACGGTGAATGATCCGAACTACGCAGGCAGCGCGACGAATACCCTCGTGATCAGTCAGGCAACCGCCAGCGTGACACTCGGGAATTTGAATCAGTTGTATGACGGGACGGCCAAGCAGGTGAGCCTGACGACTTTGCCGGCTGGGTTGAATGTGGGAGTGACGTATGATGCGTCTTTGATGGCACCGACGAATGCGGGCAGCTATGGGGTGGTTGCGACGGTGAATGACCCGAACTACACGGGTTGCACCACAAACATTCTGGTGGTCAATCCGGCGGTGGCGCGGTTGAGCTTGACCAATTTGGTGCAAACGTATGATGGCACGGCCAAACCTGTGACGGCGAGCACGACGCCCACGAATCTGGCGGTCGTTTTGACCTACGATGGTTCCAGTAACGCGCCCGTCGCTGCCGGCAACTACCTGGTCGTGGGCACCATCGTGGATCCCAATTATCAAGGGAGCGTGACGAACACGTTGAGCATCAACCCGACGATCACGACACCACAGCCAGCAACGGTGACCTCGGCAGCCTGTTCAGGCGGGCAATTCAGTTTCACGGTCTCGGGAACCCCCGGCCAGATGTATGTCGTCCAGGCGTCCACCAACCTGCTCGATTGGGTGTCGGTTCTGAGTAACACCGCGCCATTTGTGTTTGTGGATTTGAACACCGCTGGTTTCAATCAGCGATTCTACCGGGCGTTCAGTTTTAGCCCTTGAAGCGCGGCTTAATAATCGTAGCCGCCGACGTAAGGTTCTAACTTCAAAATCGGCAATCAGCAATCGGAAATTAAACTGAGCCTCGTTGCTGCCTCGCCAACTACGCGAAATTGGAATTCTAAAGTCGGGTCTGAAGACAATCCGCGCTCCGGCGGAAGCGCGAGTTGTTGTCCCAACTCGCAGCGTTGCGGATTGAGGACAATCTGCGCTCCGCGCCAAATTAAGACACGACCGCGACGCGGTGCTTCGGATTGACATCCGGGAGCTTCTCGGGAATGCTTTGGGCAATGTCAGGACTGCTTTGGTTCGTAGCCCATACCCGCCCGCGACGGGAGAAAAAGCTGGTGGATTATTGCATGCATGAAAGCATTGCCGCGACGCTACCTTGCTACGATTCCGCGCATAAATATCGCGGCAAGACGGTCGTGTTTCGGAAACCCCTCTTTCCCGGTTACGTCTTTCTTCAACTTGAACCCGAAAGAAAGAATGCTGTGCGCCAAAACGAGCATGTCGCCAATCTCCTTGACGTGTTCGATCAGGAAACACTGCGCCGGCAATTGGCGGATATTCTGCTGGCCTTGGAATCGGACTTGGAGGTGCGTCTGGCACCGTCCATTGGCGAGGGGATGCGCGTGCGCATCAAATCCGGCCCATTGCGGGGCGTCGAAGGTTGGGTTGAGCAACGTTATGGCCGGTCCACTGTGCTGCTGCGCATGGATTTCATCAGCCAGGCGGCAGCCGTCAAGCTCGACGCCGGCCTGCTCGAACCTACTTGACGGAGCGGAGTATCGGTCTGGCTTGGCCGAATAATTGAATTCACGAACGCATTTGCCCAAACGCGACCGAACGCAGCAACCCGAACTTCACGCCACTGAAAACATTGGGTTAAACCTCAATCATGTCTCCAAAATCTATAGAGCCACCCGGTTGCCATGCCATGCTCGCAAAAGTGAAGCCGGCATAAAGAACTTCACAAACCATCAAGCGGTGCTGCCCCACCGGCAGGATTGGCGACGGCAGGATGGGCAAATATCAGTTCACGCTGCTGGCCACACAACTGAAATCGGAAAAAATGCAACCTTGTCGCCCGGCGGGTTCAGGTCTTGCCGTTCACAGCCGTGACGCGCTAGATTCCGGTCATGAGCAGCATAGCTGAAATTGAAAACGCCATTGAAAAGCTGCCCGCGCCACAGGTGGATGAACTGGCCGGCTGGCTGGAAACGCTGCGTGTGCGGCGGGCCACGCCCCCGCAGGTTGAAGGCTGGTTGCAACGCGCTCGCGGTGCCGCCCGTCCCGGTGAGACGACGGCCAAAGTGATGGCCATGACCCGGGGCGAGGAATGATTCTCTTCGACACGAACGTGCTGCTGAACATCGCGACGGCGGATCCGGTTTGGCTTGAGTAGTCGGAAAACCAATTTCGCACGGCCGCCGCACAGGGACCGATCCTCATCAACCCAATCATCTACGCCGAACTGGCCCCGGCGTTTGCGAGTGCCGCCGATTTAGATCGGTGGCTTGATCCGGCGGTTTTTCAGCGGCTGCCTTTGCCTTACCCGGCCGGCTGGCTGGCGGCCCAGGCGTTTTTGAAATACCCCCGCAGCGGAGGCGCGAAGAACTCGCCACTGCCGGATTTCTGCATCGGTGCCCATGCGGAAATCGAGCAACGGCCGCTCTTCACGCGAGACGAAGCCAGTTATCGCACTTATTTCCGAAGCGTAAAACTCATCAGTCCGGTTTGATTGGCAGTTGCCAGGGAAATGCGGTCAGTGCAGTAATGTCAGATTATTCCGCAAAGAAAAAGAACACCACGCAGAAGAGGCTCTGGCGCGTTTCAATTCAGAAACCCACGACGTGGTTTTAACCGACAACTCCATGCCCGGAATGACGGGTTCGGAGATGGCGCACATCATCAAGTTGCGGTCGCCGAACACTCCCGTGATCATGTATACGGGCAATCCGCCTAAAGACAGTTCCTGCGTCGTTTTTGTGATTTCCAAGCCGGCGCATTTATTGGATGTCAAGGTGGTGATCGACCGATGGTTTGAAGCCAAGTGAGTTTGCCGGCCGCCGGGGAATATGAAAAGTAAACTGCTGGAAAACATCACGCCGGGCGAAATTCTGGACGAAGACTTTCTGAAGCCAATGGGCTTGAGCCAATACCGACTGGCAAAAGACATTGGCGTGCCGACGCGGCGCATCAACGAAATTGTGAAAGTTGAACGCGCCATCACGGCGGACATGGCTTTACGTCTGGGGCGGTTCTTCAAAATGTCGGCGCAATTCTGGCTGAACCTGCAATCGCACTACGATTTGGAAATCATGGAAAATCGGTTGGGACGACGCTTGGAACGGGAAGTCAAAGTGCTGGTGGCTGCGTGAAAAAAGAAAAGGCTGGCATGGGCGTATCTACCAACTGACCGACTTCAGACACCGTCAACTCTCTCGGAACTAACACTGCCTGCTACCGTCAACCGACACTCACGCTCATACCAGCCAAGGCACTCTCGTCCCCTTTTCCGGTGTGTCAAGTGACAGACACCAAATATCGTCAAATAAAAAATGTGAAATATGCCGCAACTAGGCGACAAATCGCCCCCTCTGCCAGAGAAAATCCGAAGGATGGACTGGAAAAAAGAGTTGCAAATCTGTGGAGCAGGAAGAAAATCACGAAAAAGGTTCACGCCGGTCGCGGGCAAGAAAACCAATGGGAAACCTCAACTTAAGACTCCTGCTTCTTGCGGTGGCCGCCATCGCCGGGCTGCGGAACACCTCAACCTGGGCGGCTGCCTCGCACGACATATTGTTACCCGCCGGCTTCTTAAGCGCGCGCGGCAGCCAGATCATCGGTTCTGACGGCAACCCGGTTCGCATCGCCAGCGTCGGGCTTACCGGAATGAATGTGGTTGGTGGGCGGCTGCAATTGGCGGGGCCATTTAAAGGAATCGAAGGCCACGTTTCTGCAATGCGAGCCATCGGCTTCAACTGCGTGCGGATTGACTGGATTGATCGAACCCTGGACGATCCGGGCGCGATGGCGCAACTCGATCAGTTCGTCGCCGCTTGCAAGAAGGTTGGATTGAAAGTGATCTTCGACAATCACAACAACGAAGCTACGAGCGCCGACTGGGAAAATGCCGCCCAGCAGAAGAACGGGCTATGGTTCGACACCGGCCCGGGGACAGACGGGACGGACGGTGCCGGAAATCGGGGCACCGTCAGCCCGGCGAAGTTCCAGACGGACTGGGTAATGTTCGCCAGACACTGGGCCGGCAATTCAACCGTGATCGGTTTCGACCTCCGCAACGAGCCTTGCGCGCATACACGAACCCCGGCACTCTGGGGGGGCAATGGGCCGACCGACATTCACGCGATGTATGAGTCCGTCGGCAACGCGATCCTGAAGGTGAACCCCGACGCGCTCATCATCTGCGAGGCGGTGATCAACTACAAGCAGGGAGCTTACGAAGGCGACCTTTCCGTGGTGCGCAGCCTTCCAGTGGTGTTGAGCAATCCTGCAAAACTCGTTTATTCGGTTCACGAATATCCAAAGGAGATTGGCGGCTATCGCGGGCCAGAGTCGGGTGCTGACTACATCAACCGCATGGAAAAAACCTGGGGCTGGCTCATTACGGAGAATGTTGCTCCGGTCTGGATCGGCGAGATGGGGGCCTCAATGACCTCGTCCGCGAGCAAAGCCTGGGGGCAGACTTTACTTGATTATATGAATGGAAAAGCTCCGGGTGGGCCAAAGTTCTCAGACCGTCAGGAACCCATAGGCGGCGACTGGTGGGCTTGGGGCTGCCTCACTGGGCAAAACCCCGATGGCTGCATCGGGGAAGACGGGCAGGTTCGCCCTGAGCAGGCGCCCTTTATAAGCCAGATGTTGTTCCATCCAAGTCCCACGCTTTAACTGCGGTGAGCGGGTCCGGCAATTTGGACAAGCCAAACTCGTCAAACTTCTCGCGAAACTTAGGTGGACATCGCGGATGCGGCGGGGAATCTCGCGAACGCCGCCAAATGGTTTATCTCCGGCTGCTGTTCTTCCGCCGGGGTGAAGTGCTTGCGCCAGCGTTGAAGATTGGAGCGGGTGAAGGGAATCGAACCCTCGTTTCAATGAGTTCTGCTGTGTGCGTCAAAATCCTTAGCATCGAATCCCAAGACAGATGACAAAGCTTTCAATTGCTGACTGTCAGGCTGCTTGGTGCTACTTTCCCAAGAACAAACCAGTGATGTTGCAATACCCATTTTCGCCGCCACATGGCCGAGTGTGAGGTTTCTCTCCATCCGCTTGACTTTGAGCCAATCGCCAGCCGTCTTGATGTTTAATTTCAACACGTTAGCACGATTCTGATGTCCCAAATTGGCCGGGTATTTTACTTTAACCGAGCGTTGTGCAATACCCAGCAGAGCTACTCTCCTCCGAGGAGAGGGAGAATTATGCGCCGCCGCTTTGAAAATCAATGCAAACTTTTAATCGGATGGCACAGGCATTTCGACAGTTTCCTTTTATGCAAACCATTTTACACGCCGCGCACAAATTGTATAATGTCCCACTGTGAATTCGCAAAAGCGTCAGCGCGTCGTCTGCGGCATGAGCGGAGGAGTTGATTCCTCCGCCACGGCGGCGCTTTTGCTCGAACAGGGCTACGACGTCATTGGCATCACTCTCAAACTCTGGCCGCAGGATTGCGTGAACCGCGCCGAGGACAAATGCTGCGGCCCGCAGGCCGTCACCGACGCGCGCGCCGTCTGCCACAAGCTGGACATCCCGTATTACCTCATTGACGAGGCGGCGGAGTTTCAGAAGCACGTCATCCAATATTTCGCCGATGAATACAAGGCCGGGCGCACGCCGAATCCGTGCGTGATGTGCAACCAGAATTTGAAGTTCGGCCGGCTCATTGACCGCGCGGACCAGCTCGGCGCGGAATTCATCGCCACCGGCCATTTTGCGCGAATTGAGCGCGTGGATTTGAACAACAAAGAAACAAAGGAACAAAGTCCTTCGTCGCTTCGTTCCTTTGTTGTTAATTCTGCTCCGCGTTATTTGTTAAAGCGCGGACGCGATTTGCGCAAGGACCAGAGTTATTTTCTCTTCTCGCTGCGGCAGGATCAGCTTGCGCGTGCCATGTTTCCGCTCGGCGAAAAAACCAAGAGCGACACGCGCGAAGTCGCGCGGCATTGTAATCTCAAGACCGCCGACAAGGAAGAGAGCATGGAAATCTGTTTCGTGCCGGACAATAATTACGGCGGATTTCTCCAGCAGTCGAACCTGGTGCAAAAGCATCGCGGCGAAATCGTGGATATTTTTGGCGCGGTTCTCGGCCATCACGACGGCATCGAGTTTTACACGATCGGCCAGCGCAAGGGACTTGGCATCACCACGCCGAAGCCGGTTTACGTCGTGGAACTGGACGCGGAAAATAATCGCGTCGTCATCGGCGATGAATCCGCGCTTGACCGGGATGAATTCACCGCGACGAACTGCAACTGGCATCCGTTCGACAAATTGACGGAGCCAATCGAAGTCACGGCAAAAATTCGTTACAACCATCCTGGCGCGCCGGCGACGGTGACGCCGACCGGCAACGGTTCGGTAAAAGTGAAATTGCACACGTCCGCCCGCGCCATCACGCCCGGCCAGGCGGCGGTGTTTTATCAGGACGATCTGGTCGTCGGCGGCGGGTGGATTGCGCGTTAATATAATTCACACGCAAGTTTCATTCTTCTAGCATCACGGCATGAAACCTTGTTTCTGGCTTTGCCTGATTTCAATCTTGTTTGTCGGTTGCGCTCATTTCGCCGGCGCCGGAGGCAAGAAAATCCGCGTGCTCATCGTGGATGGATTCAGCAACCACGACTGGCGGCAAACGACGGCGCTTATCCGTGACATCCTCGCCCGGACAAATTTGTTCGAGGTCGCCGTCAGCACCGCGCCGCAGACGACCAATACCGGGGCTTGGGCCGCGTGGCGTCCGAAATTTTCCGACTACGATGTCGTCATCCAGAATTGCAACGACATCAATCGCGGCAGCCCGTCGTGGCCGGAGCCGGTGGAAAAAGATTTTGCGGATTTCGTCCGCGGCGGCGGCGGCGTTTATATTTTTCATTCGGCAGAAAACGCCTTTGTAGGCTGGAAGGAATACGAGCAGATGGTCAGCTTGTGCTGGCGCCAGGCGGATTATGGCACCGCCATCCGCGTGAACGAGGACGGCTCGCTCGTGCGGATTCCGCCGGGCGAAGGCGGCGGCACCGGCCACGGTCCGCGCGGCGATGTGCTGGTCACGCGCCTGGGAGACGATGAGATTCATGCCGGGATGCCGCGCGCGTGGCTCTCGCCGGACATGGAAGTTTATTATTATGCGCGCGGCCCGGCGGAGAAGGTGAACGTGCTGGCGTATGCGCGCGATTCCAAGCCGGGGCAGGGGATGCTTTGGCCCGTGGAATGGACCACCAGTTTTGGCCGGGGCCGCGTGTATGTTTCCACTTATGGTCACGTCTGGAAAGGCGATGTGAATCCGCCGGCCATGCGCTGCGCGGCGGTGCAAACCATCATCCCGCGCGCGGTGCAATGGCTGGCGAAACAGCCGGTGACGATTCCCGTGCCGGCGGATTTTCCCGGAACCAATGCTGTTTCCGTCCGGCTGCAACATTGACATTTGACAACCCGCTGCCGCCGGTGCATGGTTGCCGCCATGAAAACAACACTTTTGCTACTCGCCGCCATTATGACGACTGTTCTTTCCGCTCATGCCGCCGGTTCGCTTTACGACATTTCGCTCAAGGACATTGATGGCAAGGATGCCACGCTCAAACCGTATGCGGGCAAGGTGCTGCTCATCGTCAACGTCGCGTCGCACTGCGGGTTCACCCCGCAATACACGGCGCTCGAAGCCCTTTCCCAAAAATATGCGGCGCAAGGCTTGGTCGTATGCGGTTTTCCGTGCAACCAGTTCGGCGGGCAGGAGCCGGGCACGGACGCGGAAATCAAGCAGTTCTGCACCACAAAATACAACGTGACCTTTCCGATGTTTGACAAGCTGGAAGTCAACGGCGCGAACCGCCATCCGCTTTATGTGGCGCTCGCCGGCGCGGACTCGCCGTTTCCCGGCGACATCAAATGGAATTTCACCAAGTTCCTGATCGGGCGCGATGGCAAAATCCTGAACCGTTTCGATTCCAAGGTGAAACCGGATTCGGACGAAGTGACCCAAGCCGTCGAAACCGCGCTCGCGGCGAAATAAAGTTGTAGGGAAAACGTGTGGCCATCCGCAAGCACCCCAGCCGCCGCAGCCAAAGGCAGTTTGGGGTGGACTAACTGTCTTCCGAGGGAAAAATTTTGAAGATCGTCGAAACTCGAGTAAGTTGGTATCTATGAGTGAAAAAATAATTGTCAACGGTCGAAACGAGGGATGGTTACAGGAAGCCTGTAGCTTGGCTTCTGCCAGAACTCCTTTTACCTTGGTAGATTTTAATTATGTGGCAAAAGAAAACTATTCTTTTTGCCGTGTTTACATCGAACAAGACTATGGCTTCAAGCATGAATCAGAAGGAGCACTCGTTCATCATTTTACACCGCTGGCTGATTTTGCGAGGCCAACCCACAATTATCCGCTCGATTTTGTTTTTTCAGGAAGCCCAGAAGGTCAGGTTGCTTGCCAGTCTTGAGAGGCCGGCATGTTGCGCGAATTAAGAAAATATCTTTGCCTCAATATCTTTCGGTTTTAACCAATTTACTGGCAAACCTTGGTAGGCCCAAACACTCTTTGCAGACAGGTCAACACCCCACGGGAGAACCCAAAGTTTGCTGAACAGCGAATGACGCTTGCAATGTTCTTGAACAGAAGTGCGGAAATGAAACGCCTTTTCAGAGTTACTAAAAACAAAGAACACTTTTGCACTCACGGGCATTTTGTTCCAACCGATTCTCATCGTAAATTTCTTGAACGGGGCTAACCTGTCATGGATCAAATGGCTTTTCCCGACAGCAGCTTCATCAGTCAAATCGTCTGCATACAAGAATAACACCAAACCTACTGAAGCAGAGGATACATTCACCCCAATTAAATCGCAGAGTGCCCCGAGTTTCTCAAGCTCTGCCTTAACCTCGTTGTCATTGAAGATTGAACGGTTAATCATAAATGCTCCCAAACCGACTAAAGCTCCTACCGCGAGCAATCCTGCATAATGACTATCGGTCATTTGTTTAAGCTTTCCGCCTTTTTGAAGTTCGTCATAAAAAACGTATTTCAAATCGTTGAAAACCGAAATCGCATGTGTCTCGAAGAGGGTTTTGTCCATGACTGAAAAAGTATTTATTTTGTTTTGCCTGTCGAGATCCATTTTGTTGCTTGGTTACTTCGTTGTTAAAAACCGGAAACCGGCGGCGATGCTGGTTTTGGTTTATTGATTTTTTAACCAGGAAACACGCGAACTACACGAAAATAAAAGGCAGATTCATTTTGTGTCCGCTTTCGTGTGTTTGGTGTATTACGTGGTTCAACTATCCTTCATCAATTCCGCCGCGCTCGCGTTCGCCCTGACTTGTTCGGGATTTTTGCAGCCGCAGATGACGGAGGACACCAGCGGGTCTTGCAGGCACCACGCCATCGCCCAATTCGCCATCGAAACGCCGGCGGGCACTTCCTCTTTTTGCAGGCGCTCCACTTCGGCGAGGTCGCGTTTCATTTTTTCCGCGTCAAAATTGGAGCGCACGTCGTTGGCGGCGAAAGTCGCGCCGGTTTTATATTTGCCGGTGAGCAGACCGCTGGCAAGCGGCACGCGGCCGATGATGCCAAGATTGTTTGCGCGTGCGTGCGGGAAGAAAAGCTGTTCCGGTCGGCGATCCAGCCGGTTGTAAAACACCTGCAATGTTTCCGCGCCGAACTTCGCCGCTTCACGCGCCTGAAGTTCGCTGCTTTTCTGCAAAATGGAAATGCCGAGGTGCCGGATTTTGCCCGCGCGTTTTTGTTCCGCGAGAAAATCCCAAAGTTCCTGATTTTGAAAAACCGCGTCCGATCCGGAATGGAATTGATACAGGTCAATGGTCTCGACGCGCAAGGCTTTCAGCGAGGTTTCGAGCTGCGCGCGCACGCCGGCCACAGAAAAATCATCCGTGCGGTTCATGAAGCTGTTGAAGTGGTGGCCGAATTTCGTGGCGACAATCCAACTTGACCGGTCGCGGCGCGCCAGATAATCGCCGATGAGTTTTTCCGAAAGATGATCCGGCCCGTAACACTCGGCGGTGTCAATGAAGTTGATGCCGGCGGCGGCGGCGGTGTCGAGAATCGCGTCCACCTCGGCCTGCGAAAAATTGACGCCCCATTCGCCGCCGAATTGCCAGGTGCCGAGGCCGATGACGGACGGGCGCAAGCCGGTTTTGCCGAGGGTTCGATGGCGCATGTTTATTTTTATTGTTCGGGATGCTTTGCGCCGATTCAAGCTAATTGCCGCCGGCCAGCCGGTTGCACTTGCCGAATACGCCGCAAGTTGTAAATTTGTTTCAGACATGATCGAGAAAACCATCAGCGAAATTGAGTCGAAAATCAGCGGCGCGGATTCCGTGAGCGCGGAGCGCAAACAGGAACTGTTGAGGCTGCTCGGCACGTTGAAGACCGAAATCGCCAGGCTTTCCAAAACCAACGCCGAGCAGGCCGACAGCATCGCCGGCTTCGCGCAGCTTTCCACGCACGAAGCCATGCGCGCCGAGCAAAACCCGCAGTTGCGCGAACTCTCGCTGCGCGGGCTGCGCTCGTCGGTCGAAGACCTCGAACAGTCGCATCCGCACCTGGCCCAAATCGTCAATCGCATCAGCAAAATGCTGTCGGATTTGGGGATTTAGGAAAATAAGGAAACCAAGAAACCAAGAATTAAATTCATAGATTCATGGTTTTCTCATTCAAAGTGAATCAGTCTTTCCGCGGTTCCAGCTTGGCAATCGCCGCCATGATTTCATCCGCGACCTGCTGGTAAATTTCCTTGAGCCGCGCCTTGTCGCAAGTTTTCGCCTCGGCGCGCAAACGCTCAAAATTCAATGGCCGGCCGTATTTCAAAATCACGCGGTGCGGACGCGGAAATTTGACGTGCCGTCCATAAGCCTCATACGTTCCGAACACGCGCACCGGCACCACCGGCGCGGCGGATTTGATGACCGTCAGCCCGATGCCCGAACGCGCCGGCTGCAAACGCCCGTCCCTCGTCCGCGTGCCTTCGGGAAAAAGTATGATCGCGCCGCCGCCAAGCAGGCGGCTAAGGATCGCCTTCAATCCTTTGGCCCCGCCGCCATCGCGGTCCACCGGCACGGAATTCCACGAGCGCAGCAGCGCGCCGATGCCGGGAAAACGGAATAATGATTCGCGCGCCAGATAATTGATGTCGCGCCGCAGACCCGCACCGACCAGTGGCGGATCCAGAAAACTCGCGTGGTTCGAGGCCAGAATCACGCCGCCGGTCAATGGCACGTTTTCCGCGCCGAACACGCGCCAGCGAAAATAAGTCGCGAACATTGCGCGAAATAAAATCCAGCCGATGCGGTAGCTAAAATTCATTTTTAACCACCAAGGCACCAAGGCACCAAGGTTTTGAAAAAAGAAAATCCGCTTTGTGTCTTTGTGTCTTGGTGGTTCATTGTTTTGCCGGCATCCGCTTGCGAGTCTCTTCCAGCAGCAGCTTGCTGGTCTGTTCCGCCGTCATGCTGGAATTGTTGATGACCTTCGCGCCCAGCGCGATCATCAGCGGGGCGACGGCGCGCTGGCTGTCGCGCTGGTCGCGCGCGGCGAGGTTTTCGCTCACTCCATCGGCGGCGCGGCGGGCGGAACGCTCGGCCAGCGACGCATCCAGATAAAATTTAAAATCCGTTTCGGGAAACACGTTCGTGCCGATGTCCCGGCCTTCCATCACAAGGTTGCCGAACTGGATGCAGGCGCGCTGCGTTTTTTTCATCCACTTGCGCACTGCCGGCACGGCGGCGACGTGGGCCACGGCGGCGGCGGTCTCCGGCGTGCGGATTTCTTTTTCAGGAAAATAACCGTCCACGAGCAGTTGGACGCAATGCAGGCCATTTTTCTCCACGCATACCAGCCTGGTTTTCCACTGGCGGCATATTGCGCCGACAGCTTTGGCCGCGTGGACATCCACGCGTTTTTGCAGGCAGTGCCACGCCAGCGTGCGATACATCGCGCCGGTGTCCACATAAACGTAGCCGAGCGCCTTGGCCACGAGCTTGGCGTTCGTGCTCTTGCCGCTGGCGCTCGTGCCGTCAATCGCAATAACTATCGGGTGTTTCGTTTTCAAATTCACTTTTCTGCTCCTCCTCGTCCCTCGTCCTCGTCCTCGAAAATAAAAAACCGATTACGATTACGAGGACGACGACGAGGAGGATTTCAATCCGCAAACAAATTTCCGCCTTCCAGCTTGCGCGCGCGCCGGCCGTTTTTAATTTCCCAAATCTCCGCGCCCAAGCCGTGCGGCGGCGGCGCGGCAAGCTTCTGGAAAAAATTCGGGAACGTTTTTTTCACGCAGGCGGGATTTTTAATTTTTATGCCGGGAACTTTCAATCCCAGAATCGCAAAACACATCGCCATGCGATGGTCGTTGTAGGTTTCAATCTCCGCGCCGTGAAGCTGCGACGGATAAACCGTCAGTGTGTCGCCTTCCTCGACCACTTTCGCGCCGCACTTGGTCAACTCGGTTCGCAGCGCGACGACGCGCTCGGTTTCTTGAAGGCGCAAACGGCCGAGGTCAACAAATCTAACGGCGTGGTTAACAAATGGAGCAATTACAATTGCCGTCATTATGCTGTCAGCTAAATCTCGCTGACGTGAAATTGGCTTTTCAGGCAAAGGCAAATATAAAATAAAATTACTGTCAACTTGATGAAAGAGAAGTAAGGGCGGCGCTTTGCCAGAGAAATTCCAACGCCAAGCTTTAATGTGCGCTGGTTCGTCATCATTTGAGTCTGACAATAAATAACTCCCGGCCCAAAAATAACTGCTGCTTGAAGAATCCGGCTCAATTACAAATCGAGTTGGCTTTTTTTCAAATTCAGCAACCAACTCGCGAGTTAAAAAAACATAAGGAGCTTCATCGAGATTTTCACCAACAACTTCAATTTTCCATGCACCCACTTTTGCGCACAGCAACAGCGCCGATGCAAATTGCGAACTCGCTTCGATGCTAACGCGGCATTTGCAACTTTTTGGTCCTGCGCTAAAAATATTTACCGGTAATTTGTCATTGCCCTTTTCCGATTCAACGCGATAACCCAATTCGCGCAGCGCCTGAAACAGCGCCGCTTGCGGACGCTCGCGCATCCGTGGCACGCCATCTAAACGATAAATGCCATTTCCCAAACAAACGAACGCCGTCAGAAATCGCGCCGCCGTTCCCGCATTGCCGACAAACAGTTCGAGAGGTTCTCGAATCGTGCCGTAGTTCGGAATTTTTCCGCCAAGACCTTTGACCGTGATGGTGCGATTACAAAATTCGTCCGGATCATTTTCCACGCGGATTTCAAAGCCGAGTTTTTGCAAACACTCAACCATGATTTGCGTGTCCTCGCTCCAAAGTGCGCCGGTGAGCGTGACTTCGCCATCCGCCAGCGCGGCCAGAATCAGCGCGCGGTTCGTGATGCTCTTGGAGCCGGGCACGGTGATTTCCGCGCGCACCGGTTTGTCGAGCGGGACGATTTCGATGAGGTCAGGCAAGGCCATTTTATTTAGCCACAGATGCACGCAGATAAAACACAGATGAAAAACTTCCGCTTGGGAACGCCCTTTCTGCCATCTGTGTTCAATCTGTGTTTCATTTGTGGCTGTTTTATTCTTGCGAAGTTGAAGCCAGACAGTCACACCAGTTGTCACGGCGGCGCTTTGCCGTCGTGAAATATGTTTCAACAGCCCGGGCATCGCTGCGCTTGAGCGCGGACTGGAATTTTTTCAATTCATGCACAAACGCATCAATCGAGCGGGAAAGGTTTTTGCGGTTGGCCAGCGCGATGTCGCGCCACATTTCCGGCGAGCCGGACGCGATGCGCGTGGTGTCGCGGAAACCCATCGCGCAAAGCTGCGATTGCGCTTTTGGATTTGCCGGATTCAAAACCAGGTTTGCCAGCGTCGCGGCAATGACGTGCGGCAAATGACTGGTGCGGCTGACGAACAAATCGTGCTTCTGTGGCGGCATTTTCAAAACGCGCGCGCCGAGCGATTCCCAGAATCGCTCCAATTTTTTTATGGCCGCCACGTTGGAGTTTTTTGTCGGAGTTAAAACGCAAACGGCATTTTGAAATAAATCCGCGCGCGCAGCGGACACGCCCATTTTTTCCGCGCCCGCCATCGGATGGCTTCCGACGAAATGCGCCCCTGCCTTGCGAATGAGACCGCAAATTTCATGCACCACATCCGCCTTCACGCTGCCAACTTCGGTAACAATCGCGCCGCGTTTCAGCGCCGGCAGAAATTGTTCGGTCAGCGAACGCATCTGCGCCAGCGGCGTGCAGAGAATTATCAAATCGGAATTGGAAACGGCGGCGAGCAAATCGGTCGTGGCGAAATCCGCTGCGCCGGCCTTCTCGCAATCCTTCAAGCTCGCCGCGCGCCGGACGAACCCGGCGATTTCGCCGGCGAGCTTGCGCCGCCGTGCGGCCAGCCCGATGGAGCCGCCGAGCAGACCGACGCCGATGATGGTGATTTTCCGAAATTGCACGGCGAAAAGATAGCGGATGGAAGATGGCGGATGGAAGATGGAAATTTACACGTGATGACGTAATGCGTGATGAGCGAATTCACGTTCACGCATCATGCTATCTCTTTTCGCGCATTGCGGAGGCTAAACACGCATCCAAAACTTGCTGCGTTTTCAGCGCCCAAAGCGGCCAGTTATCATTCAGTTTTCCAGAATGAATCTGGTCGGCAAAATTGCGCCACATCCGCGTGTCCTGTGCGGTCGCATGGCCTTGCGCCATCGGGTCGGCGCCCGGCGGACATTTTGCCCGGGCTTCGCAACGGATCGTTTTTGTGTTCACCTCGAACGCCGGTTCGTAGCTGTCAAACGGATGAATGAAATCGGGCAGCCGCAGCCAGCCTTTCTGTCCGCTGACGTGAACCCATTGCTGATGGGCGGCGAGAAACGAACAATAAAATGCCACGGAAACGCCGTCGTCAAAAAACAGTTCGGCGGAAAATTCCGTCGGCGAGGAGGGACGATCGGGCAGATTTTCGGATTGCGAGAGAATGCGGCCCGCGACCGCGCACGGCGACTGCCAGTGCCTTGTCCACAGCGCAAAGCGGATGCAATACCAGCCCAGATCGCCGAGGCAGCCGGCCGGTTCGAGCGCGCCGTTCGCGCGGATGTTGGTGCTGAAAAACTCTTTGCCGGAATAAAAGCTGAAAGCCGAGGTGATGCGGCGGACCTGGCCGATACTCTGGCCATCTTCCAAAATTTCGCGGACGCGGGCGAGGCGCGGGCTGTGCATGAACATCACGCCGTCCATGAACTGCACGGAATTTTTCCGGCACGCGGCCACCATTTCTTCCAGCGCGGCGGCATCCACTCCGCACGGCTTTTCGCATAAAATATGTTTGCCCGCTGCCGCGGCGCGCAGGACGAATTCTTTTCGCAGGCGGGTTGGCAACGGGATGTAGAGCGCGTCCACGGCCGGCGAAGCGATCAGTTCTTCATAACTGCCGAACGCGGCGGGAATTTGGCCGAAAGGATTTTCCGCCTGGCATTCGCGGATGAACTCGCGGCATTTCTTCACGTCGCGGCTGGCAACGGCGGCGACGACGCAATTGCCGGAATTCAAAATGGCCTTCCAGTTTTTCCGGCCGATGCCGGCGGTGCTCAGGATGCCGATGCGAAGATTTTTCATAAGCGAGAATTGAGGATGGAGGATGGCAGGACGGCGCGCCATCTTCTATTTTCCATGTTCCATCTTCGCGGCCTCGGCGACGCGTTCCAAAATCACATCCGCGAGCAACGGTTCAGTGCCGGCGGCTGCTGAATACCAAAACAATTTGCCGTGTTTTTCGGTGGGGTTCTGCCAGGTTGGCTGACCGGCGGCGAACCGCGCTTTCACGGCGCGTTCCGGTTCGCCAAGCAGCACCGGAATGTCCTCGACCGCGTGCAGCCCGTCGCTGATCAAGAACGGCACGACGACGCAGTATTTTGTCTGCGCCAGCAAATGACAGCCGACGATGCGCGGCTCTTCTTCCATGAAAACCGCGTGAACCGCCGCGTAAATTTCCTGCGCGCGGATCAGTTCCACCTGCCGTTCAATCGCCTTGCGGGAATTGGCGTTCCGTTCCGTTCCATGACCGGCGATGAAGAGCGTGGTGTTCCGCCGGCTTCGGCTCGCGGGGAAAAGGAAATTTTTCGAGTGATCCCGGCGGCGCGCGAAAGAATCACTTTGCTCATGCTGTCGTGCGACCCGACCGGACGGCAATAAAACGCGATGCGTGATGCGTGATGCGTGATGCGTGATAGCGTTGAAACCCAGCGCGGTCGGGAATGACCTCATCGGCAAAATAGCCTTCGCTGATGAACAGCGGCGCGATGAAGATGCGCGGCGCGGCGAGTTTCCGCCAGCACGTTTTTGATTTGCGGTTCCTGTTTCCAAAACGCCTCGCGCACTTCGCGGAAAATTTTCCGGCGGCGCAGTTCCGCCGCGTGCTGGAAAACCGGCGCGGCGGAATTGTCGTTTAATTCCGTGCCGTGGCCGAGGACGACCAGCACGGCATCGGCAAAACTGTCGTCGTTCACCCGTCCAAATTGGCGCAGCGTGCACGGCAGACCGCAAGCCGTGTCCGTCGATCAAAGGTTTTTTATTGAACCTTTTGCCGGTTTCTGGCGTCTTATCGTGCGATTGCAACCAAACCAAAATAAATGACCGTGAATCAAAATGACCATGAATCCGACCCGAACCACACTTGCCGCGCTGGCGGCGGCCTTCAGTTTTGCCATGACGGCATCCGCCGAGACCGTTGCCACCCGCCTCGACCAAGACCGGCGTGACTTACGCCACCGATATCAAGGCGATCTTCGACGCCTCCTGCGTGAAATGCCACAGCGGTGACCGCCCCAAAGCCCGACTGCACCTGGACACCCTCGACGGCGCGCTCAAAGGCAGCAAGGAGGGCAAAATCGTCACGCCCGGCGACAGCGCCAGCAGTTTCATCGTCAAAGCCGTCGCGCACGCGGCCACCGACCATGATTCCTGGATGCCACCACTGGACAACAAGGCCGGCATCAAGCCGCTGACGCCCGACCAAATCGGTCTCGTCCGCGCATGGATTGACCAAGGCGCGAAATAATTTAACGGCTTCTCCGATGGCGAAAGCACGCCGGACAATTGTTGCGATGGTCATCTTGTCGTGAGGGCAGGGGACAGGCTGGGTTTGTGCGAGCGGCTCGCGGTTTATAATGTCCGTGATTATTGTCTGGACAATGATTTTAGTCCGGCTTCAACTATAGGCCATGAAGCCGGATAGGCTGTTCCTGGCCGAAGATGGACTGAAAAGTCGGCTGTCTAATATCGTTAGGCCACATGACTACACTGCAAATCCGCAATTGTGATCTCGCAATATACGCCGCTCACGGTTGCTTTTGGGTGGCACTGTTGGCTGCACGGTTGGCAGGACGCAAACAGAAGCAGAGCGAAGGTAGTGGCATCGTGGCGAGAGAGAAGAAAACAGCAAAGTATTCCCGTGTGCTTGTCGGCATCCATTTTGTGGCATTTGCATTTATGTATACTGGAATCGGTGCAGCAGTGTTTCAGGAACAAACGCCCACTTGGTTTTCAGGCCAGCGAATAGTCGGTGGCATTATTATTGGAGTTGGAGCTGCATTGTCCGCATCCGCGATGCTATACTTCCGATCTTGGAGATTTCGTGCTGAGGTAAGCTCAGGTCATCAATTGGCAACGGGCGGTCCATTTTCGGTCTTACGCCATCCGATCTACATGGGATTGAATCTCCTTGCGCTGGGCAGCGCTTTCTGGATTCCGACCTGCCTTGTTTGGATCGGCTTCGTATTGATGTTGGTTGGCGGCGATCTTCGAGGACGGGCCGAAGAGAAGCTTCTGATTGAGACTTTTGGGGATGATTACGTTGATTACAGGGCTAAGACTTGGAGATGTGTTCCAGGAATCTATTGATGCAGATTGACACCACGCTGGAGCCAACGCCGACAGCCCCTTGAGTTTATGGACGATTCGGGTTATACAAGATTATCGAGCTTGCGGAGCCACTCGCAGGTCGGCGTGGTTCAGCTTTGAATCCTTAGGCATCGTTCACGCTTATGTGGCAAAGTTACATTTTTGGGATGCATTGGAAACATGACGGGAAGTTGTATTACGACGAGTTGCCAGCCGAGTCGAAGGAAGAGGCGGCAGACTACTTCATTGACCACAAGCGCGATGACATTTCTTTGATTCGGGTCGAGTTAGTTGGTCCAAATGAGGGCGGAGTTCGAGAGTTCGCTCATTCGCCTAATTCGCCATTTAGCCCCTTGAAAGCACGCCGCAGGTTAGACAAGGATGAAGATGCAAGATGACCACGATAAGAGTTTCTCCATCGGTGAACAATATTTTTGCTCGTCAATTGCAAATCGCAAAGCGTAACTTCCCGCCGTGCCGCCATTCGCCGACGAACTGAACCAGCGCCTCGCCGCCCTGCGCCAGCAGGGGCTTTTCCGCGAACTGCGCCGCGTGGATTCCTCGCCCGGCCTGCGTCTAGAAATCGGCGGCAAAACATTTCTCAATTTCTCCTCGAACGATTATCTTGGCCTGGCCAGCCATCCGGCGCTGAAGGAAGCGGCGGTCAAGGCCGTGGAAAAATTTGGCGCGGGTTCGGGCGCGTCGCGGTTGATTTGCGGCTCGCTCGCACCCTTTCACGAACTTGAAGAATCGCTGGCCGCGTTCAAAAAGACCGAAGCCGCGCTGACCTTTGCCACGGGCTACGCCGCCGCGCTCGGCACCATCACCGCGCTGATTGGCAAGGCGGACGTGGTCATTTTGGACAAGCTGGTCCATGCCTGCATCGTGGACGCCGCGAAACTTTCCGGCGCGAAGCTGCGCATCTTCGCCCACAACGATCTGAATGATCTGGAAGAAAAACTTCGCTGGGCTACAGGATTTAAATCGGCAATTCTGATTGTCACCGAAAGCATTTTCAGCATGGACGGAGATTCGGCGCCGCTGCGCGAAATCGTCGCGCTCAAGGAAAAACACGGCGCGTGGCTGATGGTGGACGAGGCGCACGCCACCGGCATCATTGGCGAAAATGGACGCGGACTCGCCGATGCGCTGAACGTCGGCGGCCAAATTGAAATTCAAATGGGCACGCTCGGCAAGGCGCTGGGCGCAAGCGGCGGATTCATTTGCGGCAGCCGGACGTTGGTGGATTTTTTGGTGAACCGCGCCCGCAGTTTTATTTTCAGCACCGCGCCTGTGCCGACAGCGGCGGCGGCAGCGACTGCCGGACTTAAAATCGCGCAATCCGGAGAAGGCGGAAGCCTGCGGAAAAGGCTTTTCGCCCGCGTCGCCGAACTTCAATTGGCAATTGGCAATCGGCAATCGGCAATGGCCAGCGCCATCATCCCGCTCATTCTCGGCGATGAAAACAATGCCGTCGAAGCAGCCGCGAAATTGCGCAGGCAAAACATTTTCGTGCCCGCCATCCGCTATCCAACGGTGGCGCGCGGCGCGGCGCGATTGCGGATCACTTTGACGGCGGCGCATTCGGCCCAGGATGTTTCGACTCTCGCCCGCGCGCTGAAACCAATCGTAAATCGTAAATCGTAAATCAAAAATGCCGATGCATCCGTTCGCAAAACTGGATCACAAGTTTGTCTGGCATCCGTTCACCCAGATGCGCGACTGGCTGCGCCATGAGCCGATTGTGGTTGTCGGAGGCGCAGGCTCGGTGCTGCGCGATGTGAACGGCCGCGAATTTCTAGATGCAAATTCCTCAATTTGGACAAATCTTCACGGGCACCAGCACCCCAAAATCAACGCGGGGATTCAGCGGCAGTTAAAAAAAATCGCGCACAGCTCGGCGCTCGGATTGGCCAATGAACCGGCCAGCTTGCTCGCCGGGAAACTGGTTGAAGCGGCCAACGGAATTTACGATTTACGATTTACGATTTACGAATCAAAAGCCAAGGCGGCGCGTAAATCGCAAATCGTAAATCGGAAATTGGAAAAGGTTTTTTTCAGCGACAACGGCTCGACGGCGCTGGAAGTGGCGCTCAAGCTGGCTTACGAATTCACCCGGCGCGCGCGCGGCCCGAAATCCAGGCCGAAATTTCTTTCGCTCGCCGGCGCGTATCACGGCGACACCATCGGCGCGGTGTCGCTGGGCCACATTGATTTGTTTCACCAAGCTTACGGCGGGATGCTCTTCAACACCGACAAAGTGATGTCGCCGTATTGTTACCGCTGCCCGTTCAACCGTGCCAGGCCGGAACGCGCTGACGCGCGGAATTATCGAAAATGCCATTGGGAATGTGTCGGCCTAGTCGAAAAGAAATTTTCCAAGCAGAAGCGAACGGGAAATCCGTTCGCCGCGTTTGTGGTCGAGCCATTGATGCAAGGCGCGGCGGGCATGATTCCTCAGCCGGACGGCTGGCTGCGGCAAGTCGCGGACATCGCGCGCGGGCACGGCGCGCTGCTGATCGCGGATGAGGTGATGACGGGGTTTGGGAGGACGGGTGTCCAAAATCCAAAGTCCAAAGTCCAAAGCCTGTTCGCCTCGCACCACGAAAATATTCAACCGGATTTTTTGTGCCTGGCAAAAGGTTTGACCGGCGGCTATCTGCCGATGGCGGCGACGCTGACGACGCAGGAAGTTTTTAACGCGTTCCTCGGTGAATATGAAGGGTTCAAAACTTTTTTTCACGGCCACAGTTTCACCGGCAACCAATTGGGCGCGGCGGCGGCGCTGGCCAGCCTGGAAATTTTGCAAGGCGAAAAATCCGTCCGCCAACGCGCGCAGTTGCAGTCAAACTTTTCCAACGAACTGCAAATGCTTTGGGCATTGCCCAATGTCGGCGACATCCGGCAAGCCGGCCTGGTCGCGGGCGTTGAACTGGTCAAGGACTGGCGGACGCGCGAGCCGTTTGCGTTGCGCGAGCGCGCCGGCATTCGCGTGTGCGAGGCGATGGCGCGGCGCGGCGTGCTGACGCGGCCGGTCGGCAACGTGATCGTGCTGATGCCGCCGTATTGCACGACGCGGGCGCAGTTGCGGCGGATGGTTTTGGCGTTACACGAAGCGGTCTTGGAATTATTTCCGCCGGCTTGAATTTCCGTTCGACGGCCGGGCCGGATGTGGCGCGCAAAATGATTTTTTACGCTCGCAAACCTTTGCCTGTTCACCTAGACTTCTGTTGAAATTGAGGCGAATTAATCTATGAAAAAATATCTTGTTGAATTCATCGGCACGTTCTTTCTCGTATTCACCGTCGGCATGACGGTGGTCGCGCCGGGCGCGGGCGACCTGGCGCCGCTCGCCATCGGTTCGGCGCTAATGATCATGGTCTATGCCGGCGGGCACGTTTCCGGCGGCCATTACAATCCGGCCGTGACCATCGCCGTGTGGTTGCGCGGCCGTTGCCCGACGGCGGACGTGCCTGCTTACATCGGCGCGCAAATCGCCGCTGCCGTCGTGGCGGCCATGACCACGCTGGCGCTCAAAGGCGACCCGATGGTGTCGCCCGCCGAACTCAAAATCATGCCCGCGCTCGTCGCGGAATTCATCGGCGCGTTTGCATTGTGCTACGTAGTGCTGAATGTCGCCACGGCGAAAAGCACGGCGGGCAATTCCAATTACGGCCTCGCCATCGGTTTCACCGTGATGACAATGGCCTTCGCGCTCGGCGGCGTTTCCGGCGGCGCGTTCAATCCCGCCGTCGCCACCGGAATTACTTTGATGCACTTGGAGAAGATTGCGAACATCTGGATTTATTTCATCGGCAATTTCGGCGCCGCTGTGGTCGCGGCGCTGGCGTTCAAGTTCATCAATCCCGAGGACAAATAATTTTCACCCTTGCGCCGTGCCGACAGCGACTTTTCTCCGCGCCGCGTCCGGCGGAACTTTGCTGGCGGTGAAGCTTCAGCCGCGAGCGTCAAAGAATGAAATTTGCGCGCCGCTCGGCGACGAACTTAAAATCAAAGTCACCGCTCCGCCAGTGGACGCGGCGGCCAACCAAGCTTTGATTGAACTGCTGGCGGAAAAACTCGGCTGCCCGCGCGGCCGGGTGGAATTGATCCGCGGCCACACTTCGCGGCACAAAACCATGATGCTGCATGGTTTCGAGCCGGAAAACCTCCGGCGGAAGCTTGCCAGTGACGCTTGATCGGGCGGCGCCGGCAAAACTAACGCTTGCCAATTCGCCTGCGGGTAACTAATGTCCTGCTGCGATTGTTTCCGTTGGAAAGACCCGCTCGGTGTGACTTAGAGCGCATCTGTTTGGCAAATCCTGTTTTCAACCGCAACCGGCCCGGTCAGCGGACGGTTATTGTCGTTGAAAATATCATGTCAAATCCACAAATAATCCAGGGCGGAATGGGCGCAGGCGTCTCCGACTGGCGGTTGGCTCGCGCGGTTTCCCAAAACGGCCAGTTGGGGGTCGTTTCCGGCACCGCGCTCGCCGCCATTCTTGTCCGGCGATTGCAAGTCGGCGACCCCGGCGGTCACATGCGCCGCGCGCTTGCGCAATTTCCCGTGTCTGGCGTCGCGGAAACAATTCTCGCGGACTATTTCATCCCTGGCGGCAAACCCGCCAACGCGCCCTTCAAACTTTCGCCATTGCCCGGCCTGAATCCCAGTCCGGATTTTGTGGCGTTGACCGTCGCGGCGAATTTCGTGGAAGTTTTCCTGGCCAAGGAAGGGCACGACGGTTTGGTGGGCATCAACTTTCTGGAAAAACTCCAGTTTCCCACGCTGGCCTCGGTTTTCGGCGCGATGCTCGCGAATGTGGATTATGTGCTAATGGGCGCGGGTATTCCCCGCGCCATTCCCGGGGTGCTGGACCGGTTGGCGCGCGGCGAAGCTGTCGAGTTGAAAATTGATGTAGAAGGCGCGCTGCCGGGTGAAGAAGTTCATGTCGCGTTTGACCCGGTGGCTTTTTGCGGCGGCCAGGCGCCGGTGTTGAAACGCCCGGAGTTTCTCGGTATTATCGCCTCGGCCACGCTGGCGATGACGCTCGCGCGCAAATCCAGCGGCCAGGTCAACGGCTTCATCGTCGAGGGTGAAACCGCTGGCGGTCACAACGCGCCGCCGCGCGGGCCGATGCAGTTGACCGCCCAGGGCGAACCCATTTACGGACCGCGCGACGTGGCGGATCTGGAAAAAATCCGCGAGTTGGGCCTGCCGTTCTGGCTCGCCGGTTCCTACGGTGCCGTGGGCAAGCTCGCCGAAGCCTTGGCGCTTGGTGCCGCGGGCATTCAGGTCGGCACGGCGTTTGCCTTCTGCGAGGAATCCGGCATCCGCCACGACCTCAAGCAGCAGGTGTTTCAACTCAGTCGAGAAGGCAAGCTCCGCGTGTTCACCGATCCGCTGGCGTCGCCCACCGGTTTTCCGTTCAAGGTTGTGCAACTGCCCGGCACGTTGTCGGATGCCAAATCACTTCCGCCCCGCGAGCGCCTCTGCGATCTGGGCTATCTCCGGCACGCTTATCGCAAGCCTGACGGCACGATCGGCTATCGGTGTCCCGCCGAGCCAGTGGAAGATTTCATTCGCAAAGGCGGCAAGCTGGAGGAAACGCAGGGCCGGGAATGCGTCTGCAACGGGCTGGTGGGAACGATTGGCCTGCCCCAGGTGAATGTGGAAAATGTTTCCGGCCTGCCGCTCGTCACCGCCGGCAATGAAATCGCGAACGTCGCCCGTTTTCTGCCACCGGGCCGCGATTCTTACACCGCCGCCGAAGTCATCCGGCTCCTGCTGAACCAAATCGCAAACGCCGCCGCAAACGCAGCCTGATCGCGTCACAGCGGAAAGCGGACGCGGGAAAGTTTTCGCACCGTCGCGCAAATTTGTTTTTCCATTCGGCGTTCTTCCTTCATCATTTCCCCAATGACGCCGCCCAATCCACAACTGCTCCGCTCGCTCGGCAAGCTTGCGCGCGGATTGTCCGCGCTGTTTTGGGGACTGCCCGCCACGCTGCTCATTTCCGCCGAGACCGCCCGCGCCGACTGGCTCAAACCACTCGGCATCCTGCCCGCGCTCGCCATCAACGCCCTGCTGCTCTACGGCCTGTGGCAGATGAGCGATTTTCAAAAGCAGGAGCGCCCGTGGCGGCACGCGCTCGACCGCGCGCTGCTGCTGGCGCTCGTCAACTTCGGCCTCTGCCCGTTCCTGTATTGGCACAACCGGATGCCGGGGGAAGGATTTTTCACCTATGCCGTCATGGTGCTGGAACTTTCCGCCGTGCTGTTCCTGTTCAACCTGAATCTCGTGCTCAAGCGCCTCGCCGCGATGCTGCCGGACGAAACCTTGCGCCAGGAAATGCGCCAGTTCACCACGCTCAACCGCTGGCTGCTCGTCGTGCTGCTGTTTTTTTCCATCGGCATCCTCTGGCTCACGCAGACGCCGCACCCGTCGCTGCCCGTCGGCAAGCTGCTCGGCTGGATCGGCCGTTTCAGCAATCTGCTGCTGATTTTTTTTATCCTGCTGCCGCTGGCCCTGACGATGGCGCTGATTTGGAAAACCAAGGAGGTCATCCTCGATGCCGTGTTCGGCGCGCGGAATTAAAATGAAAACCGCCCTGTCCGCCCTTGGCCAACGCACCGCGCCGCCGCCGATTTCGTGGCTGATCAAAACCGCGCTGGCGCGGCCAAAACTCATTTCGCTCGCCGCCGGGTTCACGGACAACGCCACGCTGCCCACCGCAATTTCGCGCCGGCTTCTGAATGAAATTTTGCGCTCGCCCAAAACCGGCCAGCCGGCCTTGCAATACGGCACCACCGCCGGCGAACCGGACTTGCGCGAGCTTACCGCAAAGCACCTGCAAAAATTGGATTTTCAATCCTGCTCATCGTCATCGTCATCCTCATCCCTCAAAACCAAAGCGAGGATGAGGGATGAGCATGAGGACGAGGATGATAAAAACTATTCGCCCGAACGCGTCCTCATCACCGGCGGCTCGCAGCAGTTGCTTTACCAGACAATCGAAGCGCTCTGTGACGAAGGCGACATCGTTCTCGTCGAAGACCCGACGTATTTCGTTTTCTTGAGCATCCTCCAAAGTTGCGGCATCAAAGCGTGCGGTGTGAAGCTGGAACGCGACGGCCCGGACCTGGTTCACCTGGAAAAAATTCTGACGCGGTTGAAAAATAACGGCGAACTGCGCCGCGTGAAGGCGCTTTACCTCGTCACCTATTTTCAAAATCCGACTGGTGCGACGACCAGCCTGGCGAAAAAATCCGCCGCGCTGAAGCTGCTGAAAAAATTTGAGCGCGCCGCCGGCCATCCGCTGTATCTGCTCGAAGACGCCGCGTATCGCGAACTGGCTTTTGATATGCACGCCGCTACCACGCCGCCGACCGCGCTTGCTTTGCCTGGCGCGCGCGACCGCGTGATTTACGCCGGCACTTACAGCAAGCCGTTTGCGACTGGCGTGCGCGTGGGCTTCGGCATTTTGCCGGAGCCGCTTTACACCGCCGTCTTGCGGATCAAAGGCAACCTCGATTTCGGCACGGCGAATCTGCTACAACATCTGCTCGCCCGCGCGCTGGCCACCGGCGCTTACGACCGGCACGTCGCCAAAGTGAGAAAAAATTACGCCCGCAAGGCGCGCGTGATGCGGCAGGCGATGGCGGAACATTTTCCGGCGAACGTGGAAATCTGGGAAGCCGGCGGCGGACTTTATTTTTGGACGCGGTTGCCGAAAAATGTTTTTACCGGCATGAAGTCAAATGTGTTCCAGACCGCGCTGAAAAACGACGTGCTATATGTGCCTGGAGAGATTTGCTACGCCGACGATCCGTCGCGTGCCAAGCAGGACCACGAAATGCGCATCAGCTTTGGCAGCTCCAGCGAGAAAAACATCCGCGAAGGCATCAGGCGCCTCGGAGCCGTGCTGAAACAATTTGTCAAATAAGCGAAGGATTTTGCGGAGGATCAAGAAGCGCTTCGACCTTATTGATTTTCCGCAATGGCTCGGTTGGCAGGCGCAACAATTCTTTGCTTCGCGGCAAAATGGTTTTACATTCCTGCCATGCGGCAACTGCGGAATTTTTTCTTGATGCTCACCGCCACGGCTTTGCTGGCGATGGCGGTTTATCTCACGTTCACCGTCACGCAGTGGGCGAAGCGCGGCGCGGGTCTGCATTTAATGGACACCGCCAGCGTGGTTCACGAAGTCCAGCCGCTCGCAGAACTGGTCACGGTCAAATACGTCATGGACAAGGTCGTGGTGCTGGAAGATATGAAATGGTATGGCGAAAACCGCGTGCTGTTGCTGGCGCACGGCGTGGTGAAGGCGGGCATTGATTTGAAAAGGCTGACGCCAGATGACGTGAAAATTTCCGGCAAAAATATCTCGCTGCGCCTGCCGGTGCCGCAAATCACCGATGCGTATTTGGACGACAAGGCGAGCCAGGTGATTGATCATTCGACAGGACTGCTGCGGGCGTTCGACAAAGACCTGGAACAGACGGCGCGTCAGAATGCGGTGGACGACATTGCCCGGGCGGCGCGGCGCGGCGGCATTTTGGACGATGCCGACAAGCGAGCACGGACGGAGATCGAGACTTTTCTCAAACGCGCGGGCTTTGAGTCGGTTGAGTTTCGGTGACCGGACTGCCCAAATTCTGGCTCGTGTGTCTTATTTTCACCGGACGGTTGGATCCGGGAACGAACGCCACCGGCAGCCGCCGCCGCAGCATCGGCACGGTGCGGGCGCGCGGCGCAATCCGCAGGCCCGGCAATTGCATCGTTACCAGCCGTAATTGCATCGCCGCATTGTCAGCCGCGTTGAAAGCCATTCCAAAAGCATTGAATTTTTTAGCCACGGAATAAATGTCGCAACTCGTGTGCCAGAAAAAATTCCGCCGATCGAGAACCCATCGGCATCCGCGGAGAGATGGAAAAATCATTTCGCCCTGTTGAGCGCCGGAACATGGCTCACGCGGCTTTTCTTCGTCGTGAAATTTTCATGAGCAGCAAAACGATGGTCACCGCCACGCACGTCCAGCCGAACCGGTCGCCGTGACGATTGTAGAAGGTCGGGGCGGATTTGTCGGCGGACCGGAGCACGGGAATTTCCAAAGCGAGCGCGCCCTGGCCGTATTCGCTGCCGTGCGCGTCGCGGAAGATTTTTTCGATGCGTCCGTGGCCGTCAATCAGGCAGGTCACGCCGTTGTTGGCGCAACGGAGCAGGGGCAGCCCGTTTTCCACCGCGCGGAAAACGGCGTTCGCCAGGTGCTGCCATTGCTCGGCGCTGTTCGCCGAACCAGCCGTCGTTGGTGAGATTGACGAGAAAATCAACATCGTCCTGCGCCGCCTCGCGCGCGGTGCCGGGGAATGTGTCCTCAAAACAAATGAGCGGCGAAGTTTTAATTGTTCGGTGGGGCGAGACTCCGTCGAGTCCAATTGAAATAATTTTGTTGGTCCGGTCGAAGGCTGCTTCCGTTGTGTCGTTCAATCCATTGATCTCAAACGTTGCGGGTTTGTCGCCGGGCGTCCAGCCGCCGGTGATGGGCGTAAGCCATTTCAGAAACGGCAGCCAGTTGGCGAGCGGAACGTATTCGCCAAAAATGACGAGCTTGCGTTTGTGATAGACCTGCCGCTAGCGGCCATCGGGACCGACGAGAAAAGCGGCGTTGAAAAAATTCGTGGCGGTCGGGATGCAATTCCACGTCGTCGCCGTTGAGGATGATCCAGACGTGGTTGCTCTGCGCGAATTGGTTGATGGCCAGATACGTCGGATCGTCATTGGCCGGCACGGCGGATTCCGGCCAGAGCGAGCAGGTCGGTCCGGTTGGTGAGCGCGCGTTGCGAGAGATCAAGCAGTTCCTGAAAACGCCGGGCATCCTCGCTGGAACTCCAGATGAGCGATTGCGGGACGCTGGGCTGGATGGCGGTGACGCGCAAAAAATTTTCCGCCGGCGCGCTGCGGCTCATCGCGAAAAATCCGCCGACATAACAGGCAACAACCGCGAACATGGGCAAAACAATTTCCGCCTGCCAGATGTGGCGTTTGGTCGGATGCCGGAAAATCATCACCGCCGCCGAATACAGCGCCAGCGAAAACCACACGACGAGAAACGACACGCCATAAACGCCGGTGAACGCCGCGATCTGGATGAGCGGGACAAGCTGGTATTGCGAAACGCCGAGAAAGCTCCACGGAAAGCCGCCGAAAATCCGCGCCCGCAACATTTCCAGCGCCACCCATGCCGCCGCGCCGCCGAGCGTCCAGAGCGTGCGGCTGGCCCAGGATTCAAAATACAAAAACTGAAATTTGAAATCTGAAACCATCCAAACCCACGCGCCTTGAAACAGCGCCACAAACGCGGCCAGCGCCAGCCAGCCGAGAATCGGAAAGCCGCTGACGGGAATCAGCAGCAGCCAGTAAAGTGATGCGAGCCAGAACGCCAGTCCGCTGACGTAGCCGACGCGGAAACTGTCGCCGCCGGATTTGCCGTGCGCGGCGGCAAGCATGAGCGCGGGCGCGATCCACGCAAACCCGGCGAGGCTGAATTTCGGAAACGCGCTCGCCAGCAGCAATCCCGCGGCAATGGCAACGAGATAACCGCTGCGCCAGAAAAGTTCCGTGCAAAAGCTCCGGGCTACGGCCACGGTGGAAAAATCATCGCAGAACGTCGCGCCCAGTTGCGCGCAACTGGCGGCCTCGCGCCGCACTCGGCGGCTGGCGTTGACGACGACGGCCTGCCGCGCGCCGCGCCACACGGCGAAGTCGGCGGAGGAATTACCGGCGTAATCAAAACCGCGTTCGCCGAATTTTTCCGTGAGCGCGCGGAGCTTGTTTTCGCCGCGCAAATTAGTTTTGCCGTCGCTGGCAAGCACTTCGTCAAACAGGCCGGTGAGATCGGCGACGGGTTGCGCCATTTTCAAATCGGAAGCGGTGGCGAGAATGATTTTGCGCCCGGATTTTTTTTCTTCGCGCAGCCAGACGAGAAATTTTTCGTTGTAGGGCAGGGTCGGCGGGATCCACCTGCACGCGGGCGGCGAGTTTTTGTTTCAGCCAGGCGCGGCCCCGTGCCCACCAGAACAGGATTTGAAAAATGGCGAACGGGTTCCGCCGCAGCAGATGCGCGAGCGATTCCCACATCAGGTCGGTGCGGATGAGCGTGCCGTCGAGGTCAACGGCGAGCGGGAATGTTCGGGTTGTCGGCCATGTCGCCGATATGCTGGCGGAATAGCTTGGCCGCTGGCAAGACTTCTACTAGGTTGGCGCGGTGAAATTTTGGCTGCGCAATCCGTTTTTCATCTTCGGTCTTGTGCTGGTGTGGCGTGTCTTGCTGCTCGTCTTCACCGCGCAGCCGATTCCGGCCAACGACGCTTTCGGCTACGACGGCGCGGTGGTGAATTTTCTGCATGGCGGCCATTATTGCAATCCCAGCTTCGCGGTGGTGTTTCCGATTTCCGGCAAAGAAATCTACTCGGCCTATCCGCCGCTGTATCAGGGCGCGCTGCTGGTCTGGATGAACCATCTTTGGAACCAGCGTGATTTCGGCAATGGCGCTTCACCTTTTGCTGTTCGCTGTTTCCGGTTTTCTCGCGCTGGGAATTGTGAAAAAGTTTTTTCCGGCGGCTACCGGTTATGCGCTCGTGGCGCTGCTTTTTTTCGGGTTCACCTTTGGCGACCGGCCGGAAGATCTGGCGTATGTTTTCGGCTTGGGCGCGTTGTGGCTTGTGACGCGGCAAATTTCTGAAGATGGTTTCCGTTTGGGCACCGCCGCCGGACTTTTGCTGGTTTTGATGCTCGGACTTTCCACCTCGGTCATCGTGGGCGCGTATTTTTTTGGCGTTGGCTTTCTGGCATGCGCGGCGGCTGGCGGGTTGCGGCGGAACAAGTATTGGTTCACATCATTTGCGGCGGCGGCGGCGCTGTTTGCCGTCATTATATTTTTTATCGCAAAAATGGAGCCGCAGCTGGTGGGCGGGCTTTATGGAAAGCGCGCATCAACAATCGGTGATGACCGCTGGTTTCCACGCGCCGCGCGGAATGGATGTCATCAAATTGATCCGCACCGCGCCGGTTTTTCTAGTGGGCTTGGCGGCATTGCCGTTCGTAATCTCGCGGCGGCGGGAGATTTTCATGGAAAAATCCGCCTGGCTGGCGCTGGTCGGCGGAATTTTTGCGATGGGCTGGTTGCTGTTGGCGGCGGACATGACGCTGCTGGTGGCGAATTACGTCACCTACGTGATGTTCACGCAAATCATTCTGGCGGCCGGACTGCTGGCGCTGGCGCAAAAATATTTTCCCGAACGCAAAAATCTTTTGCGCGCGGCGCTGCTGGGCTGCGTGTTGCTGGTCTCCGTCCGCGCGGTGGGCATGACCACCTGGGGCGCGGCCTGCGCGTGGGAAAACAGCTATCAGAGCACGCAAGCGGTCTTGCGCGCGGAACTCGAACCGTTCACGAAGTCAGCGAGGCCGGTGCTGGTTTCCTCGGCGTTCTTGTATTGCGCGGCGAATTTGGGCGTGAAAAATCCGGTTCATTCCGACTGGTATTTCGACCACGCCAACTGGACGAACAACGCCGAAGTCGAAGGACTGGTCCGGTTGCAACCGTCCAAACTGGTGCTGACGCAATTCGATTATTACCGCAGTTTTGTGATCCCGTTGGAACAACTTCGGCAAAGTCCCGAACTGGTCAAAATCCGTGTGCGCGATCTGGCGACGATGCGGGTGCCGGACGCGATCCCGTCGCTGCGCCGCGTCGTGCAGCACATTTCCTGGGCGCCGGTGATCGTGGATTTAAACTGGAAAAATCCGCCGCCGTGAGCGCGGATTCGACCGGCCCGGGCGATTCAGGAAGAAAAGTTTTGAATGGTGGAACCCAGGTTGTTTTTGCTATTTAATTCGCACGTCTAACCGACCGGCATGAACAAAATCTCCATCATCGTCCCGTGCTTCAACGAAGAAGCCGTGCTGCCAAAACTTTTTGAACGGCTTGATTCGGTGGCCGCGACGTGGGATCTGGATCACGAAATCATCTGCGTGGACGACGGTTCCCGCGACCGCACCTGGGAACTGCTCAAGGCGCAAAACCAAAAAAACCCGCGCTGGCGCGGCCTCTCGTTCGCGCGGAATTTCGGCCACCAGACCGCCGTGAGCGCCGGGCTTTTCTACGCGGGCGGCGATGTGGTGGTCGTGATGGACGGCGATTTGGAGGATCCGCCGGAGGAAATTTCCCGGCTGCTGGAAAAATGGCGCGAGGGCTACGATGTGGTTTATGCCATCCGCCAGCGGCGCAAGGAAGGCTGGTTCAAACGGATTTGCTATTGGGTCTTTTACCGGATCATGGCGCGGCTGGTGGCCTTTGAAATTCCCCTGGACACCGGCGATTTCTGCCTCATCAGCCGGCGCGTGGCGGACACGATCAACGCCATGCCGGAACGCAACCGCTTTGTGCGTGGGTTGCGGGCGTGGGCCGGCTTTCGGCAGACCGGCGTGGCTTACGAACGCGCCGCCCGCTTTGCCGGCCAGCCCAAATACAGCTTCAACAAACTCGTCAAGCTGGCGACCGACGGGCTGTTCTCTTTCTCCACCGTGCCGCTCCGGCTGGCGACCTTTCTAGGAATATCGGTTTCCGCTTTCGCATTTTTCGGCATCGTCATCACGCTGGTGCAAAAAATTTTCGCCGACAAACTCGCCAAAATCGGGCTGGCGCCCACCGCGGGCTTTCCGACCATTGTCATTTCCGTCCTGTTCCTCGGTGGCGTGCAACTCATTTGCCTCGGCATTCTCGGCGAATACATCGGGCGAATTTACGAGGAAGTCAAAGGGCGTCCGCTATGGATACTCCGCGAAAGTGCCGGACTGGAAATCCGCAAAGCGGCGGGCGACAGCACTCGCACCGGCGCATGAACAAGGATTTTGAAAAAACTTATCACGAAGTCGAGGCCACGCACTGGTGGTTTGTGGCCCGCCGGGCGCTGGTGAAAGACCTGGTCTGCCTGGCCGCGCCCGACCGCCAGTCGGCCATTCTTGAAATCGGCTGTTCCGGCGGTCCGCTCCTGGAACAATTGCGCGCGAGCGGCTACTCCAAACTCACTGGCATTGACATCAGTCCCGAAGCCATTGCGTTGTGCCGCGAGCGCAATCTGGGCGACGTCTCGGTGATGGACGCGCAGCAGCCGGACTTTCCGCCCGCCAGTTTCGATGTCATAACCGCTTCCGACGTGCTGGAACATCTCGCCGACGCGCCGCGCGCCGCGGCGGCGTGGCACAAGCTGCTGCGTCCCGGCGGCACGGCGCTGGTTTTTGTGCCGGCTTTCAAATTTTTGTGGAGCAATCACGACGTGGTGAACCATCATTTTCACCGTTACCGCGCCGCCGAACTGGCCTCGCTCCTGCGCACCGCCGGGTTTGAAATCCGGCGGCAGGGCTACTGGAATTTTTTCCTGTTTCTGCCGGTGGCGCTCTTGCGGCTTGCCAGACGGTTGGCACCCGGCTCGGCGGAAAAAATGCCCACAGGTGACATCAATCCCGTTCCGCCGTTGCTGAATTCTCTGCTTCTTTATTTGCTGCGGCTGGAGAACCGGCTGTTGCTTGCCGGGCTGAATTTCCCGTGGGGTGTCAGCGCTGCCGTTATCGCCCGCAAACCGTCAGCCAACTGAAGCTCATGAAATTCATCCGGAAAATTTCTGCGACGAAACGGCGGTTCGATTTCTGATGTCTAAAAAAATTCTCATCATCGGCGGCGGCTTCGCCGGGCTGACGGCGGCGTTGCGGCTCGCGCAAAGCGGCGGCTGTGACATTACTTTGGTCGAAAAGGCGCCGGAACTCGGCGGGCTGGCGGCGGGATTCGCCGTGGCCGGAACCTCGCTGGAGAAAACCTATCACTATCTGTTCACGACCGACGATCACATCGTCCGGCTCGTGAACGAACTGGGTTTGCAAGAAAAACTGTTCTGGGCGGAAACGTCCAACGCTATTTTTCTGAATGGCAAGGTGCATCCGTTCACCAGTCCGCTGGACGTGTTGCGGTTTTCACCATGCAGTTTCTCCAGCCGGTTGCGCACCGGCTTGGCCATCCTTTACCTCAAGCACCGGAAAGAATGGCTTGGGCTGGCGCCCCAAACCGCGCAGGCGTGGATGACACGGACTTGCGGCCGCAGCGCGATGGACACCATCTGGACGCCGTTGCTCAAGGGCAAATTCGGGTCGCAATACGATTCTGTCTCGATGGCCTGGCTTTGGACCCGCATTCACACGCGGGCCAACTCGCGCACGCCCGGCGTTGGCGGCGTCGAAAAACTCGGTTATTTTCGCGGCGGGTTCAATGTCCTCACCACGGCGCTGGAAAACGAACTGCGGCGGCGCGGCGTGAAAATCCTGACCGGCGTGTCCGTTGAAAAAATTTCCGCCGAACGCACGGCGGTCATCAACGGCGAGGCCATCCCGTTTGATGCCTGCATTTTCACCGGGTCGTCAGCAGCTTTTGCGCGTTTGCTGCCCGCCGAAGGCACGCCACCCGGATATTCTGAAAAACTCGCCAGCATCGGCTATCTCGGTGCGATCTGCCTCGTGTTCGCCAGCGACCAAAACCTGGGCGATTCCTATTGGGTGAATGTCAACGAACCTGGCGCTCCATTTCTGGTTTTCATCAACCACACCCGGTTGGTGGGCCGGGAACTGTATGGCGGGCGGAATGTTTATTATATCGGCGCGTATTTGCCGACCGACGGGCGGTTGTTTTCCTTATCGGATGACGAGTTGGCAAAGCTCTGGTTCGATTACCTGCCCAAAATGTTTCCCCATTTCGCCGCGCCGCGCGTCGCGGAAAAACACATCTTCCGATTCCGCGCCGCGCAGCACATCGTGGACACGCGCTACGAGCAAAAAATCCCGGACTATCAGACGCCGCTGCCCGGCGTGTATCTTGCCAATTTCTCGCAGATTTTTCCCGAAGATCGCGGCACCAACTTCGCCGTGCGCGAAGGCGAACAGATCGCCGCGCTGGTGCTGCGAAGCGAACTTGGTTAGGAAGTCCGGGGAATTTAGGGAGACGTAAATTTTTGTCCGTCCATTGTCTGCAAAATCCAGGCGCGCTTGTTCATCGTGATTTTAACCGCGCCGGAACCGCGCGTAAAAACCACGGGGATTTTCAAGCCGGCTAGTCTTTCATGCAATGCGCGGCTGGCGCGGCGCATGGCGGGAAATTCCGAATCGGCGATCACAATCACTCGGGTTGAACCGCGTCAATCAGCGCGTCGCACAGCGGTTCGCCTTCGGTCGGCAAGCCGGCGATGACGATGTCCGCGCGCAAATCATTCGTCCGGCCAAGCAAATCGCTTTGACCCGCGCGGCTCAAATCGTCGAGGAGCAGGATTTTTGCGCCGTGAAAATTTCCGCGCAACACCAGCGCGGCGTCGTCTGACTTGGAAAAATCGTCGGTCGCGGCCGGAAACAAAACTTTCCAGCAGCCGGCCATGTCGCCGCAGTTCAGAATTTTGTGGCGCAGTCCTTGTGGCCGTCCGCTTTTTTCAAATTCCGGCAACCGCATCGCGGTAGGCCGGCGAACGGAATTTCACGCGCGCTCGTCCAAAGTTCGCCGATGCTAAAAAGCTCGTCGAGCGTCTGGGCGCCGCCGCAGTTGCGCATGTTGCCATCGGCCAGCACGAGGCGCGGCAGCGAGTTCACGCCCTGCGCGCGGAGAAAATTCTTGAGCGTGAAATTGACGGCGTTTTCATTGCCGCAGTTGATGAGCCAGTCGTTGTGCGCGGCCATCGGCGTCCACAAAAACGGCATGGCCGCCGTTGAGCGGCAGCACGGTCAAATCGGTTTCCGTCGCGCGACGACTGCCACTGCCAGAAATATATTCCGCCGATGACACAGCATAATTGCCGCGCCGTAAATGATTCTTCGCCGGGTCGAAAACCAGCCGCTGAAACCGGCGATCAGGAGGAAATAATAAATGGCGATGGTGGTCAGCGACGGTTCGGGAACGTAGAAATACGCGCCGGGAATTTTGGCGGCTTCCACGCTGACCCAAGTCATCGCCACCATGAAAAACCAGGCGGCGTGGTTGAAAAGTTCCGTGAACCACGGCAGCCAATGGCCGCAGATGAGCGCGCCAAGATTGGCCATCAGCGCAAACGTGCCCAGCGGCACGGCGAAGAGGTTGGCAAGCGTTGAGACCGGGCTGAACAGGTGGAAATATTTTGCCGCGAGCGGAATGGAACCCATCCACGCGGCGAACGACAGGCCGCAATAACGCGCAAATTTCGCGCGCCAGCCAGAGCCGGATTTTTTCCAGCCGGAAACCAGTTCGTCCGGCAGCAGCGGATCGTGTTTCAAAATCCGGTCAAAAAATCCATTCAACGGCGGCAGCATGAGCGCGATGACGAGCATGACAAAAAAGGAAAGTTGAAAGCTCGCCTCGAAAAGTTGGCGCGGATCCCAGAGCAAAATGATGAACGCGGCGGCGGCGAGCGAATTCAGCAAATCGCTCGGCCGTTTCAGCGCCCAGCCGCCGAGGACGACGGTCATCATCACCGACGCGCGGATGGCGGACGGTTCCCAGCCGGTGGCGGCGGTGTAAAACCAGATCGCCGGAATGGCCATTGCGCCGCACCACGCGCGCGAGAGGCGCAGCACGCGCAGCAGCGTGACGATCATGCCGGAAAGCAGCGCGATGCGAAGGCCGTCAATCGCGAACATGTGCATCGTGCCCGCGCGCAAGAAACGGTTCGCCGATGTCGCCGGTGAAGGCGGTGCGCCAGCCCAGCGTCATGGCCCAAAGCAGCCGCAACGGTTCGTCTTCGGCTGGCAGGCCGAGCGCGAGCGTCTGCTTCGACCAGTTCAAAAAACGGTCGGTGAGCGGCGGCGCTGACTGAATGCGGTTCGAGCAGTTTCCAGTCGTTGGTGGACTCGGTTTTGAGCTGGTAAAAAATGCCGCGCGTCGCCAGGTAATTTTGAAAATCGAAAAGTCCGTCGGCCAGCGGCGGCGCGGGCGGCGCGATGACGCCGGAAATTTCCACGGGCTGCCCGGCGAAAAAAGTTGCGCCTAACACATCCGGCGTGGTGGCCAGAATCTCTCCGTCCGCGGGCAGAAAATTGTTTTCCCGCCGCATTTCACGGACGCGGACGCGGACGACGCTGCGCCATTTTTCCTCTTCGTCGCGCTCGACGATTTTCAGGCGCGGCGTTTCGGCGAGCGTGCCGTGGATGGTGACGATGGCAGGTTCCCGGCCCAACAAGGTGCGCAAATCGTTCGGCGAAATAACAGCGGTGTGCGCGGCGAAATTGGTCCAGCCAACCAGCGCAAGAAACGGCCAGATCAAGAACAGACGCGCTTTTTTGAAGACGAGAACGAGCACGAGGACAAAAAATGTGAAGCCAAACAAGGCGGCCAGCGGCGGCTGAAACAATTGTGCAAACAGCAGGCCGGCGGCGTAGGCGAAAACGACGGCGACGAGCGGACAGTTCATTTTTCAGGTGTGCTTGAAATTCTGTTCTGCAACTGCCATCGCATCAGCACGGTTCCGCCATTCCACAGCCAAAACAGCAGCAACCCGGTGGCGCCACCGAACGTGTCTATCATCACATCCGAGACCTGCGCCGTGCGCGAGGGGACAAAGACCTGGTGCAATTCATCGCTGGCGGCATACAGAAAAACTATTGCCAGGGACAGGCCGGCCTCGGTCCAAGACCACGGACGGCGGTCATTTTTAGACGGCTTGCGTAAAGCACGCCAAACCAGCCAGGCCAAGATTGCATATTCGGTCAGGTGACAGCCTTTGCGGAAAGCATGGTGCAGGGTTTCAACCTGCATTGGCGAAAGGTGCGGAAACAGCCAGCGCACCAGCGGCTCAAAATAAATGGACGAGTGATGAAATGATTGCGAGTCAGCGGAGACGGAAAAGATCAGCGCCATCCAAAGCACCACGGGCAGCCAATATCGAATAAAGCTGGAAATGGCCCCGGGTTGAGTTTGGCGGGCGGACGATGAACACATCAGGCAAAGTTTTATGAATTTGCGTTTCAAAGTCCATCGGGATTGTCGGGTGATCGCCTGGGAGCAGGCTATTAGCAACGCGATGATGTGGGGTGCGCCATGGTCTCATGCCATTGCTAACTAAATTCTACGTTGCGACCAGTCGTTCCGGCTCTTTGTTTGGCTCGGACTGTTCCGATTTTCTTTAAAAAATTTATTGCTTCGGCGGGTTTCCCGCGTATTATCTTGATTCCATTTTGTCCAATGGCGGCGGAGTTTTGGCTCCCCCGCCATTTTTAAGTATAAAATTTGATTTATGATCGCCGAAGCCAAACCTGTCAATTCGCCCAACCGCGAATACACTCTCGAACGCACCCGAAACATCGGCATCGCCGCGCACATTGACGCCGGCAAGACCACGACGACCGAGCGCATCCTTTTTTATACCGGCCTGATCCACAAGATCGGCGACGTGGACGACGGCAACACCGTGACCGATTGGATGGAACAGGAACGCGAACGCGGCATCACGATCACGAGCGCCGCCGTGACTTGCTTCTGGACGCAAAAGGCCGTCAAACCGGGTGAAGACAAAATTTACAAGGCGTTTCGGGACGTTTCGCATCGCATCAACATCATTGACACGCCCGGCCACGTGGATTTCACCGCCGAAGTCGAGCGTTCCATGCGCGTGCTCGACGGCGCGGTCGCCGTGTTCTGCGGCGTCGCCGGCGTGCAACCGCAGTCGGAAACCGTCTGGCGGCAGGCGACCAAGTATCACGTTCCGCGCATCGCCTTCGTCAACAAAATGGATCGCACCGGCGCGAATTTTGACAACGCGCTGAACGACATGCGCACGAAGTTGCGCGCCTATGCGTTCCCGATTTTCCTGCCAATCGGCGCGGAAGACAAGTTTGCCGGCCTGATTGACGTGGTGAACCAGAAATGTTTCTGGTTCGGCGAGGGCGACGTGACGAACGAAGGTTTGAACTACGAAGTCCGCGAAATTCCCGCCGAGCACAAGGAACGCGCGAAACAGGCGCTGGAGGAATTGATTGAAGCCGTTTCCAACAAGGACGACGTGATCGCCGAACTCGTGCTGGAAGAGAAGCCGATTGACGCCGCCACGTTGAAGGCGGCCATCCGCCGGTTGACCTGCAAAATTGAATTGGTTCCGGTGCTGTGCGGTTCCGCCTTCAAGAAAAAAGGCGTGCAGGTTTTGGTGGACGCCGTGGTGGATTATCTGCCCAGCCCGCTGGACGTGCCCGGCGCGGAAGGCCATGAAGTCGGCACGGAAAACGTCGTAAAAGTTGAAACGGACGACAATAATAAATTTTGCTCGCTGGCGTTCAAGCTGTGGACCGATCCTTACGCCGGCAAGCTGGTGTTTTTCCGCGTGTATTCCGGCCACCTCAAGAAGGGCGATACGATTTACAATCCGCGCACCCGCAAACGCGAGCGCGTCAGCCGCTTGATGATCATCCAGGGCAGCGAGCGCAAAGACATTGGCGAAGTTTATGCCGGCGACATCGCCGCGCTGGTCGGTCTGCGCAACATCACCACCGGTGACACGCTGTGCGACGAGGATTTTGACGTGACCCTGGAACCGCCGACGTTCCCGGAGCCGGTTATTTCAATGGCCGTCGAACCAAAGACCAAGCAGGACCGCGACAAGATGTCCGAAGGCCTGCAACGGCTCGCGGAAGAGGATCCGACGTTCCGCTGTTTCACGAACGAGGAAACCAGCCAGCTCATTATCGCTGGCATGGGTGAATTGCATTTGGAAATCATCATTGACCGGCTCAAGCGCGAATTCAAAGTCGAGGCCAACACCGGCGCGCCGCAAATTGCGTATCGCGAAACGATCACCAAGGAAGCGGAAGGCGAAGGCAAATTCATTCGCCAATCCGGCGGTCGCGGTCAATACGGCCACGCGTGCATCAAAATTCAGCCGAATGAAAAAGGCAAGGGCGTCGAAGTCACCAACGAAATCGTCGGCGGCACGATTCCCAAGGAATACATTCCGGCGGTTATTGACGGCATCGAAGAAGCCATCAAGAGCGGCGTGTATGCCGGCTATCAGGTCATTGACATCAAGGCGCAGGTCATTGACGGCAGCTTCCATGAAGTGGACTCGAACGAACTCGCGTTCAAGATGGCGGGCATTTTTGCGTTGAAAGACGCGTTCAAGAAAGCCGGTCCGATTCTGCTCGAACCGATCATGAAGGTGGAATGCACCACGCCGGACGAATATCAGGGCGATTTGCTCGGCGACATCAACCGCCGCCGCGGTATCATTAACGGCATTGACGCCAAGAACGGCCAGACCATTCTCAACGCGCAGGTGCCGCTCGCGGAAATGTTCGGCTATGCCACGGCGATTCGCTCGCTCTCGAAAGGCCGCGCTTCCTATTCGATGGAGCCGCTGAATTTCGAGCAAGTGCCGAACAGCGTGCTGACGACGATTCTGGATCAGGCCGCGAAGAAGCCGGCCGCGCGCAGTTAAAGTCTGTTGTCGAATCTTAAAAGGCCGGATTTTCCGGTCGCGGCCATTCCCGTTTCAGACCGGCAGCCGGACGGTGAAAACCGCCCCGGCATTTTTGATACTGGAAACTTCGATCGCGCCGCCGTGCGCCTCGACAATCGCCTTGGAAATGGCCAGGCCGAGGCCCGCATTGCCGGCGCCAGTGCGCGACTCGTCGGCTCGAAAAAATCTCTCGAAAACGTGCGGCAAATCATCGGCGTCAATCCCCAGCCCGGTGTCTGAAACGGTCAGAATAGCCAGTCCATTTTGCGATTCCAGTTTCACGCGGACTTCGCCGTCGGGCTTGTTGTATTGCACGGCATTGGCCAATAGATTCGTGACCACCTGCGCCAGCCGTTCGGAATCGCCGGTGATTTCCAACGGGCCGGCTTCAATTATGATCTTGACCCCGCGTTCGTCCGCGAGCGGTCGCACCAGTTCGGCGGAATCGGCAATCGTCCCGGAAAAATCAAAGCGCAACCGGTTCAAAACCTCCTGTCCGGCGTCGAACCGCGCCAAGGCCAGCAGCGATTCGATCAGTTTTCTCATGCGCTGCGCGGCGCGCTGGCAGGCTTCGACCGTTTGTTTGTAACTCGCGGCGTCGCGTTCGCGGTTCAGCGCGGTCTGGGTTTGCGTGAGCATGACGGAAACCGGCGTGCGCAACTCGTGCGCGGCGTCCGCCGTAAATTGCTTCTGCTGCGCGAAAGCCGTTTCCAGCCGCGCGAAAGTGGAATTCAAAACGGCGGCAAGCTGGCCGAGTTCGCTCTCCGACTCGGCGACTTTGATGCGCTGCGACAAATCGCCGGAGGATATTTTTACCGCCGCCGCGCTGATGGCTTCAATCGGTTTGATGGCGCGAGAGACCAGCCAACCGCCGCCGGCCAAGCCAATCAGCAGAATCAAGCCGCCAACCGCCGTCAAGTTGAATGCCGTATGCCTAAGTTCTTTCAGTTCGGGTTGGAGTGAACAACCGACTCGAACTATTGCGCCGTTTTCATTTGGAGGAGACGGCTGAGAAATTTCACGATAACCATTTTCGGTCCACGCGGGCGGCGGTTTGGAGTCCTTTATGTCAGGCAATTTGTTGGCCGACAACCAATCGGGAGTTCCAAAACCGATGGGCGATGGCACAGTGCCGGCACGGGCAATTTCGTTTCCGTCGCGTGATTGAATCACGAAATAAAAATTTTCGGGTTGGTTCGTGCCGAACATGCCGGCGACGATCGGGGGCAGGTTAAATGTCGGCGGCGGCAAATTTTGTTGCGGCGGGAAGTCCTCCGGCATTTGGTCTGGCGGCGGCCGACCGAACGGCGGACGGCCTCTCGCCGACTGGTGAGATTGGTGAAGCACGTCTGCCAGCATAGCAAAGCGGCGGTGCAATTCATCGTCAACGCGGCGCATTTGCCGTCCGCGTTCGAGTTGATACGCGGTCACACCAAATCCCATCAACACGGCCACAAGAATCAGGCCATACCAAATCTGCAACCGCCACTTGATGGATTTGAAAATCTTCATTCAATGCAATAGCCGTGGCCGCGCCGCGTGGCGATGAATTCCGCGCCCAGTTTTTTGCGGACGTTGGAGACGTGAACGTCGAGCAGGTTGGATAGCGAACTTTCGTTTTCATCGAACAGATGCTCATAAAGCTGCGTGCGCGTGACGACTTCGCCGCGATGCAGCGCGAGAAATTCCACCAGCGCGTATTCGCGCGCCGTGAGTTCGGCGGTTTTATCCTTGAAAAAAACACGCCGCGCGGCGGTGTCAATCTTCACGTCGCCGATTTCAATGACGTTCGTCGTTTTATTTTTGCTGCGGCGGATGAGGGCGCGCAGCCGCGCAAAAATTTCTTCGAGGTCGAACGGCTTGACGACGTAATCATCCGCGCCGGTGTCGAGGCCTTTCACGCGGTCGCGCGTCTGGTCGCGCGCGGTGAGCATGAGCACGGGCGTTTTTTTTGTTTTGCGAAGTCGTTTCAAAATTTCCCAGCCGTTCATGCCAGGCAGCATCACGTCGAGGACGATGGCGTCGTAGTCCGTGCCTTCGGCGTTGAAGAGGCCATCGTCGCCGTTGTCGGCGGTGTCCACGGCGTAGCCTTCCTCGCGCAGCGCCTGGGCGAGGCTCGCCAGCAAATCCGGTTCGTCTTCGACAACGAGAATTCTCATTTTGGACTGGCGGAGTTTTAACACGAAAAGTTTTTTTGCGCCAGTTTGCGGAAATTCTCGCACAGGCAACCTTAAGCGAAGATGAAGAAAATTTGCGCGACACAGCTTAACGCAGAATTGACGCTGCCGGGTTTCAGCCGCACACTTTGACGCATGGCAAAGAAATCAGCCGGTAGGGCGATGGCCGCGAAAAATAATTTCCAAAACTGAATCGGCTTTTGACACAATTACCCTGACATGACCTCTGAAGAATTCTTAGAAAAGCTTCAAGCTCACGCCGCAACTTTTGCTAAAGCGGTCGCGACGGATGAAGGCGAATGGATCATCAAAGGTTTCATTGATGTCTATCGCCGAATTTACACGATTTCAGTGGATACGAAAATTGTCTCCAAAGTCTTGGAATTGCTGCTGTTTCCGATGTTTGTCGAGTTCGGCAAAATGCATGGCTTGAAAATTGAGTTGTGTCCGCAACAGAATTTTTATCCCGATTTGACCTTCACTCACGAATTGTCCGGCAGAAAGTTTGCCGTGGACATCAAAAGCACTTACCGGACGAGCGAAACCGAGGTAAATGGGATGACGCTCGGAGCATTCACCGGTTATTTCAGAAAACGTGACAGCAACAAAAACACGCTTTATCCCTATAAACATTACGCCGGACATTTTGTTCTAGGCGTCATCTACTCGAAATGCGATGACGTTGCCGACGAACGAAAACAATTCTCACTGGCAGACCTGCCGAAAATTCCATCGGTCGTCAAAGAATTTCGGTTTTTTGCACAACCGAAATATCGTATCGCTTCTTCCCGCCCCGGCAGCGGCAACACGAAGAACATTGGTTCGGTAGTAAAGATTGATCAGCTCGTCAGCGGCACCGGTCCGTTTGCTGCACTGGGCGAGGAAGTTTACGATGATTACTGGATTTTCTATTTGACCAAGGACATGGCGCAGGCAGTCTCGCTTGAACGGCCCTATACAAACCTGAAAGGGTATCTCGAATACAAGGAACGTGGTGTTGACAAACTGCGGGCGCACGAAAAAGAAATCGTCAATCTGGCCGAGGACGAAGCTGGAAAAACCGAGGAGGAGGAGAATCCATGAGCCTCCCACCCTTGGTTCCGCCGCTCAAATGCCAGGGCATCAAAACCAAGCTGGCTGATGAGATTCGCCGGCTGGCACAAGTTCCGTCGTTTGATCGCTGGGTCGAACCGTTCTGCGGGTCCTGTGTCGTCGCCTTCAACCTTCAGCCCAAAAAGGCGCTATTAAGTGACTCGAATATCCACATCATCCGCCTCTATGAGGAAATCCAAAATGGCACCCTTACGCCAGCCACCGCCAAATCATTTCTCGTCGAAGAGGGAAATAATTTGCGGGCGGGCGGCGAAGCATACTATTACACAGTCCGGGATCGCTTCAACGCCCAGCCAACCTCTTTGGATTTTCTTTTCTTAAACCGTTCGTGTTTCAACGGTGTGATGCGGTTCAATCGTTTCGGAAAATTCAACGTGCCGTTTGGCCACAAGCCGGAGCGCTTCGCCCAAGCCTACGTTACCAAAATTATCAATCAAATCCGCCGCATCTCGGAAGTCATTTCCACATGCAATTGGACTTTCGCTGCAGCGGATTTTAGACAGACGCTTGCATCTGTCCGCGCAGGAGATCTAGTCTATGCCGATCCGCCCTATGCCGGACGCCATGTTGATTATTTTAATTCGTGGTCGGAATCAGATGAGGCAGAACTGGGGCGGTTGCTTAAACGAATCCCTTGCAACTTTATCCTTTCGACGTGGCACAGCAATGAATTCAGAACGAACGCCATGATTGAACGCCATTGGAATGATCCGCGTTTCCACCTGTTGACACGCGAACATTTTTACCATGTCGGTTCAACTGAAGATTTGCGTCATCCAATGATCGAAGCATTGATAACCAATTTCCCCGTTGATACAATTCCAGCAAACCGCATGGAAATGGAACAATTGGCATTTGTGGAGCAGTCTTCAGAATATCATGTTAAGCAACTTTGACAAATTCCACAGGCCCATCGCAACCAGCAGCACACCGGAGAGACGCCCGCCTTGCGCCCCCAGCGGCGCGAGTTTTTCGAGCAGAACGAAAATCGTCAGCGCGCCAATCCACCATAGGTTCATCACGCCGCCCACAAATAGCAGCAACATGAGCGCCCAACAGCAGCCGAGACAAAAAAGCCCGTGCGCCACGCCCAGCCGAAAACCGCCGGCCACGCCGCGTTTCCAGTGCCGGGCGATAAACGCCGCCGGCGAACGGCAGGATTCGAGGCAAGTGCGCTTGAAGGGCGTGAATTGATAAAGCCCGGCAATAACCAACAAGACGCCGCCGAACACATGCCCTCGCGCTTCCATCATCGGCGAAAGTAACAGCCAGTGAGACAACAGCCGTTGCAACACGGTCGCGATCAGACTGAACGCCGTCCAGACGAGCAGATAACCGGTTGCAAACGCATAAATGTGGGTGCGGGCGCGACCGCCATCCGGGCTTTTGCGAATCACTCCGGCGTAGAGAAACAGCGTGGGAGCCGCCGACGGGAGCATCATGCCAGCCATCATTACCGCCCACATCGCGAAGAGCAGCGCCAAATGTGTGAAATTCCACGTATCCGTCATCATCCACGCGGACGGGCCGCTCATGGAACCATACATGTCGCGCGCCATCGGCACGATCCACGCCCAACAGAGCGCAACCGTGACGGTCAGTGCGCCGCCGACGAGCCAGCGGTCGCGCAGCAAGAGGGATTCGAGCGATGTGCGTTCAGCCACAAATCAAGCGGATTCAGCGCACGACGCCATTCGTGCTCCAATGAAACCGCGCGATGTGCGCGTGCGAGCCGTTCAGATCAAGTTCAATTGGCCCAGTGGCTTTGGCTTTCCCGCTTATGAACTCGCTCTCGGTGAACTCAAACCCGGTCGGCATGGTGACGCGCACCTGATGCGGCGCGCTGGTCACCGGGTTGCGAATGGATTCGCCGATGCCGTCAAGAACACCGGGCACTTTCACCCGCGCGGTGCGTGACGGGTAATCAATCGTCAGTTCAATGGGTTTGTAGAGCGTCTGCAGAAATTCGGTGATCGTGGTCGAGAAAACCTGCCAGATCAGCGAACCCGGCTCGGTCTCGCCGCCGTGAGTGATCGTCTCAATGGCTTTGCGCTGCTGCGGATTTGCGCGTTCCTCAATGATGGTTTGCAGCCTGCCGTTGCCGAGATGAACGGCGCCCGGCCAGGCCATCAGGATGCCCCAGCGCAGGCCGTCGAGCGGCACATCGGCGAAGCGGCCCTTCTCAATCTGCGCGAAGCCCATCGCGCGACAATTGCCCTGGGTGGGCAGGGCGTTGAACTGGCAGGGACAACCCAACGCACAATTGCAGTTGGCGAATTCAAGACCCTGCATTTCCCAGTTCACATATTTGCTCATAGTTTTTCCTCCAAAACTTTTGCGGCGCCTGCGGTTTTCGCGGACCGCCGCCGGTTGAATTTACGCTGGAAAACTACTTCCACAGTTGTCATTGGTCAAACAGGATGTTGAACAAGGATGCTCATGCGCACGGCCTCATTTTTTATTTTCGGCTCGTCCGTAGCCTCGCTCGCCAATGAGCCGTTGCACGGAGCATGGAATTATTTCCGGCTTCACGTTGTCTTAAGGTTCGTTCGCGTAAAGTGGCAGCGTTAAGATTCACACCGGCAAAATAGAAAGAGAGCAACAAATGAAAACAAAAATGAAAATCATGCTGACGGCGCTGACGCTCGGGGCGTCGGCGTTCCTCGCCAGCGCGCAAGACAACAACGACGGCCCGCCCGGCGGCGGCCCCGGCGGATTCGGCGGACCGGGTGGGCCGGGTGGAAAGCATCGTCACCCGCTGCTGCCCATCGTCACGGTGCTCGACGCCAATCACGACGGCGTGCTTGACGCGGATGAAATCGCCAACGCCAGCGCGGCGTTATTAAAGCTGGACAAGAACGGCGACGGCGTTTTGACGACGAATGAGTATATGCCGCCGCTGCCGAAAGATGCGCCCGCCGATGCGCCGCGTCCGCCGCTGCCGCTCATCATCAAGGCGCTGGATGCGAACGGAGATGGCGTGATTGATGCCAGCGAAATCGCCAATGCGCCTGCCGCGCTGAAGACGCTCGACAAAAATGGCGACGGGAAATTGACGCGCGACGAATACCTCGGCAAGCGGCCCGGTCCGCCGCCGCAGGATGGCAATGGCGGCAATGACGCCGGTGGCCCGCCGCCTGACGGCGGGCCGGGCGGTCCACCGCCAAATGACAACTAAACTTCCGTTCGTGTGAACGGCAGGCGGCGGGCTGATGAATTCCGGGTGTGAAATCAGTCCGCCGCTCTTTTTCAGGTTGCCGGAAACAAATGGCAGATCAAAAATTCCACCGCGCAAAAATCACCTGGCCGTCAGCGAGCGCACGGTGAGAATTCCAGTGACGATGGCGATGGAGCCGCAAATCAAATACGGCAACATCGCGACGTGGAAATAAAGAGTGGCGGCAAACAGCGGCCCGACGATGCGCGCGAGGCTGCCCGCGCTTTGGGCGACGCCGATGGTCGCGCCCTGTTCGTTCGCCGGCGTGAGGTTGGACAACATTCCGAACACCGGCGCACGCGACAGGCTGGAGCCGACCGACAACAGGACGAGCAGGACGAGCACTTCAACCCACGGCGCATCAGCGAGGCGCACCACCGCCGCCCAGCGCAACGGGCCGTCCCCATGAACCAGCGGCAACAGCACCAGGCTCGTGCCGGTCATCAGCAGGCTGCGCGCAGATCAATTTCGGCTCGCCAAACATTTTGACCAGCCGGCCAATCGCGCCGCCTTGCACAAACGCGGAAATCAAACCGCAAAACACGAACAGTGAAATGACGGTGCTGGCTGGCCGGGTCGCGTCCGCCGCGATGCCCAGATTGAAATTATCGCTGACCAGCAGCGGCAGGGTGCTTTCAAAACAACTGAAGGCGAACGTGGCGAGGAAGAAAATCAAAATCAGCAGGCCAATTTTCGGCTGCGACAGCGTGTGGCCCCATTGCGCGAAACGCGGGCGGCGGGCGGCCGGGTTGGCCTCCGGTTTCCAGCTTTCCGCCAACATGAAAAAGGCGAGAATGAAATTCAGCGCGCACAGCGTCGCGGCCGCCCAGCCGGGGCCGGTGGCGCCGAAAAATTTCAGCATCACGCCGCTGATGGCGGGGCCGAAAATGAAGCCCAGCCCGAAAGCCATGCCGATAAGTCCCATTCGTTTGGAGCGATCCTCCGGCTTGGAAATGTCCGCGACGTAAGCTTGGGCGACGGTGATGTTGCCGCCGCACGCGCCCGCGAACAGGCGTGAAATGAGCAGCGTCCAGAGCGCGGCGGCGTGGTTTTCAAAACCGGAACCAATCGCAAAAATTGCGTAGGACAGCGACGCGCAGGCGGTGCTGATGAGCAGGATCGGACGGCGGCCGTGGTGGTCGGAAAGTTTGCCCCAGATTGGCGCGAAGATGAACTGCATCGCGGAAAAGGAGGCGATGATGGCGCCAATGAGCCAGCCGCTGGCTCCGTAATGCCGGGTGTAAATCGGCACCAGCGGCACGACAATGCCAAAACCGATCAGGTCAATAAAGACCGTGAGAAAAATAACGAGCAATGATGGTTTGCGATTCATATCTGCAATGAGCGCACATTCTAATTGGTGTTAAAAGAATTGACAGGTTTTTTGAGCGATTTACATCGCGGTTGCGATTTGAAAATAGGCTTGGCTGGGGTTGCTGGAAATCAGTTTCCGCAATGGCGGCAGATCCGCAAATAATCAGGTTGCTCGCGTGCGCGAAAAATGACGTTGAGTTTGCAGCTAACTTTACGACTTGTCGCACTGGCTAGACGTGACTATGATCTGGGAAACCGTGCCGCATATCATCTGTCTCAACTACAGCATCGGCATGCTCACCTCGCGGGGATATTTGCATCCAACACAATCATGAAATATCGCATCCTCTTCTGGTCCGTCACGTCGGCGTTGGCCGGATTTTTATTCGGGTTTGACACCGTGGTCATTTCCGGGGCCGAACAAACGATTCAATCGTTGTGGGGGCTGGGCGCCGGGATGCACGGCATCGCTATGGCTTCGGCCCTTTACGGCACCGTCGTGGGTGCGCTGATTGGCGGCTGGCCCACGGACCGGTTTGGGCGCAAGCCGACGCTGCTGTTTATCGGCATCCTTTATTTGATCGGTGCGGTCGGCTCCGGCCTGGCAAACAACGTCTATGTTTTCGTCCTCGCGCGGGCCATCGGCGGCCTGGGTATCGGCATGTCAACCGTGGTGGCCCCGCTTTATATTTCGGAAATTGCCCCGCCCGCGCATCGGGGACGGCTGACGGGCATGTATCAGTTCAACATCGTCTTTGGCATTCTTGTTGCCTATCTGTCCAACTGGCTGCTCGCTGGCATTGGCGAAAGCGCTTGGCGCTGGATGCTGGGAGTGGCGGCATTCCCTTCGGTGATCTACACGCTGCTTTGTTTCGGGCTGCCGGAAAGCCCCCGCTGGCTGCTGGGCAAGCGGAATGACCGCGAGGCCGGCAGGAAAGTTCTCCAACTCATCGAACCCGAGGCCGGCAAAGCCCAGATTGAAGCTGCGGCGGACGCCATCATGGCCGCCTCTTCCGAACCAGTTTCCGCCGGGCATTTTTGGACGCTTCGGCTGCGCCTTCCGATTCTGCTGGCCTTTCTCATCGCGTTCTTCAACCAACTGTCCGGCATCAACGCGGTCCTTTATTTCGCGCCGCGAATTTTTGAGATGACGGGGCTGGGTGCGAAGGCGGCGTTTCTGCAATCCGTGGGCATCGGCGTGACCAATCTTATTTTCACCTTTGCTGGTCTTCGCCTTATTGACCTCTTGGGCCGCCGCACCTTGTTGTTCATCGGGTCGTTCGGTTACATCGGGTCGCTCGGCTTGACGGCGTGGGCGTTTTTCACGCACCACTACGGCATTGTGCCAGCCTGCATCTTTGCTTTTATCGCGGCGCACGCCGTCGGCCAGGGCGCGGTGATCTGGGTGTTCATCTCGGAAATTTTTCCCAACCGTCATCGCGCCGAAGGCCAGTCGCTCGGCTGTTCCACGCACTGGATATTCGCCGCTTTGTTGACGACGTTTTTTCCGAAGATGGTGGCAATGTTCGCGCCCGGCTACGTGTTTGCCTTTTTCGCCTTCATGATGGTGCTGCAACTTGTCTGGGTGAAAACGATGGTGCCGGAAACCAAGGGCATTGCCTTGGAGGATATGCAACACAAGCTGGGCATCGAGCCTGAAATGACCAAGGACACCAAATGACAAAATCCAATCCAGTGACCATTCATCGCGACGTGCATTCGCTGGCCGCAGTGATTGCGGATTTTAAGGCGAAAGCCGCCTTGGCCGCGCCCGGAAGACTTTCCGGTCTGTGCGGGTTCGACGGTTTTATTGACACCTTCGTGCGGCTGCAAACGCCCGCTTCGATGGCTGAATTCGGCCCCAAGGTCGCGGCTGCCGCCGGCATTGCCGCCTCGTATCCAGCGCGGCATCTGGGCGACAAATTCGGTGGCAACGGGCCGCTTTTCGCCGCTGCGCTACATGACATTTGCGCCGGTGAAATTGACGTGACCTACATTGGCGCGATGGGCCGCAACGACGTGCTGCCAATCTATCGGGCCGCCTTGGGCGGCAAAACGAAACACCTTTACACGCTGGCCCAGCCCGCGCACAGCACCTGCCTGGAATTCACCGATGGCAAGGTCATGTTGTGTGATCTCACCGCCTGCGCGGACGTGACTTGGGAGCGGCTGCTGGAACGTGTCGGCCAGTCTGTGCTCGACGAGGAGTTGAAAGCAGCCTCATTCATCAGTGCCGTCAATTGGGGCAAGCTGCCTCATGCCGGCGTCATCTGGAGCCGGCTCGCTGACCGGCTGGCTGAACTCGGCGTGCCCGCCAAGCAAGTTTTCTATTTCATGGATCTGGCCGAATTTGAAACCCGGCCGGTGTCCGACCGGGAAAATTTGCTCGCTCGGATGTCCGCGATCACCCGCCAGTGCCGGACCCTGCTCAGTTTCAATCTGAAAGAAGCGTGGCAGATGGCCGAAGTTTTTGGCGGTGATTACCACGGGCGCAAAGATACCGTTTCGGTAACTGAACTCGCGGCTTTCTTGCGCTCGCGCATTGCCGTGGATCGCCTGATCATTCACCCCAACGACGGCGCCGCTTGTGCCAGTGCTGCCGGCACGGTTTATGTGCCAGGGCCGTTTTGCCGCCAGCCGCTCATCTCAACGGGAGCGGGCGACAATTTCGGAGCCGGATGCCTTGCCGCCGCGATGAAGGGATTTGACGACGCGGGCATTCTGCTCTCGGGCAACTGTGCCAGCGGCCACTTTGTCCGGTCCGGTCGTTCCGCTTCCTTTGTTGACATGGCGAAACTGCTGGATGCCTGGGCTGCCGGCACGCTCGGCGAGCGTCTTTGAGTAACATGCTTTGATGTTACTGTTTGCCTTTGACCAGCGCGTCCACCACGCCGGGATCGGCAAGCGTCGTGGTATCGCCAATCTGGTCGGTGTGGTTCTCGGCGATCTTGCGGAGGATGCGGCGCATGATTTTGCCGGAACGCGTTTTCGGCAGGCCGGGCGCAAATTGAATTTTATCCGGCACGGCGATGGCGCCGATTTCCTTGCGGACGTGCGCGGCGAGTTCCTGCTTCAAATCTTCGCTTTCGGCAATGCCGTCCTTGAGCGTCACGAAGGCATAGAGTGCCTGGCCTTTGATTTCATGCGGCATGGGCGCGACGGCGGCTTCGGCGACTTTCGCATGGCTCACCAGCGCGCTCTCGACTTCCGCGGTGCCGATGCGGTGGCCGGAGACATTGACGACGTCGTCCACGCGGCCGAGCAGCCAGTAATCGACGTCGGCATCCACGCGGCAGCCGTCGCCGGTGAAATACATGTCTTTGAACGTGGAAAAATAAGTGTTCACAAAACGCTGATGATCGCCCCAGGTTGTGCGCATGATGCCCGGCCAGGGTTTTTTGATGCAGAGCTTGCCGCCTTCGTTCGGCGCGCATTCAGTGCCGTCGTCGCGCAGCACGACAGGTTCGACGCCGAAAAAGGGTTTGCTCGCGCTGCCGGGTTTGAGCGTGTGGACGCCGGGCAGGGGAGTGATCAAATGTCCGCCGGTCTCGGTCTGCCACCAAGTGTCAACAATAGGACACCGCTCGCGACCGATGTGTTTGTGATACCACATCCACGCTTCGGGATTGATCGGTTCGCCGACCGTGCCGAGCACGCGCAGGGAACTTAAATTGTATTTCTCCGGCCATTCATCGCCGAGCCGGATAAGCGCGCGAATCGCGGTCGGCGCGGTGTAAAAAGAATTGACCTTGAACTTCTTGACAATTTTCCAGAACCGCCCGGCGTCGGGAAAAGTCGGAATGCCTTCAAACATCAGCGTTGTCGCACCATTGCACAGCGGGCCATAGACGACGTAACTGTGGCCGGTGACCCAGCCGATGTCCGCAGTGCAGAAATAAACGTCGCCCTCGTGGATGTCGAAAACATATTTGTGCGTGAGCGCGCACCAAAGTAGATAGCCGGCGGTGCTGTGGACGACGCCTTTGGGCTTGCCGGTGGAGCCGGACGTGTAAAGGATGAAAAGGAAATCTTCGGCGTTGAGTTTCTCTGGCGGGCAATAATAATGTGCCGCCGGCAGCTTGCCGGCGGAACCATTTGAAGCTTGATCTGCCGGCGGGACGCCGACAGCACGTTCGGAAGCCATCAATTCGTGATACCACACATCGCGGCTTGCGACGATATTGCACGGCTCGTTATTTCTTTTTACAACAATGACTTTCTCAATGCTTGGCGTGTGTTGCAGCGCGTCGTCGGCGAGCGATTTTAGCGCGATGCTTTTTCCGCCGCGCAACGAAATGTTCGCCGTGATGAGCAGCTTGCATTCGGAATCGTTGATGCGGCCCGCGAGCGCATCCGAACTGAATCCGCCGAACACGACGGAATGAATCGCGCCGATGCGCGCGCAGCCGAGCATGGCCACGGCGGCTTCGGGAATCATCGGCAGGTAAATCGCCACGCGGTCGCCCTTTTTGACGCCGAGCGATTTGAGAACATTTGCGAATTTGCAAACCTCCGCGTGCAACTCGGCATAGGTGATACGCCGCACGTCGCCTTCCGGTTCGCCCTGCCAGATAATCGCGGTTTGGTTTCCGCGCGTTTTCAAATGGCGGTCGAGGCAGTTCGTCGTCACGTTGAGCATGCCGTCCGCAAACCAAGTGTGCTCAATCTTCCGCGCGTTCGTGTCCCAGGTGTATTTGAGCGCGTGCTTGGGCGGCTTGAACCACTCCAGCGTGTGCGCCTGCTCCAGCCAGAATTTTTCCGGCTCGCGGAGAGAGCGCTGATACAGCGCGTCGTATTGCGCGGCGTTGATGAGGGCGCGCTGCACGACTTCCGGCGACGGCGGGAATGTGCGGCGCTCGTGCGACAAGGATTCGGTGGAAATAGTTTTGTCGGGCATCTGATGGTTGAAATTGATTTCGCTTATTTCCGCAAAATTGTTTGCGCGTGTCAATTCGCCAGGGAGACTAAAATCATAAAATCAAAAGGCCGACGATGCCCATTCTTCATGCCCTCCCCGCGTTCCAGGTTTTGGGTAGTCACCTAATTTGAACGTTGCTTTCCGCTGCGGGGAGTGATAAACCAGCGTCGTAATAATTCAGTGGATGCGACGAGCCTCGGACTCGCAATCTGTGATTGTAAGGAACGCGCGGTTTGCCGATTAACCTACGCACCCAAAACGATTTGAAAATTGCACGCATTTTGAAAATGTCAAATGGCGACTCCGCTACAACCCCAATATCCAGAACGCCAAAATGAGCGTAAGCCCAAAACAAAAGGCGACGATCCCAGCGATGAGGTGGTGCAGGCTGAAATCGCAGTAGCGCGGCCTCCAAGTGATGTTCCACCAACCCCACCCACCCGCAATGATGGAAATTATACCCATAAGGCGAAGCCAAACTGGATTGAAATTGGGACTTTCGTCCTTGAGATTTTCGGAATTATTGGCCTTGCTTATTATTGCTTTGTAAACAAACGGGAATTGGACGTTTTCAATCGTGAAAGCAAAACTATGGAAAGCGAATTGAAATCCGAAGAGCGAGATCGGCAGCTTGATGAAAGAGCGTGGATGTCCGATTATAAAGTGGAATGTCAAACCAATGGAACTATTCCAGAAACGATCAACTTCCGGGTATTTTTCAAAAATTCCGGGAAAACACCCGCCAAGAACATTCGCTATTCTGGAGAGGTTGATTTTGTGACAAATACTGCTTCTATTTCCAAAACAGACGCACTTCCACTTCCTGACGCAACAGGTCCCGCTATTGGTGCCGATGAAACAATCATCCTTACTTATGGTGCAGGCGGCCAAAAATCTGTTTCGATTGATGATTTGAATAAACGAATTAATAGCGGTTTCATAATTTTTGTTTCCGGCACGATTTGGTATGATGACATTTTCGGAACAAACCACTGGATACAATTTTGCTACCGGGTTTATGGGGAGAGGTTTGAAAGTATTGTTTTTAGCCCAATGGGAATCCATAATGGGTGTGACAGCAATTAATGAGATAAGAAATCCAACAATTAAAAGCTGTTTTTTATACAAGCATTGCCTAATTTCGTGCCAAGTTCTATTTCTGTGAAGTAAAGCGTTTGGAAGCCTTAAATTTCAAATTAAGACACTCCCAGATTTTGAATTCACTTTACTGGCGGGCTTTCTCTGCTAACCTTGTTGGTCTTTGTCCGCCGGACGAAGCAAATTTTTTATGGCTAAACTGACTGTTCGCGATCTTGATGTTCAAGGCAAACGCGTTTTTATGCGCGTGGATTACAACGTGCCGCTCGAAGAAAAAGACGGCAAAATGGTCATCACCGATTCGACGCGCATCGTGGAAACGCTGCCGACGTTGAAACTATTGATTGAAAAAGGCGGCCGGCTCATTTTAACCGCGCACCTCGGCCGTCCGAAGGGCAAGCGCGAAGCCACGATGTCGCTGCGCCCGGTTGCCGACAAATTGCACGAAGCTGCTCGGCAAGCCGGTTGCATTCGCCGATGATTGTATCGGGGAACACGTCGAAAAAATCGTCGCCGCGATGAAGGACGGCGATGTGGTGCTGCTCGAAAATGTCCGCTACTACAACGAAGAAGAGGCCAACGATCCGGCGTTCGCCGAGAAACTGGCGAAAGTCGCGGATGTCTATGTCAACGATGCGTTCGGCGCGGCGCATCGTGCCCACGCTTCGACGGAAGGCGTCGCCCGTTTCGTTGCCCGGCGCGGCGGCCAGGCGGCGGCGGGTCTGTTGATGGAACGCGAATTGAAATTTCTTGGCGACGAACTGGAAAAGCCGGCGCGTCCGTTCGTGGTCATTCTTGGCGGCGCGAAAGTTTCCGACAAGATCAAGGTCATTGACCGGCTGCTCGAAAAGGCGGACACGATTCTCATCGGCGGCGCGATGGCTTACACTTTCCGGCTGGCGCAAGGTTATCAGACCGGCAAATCGCTGGTGGAACCGGACGCGATCGGGACCGCCAAGTCCGCGCTGGCCAAAGCCAAGGTCAAGAACGTGAAATTTCTTTTGCCGGTGGACGACGTCGTCGCCACGCCGGTCAAGACCGACAAGCTCGACAAGAAGGGCAAGCCGATCATTGAATGGCAAAATCCGACCGTCAGTTCCGACCTGAATGTGCCGGCAGAAACCGCCGGTCTGGACATCGGCCCGGCCACGGTCAAGGCGTATGCCGCCGAGGTTGCCAGCGCCAAAACGATTTTGTGGAACGGGCCCATGGGCTTGTTCGAAAATAAGCAGTTTGCCGCCGGCACCAACGCCGTGGCGCAGGCCGTGGTGGACGCCACTCAAAAGCACGGTGCCAAGAGCATCATCGGCGGCGGCGACAGCGTGAAGGCTTTGAACAAGGCCAAGCTGGGCGACAAGGTGACGTTCATGAGCACCGGCGGCGGCGCGAGCCTGGAATTTTTGGAAGGCGCGGAACTGCCCGGCGTGGCGGCATTGAGCGAGAAATAAATCCTCTTCAACTTCATCCTCGCAAATCAATTTTGAAGATGAAGGATGAGGACGCGGATGAGAAGGAATTTACAAATGAATAAAGAACGCAAACTGATCATTGCCGGCAACTGGAAGATGAACAAAACCGTGGCCGAGGCGCTGACGCTTGTCGGCGACCTGAAACGCGACCTCGCGAGCGTGAAGGAAGTGGACGTCGTCGTCTGCCCGCCGTTCACCGCGCTGGAATCGGTGTCGAAGGCGATCATTGATTCCAACATCCGGCTCGGCGCGCAAAACATGAGCGAGAATAATTTCGGCGCGTTCACCGGCGAAATCTGCGCGGGCATGTTGAAGGAATTTTCCGTGCGCTACGTCATTCTCGGCCACAGCGAGCGCCGGCAGTATCAAAAGGAATCCGACGCGCTCATCGCCAAAAAGGCGGCGGCGGTCCACGCGGCGACGCTCAAGCCGATTGTTTGCGTGGGCGAAACGCTCGCCGAACGCGAAGGCAATCTGACGGAAAAAGTTTTGGAAACGCAGGTGCGCGGCAGCCTCGCCGGTTTGACCAAGGAACAGATGGTGGAAACCGTCATCGCCTACGAACCCGTCTGGGCGATCGGCACCGGCAAGACGGCCACCACGCAGCAGGCGCAGGACGCGCACGCGTTCATCCGCGGACTGCTGGCGAAAATGTTCGACGAGAGGCATCGCGCAAAAAGTCCGCATCCAATACGGCGGCAGCGTGAAGCCGAACAACGCCAAGGAACTGATGAGCCAGCCGGACGTGGACGGCGCGCTGGTCGGCGGCGCTTCGCTCGAAGCAAGAAGTTTTGCTGACATCATCAAGAATTCCATTTAACCTTCATCCACTATGAGTTTTGTCGCTAGGCATTTTAACCTTTTTGCTGGTCGTCAACTGTCTGTTGCTGATCCTGCTGGTGCTGGTTCAATTGCCGAAAAAGGACGCGGGCGCGGGCATGGCGTTCGGCGGCGGCACGGCGGACGCGCTGTTCGGCGCCGGTTCGGGCAACGCGCTGACCAAGATCACGAAATACACGGCGGGAATTTTTCTGGGACTGTCGTTGCTGCTCGGCGGCTTGCAGAGCCACATTCGCAACAGCAGCGGTTCGTCGGAATTTCACCAAGCTGATGGAGAAGAAACAACAGACGCCCATCACTCGTGCCCGCGCAGCAGCCCAAGCCGTCCGCCGCCGCAACAATCTGTCTTTCAACATTTCCGGTCACGACATCAAACACCGCGTCCGCCGCCGCCACCAACCCGGCAAAATAAGCGATGACTTTCAGCGAGCGCGCCTGCGGGATTTTCCGACGGGCGCGTTTTGTTTTATGCCTGGCGCTGGTCGCGTTGGCTCCCGGCTGCGCGCGGCGCGAGCCGCCGGCGGATGTGACCATCATCAACAACGTCGAGCCGGAATCGCTTGATCCGGCCATCATCGTTGCCCAGGCGGACATGCGGATCGTGTCGGCCCTGTTCGAGGGCTTGACCCGGCTGGAACCGGTGCAAGCGCGGGCCGTGCCGGGGCTGGCGGAAAGCTGGGACATTTCAGCGGATGGAAAAATCTACACGTTTCATCTGCGCACCAATCTGTTCTGGTCCACCGGCGAGCCGATCACGTCGGCGGATGTGGTTTATTCGTGGCTGCGCGCGCTCGATCCCAAAACCGCCTCGCGCTACGCCGGCCAGCTTTATTACCTGAAAAACGCGGAGGAATTCAACACCGGCAAAATCACCAACGCCGCGCTGGTGGGCGTGAGCGCGCCGGACAAGTTCACCGTGCGCGTGGAATTGAACCATCCGACTTCATTTTTTCTGGACATCTGCGCCATGCCGCTAACCTCTGTCGTGCCGCGCCAGACGATTGAAAAATACGGCGACCACTGGTTGATGGCCAGGCCGCTGCCGGTCAGCGGCGCTTACGAACTTGGTGCCTGGCGGCTCAACGACAAGGTTCGCCTTAAAAAAAATCCGCGCTACTGGGACGCGGCGAACACACAGTCGGAGATCATTGACATCCTGCCGGTCGGCTCGCCGAACACCGCGCTGAACCTTTATGAACGCGGCCAGGTGGACATCGTCTGGGACAAGGAACTCATCCCGTCGGAACTGATGGACGTGCTGCTCCAGCGTCCGGATTTTCATTCGTTCACCTACCTCGGCAATTATTTCGTCCGCTTCAACGTCACCCGCAAGCCGTTCGACGATCCGCGCGTCCGCAAAGCGCTCGCGCTGGCGGTGGACAAGGAGCGCATCGTGAAAAAAATCACCAAGGCCGGCGAAGTGCCGGCATCAAATTTTGTTCCGCCCGGCACGGCGAATTACCATTCGCCTCGCCGGCCTTGGTTACGACCCGGAACTTGCGCGCAAACTGCTCGCCGAAGCCGGCTATCCCGGCGGCAAAGGCTTTCCGCGTTTTGAATATCTCTTCAACGCCGCTGCCGGCGGCGGCGGGAAAATCCACGAGAACATCGCCATCGAACTCCAGCAGATGTGGCGCGACGAACTCGGCATCCAGATGGATTTGCGCCAGGTCGAGACGCAGATTTTCTGGGGAATGCAATCGCGGCTGGATTACCAGCTCTCGCGTTCCAGTTGGATTGGCGATTACAACGACGCGAACACTTTTCTGGGCATGTTCGTCACCGGCGATGGCAACAACGAGACCGGCTGGAGCAATCCGCATTACGACGCGTTGATCCACGCGGCCAACGAGGAAACCGATTTGGCCCGGCGCGAAAAACTTTTCCAGCAGGCGGAGACCATTTTGATTCACGATGAACTGCCCGTCCTGCCGCTTTACATTTACGTCGGCATCAATTATTTCGACACCAACAAAATTTCCGGCATCTGGCAAAACGTGCTTGATGAGCATCCGTTGCGCAGCATCCGAAAGATCAAGGCGAAACCGTAATGTATTTTGTCCGGCGCATTTTATTCGCGATCCCGCTGCTGCTCGTCATCAGCGCGCTGGCGTTTGCACTCGTGCATCTCGCGCCCGGCGGCCCGTTTGACAGCGAGCGCAAACCGGCCTCGCCGGAAATCGAGCGCAACCTCAAGGCCAAATACCATCTCGACGAACCGGTCTGGAAACAATACGGCCGCTATCTCGGCGATTTGTTGCACGGCGATTTTGGCGTTTCGCTCAAATACCGCAATCACTCCGTCAATGACATCATCGTGCAAGGACTGCCGGTTTCCATGATGCTGGGCGGACTGGCGTTTTGCCTTCGCAATGGGGGTTGGCTTGCCGCTGGGATTTTTCACCGCGGCGCGGCGCGGACGCTGGCCGGATCAGGTCGGCAGCTTCTTTGCCGTGCTGGCGGTATGCGTGCCGAGTTTCGTCGTGGCGCCGGCCTTGATTTTGATTTTTGCGATGAAATTGAGATGGTTTCCCGTCGCGCTGTGGGAAAGTCCGTGGCACATGATTTTGCCGTCCGTCGCTCTGGGTTCATATTTTGTCGGCAAAGTCGCGCGCATTTTGCGCGAAGGCATGTTGACCGCCGCACAATCGGAATTCATCACCGCCGCCCGCGCCAAGGGACTGGGCGAAACCGCGCTGCTGTTCAAGCACGCCTTCCGCATCGCCCTGCTGCCGGTGGTTTCCTATGCCGGCCCGATGCTGGCCGATCTGCTGACCGGCTCGTTCATCATCGAAAATATTTTCCAGATTCCCGGCATCGGCGTTTTCCTGGTCAACAGCTCGCTCAACCGCGATTACACCGTGGTCGTCGGTCTGTCGCTGCTTTACGCGCTGCTGCTGATCGGCCTGAATCTGGCTGTGGATTTCGCCTACACCTGGCTCGATCCGCGCGTGAAATATGAATGAATCAGACGAAAGCCAAGAGACGAAAGTCGAGAGCGGGAAAAATGCGACGGGCGAACTGTCCGCCAGCCCTCGACCCTCGACCCTCGACCCTCGACTCCATTTAAGTCCCGGCCAGCGCGCGTGGCGGCGGTTCAAAAACAACCGCGTCGCCGTCGGGAGCGCGTGGTATCTGTTGGCGCTGCTGGCGGCCATTCTGTCGTGGCCGGTGTTGTTGAAAATGGCCGGCGGCGACTTTGCCCGGCTGCACGATCCCGACCGGCTTTCCGACGGACAATTCGCGCCGCCGACGGCGCAGCACTGGTTTGGCACGGACGTTCATGGCCGCGACGTGTTTTCGCGCACGCTGTTTGGCGCGCAAATTTCGCTGCTCGTCGGCGTGGTCGGCGCGGGCGTGAGTCTGGTCATCGGCGTTATGTGGGGCGCGGTTGCCGGCTACGTCGGCGGACGGGTGGACAGCATTTTGATGCGGCTGGTGGACGTTCTTTATTCGCTGCCGTCCATCATTTTCGTCATCGTGCTCATTACGACGCTGGGCGAAATGCTCAAGCAAACGCAGCTTGTCCAGCAATCGCCCGCGCTGGAAAGCGTCTTGCGCGTGGGGCTGCTGTTTGTGGGACTGGGCGCGATTTCGTGGCTGACTATGGCGCGCATTGTGCGCGGGCAGGTCTTGTCGCTGCGTTCCCGCGCGTTTGTGGAAGCCAGTCGCACTCTCGGCGCCGGCACCGCGCACATTTTATTTCGCCACATCATCCCGAATATTTTTGGCGTCGTCATCACCTACGTTGCGCTGACGATGCCCGCGATCATCCTTTACGAATCGTTTTTGAGCTACCTCGGTCTTGGCGTGCAGCCGCCGATGGCCAGTTGGGGAACTTTGATTGCGGAAGGCGTTTCGCAGATCAACCCGATTCGCATTTACTGGTGGCTGATTGTTTTTCCGGGCGGCGTGCTGGTGACGACGCTGCTGGCGCTGAACTTTCTCGGCGACGGTCTGCGCGACGCGTGGGATGTGAAGGGCAAATGAAGAAACAACTTCTGGCTTCTCAATTTTTCATTCTGCCTTCTTCCTTAACTCTACGATCCGCCATTTCAAAAATGGCGAACAATGTTTCGGCGTCGCCTTGTTTCGCAATGGCCAATAGGCGTTAAAATCTTTTTCCAGCCTTTGCAGCGCGCGGATAATTCGTTGCGCCAATAGCTGGTAGGGACGCCGCGCGGCGGCGTCCGGTCGGCGCAGCGCGCCGCCCCTACCATTTGTAACCGCCTGCTGCCATAGCATGAACCAGCAAGACTGCTCCGCCATCCGCGCCGCCAGGTCCAGTTCCAAGGCTAGAATTTTCCCTGAATCCGAATTTGGTTTTCCACTCGACAAAACCAAACGCTGTTTCTGGATTTCCTTCAACGCGGCGACAATTTTCTTCCGTCGAATTTTGGCGAACCATTTCAATCCATTCCGGCAGAACAGTTCGCGGTCTTCCGGTTTGGGCGCGGCAAGGACAGTGCCGAGCGGCGTTTCGTTCACTGCCTTCACGCCGAGTTTCCGGTGCGCAAAACCGAGTTTGAAACCGGCCTCCGCGATTTTGCCGGTCGGATCTTCAAACACATCCCGGCTCAAGGCGGCCAGGAGTTGCCGCTCGTCAAGGGCTTTGGAATTCCAAGCCAGCGCAGCGCCGGCGGCGAACAACGGCCAGCTCACCGCCAGCGGCTGCGGATGACCGCCATCGCCCCAATCGGTGTTGAGAAATCCCATCGCGCCGAATTTTTTTCCGGTTTTGGCGGCCGCGCGCAAATTGACTAGCGCGTTGTCGTGCCGGCCAATCAGCGTCTGCCACGTCGAAGTTCCGGGGCAGACGTAAAATGGAATCTTCGCCCCGGCGAATTGCGCGGCTTCTTTTTCAAAGGGATGACCGGCCTCGTAACCCCAATTCAAGGCGATGACATTCTTCGGCAATTCGCGAATCAGCTTCGGATGCTTTCAGGATGATGTCACCCCAGAACATCATCCGTTTGCCACGCGCAGAAATTTCGTGGTGGATTTTTTTCAGAAAATCAACATAGACGCGGCCCTGGCCTTTGACCTCGCAAGGTTTTTTGCTCCGGCCTTTGCCCAAGTCCCACGTCTCGTCGCCGCCGATGTTGAAAAACGAACTGGAAAAATTCGGCAGCAACTCATCGTAAAGCCCGCGCAAAAAGGGCAGGGTGCCGGGATGATTCGGCGCAAGCGTTGTCGGGCGGCGGAGAAAAGCAGCGGCGACGCCCTCGTCGCCGCCGCACGCGTAGGGCTTGGAAATTTCGCCGAGTTTTTTCAGTCGCGGGTCTTCAAGAAAATAGCGCAGGTGGCCGAAGGAATTTTGATTGGGCACCAGGTCAATGCCGAGTTCGCGGCAGCGCGCGTCGAGCTTGCGGATTTCCGCGCCGGTCAGTGCGCCCCAGCTTTGCCAGACGGATTTATATTTTTTGTAGGCGAACGTGTGCTCGGTGTAAAGCTGCAGTTCGTTGATTTTGAAATCGGCGAGCTTTTCCGCGAGGTCGAGCAGGGTTTCCAGCTTAGGCACGCGGCCGCGCGAAATGTCCAGCATCACGCCGCGTCGCGCAAAGTCCGGCCAGTCGCGGATTTTCAGGCAGGGCAGATGACGACCAAATTGACGCAGCAATTGCCGCAATGTCGTCGTGGCCGCGCGCAGGCCGCCGGCTTCGCGGAGTTTGATTTTCACCCCGCCGGAGGAAATTTCCAGCGCGTAACCTTCGGGATGATTGGGCGCGGCATCCGTGCGGATGACCTGGATGGAACCGAGCGGATTCCGTTTGGGCAGAATAAATTTTCCGGCGCGCATTTTCAGCGCGCGGGGATGGGGCAGCAGGGCAAAATGGCGCGGCATCGGCCTCCAATTAGCCACAAATCGAACCTGGATTAAACAGGGAAATTTCCAGTTCCGTTGCTTTCAGTTGTGACGCGCTCGTTTCCTGTCCGTTTGATTTGCGCGATACGGCGTTCGTATTCGACTTGGCTGACTTCGCGCGAGAGCGCCCGGCAGGTTTGCTCGAAGCCGGGAAAATTCCAGAGATTCGGAAAATCGCGGCACTGCTGCGGCTTCACCGGTTGCACTGCGCAATTTTCGCCTTCCAGAAAAACGCACGCGCCGTCCGGTTGTTCCTGCAAGGCCAGCCCGCCGCGATCCCAGCGCAGCCGGGTGAACCGCTGGATGAAATCCGATTCGCTCAAGCCCTTGAAGGCGGCGAGCCGCGTGATTTCCGCGTCCGTCAAACGCACCTGGCCCGGCCAGCGGCAGCAGGCCGTGCAACGTTGACATTCATAAAAAATCGGCACGCGGAAAATTATCCCAACGGGGTGAAATCATCCAGCCCGGCGTTGACGGATGAAATCCAGCTACGCCGGGTGAAACGTGAAAATGAGATTACAAAGGAGTTCAGTCCATTCGCGGCAAAATGCCGGCTTCAAACTTGCCGCACGCGATGTAATTTCTATAATCCACCCGTGCTCGACATCAAATTGATTCGCGAAAAAACCGATTTCGTCCGCGCGCGCCTGGCCACGCGCGGGGCAGGGGACGAGGTGAAAATTGACGAACTTCTGAAACTGGACGAAGGCCGCCGCAAAGCTTTGGCGGAGGTGGAACAGTTGAAATCCCAGCGCAACCGCGTGAGCAAGGAAATCGGCGCGCTCATGGGCCAGAAAAAAATCGCCGAGGCGGAAGCCAAGAAAGCCGAGACGCGCGATTTGGGCGAGAAAATTTCCGCGCTGGAAAAGCAGGTGACCGAAAATGAAACTGCGCGCGATGCGCTGATGCTGCAATTGCCCAACCTGCCGCATGAATCGGTCGTGCTGGGAAAAACGGCGGAAGACAATACTGAAATTCGCATTCATGGCACGAAGGTGAATTATGACTTCAAACCGAAATCACACGTCGAGCTTTGCGAATCGCTCAAGCTGGTGGATTTCGCGCGCGGCGCGAAACTTTCCGGCAGCGGCTTTCTGCTTTACACGAATTGGGGCGCACGGCTGGAACGGGCGTTGATTCAATTTCTGCTGGACTTGCACATCACGCAGCATGGTTACACCGAAGTGTCGCCGCCGTTCATGGTCGGGCCGCAATGCCTCGTCGGCGTCGGACAATTTCCGAAATTCAAAGACCAATACTACGGCGTCGCGGAAGGCGACAAAACCGACGAACTTGGAAAATTATATCTGGTGCCGACCGCCGAGACGCCGGTGGCCAACATCCATCGCGAGGAAATTTTGCCGGAAAAAGATTTGCCCAAACTTTATTGCGCCTACACTCCGTGTTTTCGCGGCGAGGCGGGCGCGGCGGGCGTCGGCACGCGCGGCATGATTCGCGTGCATCAATTTGACAAGGTGGAACTGATTAAAATCGTGAAGCCGGAACACGGCTACGACGAACTGGAAAAAATGGTGGCGAACGCGGAAAAAGTTTTGCAACTGCTCGGTTTGCATTATCGCGTGATTTTGCTTTGCACCGGCGACATGGGATTTGGCAGTGCGAAGACTTACGACATCGAAGTTTGGGCACCAGGGCAGGGGAGCTACCTCGAAGTTTCGAGCTGCTCGAACTGCGAGGATTTCCAGTCGCGCCGGATGAATCTGCGTTTCAAAACCGAGAGCGGCGAAAACAAATTCCCGCACATCCTCAACGGCAGCGGCACCGCGCTCGCGCGCTTGTTCGTGGCGCTGATTGAAACGCACCAGCAGGCAGATGGCAGCGTGATGATTCCACAGGCATTGCAGCCGTATCTCAAGACCGACCGCATCACTGCATGACCGTTTTTATTTACGATATACGATTTACGATTGACGCGGCTATTGGCCTGCGGCGCGTAAACCGTAAATCGCAAATCGTAAATCAATGAAGATTTTGCTCGCCAGCAGCGAAGTTTTTCCGTTCTCGAAGACGGGCGGGCTGGCGGACATGGTGGGCGCGCTGGGCCGGGCGCTGGTCAACGCCGGGCACGAGGCGGTCGTGGTGACGCCGTTATACCGCGGCATCCGCGAAAAGTTTCCCGCAATGCGGCGGGTGGATTGGAAATTTGATTTGCCTCTCGGCGCGCGGCAGGCGCAGGGCGGACTTTGGGAATTGGACCGCGACGGCGAGGCAAAAACCTATTTCATTGAGCACGCCGGTTATTTTGATCGCAAAGGCATTTATCTCGAAGACAACCTCAGTTACGCCGACAACGCCGAGCGTTTTATTTTTTTCTCGAAATGCGTCGCGCATCTCGCGCGGTATCTGCCGTGGCGCGCAGAGGTGGTGCATGTCCACGACTGGCAGGTGGCGCTGGTGCCGGCGCTGATTTTGCAGCAGAAAAAAGAAGGGTGGGGGAATCCGCCGGCCACGTGCCTGACCATTCACAATCTTGCGTATCAAGGCGTTTTTCCAGCCGAAGCGTTTGCGCTGACCAATTTGCCGGTGGATTTTTTCGCGCCGGACGGCGTGGGCGCGGAGTATCACGGGCTGCTGAATTGTCTGAAAGGCGGCATCGTTTTTGCCGACCGGATCACGACCGTCAGCCCGCGTTACGCGCGTGAAATCACCACCGAGGAACTCGGCTGCGGCCTCGACGGCGTGTTGCGCCAGCACGCGGGCAAATTGACCGGCATCCTCAACGGCGTGGATTACAACGAATGGAACACCACGAAGAATACGCACCTGTTCAAGTCCTACACCGTGGCGCGCATGGCCGGGAAAAAAGTCAACAAGCTGGAATTGCAACGCCAAGTCGCCCTGCCCGTCGCCGAAAAAATTCCGCTGTTCGGCACCATTTCGCGGCTCGCGGAACAAAAAGGCGTGGACATCCAGCTTGGGGCGCTTGAGGAAATGCTGAACTCAAACATCCAGTTCGTGCAGCTCGGCAGCGGCTCGCCGGAATACGAACGCGGCTATCGCGACCTCGCCGCGCGGTTTCCCGGCAAGGTGGCGGTGCAATTCGGCTATGACGAGAATCTTTCACACCGCATCGAGGCCGGCTGCGATTTTTTTCTGATGCCGTCGCGATTTGAGCCTTGCGGGCTGAACCAGATGTATAGCCTGCGCTACGGGACGATTCCGATTGTCCGCGCCACCGGCGGTTTGGACGACAGCGTGATTGACTACGGCCAAAATGCCGCGACCGCAAACGGAGTGAAATTTTTTGAATACACCTCGCGCGCTCTCGCCAAAGCCATCCGCAAGGCGTTGGCGATTTACGAACGGCCCGGATTGCTGCGCCAATTCCGCCGCAACGCGATGCAGGCGGATTTTTCCTGGGCCAAAACCGTGGGCGAATACGTCAAGGTCTATGGGCAAACACTGAAATAGATTAAATATAACAAACATTGTCTGTCTATAAATCTACGGGCGCCTAAAAACGGCTGAAATTTAAAAACCTGTGATACAAACTGTGTGTGCAAACGCGCAGTCTAATTATCATCCGTGGCAAACTCCGTTTAAGGACAGTTTGCGAACTTCGTCCGGTGCTGTGCAAATTTCTTGGAGTTCAGCGTTTTCCCGGTCGCAAGCCCGTCGAGTTATGGACTGTCACTGAAACCGTTGGCGATAATTTTTGTGGCCGTGTGAATTGGTCTGTCTTTCGTGGTGGGACTTTTACAGCAGAAACCTTAATGGCAAGGCGGTTGCTTCCCGTTGTGGATTTCATCGCATGAGTAAAAATGGGACAAAATATGTTCGTCGGGTGGGTGACGTAAAGCGGACTTACGGCATGTCTGCTGAAACCATGAAACGTCTGGCTGAGATCGGGAAAAAACCTGAATACGGTCGGCTTTCTAATTCGTCTAGCCTTTTTCAATTTACGCGGCAATACGTCAAGTATGCTCGTGATCTTGCCAAGTCGGGTCAAAAGGATTTGGCGAGATATTGGTGTCGTTATTTTGAGAATTCGCATGTCGTGGATATTCTGGCAGAGAACCCCGGCACATTAAATGTAGCTGCCTTGCGTGAAGAGTTGGGATTTCTTCATTTGGAGTGTCATCCGTTGGATGTTCCTTCCTTTTCGACTGACATGCAAGCTATCCGATTCTGTTTAGAGGAGATAGTCATAGCGACGGCGGGCAAGAAGTGATGTCATTTGAGATCAATGGCAATATCAATAAAATCATTGGTGTAAATGTCGGCGGGCTTGGCGCGAGTCTAAGTGAGGTTAATTGGAATGATTTTGGTTCTTCAATTCTGCCGGTTGCCGGGGTGACAACTGCGGTTCAATCGCAGACGAACGGCGGTAGCGGGGTCGTCCAGCTTGTGGCCTAACAAGTCGCCGGAGCCAACCGCCGTTGGCGCTTGCCGTTCCGCTATCGCGGTTCACGTCGCGAGTCGGCGGTGGCTCAGCTTTTTTCGTTAGGCAGCATGAGCATCGCACCAGAGCCAATTCTTCGAGCCGGCAGTGATACGGTTTCGTGGGCTTGTATTTTCTGCCGCAATCAGTCGCTCGCCAGCACTGTGTCCGCCAAGATGATCAACGACGTGATGGAAGCGATTCACGAGGTTCCGAGGATGTTGGTTGATTGGGAGCGCCATGATTTAGCCGAGGTTCGGATGCACCTCGCCGGTTTTACAGCTTCACGGTGGCCAGGTGCGCCAGATTTGGTTTCGCATTTTGACCGGAAGTTGAGAGAGTTTGGTTATGACGAAAATGCTGCCTAACAAGTCGCCGGAGCCAACCGCCGTTGGCGCTGTCAGTTCCGCTGTCGCGGTTCACGTCGCGAGTCGGCGGTGGCTCAGCTTTTTTCGTTAGGCGACCTTGCGCTTTAACATGGCAAAACTCGCGTATTTTCGCAGCGAAATCGGGGACTGAAAAAAACTATGCAAGGAAAAAATGCAAAAAAATCAAAGCGGTTGTGAAGTCATAAAACCCGTATAAAATCGAATGGAATTAACCAAACATTGTTCATCCTATAATAATGCTTACCGATTAAACCAATTCCCAATTATTATGCTCAATTTTGCCTCGTGATTTGTCCGTTAGAACAAGTTTTGACATAACGACAAAACCAAGGTATCAATTCCCTATCCAAAAATGGCAAACTATTCAAATAAAGTCCGGCAAGGCGGATTTACCTTGATGGAGTTGCTGATCGTGTTTGCAATCGTCGCAATCCTGTCGGCGTTTCTTTTGCCGGCTTTGTCCAAGGCGCGCACGCGCGCGGAGGGAATTTCCTGTCTCAACAACACGCGCCAGCTTTTGCAGGCGTGGCAGCTTTACGCCGAGGATCATGGCAGCCTTTTACCCTACAACCTGAGCATGAGCGGTTCGTCGTTCCGAACCAATGTTAACTGGGTCAACAATGTCATGACCTGGGATTTGAGTTCCGACAACACCAATCCGGCAACGATTACCGGCGCGAGTCTTGGGATTTACGTCAGCGACGTGACGGGCATTTTCCATTGTCCGGCCGATCGCGCGCTAAGCGCGGTTCAAGTCGCCGCCGGCTGGGATCGGCGCATCCGCAGCTATTCAATGAACGCCATGGTGGGAAATGCGGGAGACTTTTCCGCCAACAGCAAGAACGTCAATAATCCCGGCTACAAGCAGTTCATCAAGCTGACACAAATTCCGCAACCGGCGGAAATCTTTGTTTTTCTGGACGAGCATCCCGACAGCATTGACGACGGAAATTTTCTGAACGAAAATTTGATGCCAACGAATGGTGTTTTCGGGCTTAACACCACCGTGAAAAGTGAATGGCTTGATCTGCCCGCCTCCTACCATAACAAATCCACCGCGTTTTCATTTGCCGACGGTCACGCTTCGATGCATCGCTGGGTGCGGGCAAACACCATTCGCCCCCCTGCCCCGAATGCCGCGAATCTTCCCATTCCCATTTCCAACATACCCGCCGACGAACAAGCCGACTTCGATTGGGTGCTGACTCACATGGGCATCGAAAACTGACGCGACGGAATCAGCGAATCGGAATTCGCAAATGGTTGGCGCAGGCTGATCCGCGGTTACTTGCCGCAACATTGTTTGTATTTCTTGCCGCTGCCGCACGGACACGGATCGTTCCGGCCGACTTTGGGCCCGGTGCGTTTGGGTTTTGGCTTGTCTTTCGAAAGATCGTCCGCAGCCTGACTAACAACATCGCTGGCTTTGGGTTTATCTGTTTTGGCCGGTTCGCCAAATGTCTGGCCAGGATCGTGTTTGGTTTCCCGCGGCGCGGCGCGCAGAAAATTTTCAAACGCCATCAGGCTGGACGCGCTGCGGAAGACGTTGCGGCAGATTTCCGTTTTCACGTTGACCATCAGCTCGTCAAAAATCTTGAACGCCTCGGCCTTGTATTCCAGCAGCGGATCGCGCTGGCCGTGCGCGCGCAGGCCGATGCTGTGGCGCAGGCTGTCCATCTCGTAAAGATGTTCCTGCCACTGTTTGTCAATCGCCTGCAAAATCGTGTAGCGCTCGACGGTCGCCAACTGGGCCGGCTCCTCGAAACTCACCTTCAATTCGTAAGCCTTGCGGATGCTGTCGCTGATGAAACTGCAAACGGCAAATTGCGCCGGGCTTAAACCTTCATAAACGGAGCCGGCCACCGGCTCTTCCTTTCCAGACGCCGCGGCTTTGAGAATTTCCGATTCGGGCATGCCGAGCGGGAAATTCAGATTCACCCAGTCGGCCAGCGGCCGCACGCGCCATTCGGCCGGCTCGGCATCGGCGGCGGTGAATTCCTCAATTTTAAGAATCACCACTTCCTCGATGATGTCCATCAGTCGGTCGCGGACGTCGTCGCTGTTGATGATCTCGTTGCGGAAGCCGTAGATGACTTCGCGCTGCTTGTTCATCACGTCGTCGTATTCGAGCGTGCGTTTGCGCTGCTGAAAATTGTGGCCCTCGACGCGCTTCTGCGCCTGCTGGATGGAGCGGTTGAGCAAACCGTGCTTCAGTTCCTCGCCTTCTTCCAGGCCCATGCGTTCCATCAATTTCACAATGCGGTCGGAACCGAACAGGCGCATCAAATCATCCTCAAGCGAAATGAAAAAATGCGAGCTGCCGGGATCGCCCTGGCGCGAACAGCGGCCGCGCAACTGGCGGTCAATGCGCCGCGACTCGTGGCGCTCGGTGCCGAGCACATGCAAACCGCCAGCCGGCGCCACGCCTTCTCCCAGCTTGATGTCAGTGCCGCGGCCCGCCATGTTCGTGGCGATGGTGATGGCTCCGCGCTGGCCCGCGCGGGAAACGATTTCCGCCTCCTGCTGGTGATATTTCGCGTTCAGCACCGAATGAATCAGTCCTTCCTTCTTGAGCATCCGCGAGAGCATTTCGCTCGTTTCGACGGAAACGGTGCCGACGAGCACAGGCCGGCCGTGCAAGTGCAGATCCTTGATTTCCCTGACGACGGCGTTGAATTTTTCGCGGCGGGTTTTATAGACGGAATCGTCGGCGTCCTGGCGGATGTTCGGCTTGTTCGTCGGAATCGTCATCACGCCGAGTTTGTAGATGTCGAAAAATTCCGCCGCCTCGGTTTCCGCCGTGCCGGTCATGCCCGCGAGTTTTTGGTAGAGACGGAAATAATTTTGGATGGTGATCGTGGCGAGCGTCTGCGTTTCGCGCTCGATGGTGACGCCTTCCTTCGCCTCGACCGCCTGATGCAAACCATCGCTCCATCGACGGCCCGGCATGAGCCGGCCCGTGTGCTGGTCCACGATGATGACTTTGTTGTCTTGCACGACATATTCCACGTCGAGTTGGTAAAGGCTGTAGGCCTTGAGCAGTTGCGAGATCGCGTGGATTTTCTGCGCCTTGGCCTCGAAGTCGGCCTGCAACTTGGCTTTCATCTCCAGCCGCTTGCGCGCGTCGGTTTCCGGGCCGACATCCACGTCGTGCAACAGCGTGGTCAAATCCGGCAGCACAAACGCGTCGGGATCTTGCGGGCTGATGAAGTTGCGGCCTTTCTCGGTGAGATCGGCCTCATGGCTTTTCTCGTCCATCGCGAAAATCAATTCCTCCTTCTCGCGATACAAATCCACTTTCTTTTGATCCTTGTGCAACTCCAGTTCGGCGCGGTTCATCAAACCGGCGTTCTCCGGATTCTCCAGAATTTTCATCAAGCCTTCGGAACGAGGCTGGCCGGTTTTCACGCGGAAAAGCAGCAAACCGATTTGGTGTTCCAGCGCCTGCGCGTCCGTCACGTTTGAGCCGTCGGCCGGATGCAGTTTTTTGAGGAGTTCCTCGGCTTCTTTCAGAAAACGGTTGCACAGTTGCTGCTGCGCGCGGACCAGCCCGTCCACTGTGGGTTTCCACTGCGCATATTGCTCGTCAAACGTGTGCATGGACGGGCCGCTGATGATGAGCGGCGTGCGCGCTTCATCAATCAGAATGGAGTCCACTTCGTCAACGATGGCGAAATAATGGCCACGCTGCACCTGCTCCTCCTTGCGGAGCGCCATGCCGTTGTCGCGCAGATAATCAAAGCCAAATTCGGAATTCGTGCCGTAAGTGATGTCGCAATAATACTGCTCGCGGCGGACGGATGGCGGCTGGTCATGCAAAATCACGCCGACCGTCAGACCGAGAAATCTATAAACCGCGCCCATCCATTCCGCGTCGCGCGCGGCCAGATAATCGTTCACAGTCACGACGTGAACGCCGCGCCCGGTCAGCGCGTTCAGATAAACCGGCATGGTGCTGACGAGCGTTTTGCCTTCGCCGGTGGCCATTTCCGCAATGTGGCCGTGATGCAGCGCGTAGCCGCCGATCAACTGCACGTCAAACGGCACCATTTCCCAGCGGATCGGATGTTCGCGCACGATCACGTCCTGCCCGCACAAACGGCGGCAGGTGTTTTTCACCACGGCAAAGGCTTCCGGCAGGATTTCTTCCAGCTTGCGCGAAAGTTCGGCCTTGTCCTCGATTTTGGCGAGTTCGGCCTTCCACGCGGCGGTCTTGGCGCGCAACTCGTCATCGGACAGCTTTTGCAGGCCGGCTTCGATCGCATTGATCTGATCCACCACCGGGCGGATTTTCTTCACGTCGCGGTCGTTCTTGGTCGGAAAAATTTTTCTGAAAAAATTCACGTTGTCTTTCAAATTACGTTGGTTAAAACGAACGAATACGCTACGCGACGCCGAGCACAGCGTCAAAGCGAAACGGCAACGGAAGATGTTTCACAACAAGGTTCTGCTTGCAGATTGCACGAAAACAGAACTTCTCTTTTTTATTAATTGTGGTAATCTCTTACAGTAAAATCCCGTCTGACCTAAAAATGAATTCCAGGTCTTTCATTTTAGCCATGCTATTCAACGTCGCGTGGTTTTGGAGCGAGCCATTGCCGGCGGTCGGGATGCCGGCGGCGGAGTTCAAACAAAAAATCCGCCCGATTTTAGAGAACTATTGTTACGATTGCCACGGTGACGGTGAAACCCGCGGCGGCGTGGCGCTTGATGCTTTTAACACCACCACGAATTTCACCGGCAGCCGTGACTTGTGGTGGCGTGTTTTTAAAAAACTGCAGGCGAACCTGATGCCGCCGGCCCAAAAATCCCAGCCGACGAGGGAGCAAAAACAATTGATCCAGCATTGGATCAAGAATGCGGTATTTGAAGTGGATTCGCGGAACCCGGATCCCGGACGCGTCACCATCCGCCGGCTCAACCGGGTGGAATATCAAAACACCGTCCGCGATCTGGTCGGCGTGGACTTTGACGCGCTGGATGTATTTCCGCCGGACGACACCGGCCACGGTTTCGACAACATCGGCGACGTGTTGACGCTGTCCCCAATGTTGCTGGAAAAATATCTGGATGCCGCCGAAAAAATCATCGGCCAGGCGGTGCCGATCGTCAGCAGTGTCGCGCCGGAAAAGGTCGTCACAGGATCGCAATTCCACAGCGGCGTAAAAGGAGCGGCCAGGAATTCCGGCCCGCTGTCACTTTCATATTATGCGCCGGCCTTGGTCACCAACACCGTGGACGCGGTTCAGACCGGACAATATCAATTGGACGTGGATTTGAGGGTGAACGAAAAATATGTGGACGGTGTTTCTGATTACAACAAGTGTCTTTTGGTGTTCCGCGCGGACGGAAAAGAATTGTTGAACCAGGAATTTAGCTGGGAGGGCGGCAAGCCTTATCATTTCAGTTACGATCAAAATTGGACGGCGGGCAGTCATCAGTTGGATTTTGAATTGCGGCCGCTGACGCCCGGCGCGGCGCAAACCCGGACGTTGTCCCTGCAAATCACAGCCGTCACGGTGCGCGGGCCGATGGCCAAGGAATACGGAGTGCCGCCAAAAAATTACGCGCGATTCTTTCCCAAAAAGGTTCCCGAATCGGCGGCGGGCCGCCGTGAATACGCCCGCGAATTGCTGGGGAATTTTGCCCGCCGCGCTTTTCGCCGTCCGGTGGACAAAGACACGACGGACCGGCTGGCCAGCCTGGCGGAAAGCGTTTATGACCAGCCCGGCAAGACGTTTGAGGCGGGCGTGGCGCAAGCCATGGTCGCGGTGCTGGCCTCGCCGCGATTTATTTTCCGGGAAGAAAACATCGAACCCGCGAGCGGCAATCAACCTTATGCCTTGGTGGATGAATATGCGCTGGCTTCGCGGCTTTCATATTTTCTCTGGTCTTCGATGCCGGATGACGAATTGTTCCAGCTGGCGGCGGCGGGAAAGCTGCGGAAAAATCTTTCCGCCCAGCTCGCCCGGATGCTGGCCGACAAGCGCGCGGACGCGCTGGAGAAAAATTTTATCGGCCAATGGCTGCAAGCGCGCGACATTGAAACCGTTCCCATCGAAGCCCGCAGCGTGCTGGCGCGGGAGCAGAAATTTGATCCGCAGCAGGAGGCCCGGCGCAGACGGTTTCGCGAGCTGAACGAAAAACCCGATGACACGCTGACCCCGGCGGAAAAAGACGAACTCGCGGACATTCGAGCCGACTTTTCCAAGCTGCGGCAGCAGTCGTCAGGCGCCGATTTGACGCCGGATTTGCGCCGCGCGATGCGGCAGGAGACGGAATGTGTTTTTAATTACATCCTGCGGGAAGACCGCAGCCTGCTGGAATTGCTGGACAGCGATTACACATTCGTCAACGAACGGCTGGCGCGGCACTATGGCATCACCAACGTCGTCGGCCCGGAAATGCGCCGGGTGACGCTGCCGCCGGACAGTCCGCGCGGCGGCATTTTGACAGAAGGCACGGTGCTGGCGGTGACTTCAAATCCCACGCGGACATCGCCGGTCAAACGCGGCGTTTTCATCCTCGACAACATTCTGGGGACGCCGCCGCTGCCGCCGCCGCCGAATGTTCCGCCGCTTGAGGACGCCGCCAAGGGTCTGACCAACCGCGCGCCAACGCTGCGCGAAACCCTGGCGCTGCACCGGGAAAATCCCTTGTGCGCCTCCTGCCACAACCAGATGGATCCGCTCGGCCTGGCGCTGGAAAATTTCAATGCGCTGGGCATGTGGCGCGACCAGGAATTCGCGCAGCCGATTGACCCGTCGGGGCAGCTCGTCACCGGCGAAAAGTTTTCCAACATCAAGGAATTGAAGCGCGTGCTGGTGAAAAATCACGCCGAGGATTTTTACCGGACGCTGACCCAGAAACTTTTAACCTATGCGCTGGGCCGGGGGTTGGATTACTATGACGTTGAGACCGTGGATCAAATCGTGGCGCGCCTTGAAAAATCCGGCGGCAAACCATCCATGCTGCTGGCGGGAATCGTGGAATCCGCGCCGTTTCAAAAAACCCGTGGACTGACGAAGGCCACCGCCGCGACCGGCGAAAACACAAAAGAAAAATTATGAAAACGAAATCCGTAGCCAGCCAGCATCTCGCGGCGCAACGACACGCCAGTTTCAACCGCCGACATTTTCTGCGCGGCCTTGGCGCGTGCATCGCCCTGCCGGCCTTTGAATCGTTGCTGCCCACGAAACTTCTGGCTGCCACCGTGCCGGAAAACAGCCTGGCGACGACGGCCACCGGAGCGCCGCTGCGCACCGCATTTGTGTATTTTCCGAACGGCGCGATTCCCGCCGCGTGGTGGCCGTCCGCCGAAGGGACCGACTTTCAATTAAGCCGCACTTTGCAGCCACTCGCTTCGATCCAGAAACAAATCCAGGCGATCGGCGGTTTGGATCATTTGAACGCCCTGCCCGGCCCGGATGGCGGCGGCGATCACGCGCGGGCGAATGGCACCTTTCTGACCGGCGTGCGCATGAAAAAAAGCGCCACGGAAATCCACGCGGGAATTTCGATTGACCAGACCATCGCCAACCAGGTCGGGCATCTGACGCGGTTTCCATCCATTGAACTGACCTGCGATGCCGGCCGCAACACTGGCGCGTGCGATTCCGGCTATTCCTGCGCCTATCAATACAATCTGGCCTGGAGTTCGCCTACTACGCCGATGACGCCCGAGGCGAATCCGCGCCAGGTTTTTGAACGGCTTTTCGGCGCTGGCACGTCCGGCGAACGCGCGGAAAACGCGCGCCGCCGCCGCCGCGAAGAACGTTCCATTCTTGATTTTGTGCAGCAAGACGCCCGCGCAATGCATCAACGCCTCGGCGGGCGCGACCAGGATAAACTGGATCAATATCTGACCGGCGTCCGCGAACTGGAGACGCGGATTCAAATGGCGGAACGGCTGGGCGACGTCAAAGACCCGCAGATTCAAACCCCCCCCGGCATCCCCGCCGATTACGCGCAGCACATCCAACTCATGTATGACATCCTGCTGTGTTCGTTTCAGACCGATTCGACCCGCGTGGCGACCCTGCTGCTTGCCCACGACGGCAGCAACCGTTCCTTCGCCGACATCGGTGTTCCCGAAGGCCACCATGACTTGTCGCATCATCAGGGCAATCCGGACAAGATTGAAAAAATCACTGAAATTGATTTGTGGTATGTGCAGCAGTTCGGGAAGTTCCTGGAAAAAATGTCGACGACAAAAGACGTGGACGGCAATTCACTCCTCCACAATTCGATGATCGTCTATGGCGGCGGCAACGCGGACGGCAACCGCCACACGCACGTCAATTTGCCGATTCTGCTGGCGGGCGCTGGTGGCGGCACGATGACGCCAGGACGCTTTGTGAAGCATGGCGGCAAACCGGCGACGAATTTGTTCTTGAGCATGGCGGACCGTATGGGGGTGAAAAATCTGGAGCGCTTTGGCGATTCCAGCGGACGGCTGGCAAACATTTGAACCGGGAAACAATCAAGGAGGAAAAAATGAAATTGGCGATCAGCGGATTATTTTTGGCGTCTCAACTGGCGCTGTTCGCGCAAACCACGCCGCCAGTGATTCCGCTCTGGCCCAATGGCGCGCCCGGTTTTGAATCGCGCAAGGACATTCCCGAACAGGCCGCAAGTTACTGGGTTAAAAACATCAACAATCCGTCGCTCACCGTTTTTCTTCCCCCGAAGGAAAAAGCGAACGGCACGGCGGTCGTCATCTGTCCCGGCGGCGGTTTTCGGGAACTCGTCTTTGGCGCGGAAGGCGTTGATCCGGCAAAGTATTTTAACGATCTTGGAATCGCGGCATTCGTCCTGAAATATCGTTTGTTTCGCGAAACGAATTCCGTTTACACCATTGAAAACCCGCATGAAGACGGCTTGCGCGCGATGCGCCTTGTCCGCAGCCGCGCGGGTGAATGGGGCGTGGACCCCAACCGCATCGGCATGATCGGTTATTCCGCCGGCGGCGAAGTGGTTTCGATGACCAGTTTCGGCGCAAACGGCGGCCTCACCAACGCGCTGGACGCGATTGATCAGGCGAATGCCCGGCCGGATTTCATCGGTGAAATTTATCCGGGCGGCGCAGGCATTCCGCAAGCGCTTCCCCCAAATGCGCCGCCGGCATTCCTGCTCGTGGCCGACGATGACAACCACACCGATGCGGTTTTGAAACTTTTTGAGTTGTATCGCGCCGCGAAAATTCCCGTGGAGGTTCACGTTTTCACCAAAGGCGGCCACGGTTTCAACCAGGGCCAGCGCTCGAAACTGGCCACCATCAAAAACTGGCCGCAACGGCTCACCGATTGGATGGGCGACAACAACCTGCTCGATCCCGCCGTCCCAGCCAAGGGCGTTAAATGAGAATTCCAAGCCATCGGGATTTACGATTCAATCAAAGACCGGCACAGATTTCGGCGCAAAAAAGTAAAAACGTGATTTGAACTGCGATTGAATCGCTGCCGGCGTTTTGGGCGCGAGCAGACGAATGGTGGAGGCGGCGGGAGTTGAACCCTTAATGGCAGCTTCTCTTTGTTTCGCAATAATGTGTTTTAGCCCAGTAAAGATTGGCGTTTTTTCACTTTTTGTTTTTGACTGAAAGTCAGCTTTACGAACAAATGCGAACAAAAACTGTCTCCAATTGTCCCTAACTATCTTTTGCCACTGAACGGCAATCAAAACCACCCAACAACTATTTTGGCGTTGCGATCCAATTATGATTTGGGAAGAGAGGGTCGGAATCGGACACGTCCCGCCTTCCACAAGCCACTCGAAATCAACTGTTAAATCATCACCGTTGCATTGAAACTAAAGGCGTTTGTGCTTTGAGTCAAGGAAACTCCAGCCAACTTTTTTTAACTTCAATTTAACTCCCCACAAATAAGCTTTGCTGGCATTTCTGCTGGCACTTATTGACTGAGAGTTAGTTTGAATTTTTCACGCTGGAATCGTTGAGTTGAAGAAACTTTTCCAGAAATGGCTGAAGACGAGAAGTATCTTATCAAGATGCAGATTCAAAAAACCAGTAGGGTTACACCCCATAGCAAGTGTGGCAATATCGGGCGATGCTCGCGGCATGAAAAATAAAACATTGCTGATCGCATTCCTTTCCGCTGCGGCTGTTGTGGTTGGATGCGACAAGGAAAAAACCACCGCGCAGCAGCTTGATACGGTTAAAACCGAAACGAAGCAGGCCGCGCAGGACATGAAGAATTACACCTTCGCCCAGAAGGATGAATTCGTCAAAGCCATGCAAGGCCAGTTGACCGCGCTGAATCAAGACCTGGACAAACTGTCTGCAAAAATTGACAGCTCCAGCGACGCGGTCAAGGCCGAGGCCAAACCCAAGCTGCAAGCCTTGCGCGATCAGGCGACGAAATTAAACCAACAACTCGCCGATGCCTCGAACGCCACGGAATCCACTTGGGACGGAGTCAAAGCAGATTCCAAAAAAGCCTATGACTCCTTGGCCAACAGCTTCACCGAAGCCCGCCAGTGGGTGAGCGACAAAATCGCGCCTTAAACTGGTAGGGTTACACCCCATAGCCAAGAACCGGCACAACACCTAGCCTGCTTCAAGTGTTAAAAACCAACAAAGTAAAAAACAAAATGAAAACGAAAACCATGTTCCCCTTAACGCTCGCGGTCGCTGTGAGCACAATATTAATCAGCAGCACGCCGGTGCGCGCCGCCGACACGGACAGCCGAATCGAATCGTCCGCCGCGAAGTCTTACACGTTCAAAACCACCCTCAAAGACGATTCCATCAAAGTTGATTCCAAAGACGGGGTCGTCACTTTGACCGGAACGGTCGCCGCCGCATCCGATAAGTCCCTGGCCGAGGACACCGTGGCGAGCTTGCCCAGCGTCAAGAGCGTGAACAATCAACTCGTGGTCAGCGGCGAACAGCCGGCGGAACATTCCGACGCCTGGATCACCACGAAAGTGAAAACCGCGCTTTTGTTTCATCGCAATGTGAGCGCCACCGGCACCACGGTTTATACGAAGGACGGCGTTGTCACCCTGGAAGGTGAAGCGAGCAGCATGGCCCAAAAGGAACTGACCACTGAATACGCCAAGGACGTTGATAACGTCAAGTCAGTTAATAACAACATGACAGTGGCCAAGCTGCCGGTCGCGGCTGAAGCCACGCTGGGTGATAAAATTGATGACGCCTCCATCACGGCGGAAGTCAAGTCGTCGTTGCTTTCGCACCGCTCGACCAGTGCCTTGCACACCACGGTGACGACCACGGACGGCGTCGTCACTTTAAGTGGCATCGCCAAGAACGACGCGGAAAAGAGCCTCGTCACCAAACTAGCCACCGACATCAACGGTGTGACCAGCGTGATCAATAACATGACCATCGCCGTGCCGATTGCCGCCAAGTAACTCTTTAATTCATGGCTGGCTGGCGCGTCACGGTGCCAGCCGGCAAAAAAAACTTTTATGTTATACATGATTGCAATGGTGTTGCTGATCCTCTGGCTGCTCGGTTTGGTGACCGGGGCCACGATGGGCGGTTTCATTCACGTCCTGCTAATCATCGCGATTGTGATGGTCTTGTTGCAGGTCATTTCTGGCCGTAAAGTTGTATGAACACCAAAACCATCATTTCCGTGCTGCTCATTACACTCGGCATTGTAGTGCTTGCCTATTCGGGCTTGAGTTTTACCACGCCGGGCAAGCCGGTCGAGTTTCTTGGCCTGCACATTGCGACCACAAACAGCCACTTTATTCCGCCGGCGGTGGGCGCGCTGGCGCTGGTTGGCGGAATCGTGCTGCTGCTCGTCAAACCCAAGAGCGTCTGATGAACGAAGCCGATTCATCTGCCGTCGCCATTGTTCCAAACTGCTTACGGCCTCTGAAGTGGAACGAATTGGTGCGCCGCGGCGACTTTGTTGAAGACGGACGCGAAGGTTTTGAACCGTGGGTCGGGCCGAGCGGGTTCCGCGCCGACGCGTTCGTGAAACAAATTTACCGGCAGTTGAGACACCGCCCGTCTGGCAACAGAAAACCATCATGAATATGCTCAAGCTCATTTGGCAAACCTTGATTCGCCTGCCCGAAAACATCGCCGACATCTTCAAGCAGCGGCGCCGGCAGACCGTCTTAAACGAACATGAAACCGAACGGCTCGACCGCATCCGCAACCCCGAGAAGTATCGGGGAAAATGATTTTGTCCACCGCCGTTCGCCTGGAAAACAGCACTCATGGTTACCTGCGATACTGCCAAATTATTCACGCCTTTGTTCCCCAGGTAGGGTTTCACCCCATATACAAATTTACGCGGCTGCGCGATGTTCTGATTCATCCGTGGGCCGCCAGCGCAAGATAAAGCTTTCTGCGCCGTCCGGCTGCCACCAGCATGTCAATATGAAGCAAAAACTAATCCGGCTCTCCCGGCGTTATGCAACGGCGTTGCGAACGCATCTGTTGCCGGGTGCGCGCGCGAATTTGCAGCCGGCGCTGGAACTGGGACGCCAGGCGGTCGTTTTAGGCGTGGAGACCTTGGAATTAGCGCGGATGCATGAGAGCGCGCTGACCACGCTGGATTTGTCCAAATACAAAAACGGGCGGATCAAGCAGGCGGAAATTTTTTTCACCGAGGCCATCACACCGATTGTCGAGACGCATCGTGCTGCGCGGCAGAGCAAGACCGATTTGAACCGGCTGACGCAGACATTGGGCCGGCGCACGCGGGAACTCGCCGACACGAACCGGCAATTGAAACGCGGTGTCATCCGGCGCAAGAACGTGGAAGCAGCACTCAAAAAGAGCGGAGCGCATTACACCAAGCTGTTAAAAGATTCGCTGCATTTGCAGGAAGGTTTGCGGCAGTTGACGCACCAAGTGCTGGCGGCGCAGGAGGACGAGCGGAAAAAAATCAGCTTGGAACTTCAAGATGAAGTTGCGCAGACTTTGCTGGGCATCAATGTCCGGCTGCTCTCTTTGAAACAGGAATCGCAGGTCAACACCAAGGGGCTGAAATCCGAAATCGTCAGCACGCAGCGGCTGGTGGCCAAGTCGGCGAAGTCCGTGCGGCGCGTGGCCAAGAATTTTGGGAAAATATGAAACGTAAACTCTTCACTTCGTCGCGCCGTTATCAGAATGCGTTGCGCACCCAGATCAATCAGGGCAAGAAGGCCGGTCTGGCCTCGGCGCGCGGCGTCGGCAAACAGGCGCTGGCCGCCGGCTTGCAGACGCTGGATCTGGCCAAGCTCCACGAGCAAACACTGGTGGCCGAATTATTGCCGGGCGTTCCGGCCGGCAAACGCGCGGCGCTCATCAAGCAGGCGGGAAGTTTTTTTGCCGAGGCGATTTTGCCGCTGGAGAAAACTCACGCCAGCACGCAGGAATCCGCCGTCTATCTGCGCAAAATCATTGAGACGTTGAGCCAGCGAACGGTGGAACTGGCCGCCTCGAATCTGGAATTGAGCCAGGAAATTGCCCATCGCAAAACCGCCGAGGCGGCGCTCAAAAAGAGCGAGCGGCATTATTCCGAACTGCTCGAACAGTCGGAACAGTTGCAGGAGCAATTGCGGCAGTTGTCCCGGCAGATTCTCTCGGCCCAGGAAGAGGAGCGCCGCGAAATCAGCCGCGAATTGCACGATGTCATTGCCCAGACATTGACGGGTATCAACGTCCGGCTGGCGGCTTTGTCCAAGGAGGCTGCAACTAATACCAAAGGACTCGATCGCAACATCGCGCTCACGCAAAAGCTGGTGGAAAAATCGGTGGACATCGTGCATCGGTTCGCGCGCGAACTGCGTCCGGCGGTGCTGGACGATCTCGGCCTGATTCCCGCGCTGCATTCGTTCATGAAAAATTTCACCACGCGCACCGGCGTTCGCACGCAGTTGACGGCTTTTGCCGGTGTGGAAGAAATGGAGACGGCGCGGCGCACGGTGTTGTTTCGCGTCGCGCAGGAGGCGCTGACGAATGTCGCGCGCCATGCGAAAGCCAGCCGCGTGAAAGTGAGCTTGCAAAAAATGGCGGACGGCGTTTGCATGAAAATCGAAGACGACGGCAAATCGTTTCAAGTGGAACGCACGTTGCACGCCAATGGCGGCAAGCGTCTTGGCCTGCTCGGCATGAGGGAACGCTTGGAAATGGTCGGCGGAAGATTCGGCGTGGAATCCGCACCCGGCCAAGGCACCACCATTACGGCGCAAATTCCATTCAACAAACTGCGCGCAGGAAAACCACTGGCCATTTCCGCTGGCAAAAAGCTTAAAAGTTTATGAAAAAAATCACCGTCCTGCTCGCCGAAGATCACATGATCGTGCGCGAAGGTTTTCGCAAGATGCTGGATCTCGAAGCGGACCTGGAAGTCGTGGGCGAGGCGCAGGACGGACGCCGGGCCGTGGCGCTCGTCAAAAAACTGCTGCCCGCCGTGGTGCTGATGGACATTGCGATGCCGCATCTCAACGGGCTGGAGGCCACGCGGCAGATTCTCAAAGCGGTTCCCACCACCAAGGTGCTCATGCTTTCCGCACACAGCGATGACGCGTATGTCCAAAATGCAACCGAGTCCGGCGCGGTGGGATTCCTGCTCAAACAGACTTCCGCCCATGACGTGTGCCGTGCCATCCGGGAGGTTCATGCTGGGAAAACTTTTTTCAGTCCCTCCGTCGCCAGGCATTTCAGCCGACTGAACCCTTTACTATCCGGCCGGGTGGGCGCGCCCAATTCAAAAGTAGCCCAGTTGACATCGCGCGAGATGGAAGTCTTGCAACTCATCGCCGAAGGCAAGGCGAACAAGGAAACAGCCGACGAACTCGGCATTGGCATCAAGACCGTCGAGAAGCACCGCGAGCATCTCATGGAGAAGCTCGATATTCATGACACCGCCGGTCTCACCCGCTACGCCATCAGCGCGGGCATCATCGAGAGCAGCGTGCAGTTGACCATCATTTAATTGCTTCCGCCATTTCCGGGTTAAAATCAAAAACGGTTGGTAGGGTAACACCCCATAGCAACCGGCTGTGAACCGAGTTACGCTCACAGCATGAAAAATAAAACAACCATTCAAACCAGAGGCTGCCTATGTCACTGATTTCGCTCATCGTCACGCTGATCGTCATCGGCGTGCTGCTTTGGCTGGTCAATTCTTACATCCCGATGGACGGGAAGATCAAAAAAATTCTCAACGTCGTCGTCACGATTTGCGTCGTCGTCTGGTTGTTGTCAGTGTTTGGCGTCATTGGCCATGCAGGCGACATCCGCGTTCCCCAACTCCGGTAGCCTATATTTTGAAGCCGATCGGCGGTCGGATGAAAAATTGTGAAGGCTAAAGTATTTGAAGTCATTTTACACAAGCTGCCCTCCGGCAAGTCGCCGGCGAGCGAGTTGGAGGATCAGCTTAATGCTTTTCTCGCGCAAAATCCGGAGCTTAAAGTGGTGGCGACGCACATGAACACGGTTGTCGCGCCGGCGGAACCGAACGCCATGCCCAGTTCCGAAGAGTCTACCATCATCATTTTCTGCACCGTCTTTTACACGGGATAGAAGACGAGGCGCATAATGGCAGCGTGAAACGGAACATCTTGCAAAAATAAAGGCCGTCCATCCATTGAAACGCAATTTATGAAACATAATCACAATCATGACAACGCCCAGAACGCCGGTCTTAAACTGACTCCGGTTCGCTTTGAGTTCACCAGTCCAACGGCCAAAACCGTCTGTCTCGCAGGCTCGTTCAACCATTGGCAGCCGGAAGCCAAGACGCTGCACTCCTCCGGCGTCGGCAACTGGTGGAAGGAAACTTCGCTCGCCCCCGGCACCTATGAATACTGCCTCGTGGTGGACGGCCAATGGATGCCCGATCCCCGCGCCACAGAATCGGTGGCCAATCCCTTCGGCGGTCGCAACTCGATTTTGCATGTGGCCAGCTCGCCGGAATCGGCACACCTGGCCGATGCGGAAAATTTACCGTTAAAAAACACCAACAAACAAAAAGCAAAAATATGAACAAAGAAACACAAGCCGTCAGCAATGACATTGGACAACTGGCCGAAGACGCGCAGGCGTTGATGTCCGCCACCGCTGACGTCGCCGGGGAAAAGGTTGTGGCGGCCCGCAAACGTCTGGCCGCCGCGCTGGACCGCGCCAAGGAAATCGGCGGTTGCGTCCGCGACAAGGCTGTGGCCGGTGCAAAAGTCGCCGACCAAACCATCCGCGAAAATCCTTACCAAGCCATCGCTATCGGCGTCGGCGTCGGCGCGATTCTCGGCTATCTCCTCGCTCGCCGTGGCTCCCGCAATTGTGATTGATTGCCTTATGGAAGAATCCACCGTCAGCTTGCGGCAACTGGCCACGACCTCGAAATTGTTCGCGCGCCGGCTGCTGACCATCGGTGAAAACCGGCTCGAACTGTTGACGGTGGAAGTGCAGGAGGAACGGGAACGTCTCCTGCACGCCTTTCTGCTGGCGCTCGGCATCGCCGCGTTCGGCCTGCTCGCGGGCCTGACCCTCACGGCCACCATCGTGGTTTTGCTGTGGACTTGGTCGCCGTGGGCTGCGCTGCTGATCTTGACGCTGCTTTACGCGGCTACCGGTTTTTACCTTTATCGGCGGCTCATCGGCGTGATGCGCAATTGGCAGACGCTTTCCGCCTCGCTCGACCAGCTTCGTAAGGACCGCGCTTGTCTGGAAAACATCCTCACATGAAACCGCTCGAATCACGGAAGCAACTTCTACTCGCCGAGAGCGAACTCAACCGGGCGCAACTCCTCCAAGAATGGCAGGTGATGCGCGCGGAAGTTCATTCGCTCACTGAGCAGGCAAAAACCGTCCGCTCCATGGCGACCGCCGTAGCCTCACTGGTGGCCGGGCTGTCCTTCTGCCGGCGCAAAGCCACCGCGCCAACTGCGGAAAAACCTTCGTGGCTGCAAACCATTCTCAAAGGCGCGGGGGTGGTCAGTTCCTTTTGGACGGAATTTCGCGCATCACGTCGGGAATAGCACAAGCAAGTTTTCATTGTGGGCATGGTAGGGTTTCACCCCATATCGCCGATGTTATTGGTGGCCTAAGCTTCCGCCACAAAATTGTTTCATGCCGCCCGCCTCTGCCATCCACAAAGTCGCGTTTCTCGGCGATTACCTGCCGAGGAAATGCGGCATTGCCACGTTCACGACCGATCTGCGCTGCGCCGTGGCCAAGGAATTTCCCGCGCTGCAATGCCCGGTGGTGCCGGTCAATGACCTCGCCGGCGGTTACGATTATCCGGCGGAGGTGCGGTTCGAAATAGCGGAGCAAGACTTGCCTTCGTATCTGCGCGCGGCGGATTTTCTGAACATCACGGACGTGGACGTGGTTTGCGTGGAGCACGAGTTCGGCATTTTCGGCGGGCCGGCGGGCAGCCATGTGCTGGCGCTGCTGCGTGAACTGCAGATGCCCATTGTCACCACGCTGCACACGGTGTTGCGCGAGCCGAATGCGGAGCAGCGCCGCGTGATGCGCGAGCTGATCCGGCTTTCGACGCGGCTCGTCGTGATGAGCGAGCGCGGCCGGGAATTTCTGCGCGAGGTGTATCAGGCACCGGAAAACAAGATTGATCTTATTCCGCACGGCATTCCCGACATGCCGTTCGCCGACCCAAATTATTTCAAGGATGAATTTGGCGTGGCAGGCAAGCAGGTGTTGCTGACGTTCGGATTGTTGTCGCCGAACAAAGGCATTGAATATGCGTTGCAAGCGTTGCCGGACATCATTCGCGAATTTCCCAACGTCGTTTACATTGTGCTCGGGCAGACGCATCCGAATCTGTTGCGCAATGAAGGCGAGGCTTATCGCTTGAGCCTGGAGCGGCTGGCGAAAGACCTCGGCGTGCAAAAGCACGTCGTGTTTTTCAACCGTTTCGTCGAGCTGGAAGAATTGATGCGGTTCATCGGCGCGGCGGACATTTATCTCACGCCGTATCTGACCGAGGCGCAAATCACTTCCGGCACGCTGGCGTATGCTTTCGGCGCAGGCAACGCCGTGGTGTCCACGCCTTACTGGCACGCGGCGGAATTGCTGACGGCCGAGCGCGGCAAACTCGTGCCCTTCCGCGATGCGAAGGCTATCGCCGTCGCGGTGGTGGAGTTGCTGCGCGACGAACCGTTGCGCCACCTGATGCGTAAGAACGCCTACAAGCTCGGACGCGAAATGGTCTGGAGCCGCGTGGCGCAGCTTTACGCAAAGTCTTTCGAGCAGGCGCGGCAGGATCACAATTTCGTCGGGCGCAAATCGTCGCCCATCAAGACGCTCGACGAACAGCCCGGCCTGTTGCCGGAGTTAAAACTCGACCATCTGTTTCGCATGAGCGATTCCACCGGCATTTTTCAGCACGCGAGTTTCACCGTGCCGAATTTTGCGGAAGGCTATTGCACGGACGACAACGCCCGCGCACTGGTGCTGGCGCTCATGCTGAAGAAATTGGGCCACGGTTCGCCGGAATTGGGCGCGCGGGCCGCGACGTATGCGGCGTTTCTCAATCACGCCTTTGATCGCAAACTCGGGCGTTTCCGCAATTTCATGAGTTTCGAACGGCGCTGGCTTGAGGAAGTCGGCTCGGAAGATTGTCAGGGCCACGCCTTGTGGGCGCTGGGTTTATGCGTGTCGCAGGCCGGCCAGGGAAGTTTCCAAATGCTCGCGGCGCAACTCTTCGAGCAGGCGCTGCCGGTGGCGGCCGAATTTGCCTCGCCGCGCGCGTGGGCGTTCACGCTCATCGGCATTGACGAATATCTTCGCCGATTCGGTGGCGACCGGCGCGCGAACCACATCCGCGAATCGCTCACCACTCGGCTGCTGCAAAGCTACGGCGACACCGCCACCGAAGACTGGCAATGGTTTGAGGAAGTGGTTTCGTATGCGAACGCCAAGCTGCCGCACGCACTTATTCTCAGCGGGCGCTGCATGAACAATCCCGCGATGCTCGAACTCGGTTTGAAAACTTTGCGCTGGCTGGTAAAAATCCAAACCTCCGATGCCGGCGCATTCCGGCCCGTCGGTTCGAACGGATTTTACCGGCGCGGCCAGGAACGCGCGCAGTTCGATCAGCAGCCCATCGAGGCGCAAGTGACGATCTCGGCGTGCATCGAAGCGTATCACGCCACCGGCGACCTGGCTTGGGTGGCCGAAGCGCGGCGCGCGTTCGAGTGGTTTCTCGGCCGCAACGACCTTGGCCACGCGCTCTACGATGCCGGCACCGGCGGCTGCCGCGACGGTTTGCATGTGGACCGGTTGAGCCAGAATCAGGGCGCGGAATCCACGCTGGCCTTTTTGCTGTCGCTTGCGGAAATGCAGGCGTTGCAAAATTCACTCACCAGTTTCAAGGAGCCGAACGGCAAATAGCCGACTATTTTTCACACCATCCCGGCTTCCTCCGCGAAATCCTAGGTCGTTCCCGCGAAGTTCCGGCACGCTCCCGGAAAATCCTGCGGGCCGCCCGCGAAATCCTGCCGCGTTCCCGCCAAGTCTGCGCCGCTCCCGCGAAATCCATGCGCCTCCCGCGTTGTCCTGAACCGTTCCCGCAAACTCCTGACCTCCGCCCGCGAAATCCCGGAGGCTTCCCGCTAAATCCTGACGCCTCCCGCAAAATCCCAGGTCGTTCCCGCGAAATCCTGCGCCCCGACCACAGAATCCTAAGCTGCTGTTTGTGAGGAGTTTGCGTGTTACAACGACGTTTAAAACCCATTCCAGCGCGAGCAGTGTGGCCTATTCCGCATGTCCATTGTAGGAGCCGAGGTGACGAGGCTCAAAATAAAAGAAAATTAGAGACTCCTCACGTCGTCTCCTACAAATTTGAATTCCGCCCGCCCGCTTTTTTGTTTGCGCCAACGGCGGCGGTCGGTTCAACATTCCCCATGCTGACGTTTGAATGGGATGCGAACAAGGCCAGAGCCAATCTGGCCAAGCACGCCGTCAGCTTTCAGGAGGCGACCACGGTTTTTGGCGATCCGGTTTCCGTCACCATTCCCGACCCGGCGCACTCGCAGGCCGAGAACCGGTTCATCATTTTGGGCCGGTCGCATTCGGGTAGAATACTGGTTGTCGTCCACACCGAACGCGGCGATAATATCCGCATCATCAGCGCGCGGCCCGCGAGCCGCCGTGAAAGAAAACAATATGAGCAAGCCATCCGCTAAATCAGCCGACAAAGAAATGCAGCCGGAATATGATTTTTCCGCCGGCGTGCGCGGCAAACATTTCCGGCGCTACCAGCGCGGCACGAACGTGGTGGTGCTGGCGCCGGACGTGGCCAGGTTTTTTCCCAACGCCGAAACCGTGAATGATTCATTACGCGCACTGGCGGGCATCATCCGCCGCCAAAAAGTGGTGGCAAAATAATTTGCTGCCGATACCCGCGACACCAACTCGTAAATCAACCATGAAAAAACTCCAATCTTTTTTTACTTTTCCTGGCGTTGCTCGCCGGCATCCATCAAGCCACCGCCCAAGGCACGACGGCGTTCACCTATCAAGGTCAGCTCCACGACGGCGGGACGAACGCCAACGGCGCTTACACGATGATTTTTAAACTTTACGATGCCGCCACCAGTGGCAATCAAATTGGAAGCACGCTCACGACCAACCCGACGCTGGCCAATGGACTTTTTACCGTGGATTTGGATTTTGGTGGCGTGTTCAACGGCAGCGCCCGCTGGCTGGATATCACCGTCACCAATGGCGGGACGACTCAAGAACTTTCGCCGCGCGTGCCAGTGTTGCCGACGCCGTATGCACAGTTTGCAGCGGTCGCAGCGACGGTGACGAACGGCGCGATTATGAACGCCCAACTTGCGGGTAACGCTGTAACCGATGCAAAGATCGTTTCCGTGAGCGGGTCAAAAGTTTCTGGGACGGTAGCATCCGCCAGCTTTGCCACCAATGCCTTGACGGCAACAAATCTCGCCAGTGGCGATTGGGTCAGCAGTGTGGGGACGTTTGAGAGCGTGCCAGATATATTGGGCTTCTCTGAAAACGGCATTCTGGCTGTGGGATTATCCACCAATGGTATCTTGCTTAATGGCGGTTCCATCTCTGGCGACGGCCACGGCGGAGTCAGCATGAACGGTATCACTACCTATGGTAGCATCCATTTCTTGAACAACGCGGACATCACCATCATTGGTGACGGTCACGGTGACCTCAGCCTCAATGGCGGTATTGTCAGCAGCTCCACAATCTCCGCACAAAGTTTCAACACCACCAGTGACCGGTTCGCGAAAGAGAACTTCAAACCCATAGACGGCCAGGAGGTTCTGGATCGAGTCGCCAGCCTGCCCATTTCGAACTGGAATTTCAAAAGCGACGCGGCCACGCGGCACATCGGCCCGATGGCCCAGGATTTCTATGCCGCCTTCAATGTCGGGCCAGGATGAAAAGCACATCGCCATCGTAGATGAAGGCGGCGTGGCGTTGGCGGCCATCCAGGGCTTGAATGAAAAATTGAAGGCGAAGGATGCCGAGTTTGAACGGTTGAAATTGGAAAATGAGTTACTGGAGAAACGGCTCGCTGATTTGGAGCAGATGGTCAAAACCACCACACAGAAATAAACCAGGTTGTCGTATAATCGCTAATTCCCTGAAAAGCAAACCATGAAAACACTCCTTAAAACATTATTCGCCGCAATCTTTTTTCTCGTCGGCATCCATCAAGCCGCCGCGCAAGGCACGACGGCGTTCACCTACCAAGGCCAGCTCCACGACGGCGGCACGAACGCCAACGGCGCTTACACGATGATCTTCAAACTTTATGATGCCGTCACCAGCGGAAATCAGATTGGCAGCACGATTACAACCAGCCCGACCTCGCCAACGGACTTTTCACGGTGAACCTGGATTTTGGCACATGCCTTCAATGGCAGCGCCCGCTGGCTGGACATCACCGTGCAAAGCGGCAGCGACATCCAAACGCTCACACCGCGCGTGCAGGTGTTGCCGACGCCGTATGCACAATTTGCCGCCGTCGCCGGCACCGTCACCAACGGGGCTATCATGAATGCACAATTGGCGGGCAATGCAGTGGCCACCGCCAACATTCAGAACAACTCCGTTACGACGACACAGATTGCCAGTGGTGCGGTCACGAATCGCAACCTCACCGCGAATGCCGTGAACGCGACCAACATTGCCAGTGGACAGGTCGTCAAAAGTCTTAATGGATTTACTGATGAAGTTAATTTATACGCAGGTGAAAATGTAACTTTTTGGTATAACCCGACGACAGGCTACAATATCACCAATGGTTTTGTAATAGCAGCTTCCCCAATTCCGAATTTCCAAGTGTTTGATACCAATGGAACATTTATCGTCCCGGATGGTGTAACACGAATCATGGTGGAGGCTTGGGGCGGTGGTGGTGGCGGCGGTTCGGGAACTATTATCGTCGATCCGATGGGGAATGGCGGTGGGAGAGTGCATCAGGTGGTGGCGGTGGTGCTGGAGCCTATTTCAAGGGAATTAAAAATGTAATACCGGGCACACAATACACAATCACTGTCGGGCAAGGAGGAGGCACTTCTCAAGGCTTCGCCAAAATGGCGGTTAAGCAGCATCAACTCTGGGATTCTTGCCGTAGGCGGATCTGCTGGTGAATGCAAAAATATTTCTGACGGTAGCGGATTGAATTTTGGAGGTGGAGGTTCTGGCGGTGTTGCAAATCCACTTTCCAATGGTATCGGTATAAATGGTGCCAACGGGCGCGATGCTTCAGTTTCAACTCCCGATGGCGGCGGAGCGGCGGGTGGAAGTGGAGGCTTCGGGGTTCTCGGGGTTGACCGCAACCTCAACCCGGGAATGCTCCGGGTGGAGGTGGAGGTGGAAGCGTCTCTCATACTGACGGAAATGACAACCTTCAGCAGGGGGCACCAGGGGCTCACGGTGCAAACGGGCGAATAATCATTTATTATTAAAATGAAACTATTCTCCTTGTTTCTGTTGATTTTATCAGTAGAAGCCGCTTTTGCCCAAAGCAGCGCGCAGTTCAACATCACCCGCAGCGTGATCGCCGGCGGCGGCACGACGTTCAGTAGCAGTGCGCGGTTTCAATTGGGCAGCACCCTCGCCCAACCGGTGGCCGCCGTGCCGAGCAGCGCTCGCTTTTCCATCCAAGGCGGCTTTTGGATTCGTCCCGCGCCCATTTTCTTTGCGCCACACAATCTGGAACACAATTTTCTGGTATCCATTCAGTCCGAACTTGGGCAAGACCTACACCGTGCAATACCTGAACTCTCTTGGCTCCAGTTGGCAGAACCTGACGAGCGTGACAGGCAACGGCAACGATTATTACCGTGACCAACTCGGCGCTTGGTGTCCCGCAAAGATTTTTCCGCCTCGTCGAACAGTAACCAACCGCATGAAAACTGATATTCAAAATCTGTTTATCGCCTTCGGAATCATGTTCGGCATGAGTCTGGGCGCGCAAGGCATATGACCAGCCAACGCGCCCATCCCAAACGCCGCCGTCTCGGCAACGGGGGTTGGTTTCGCGGGCAAATTCTACGTCGTTGATGGACAAGGTGGCGGGCCTGTTCAAATTTATAATCCTGTTTCAAATAGCTGGTCAACAGCACACACTGAACCCACTGTCCCTTACCGGGCGAGAACGTCCATTGGCGTGATAAGCAACAAATTTTATGTGGCAGAGGGCTGGATGAACTCCAATGCCAGCTTGGCGACTAATCTAATGGAAATATACGATCCGGTTGCGGACACCTGGACCACAGGGTCAAACAGCTTGGTGGCTCGCGGGTTTTCCGCCAGTGCGGTCATCAACAACAAATTTTACATCACTGGTGGTAACTCTAGTTTTTTTGACCCTGTGCCCGATAAGCCAGCGTTGGAAGTATACGACCCCGGCACCGGCCTGTGGTCAACCAACTTTCAGCCCATGCCGGTGGGGATTGAACATCCGGTAGGGTTTGCGATCAACGGCAAATTTTATGTAACGGCGGGCTATATCCACTCACAAAATCAGAATAACACCAACCTTTACATTTATGATCCGTCCCTGAACAGTTGGACAACGGGCGCGCCCATGCCTGCGCCGCGTGGTGCCGCCTTCGGCGGTGTCATCAATGGTTTGTTTTATCTGGGCGGAGGAGACGGGACAACCGTCAACGGCAACGGAACGACTAATAACCCTGTGTTTTTTTACGACCCCGTTCAAAACAATTGGTCAACCGGCGCGGCGGAACCGGCACCGCAGAATCTCTGTGCCAGCGCAGTGGTGAATGGCGTTTTGTATGTGACTGGCGGTTACCTGTCGCAAAGTGGAAGTGCCGTTAATTCTTATGCCACGGAATCATATATTCCTAATGTTACCAATTTGCCGTTCGCCTACATCACCAACAACGGCTCCATCGCCATCACGGCCTATCTTGGCTCCAACGCGGCGGTGGTCATACCCGCCACCATCAATGGGCTGCCGGTCACCAGACTTTTTGACGGGGGCGGGTTCAACGCCATTCCCGGTTTCCTCGGTCTCAGCAGCGTCATTATCCCTGACAGTGTCACTAACATTGACGCCAATGCTTTTGCCGGGTGCGCCAGCCTGACCAACATATCGCTGGGTAACGGGGTGACGGCCATCGAAGATTTAACCTTTTACGACTGCTTCACGCTCGCGGGCATCACGATTCCCAATAGTGTGGCCAGCATCGGAGTCAACGCTTTCTTTTCCAGTGGCCTGACCCGTGTCACCATTCCCAATAGCGTTACCAGTATTGGCAACGGCGCTTTTGATAACTGCCCGTTGACCAATGTATTGATCGGCACTGGCCTCAGCACCCTCGGGGCGGCGGCCTTTTTTCACAGCGGCTTGACGGCCGTTACCATCCCTCAGAATGTCACCAACATTGGCATCGGAGCGTTTGCGGATTGCCTCAATCTGACCAATATCACGGTGGCTTCCGGCAATCCTGCCTATATCAGTGTCAATGGCGTTTTATTCAACCAGAATCAAACCACGCTCTTGGCCTTTCCCGCCGGCCTCGGCGGCAGCTATGCCATTTCCAACAGCGTCGTGGCCATCGCCGACGACGGCTTTTATGGTGCCGCCACTTTACAGACCGTCGTTGTTCCGGGCAGCGTCGTCAGCATCGGCAGCGATGCGTTTGCTTTCTGCACCCAATTGACCGCGGCTTATTTTCTTGGCAACGCGCCGGCGGCCACGAACGATTACAGTGTTTTCATGGGCAATCTTACCGCCATTGTTTATATCCTGCCCACCACCACGGGTTGGGGCGCCATGTTTGATGGCCTCGTGACCTCCGTCATCCAGCCGCCAGCGCCCGCAGTGGGCATGGGCACCTACGGCGGTCAGCCCGCCGTGTTCTTCCCCACCGCCACCGGCACGAATTACGTTCTGCAAATGACCACCAATCTAAATCCGCCCGTCAATTGGGTGACGGCCACCAATGGCCTGCCCATCAGCGGCATCATCGTCACCAATCCCGGCGGCGCCGCCTTTTTCCGGCTGGTCAATCCTTGAACTCCGGAAGCAATTGATGCTAAACCAAACCCAAATTTAGCCGTCCAGACGCATACGGTGTTTCATCCGTGGCTGAAATTAATTCATTCCGCCTTCGCCTCACGGCCCGGGCAGTTCATCAAAGGTTTTCGGGTTGCCTGTTTCGCTGGACTCCGCCCCGACTTCGAAGCGCCTCCGCCACCAGCGCCAAATATTTGAAAAATTTATTTTGACATGAAAAGCGGAAAGGTGTTTAACATCACCTTATGAGCAATCACATTCCGCACTTCCCCATTGCCATCCTCACGCACAACGGCAAGTTGATCACCGATGCCGCTGTGGCCAACGCCGCCGTCGCCAACCGACTCCCGGCCAACTACGTCACCGACGCCATCGCCGCGCTCGCCAAAGTCAACGCGGATGTCGCCAGCCAGAAATCCGCCCACGGCGAACTCGGCAACCTCACGCCGCTCCAGCACACCAATCTGGACACGCTCCAATACTGGATGCAGCAGGCGCGCGAAACGGCCAAGCTCGCCTTTCCCGGCCAGACCGTGAAACTGCATCAGGAATTTCAAGTGGGCATCAACACTCCGCATGATCTCGGCTCTGTTTTGGGCCGCGCGGACATCATTCTCGCCTCCGTGCAAAACGCGACCAACCTGCCCACGCTCAAGCTCAAGGCGTGGACGGATGCGGAGACGGCGTCGTTTGTGGCCGCGCGCGGCAATTTCGGCACGGTCGAACAGGCGCAGGCGCAGGACAAGGGCGGCGCGAAAGTTTCCACCACCGTGAAGAATCAGGATGCCGCCGATTTATACGAGCGGCTGCTGACCATCCAGCACGGCGCGAACCTGCAATGGCCGGTGACCGACCTCGCCAACGCCGGCATCCGCGACCAGTTCCGGCTTGAACCAGTTCCCGCCCGCCGGCGGCAACGGCACGCCGCCGACGCCGCCGACTCCGCCGGCGACTCCCGGCAAATAAAATAATTCCGCAAAAGCCAAGCGGCCTCTGGAAACGGAGGCCGCTTTTTTATGTATGGGGTGTTCACCCCATTCATTTCTGCGCGGCCAAGGGCTAAAATTTTCGCAATGAATCAAAATGGCTGTAGCTGGCGCGGATCAATGCTCGCTTTCCTGTCCGTGTGGGCGAGACTCTAGCCGATGCCAAAAACTTTTCCGCCGACCAGCCTGCCGTCGCATCGGCACCACTCATTTTGAATACCACCACGCTCCATGCCAAACGCATCGGACCAACTCTGGTCCCCGACCGGTCGCGCGTGCTGCTGCGTCCGTTTCGTCCCACCACCGATGACATTTCGCGGCGCGTCGTGGCCCGCGTCATGGCACTGGCGGAAGACGAAGTCGTCAAGTTGCTAAACCAGGTGTTGGGAGAATTTGCGGACCGCCACGAGCATGTGGAAAATTATTTTCAAAAGCGTTTCGCGCAAGTAGTGCATCATCTTGACCCCAATGCGCAACCCTCGCGGGAGCGGCAACTGCTCATTGGCGCCTACTTCACGCACGAGTATTCGCCGGAGTCGGCGGCGTTGTTTAATCCGTCCATCGTGCCGCACCCCGACCAGACCGGCATGCCCAAGGGCGCGCTGCGATTCATCTTGAGTCTGCGCGCAACCGGTGAAGGCCACATTTCCTCCGTCACTTTTCGACAAGGCAAAATTCGCGCGCAAAATCGCATCACCATGACGCCGCCGGTGCCTTTTGTGACCGAGCCGGAACGCGTGCCGAATGTCGCCTACACCAAGGGCCTGTTCACGCACAAGTTGGAAGAAGCGAGTGTGCAAAATGATTTTTGCAAGCGCGTGCTGGCGCAGTTGCACGACGATTTCACCCTGAAAGAACTGCGTGCAGTTTTGGCGGCGTCAGGTTTGACGGATACCTCCGACGCCACGGCGGCGTGGGCCGCGCGCGGCATTCTGCTGCTGGCGGAATCAAATTACGAAGTGGACTTTGCGCCGGACAGCAAGATTTCGCAGCGCGTGCTGTTTCCGTCCGCGCCCAGCCAGAGCAACGGCATCGAGGACGCGCGCTTCGTGCGCTTTCAGAACGACGACGGCACGTTCACACACTACGCGACTTACACCGCTTACGACGGCAAAATCACGCTGCCCCAATTGCTGGAGACGCCGGACTTCGTGCATTTCAAATTCAGCACGCTCAACGGCCCCGCCGTGCAGAACAAGGGCATGGCGCTGTTTCCGCGCAAGATCAATGGACAATACGCCATGCTCTCGCGGCAGGACGACGAAAACATTTTGCTCATGTTTTCGCCGAACATCCATTTCTGGGCCGATCCGAAAGTTTTGCTCGCGCCCGCGCAGCCGTGGGAGTTCATCAAGCTGGGCAACTGCGGATCACCGATTGAAACCGAAGCCGGTTGGCTGGTGTTGACCCACGGCGTCGGCGCGATGCGGAAGTATTGCATTGGCGCGTTTCTGCTGGACTTGAATGATCCGACGCGTGTCATTGGCCGCCTGCGTGAACCGTTTCTGTGTCCGAACGAAGCCGAGCGTGAAGGCTATGTGCCGAACGTGGTTTATACCTGCGGCGCACTATTGCACGGACGCGAGCTAATCATCCCTTACGCCATGAGCGACTCCGCCACCAGTTTTGCCACGGTTTCGCTGGACGAATTGCTGGCGGCGATGGAATGAAAAATTATTGGTAGGGTTACACCCCATAGCGGGCGCAGCTTGGCAGGACTATTCTCGACTTATGAACAAACAAGAAATCTCCTTCCCAACGTCCAAGGTTGGACTCGCGTTATGCATCGCATTGCTGGGCGCGCTGACCGGCTGCGTTGGCTATGTAGATCGTCCGACGCAGGGGAGTGTTTATGTGGAACCGGCGTTTGCAGTCCAAGACGACTATATTTATTACCCGCAGTATGAATGTTATTACAGTGTGAGCCGGCATCAATATGCCTACCGCGAAGGCAACGCCTGGGTTTCCCGGCCCGCGCCGCGCGGAGTTTCGGTGAATGTGCTAGCAACTTCGCCGTCCGTGAAAATGAATTTTCATGATTCCCCGGCCACTCACCACGCTGTCGTGGTCAAGCAGTATCCGAAAAACTGGAAACCGTCCGGCGCCAAGCCTGGTCAAAGCCAGAAGGACGACCAGCGCGAGGACAATCACGGAAAATAATTTCATCAACCGCAACCACACATTGAAAGGAACATTATGCTAGGAACTATCTTGTTAGTGCTGCTCGTTCTCATGTTGCTCGGCGCGCTGCCGACGTGGCCGCACAGCCGGACTTGGGGTTATTACCCAAGCGGCGGGTTGGGCCTGATTGCCTTGATTCTGCTGGTCCTGCTGTTGCTGGGCAGAATTTGAACCAAGCGGTTTACAGCCTAAACGAAAGATTAATTATGTTACAAAGTATTAAACAATTCTACGGAAACAAGCTCGGCGCGTCCGACGGCGACCTCGGCCATTTGAAAGATTTTTATTTTGACGACCAAAACTGGGTGGTTCGTTATGTCGTCGCCGACACGGGAAACTGGTTGACGGGACGGCAGGTGCTGATTTCGCCCCATGCCTTCGGGGTGCTCCACCCGGTGGAAAAAGTCCTGGCCGTGAATTTGACCCGCAAACAGGTTGAAGGCAGCCCGGCGATTGAGACGCACAAACCGGTGTCACGTCAGTTTGAGGAACAGTATCACCGCTATTACGGCTGGCCTTATTATTGGGAAGGCGACGGGCTTTGGGGCGGCATGCGCGGTTTTCCGGTTTTAGAACTGCCGCCCAAGTTTGCCGCCGCTGAACCCCCGGCAGCGACCGGCCCCAAACCCAAGCGCGGGGACGCTCATTTGCGCAGCACGCAGGCCGTGAACGGTTATCACCTGCAAGCCAGCGATGGCATCACCGGCTATGTCTGTGATTTTTTGATGGACGACAAGAGCTGGGCCATCAATCAAATCGTCATAAAAATCGGCCACCGATTCACCGGCAAAGAAGTGCAGCTACCCGTGAGCAAAGTGACTGAGATCAGTTACGACGCCTCCAAGGTGTTTGTCAATTTAACCACCGATGCCGTGGAGAGAAGTCCCGAACACCGACTGGTTCCCAATGGTGCAGCGGTTCCCGTCCAGCCAGCGCTCGCTTTATGAAACACAATAAATATCCGCAGAATCAAAATCACACGCCCGCCGGTCTGCCTCGGCCCACTTCGGTGGCGACATTAAGCGCCAGCGAAATTGCTTTCACGCCGGCCCCGGACGAAGTGGCCAGACGGGCCTACTTCACTTACGTGAACCAAGGTTCGCAAGACGGACACGAGGTGCAGCACTGGCTGGCGGCGGAGGCGGAGTTGATCGCAGAACGCAAACAGACGCGCGTTCATGGATTTCACAACCGGACATAAATATTTTTCCCAAACCACCAACTACGAAAATAAAACAATTATGAAAACTTTGAATGGCACACGCGCGGAGGCGCCCAAAATGTATGAAACCGAAAACGACATTTCCAAGGAAAGCCGGACGCAACTGAACGCGCTGTTGAACCAGCGGCTGGCGTCCGCCGTGGATTTGCAAATGCAGATGAAGCAGGCGCATTGGAACGTGAAGGGCCCGAGCTTCATCGGCCTGCATGAGCTGTTCGACAAAGTGGCCGAGGCCGTGGAGGGCTACGTGGACGAGATCGCCGAACGCGTGGTGCAACTCGGTGGCGTGGCCGAAGGCACGGTGCGCATGGCGGCGGCGCGCACGCGGCTCACGGAATATTCGCCGGAGATTTCCGACGGCATGGCGCATGTCGAAGGCGTGGCGCGTGCGCTGTCCACCTTTGGCCAGGAAGCCCGCAACACCATCAATGAGGCGGACGAACTGGACGACGCCGATACGGCGGATCTGTTCACCGAGATTTCGCGCGGCATTGACAAATGGCTGTGGTTCGTCGAGGCGCATTCTCAAGCAACGAAATAAAAACATGAAAACTACCATCTCAAAATTTGCCGAAATCGTGCAAACGCCGGTTTTCCCGAAAACGCTGCACCAATTCCGACCGACCAAAGCCGCCGCGAATCCCGAGCCGGCAAAGCGCGACAACATTTTTTCCAAATCCCGCGACACGCGCGAGGATCGCGGCACACGCGAAATGAAAACTTCGCACAATGACCAAACTTTTCATGCCCGGTAATCTTTGACTTATGAATAATAATCCATTGAAACAAGGAGTTTTGACTGAAAATTCCCAAGGCATCGGCACGGTCACTCGAAGAATGGTGCGCGAACGCGCGGTGGAACTGGCAACCATCAACGGTCGTTCGGCGCAGGAAGTGGCGAAATCCGATTGGGAGCAGGCCAAACGGGAATTGACCGGTGAACCGTGCGTGGACATAAAAGAAACCGCGCTGGATGCTGCGCCTGAATCGGAGCGCTGGGATCCGGTGCCCGGCTCGATCGGGCACAAAGTCTCGGTAGCGCCCAGTGAAGACGAAGACGAAGAGGGACGCAGCGACAACGAACGTCTCGTGGACGAGGGCATGGCCGGCGCGGAATTGGATCAAGCACGCCAGGCCGCCAGCAACGCTGTAAATGCGGATTCATGAATTTTTCCGGCAGCGCCATTCCGCATCTGGATTGCATCGGTGGTTTGCCAGCTATGGAGTTTTTTCAGTGAGGAATGCCAATTTCCGCCAGCAACGCCTTGACTCCGTTCCAAGTGATTCCGACGCCAATGCAAACCATGATGAACGCGGAGAGTCGCACCACCACGATCATGCCGGTGTTTCCAATCCGTTTGCCGACCCGCTGGGCGTAGCGATATGTCAGCAAAATGCACTTCGCGATGATGCCGGCACCGATGACGGCGGCGAGCAGTTGGATCACCGCGTGCTTGAACGAATGTGCGTGATTGGCCCCGACGGTGATCGCGACGGAAATTACGCCGGCATCAATCGTCATCGGCAAGGTCAGCGGAGAAAAAGCCCGACCCAGCGCGATGAGCTTGGCGTGGGCCGGGTCCAGAGTCACCTCGGCCGGTTTGGGAACGTCGGCCAGAAGCTTCCAACCCAGCGCGCACACCACGGCGCCGCCCGCCACTTCCACCACGGGTATCGAAAGGCCGAACAAGAGCAGCACGAATGAGCCAAACAAGAGCGATCCCAGCAAAAGGAAAAACGAGTAGAACGCGATGCGCTTCGCCAGAAAGGCGCGAGTGAGTTCATCGCAACCGGGCGTCATGCGCAGGAAAATCGGGGCGTCGCCCAATGGATTGACGACTGGCAGCAGAACGCCGAGCATCAGCAGAACCGCACCGATCAGTTGGGCGAAGTCGGACCAAATCATCGTAAGCCTTACTTCGTGGATTTTTCCAGATGGCCGCCGAATCCATAGCGCATGGCCGAGAGCAGTTTGTCCTGGAAATCCGCGTCACCACGCGAACTGAAACGTTCGTAAAGCGCCGTGGTCAGCACCGGCGCGGGCACGCCTTCATCAATGGCCGCTTTGATTGTCCACCGGCCTTCGCCGGAATCGGAGACGTGTCCCGCAAATCCGGCGAGCGTGGAATCTTTGGCCAGCGCATCTGCCGTCAAGTCGAGCAACCATGAAGCGATCACACTGCCGCGCCGCCAGACTTCCGAAATGTCGGCAAAGTTAAGGTCAAATTGATAGTTTTCAGGATCGCGTAATGGCGTGGTCTCGGCATTTGTTTCACCTTGCTCTTTGCCGATGTTTGCTCCGCGCAAGATGCCCAAGCCCTCGGCATACGCGGCCATGATTCCGTATTCGATGCCGTTGTGAACCATCTTCACAAAATGTCCCGCACCATTCGGGCCACAATGCAGATAACCTTGTTCGGAAGTCCCGCCGAGCTTCGCGCGTCCCGGCGTGCGGGCGACATTGCTGATGCCAGGCGCGAGTGTGACGAAAATAGGATCAAGTTGTTGAACGACTTTTGAATCGCCGCCAATCATCATGCAGTAGCCGCGTTCAAATCCCCACACGCCGCCGCTGGTGCCCACGTCCACATAATGAATTCCCTTCAGTGCAAGTTCCTTCGCGCGCCGAATGTCAGAATACTGTCCTTGGGAATGCCCATGCTGTAAAGCCCAGCACCGAGCGCACTCAAACCACCCACCACAACAGCGCCTTCCAAAGCCCCGACGATATAGCCGACAATGGGTCCTGCGAATAGGAGCGGCCCTACACCGGGAACTAAAAAGAACGCTGAGCCAAACAGCAAGCCCCAGAAACCACCCCAAAACGCGCCCAGTTTGCCCCAGTATTTCATGCGATCTTCGGTGTTATAGTAACCGATGACATTTTCATCGGTGTGATAGTCGCGGCCGACGATGGATAGTTTCTTCATGTCAAAGCCCGCCTGCTGGAGTTCCTTGACGGCGGTCTCGGCTTCGATGTGGGATTTGAAAATCGCCACGACGGAATTGTTCTTGGTCATATTTTTTATTCTTTCGATTTTGTTTTGATTTAATTACCAACGGCATTTTAGTTTGCGGGCATAACCATCGCTATGGGGTGTTCACCCCATTGTTTGCGACGGGTAAAAAAAACACTCTCCTCTTGGTAAGAAAATGAATGCTTCAAATCTTTTGCCAAAAGTGCCAAAGCGCATTGGCATCGCCGCCGACCACGGCGGTTACGAGTTGAAAGAATATCTGGCCGGGAAATTGCGCGAAGCCGGTCATGAGGTGGTTGACTTTGGTGACGGTCGTCCGAAAGTGGATGATGATTATCCTGACTTTATTGTGCCACTGGCCCGCGCGGTTGCTGCCGGAAAGGTGGATCGCGGCGTGGGCATTTGCGGCAGTGGGGTTGGCGCATCGGTCTGCGCGAACAAAGTGGCGGGGGTTCGCGCCTGCTTGATTCATGAAAACTTTTCGGCGCATCAAGGTGTCGAGGACGACGATTTGAACCTGATCTGCTTTGGCGGCCTCGTGGTCGGTCACGCCCTCGCTTGGGAATTGACGCAGACCTTTCTTGCCGCGCGATTCACCGGCGCGGAACGCCATAGTCGCCGTTTGGTGAAAGTGGCGGATTTGGAAAATAGACTTTGAACACGGAAAATACTATGACAACAAGCAAGCAAACACCGGCCAGAAACCCGGACTATAATTCTCTGCCAACGGAAATCGACGGCTTCGATTCGCTGGCGGAGCTGGCGTTGGATCTGCGCTGGTCGTGGAATCATGCCACTGACGAGGTGTGGCGAAAACTTGATCCCGCACTGTGGGAACTCGCGCAAAACCCCTGGGTGGTTTTGCAGACTGTCTCCAAGGACAAACTAAAGGGCGTGCTGGCCGATTCAACTTTCCGTAAAAACATTGATGACCTGTTAAAATCCAAGCGGCAGGCGACAGAGACGCCTGCATGGTTTCAGAAAAACCATCCACAGTCGCCCTTGAAGTGCGTCGCGTATTTCAGCATGGAATATATGTTGAGCGAAGCGCTGCCCATTTACTCCGGCGGCCTCGGCAACGTAGCCGGCGACCAGCTCAAAGCTGCCAGCGACCTTGGCGTGCCGGTGGTCGGCGTGGGGTTGCTTTATCAACAAGGCTATTTTCGTCAGGTCATTGACAAGGACGGAGCGCAGCAAGCCCTTTATCCGTATAACGACCCCGGACAATTGCCGGTCACGCCGTTGCGCCAGCCGAACGGCGAATGGTTGCGGTTGGAAATCGCGTTGCCCGGCTACTCGGTCTGGCTGCGCGCGTGGCAGGTGCAAGTCGGTCGGGTGAAACTTTACCTGCTCGACAGCAATGACGCGGCGAACTTTCCCGCTCATCGTGGAATCACCAGTGAATTATATGGCGGCGGACCGGAGTTGCGCCTCAAGCAGGAAATGTTGTTGGGGATTGGCGGCTGGCGATTGCTCTCGGCACTCGGCATCAAGCCGGATGTCTGTCACTTGAATGAAGGTCATGCGGCCTTTGCCGTGTTGGAACGCGCCCGCAGTTTCATGCAGGAGAATTCTCAGCCTTTCGAGGTGGCGCTGACTGCCACGCGGGCGGGAAATCTTTTTACCACCCATACAGCCGTGGCCGCCGGCTTCGATCGTTTCACTCCGGCGCTCATCGAGCTATATCTCAGCGGTTATGCGGAGAAGAAACTCGGGATTTCCCTCCACGATTTGCTGGCCTTGGGCCGTCAGAATCCAAACGACGCGTCGGAAAGTTTTAACATGGCTTATCTGGCAATCCGTGGCAGCGGGTCGGTGAATGGCGTGAGCCGCTTGCATGGGAAAGTCAGCCGGCATCTTTTTGAGCCGCTTTTCCCGAACTGGCCGGCGGACGAAGTGCCCATCGGCCATGTGACCAACGGAGTTCACATGCCAACCTGGGATTCGGCGGCGGCGGATGAGCTTTGGACGAAGGCCTGTGGTAAAGACCGCTGGCTCGGAAAGTCGGAAAAGTTGGAGCAGAATATTCGCGGTGTCTCCGACGACACCCTTTGGAAATTTCGCCTCGCCACCAGCAAATCGCTGGTGGAATACGCCCGCGAACGCCTGGCCCGGCACTATGCCGCTGCCGGAGCGTCGTCCGAGACGGTTGAATATGCACGACATCTGTTTGACCCCAACGTATTGACGCTGGGTTTTGCGCGGCGCTTTGCGACCTACAAAAGACCGAATCTATTGCTGCACGACCCAGAGCGATTGCTACGACTGTTATCGAATCCCCAGCGCCCGGTGCAACTCATCATTGCAGGCAAGGCTCATCCGGCCGACCAAGCCGGGCAGGCGCTGATTCAGCAATGGATTCAATTCATTCGCCGGTCGGATGTTCGTCCTCATGCAATTTTTCTCAGTGACTATGACATGCACCTGACCGAGCGTCTGGTGCAAGGCGTGGATGTCTGGCTCAACACGCCACAGCGGCCGTGGGAGGCGTGTGGCACGAGTGGCATGAAGGTGCTGGTCAACGGCGGCATCAATCTTTCGGAATTGGACGGCTGGTGGGCGGAAGCGTATGTGCCGGAGTTGGGCTGGGCGCTGGGCGACGGTCAGGAACATGGTAGCGATCCGTCCTGGGACGCGGCTGAAGCCGAGGCGCTCTATGAACGGCTCGAACGCGAGGTGATTCCAGAGTTTTATACCCGCAACGAGAAGGGCATTCCCACGGCCTGGATCGCCCGAATGCGCGAAAGCATGGCGCGATTGACCCCGCGCTTCTCGGCCAACCGCGCCGTGTGTGAATACACCGAGCAACTTTATCTGCCGGCGGCTATCGCCTGCCAAGCGCGCGTGGCCAATAAAGGAGCAGTCGGCAAGCAAATGGTGGACTGGCGTCATGCCGTGGAACAGAAATGGGCCGCACTTCACTTCGGCACCGTGAAGGTGGAAACACGCGACGGGAAACACGTCATTGAAGTCCAACTGAGTCTTCATGGCCTCGACCCCAAGGCGGTGCTCGTGGAGCTTTATGCCGACGGGATGAGAGACAGTCCGCCGGCGCGACAGGAAATGACCTGCCTTCACCCGCTGGCCGACGAATCAGGCGGCTACGTTTATAGCGCAACGGTTGCTGCAGCGCGCCCAGCGGCGGACTATACCGCGCGAGTGATGCCGCGCTGCGATGGCGTAGCAATTCCATTGGAAGACTCACGCATTCTGTGGCAACGATAATTTAATTGAAGCCAATCGCATGAAAACCCCAATCGAATACATCATTGTTGCTGTGCCATTTCACGCCGATGCCGCAACCCATGACGAACTGGCGCGAAAGGTGAACGAAAAACTAACTGCCGGTTACGAACTGGTTGGCGCACCATTTCTCAGCGAGGAAATGATGTATCAGGCCATGACGGGGGCGATTATCCAGAATTCAACGCTTCCGACCGCATGAAAAAATCCATTCTGATAAAAACCTTGTTCGTGGACATCGGTGGTGTCCTGCTCACCAATGGCTGGGATCATCATGCCCGCCGACGGGCGGCGAAACATTTTAAGTTGGACTGGACCGAGATGGAGGAACGGCATGGGTTGAACTTTGAAACGCACGAAGTGGATAAAATTATTTTTGACGAATATTTGGACCGCGTGGTCTTTTATAAAAAGCGTCCATTCACACGCGCCGAGTTTCGACGTTTCATGTTCGCGCAATCGAAACCTTACGCCGAAATGATTGAACTCGTTCGCAGCCTGAAAACCAGATATGGATTGAAGATTATCGTCGTCAGTAACGAGTCACGCGCATTGAACGCCCACCGCATCAGCACGTTCAAGCTGGATGAGTTTGTGGATGCTTTTATTTCGTCCTGTTACGTTCGTCTCCGGAAACCGGACGCGGACATTTTCAAGCTGGCACTGGACATCGCCCAGACTCCCGTTCGGCAGATCGTCTATCTTGAAAACACCGCGATGTTTGTCCAGATCGCCGAAGTCATGGGAATTCGCGGCCTGCTGCACACCGATTACCAGTCCACCTGCAAAAAATTCGCCTCGCTCGGATTAAGTCTCGACTAATCAACCATGAAAACCGCCAACACACATATCCTGACCATCAACGGCGGCTCGTCGAGCATCAAGTTTGCGTTATATGAGGCGGTCAAACCGCTGAAGCGCGGGCTGCACGGAAAGGTTGATCGCATCGGCTTGAGCGGGACAAATCTGACGTTCAATGACCCGACGAAGAAACAGCCCAAAAGCTTCAAACTCACTGCTGCCGATCACAAATCAGCGGCGAATTCCTTGATTGACTGGCTCGAAAAGCAAATTGATTTCAAATCGGTGAAAGGCGTGGGACATCGCGTGGTTCATGGAATGAAACACACCAAACCGGAAACTGTCACAAAGAAACTGTTGGACGAACTGCGCCGGATCAGCCCAAACGACCCGGATCATCTGCCGCGCGAGATTGAACTGATTGAGACAGTTCGCCAGCGTCATCCTAAAGTGCCGCAAATTGCCTGCTTCGACACGGCGTTTCACCAGACCATGCCGCGCGTGGCCAAGTTGCTGCCGATTCCGCGCCGCTTTGATGCCAAAGGAATTCAGCGCTACGGTTTTCACGGGTTGTCCTACGCCTATCTGACGGAAGAACTCGCGCGTCTTGGCGATCCGGCGGCCACAAAGGGTCGCGTCATCCTCGCGCATCTCGGCAACGGCGCAAGCCTAGCCGCCGTGCGCGATGGCAAAAGCATTGATACGAGCATGGGCTTCACGCCGACAGCGGGATTAGTGATGAGCACGCGCTCCGGCGATTTGGATCCCGGCCTCGCGCCGTATCTGGCGCGAACCGAGGAGATGACCACCAGACAATTTTACGAAATGGTCAACCACAAGTCGGGTCTGCTCGGAGTTTCGGAAACGAGCTCCGACATGCGCGACTTGCTCGCGAAACAATCCCGTGATTTGCGCGCGGCGGAAGCGGTGGAATTATTTTGTTATCAGGCAAAAAAATGGATCGGCGCTTACGCTGCCGCGCTTGGTGGATTGGACACGCTCGTCTTTGCCGGTGGCATTGGTGAAAACGCGCCAATCGTCCGCGAGCGCATTTGCGAAGGGTTGGACTTTCTCGGCATTGAACTGGACAGGTCGCGCAACGCGAAGACTGCGGCGGTTATTTCCAAGAATTCCAGCCGCGTCACGGTTCGCGTCATTCGCACGGACGAAGAACTGATGATCGCGCGTTCAGTTTTGCGCCACTGTCCGGCGAGATAGTTGATTAAGCGATCCGATAATTCCAATTTTTTCAATCGTATGGGGTGTTCACCCCATTGTTCGCCGCGTCCGAAAAGAGCATTTTCAAGGTGTTGCAATACGAAAATTGAATTCAATATTTCCCATGAAAACCAAAACTCTCACCCCCGAACTGCTCCACAAGATGGACGCCTACTGGCGCGCGGCCAATTATCTGTCCGTCGGCCAAATTTATCTCTACGACAATCCTCTGCTCAAGCGTCCGCTGAAACTCTCTGACGTGAAGCCGCTGGTGGTCGGACATTGGGGCACGACGCCGGGCCAGAACTTCATCTATGTGCATCTGAACCGGGTCATCAAGAAATATGACCTGAATATGTTTTACGTCGCCGGCCCCGGTCACGGCGGCCCGGCGCTGGTGGGCAACGTCTATCTCGAAGGAACTTGGAGTGAAGTTTATCCGAACGTCACGCAGGACGAAGCCGGGCTGAAAAAACTGTTCACGCAATTCTCGTTTCCCGGCGGGATTTCCAGCCACGTCGCGCCGACGACGCCCGGATCAATTCACGAAGGCGGCGAACTGGGTTATTCATTGTCGCACGCTTTCGGTGCGGCATTTGACAATCCCGATTTGATCGTCGCCTGCGTTGTCGGCGACGGCGAGGCGGAAACCGGCCCGCTGGCGACGGCGTGGCAGTCCAACAAATTTCTCGACCCGATCACCGACGGAGCCGTGCTGCCGATCTTGCATCTCAACGGCTACAAGATTTCCAACCCGACGCTTCTGGCCCGCATCGAGCCATGAGGAATTGGAGCAATTTTTTCGCGGCTGCGGCTGGACGCCTTACTTTGTGGAAGGTGACGAGCCGGAAAAAATGCACGAACTCATGGCCACCACCTTGGAAAAGGCCATCGAGGACATCCGAAAAATTCAAAAGAACGCGCGGGACAAGCAGGACACCACTCGTCCGCGCTGGCCGATGATTGTGCTCAAGTCGCCGAAAGGCTGGACGGGGCCGAAAGAAGTGGATGGCCTGAAAGTGGAAGGCACGTTCCGCGCGCATCAAGTGCCGCTCCTGGTGGATGCCGAACATCCCCAGCACGTCAAGCAACTTGAAAAGTGGATGAAAAGTTACAAGGCCGAGGAACTATTCGATAAGAATGGCCGGCTCATTCCCGAGTTGGCCGAGCTGGCACCGAAGGGCGACCGGCGGATGGGTTCCAATCCACACGCCAACGGCGGGCTGCTGCTGCGCGACCTCGTCATGCCGGACTTCCACGACCACGCGGTAAAAGTGCCTTCACCCGGCGCCGTGGCTGGACAGGATACGATGGTGCTGGGCAAGTTCCTGCGCGACGTCGTCAAATTGAACGAGCATAATTTCCGCGTCTTCGGCCCTGACGAGACGCTTTCAAATCTTTTGGGCGCGGTCTTTGAAACCACCAATCGTCAGTGGGAAGCGCAAGAAGTTAAAACGGATGAATTCCTCGCGCCCGCCGGACGCGTGCTGGATTCGATGTTAAGCGAACACCAGTGCGAAGGGTGGTTGGAAGGTTATTTGCTGACCGGACGGCACGGGCTGTTCAACAGCTATGAGGCGTTCATCCGCATCGTGGACTCGATGTTCAGCCAGCACGCCAAATGGCTGAAGGTCACGTCGGAACTGCCCTGGCGTCGAAAAATCGCGTCGCTGAATTATCTGCTCGCCTCGCACGTCTGGCAGCAGGATCACAACGGCTTCACGCATCAAGACCCCGGTTTCCTCGATCACGTCATCAACAAGAAGGCCGACATCGTGCGCGTTTATTTGCCGCCGGATGCGAACTGTCTGCTGTCCGTATTTGATCATTGCCTGCGCAGCCGGCATTACGTCAACGTCGTCGTGGCCGGCAAACACGCGCTTGCCGCAATGGCTGACGATGGACGCCGCCGTGGTGCATTGCACGGAAGGCATCGGCATCTGGCAATGGGCGAGCAACGACCAAGGTTCCGAGCCGGATGTGGTGATGGCCTGCTGCGGCGACACGCCCACGCTGGAGATTCTGGCCGCCGTTTCCATTCTGCGCGAGCATCTGCCTGATCTGAAAATCCGGGTGATCAATGTCGTTGACCTGATGAAGCTCCAGCCCAAAACCGAACATCCGCACGGGTTGAGCGAAACGGATTACGATTCGTTGTTCACCAAAGACAAGCACATCATCTTTGGCTTTCATGGCTACCCGTGGCTGGTTCACCGGCTGACCTATCGCCGAACCAATCGCAACCTCCACGTCCGGGGCTACAAGGAAGAAGGCACCATCACGACCGCCTTCGACATCCGCGTGCAGAATGACCTGGACCGCTTCCATCTGGTGCAAGACGTGGTGGACCGCGTGCCGAATTTAGGTTCCAAAGGTGCCTACCTGAAGCAGCAGATGCAGGACAAACTCATTGAGCATAAGCGTTACATTGACAAACACGGTCAAGACTTGCCGGAAATCCGCAACTGGAAATGGGGTCAGGGCGAAAACCAGAACGGAAAACCGCTGGCGGAAAAGTCACGCGTGCCGGAATTGAAATTGCGCCGGATCAGCAGGTCCAAAAATGGAAAACATAATGGCGTGAAACGAGCCAAAGGAGTCCAACATGCCCATTGACCTCACGGAAGAAGACGGCGGGAAGATGCTCGCCGTCCACGTCAGCGGAAAGCTAGTTAAAGCGGATTACGATTACTTCGTGCCAGAGTTCGAGCGGCTCGTCCGGCTGCACGGAAAACTGTGCGTGCTGTTCGATATGACCGGCTTTCACGGCTGGACCGCCGGCGCTTTGTGGGAGGACACGAAGTTTGCGATGCATCATTTCAGCGACATTGAGCGCCTGGCGGTGGTCGGAGAGAAGAAATGGCAGGAAGCCTGCTGTTGTCCAAGCCTATTCTGACTGAACGGCAATTGATTGTCTTGGATGAAGCCGGGGCGGTGGGAATGGACGACATGAAACGGCTGTTTGATTTGGGGAAAGACAGCCGGATTGTCCTTTCGGGCGACACCGGGCAGCACGCTTCGGTGGCGCGTGGTGATGCGTTGCGGATTTTGGAGCGGCACTCCGATTTCAAGTCCGGTCAATTGACGGCCATCCGGCGGCAACGCAAGGCCGAATATCGCAAGGCCGTGGAACTGGCGGCGCAGAAACGCACCGTGGAAGCGTTCGCGCAGTTGGAACGCATGGGCGCGGTAGCTGAATTTTCGGACGGCACACTTCACGGTTCGGCGGCAAAATCGTATTTGAAGGCGTTGGATGAAAACAAATCCGCGCTGCTGGTTGCGCCCACCTGGGCGGAAATTGAAGCGGTGACGGAAAAAGTCCGGAACGGAATTAAAATCGGCTGGCCGTCTGGCACTGGAAGAAAAGACATTTCAAGTTTTTGATTCGCTCTCGTGGACGGAAGCGCAAAAGCGGGATGCGCGGCAATACCGTCCCGGCATGGCCATCCATTTTCATCGTCGGGGACATGGTTTTGAAAAAGGGGAAATGGTGCTAGTGGTCGCCGTGGAAAATGACTCGCTCAAAGTTCAACACGCCGATGGTTCCGAAAACATTTTCCCATTGGGCACGGGCATCGCCTGTGATGTGGGAGAGAAACGCAAATTGAACGTGGCTGCCGGCGACAAACTGCTGCTGCAAGCGAACTGGCCTAAAAAATTTGTGAACGGTGAGTTGGTCGAGGTCAAAGCCGTTCAAGGCGATTCTGTTTTGCTGGCCGATGGCCGGATGATTCCGGCTGATTATCGCACGTTCACGCATGGCTACGCCGTCACGTCGCACGCCGCCCAGGGCAAGACGGTGGCTGAAGTTTTGCTGGTCGCTTCGTCGCGTTCGCTGCCCGCCATCAATCAGGAACAATTTTACGTCAGCATTTCGCGTGGCCGCGAGCGCTGCCAGATTTTCACTGACGACAGCGACTTGCTTCGTTCGCACGTCACCGATTCCAGTGCGCGGCTGGCGGCGGTTGAAGCCATGCCGCACCGTGATTTTTCCCAAACCATTTTGCAGCGTGGCAACCTTTTCCTGAAACGGTTCCGCCAGCGCATTACGCAAACGCTTTCAACTGAAACAACTGAAAGGAGTAGCCATGAAATCAAGTCAACTGAACACCAGCGACAATCCACCCGCCATATCAGCGTCTAGCCCGCGCGATAATCCCTGCCTTGACCGGAATTCCACCATCGCCGCGCTTGAAGCGATTGCCGATGACGGCATCAGCTACCTGCTGCCTTACGCGCAATTTTTGTATGCGGAAAAAATTCCCAATCCGGTTTTGGAAAAGGAGCCGGATGCGCCGCCGGAAAAAATGCTGATTCATTTTGCGTATGCCGATGTGGTCGTCCTCGGCAGCGGCCTCAAGCGGCTGGCACAGGACATTCAGAAATACGAATTGAAGTTTGTGAAGTCGGCGGATCGCCGCTTGGCCACGACGCTGAACACCCACATTGCCGCCGTCACTGTCGCTTTAACCAAGGAAAATATATGACTGCCGATTCACCATTAAAAATACAGCCGCTGGATGAATTTGGCGCCTACATGACCAAGGAGAAAGTGGCCAAGGCGCTGGGCATCGCAGCGCATAATATTCCGCCACTGGTGAGGGCGGGGCTGATCAAACCCTTCGGCCATCCGCAGCGTTATTGCGTCAAACTTTATTCCCGTGACGTGCTGGCGCAGCAACTTGCCGACGTGAATTGGCTCGAAAAGGTGGCCGAAACCATCCACCGGCACTGGCGCATTAAAAACGCGCGGAAAGCCAAACACCAGGCGGTGCAAAAATGAAAACTGGAAAAAATTTGGAACCGTTGGCCTTGAACCAGCCATGCGCGGCAGATAATTATATTTCCAAAGCAGAGGTGGCCGCCCGGCTGGGCATGACGGCCCGGACGATTGAACACTGGATGCAGCGTGGCATCATCCCATATCTGAAAATTGGCCGGGGCCGCCGGGCCACGGTGCTCTTCAAATGGGCCGAAATTGAGGCCCATTTGAAGGCCAATTTCGGTGCCGGAGCCATCGTAAGTGACGCGGTTTCACCACCGCCAAGGTAGGCAAATTTAGGGTGGCGGCAAGGTCGTGGTCATTCCCTTGTTCTCCGGCAGGATGGAAAACCATTTGGCCGCTTCCGCTTCCGTAACCAGTTGACGGTAATGTTTGAAAATCATTTGTGGCGAATTGCCCGCCTCCAGCGCGACTTCAGCCGTGTTCTTGATCGCTGCCAACCGATAGGAAATGAAACTATGGCGCAAGGCGTTCCGTTTCCACTTAAATAAAAGCGCGTCTTTCGGATCAATCCCCTTCTCCTTCGCCTGCTTTTCTCGGGCGGCGTTTATGTCTTGAACCAACCAGCTAATTTGCTTTGACATATTTTCATAACCAGAAACGCGCCCGGCGGTTTGCACATGAGGCGTAAGCCAAGCCAGTAAATTCTCCGTTATCGGCACCAAACGTCGGCTGGCGGTTTTTGATTTCGCCGCCGTAACTTCAATGTGTTTTTCGGCGAGGTTCACGTCCCGCCAATCCAGCCGTTGCAACTCCGCCGTGCGTAATCCGGCAAATCCAGCAATCGCCAGCCAAGCGGTGATTTCAGGTCTGGCGACACGAAGGATTTCATTCATTTCATTCGGGGAGAAAATTTCAATTTCTTTGATGTCTTCTTCGGGTTTCTCAATCGCGGCCATTTCGTCCAGCGCGTCCTTGGGCAGGTATTTCCGACGGATGGCAAATTTGAACAAGGAATTGATGTGGCGAAAGTGATTTCGTTTCGTGCGCCCCGCCACGTTTAGATTTTCCAAGTGGCGTTCTATCATCGAGCCGGTGACTTGCCCAATGTTCATTTGAAATGCCTCGGCGAACCGTCCCAGCCGACTCTGCAAATCTTTTATGTGAACCGCGCCACGACCTGCTTTGGTCTTGGTGTCAACCATTTCATCCAGGACTTCACGGACGGTTTTGCGCGGCAGTGCCACGGGATTGCGCCGGAGAAAAAAGTCCACCGCCTCACCGAGATTCACTCCTTGCGGCAGCCGTTTCGCTGCGTTGACATATTCGCTGACTGCGACATTCAGAGGGCGGTTTAACGGGCGCAAATCTTCTCGGGCTTGAAGATAAACGAGCCGGTCGGCGGCGGTAAGCCGTAACACCTCATTTTCCCCGCTCGCCAGTTTTGCCGCTACCAACTCTGCCTCGCGACGGGCTTCTTTCAAATCGGCAAACTTTCTTTTGACGCGCTGGTTTCCGAGGTAGTAGACAAGCGTGTATTGGGTATAGGAACTGCCCTGAACGCGGTTTGTCCCCTCGTAGATTTTGACGGTGGTGCTGCCGTTTCTGACCTCAATTGGTCGCTTGGAAACATTGGTTAAATTGACTTTCATAGGCAAATTGTCTCCAATTTGTATCCAAAAGTCAACACAATTAAATAAACCAAGTAAAATATGGTGGAGGCGGCGGGAGTTGAACCCGCGTCCCAAGCAAACCAACCAGCCGCGACTACATGCTTATCCCGAATAATTTTTTCTGCTATGCGATGGCGTCCGGGCTCGATTCGCACTGCCTAGTCCGCATGGTAAGATCTCGGCTGACAACGCGCGGTCTCCATTGTCAGCCATGCCTGCTGTTGCGTCCGTCCACCGTAGCAGGTGTCCAGTGGCGAACGTCGTGGCGCTTAGGCCGCGAGGGCTAGTTCTTCGTTAGCTTTTTAGTTTTGATGCGAATGATTAACGAGGCCAACGCATCTTCCTCGGCATGCCGCCTCTGGCCTGTTCACATGGTCGAAACCAGTGCGCCCCCAGCAATTCGGCAAAGTCATAATCCTCCAATTCGCCCTGCGGGTCAAGTCGGACAAAGGAACAATATCCTGAATCGCCACTTGACCCGGAAAACCGTTTCTGCCACTGCTCTATTCACGATGACTGAAATCTCATTGTCCTTGGCCCGCGCCCCGTTAAACATGACTTCTGCCCTACGAGCAAGCCGGCGCGTTACGGAGGACATGCCATGAAAATTCCCGTCATCCGCAACCAGGAACCGTTGCCGGTGAATGCCGGCGTGTCCACGCTCGCCAAAGTGGAGTTTGAACGAATCTCCTGCCCGGCGGTGCTCAAGCAGCCCAAACAATTTTGGGACGAGGTGTTCGTCGCCAATGAAGCTTACATTCTGAAAGAAATCAGTCATCCCCGCGTCCGCCGCAAACTTGCTTACGACGCTACGACGCACCGGCTGTTTCTGGAATTCATTGACGGCGCGACGCTGAACGAATTGGTGCAGGCCAAAATCACGCTTCAAGAACCGGCACGCACGCATCGCATTTTGCAGAGCGTCGCCGAGACGATGGCGGATTTGCACGCCGGAATTTTGTGCGGCGAACCGGTCGTCCACAACGACCTGAAAAGCATGAACGTGCTGGTGCCCGCGGCTTTTCCCGACGAGTGCCGGCTGATTGATTTTTCGCACTCGTATTTCAAAGACCGTCTGCCGCCGTTCATTACGGACAAATTGAAGGAGCTGGTCGGCACCGCCAAATACATGGCGCCGGAAAAATGGGACGGCGATTTTTCCAAAGGCGAAAAAAGCGATGTGTTCGCTTTCGGAGTCATGGCTTATTACGCCTACACAAGAAGCCATCCGTTTGACGGCGACCTTGCCGCGATCGAGCAGCAGATTCGGAATGCGGAGCCGCCTTCGCCGATGAAACTGGGCGTGAATGTTCTGCGCAACACCTGGGCCGTGGTGATGTCGTGCCTGACAAAAAATCCGGCGAGCCGCCCTTCGATGGAACAGGTTGCCAAATACTACGCCGAATCCGCCCGATTGGCAGCCTAGCCTTCAATCTTGCCGTTCACTGAAACAATGAAAGACGAACCACGTTCCGCGATTTGTGCCTTTTCGATAATTGCCGGAAAACATTTGATAAACTTCTGCGCTTGGTCCCAAAACCTCATGTGTGTCCAGCCGGGTTTTAAGAAAAAAATTGTGTGACCAGCTTGTTTCCATGCTTCGATCTCCTGTGGGTTTTTCCCAATGCGAACATCTGCTGTGACAATAATCAAATCTTCCTCTTGGGCGAGTTGCCGCATCCAGTCAATGTCGTTCGTATCCGCCGGAAATCGCTCTTTCAAATGAATCACTTGATGGTCCGGAGAAACAAAACCATTTAACCCTTTGGCGATTTTGGGTGCCAAATTGTTATCGAAGAAAAATTTCACGCTGCGAGCGACAGCTCGTATTCAACAGCTTCTTGCACGGATTCAGGACGGATTTCATACCAACGAGCAACTTCTTCCAACGATGAATCGTTGGCTTTGTAGCTCCTCGCTAAGTTTTGGGTAGGTATTCCCTCGTTGACAATCGTTGGCTGGCCAAAATTTTTTCGCGGGTCAACGACGATGTGACGGTCTTTCCCAAGTGGCCACCAGCGCTCAAGTATCGTTCCGTCGCGAAAATCCAATTCTTTTAAAAATGGCTTTGTGATCTCCGCAAAAACGCACTGGTCGGTGGCAATTTCTTCAAGGCAATCTTCGCCCGTTTCCTCGTGCAAGTCTCGAAAAATCTGGCGGCCGTCGGTAACAAATTGTTTTGTGCAAAATGGGTGATTCGTGTCGCTGTAAAGTTTTTGTGCCTTTTCTCGAACCTTGTGAATGACAGCCCACGACACGCCCACATCCAAAAAAGCGGCGACGAATTTGACTTCGATTAAATCCAAAAATCCGAGTGCGACTTTATTTTCGATGGCTGGCAGTTGACCTTCCCAAAGTGGCGGATAATTTTTCTTCCGTAATTCAGAATGATAGCCGCGCAGCCAGCGACGAATGCGCTCTTTTGACACGCCCGTAAGTCGCGAAGCTTCAGCAACGGTGTAAATTCCCGTGTTGAGGTATGCGTTTGATTGTCTATCCCTCATAAAAGTTATTCACAGGTTATTCTCAGTGATATTAACCGTGAACGTCGGGGGGTTCAAGAGCAAACGGCAAATAGTTCAGTTTCCATGCAAAACAAAAAAAACGCGGCCGGAATTGCTTCCAGCCGCGCTCTTTTCTGGTTCCTCTGTTTCTTCAGCGGATCAATAATCCATGCCGCCCATGCCGCCGCCGCCGTGACCGCCGCCCATCGGAGCCGGCTTTTCCTTTTCAGGAATGTCAGTGATGAGGCATTCGGTGGTGAGCAGCAAACCGGCGATGCTGGCCGCGTTTTGCAGCGCGCTGCGAGTGACTTTCTTCGGGTCCACGATGCCGGCTTTCACGAGGTCTTCGTATTCGCCGGTGGCCACGTTATAACCTTCGTTGCCCTTGGCTTTCTTGACAGCTTCGACAATGACGCTGCCTTCCACGCCGGCGTTTTGCGCGAGCAAACGCAGCGGGGATTCCACGGCACGCTTCACGATGCCGATGCCGATGCCTTCGTCTTCGTTCGCGGCCTTGACGGCGTCAATCGCTCCAACGCAGCGCAGCAGGGCCACGCCGCCGCCGGCGACGATGCCTTCTTCCACGGCCGCGCGGGTCGCGTGCAACGCGTCTTCCACGCGCATTTTCTTTTCCTTCATTTCGGTCTCGGTCGCGGCGCCGACGTTGATGACGGCCACGCCCCCGGCGAGTTTGGCCAGGCGTTCCTGCAATTTTTCGCGGTCGTAATCGCTCGTTGTCTCTTCGATTTGCCGGCGGATTTGATTCACGCGGCCCTGGATGTCGCTGTTCTTGCCGCCGCCTTCCACGATGGTTGTATTTTCCTTGTCAATGACCACGTTCTTGGCGCGGCCGAGGTCGGTGAGTTCGATGCTCTCAAGCTTGATGCCGAGGTCTTCACTGATGAATTTGCCGCCGGTGAGGACCGCGATGTCTTCCATCATGGCTTTGCGGCGGTCGCCGAAGCCGGGCGCTTTCACGGCACAGACGTTGAGCGTGCCGCGCAGCTTGTTCACGACGAGCGTCGCGAGCGCTTCGCCTTCGACTTCTTCGGCGATGATGAGCAGCGGCTTGCCGGTGCGCGCGGCTTTTTCGAGCAGCGGCAGCATGTCCTTCAAATTGCTGATCTTCTTTTCGAAAATCAAAATGTAAGGATCTTCCTGCTTGGCTTCCATCGTCTCGGCGTTCGTGACGAAATACGGCGACAAATAACCTTTGTCGAACTGCATGCCTTCGACCACTTCGAGCGTCGTCTCGATGGACTTCGCTTCTTCAACGGTGATCGTGCCGTCTTTGCCAACCTTGTCCATCGCGTCGGCGATCTTGTCGGCGATTTCGAAATCCCAGTTGGCGGACACGGCCGCGACCTGTTTGATTTCTTCCTTGTCCTTGACCTTCTTGGAGATTTTGTCGAGGTGGCCGACCGCGGCTTCCACGGCCTTGTTGATGCCGCGTTGGATGCCGATGGGATTCGCCCCGCTGGTGACGAACTTCAAGCCTTCGCGATAAATCGCCTCGGCGAGCAGTGTCGCGGTGGTGGTGCCGTCGCCGGCGATGTCGCTGGTCTTGCTCGCGACTTCGCGGACCATTTGCGCGCCCATGTTTTCGTAAGGATCTTCCAATTCGATTTCCTTCGCGACTGTGACGCCGTCCTTGGTCACCGTCGGGGAGCCGAATTTTTTGTCAATGACCACATTGCGGCCTTTCGGTCCGAGCGTGGCGACGACCGCCTTGGAGAGTTTGGAAACGCCGCGCAGGATCGCCTGCCGCGCCGCTTCATCGAACAATAATTGTTTAGCTGCCATATAATTTAATTTTTAATTTTAAGTTTTAAGTTTTTAATTAGCTCAGGATCGCGACGAGGTCATCCGCGCCGAAAATCTTGTATTCCTTGCCGTCAATCTTGATTTCCGTGCCGCCGTATTTGGAAACGAGCACGCGGTCGCCGACCTTGACTTCAAACGGGATGCGTTTGCCTTCGTCGTCCAGCTTGCCGGTGCCGAGCACGCGGACAATGCCTTCCTGCGGTTTCTCTTTGGCGGTGTCGGGGATGATGATCCCGCCCTTTTTGACTTCCTTCTCTTCGACGGCTTCCACGAGGATGCGGTCGCCGAGCGGTTTGATGTTCAGTGCCATACTATTTCTTTTGTTTGGTTGTTGTTTTGTTGACTGCTTAATTAACTCCCGGTCCGCACTCGCGGCGGGAAAAGTGTTATTTGGGTGGTTCTGTGGTTGTATCCGGATCTTGGCTTCCTAGAGGTAAACCACTTAACCCAGGATTTCCCGCTAGGTGTCTATAAATTTCTGCTGGTCTTCCATAGGCGGCGATTGCAGCAAGCCTCGGGTTTCCGTAAACAGGATTAGTTTGCCATGGATTTGCAAAACCGCCCCAAGGATCGGGAGAGGCTGCTGAACGCATCAAAGAAAGTATTTCCTCTAAAATCTCTCTGTCTTCGCGCTTTTCTGGTTTCATTGCAGAAAGCCGTCGAAAGCATTTTAGTGCTTCATTTACTTTCTGTTCAAATGGCAACCACCAGCGTTCAAAAGATTTCTTAAGGTTTTCATCACCTAGCGGTTTCTGGAGATGCCCATTGATTGCAGACATCAATTTCAAAACATCATCTTTTTTGAAACGCGTAAAATTTAATTGTGAAAGCGGTGGCCGGAGTTGAGATTCTTCCAGCTCAATCAATATGGGAGCTACTTTTTTGTTGGAGAACTTACAAGCTAACGCACCTGCCTCAAAGTGAACCCAGCGGCTTTCAATATTTTCAGGCGTCAAACATACAATTCCAAAATCGCTGTTTGCCAAATTGTCAGAAATATGAGGGAACCAAGCGGTTCCTTTTTCGATGTCCTCTGAAGAAATATACGGATCAACTTCATTCATCAGGCAAGCGAGTTCCTCATGCAGCGCTTTCGCGACTGCATGACTTCTTTCGCCTGACCAACTGATGAAGACTTTCATTTGATGATGGTGGCCGTAACGCAGTTACTTCTTCTCGTCCACGACTTCCGCGTCAATCACGCCGTCGTCCTTTTTCTTTTCTTCGGACTTGGGCGCTTCGCCTTGCGGCTGTCCGCCGGCTTGCGCTTTTTCAGCTTGCGCTTTCGCGGCGGCGGCCTTGTAAAGTTCCGCGCCCACGGTCTGGGCGGCTTCGTTCAGCTTCTCGCCGGCGGATTTGATGGCGGCGCTGTCGCTGCCCTTGAGCGCTTCCTTCGCGGCGGCAATCGCGGTTTCGAGCTTGGTCTTGTCGTCCGCCGAAATTTTGTCGGCGTTGTCCTTGACCAGTTTCTCGGTGCGATAAACGGCGTTGTCCACCTCGTTGCGCGTCTCGATCTCTTCCTTCTTGGCCTTGTCCTCGTCGGCGTGCAGCTCGGCGTCCTTGCGCATCTTCTCGACTTCGTCCTTCGAGAGACCGCTGCTGGCGGTGATGGTGATCTTCTGTTCCTTGCCGGTGCCAAGGTCCTTCGCGCCGACGTGCAAAATGCCGTTGGCGTCAATGTCGAAGGTCACTTCGATCTGCGGCACGCCGCGCGGTGCGGGCGGAATGTCCGCAAGCTGGAAATTTGCCGATGGTCTTGTTGTCCTTGGAAAACTGGCGTTCGCCCTGCAACACGTGAATCTCGACGCCGGGCTGGTTGTCGCTGGCGGTGGAGAAAATTTCCGATTTGCGCGTGGGAATCGTGGTGTTGCGCTCGATGAGCCGCGTGAACACGCCGCCGAGCGTTTCGATGCCGAGCGAAAGCGGCGTCACGTCGAGCAGCAGCACGTCCTTGACTTCGCCCTTGAGCACGCCGCCCTGGATGCCGGCGCCGATGGCGACGACTTCGTCCGGGTTCACGCCCTGATGCGGCGGTTTGTTGACGAGCTTGTGCGCGGTCTCGACGACGCGCGGCATGCGGGTCATGCCGCCGACGAGCACGAGTTCGTCAATTTTCGCGGCGTCAATGCCGGCGTCTTTCAAGCACGCCTTGACCGGGCTGATGGTGCGCTCGAACAGCGCGTCGGTGAGCTGCTCCATTTTGGCGCGCGTCAACGTTTTTTGGATGTGCTTCGGCCCGCTGGCGTCCGCGGTGATGAACGGCAAATTGATGTCGTAGCTGTTGCGAACTGGACAGCGCGATCTTGGCTTTCTCGGCTTCTTCCTTGATGCGTTGAAGCGCGTCGGGCTGTTTGCGGAGATCCATGCCGGATTCTTTTTTGAATTCGTCGAGAATCCAATCCATCAGCTTGTTGTCCCAATCGTCGCCGCCGAGATGCGTGTCGCCGTTGGTGGCTTTGACTTCAAACACGCCGTCGCCGATTTCCAGAACGGAAATATCAAACGTGCCGCCGCCCAAATCATACACGGCGATTTTTTCGTCCTTCTTTTTGTCGAGGCCGTAGGCGAGCGACGCGGCAGTCGGCTCGTTGATGATGCGAAGCACTTCCAGACCGGCGATGCGACCGGCGTCCTTGGTGGCCTGGCGTTGCGAGTCGTTGAAATACGCCGGCACGGTGATGACGGCCTGGGTGATTTTTTCGCCGAGACGCGTTTCGGCATCGGCCTTGAGCTTGGCGAGGATCATCGCGGAAATTTCCGGCGGCGAAAACTGTTTCGGCTTGCCGTCCACTTCCACTTCCACGGCGCTATCGCCGTTGCTCGCCTTGACGACTTTGTAAGGCATGCGTTTGATTTCTTCGCCGACCTCGTCGTATTTGCGGCCCATGAAACGCTTGATGGAATAAATCGTATTGCGCGAATTGGTGACGGCCTGACGTTTGGCCGCCTCGCCCACGAGGCGCTCGCCGGATTTGGTGAACGCGACGACGACTGGGCGTGGTGCGTTTGCCCTCGGAATTTTCGAGCACGAGCGGTTCGCCGCCTTCCATCACGGCCATGCAGGAATTCGTCGTGCCTAAATCAATGCCTAAAACTTTTGCCATAAAATTGTGTGAATAAAATTGTTTTCGACTTAATGCTTTCAGTTCTAATGCAGAAATGGTGCCGAAGCGTATCATTTGAAAGGAAACTCACAAATCCATTGATAACCAAGGATGAAACCATACTTTAGCCGCAGGCCAAAAAAAATCAAAACTGCGCCGTGAGTGACACAATGACGCAGTTTGTGAGCGAATGGCACAACTTGCGTGGCGCAGTAGAAACGGGTTCACCAGCAAGAAACAAAAAAAACTGAGAACACAACCAAGCGTCAAATTCTACTTACCGTTTGAATCCCACAAAAAAGAGGTCAAGTAAACAGCCCTGTTTTCCCATCAAGAAGCGAACAACTCTAAAATGGGCAATCCTAATTTGCGTCGCCTGTCTTTTCGGCTATGCGGCTGGCTGCTCTTTCGGGGGAATTTCATCCGCCGCCTTCACCATTTCATCCACAATTTTCTTGAATTCGGAGAGACCCGTCGAAGGAATAATAATGGTGTCGCGTCGTCCGCCGACATCCTCGGTGATGCGGAGGAACCGTCCGCGCGGATTTTCCTTGAGCGTGAAAACAAAATTTTTCCGTTCAATTTGAACTTCCCCGGTTTTAAGTGTGTCTTCGACGACTGGCGGTCTGGGCTGGGCGTATTTGGACATACCGTAACCTTGGCCTGGCTGACCTTGATAGGGTCGGCGCCCGTAGGGTGATGGCCGTTCGTTTGATATCATATTATTTTAGACTCTTTCCTAGTCACCCTAAAATCAGGCGACTTCAGCACTTTGTCAAACTACAAAATTTTCAGGTTAAAGCAACTACATTTTGCGCGGCGGTGCTTGCTTTTACAGACAAGCGGCAAGGCACCTGGCGAAGCCATTGCGAGGTGTCGCAACCGGCCAAAACCAACATTGGCGAAAATCGAAACGCCGCCCCAAAACTGGGGCGGCGTTTGTCAATGATGGGACGGTTGCCGCGCCGCCGGAAAATTGTGGACGCGCCGCAGCGCGTTCTTGCAATTATTTCTTCGCAACTTTCTTCTGGCGCTTTTCCTCAATCGCAGCTTGCGCGGCGGCAAGGCGGGCGACGGGCACGCGGAACGGCGAGCAGCTCACGTAGGTCAGTCCGGCGCGATGGCAGAATTTCACAGAATCAGGATCGCCACCATGTTCGCCGCAGATGCCGAGCTTGATGCCGGGACGCGTCTTGTTGCCTTTCGCGGCGGCGATTTGAATGAGTTGGCCGACGCCGGTCTGATCAATCGAGGCGAAAGGATTTTTCTTCACGATTTCGTTTTCGGTGTAAGCGCCGAGGAACGAACCGGAATCGTCGCGGCTCATGCCCAGGCACGTTTGCGTGAGGTCGTTCGTGCCGAAGCTGAAAAATTCCGCCGTCTGCGCGATTTCGTCCGCCGTGAGCGCGCCGCGAGGCACTTCGATCATCGTGCCGACGCTGTAGGTGAATTTCACTTTCTTCTCGGCCATCACCTGCTTGGCGACTTCGTGAACGATGGCGACCTGCAAATCCAGTTCTTTCTTGAAACCGACGAGCGGGATCATGACTTCGGGCTTGGGTTTCAAGCCTTCCTTCTGCGCATCAGCGGCGGCTTCAAACACGGCGCGTGCCTGCATCCTAGTGATTTCGGGATACTTGATGCCTAGCCGGCAGCCGCGGAAACCGAGCATCGGGTTGAACTCGTGGAGTTCGTGGACGCGGTTGATGATTTTCTCGACAGGAATGTTGAGCTTCCGTGCGAGATCCATTTGCGACTCTTTGGTGTTCGGCAAAAATTCGTGCAGCGGCGGATCGAGGAAACGGATCGTGGCCGGGAATCCTTTCAGCGCCTTGAAAATGCCGTGGAAGTCGTCGCGTTGATACGGGAGCAGTTTGGCGAGCGCGGCTTCGCGGGCCGGCAGCGTGTCCGCGAGAATCATCTCGCGCATGGCGTCAATGCGGTTGCCCTCGAAGAACATGTGTTCCGTGCGCGTGAGGCCGATGCCGACCGCGCCAAATGCGACGGCGTTCTGCGTCTGCTCCGGCGTGTCGGCGTTGGTGCGAACCGACAGGCGCGTGAACTGCGAGCACCATTTCATAAGTTGGTTGAAGCTCTTGAATTTCTCGGTGGCCTGCGCGGCCTTGTCGCCGTGGATCAGGCCGGAGATGATTTCCGACGGCGCGCTCTTCAGTTCGCCGGCATAAACCGCGCCGAGGGTGCCGTCAATCGAAAGGAAATCGCCTTCGTTGAAGACCTGGCCGGCAACGGTCACGGTCTTTTTGTGATAATCAATTTCCAAGCTGGCCGCGCCGCAGACGCAAACCTTACCCATCTGACGCGCAACGAGCGCCGCGTGCGAACTGACGCCGCCGCGCGCGGTGATGATGCCTTCCGCCGCGATCATGCCGCGTAAATCTTCGGGCGAAGTCTCGATGCGGACGAGCAGCACTTTTTCGCCTTTGTCGGCGGCAGCCACGGCGCGGTCGGCGTTGAGATAAATTTTGCCGGAAGCCGCGCCGGGACCGGCGGGCAAACCTGTGGCAATGACTTTCGCCTTTTTCACTTCGGCCAGATCAAAAATCGGCGCGAGAAGCTGGTCCAATTGATCGGCCGGATTCCGCAGCACGGCGGTTTCGGCGTCAATCAATTTTTCCTTCACGAGGTCCATGGAAATTTTCAGCGCTGCGGCGGCGGTGCGCTTGCCGTTGCGCGTCTGGAGCATGAACACCTTGCGGTCTTGAATCGTGAACTCGAAGTCCTGCACGTCCTTGAAATGTTTTTCAAGCGTCGCGCGGATGTTGTCCAATTCCTTGAATGCATCGGGCAATTCCTTCGCGAGCTGCGCGACGGGTTCGGGCGTGCGCACGCCGGCGACGACGTCTTCGCCCTGCGCGTTGATGAGAAATTCGCCGTAGAATTCCTTCGTGCCATTCGCTGGATTGCGGGTGAACGCGACGCCGGAACCGGAAGTCGGGCCGGTGTTGCCATAAACCATCGCCTGGACGTTGACGGCGGTTCCCCATTCGGAGGGAATGTTATATTTGCGGCGATAGACAATCGCGCGATCATTCATCCAAGAATTGAACACGGCGCCGACCGCGCCCCAAAGCTGCTTCCACGGGTCTTGAGGAAATTCTTTGCCGGTCCGCTCCTTGATCAGTGCCTTGAAGCGCGTGACGAGTTCCTGCAAATCGGCGACGGTAAGCTTGGTGTCCTCGATGTCCGCGTGATAACGCTCGTGCTTGAGCGCGTGAATGACGGTTTCAAACGGTTCATGATCTTCGCCGGCGCGTTTCTGCACGCCCATCGCGGTATCGCCATACATCTGGACGAAACGGCGGTAGCAGTCCCACGCAAAACGCTCGTTCTTCGTCGCCGCGACCAGCGCGAGAACGGTTTGGTCGTTGAGACCGAGATTCAAAATCGTGTCCATCATGCCGGGCATCGAATCGCGCGCGCCGGAGCGGACGGATACCAGCAGCGGCATCGCGGCCTTGTCGCCGAACTTCGTGCCGATGATTTTTTCGATGTGGGCGACGCCGTCTTTCACCTGCGCGTCGAGAATTTTTGGATAGGTCTTTTTGTTGTCGTAAAAATAGGTGCAGACCTCGGTGGTGATGGTGAAACCGGGCGGCACGGGCAGGCCGATGCGGCCCATCTCGGCGAGGTTTGCGCCCTTGCCGCCGAGCAGCGGCTTCATGGAGCCGTCGCCGTCAGCCTTCTTGTTGCCGAACACATAAACGTATTTTGCGGATTTGATTGTTTTAGCCATAAATTGGATTATTGCGGTTAATTTTTTGCGTAAAAACGAATGGCAAAAATACCAGACAGGCCATTCGAGTCAATGAAACACGCGCAAAATGACAACCAGCGGTGAGAAAATGACAAAAAATAGAAACCCAAATCAAAATCAGGCGGCCCCGGCGCACAGCATATTGACAGTAAAACTTTTTCCTGATAGACTTTTTTAGTGGGAAAAAATCTTATGAAAACATTTTTGTTGGGTGCCGTTCTTTCTGCTGCATTTGCTATCTCCATTTATGCTGCCAGCGTTACAGTGACGCTGCCGCCCGGCATAACAGCTCTCGCCAATCCTTTTAACAATTCGTCCAACACTCCAAACGTGGTGTTACCCATTGCAGGCGGCTCGCTGGATGGGGATGAAATTTATGTTACCGATTGTTCCGGCAATTACAAAGGTTTCACGATAGATTCACAGGATATTTGGAATTTTCCTGATTTTAATTATGAAATACCAATCCTGGCTCCCGGCAGAGGCTTTTATTTAATTAATGCTAACTCGGCGACCTCCATCACTTTCACCGGCACAGTGCCGACAGCGGTCTATCCAAACCCTTATTATTGTGGTGCCGGAGAGTATTCGCTGCTCGGCTCGCTGAACACCAATTCAAGCAGTTATCAAGATTACACTGGCATGGCCCCGCAGAACGGTTCTCAAGTATTGATTCATGTTTCGGGAAAAGCAATCTATCCCTATGCCCCGACAAACTATACCATTTACACGTTCACCAACGGCGCGTGGTCGCCCGGCACTCCTCCACTGGCCATTTGCCAAGCGGCGGTTTTCCACGTTCCCAGCCCAACACCTCAGTTGAGCATCAATCTTTCGAGCACCAATTTGGTTTTGACTTGGCCGACCAATGTTGGCGGCTTCGCGCTGTTATCCACCACGAATGTTTTGCCGGCGGCTTGGATCACCAATTCCACCGTGCCGGTCATCGTGGATGGACAGAACACCGTGACCAGTCCGATTTCCGGCGGACAGCAGTTTTTCCGGTTAAGCCAGTAATTGCTTAGGGTCTTTACGAGTTTGACGGGTTAAAAACTGCTGAACTGATTGAGAGACACACACTTTTTATGAAAACTTTATTGTTGGGTGCCGTTTTTTCTGCTGCATTTGCAATTTCAACTTATGCCGCCAGCGTTACCGTGACGGTGCCGGAAGGGTTTTCTGCTCTCGCCAATCCCTTCAATAATTCCTCCAACAACGCAAATCTCGTGTTAACTGTTGCAAGTGGTTATCTGGATGGGTCCACTATTTTTGTTCGGGATTGTTCCGGCAATTACCAACAATATTACTTAGATTCAACAGCAAACTGCCCTACTTGTCCTTTTCCCGTTGAATCCTCTGGTGATGAAGAACCAATCTTGGCTCCCGGCAGAGGCTTCTATCTTCTAAATGCTGAAGCGGCGACCTCCATCACTTTCACCGGCACAGTGCCGACAGCGATCTATCCAAACCCCTATTTTTGTGGCTGCGGGGAGTATTCACTGCTTGGCTCGCTGAACACCAATTCCAGCAGTTATCAAGATTACACTGGCATGGCGCCACAGGAAGGCGCCCAAGTGTTATTTTACATTTCGGGTCAGCCCGCAATTCCTTACACTGCGCAAAACTATACCATCTACACCTTCACCAATGGGGCGTGGTCGCCAACCAATCCTCCGCTGTCCATCTGCCATGCGGCTTTGTTCTACGTTCCCAGCCCAACACCGCAGTTGAACATTAATCTTTCCAGCACCAATTTGGTTTTGACCTGGCCGACCAATGTTGGCGGCTTCGCGCTGTTATCCGCCACGAATGTTTTGCCGGCGGCTTGGATCACCAATTCCACCGTGCCGGCCATCGTGAATGGACAGAACACCGTGACCAGTCCGATCTCCGGCGGACAGCAGTTTTTCCGGTTAAGCCAGTAATTGCTTAAAGCCAAACGCCCGTTTTATTGCAATGTCCGCGCTTGCATTTTTGCCGGGCGTGTTGCAAGTTGGAGCCGGAAATTAGGCGTTTAACTTAAACCAATTAAATTAATTATGGCACACGAACTCCCTCCCCTGCCCTACGACAAGGCGGCTCTCGAACCTCACTTCGACGCGTTGACGATGGAAATTCATCACGACCGCCATCACAAGGCGTATGTGGACAACCTCAACAAGGCCATCGCCGGCAACGCCGCGCTCGAAGCCAAATCACTCGAACAAATCATCAAGGATTTGAGCGTGGTGCCCGACGCGATTCGCGGCCCCGTGCGCAACAACGGCGGCGGCCACTGGAACCATTCCTTCTTCTGGAAAATTCTCGGTCCGAACGTCGGCGGCGCGCCACATGGCAAGCTTGCGGATGACATCAAGGCGACGTTTGGCAACTTCGACGATTTCAAGGCGAAATTTGAGGCGGCGGGCCTCGGTCGTTTCGGCAGCGGCTGGGTCTGGCTTGTGTCCAACGCCGGCAAGCTGGAAATCGTCTCCACGGCGAACCAGGACAATCCGCTCATGGGCAAGGCCGTGGCCGGCTGCGAAGGCAAACCGATCCTCGGCGCGGATGTCTGGGAACACGCCTACTATTTGAAATACCAGAACAAGCGCGCCGATTATCTCAAAGTGTTTTGGAACGTGGTGAACTGGGCGGAAGTCGCGAAGAATTATTGACGGCGAGTCGCCGCTCCCAATTAAAACTGTAAAAGCCAAACGCGCCGATAAATATCGGCGCGTTTTTTTTGTTTTTTTATCGCCTGGTTTGCGTTTGGATGATGCCATCATAGCGCGTGGCAACGCGCGCTGCCATCCGGTCATCGCCGCACGACGGCCCTGCCGTTTAGTCTAACATGCGTGAAAGCCTTGCACAGATGCTTGAGATGCGACAAAATTCACCCAAGCATCTTGAAAAATTTTTCTGTTTACATCGTCTTGGGAGCTTGGTGTCTTGCGGGCGGCGTTGCCAAAACCGCCGCTCAAACGTCGAACCAACTGACTCCAGTGTCCATTCAATCGGTGACGATCGAAGATTCCTTCTGGTCGCCGAAGCGGAAGGTCTGGCAGGAGGTGACCATTCCAGACTGTTTTGCAAAATTTGAGAGCGACCGCGGCGGCGCGCTCAATAATTTTGACCGCGTCCGTGACGGGGACTCGGATGGCCACGCCGGTCCGCCTTGGTATGACGGACTGATTTATGAAATGATCCGCGGTTCGGCGGATTTTCTGGCGGCCCACCCTGATCCGGCGCTGGAAAAACGGATAGACGGTTACATTGCGCGAATCACGGCGGCACAGGACAAGGACACGAATGGTTACCTGAACACCTGGACCGAATTGCAGCATCCCACCCAGCGCTGGGGACTCAACGGCGGCAACGATGGCTGGCAACACGAAATGTATAACGTGGGCGCCTTGTGCGAAGCGGCGGTGCATTATTATCAGGCCACCGGCAAGACCAGTTTGCTGAAGGTGGCGGTCAGGCTGGCCAACTACACCTGCGACCAGATCGGGCCGGCACCGAAATACGAGCTGGTTCCCAACCATGCCATCGTCGAGGAGGCTTTCGCTAATCTGTATCTGCTCTTTCGGGAGCATCCCGATCTGAAACCCGAAATGCCGGTCACCGTGAATGAGCGCCGTTATCTGGAGCTGGCGCAATATTGGATTGAAGCACGCGGGCATCCGCGCAAAAACCAGCCATCGTATGGAGCTTACAACCAGGACCAGCAACCGGTTTTGGAGCAAACCACGATTGAGGGGCACGCGGTTCGGGCGGCCCTGCTGTGCGCCGGCCTTAGTGCGCTGGCAGGCATCAATGGCCGCGACGATTATCGTCAAGCCGCCATCCGCTTGTGGGAAAACATGAACGGCAAAAAAACGTATGTCACCGGCGGCATTGGTGCGACGGCGACGGGTGAAGCCTTTGGCAGTGATTATTTCCTGCCCAACGACGGTTACCTGGAAACTTGCGGAGCGGTGGGCGCGGGATTCTTTGATCACAACTTGAATCTGCTCACCGGCGATGCGCGTTACGTGGACGCACTTGAAAGCGAACTTTACAACGGTGCGCTCGCCGGCGTTTCCCTGGCCGGGAATTCCTATACCTACGTCAATCCCTTGCAATCTGCCAACGGCAACTCACGCTGGTCGTGGAACGGCTGCCCTTGCTGTCCGCCGATGTTTCTGAAGCTGGTGGGCGCGATGCCCGGCTATGTTTATGCGCAGGACAAAACCGGCATTTACATAAACCTGTTTGTCGGCAGCACCGCGAAAATTCAACTGGCCGGTCAAGCCGTCTCATTAAAACAGACAACGGATTATCCGTGGCAGGGCGAAGTTAAAATCACCATGAAACCGGCCAAGCCAAGTGAATTTGATTTGCATATCCGCATTCCCGGCTGGTGCCAAGGTGCTGCTTCGCCTGATGATCTTTATCAACCCAGCAACCGTCCGGTCACCGGAGCCGCCCGGGTAAAGATTAATGGAAAGACGATGGCAAATATCGAAATTGTTCGCGGCTATGCCACGCTGCATCGCCGGTGGAAATCCGGTGATGTCGTTCAATTGACTTTGGACATGCCGGTGGAACGCATAAAAGCGAATGCCCAGGTCGAGGCAGACAAGAACCGGGTGGCATTAATGCGCGGCCCGATGGTTTACTGCTTCGAAGGCACTGACAACGGAGCTGCGGTTCAAAACCTAGTGCTTTCGCTGGGAACCGAATTCACGCCGGAATACCGGAGCGATCTTTTGAATGGAGTTACCGTTCTCAAGGCAACGGCGACGGCGATTTTCCGCACAGAAGCAGATCAGGTGAAATCCGTGCCGTTCAAGGTCATGGCCACGCCCTATTACGCGAATGCCAATCGCGGAACTTGTCAAATGCAGGTGTGGCTGCCAGAAAGCCAGGACGGCGCCAATCCACAAAAACAGGAGTGAAAGTTGACTCGAAGTTTCCTGTGAATGAAATGAGATTTCGAATTATTGCCAGAAAAGGCGGCGCAGACTGCCCGCCATCCAAAATCAAATTCCCCGCGTGCTCGCAATCTTGTTCCCTTTGCCGAGGACGACGACGCGCGGTTTCCATTTTTTCGCCTTTTTCTGGCTGACGGCGGCAAAGTTCATGATGGTCAGCAGATCGCCTTTTTTGCCGAGGTGCGCCACCGCGCCGTTCATGATGATTTCACCGGCGCCGCGTTTGCCTTTGATGACATAGGTTTCCCAGCGGTTGCCGTTGGCCATGTTGCCGCAGAGGATTTTTTCGTATTCCTGCAGGCCGCATTTTTCCATGAGGTCGGCGGAGATGGTCAGACTGCCTTCGTAATTCGCATCGCCGCCAGTGACGGTCGCGCGGTGGATTTTGGATTTGAGCAAAAAAACGTCCATGAGTTATTTCAGTTTCAAAAAGTTTTTGATGATTGTCCGGCCACTCTCGGTCAGGATGCTTTCGGGATGGAATTGCACGCCCCAGATTGGCAGCGTCTTGTGTTTCACGCCCATGATTTCGGCCTCATCCGTCTCGGCGGTGATTTCCAAAACCTCCGGCAGCGTGTCGCGCTTGATGACGAGCGAATGATACCGCGTGGCCAGAAACGGATTGGGCATGCCGGCGAATAAACCTTTTCCATTGTGCTGAATCGGCGAAACTTTGCCGTGCATCATGCGGTAGTTCACCACCACTTCCGCGCCGAACGTGTGGCCGATGCACTGATGGCCGAGGCACACGCCCAAAATCGGGATGCCTTCACCCGCAAACGTGCGGATGACGTCGTTGGACAAACCCGCTTCGCGCGGCGAACACGGGCCGGGCGAAACCAGAATGCGTTCCGGCTTGAGCGCGCGGATTTGTTCGAGGGAAATCTCGTCGTTGCGCCGCACCTGCAAGTCCGCGCCCAACTCGCCCAAGTATTGCACGAGGTTGTAGGTGAACGAATCGTAGTTGTCCAAAACCAAAATCATTTCATTATCTGTTTCGGCCACAGATTAACACAGATGAAACCCGGATGAAAATAATTCCGCATCCGGGTTTCATCGGTCGGCATCCGTGGCCAGAACTTTTTCAATTAAATCCGAAGCAACCATTTGCCCCCAGACCACCTTGCCGATTTTTTTCGCTAGCACGAATTTGATTTCGCCCGCACTGACTTTTTTATCGAGCATCATCGCGGCGAAGAGTTTTTTTCGTTGCACCGGGTTCAACTGGATTTTTACCGGCAGACCAGCCTGCACAAATATTTTTTCAATGCGCTCAACTTCGCCCGACGACAGCCCGAGAATTTGCCGCGAAAGCCGTGCCGCCGCGACCTGGCCGACGGCGATGGCCTCGCCGTGCAGAAATTTTCCGTAGCCGGAACTGTTTTCAATCGCGTGGCCGAGGGTGTGGCCGAAATTCAGAATCGCGCGCAGGCCGCTTTCCGTCTCGTCTTGGCTCACGACATCCGCCTTGATTTCACAGCACCGCGCAATGACGGCGGCGAGGGTCGCGGCGTCGCGCTGGAGCAGTTTTGGCAGATTGCGTTCGAGTTGCGCGAACAAAATCGCGTCGTAAATGATGCCGTATTTGATAATCTCGGCCAGGCCGGAAACATATTCGCGCCTGGGCAAAGTTTTCAGCGCGTCCAAATCGCACAGCACCAGTTGCGGCTGGTAAAATGCGCCAACCAGATTTTTGCCGGCGCGCAAATTGACGCCCGTTTTGCCGCCGACGGAACTGTCCACCTGCGCGAGCAAAGTCGTGGGCGCCTGCACGAACGGTAGGCCGCGCAGATAGGTTGCCGCCACGAAACCCGCGAGGTCACCCACCACGCCGCCGCCGAGCGCGACAATGAAGGATTTTCTTTCCAGCCGGTGCGCCGCAAGCTGGTCGTAACATTTTTCCACGACCGCGATCCGTTTGGATTTTTCGCCGGCGGGAACGGTGATGAGAACGGGTTCAAAGCCGGAAGCCGAAAGCGATTTCAGCGCTGCCTTCGCGAAAAATTTGCCGACGTTGGAATCCGTGATGACCGCGCACCGCTGGCCGAGCTTGAGCCGCGCGCATTCCGCGCCGAGCCGCGACAGCAGGCCGTCGCCGACTTTGATGGCATAACTCCGATTGCCGAGCGGAACTTGAACGATGCGCATGGCCAAAGGATAAACAGCAACCGGCGCGTGTCAAAAATTGAAATTCATTTCCCGATGCAGAACGCGCTGAAGATGGAATCCAGCAAATCCTCCGTCGTGGTTTTGCCCACGATTTCGCCGACGGCACGGGCGGCGATCCGCAAATCCATCGCCACCAGTTCCAGCGTGGCGTCGGCGCGCAACGCATCCGCCGCGTGCCGCGTGCTGGCGCGGGCGCGGTTCAGCGCTTCCTGATGCCGCGAGTTGATGGCCACCTGCAGCATCTCGGCCTTGATTTCGCCCGCCCAGACCAAATTTTTGATCGCGTCCTTCAACGCTTCAATCCCCTGCCCGCTCACGCAGCAAACGTCCACGATGCGTGATGCGTGATGCGTGATGCGTGATGCGGTCGGCAATTCCAATTTCGCCGGCAAATCCGTTTTGTTGCGGACGAGAATTCTTTTCTTCCCGGCAAACTCGTTCAGATAATTTTCATCCGCACCGGTCAACGGTTCGCTCGCATCAAGGACGTGCAAAATGAATTCCGCCTGCGCGAGCGATTCGCGGCTGCGGCGGATGCCCTCCTGCTCGATTTCGTCGCGCGCTTCGCGCAGGCCGGCCGTGTCAATGAACACGACCGGCAGGCCACGGATGCTCGCCGTTTCCTCAATCGTGTCGCGCGTGGTGCCGGGAATGTGCGAGACGATGGCGCGGTCGTGGCCGAGAAGCTGATTAAGCAAGCTGGATTTGCCGGCGTTTGGACGGCCGACAATCGCCGCGCGGATGCCGCGACGGAGCAGTTGTCCTTCATTCGCCGTGCGCAAAAGCTCGTCCATGAACGCGATGCCATTTTCCAGCCGCTGCAATAATTTTTCCTTCGTATCCGGTGAAATATCCTCGTCGGGAAAATCAATGTGCGCCTCGACGTGCGCGAGCGTGTGCATCAGGTCATCGCGGAGCCGGTTGATGCGTTGCGAAAGTTTCCCGGCGAGCTGCTCGTTGGCGGCGGCGAGCGCAAGTTCCGTGCGCGAATGGATCAGGTCGGCGACGGCCTCGGCTTGCGCGAGGTCAATGCGGCCATTGAGAAAGGCGCGTTTGGTGAATTCGCCTGGCTCGGCCAGCCGCGCGCCGTTTTGCAAAAGCGTGTCGAGCACGAGCTTGGCCGGGAGCAGCCCGCCGTGGCAGGAAATTTCAACGGTGTCCTCGCGCGTGAACGTGCGCGGCGCGCGCAAAACGGCGAGCAGGACTTCGTCAATCACGTTTCCCTCGCGCACGATTTTGCCGAATTGGACCGTGTGCGTCGGAGCGGCGGATGGTTTTAATGAACTTTTACCGACCGGCTGAAAACAGTTGTCGGCGGTGGAGAACGCATTTGCACCGGAAATTCGGATGACCGCCAGTCCGCCTTCACCGAGCGGCGTGGCGATGGCGGCAATGGCGTCGTCGAGCATGGTTACAGGTTACAAGTTGAAGGTTGAAAGTTGCAAGCGGCGTGGCGAAGTTCAACCTGAAACTTTCAACCAGCAACTTGCAACTCACACATGGCGGCAGTTGCCTACCCGGTTTTCCGCGTCGCGGCCTTGCAAATAGAGCCGCGCTTTTTCGTAGCTTTTCTTCTGCAAATAATGCAGCAGCGTCGGGTCGGTGTCGCGCGGAAGCTGTTTTGCCAGTTCATCCAGCCGGGAGAACAACGGCAGCAGATTCGGTTTTGGATTCGCCGCTGGAATGAGTTTTACTGCTTCGGCCAGTTGGGTCAGCGCCGAAAGCAATTCAATTTCAACGGAGGAATTCATGGGCAATTGACGAATCATTTTCCCAGCAGATGGGAGACCATGCGCGTCAACCACGAATGTTGAAAATCCATATAACCCAGCAAATACATGCCCGTGATCAGCCGCGCCAGCCCGGAAGTCAGCACCACCACAATGGTTGCCGAGAGATAAATGCCAAACGCGTGCGTCGGGTCCGGCAGCATGATGCGGGGAATGCCTTGATACAAAATCCACATGGTGACCGCCATGCCGAGAATCCAGGTCGTCGCCGGATGCATCGTCGCGCTGGCGTCCAGAAAATGGAACAGGAACATCGGGCTGTATCCGTAGGCGACGGTGGTGAATGCCTGGAGAAACTTCAACCGGTCTTGAAAGGTCTGGCTGATTTTGAATACCAGCAGCGCGCTGACGAACACCACCGCCAGCAGCAGCAAAGCCTGGATGATTTCGTAGGCGTAGATTTCCGGCATCGAATAAGCTTTGAACATTTGAAACTGCGGCTGCCATTTGCCGTGCCGCTCAAGCCCCCAGGCTTCCAAGGCCGCGCCCACCAAAATGAACGGCAGCAGGTGGGTGAGCGTGATGAAAAGAAATCCGCGCCGCGCCTGGGCGACTTTTTCCCAGGCCACGTTCGGTTCAAAAATCAGAAAGAAAACCTTGATCATTCTGGCGCAAGGATAAACAGTTTGTTTGCGCCATGACAACAAAATCCGCTTTCGCTCGCCCGGCTCCCGCCGTTAAACTCGGATGATGAAAGTGGATCTCGGCATTTGGAGCAGGCTCACGCAGGCGATTGTCGCCCTCGTGACTATTGCGATTTTGGTGCTGATCGGGATGACCTATCTGCCGCAGATTGAGAAGAATGAGCAATTCCGCCGCCGGATTGACAAGCTGGACGCGGAACTGGCCAAGCAGCGGCAGGAAGCCAAGGAATTGCAGGCGGAATTTGACGCGCTCCGCAACGATCCGAAAACCGTCGAGCGTCTCGCCCGCGAAAAACTCGGATACGCCAAGACCGATGAAACGGTCATCCGGTTTGAACCGGCGGCGACCAACAATCCGCCTGGCCGCTGATTTTTCAGACCGCGAACGGCGGCGGAAGAAAAAATCTTGAACGGATGCCGGCTTGATGTTTGACTCGGTTATTCCGGTGGCCGAACAAACCAAATCAAATGGGGCATTGCACTTTTGGTGGGATGAAGTGCAATGGCTGCGCATGCCATGTGTTCAAGCACGACTGGCCGCTTCGAAATAATCTATGAAATTGAATCCATTCTTAGCGGGCAAAACCGCCCCTGCCCTAATCAGCGCCATTACCTTCCGCGTCGGGCTATTCTGCGCCATCCTGCTTGGCCAAATCACACTGCCATGCCAGGCGGCGGAACGGCAAATCATCCACAGCAAAATCTCGGCGGTTGTGACGAATCTGGCGCCGCTCCGGCACAGTTCCCGCTGGACAAGGTTAAACCTGACGATCGGCCTGCCGTTGCGCGACCGCGAAGGACTTACCAATCTGCTCCAGCAACTGTATGATCCGGCCAGCGCCAATTATCATCGCTTCCTGACGCCGGAGCAATTCACCGAAAGGTTTGGCCCGACAGAACAGGATTATCAGGCCGTTGTCCATTATGCGCGATCGCACGGGTTGATAGTAACCGGGAAACATGGCAACCGGACGCTGGTGAGCGTGCGGGGAACGGTGGCGGACGTGGAGCGGACATTCCGCGTCACCATCAACGAGTATCAGCATCCAACGGAATCCCGGACGTTTTATGCGCCGGATGTCCAACCGTCACTCGATCTCGCGGTGCCGGTGCTGACGGTGAGCGGTCTGGACAATTATATCATCCCGCATCCTTGCATGAAACCGATTCCTGCCGGACAGGCAAAACCTAATCTGACCGGTTCGGGACCCAACGGAGCTTATCTTGGAAAAGATTTCCGCTCGGCGTATGTCCCGGGCGTTCCACTCACGGGAACCGGCCAAACCGTCGGGTTGCTGGAATTCGATTCGGGCTTTATCCAGAATGACATTACAGCCTATGAAAATCTGGCGGGCTTGCCCAACGTGCCGGTCAGCGCCATTTTATTGGATGGCTACAACGGCGCGCCGGGCGGCGGCAATGACGAAGTGTCGTTGGACATCGAGATGGCGATTTCAATGGCACCCGGTCTAAAAAGCGTGGTCGTATATGAAGGCTCCAGCACCGACGACATCTTGAACCGCATGGCGACCGACAACCTGGCCAAGCAGATCGGGGCTTCGTGGACTTATGGCATTGACGCCAGCACCGAACAAATTTTCCAGCAATACGCCGCGCAGGGCCAATCTTTTTTCAACGCTTCCGGCGACAGCGATGCTTATCCCGCAGCCATAGACACGCCCGCCGATGATCCGAATATCACCATTGTGGGCGGCACCACCTTGACGACGGCGGGCGCCGGCGGCGCATGGGCGTCCGAGACGGTTTGGAACTGGGGCGGCGGCGTTGGCAGCAGTGGCGGCATCAGCACGCGCTATACGATTCCCGGCTGGCAACAGGGCATTAACATGACTGCCAACCAGGGATCCACCACCATGCGCAACACCCCGGATGTCGCGCTAACGGCGGACAACGTCTATGTCATTTACGGGAACGGCAAAGCCGGCGCCTTTGGCGGCACCAGTTGCGCGACTCCCTTGTGGGCGGCTTTCACCGCGCTCGCGAATCAACTTGCCTTGACCAATGGCGAACCGACCATCGGGTTTCTCAATCCTGTGGTCTATGGCATGGGCAAAGGGTCGAATTCAGTTAGTTACACTTCACTCTTTCACGACATAACCACCGGCAATAATGAAAGTCCCGGCAGTCCGACGCGCTTCCCGGCTGCGGCGGGATATGACCTATGCACCGGTTGGGGCACGCCATTGGGCAGCAATCTTATCACGGCCATTGCCATACCCGAGCCGCTGCGGATCACTCCCGGCGAGGGAATCATTATTAGCGGGCCGGTGGGCGGTCCTTTCAACCCGGCAACGCAGACCTATTCGCTGACTAACAACTCGGCCAGCGCACTAAGTTGGAGCTTGGCCAATAATTCATTTTGGTTCACGGTTTCTCCCGCCAGCGGAACTTTGGTTCGCGGTAGTCCGGCTACTGCGGTCACGATCAGTCTTGCTCCGGCAGCGACAAATCTGCCGGCCGGCAGTTATTCCACTTTTTTAAAGTTCACAAACTTGACTGATAAGTTCGTTCAAACCCGTCAGGCCACATTGGCCGTGGTGACGCCGCCCGTCATTACTGCGCAACCGGCCAATCAGGCATTGCTTGTGGGAATGACGGCATATTTCAGCGTTGGGGTTGCCTCCAACGCGCTGATGTTTTACCAGTGGCAAGAAAACGGCACAAATTTAAGCGACACCGGCAAAATCTCCGGTTCAGCCACCGGCACTCTGGCGGTTGGCAACGTGACGCAGACCAATGTCGGAGCCTATTCTGTAATCTTAAGCAACGCGGCTGGGATTTTGGCCAGCTCCAACGCCCTCCTCACAATTGTGCCATCCGCGCCGGTCATCGTTCTGCAACCGACCAACCAGAACGTATTGCCGGGAGCTCCCGCCAGTTTCAGCGTTGCGGCGGTTGGAAACACACCCTATCTCTATAATTGGCAGGAAAACGGGACCAATTTGGTCAATGGCGTCAATTTCTCCGGCGTCACCAACAGCACTTTGATCATCAGCAATGCCTCGCCCATCAACGCAGGCACTTACTCTGTCATTGTCAGCAACACTCTCGGCTCGATGACCAGCACGGGGGCGGTGCTGTCAGTCATCTCGGTCACGGCACCAGGGATTGCGATGTCAACTCTTTGGTCGTTCACCGATGGCAACTCTGGCGAGTTTCTTTATAGTCCGCTATCACAGGGCAGAGATGGTAATTTTTATGGGACAACCGTCGAAGGTGGCGCTGACGGTGAAGGCACGGTATTCAAACTTACAACCAAAGGGTTGATGACCACGTTGCTTTCGTTCAATGGCATCAACGGGGCAATCACTTATGGTGGGTTATGCTTGGGGAAGGATGGTTACTTTTACGGCACTGCCTTTACCGGCGGCACTTACGGCGACGGAACGATATTCAAAATTACTTCCGCCGGCGCCTTGACCCCGTTAACCAGCTTCAATGGGAACAATGGCATGTTTCCGGTGAGCGGGTTGGTGCAAGGCAATGACGGCAATTTCTACGGCACGGCCCTCGAAGGTGGCGCCTATGGTTACGGCACATTTTTACGCGTGACCGCCAGCGGTTCATTGACTACCTTGGTGTCATTCAATTTCGCCAACGGCGGTTATCCGTCATCCGTATTGGTGCAAGGCAGCGACGGCAGTTTCTATGGCACGACCGAGAACGGCGGCACCAATGGAGGTGCTGGGACGGTGTTCAAGGTGACACCTTCCGGCATCCTCACAACGCTATACTCTTTCAGCGGCGGGAGCGATGGAGCGGTTCCCATTCCCGGCCTGGTTCAAGGTGTGGACGGCAATTTCTATGGCACCACTTACCAGGGTGGCGCCGATGGCCTTGGCATAATTTTTAAAATCGCCCCGTCGGGCACCCTTACCACGCTTTATTCGTTCACCGGTGGAAGTGACGGCGCAAATCCGTGGGGTGGACTCGTTCAGGCCAACGATGGCAATTTATACGGCACCTCCCAGACCGGTGGCACTTATGGCTTCGGCACTGTATTTCAAATCGCCCCCAGCGGACAGCTAAACACCTTGGTTCAGTTTGAAGGCTACAACGGCGCAAATCCCTCTGCCGCGCTCGTGCAGGGCACGGATGGAAACTTATATGGAACAACGCAAGCCGGTGGTTCCGCCGGCGATGGCACGATTTTTAAACTTACCGTCAATGGCCCGCTTCAAATCACCGGACAGCCGGCGGATCAACCGACTTATATCGGTGGAACTGCGATTTTCACGGTGGCGACTTCCGGCGGTTCACCCGTCAATTATCAGTGGCGGCAGGATGGCATTAATCTTGCCGATGGCGGAAGCATTTCCGGTTCCGCCACCGCCACGCTTCGTATCACAAATGTAACGCCGGCCGACGCGGCCCTTTATTCCGTGATCGTAAATAACACCTTTAATTCTCTTGAAAGCGACGAGGCGGTTCTAGAAGTGATCTATTCTCCACCGCATATTACCATGCAGCCACTAAGTCTCACGCGCGTGGCGGGGATGACTGCGACGTTTTCGGTGAACGCGCTCGGCGACCAGCCGCTGTTCTACCAATGGCAGAAAAATGGAACCAACTTGACCGACAGCGGCAATATCTCCGGCTCCTCCACGAGCACATTGACCCTCGCCTTCCTGACGGTGGCGGACGATGGCAATTATTCGGTTATCGTAAGCAACTCCGTTCATTCGGTGTCCAGTGACAAGGCCGCGCTAACCGTCGTTCCCGTTGCCGCACCGTCGGCTTCCATGGCCAACCTTCGCTACTTTTCCGGCGGCAATGACGGGGCATTCCCCTATGCTGGTTTGATCCAGGGCAAAGATGACAATCTCTACGGAACGACCGAAGGCGGAGGCGCAAATTTTTACGGCTCGATTTTCAGGATGGCGCTCACGGGAGGAATGTCAACTCTCTACAGCTTTACTGACGGCACCAGCGGCGCGAATCCTTATGGTCGTCTGTTGCAGGGAACGAATGGCGGTTTTTACGGAACTACTGTTCAAGGTGGCGCTAACGGTTATGGCACACTCTTCAGCATGACAACTAGAGGTGTCGTGACTTTCCCTTACTCATTCACCGGCGGGGTTGACGGTGCCAATCCGGTGGCTGGTTTGGTGCAAGGCTCCGATGGCAATTTTTATGGGACTGCTTATCAAGGCGGAGCCAATTCGTATGGCTCGATTTTTAAGATGACTCCTGCCGGTGCGGTCACTTTGCTTTACGAGTTCACCGGAGCGGATGACGGCGCCTTCCCGTATGCCGGGCTGACCCAGGGCAAGGATGGAAATTTCTATGGGACGACACTGGAAGGCGGCTCGGGCGGTTACGGCACAGTATTCACCCTGACCATAAAAGGCGCGCTTACCACTTTGGCTGCATTCAATTATACGAATGGCGGTTATCCTCAAGCCGGAGTCATCCAGGGCGCTGACGGCAATTTTTACGGTACAACCCTTGAAGGCGGCTTGGACGGCTTTGGCGCGGTTTTCAGTCTGACCACCAATGGCACACTCAATCCTCTTGTTTCGTTCTCCGGCACGAATGGGAGCAGTCCTGCCGGCACCCTGATACAGGGAAGCGATGGCAATCTTTATGGCACCACCTCGGCCGGCGGCGCGGGTGGCCAAGGCACGGTGTTTAAAGTCACCACCAACGGCACGCTGACAACGTTGCTTTGGTTCGACGGCCTCAATGGCGCCAACCCTGATGCCGCCTTGGTGCAGGCCGGCGACGGCAATTTCTACGGCACCACGCCTCTGGGCGGAATAGGTTACAATCCTTCCGCCGGCGGTGGCAACGGCACGGTCTTCCGCCTTACGGTGCCGATCTTCGTCACTAACTCATTCCCAGTGGCGTCAGCCGTCGCCTGTCTGCCTTATTTTTACTCTATTTCAGACAAGGCAATCGCTCCAACTGGAGATGCGCTCACCTTTGCCAAGGTCAGCGGCCCGGTCTGGCTGAACGTGGCGGCCAATGGGATTCTATCAGGAACACCCACAAACTCGGACATCGGCACGAATGTTTTTGTGGTCAGCTTGACCGATACCAACGGCGTGTCCGCCTCCGCTGGCATGAGTCTCGTGGTCATTGCCGACCCGCCACCTTCATTTGTCAGCAATCCGTTCGCCGAATCTTGGGCGAACGTGAACGAGGCTTATGCCGGCACCATTTCCAACAATGCCACCGCCTTGTATCTTGGCGCGGGAGATATGCTGACGTTTTCCAAGGTCAGCGGTCCAGAGTGGCTCAACGTGGCCGCCAACGGCATGCTCTCCGGCACGCCGGAAGGAATTAATGGCGGCACCAACACGTTTCTGGTCAGCGTTGCGGATTTGGGCGGCGGTTCCGACAAAGCAACGCTTGTGATCTACGTCAACAGCCCGCCGCAGTTTTCGCCCCAGAACTTTGCGAAGCCGGCAGCCACGGTTGGTGTGCCCTATGCTGGAACGATTGCCACGAATGCCGCCAACCCTGATCTTGGTGCCGGCGACACGCTGACGTTTTACAAAGTCACCGGCCCGGCGTGGCTCAACGTGAACGCCAATGGCGCGCTTTCCGGCACACCGTCCAGCGCCGATCTGGGCCTGAATAATTTTTTGATGCTGGTGGTTGATTCCGGTGGACTGGCAGGAATCGGCTCATTGGGAATCAATGTCGGTCTGAACAGCCCGCCGCTGTTCGCGGGCAATCCCTTCAACGGAACGCCGGTCCAAGCCGGCCAGCTCTATTCCGGCACGATCGCGACAAACGCCAGCGATCCAAATTTCGGCGACGTGTTGACTTTCTCCAAAATCGGCGGGCCGGGCTGGCTGAAAGTTGCCGGCAACGGCAGTTTGTCCGGCCTGCCGCTTTCCACGAATGCCGGGACTAACAGCTTCGTCGTCAGCGCAACCGACCTCGGTGGTTTGACCGCGACCGCCAACCTGTTCATTAACGTGACGGCGGTTCCCATGATTGCAACAATTTCAAAACAGGGCGGCAATCTGCTGCTCGGCTGGTCCGGCGGGCTTCCGCTTTATCAGGTGCAAACGGCGACAAATCTGATCAATCCCAACTGGCAGAACCTCGGCAGTGCAACCACAGCGACTAATCTGACCCTTTCACCGGGCACCGCCGGCGCATATTATCGGATTCAAGGTCAGTAAGAGCCGGTCTGAAAATTCTCACGGGCCGGGGCATGAAACGGGTTAAACCACCTTCCGGTTGGTGTCAAGAGCAGGACCCCATTTACGTTTTCATGGAACATACCAACGGTAGAAACGATAGGGAAACAGCGGGGCGTTGGTGTCCAGAAATTGAAACAGGCCGTTGGTGTCGGCCATGACGGAACTCAAATCAGTCCAGTTTAGAAAGTTGGTGGTGGCCTGGAAATTGTAGCTCTGGCTGGGGTTGCCGAAGAATTGAAGCTGGATGCTGCCGTCACTGTTTTTTTGAATGTTAGTCAAATTCCCGTATTTGATGGTGGTGATGTCACTGCCACCGTTGGTGTTGGCCGAGTAACCCGTGACGTAGATGGAGCCGTCCAGGGCGACTGCGATGGCGTTGGCGCCGTCATTGCCATTGGCCGGGCCATTATAGAGGATGGCCCATTGTTGGTTACCGTTGTTGTCGTATTTGACCGTTTCCCAATCGTTGCTGGAAGCACTGGCATTGATAAAGCCGGTTACATAGATGTTGCCACATTTGTCCAATGCAATGCCATTAGCCTGACCAGAACTATAGACATACCAAACTAAGTCACCATTAGTAGAGTTCAATTTGAAATTAAAATAAGGGCCACCTGTCACATATGCATTGCCATTAGTGTCAAGTGCCATTCCAGTCTCATCCCCCGAATCATAACCGCCCCATTCCATTTGTCCGCTGACATTGATTTTGGCAGTCCCGTCCCCAGAGGTGTTAGCTGTGACATAAATATTGCCTTGGCTATCTGGAATGAGTCCAACAGTTTGTCCCCAATTCAGCCCCGTAAAGTAGGATCTGTTTGTCCATAACACATCTCCCGCCCCGTCATACATCAGCATGGTTGCCGACGAATAATAGGTCGTTTGCCCACCAAAAATAAACTCGGGTGGCCATTGCGCCCACCCCGCCACAAACACATTGCCCAAATTGTCCACCGCCACCTTCTGTGACACCGCCACAGGGTTGCCGGGGCTGGTGACTGCCACAAACGTCCGCGTCCACAGATTGTTCCCCAGGGAATTGAGCTTTACCGTTGCATATTGGTAGGTTGAAAATCCGGTGACGTAAACATTTCCATTTGTGTCCACTGCCACGTCATTGCCGGTATAAGGCGCAACCCATGCCACCTGGCCGTTGGTATTGAATTTTACGGTTGCTCCGTTCCCGATCACGTATTTCATTGCAGGGAAAAAGCCGGGGTAATAGCCTTGCGCAATGATGCCTCCGGTTAGATAAGTATTCCCGTTTTGATCCAGAGCAAATCCGTTCGCTGGATAGGTTCCGCCATTGGTCGGGCTGTATCTGGCCGACCACTGGAGCGCGCCATTTGGAGAGTATTTCAAAACAACATAGTCATAGAAATTGCTGGAGTTCTGTGACGAGCCGGCCACGTAGATGTTGCCGGCAGCATCCAGCTTCATGGCCAGCGGCGTGTGCATTTTGTTCGTGAACCCGCCGTTATAGCGGGCGACCCAGGCTTGCTGTGGCTGGGCGAGGCAGGAAATAGCAGATAAAAGGCAGCAGATGGAAAATAGTTTCATAAAAATAATGTGGTTTGCACGTCCTGTTTTTTGTGAGACCAACTTTGGAAAGTGGCTGACATAATTTGTTTTTTGTTTAACCAAACAAGCTGGTTGCCTGCCGCAGCCAGCAATCTTTTTAAGGATGGATCAATTCAACATCCAGATGGCAACTGATGCAAGACATTTTTAGCGGGAGTTATTTGATGCTAATTAACCATTTCTTGTCTTAATGGCAACAAAGAAGGGTTGAGAATGAGAAAGAAAAGCCGGATTCCAATTTTTCAGTCATGCTCTAATCGAAATAATCCCCCGGAATTTCGGTTTAAGACGCTGCCAAAAACTTTAGGCTCCACTTGCGCCCGCGGTTGGAGGAAAATTTTCCAGATGACGCGCGAAAACATCTTGAAATTTCCAGCCGGATTTCTGTGGGGCACCGCCACCTCGCCCACGCAGGTGGAAGGCCACATCCAAAATGAGTGGACGAATTTCGCCGCCCAGGATGGCGGCCATTGCCGCGTCGCGTGCGACCATTATCACCGTTACCCTGAAGACATCGAGTGGATGTCGAAGCTCGGCGTGAATGCGTATCGCTTTGGCATCGAATGGTCCCGCCTGCAATCCGCGCCGTTCGGGGCGCTGGACCAAAACGAGCTGGCGCGTTATCTTCATCTTTTGGATTGCCTCCAGGCGAAAGGCATCACGCCGATGGTGGTGCTCCACCATTTCTCAAATCCGCCGTGGATCAACGCCGCCGGCGGCTGGACGAACACCGCGACGATTCCGGCGTTTGCGGATTACGTCCGCAAACTGGTGGCCGCGCTGAAGGGCCGGGTTTATTTGTGGAACACGTTCAACGAGCCGGACACCTATGCTTGCGTCGCGTATCTGCTCGGCGGCTTTCCGCCGCAACGCATGTGGCGGCTGGGACAATTCCGCCGCGTGGTGGAACACATGGCCCGCGCGCACGTGCAAGCCAGCCGCATCATCCGGCGCGAAGGCGCGGCGGCCGCAAACCGGAAGTGGGCATCGCCAAAAACTGGACGTTCTTCCACGCCTACGACCGATTTTCGCCGTGGGACCGCATCACGGCGCTGGTCTGCCATTACACGTTCAACAAATTTGTGCTCGATGCGTTTCTCGGCGGCTGGCGGCGGCGGGCCTCGACGTTCATCGGGCTTAATTATTATGGCCGCGTCCGGTTCCGGCATTTCCGCGCGATGATTCCCGCGAGCGGCACGCCGGTGAAGGAACTCAAGGACTTCGGTTTCATCTGTGACGACATGGTGGAACGCTATCCCGATGGCCTGGAAAAAATCCTCGCGTATCTGCATGGAAAATTCCGCCTGCCGGTTCACATCACGGAACACGGCTCGGCCTCGGCCGACGAAACATTCCGCGAAACCGATCTGCGGCAAAACCTCGCGGCGCTCCACCAGTCCATTGCCGCCGGCGTGGATGTGCGTGGTTTTTTTTACTGGTCCCTGCTGGACAATTTCGAGTGGCAGTTCGGCTACACTAAAAAATTCGGCCTGCTGGCGGTGGATTTCGCGGATGAAAAACTCCCGCGCACCATGAAACCGCTGGCCGAAGTTTATTCAAAAATTTGCCGGGAAAATTCGATCCGCGAATAATCAGGAACCGGCACGCGGAGCTAACGAATGATCGCCGTCAAATTCCAATTCTTGAACTTCACCATGTCCAGCCCCTGGACTTGAATCCGCAGCCCGTTTGTGCCGACCAGGCTTGCCGCGTCTTTGGTCGGCAGCACGAGGATGAACGGCGGCGCGTTGGTCAGGAAATCTTTCGCCTGCTTCACTTCACCCAGCGTCACCGCGTTCGTGACGACGCCGCGTAATTTCCAGACCAGGCTCGGTTCCGTGTAGCCGAAACAGCCGACCTTGGTTTCCGCGCGAACGTGCGGCCGCACCGCACGCCAGAGATTTTCCGTGAGCAGATAATTTCTGGCGACCGGGGCAACCCCCAGCATCAGCGCCAGAATCAAAATCGTCATCACCACAAGTCGTTTTCCGAACCACGCGAACGATTTTTCATCGCGCCCGATTTGCAGCGCCAGCCACAACGCGAGACACGGAAAAGCGGGCATCGTGTAATGCGGCAGTTTCGTCCGCACGAGCGAAAAAGCAGCGAACACCACCAGCGCCTGCATCAGTAAATACCAGCCAAGCTCATCGCGCCGGCGTTCCGGCCACCAGCGGCGCAGCGCCAAAGGCACGCGCGTGGACCACGGGAAAAAACTCACAAAGAAAGTCACGAAATACAGCGGCAGCAGCGCGATGAAGCCGCCGGCGCCTTTGAGTCCGTGGCTGTCAATAATGCCGGTGGAGCGATGCAGGACGTGTTCGCCCATGCCGATCTTCAAAAATTCTCCGTGGGTCTGCGTCAGCGCGGGAATTCCCCAGCACGCCGCCAGCGCGACGGCGACGCACAATCCCAATGCCGTTTCCGACAGCGGCAGGCGGAATGAATTTTTCCGCAGCGCGCGGCCCAGCATCATTCCTCCCAGCGGCAGCCAGGCCACCGGACCTTTCGCCAAAAATCCCAGCGCCAGCGTGACGTAAAAAATCCACCACCAGATTTTGCGCGCGGAATTTTCCGGCCGCGTCAGTTCCCAGCCGCTCCACACCGCCAGCGTCACAAAAAAAACCATCGCCATGTCCGCCGTCGCCACTCGCCCGATGATGGCGACGTGCAATCCGGCGAGGAACATCGCGCCCGCGAGAAAAGCCGTTTTCGCGTCCGCGATTTTTCGGCCCCAGCGCACCAGCAGCAACGCGGTGGCGGTGGTGAACAAAACCGAGGGCAGGCGCGCGGCAAAATCATTTTCGCCGAAGACGCGGTAGCAGGCGCTCTGGCACCAGTAAATCAAAATGGGTTTGTCAAAACGCCACGCGCCGTTGAACCACGGCACGACGAAATCGCCGCGCTGGAGCATTTCCCGCGAGGCCTCGGCAAAGCGGGTTTCGTCGCGGTCCGTCAGCGGCAGAATCCAGTTGCCCGCCAGCAGCAGCACGAGGCTCAACAGTAGAATTGAGCGCTGCGGTTTCGCGGCGAGTTTTTCGAGCCAGGATTGCATTGGTAATTCAATGATTTGCGCCGCCGGTAAAAGATTTGAGGACTTATTCGCGCGCGAAATTCAAGCGGACACTAGCGATTTGAGCTTTTATTTGCAAGCGCAACGCATACATTCGCCGCGTGGCCGCACCGGCAAAATCCCATCGCCGACCGCTGCTCTGGCTGCTGGCCGGAGCGATGCTGGTTGCGCTCGCGTGGCCGTTCGACAGCCGCGTGGATGCCGCGCTGGACGCCACTAGAAATCCCTCGCTGCACCAATTCGCCTGGTGGTGCTCCAAACTCGGCGAAGGCTGGGCGCCGGCGGCGGCGGGCATTTTCTTCGCGATTTTTTTTGTGCTGCTGAACCGGCCCGGCGTGGCGGCCAAGATTTTTTTTGTGACGCTCACCTGCGAAATCACCGGCCTTGCGGGACTCATTCTGCGCATTCTCGCCGGACGCACCCGTCCGCTCGCGCACGCGGCGCAGGGATTTTACGGCGTGTGGCACGACGGCCATTGGATGATCGGCAAATACGAATTCAGCGCGTTTCCGTCCGGCCACGCGGCCACGGCGGTGGGGCTGGCGGCGGCGGCGTGGCTGGTGCATCGCGGCTGGGGCGCGGTGGCGGCGGTTTATGCGCTGGCGGTCATGTGGTCGCGCCTCGCGCTGCAATGCCATCATCTCTCCGATGTCGTGGCCTCGGCGGCACTGGCTGTTCCGCTGGCGGTGATGTTGAAAAAAAATTTACTGCCGTCGGTGGAATTTCAATTCGGCAACCTGCACCGCGCGTTGAAAAGGAAATGATTTGAAAGCGCGATATATGCCATTCCCAATTTTTTACGTTCCAAACAGCCGGTCGCCGGCGTCGCCGAGGCCGGGCAGGATGTAGCCGACTTGATTCAGTTCACGGTCAATGGCGGCGGTGAAAATCGGCAGGGTCGGATATTTTTTGCGGACGCGCGCGATGCCTTCCGGTGCGGATACCAAACTGACGAGGCGGATGCGTTTTGCGCCCTGCTCTTTCAGAAAATCCAGCGCGGCCACGGCGCTGCCGCCGGTGGCCAGCATCGGGTCAATCAGGATGACTTCGCAACGGCCCAGTTCTTTCGGCAGGCTTTTGTGGTAAAAATGCGCGATCAAGGTGGATTCCTCGCGCTTGAGGCCGATGAAGCCGACGCGCGCGTGCGGAATGATTTCGAGAATCGGATTCAACATTCCCAATCCGGCGCGCAACACGGGAACCAAAACGATTTCGCGTTCGAGCTTTGAGCCGGTGGTTTTTTCCAGCGGCGTGCGGACGGAAATTTTTTTTACGCTGAACGAACGCGTGGCTTCGTAAATCATCAGCGACGCGATTTCGCCGAGCAGCCGGCGGAATTCCTGCGGCTGCGTTCGCTGGTCGCGCAGGCGCGTGAGGTTGTGCTGCACCAGCGGGTGCGCGATGACCGTGACGTGTTTCACCGGCGGCTCAAGGTTGATAGAGAAAATACATCAGGCCGGCGCGCAGTTTCGGCACATCCTCGCCGAGTTGCAGCTTGAGGTCGTGCGCCTGACCGCTCTGGCCGAACATGGAAAGAAAATTCGAGATGTCGTAACGCTCGCGGTATTCGATCAAATTGGAATCGGTGATATGCGCGATTTTTTCCGCGCGATCCACGGCGTCGTCGAAATCGCCGAGTTCGTCCACGAAGCCGTGTTCCAGCGCCTCCTTGCCGGAGACGACGCGGCCATCGGCGAAATCTGTCCAGTTGTCGGCGAGCGCCTTGCCTTCTTTTTTATTCAACTCATGCGCGGCTCCGCGGCCATCGGCGACCACGTCCTTGAATCTTTCGTAGGTGTCGTCAATCAAGCCCTGCACCATCGCGCTTTCTTCCGGCGGAATTTGGTTGGTTTCCCGGTCGCCGCTCAACATGTCCTTGAATTTGCCGCTTTTGTAAGTCGTGGGGAAGATGCCGACCTTGTCCATGAGACCGCGATAATTCCAGCCGTGCATGATCACGCCGATGCTGCCGGTCAAAGTCAGCTCATTGGCCACAATCCAGCGGCTGCCCGATGAAATATAATATCCGCCGGACGCCGCCAAACTGCCCATCGAGCAAATCACCGGCTTTTTCGAGTCCTCCTGAAACGCGCGGATGTCCTTGTAGATTTCGTCCGAGGCCAGCACTTCGCCGCCGGGCGAATCCACTTTCAAAATCACGGCCTTGACCCGCTTGTCATCCTGGGCGCGGTCCAATTGCGCCTTGATCACGTCCACCATGTTGTTGCCCGCCTCGTCCCGCTCGTGGCTGGTGATGATGCCGTCCACGGTGATGACGGCGATTTTGTTCGGCGACTTGTTGTTTTCCAGCAGACATTCTTCCAGCTTCGGGCCGGCCTCGCGCGCGCTGCCGAATGCCTCGGAATGGAAACCGCGCTTGAACGACATCGCCTGCGTGACCAGTTGCGTCAGGTTGCCGAACAGGCTGAACGCCAGCAGCACGGACAAAATAATGGCGGCAACCATCCAGCCCCGACTCTTGCGCGGCCGGGTTGCCGGCGGCTGGACGATGACCGGCGGCGGGGGCAGCGGTGGCGGAACGAATTCCGGCGGATTGGGCGATGTTTCCATAATGCGTGCAAGCTAACGCAAAACAGGCCGGGCGGCAAGGCGTTTGCGGTCGTCCGCGAATGACATGTTCGCAAATAATCCTTTGACCGGCCCGCGCGGGTCTGTTTTCCTTTCGCGCATTCGATGGATTTGCTCACGTCTGTTTTAAATCACGCTGATGTGCTGGTCGGCGGCTGCCTGGCGGTGGTCATCTTCCTGTATTTCCGCACCAATCCGCTGCGCCACAGCCGGTGGTTCATGGTCCGCCGGTTCATCAACTGGCTTCCGCTCGGCATGACCTACTCGTTCCTTTACATGGGCCGCTACAATTTGAACGTGTCCAAAAACGCGCTCGGCACGCTAATGAGCAAGGAGGAATTCGGCACCATCTTCGCCGTCGGCACGGCCGTCTATGCTTTTTCCTTTTTGGTCAACGGCCCGCTCGTGGACAAAATTGGCGGCAAAAAAGGAATTCTCATCGCCGCCATCGGCGCGGCGGTGGCGAACGTGCTGCTCGGCGTGCTGACGTATCTCACCGTCATGGGGCGGTTGCACATGAACATGGTCGTCGCCTATTCCACGCTGTATGCGGTTAACATGTATTTCCAGAGCTATGGCGCCGTTTCCATCATCAAAGTCAAGGCTTACTGGTTTCACGTCCGGGAACGCGGCATGTTCGGCGCGATTTTTGGCGCGCTCATTTCCATCGGCGTCTATTTCGCGTTCGATTGGGGGCAACGCATCATTGACCTCACCAAAACCGGTTCAACCGGCGGCTGGTTTCACGATCTGCTTCAGGGCGTTTTCGCCACCAACGCTTTGGTCGGCGGGAAACTGGTGGACGCCACCTGGTCGGTGTTTTTCATTCCCGCCGCGATCATGATTTTCTGGGTGGCCATTGACCTGTGGCTGATCAAAGACACGCCGGAAGAGGCTGATTTTCCAACCTTCGACACGGCCGACGCCTCGTCCGGGCAGATGCATGTCGAACTTTCCACGCTCGATCTGCTGAAAAAAGTTTTCGCCAGCAAACTGATGCTGCTCATCGCGCTCATCGGCCTCACCTCCGGCATTTTCCGGAACGGCATTCAAAATTGGTATTTTATTTTTGCCGCCGAGGTCAAACAGCCCGGCGCGGAATTTTTCGAGCAGCATTGGGGTCTGCTGCTGTGCATCTTCGGCATCATCGGCGGATTTTTCGGCGGCTGGGTTTCCGACAATTTTTTCCAAAGCCGCCGCGCGCCGCCCGCCGCCATGCTTGCCGCGCTCGTCGTCGGGCTGACGCTGCTCATGGCGGCGTATCTGTATTCCGCGCCGGTTTTTCTGGGCTTGTGTTGTGTGCTGGTAGTGATGGCGGCCGTGGGTCTGACTTCGCTGATGGCCGGCACGGCGGCGACGGATTTTGGCGGACGCAAAGCCACGGCGACCTGTTCCGGCATCGTGGACGGCTGCACCTATCTCGGCAGCGCCATCCAGTCGTTTTTCATCGGCCACCTCGTGCCCGGCGAAAAAGCCGGGGAAGCTGCCACGTTCATGGGCATCACACGCAACTGGCACTGGTGGCCGCTGTTCATGGTGCCGTTCGCCATCCTTGGGTTGGGCGTGGCGATAAAAATCTGGCATCATCTTCCCGAAGCGACCCGCCGTTTCAATGCCGAGAGCGCCCGGACAAAAACCGGAATGGCGAAGCCGTAATGACAATCCGCCCCGCTGAAAAAAAATGGGAAAAACGGCAACGAATTACGAACGCAATTGGGCGTGGTCAAATCGGGCGACTGGAGTTAATTTCACCTCCGGCACAGCGCCTGACCCATTCGATTCAATTTGTTATGAACCAAACGCACATTTTACTTTTGCTCACCGGCGCGGCCCTGCTCTGCGGCTGCGACAAACAGACAAAAATCAACAGCGAGAAAATTCAGATGCTGTCGCAGAACATTGTTCAATTCGAGCAAAGCCAGGCCAAACAAATGGCGGCGATTCAATCACAACTGACCTCGCTGGCGCCCAGGCTGGATCAAATGAACAGCTCCTACTTTGCCAAGAACCGCGACGACGAGTTTTTTTACCACACCAACACATTGTATCTGCTGTTGATGGTGGACAGGAAAATCGAGGCGCATTTGCAGGTGGCCGACACCAAGAGTGAAGCGGAAAGTTTGCGGGCGTATTCCTATCATACCAACGAAATGGACCTGCTCCAATTCTTCGCCGCGCAAGTTCAGGACGCGATGACCAGCCAGGAAAGCCGGATGCGGGACGCCATGACTGGCCAGGAAAGTCGGATTGAGGCCAAAGTTGATGCCGAAACCAGGCAAGCGGCCACAAACTTGAGCAACGAACTTGTGAACCAACTCAAACTCCTGGCGCCGGAAGCGGACGAAACCGCCCGGCGAAAGGAAATGACGGCTGACGTGGCTCAAATTAAACGCGAACTTGAGCAGATTAAAGCACAACTCGGACAGATGACCAACCGGCCCGCCGCCCAGCCTTGATTTCCGGGATGATCACGGCCCGGCCGAGAAAGACGTTTATTTCTTGGCCCCGGCGGGCGCGGGTTCCTGAACCAGAACGGCCTTGTTCTTTTTCAGAAATTTTTCAATGGCCGCAATGCTGCCGATGGAATTTGGGATTCTGACGGCGTTGTGCTTGGCGAGCTTGTAGTGGACGAGCAGTTTGCCAACAAGATCCACCTTCATCCGCAATTCCGGCATGTGCCAGACTTGGCCGGACGCCAGCGGCTGCCGGCAGGCGCGAGTCAAAGCTTTTGTTTTCAACATGTCATAGCTTGCCCAACCACGGCAGAGATGCCAGTCAAATCGCAGGCCAATCGCGCGGGTGGAATCAAATAATACACGGCTGTAAAATTCAAGAGAAAACTCCGGGCGGATAAAATTTTGAAACTTTTTTCTTTTAAAGATGTTTATTATGGAGAATTAAATATAATCCATTCCCATATAAAATATAGGTTTGAGATCCGCTAAAAGCGCAGAGTTCTAAAAAATCGGTCGGCTGGATTGTTGGAACATGAACAAATCAACCGGAATTTTAGGAGATCAGAACGGCCCGCCGGTTCAGGGTGCTGACACCGTGAACGAGCCGAACGTCCTTGATCGGCAATTGAACGGCCTTGCCAAGTTGACCGTGCCGCCGGACGTCATCCGCGCGCTGCCCGCCGAATTTGTAAAACGGCACGGCATTCTTCCCTTTGAAATCAACCACGGCATCATTCGCATTGCCACTTCCGATCTTGGCAACCAGCGGGTGATTGACTACATTCGGCTGTTGAGCGGTTTGGAAGTGGCGGAATTTGCCGCGCCGGCGGCGGAAATCGCCGCAAAAATTTCCGAATGCTATTCGGTGACCGTGGAAAAGATGATTGAAAACCTCGACCCCGCGAAAACCAACGGCGAGGTAAAAGACCTTCACGACATCGAAGTGATGGCCAACGAGCCAACGGTGGTCAATTTGGTGAATCTGATCATCGCCACCGCCTTGCGCGAACGGGCCAGCGACATTCATCTGGTGCCGTTTGAAAATACGCTGCAACTGCGCTACCGGGTGGACGGTTTGTTGCAGGAAAATCCGCCACCGCCCAAACATCTGCACGCCGCGCTCGTGTCGCGCGTCAAAATCATGGCCGACATGAACATCGCCGAGCGTTTCATGCCGCAGGACGGGCACATTCAAATCAATCATCGCGGCGCGCGGGTGGACATCCGCGTGGGCACCATGCCGACCATTTACGGCGAAAGCCTCGTGATGCGGCTGCTGGAAAAAAACACCAAGGTGTCCACGACCGAGGAACTCGGCCTGGACGCCCGGCGCGCAAAACTGCTTTCGGCGCTCGTTGAAAAGCCGCACGGACTTTTTCTCGCCACCGGCCCGACCGGCAGCGGCAAAACCACGACGCTTTACTCAATCCTGCAAAGCATCTACACGCCGGAACTGAAAATTCTCACGATTGAAGACCCGGTGGAATACGAACTGCCCGGCGTCGCGCAAATTCCTGTCCGCCCCAGCCGAAATTTTACTTTCGCCACCGGCCTGCGCGCGATTCTCCGGCAGGACCCGGACGTGGTGATGGTTGGCGAAATCCGCGATTCCGAGACGGCGGAAATTGCCATTCGCGCCGCGCTCACCGGCCATCAGGTTTTCAGCACGCTGCACACGAATGATTCGACCGGCGCAGTTACACGGCTGCTGGACATGGGCGTCGAAGCCTTTTTGATCGCGTCGTCGCTCGAAGGCGTCCTGGCGCAGCGGCTGGTGCGAAAAATCTGTCCGGGCTGCCGCGTCGAAACCGCCGTCGCTCCGGTCATGCGCGATAAAATCGCGGCGTTGAGCAGCCGGCAGATTGAAGGAGTTTTCTACACGGGCAAAGGATGCGAAGAATGCCGCAACACCGGCTATCGCGGGCGCATCGGCATTTTTGAACTGCTCGTCGCTCACGCCGGAGTTGAAGGAAATGATTTTGCAGAAACGCTCCAATGCCGAGCTGAAAGCCGCCGCGCAAAAAAACATGATCACGATGCACCAGGACGCGCTGCAAAAAGCCGCCGCCGGCCTCACCTCGCTCGAAGAAATCCTGCGCGTGTCATCGGGAGATTTGCAGGAATGAGCGAGTTCCGCTACCAGGCTGTCGGCGAAAACGGCGCGAGCGTCGCGGGCGTCATCGAGGCGGACGACCGCAAAGGCGCGCTCCGGCTGCTCGGCCAGCGCGGACTTTTCCCGTCCAACCTCCAACTCAATCCAAGCGCCGGCGAAATCCTGGAAGCGTCAACGGCAGCGAAAGCCGGAACGCCGGCGGATTTTTCATTTGGCCGGCGCATCAAACGCAAAGACATCACGGCATTGACGCGCGAAATCAGCGCGCTGCTCGGCGCGGCAATTCCGATTCCGCAGGCGCTGGACAGCCTCGGCGAAGAAGAAGAAAATCCCGCGCTGAAAGCTGTCATTCTCAAACTCGCCGATTCCGTTCGCAAAGGCGCGGCGTTGTCGGCGGCGCTGGAGGAACATCCGAAATTATTCGGCAAATTATATTCCAGCATGGTGCGCGTCGGCGAAGAAGGCGGCGTGCTGCCCAAAGTCATGGCCGATCTCGCGACGTTGCTCGAACACGAGGACGAAGTGCGCGGCGAAGTCGTCTCGGCGGTGGCGTATCCGGTTTTTGTGCTCATCTTCGGCATTTGCACCGTGACGATTTTGCTGACGGTCGTGCTGCCGCGGCTGTTCACGATGTTGCAGGACATGCTGCCGGTGCTGCCATTGCCCACGTTGATCCTCTTGAAAGTGAGTCATGGACTGCATCGTTTCTGGCCGTGGCTGTTGATCGCGGTCATCGCGGCAATTTTTGGCGGACGCTGGTATTTGCGCACGCCGCGCGGCGCGGAGAACTGGGACAATCTCAAGTTGCGCCTGCCGTTGATCGGCCCGGTGGTCCGCTCGGCGGCGCTGGGGCGTTTCGCCCGGACGCTGGGCACGCTGGCCAAAAGCGGCGTCTCGCTGCTGCCCGCGTTGAAGATTGTGGAAAACACCATCGGCAACCGGATTCTGGCGCAGCAAGTGGCAAACGTCGCCGAGGAAACGCGCGGCGGTGATTCGCTGGCCACGCCGCTGCGCAAGCTCGGTTTATTTCCGCGCACGATGATTCAGATGATTGATGTCGGCGAACAAACCGGCAAGCTCGACGAGATGCTGCTCAAAGTCGCGGACATCGAGGAACGGCAGATGCGGGCGCGGACAAAAATTTTAATCTCACTGCTCGCGCCAGCGCTGATCCTGGTCGTGGGCGCGCTGGTGGGATTCATGGTCATTGCCATTTTGCTGCCGATTTTCAAGATGAGCCGGGCGATTCACTGAAAACATTTCAACCGACAAGAAAAATTACTGCATGAAAATACAATCAAAGAAAACCAGTTTAAACGCGTTCACGCTGATTGAAATCATGGTGGTCGTGATCATTCTCGGCATTCTGGCCGCCACGATCATTCCGCAGTTCATGGGCACGACGCAGGATGCTAAAATCAGCGCCGCCAAATCGCAGGTCGCCGAACTCGAATCCGCACTCGAACGATTTTATGTCCACATGGATCGCTACCCGACAGTGGAAGAAGGTTTGAAAGTGCTCGTGGATCCGCCGGCCGGCGCCGAAACCACCGGCGCCGACTCAAAATGGCGCGGGCCTTACATCAAGCAGTTGCGCAACGATCCGTGGGGCAATCCGTATCAATACGCCTTTCCCGGCACGCATCATCCGACGAGTTTCGATCTTTGGTCCCGCGGCGCGGATGGCGCGGACGGCGGCGAAGGCCCGAATGCGGACATCGGCAATTGGTAATGCGCCTGGAACTGTCATCGCGGCGCGGGCGGGCCGGCTTCACGTTGGTGGAGTTGATGGTGGTCATTGCCATTATCGGCATCATGACCGCGATGATGATTCCCGAAATGAAAGGAACATTTCAAGACGCGCTGCTGCGCTCGACGAGCCGGGAATTGATCAATGTTTTCGACCTCGCCTACAGCCGGGCGGTGAGCTTGGACCAGCTTCGCCGCGTGCGTCTCGATGAAAAAACCGGACGTTACCTGGTCGAAAAACAAGTGACCGAAAATGGACAGGACACTTTTGTTCCCGCCGATGATGTGCCCGGTGAAAAAGGCGAATTGGATTCACGAATCGCGGTCGAATTTCATCAGCCGGGCGATCTTTCTCCAGACGAAAATTCCGAAACCGCAAATGCCGAATCCACCGTTTCAGAAAATGATTTGAACGGCGTGGTGATTTCATTTTATCCCGACGGCACGGCGGATGCCGGCGACATCACGCTCCGCGACCGCGAAGGTTTCCGGCTGGTGTTGCGCATCAACCCGGTCACGGCGCGCGTCCACGTCTTCGAAATGGAACGCGAGGCTCAGCCATGAATCACGACGCCGGATTTACGCTCGTGGAGGTCATGGTGGCCATTGTGATTCTGGCCATCGCACTGGCCGGCCTGACGCAGGGCATCACCACGGCGCTGGCCTCCAGCAAGGAATCGGAATTGCAAACCATTGCCGCGCTGTTTGCGGCGGGACAGATCGAATTATTGCGCGCCGGAAATGATCTGGCTGACGGGACGGACAGTGGAGAATGCGGCGCGGGGCTGCCGCTTTACCGCTGGAAGGAAACTGTCAGCCCCACGGACATTGACGGATTGCATGACGTGGACGTGGTGGTGGAAAATTCGCAGACCGGCGCGGAAATTTACGAGTTGAAAACTTTGCTGTTTGAAATTCCGGATGCGTCAGCCGGCAAAGCAAAAACGCAAAAAACCAAATCTCCCCGGTCGTGAAAATTTCTCCATTTCAACGTCGCCGGGCCGGCTTCACTTTGGTCGAAGTGATGATTAGTTCGGCATTGATGGCGTTGATTTTGGTGAGCGCGTATTTGTGTCTTGGCGCAGGTTTTTCCGCACAGAAACTCATCGAGCCTCGCGCGGAAATCATCCAAAACGGACGCGTGGCGCTGGCGCTGATGTCGGCGGATTTGCGCGCCGCGTGCCCGCTGTCCAAGTCGGATGATTTCATCGGCGTGACGCGGACGCTGGGCGACATTGAGGCGGACAACCTCGATTTTGCGACGCACAATTACACGCCGCGCCGCGCCCGCGAAGGCGATTTCTGCCAGGAAAGCCTTTATCTGGACAAGGATGTGGAGACCGGCCAGTTCAGTCTTTTGCGGCGGCGCAATCCGACCATCGCGCTCGATGCGTTGTCCGGCGGGAGCAAGGAAGAAATTGCGAAGGGCGTGGCCGGTTTCAAGCTCGAATACTATGACGGCCTCGACTGGTATGATTCCTGGGGCGAGGACAAGTCTTCGGAAAAGCAGCCGGATCAGAAGAAAAATTCAGCGGGCGACGAAACCAATCTCTCCGGTCTGCCGGAAGCCGTGCGCATCACGTTGCTGCTGGATTCCAATCCCAGGAAAAAAAATCCCGACACCGCGACGAGCGACGAGGCAAAACCAGAACCGCCGTTCGTTTTCCAAACCGTCGTGCGATTGAATCTGGCCGCCGCTTCGCAAAGCAGTTCAGATTCATCCGACGCCGGAAATTCAGACAACAATTCATCGCCCGGTCAAACGCCGGGAAACGGAGGCAACAATTAAAACCATGCGTCAACAAGCTTCCATCCTGGTCGGCTTGCTCTGGTGCCTGGCGCTGTTGTCGGTGATCGTCATCGGCGTGCTGCACACGGCGCGGATGGATTTGCTGGTGGTGAAAAATTACGACGACCGGATTCAGGCGCATTATCTTGCGCTGGCCGGAATTGAAAAGGCCAAGGCGCTGCTGTATCACGATGCCAATGACCGCAGCAGCAGCCGTAAAAATCACACCGGCGATTTTTACGACGACGCCCAGCAGTTTCGCGAAGTGCCGTTGGGGCGCGGCGTTTTCAGTGTGATTCGCCGGGGCCGGACTGATGAAGGCGGCGGGATTATTTTTGGCGTGAGCGACGAAGAAAGCCGGCTGAACGTGAACACCGCCACCGCCGACGAGCTGGCCAAACTGCAAAACATGACGCCGGACGTGGCCGCTGCCATCGTGAACTGGCGCGGCGGCGATAACACGACTGTCGCGGCGGAAGCGCAGTATTACGCCGGCCTGCAACCGCCTTATCAGCCGCGTAACGGCCCGTTTCAAACCGGGCGCGAACTGCTGATGGTTCGTGGGGTCGCGCCGGATTTGCTGCTGGGCCGCGATGTTCACCAAAACGGATTGCTCGCGATGGGCGAAAAGGATTTTGCGCTTCCCGGTTCCGTGGACAGTGATGATTTGGGTTGGGCGGGCATTTTGACTGTGGATTCTTCGGTGCAAAATTTGAACGCCGCCGGTGAAACACGCGTCAACATTCAGACCGCCGATGAAAGTTCGCTGACGGCCATCAAAGGCATCACGCCGCAGATGGCCCGGGCGATTGTCGCGTATCGCGGGCAGCATCAGTTCCAAAGCATCGCCGATCTGCTCGACGTCACGCCGGCGCAAAATCAGCAGGGTTTCGGCGGCGCGGATCAATCGGGAAACCAAGTGGTGAACGAAACTCTTTTCGCGGACATCGCCGACGACATCACGACGGCGACCGGCCAGAGTTTGAGCGGCGTGATCAACATCAACACCGCCGGCCTCGACGTGCTCGTTTGTCTTCCGGACATGACCCGCGAACTGGCGCAGGCCATCATTTCGCAGCGGCAGTCCGCTGGATTTTTCGCGAACACGGGCGAGTTGTTGAAAGTGCCGGGATTGACCCGCGATATTTTCAAGCAAATCGCCCCGCTCGTGACCGCGCGGTCGGAAACGTATCGCATCTTGAGCGAAGGGAAAATTTCTTCCACCGGCGCGCGGCAACGGATTCAGGCCATCGTTCACATCGGACTTGACGATCAAAAAACTCTTTCATGGCGGGAGGACGACTTGTGAAAAAAATGACTTTCCTGAATCCGCCGCCGGTTTTCGTCGAAATCGGCCAAGGCTCACTCAAAGCCGTCCGTGAAAACGACGGCGTGGAACTGCCGCTGGACCGCGAGCCGGACGGACGCCTCACTCCGCCGTGCCGGGAAAAAATTATTGGCGCGCTGAAAAATTTTCTGAAGGCGAAAAGCTGGCTGCCGCACGCTCGCGCTTTTTCCGCCATTGGTTCGCGCGGCGTTTCATTGCGGCGGCTGTCGCTGCCCGCCGGGGCGAAGGAAGAATTTCACCAGCGGCTGCTCCTGCAAATCGAAGGCGAATTTCCGCTGCCGCCGGATGAACTGGCCTGGGGCTGCCAGCCGCTCGGCAGCAACGGCACGGCGGCAAAACAGGAATTGCTCGTCGCCGCCGTAAAAAAAGAAGTGGTCGCCGACTATCACGAAATCCTGCGCGCTTGCGGAACGGAACCGGTTTTCACTTTGGCGGCGCTGGCGCGAAGGAATCTTTGCGCGGAGCCAGCGGACAATTTTTCAATGTTGGATATTGGCAGCAGCCAGTCGGAATTGACGTTATTTGAAAAAGGTGTTCCCACGAATTCCCGGATTATTTTTTGGGCCAATGAAAACGCGGCCATTCCGACGGATGCCAGGCTGGACGCGCTGGCTCAAATCATCAAGGGCAGTTTGACGGGAACAAGATTATTCATTTCCGGCGATGGAATTTCCGAAGATTTCACCGCGCGTTTGAGCCGATCATTGGGCGGCGGCTGGCAATGCGAACGGCTGGAAGCTGCGGCGGGAGAATCAGCCGCGGTTTCCGGCCTCAAAAAATTTGCCGGTCCAGGCGGCGAGCCGGCGTTGCGCATCCGAGTCGAACAAATGAGCGGCGCGGCCACGAGCCTGGCGGCGCTGGATTTGAAAAAATGGGGAATCCGCATCGGCGCGCTGACCGCCGCGCTGTTGTTGCTGCCGTATGCCGAGGCATTGCTGTTGAAATCGCATCTGGCGAAAAAAGTCGCCACGTTCAAGGCCGAGGCAGTGCGCCTGAAGGTCATTGATCGCGAACTGGATTTTCTGCGGGATTTGAAATCAAGCCAGCCGCCCTACCTTGAAACGCTGTATGTCGTTTCCAAGTCCGTGCCGCCCGGCACGCATTTCGATTCGCTGTCGCTGAACAGCCACGGCGTCGTTTCTTTGCGCTGCGCTTTTCATGATGGCCAGCAGGTGGCGGATTTCCGCACCAAACTGATTGACTCCGGCTTCTTCACAAGCGTCACGGTCGAGGAACAAACGCCGACGCCCGACCATCAGCGAGTGAACGTGCGGATCACCGCGCAGGAAAAACCGACCGCGCAATTGCTGCCGCTGGCCGCCAACCAGACGGTGGATGAAGCCGGCAAAGACGGCAAACCCGCCCTGCCCGGCTCGGTGACGCCGGGAATTTCACGCGCGCTACCGGGCGCGCCGCCGACGGCAAGAAAGGAGTCAAAGTGAATTTTATGCGTCCCTTGACGGATCGGGAAAACAACATCGTCCGCTTTGCCGGGGCGGGCATTGTGATTTATCTGGCGTTGTTTTACGGATTCCAGTTTTTCGGGAAACAGCGCGCGGACTACCGGCGGCTGGTGACAGAAGCCCAAAATCTCAGACAACAGATCCAGCCTTATCAGGAAAAGGCGCTGGTCGCGAAAAAATTGATGACCGAATTTCACCTTGACCCGGCGAAGCTGAAAAAAGAGACGGTTGTTTCGGACGCGAGCGCCGCCATCCAGAAAGCCGCCAAAGCCGGCGGATTGCAACTGGGGCCGATCCGTGAATCGCCGGCCCACGGTGCTGGCAAGGCGTTGGCGACGGTCCAACTGGAAAGCTCCGGACAGGTTCCGGCGATCCTGACTTTTCTGGCGAGTCTGAACAGCATTGGTTTTCCGGTGGTGTTGGACTCGGTGCAATTAACTTCCGACAACACCCGGCCCGGCCAGGTCAAACTGAATCTGACGATCATCATTTTGGATTTTGAACAAACCAAAAGCGCGGAGGCTCCCCATGCGTGAACTCCGTCAATACGCCGAGCCGGCTTTGAAAATTATCTACCTTATTTTGGCGGTGTTCGTGGTGTTTGAACTGGCGGGAATTTTCATCCGATGGAATCCATTTCGCGGCGTCACCTTGCCGGAGGTGCCATCGCTGACGGCCAGCACGAACGCGCCAGCGGTCGGCGGACACGGGACAAATCCGGTCGCAACAGCAACCGTCAAAGGAACCAACAACCCGCAACCTTTGGCGGGAACCAATGCTGCGCCAATTGTAATTGCCGCCGGTTCAAATTCCATTCCATCATCCACGCACAGCAATTCCATTGCTCACGCGGAAACGACGAAGACGGGAACCAATGCGGTCGCGCGTTTGGGAATTAGCACAAATTCCGCCCCTTCCACGAACGCCGTGAATAATAAAACGAATCTTTCCATTTCGACAACGGCGGCAAAAACGAACGCGGCGCCGTCTGCGACCGGCGCAAACACAAATTCACCAGTGCCAAAAATGGTGGCGGAACATGGAACAAATGCCATTCCCAATGTCGGGATGGGCGCGATGAAAACCAATGCCGAATCCGATGTCGTTGCGCGGCTGGAAACAAAATTGCGCGGAACGAATTCCGCGCCGGCGACGAACGCGGCGGACAAGGGAACAAATGGACTGGCTTCGGCAACGGGAACAAACACTCCGGTTTTGAAACCGGACAAGAACCAGATCAACGTCCCTCGGGGTCGGGAGATGGCCGGGATGAATTTCAATCAGCCGCCGGGAAAAAGCGGCGGCGATCTTTCGCCGGCCATGCAAACGCGCATCAGCAAAATCGTGGACAGCGAAATTCTTGGCCCGGTGATCCGACCGCTGCCGATGGCGCTGCTGGGCATCGCGGGCGAGTTTGCGTTTTTGCGTTCCCCGAGCGGGCAGACGGGCTTGGTCAAGGAAGGCGATTCGCTGGGCGAGCTGAAGCTGCTGCGCATCGGCATCAACCGCGTTTTGGTGGAACAGAACGGACAGAAAGAGGAACTGATGATTTTTTCCGGTTTCGGCGGCGACAGTCTGCTATCAACGAATACTCCCAATGAAAACGACCACCCCTAAACGCCAGCGGTTTTTCAGCGCGGTGCCCGGCTTGATTGCCGCACTGATTCTGTGTCTTTCGTCCATGCCGGTTTCGGCGCAAAGCCCGCCGAGAAATTTCAATCTGCCGCCGGGCGTTTCCTTCGGCGGGCCGCCGTCAAGTCCGGGCAATTCGCCATCCTCGCCCAATCCGGATTCCGCCGGCAAAGACACCGGGCCGTGGATTCCCTCCGCGCCGCTGACCAGCGGCACTTCCACCAATCGGGCCGGCGGCGGAACCAATGCCACCGATCAAATCCAGTTGAGTTTTCAAGGCGCAAACATTGACATGGTGGTGCAATGGCTGTCGCAGACAACCGGCAAAAGCGTGCTGAAACATCCGCAGGTGCAATGTCAGTTGACCATCACCAGTTCCAAAAAAATCAGCCAGCGCGAAGCCATCAACCTGGTTTATCGCGCGCTGGCGCTGGAGGGTTTTTCGGCGATTGAATTCAGCGATTCCATTCTCATTGTGCCGCAGGACAAGGAGCCGAGGATGAGTCCGGAGTTGCTCGGCGGTTCGCAGACCAACGTGCCGGAAGGCCGGCAGCGGCTGGTGAAGGTTTTTTCGCTCAAACATATTCAGGCGGCGGATCTCAAGGAACGGATCAGCATGGCGCTCTCGGACAAGGCCATCGTTTATGTGGACGAACAGGCCAACCAGATCATCATCACGGACTACAACGACAACATCCGCGCCGTGAGCGAACTCATCGCCGCGCTCGACACCGACAAGCCGGAAGATGTGACAGTGCGGGTCATCAAGTTGAAAAATGTGTCGGCGGAGGATTTGATGAAGGAGGTCGGACCGTTGTATCAGAAGCAAAACAGCAAGTCGCTAAAAGACACGGTTCAAATCACGGCGGACGATCAATCCAACACGCTGCTGATTCTTTCCAGCGAGTCCAATTTCAGGATCATCAAACAGTTTGTCAGTTCGCTGGACACGGAGGAGGCGCAGGAAAAAATCATGCGCACCTTCACGCTCAAAAACGCCGATGCGCAGGACGTGGCGAAGCAGTTGCAGGACCTCAATCAGGCGCAAGGCGGCGTGACGGCCAGATACGTCTATAATTACGGTTCTTATTCGGGGGATAAATCCTCAAAAAAAATGGCCGTGGTGGCCGACCGCCGGCGCAACGCGGTCATCGTCCAGGCGCCGCCGTCGCAGATGGATTCCATCGAAAAAATGATCAAAGAACTGGATGCGCCGGTGAGCGACGACAGCCTGGCTCCGAAAATTTACCCGATGAAATATGCCAGCGCGACGGACATCGAGGACGTGCTGAACGAATTGTTTTTGAAGAAGACGACGCAGCGGAGTTACTACGATTATTTTTTTAGCGACGAAGACAATTCCACGCCGGACCGGGATGTTGGCCGGCTATACGGCAAGGTCCGCATCACGAGCGAACCGAATTCAAACGCGCTCATTGTCACCGCGAACTCCAAGGAAAATCTGGCCGCCGTGGAGGACATCATCAACCAGTTGGACCGGCCACCGGAGGCGGCGGAAAGCACGCTGCACATCGGATTGAAATTTGCCAAGGCGATTGATGTGGCCAACAGCATCAATGTCATTTTCGCCAAAAACGGCTCACCGCCGCTGCGGGCGGCGACGCCGCAAAACCAGCAGAATAATTCCAGCCCGGCGCAGAACCAGCAACAATCGCAAAATTCAGCGTCCCAAACCGGGTTTGATCTCGGGGTGGAAGCAAAGATTGACGGCTATTTCCCCTGGCTGGGAGGTCAGCCTGACAATCAGCGTTCCTCTGACACCCACCCAGTTCAGCCGGTCAGCGACCTGATTGGCCGGGTTCGCGCCGTGGCCGATGAGCGCAGCAATGCGCTGATGATTTCCGCGAACGTCCATTTCTTTCCGCAGATCATCAAACTGATCGCCGACCTGGACGCGCCCACCGACCAGGTGCTCATCGAAGCGCGGCTGGTGGAAGTGTCGAGTGATTTTCTCGACGCCCTCGGTGTCCGCTGGGCACAGCATGGCAGCCAGGAATTCACCGGCGACGACTTCGACAATTCGGTGGTTGCGAGCGCCGTTGCGACGTATCAGCGCGGCTTTGGCCAGAACACCACCGTCAACACGCCTTCGTCCAGCACGATTGCCCAATCCCTGGCCTCGTTGCGTTCCGGCGTCCTGTCCGGTTCTCTCAGCATGGATTTTCTGGTGCAATTTCTCAAGCGCACCGTGAACGCCACCGTGCTGGCCGAACCGCAGTTGAACATTCGCGACAACGAAACCGGCAAGCTCTTTGTGGGCCAGGAAGTGCCGGTGCCGAACGATACGTTGACCAGTTCGCAACTGGGCGGACAAAGCACTACGATCACCTATAAAAATGTGGGCGTCACGCTGGAAGTCTCGCCGCACATCAACTCGACGGGCGATGTGGAGTTGAAGATCCACGCCGAATCTTCAACGGTCGTATCCGGCCAGACAGTGCTCGGCGGCGCGGTGTTTGACACGCGCAATTTCCGCACTGACCTGACGGCCAAGAACGGCCAGACCTTGGTCGTCGGCGGCATCATCCAAAAACAGGTGTCCGACACCCTGCGGAAGACGCCGCTTTTGGGCAGCATTCCCGTCCTGAAATGGGCGTTTAACAAAAAGAACAAGACCTCGAACGAAGTGGAGTTGATGGTTTTCCTGCGCCCTCGCGTCATCCACGCAGCGGAGGATGCCCAGACGGTGCTGGATGAACTGGAACAGAAAGCGCCGCTGATCAAACAATATCAGGAACAAGCGCACCCGGTCACCGGAAAAAAATCCAATAAATGACCGGTTCATCGCGCGCTCCAAAAGACATTTGCCGGCAGGAATTGAATCATCCTTCCAAAAGCCGCAAGTTCGCCTTCTGGATCCTGGTCGGGATGGTTTCGGTGATGTTTGTGGAAGTGCCGGCCGGATCCACGATGTTCCCGTTCTTCACCGTCTGGGGAATGCTGGTCGTGCTGCCGCTTTATTTGTTGCATAGCGTTTTCCTTGTCGCGGTTGTTTTCCGCTTCGGGCGCCCTGACTTCTGGACGCTTTATTCCGCAGGCACACTCTACGGAATGTATGAAGCTTACATCACCAAGGTTCTGTGGACGTCCTTCCGTCCCGAAGGACCCTTCGTTACGGTTGGAGGCATTGCCTTGTTTGAAACGATCATCTTGGTGCTGTTTCTTCATCCCTTGCTGGCCTTCGTGGTGCCGATGTTTTTTACCGAAATTCTATGCGCCAACTCATCCGAAATCGCCCAAGGTCTGCCCGCGCGAGTGCTCATTTCCTTGCGAATGCATCCGGCTCGGGCAATCGGACTGCTCATGGCGCTGCTGGGTTTGATGCAGTTCGTCAACTCCCCATCCGTGCAGCAGTCCTTTCTGTCCGGCGCAGGCAACAGCCTGGTGCTGGGGCTGGCTTTGCTGTGGTGGCGCAAGTCCGGCGGTGCAACTTATCCATTGCGTGAATTGCTTCCCGGACCGAAAGGGATGCGAATTTTCGGCATCGTGCTGCTGTGCTGGTATGTCTTCTGGGGATTCGTCATCAAGCCCAAATCAATTCCAAGCGTGTTGCATGGCCAACTGACCATCTGGCTTATTTATGCGGGCCTGCTCCTGCTCTTCGTTCGCTGTCTTCGGCAATCGCGCAGCATGCCCGCCTCATTCCCCGATGCCGAAGTCGCTCCCAGCCCGCCGTTCCAGTTTTCCTGGCGGGGCTTCGCGCTTGCGTGCGCGATGGCCACTGTGGTGACCACAATCTCACGGATGTTCCTCTTCCCGTTCGCCCTCGTGCAAGTGCTCCTCATGTTCACTTTTTTCGTAGTCGCGGGAATCCTGTTGCTGGCGGGCCTGCTGATCCATATTGGCCGCTCAAAAACGGCGCATGAATGGTTTCCTGCGGGATGGCTGTGAAAAAAGTCTTGAATTGATTGATGACTTTTCACTAAAAACATATATCCTGCACACAGATTGCCAAAATAACTTTCAATGAAAACTTCCCTTAAAAACCTGTCGGTTACACTGGCGCTCCTGGCCAGCCTCACTCAAGCCGCTTGGGCAACGGTTGCCTTTACTATCACGCCGAATGCCGTCAGCAACACTTACGTTGGCCCGATTACGCTGCAAGTGACGGGACTGAGCAGCGGCGACACCGTCGTCGTGCAAAAATTTGGCGATGCCAATACCAATGGAGTCATTGATGCCGGCGACTTGCCGGTGCAACAGTTCAATCTGACGGACGGCTCGGCGGGCATGGTGATCGGCGGCGTGACGAACATCAATGTGCCCGGCGACACGGACTCGACTGCGGGACAAATCACGGCGAAGTTAAATTTTCCCGGCGGCGACTTTGTGCAAAACATCGTCGGGAAATATCTGTTCAAGGTTTCCAGCCCAGTCGGCCATTTTTTGCCGGTGACGAATATTTTCAACGTCACCAATTTCCCCTTCGGGCCGAAAATCGCCGGCAACGTGGTCAGCAGCGGCGTCAATGTTCCGTATGCCACCATCATTATTTTCCCCGCCCCGCGCGGCGGCGACCATGGGCCGGGAAATCCCGTGGCCGGAACGATGGCAAACAGTTCAGGTGCTTATTCCGTTCAATTGCCGCCGGGAACTTATGTGCCCATGGCATTCAAAAGCAATTATGTCGCCAGCTACACGGCGTCGCCGGTTCTCACTTTGAACAGTTCGCCGATCACCACCAATCTGTCGCTCACCATCGCCACGGCAAGCATCTCCGGCAAAATCGTTGACGCGAACAATTCCAGCATAACACTGCCGGGCTTGTTCGTGCCGGCGATGAACCAATCGGGATTCATTGGGAGCGGCTCCAGTGACACCAACGGCAATTTCACCATCCGGGTCACGTCGGGACAGTGGCAACTCGATGGCAGCCCGCAAGGTCTGGCCCTTCATGGCTATGTTGAATTCGACAATGGCACCAATGTCAATGCTGGCACGACCGGGTTTGTCGGCGCATTCTACAAAGCCACGGCGCTGTTTTATGGCAGCGTCAAGGACAGTCTTGGAAATCCGTTGCCGGGAATTGCCATTGGCGCAAACGACAATTACAACTCCATATTTTATAGTGACGGCTATTCGGACGCGAACGGTAACTATGTCTCCGGCGCGGTCGGTAGTTTGGGCAGTGGCGATCCTTGGCAGGTGGATGTTGACAACAAGAGCGACCTGCCCAATTACCTTTTTACCCAATCGGCATTGAGTCAAAATGGCGGCACCAATCTCGCCGCCGGCAAGGTAGTGCTTCAAAATTTCACCGCCATTCTGGCGACGAATCACATCAGCGGCCATGTCCAGTTTAACGGCACCAATGTCATCGGCGTGCAGGTTTATGCCTATGCGAACATCAATGGCAACGACTACCAAGCACAAATGGATACCGATGGCAGTGGCAATTATTCACTGAACGTGGCCAATGGCAACTGGAATGTGAATGTCTATGATTGTTGCGACAACGACAGCCTCGACAACATCTTGGGCAACGGAAATTATGCCCCGCCGAACAGTCAGGATGTCGCCATTGCCAACAACAACGGCACGGCTAATTTCACCATTCAGCCGTGCAATGGCGTTCAGATCATCACCTCCTCGCCACTGCCGAACGGCACGAATGGCGTTTCTTATTACATTCAATTACAAGCTTCGAGTTGCAACAATAATTTCAACTGGTCTTTGAACGATCCGGCGGATTTTCCACCCGGTCTGGATTTTGATTCCGCCGGCGAAATTTACAACACGCCGAGCGCCAGCGGCACTTATAATTTTTCCGTGAACGTGAACGATGGCAACGGCCACTCAACGAACCAATCTTTCTCGCTTTACATCGCTCCGGTTGCTTCGCCGCTGGGAATCAACACAGGGACTTATCTGCCCAACGGCACGAACGGAACCTTTTACAGCCTGACGTTTCAAGCCTCCGGCGGCACGCCGCCCTATGGCTGGTATGTTCCAGATTATTCCGCGTCGCCGCCGGCGAATTTGTCCTTGTCCACCGCCGGCGTTCTTTCCGGAACGCTTTCGACAGCGGCTCAATCCTATTCTTTTTACGTGGACGTGACCGATGCGGTCGCAACGGTCGTCGAAGAACTGTTCACAATCAATGTTGTCAATCCGCCGTTGCCGCCGCTGATCATCACGAACACGTCGCTGCCCAACGGGACCCTCGGCGTGCCCTATAGCGCGCTACTGGGCGCAACGGGCGGACAGCCTCCTTACTATTGGTCCATTGCCACCGGCTCGGCCAATCCGCCGGCCGGATTGTTGCTGGATTACACCGGCCTCATTTCCGGCACGCCGACCACGAACAAAGCATCCAGTTTCAAAGTGCAAGTGACGGACTCAAGCGTATCTGACCTTCCAACGAACAAAGTGTTTTCCATCATCATCAATGCCCGGCCCGTGCTTGGTTCGCCGACCTGGCTGACCAACCGGTTTCAAATGTGGCTCATGGGCGCGGCCAATCAAGATTACACGGTTCAGATGTCCACCAATTTGAATTCCGCCGCTTGGGCTTCGTTGTTCGTCACCAACAACACGACGACCAACTCGTTTCCGATAACCGATCCGAACGCTACCAACAACCAACGCTTTTACCGCGTTTTAATCGGGCCATGAGCTTCGATATTTCACGCGGTTTTCACTTCCTGATGGCGACCCGTCGCAAGCTTTGTCTTTTGCGAGCATTGAACATATTCGTCGCCCGGCGGACTAATGAAATATGAAGGCATTTTCTTCCGCCCTGCTTATCGCCACCGCGCTGACCGCCGGCGCGCAGCCCGCGCTCACCATTTACAACCAGAACTTCGCCGTCGTGCGCGACACCGTGCCGCTCGACCTGAAAGCCGGCGCGAACGCCGTGCGCTACGCGGGCGCCACCGCCCAGGTCGAACCGGATTCCGTGATTCTGCGCGACCCGGCAGGCAAACATTCGCTGCAAATCCTGGAACAGAATTATCGCAACGATCCCGTGAGCGAGCCGCTGCTGCTGTCGCTGTTCGAGGGCAAGACGATTGATTTTCAAAAACTGCGGATGAAGGACAACACCGAGACGCGCGAATTGATTCCCGGCAAAATCATCCGCAGCGGCTACGTTCCCGGCGGCACAGGCCCAGCAGCCCATCATCGAGGTGAACGGCAAGCTGCAATTTTCGCTGCCCGGCACGCCGCTGTTTCCCGATCTCGGCGATGACACAGTGCTGAAACCCGCGTTCAACTGGCTGCTGCAATCCGACAAGCCCGGCAAGTTCGACGCGGAAGTCGGCTACGTCACCGGCGGCTTTGACTGGAGCGCCAGCTACAATCTCGTCTCGCCGGAAAAAGGCGACCTCGTGGATCTCGTCGGCTGGATCACGATGAAAAACGAGAGCGGCAAAACCTTTGAAAACGCCAGAATCAAATTGATGGCCGGCGACGTGAATAAAATTCAGCCGCAGGCCGTCACCACACTTGGCGGAATGAGAAATCACGCTGTGACGATGCAGATGGCTGGCGCCGCCCCCGCCGTCTCCGAAAAGGCCTTCGACGAATTTCATCTTTACTCCATCGCGCGCGCCCACGACTTTGCACGACCGCGAGACCAAGCAGGTGGAATTTGTCCACGCCGAAAAGATGTATGCGCCGACGATTTACGTCTATGACGGCGCGGCAGGATACCGATTTTACGGTTTGAATTACGATCAGAGCTACGGCCAAAGCGACAACAAGAAAAGTCGTCGTCCAGCGCGAGTTCAAGAACGCCGAGACCAACCAGCTTGGCATCGCCCTGCCGGCGGGCAAGCTGCGTTTTTATCGCCGCGACGACGACGGACAGTTGCAATTCGTCGGCGAGAACGAGATTGACCACACACCGCGCAACGAAACCATTCGCGTGACCACCGGTAATTCCTTCGATCTCGTCGGCGAACGCAAGCAGACGAACTTCCACGTGGACACCGCCGACAAGTGGATTGACGAATCCTTCGAAATCAAACTCCGCAACCGCAAGAAAGACGACGCCGTGGAAATCCGAGTCGTCGAACATCTCTACCGCTGGAGCAATTGGGACATCAAGGCCAAGTCCGACGACTTCGCTAAAAAAGGATTCGCAGACCATCGAATTCCGCATTCCCGTCAAGCCCGACGAGGAACGCGCCGTGACCTACACCGTGCATTATTCATGGTGAATTCTGAACGCTTGAAGATCAACGACCAGTCACGCAGCCGTTTGCGGGGCAACTGTAAAAACGACATGGCATGAAAAAATTTCGGATTGTCTTGCCTCCAATCTTGACTCGACCATAAAATCTGCCAACATTTTTACGTTTAAGGCAAATCCGCTATACGAGCTGTTAAGGGAATTTGTTTTGTGCGGACAAATGAGAGCAAATGAAATGGAAGTTCATGTCAACAGCGGGTTCCAAAAAACACGAAAATGGTCGTGATGTTTGACGGAGAGATGGCCGAGTGGCTGAAGGCGCTGGTTTGCTAATTCGAGAATCAATTTTATCACCCATCCTCACCCGTAGAATAGCATTGTCATCATTGGATTTTATTACTTTCATCGTCATCACAAAACAGCAGAAATTAGCTTAAAAAAGACGGGTAGTAGCAAATTGCAGTATCAGATTTGGCTTTTTTAATATGGTTTTTTATACCGGTTATTTTTCTCCAGAAACGCCAATGTTTTTGAGTGGTTTCTAACATATAAAATAATGCAACCATGCCTTGAGCCTGTAAATGTTAGTCAATATTGGTATTTTTGGATACGGTCTTGGATACTGTTTGTTTGCGAGCAATTTAAGTCCCAATAGTCCCAGTATCAGATTCGGCTTTTTCCCAAAGATCATTGCCGCAAAATCCCCCGTTCGCGTTCACGTGTTCGTCATGCGGCTTGCTGAATAGAAGGCCAAGCCGGATGCCAATCACGCGAACACTCACGCCCAAGTGAGCCTGGTCGTATCAGCTTGCAATCAGCCCTGCGCCACGTCCCCCGCTCGCAGAACTGACCACAAGCCGACACCACCAGGACAAATCTCGCGCGAACAGGCGTCACCAGTTTATCAACGATTTGGCCGCGATACATAGACCTTGCCAGCGCTGGAAACCAACTCTGCTCGCTCCGGGCGGGAAAAACGGCCAGGCCAGAATCAGTTTGGGATGGACGACCCGCACAAATTGCCTCTTGCTGGAAATAAAATTCCGGCGATAATTCCATTATGAGCGCAGCCGAAGTAATTGAACAAATCAAAGAATTGCCGGCGGATGAACGGGCGCAAGTCGCCAGATTCATCGCGGAGAACGGCAACGCAACCGCTCGCCGCAAATTTTCCGTCGCCACGGAAATGGACGGCCTGCCCGTCATCCGCGCCAACGGCGGAACGATCACTTCCCAACTGGTTCACGAGATTGAAAGCCGGACGCCGTGACCCGCCTGCTTGACGTCAACGTGCTCATGGCGTTGCTCTGGGAAAATCACGAGCAACACACCAAAATCCGTTCATGGTTCAAGGGCGTTTCCGCGTTCGCCACCTGTCCGGTTGTCCAGCTTGGCTTCGCCCGCGTCTCCTCACATCCGCTGCTGGGCTATGGCATGACGCCGGAAGCGGCGTTTGGCATTCTCCGCCAGTTGCTCGCCGACCCGCGCCATGAATTCATCCCCGACGACTTGAGTTGCACCGACCGCGTGGTGCGGACGGAATTGATGACCGGCGCGAATCAAATTACCGACCGCTATCTCGTCGCGCTCGCCCGCCAGCATGAATTCAGTCTGGCCACCCTCGATGAACCGCTGGCAAGAAGCTTTGCCGGTGAATCGGGCTTGGTTGAACTGGTGCATTGAACGGGCGGACGGGGCGCACCCGCAAACGGGACGGACTGGTGGTCGCGCACTCCAATTGGTAGCTGGGATTCAACTCTGAAGCCGCACGTCTATTTTCCGATGAATCCCGCGCGGCCAGCAACAGTGCCGTCTTCACGGTTGACGGAATCGCAAATCTTTGATATAATTTTGTTTGCTTACAAATAGCAAGCATATGGAAAACATCGAATACCTTAAAGCGATGTGTCCGGGCTGCGACGGGCGGATTGAGTTTCCGGCGCAACTTCTTGGTCAACAAGCAGATTGCCCCCATTGCCGAAAATCTATTGTGTTAGGAGCAGTGGCGCTGCCTGAACAAAAGCAAATAGCAACTCCAGCCTTCACTGGATGGCGGGTTTGGCTTCAAGAGCAGCGCAAATTGAAAACACAATGGCTGGTCTTGACGGGCGTCCTTGGTCTTTGGGTGGTATTGGGGGTATCTGCATTGATCTCACAGCTACAGGAGCGGACTGTTCCGAAGTCAGTATCGCCCGTTGTGTTATCCCAGCCAGTGTCTGAAAATTCGATTGCGTCAGAAAAGTTTTCCCGACAACCGGCGACTATTGATGTGAATGGGTCTGAGATCATAAACAATCGGCCCGTCAATGGGCTAAACGGAATATGGGCGTCAACGCTTGAACCGATGGGGGCCAACCTGTTCCGTGATCCCCGCACCCAGCGGGTTTACCTATATGAAAATGGTTTGCTAAGAGATTTTACAACCATTCGGGTTCAGGCGGAGGCGCAAGCGGAGAATGAGCGAATGGCAGTGGAGTTGAACAAAACCTACTGGGATATAAAAAAGCGCGAAGACATGCTGCAAGCGTTCGAGCAGATTAACCAACGACTGGCCAACCCACCCACGATCAATGGCACGGCCACTCGTTACGGAAACACCGTCTATTATTATTTCAACAGCTACTGACTGGCTCTTTTTGATGCCAGATGCGTCAAAAACGCCCCAATGTAAACTAACCATTAGTAGAGAATGACCATGCTGCCTTAATCTGTTAGGCATCATTGAATCAAGCGACACATATGAATCAATACTCCGAAGAAGTTGCCGTCGTTCTTCACGCGACATTTCCAGAAGCTCTCTTATTCCTATTGAGGAAGGAAGTCGAGGTATTAGAATACCACGGCTCTTTGCTTTTCCTTGCTTCTTCCGTTTCTTACAACGACATGCCGATTGGATTTTTGGGAGTTGTCCTTCCGGCACCGAAGTCCACAGATGCAAAGGACACAAGTATTGCGGAGCCTTTGAAGGTAAATCTACGATTGGAGCATATTCAGGCTTTTGTGGAGATACCCACTTCCACCAGCCGCAATCGGTTGGGATTTTAGCCATGACGCCTAACCAGCTTTCTACGTCTAGGCGGCTATCGTCGTCTGAACCGAAAAGTTTTTAGGAAATACTGAATAAATATCTGACAAACCTTGAAAATGGCACGATGAATACGACCATAATAAGCATCCCAACTAAAAATGCGGCGGCATAAACAACAAGGAGGCCAAGATTTACCACCACGCTTTCATCATCATCGTAAAGGTAGCTTTCATGCTTCTTGGAGGATTGATCTCTGCTGCGGGAGGCGTTATCGTCGCCTTGTGCTCTGATTGTCTCACCCGCAGGCGCGAGCGAGCTACCGCGTTGGCTGGCAGGTTGCGTGACTTCAGATGCGATATTTCTGAAATTATCACCCTCCTTAAAGCAGAGGGAAACGATGATGTTCAGAAATTTAGGGACGCCACCCGTGAGCGTGTTTTGATTTCCTGCGCCCGTATTGCCGAAGACATTCCAGTGGTGACTCGTGACCAGTTCGTTTCCGCTTGCGATTTTTACCGAGACATAAAGGCAAGCGATGAAAAGAATGGTGCAAGATTTCTGCTTTATCGCATAACGAGCGGCAGACATCACGAGGGAGGCGCCGCGATTCCAAATCCATTCCAGGATGACAAGCGCATCTTGAAGGATAGGATGCTGTCGGCACTTGAGGTATTGCGTGATTATGCCAAATGACCGCCGCTTAACACATATCAAGCCCGATAGGTCAAAGCGCCGGTCACGGTTGACCGGAAGTTTGAGGATGTCGTGAAGTCGGCACAGTATGCAGCGGTGTTGGTGCTGGTTTATTGAAATCCAAGCCATGCTCGATCTTTCAGTTACTTGCGCTGGCCGCGCAGCCAGAGCGAAACTTCGTCATGGTTCATTACGTCGTAGGCAATCAGGCTTTTTCCGTCGTAAAGAAACACCACGCGCCACTGCAATTGAACCCGGATTTCGTAGGAACGCCGGGCGATTTTGCGCAGGCCCAATCCGCGATGTTTATGCGGATCACCAAACGCGGCTCCCACATCCGCAATCGCCTTCGACGCTTTTCCCCGCACGTCCGGCGGCAACTTGTCCGCCGTTTTTTTGATTCGCTCCGACAGCAGGACGCGAATCATAATTTGCCGGTGAAGGGTTCCAGCTTGCCCGCTTTGCGCGACGCGGCGATTTCAGCCAGGGCGGAATCTTCCGCCGCCGTCGCCTGGGCCAGCGTCACCCCGTATTCGTCGAGAGCCGGAAAATCGCTGGGCCGGAACGGCAGGCCGCGCAGTTTTACCATCTGCGCAAAAAACATGGACACCGCCGCCGTCGGCGTAATGCCGATTTCCCGGCAGACCTCATCCGCTTCTTCCGCCAGTTCGCTGTCAATCCGCAGTCTGATTTGCTCAGTCATGCCTCAATTGTGCCACACCCTTAAATGCTGTCAAGGCTCACGGTGTCGGCACGCTTTCAGCCTGGCTTGATGCAGTGGGCGGCACATCTTTTTTAACCGGCATATCCGCCAGCGACTCCCGCAGCAGTTGCAACTGCATTTCCTTTTCCCGCTTGGCGCGATTCAATTTCTTTAATCCTTTTCTGATTTCCGCCTCGCATTCTTTCGCCAGTTGCAATTCGGCCATTTGCTTTTTCCATGCCGGTGACGGGCGCAGATGGTCCAGCGTGATTTCCGTGACGTGCCACCAGCACGACCGCGCCGGATCACCGCCGCCAGACAGCCAGCGCGCTTGCACTTTTGAATTGTGTTCCTCAATGGCCGCCCGCACCGCTTCGTCCTGCCAGTCGCCGATTTCAAACCGCACCGCCTCGAATAATCTGCCCATCTTCCATGCCCACTTTGGCCCCAGAACGTCCTTGATGGTTTCCTCGGTGATCTTCGCGCCCTTGTATTTCAGGACAATCACCACCTGCTTGACGAGTTCCCGCCAGGCCCGCGCCCGTGGCGTCATCCAGCCAAAGCAGTTGTGATTTGGCGGTCCCTGGCAGTGCTCACCTTTTTTTCGCTCCGTTTTTGACCAGTGACCAAAATAACGCAGGCAGCGCGCGCCCTTGTCTTCGGGCAGGCGATTATCCCAATCCTTGCTCAAATACTCGCCCAGATAACGGCCCAAGGCTTCGGCATTTTCCCGCATCGGCTGAAGTTGGTGCCGGCCAAAACCGTAGCGCTTGCAAATATGACGTAAATAAGCCCATTCCCGTTTCAAGGCTTCGTTGGCGGTGGAATAATCCGGTTTATACATCGGCTTGCCTCTGGCATCTTTGGGCGGAAAACAGGCCGCAAAATCAATGTTTCCGCGTATGTCCGTTTGACAGACCACCGCCAGATGAAAATGGATGCCTTGATTCTTATGCCGCTCCGTGACGGTCACGCCGCAAATGTAATGCCGGGAAAGCTCATGGGTCATCAGGGAATGAAAACGCCGTTGCGCCTTTTTTCGATCCCGCAAATTGCGAAATCTGCCGCCCGCATCCTTGTCACCCAGCGTCAGGGTCAGAAATCCTATGCGCTCCGGGCCGAATGTTTCCGCCAGCCATTTGATGTTCTCGGTCAGGGCATCAGCTTGTTTCTTTCGGGGACCGGGCAGTGGTCCTTTTTCCTCTTTCTTCTTCTCATCTGGTGCCAGTGTTTCAAATAGACAAGGAAGGGCGACGGACGCACCGGCGCTCCGCGCCGGTGCATCCGCCACCCCTCCCGTTTCCTCGCCTACATGACCGACGGCGGGAGATTTTTCAGTTTGGCTTTCCGGCTCGCTCCGCTCGTCCCCACCGGAAAGCACAAAAGTTGACCCACCCCCTTGGCTTTCACGTTCTTCACGTGGTTCCCCTGGATTGGAATTGGCAGTGCTCATGGCTGCCAATCGCTGGGGGTGGAGGTGTCTTTGAGAAACCGCTCCAACTCCTTCACGGAGTAAAGCGGCCGATAGGTCGCGCGGGATGGCCGGAGCAAACCCCGCTGGGTGAGCCGGTCAATGCTTGCCGGTGAGAGGCCGAGGGCCGTTGCCGCCTCGACTCGTGTGAGCGCCAGTTTCGGAACTGGCCCAGGTGAAACATGATTTTCGATCATGCCCCATCTTTTTCTTTTCCTTTAGGGGCAACAACCGACCGGCCAAAAAACCGATTCGATAATTAAATTTCGAGCAATTTGAAGGGGTGGCCCGGTATCGTCAGGTCTAAATCAATGTCGTCACAGAGGGCAAAAAAGATTTTTTCATCCGTCACCAACTGCCGGCCTTCTTCCTTTTCCAGCCATTCCAGAAGAAATTTGCGGGTTTTTGGCGGTTGTGACTGCCGCATCTCCTCGATCTCCGGCCAATACATCAGCAACAGCAGAAAAATTTCTGTGCGCTTTCCTTTGCCGGCAAATTCGCCATCGGTTTTCAAAAAGCTTTTGAACCCTTTCGGCAAGCCGCTCAAAAACTGGAAGATTTCTTCCAATGGTCGGTTCAAAATAAGTTTTATCAAAACGAAGGTGCTGCGAATCAGTTGCATCACCGAGTGCATCATGCGCCGCTGATGAAACTTGATCACTTCGGCTCTGCCGGTGATGGGCCGACCGGCCAACTCACTGGCCTGTGCCTCCAGCAGTTCCCAACCCACCAGCTTGTCCAGTTTTTCTCCCTGTGCCGGCGTCAGTTTGTTCAAGCCTTCCCGCTCAATCTGCGCCGGGGCTTCCTTCCAATAAAAAATGGCTACACGAATCATCAGCCCTACCAACTGACCAACTTTGCCGGCCAGGGTTTCAGGGGACTGATTTTCTTTGGGAGCCATCCGCACCAGCCCCTTGAAAACTGTCTTGGTCAGCTCGTTCGCAATGTTGTGGCCCCATTCGGGAAGGTTATGTGCATAACGCGCCGGAGCCGGCGGCCTTTCGGCGGCACGGTCAATCGCCAGCCGAAACGCCTCGCACATAGGCGGGATTCTGCCCGCCAACGTATGTTGCGGGCCAACAGTTTTGCCGTAAAAATTCAAGGTCTATGATTTTGCGTTTGCTCATGTGCGTGAAAATGTCACCCGTTGCGCCATCGCCACCGAGTGTTGATCCCGCAAATGCCCGTAAACTTTCATCGCCAGCGCGCCCCCGTCTTTGTGTCCCAGCCAGCGGCTCACCGTCGGAATATCAACACCGCTTTCGATGCAAAGTGTCGCAAAAAGATGCCGCAGGTCGTGGTGGGTAATCCGCTTGATGCCGACCACCTTTGCGGCGCGAGTCATGGCTTGAAGACATTCCTTCACGGTCATCACCGCAGTCGTGGCCGGTTCGTTTGGCCGTTCAACACGCAGGCGTTGGAGCAGCGCTTTCATTTCTGGAATCATCGGCACACGGCGGACACTCCAATTTTTCGTGCCGGTCTCGACATCGCCGCGCACCAGAATTTCGCCTTTTTCAAAATCGCAGTCGGCCCAGGTGATGTTTGCCGCCTCGCTTTTGCGAAAACCACCAAAGGCAAGGAAGCGAACCAGATTGGCGCACTTCCTTGAGTCGCGCCCGTTCGCTCTTTCTATTTCAGCAATAAATTTTTCGAATTGAGCCGCATCCGGCAGGTTCAAGACTTTGAGGCGGACTTTCGCGCGCTGGATGGATTCGGCCGGATTCCGATAAAGCGCGCCGGCATCAATCGCAACCTTGAAAATGGCGCGCAGAACTCCCACCACGCCATTGTAACGCGAAGGCGAATAAAGGCTGCTCAATTCAGCCGCCCAAGTCTTGCACTCGCTCGGACTGAAACGGCGGACATCGCGGGTCAGTATTCCCGGCCAGGTCTTGACGATACTTTCAACCGCTTCTTTCCGATAAATCTTGGCGGAGGGTTTTAATAATGTGCTGGCCGTGGTTTGGGCTTTGAAAATTTCCACGCAGTCACCAAACACCATGCGCCCCTTGAAAGCTGACTCGTTCGATTCGGCGGCTTCACGCTCATTTTTTTCCAAATCTCCCAGCCGCAGCTTGGCAACTGACAGCACATCCGTCTTGAGAGACTTACGAATCAGCTTGCCACGCACGCGAAGTCTTGCAAAATATGACCCCGATGGAACGTAACGGATTAAATTTGCATACTGCGTTTTCTGCCAATCCTTGCCGGGATCAGCAGACGATGTTGCTGCTTTGCTCGCATTCATGCTGGCAGTATCTAAAACAAGTATCAGATTGTCAATCCGCAAGTCGAGTCGAGCGCGTAAGTGATTGATAATAAACGACGGAGAGATGGCCGAGTGGCTGAAGGCGCTGGTTTGCTAAACCGGTATACGGTCAAAAGCCGTATCGGGGGTTCGAATCCCCCTCTCTCCGCCACTTTTTATTGGCATTTAGCGAAATTATCTTGAACTCCTGACGGATTCCAGACAGTATGGGGCATGGCAGCACCCAAATTCCCCATTGTCGTCCGGCAGGGTTCAGTGGTAGTTAAAATCTATCGCACTCCTTCGCACGGGTGTGAATCCTATACCCTTTCCTACTATCAGGATGGCGTCCGCAAACGCCCCACCTTCACCCATCTCCAAGCGGCCAAGGATGAAGCCAACATCATCGTCCATCGCCTCGGCAATTCCGATGCCGATGTGCTAACCCTCACCAGCGCCGACCGCTCGGCCTATCTCCGCGCCCGCCAATTGCTCGATCCCTTCGGCATCCCGGTCGAAAATGCGGCGGCGGAGTTGGTCCAGGCGAAACAAGTGCTGGGCGAAGTGCCGCTGTTGCAAGCGGCGGAGTATTACCTGAAGCGGCATCCGGCGCGCATTCCCCCGCGTCCGGTCATGGCGGTTGCGGAAGAAATGCTCCAGTTCAAGGAAAGCGACGGATTGAGTGAGGAATACCTCCGGCATTTGCGGTATGACATGAAAAAGTTTGCCGCCGCCTTTCACGGCAACATTGGGACAGTGATGGGGCCGGACATTGACAAGTGGCTGCGGGGCCTGGGCGTGTCGCCCCGCACGCGGAACAATTTGCGCGCCTCGGTGCAAACGCTGTTTGCGTTCGCCAAAGCGCAACGGTATTTGCCGAAAGACCACGACGAAATTGATTCGGTGATGCTGGCTAAAAATGCCGTGAGCGAGATTGAAATTTTCACGCCGAAGGAAATGGCGGAAATTCTGTCGCGCGCGGATGGCCGGCTGATTCCGTTTCTGGCGCTGGGGGCGTTTGCGGGCATCCGGCACGCGGAGATTCAGCGGCTGGAATGGACGGACATTCATTTTGATGGGGGCATCATTGAAATTGGAGCGGCGAAAGCGAAGACAGCAAGCCGGCGCACGGTGCCGATATTGGACAACCTGCGGGCCTGGCTGATGCCACATCGCAAAGAGGCCGGGCTGGTGTGTGGCGGGCTGGACACAAAGAATGAGATTCCGTCGTTGGTGCAAACCATCAACGAATCCCGGCGGTCGGCTTGGGCCAAGGCCAAGGGCGTAAGTGTAGAGCGGATGAAAGCCACGGAGAATCAGGCCAAAGAAAATTCGGCCAAAGTCAAAGTGCCGCCGGGAGCGGAAACCGCTCGAATCGAGGGCTGGGTGCCTTTCGCTTGGAAGCATAACGCGCTGCGGCACTCGTTTATCAGCTACCGCGTGGCAGACATCCAGAACGTGGCGCAAGTGGCTTTGGAAGCAGGCAACAGTCCGCAAATGATCTTCAAGCACTATCGCGAGCTGGTGCGACCGGCGGCGGCAAAAGAATGGTTTACGATCAGGCCAGAGGAGAAAAGCTGAAACTCGAACCTACCTGCTCGACAATGGGCCGTATCCCTTGTGCTGGCTGGAATCGGCTGGTAAAGTTCCGACAGTGGAACGTGGGGGGCTGGCCACGGCGCGGAGCGCCGGGGTCGGCACCCCACTTCCTTGTCTCTTTGTAACATCTCCGATAACCTAGCTAGGTTTATGGCCCTGAAACGCAAGTCAACCGAGATGGAAGACGCCAACTGGCTGGCTTTGGAAAAAGTCGCCGCCCGCTGCGGTTGCACCTATGGCGGCAAACCCTCTTGGCGGCGGCTGCTCACCCTGATTGCCCGTGGCGTCCTGGCCGTCAGCGTCAAAGACAAATCCGGGCTGCTGTTGATACGCCAACCCCGAATTTGGACAACCGCTGAACTCAATGCCCGTGCTGAACGCGACCGCTTGCGTCAGGAACGCAAACGCCGGGCCGCCGGCATCCCGCCGAGTGGCGCACAGGAGGCGTTGGATAAAGCAACCGGTTACCACGATGAGTTCGGATTCTTGAACGAACCCGACTAGCGGGCCAGCGCTTCGGCGGTTTTTTTGATTGGCAGCATTTCCACCCTGCCAAAGTGATGTTTGCAGGCAGTCTCCCGGAGTGGTGGCCGGCAACGCGCTGGGCTTGTCAAAGATTCATATTCCGCCGCAGAGACGATAAGCGAAAAACAGCCGGTCATGGCTCTGGAAACCGTGCCAGACGCCAATGTTTATGGAGCGACCGTTTCAAAAACGCCAAAGACCGTAAAATCGGCGGGGTTGGACGTAAGCAGGCGGCGAACACCGCTCGTGTGCAGGATGGCGGCCAGATGGGTGTCGAGAATGCGTTTGCGCCCTAAATTAAACTGCCGCATCCAGCGGATCGTTTGATCCATGCTGGCCGGCGTCGGCTGAAGCAGGCTGACTGCTGGACTGGCGAGAAAATCCTGCATCCAGTCCAGGGCTTCGGGCATGGTAAGCGGCGGCGCGAATCGGCGCTCGTCGGTGACGACGTGGAGAAATTCCGTGGCCACCAGTGACGGGAAAACCAGTTTTGTGCCTTGCTGCGTTTCGGACTCAACCGCCGTGAGTGTTCTTGCATTGGCCGGATGGTCGGCAATGGCGAGCTGGACGAGGATATTGCAATCCAAGCCAATCATTGCCGTCCGAACATTTCCTCGGCCAGTTCCGTTTGTGAAATGATGGGCGTTAAAACCCGGTGGCCTTTAAGGGAGCGAATCCGCAGAGCCGTGCGGGGGGCAACGGTTGCTTCAAGCGCGGATACAAGTTTAGCCACCGGTTTGTTGCCCTGCGTCAGCAACACCTCGTCACCGGCCTGCACCTGTTTAACCAGGTCGGCAAGCTCGCCTGCGCCGATTTCCGCTGTGATCGTCATGTCGAAAACAATACACTTATTCTTGCGTGGCATCAAGTGCTGTTAAATCGGTTACAGGCTGGCGAAAATGGTCTGTTCGGCTTTTTGGCACGCTGAACCGGAACGCGACGGCGTCATTAAGCTTGTGATCAATCACCAGGCGGATGGTAAAATGTTCTCCGTCCACAACCAGACCCTTTGGAGGCGGGGGCGGATTGGATTTTGCATCCGCTGGTGGCTCGCCGGCATTGGCTAGGCTTGCCAAGGCGAAAAGCAAGGTGACTGCCATTGCTAACAGTGGAAACACCATGGTCGTAATGTCATCGGGTTGAACATATGTTTTTGACCTTTGGCTGGTGTCAGGAACTGGGCAGACGGCTGGAAACTGAAAATAGTCAAAGTTCCAATTCTCGTTACCCTGTCGGAAAAGGGATCACCTAAGGATGACCAATAGGCATCATCATGCAGGCTCTATTTCTTGCAGGGTCCATTTCTGGCCCGCACTTTTTTTAGCCAGTCTTTGAACGTTTGCTTCCGATCGTGCATACTTTCCCAACTTTTCCGATTAAGTATTTCTTGGAGTTCGGCGGCTTCTGACGTGGTCAAAACCAGGCCGTAGGCACTGCCTGCACCATTGGAACCAAAGGCGAAGTCCGTGATCGGAAAAAATACCCAGTTGTCTAACTTGGTCCCAGCGTATAAACCTCCTCCTGCTGCGGCAGTGGTTCCGGCGATGAACGGGGCAAATCCTACTTCTGCTACTGCTGCCCCTGACGTCAGCGCAATGGTTCCTGCTCCTTCTGCACCGGCTCCGTATCCTACCCCACCGACAATGGTCGATATAGTCAGGAGTTCGTTATACAGCCAGACCGTGAAATCTTCGGTCCCAAGAGAATCCATTCTGTTGAGGGGATCGTTATCGCAGTAGGTGTAAAGGTTTGGAGAGCCTCCGCCGAATTTGAGAAGGTCCCGTTGAGCCCACATCCCCGTGGTCGCATCGTAATCCCGGACACCAAAGTGGACCAACCCTGTATCTGCATCATAGAGTCCTCCGGCATAACCAAAGGGCTGAAACCCAGGATTGGTATCCTGTGTCACTTGGCCGAACTCATCGTAGTCCAACCGCTGGATCACTGTGCCACTTTGTGTGTCCACCACGAGCCGCACGCTCCCCTGTTGATCACCGAGAATGCGGTAAGTATTTGTGCCCTTCAGCATGTAATCGGGGGCATTGAGACCGGTTCCGAAAACGAAGCGACTGACGATGGAGTTTTGGGCGTCCAACTGGGCAACCGGCTTGAGACGGTCCTGATACAAAAATGCTTGCGAGAACTGCTGGTTTTTTTTCTTTCCCACGCGCCGCCGTCCCGCATCCATAACGTAGTCTATGACGTCACCATTGGTGGTCCTGACCTGTAGCATATTGTCCAGCGCATCGTATCGGCTCGTCAACGGGTTGGCCCCCGATCTGTTCGTCAGATCGCCGTTGGCCGAGTATGAGAAAATAGCATTTCCATATTGGACAAGGCGGTCTTGTGCATCGTAGCTGGCGTTCACGGTTCCGGAGCCGTCCGTCTTGCTCAAGCGATTGCCATTGCCATCGTAAGTATAGGTAGTCGCGACTAGGCCATCCTGCCAAACCTGCTGGAGTCGCCCCCCGAGGTCATAAACGTAGCCAAAAGAGTGAGGGCTTCCGCCAATGTTTTCCGTGTTATTAGTAAGGCGACCGACAAGATCGTAACTCAAGCTTTTCGACCAAATGGGCGCTCCATTTACGCTCGCGGTATAATTTGTTAGGAGGCCACGGTCATCAAATTGCCGCTGGTCCGTGACGGTCCCGAGAGTCGTTCCGGTGACGAAGCCGGTTGCGTGATCGCGAGTGATTGTCATGTCACCTGCCTGAGTGAGTAATCGATCATGATCGTAGGCGAAAGCGATGGTCGTGCCATCCACGGACTGGGAGATCGGCAGGAGATCGGAATTGAGTTGCACGCTAACTTGACCGGTGATCGAGCCGGACCAGGAAACGTTCGTCAGGATCGAGCCAACATAGCCGAATTGGATCGAGTCACCGGTGCTGCTGGTCACATTCACCGGCGACAAATACCCAGAACCAAAGTTGGTCCCGTAATGGTAATTCAGCGTGGGGCCTGCGCCCACAGTTGCCTGCTCAACGCGTCCGCCCACCCCGTATTGCAGGGCTATTGTCTGTCCGTCGGGAAGGTTGACCTGCGTCGGATTACGCTCCGAGTCGTATTGGTAGGCAACCGATTCATCGGCGGTAACGAACGGTGGAATATATTTGGTGACCAAGCCCGCCGCATTGTATTGGAATGTGTGGGCGGGCCTGCCGGGCGGTGTCAGGCTGGTTAGATGTCCTTCGCTGTCATGGTTAAACCCGATAACTGAGCCATCCGGCTGGGTTACTTGATTTAACCGCCCAGCGGCGTCGTAGGAAAAGGCGTTCGTCCGGCCAAGTGGATCCGTCAGTGTGCTCAACTGGCCGAGCGTATCGTATGAGAACGCCGTTTGAGAGACGCCGGCTGAGGAAGTGCTGGTCAGAGTCGCGATCCGGCCCGAATTATCGTATGCAGTATCAACGATTGGCTGCCCCGGCGAAACTTCGTGAATGATCCGACCGAGCGCGTCGCTAACGGCAATGTTCATTCTCCCCTCAGGCGAGGTGAAGGTGTCCGTTCGGTTGGTAACGTTGTAAAAGTCGGTGTAGCTGTTGCCATTGATTGTCGTCACGTCGGTCAAACCCGTGAGCGAAAAGGGGTCAACCGGGTTGGTCAAACCGGCGGTGCGCTGGATGCTCTCATTGTAAGCCAAACCGCCGGGCAGGCTGAGTGTGGTCTTGACGTCTTGGTCCGCCTGTCTGCCAAACCGGGGATCGGCCCCGACTGCGGTTGAGAGAATCGAGCCGTCACTGAAGTAGCTGATGCCGTCTCCGCTGAGTTTGAAGACGGCAGTTTCAGTTAGATACCTCCCCTCCGAGTAAGATACGTCGGTGTCCCCATTGGGTCGGAGCAGCAACTGGCGAGACAGCGTGTCGCCGACGGAGTTGGTGCAGGCGATATCGGCTTCGTAGCTGTAATCGCTTAGAACGCCCACTTCCGTCCGCGCATCGGTCCACCCGCCATTTATCGGGTCGGTGACCTGAATGGCCCGGCCCAGGTTGTCGTAATAAATGTTATCGGAATCTCCCAAGGGCCGCTTGATGGAGAGCAAGAGGCCACCCGAGCTGTTGGCGAGGCTGATGTTTTCATTGGCGGGATTGGTGACTTTGCTTAGGAACCCGTTGGCGTCCAGGCCCAGCGTCGTTCGCTGGCCATAGGGCCCGACAATCGCCGTGGGATTGCCCGCACCATCGCGCTCGATTGCGGTCACTAGACCCACGGCATCGGTGAGGGTCACGACAAGGGCATTGGTGTCGTAGCCGAAGGCCCACTTGGTTGCGCCGGTCAGTCCGTCCAAGGTGCTGAGATGCCGGCCATCCTGTGAGAACACATAAACCTCGCTCCCGTCCTCCGAAGGGATTTTTTGGGTTTCGACCGGGGTATTGAAAACTCCTTGTTGGGCGGATCGGCCGGGATACAGCATGATATACGGCGTTGTGTTGGCGCGAACCAGAGCAAGGGTATTATCCTGAGTCACCGCCAGCGCGTTTACTGGATAGAGATACGTGTTCAGCGGATCAGCACCATCGCTCGGCAGATTGGGTCCATTGTAAGCGGTCGAGCCGTAGCGACCCGCAACCCGCTCGAGAATGCCATTGGGATTGACGCGCCAGACAATGGCAATATCACAAGTGAAATAGACCGAACCGTCAGGCCCAACCGCAAGAGCTACGGCGGAGTTGGCCCCACTGGTTACCTGGGTCGCCTGCCTGCCTTCGTCGCCTTGGATCAGGGCCGCGTTGTTCGTGTTGTTTGGGTTGTATCCGGCGCCGGCACCGGTGACCGGACCCATGGACAGGAAAGGAAGGATGACTCCGGCCGGTGAAATCTTGAACATGCCGCCGCCATCGCCCGATTCGCCGGGAGAAACATAAATCGTGCCGTCACTGCCCACGGCTATCGCCGCGATGGGACCGCCGGCGTAAGGAGCCGCATACGCGACCGAACTGTATAACGTATTCCAATAGACCGGCGACGTTTCCAATGAAACCGGGGAACCGGAAGCGCCAAACACAGTGTAAAGGTTGCCGTCCGGAGCGATCTTGCGGATCATGTTATAATTGGTGCCGTTAAGCTGACTCCAGGAAGTCGTGAAATACACGCTGCTATCCGGGCCAACTGCCATCACCACGCGGCCCGCCGAGGTCGCGTATGAGTTTTGCGCCGGGCCGCCGTCGGGCTGCAAGGTCGGAGGCCAGGCCGCGTTCAATCCCAGAATCACATGCCAGATGCCGTCGGGAGTGAGGCGGGCGATGACAAAGGAGTCTGTCACATAGACCGAACCATCCGGACCGACGCACAGTGCGGCAAGATTAACGTTGCCAAAGGAAACCTTGTCCACCGGCTGGCCGTCTATTTTGCTCCAGTCCTCGCCATTTGGGTAAACCGCGCCGAGCGCGGCAATGGACGCGGTGATGATCTGGAAGGTGCCGCCGGGGAGCCGGCGGAAGATGAAGTTTTCACTGTCACCACTAATTGTCAGCGGCCCGGCGAAATAAATTGACCCGTCGGCCGCGGCCGCCACGACTCTTTGCGGGTTCCCTGTGATCTGGCTTTGAAAACCACCCAGGCTGGAGGCCTGGGCAACGGAGCGGATACGGCCGTCGCCATAGTAAAGGATGCCGCCAACAGGATCCCAGCGATGCAGCACGGTGGGACTCCAACCGCCAAAGCCCAGAGCGCGATGGTCCGGACAAGTCAATAACTGCTTAAAGTCGGCCCCGACGCCCAAGGTTGTTCCCTTGTGGCCTTCAAACGACGTCAGGTTGCCATCATTTCCGAAGAGGGCCGGAAATGCTTGTTGATAATCAGGTCCGCCGGAAACGCCAAAGTAGCTCTGGTTGGTAAACTCGTAGGCAATGTTTATATCTGCCTGACGCGTGCCTCCCACCAGCCGGCCATAGGCATCGCGCCCGTCCCAGGAAATGGTGGCCACCTTGTTTGTTGCGGGCAGGGTCTGCGATGTTTGCTCCCCATTGATCTCTGTTTCCACCAATATAGCGGAAGGTGGAAAAAAATAAGGATTGGGATATACCGCGCATACCCCGCCATCTGGTGCATTACAAGGCGGAATTTGGGGCGGTTGCCAAGCAACCGGGATGGTCAATTCATTTTTGACGCGGTAATCCGGCACCCGCGCGCTGTTGTAATTCAGGTCAAAGGGCACCCCCACCAAGGGAATCTGCTCCGTGAACGTCTGGGCTGAGAAATTGAGTGTGCCATAGCTGGGTGGCGAATTGTCACATTCTGGGCAGTAGGGTTTGTCGCCCGGTTTGTTGGGCTTTTTGGGGTCCGGGGGAAACGAGCCAAAATTAAAGTCCCAGGAGGAAAAGTGCGGCACCGGGCAACGCCACAGTGTCTTGCCGGAGGGATAAAGAGTCGCGAGTTGCTGTAGTTCCTGGGTGGTAAAACCATTGGCCGCGAGCGTATCCGCCGTTTCCGGCTGTCCCAGACCGTGCAAGTCAAGCACCGCGATGCCGTTGCTCGAACCCAGAACCTCAATCACCAGCCCGTTGCTGGACGGCACCCAGACGCCCTTTTGATGATTATAGCTGCCCACCGGCACCAGTGTCCCCACCGGCACATTCAAAAAGTTATCCACATAGACCGGCAACGGCTGAGAGAAAACCGCGTTGTTCGCTCCCGCCGCCAGTTCCTCGTCGGCCGTGAACTCCGCACAATACGTATAGCCACTGTTCGGTGGCAAGGAAGCCGGCATTGCCGCCGGCCCGTTGGCTCCCACCGTGTATTCCGTCACCCGCACCGTCATCGTGTTCATCGCCTGCGTCGAGCCGTCCGGCATCACCAGCGTCGCGGTCGTGCCGGTCGGAATAAAGACCGTGGCGCTGCGCGTGCCCGACTCGTCCGTTTGCGGCGTGCTGGCCGCCATCTGCGCCGGCGCATTCGATCCCAAGGTCACCACTGTGGCCATCGGATCCAAAGCGATCATCGCCACGTCCGGCAACGTATAATAGCTGTGGCCGGCCACCGACGCCTGACGTTGGACCTCCAAATAGCCGATGGCCTGAAAATCCACCGTGTATTGCGCCGCGTTCACCGCCAGATCGAACATGCCGTTGGTCCGCGTGTAGGTGTAGCCAAACTCCGGGTGGTTCAACAGGGCCACCCGCACGCCAGACAGCGGCGCATTGTCGCGCCCCCGCACCGTGCCCCGCAGCACCGCCGCCTGCACCGCCTGAATCGTCCCCGGTGCGACCCCGATTTGGATGGGATTCGGCCCGGTGTAGAGAAACGCGGTCGAGCCGCCAAAATCATTATAAACATTGGGTAGCAACGGAGTCGCGACCGAGGCGGGATCCGGCGGGGTGGTCACGCCCGGCATGCCGCGCTGGATTAGGCGATAATATGCCGCACTGTTGGTCGTCGCCTTCCGCACCGCATAAAGCGCGCCGAGGACAGATGGGGCGTCGGAAACGTCCTGCCAAACATTGGTTCCCCCCAATCCGAGGGTTTCCTGTAGCACGTTAAAGTTGTTGCCTGGCTGCCAAGTTATTTGAAGTTGGCTATTTGCGGATGACTGGATATTCAGCGACGGACCGCTTTGAGCCAACAGTCGTTGGTAGGCCAACAATCCGAGGATGCATAAGGTGCAAAGAATCTTACTAGATAAACCTAGGCGCATAATTATTATTTTCCTTCCAACTTCAACTATTCAACAACAAAACCACGCAGATGTCAAGAAAATATAATGTGATACATTAGCCTGCTAAATAATAAAACGCTTTATTCATCTAGCGTCAATTTTTTGGTAGTGGCTCGCGACAGGCGGAAACCCAACAAGCTCGGAAACGTCAACCGCCGAGAGTTCGTCCTTAATGGACAACTCTGCGGCGGGTCTTGCGTCTGTGTGGCCTGGCTTGAACGCGAAAAACCAGCCGGGGCATTTAACCTCGGCTGGCATGTCCGTCCGGCGGGTCAGCTATAAAAATAGCCAAGCGCGCGGAGTGATTGATGGCCGGGGCGGTCGGCGGTGGCCGTGCCCATGATGACGTGGTCAAGCAACTCAATTTTCAAAAGCTGACCGGCGCGGATTAAATCCCGCGTGACTTTGATGTCGGCCTCGCTCGGTGCCGCGTCTCCCGATGGGTGGTTGTGCATGACGACGACGGCGTGAGCATTGGCGATAATCGCGGGGCGAAAGACCTCGCGCGGATGGCAAAGAATCGTGTCCAACAAACCAGTCGCCACGATGAAATGGCCCAAGATGTCGCGGCGGGTGTTCAACACCAGACAAACGAGGGTTTCCACATCGGGATTGTGGTGCGGGTCGGTCTCGACATTCTTCCGCCAATAGTCGGCGGAATGTTCGGGATGCTCGGCCTTGCCGTAGGCGGGTGTTTCCCGCAGTGTTAAAATGCGAAACTCGCCCAGCCTTGCCATGTGGTCACTGACTGTTTTTGAAACCGACGATGGCCGGACGGTGCTGGAGCTGATCGCTTCAAATAAAGTTTGTGTTTTCATAAGCTTTTTTTGAAACCGCTGTCCGTCCGTCTGCCGTTGGCTGCTCGCTTCACCAACGCGGAGTGGCTTTTTGAACTGACTTTCAAAAGTTTCCGGCGTGCATCGGGCACGACAGCGAAAGTTGGGGCGTTACCGGATAGCCCGTTCGCTGGCGTGGCCGATGCGCTTGGTCGCCGGAAACATTTGACTGCGCGGGAGCGCGGAATTGATCCCTGAAAAAAGTCATGGAGCAGCGAGCAGCCAACGGCAGACGGACGGACAGCCCCGCTTTCAAAAGAAACGCGCCATGCCTAAAACACCCATACCAAAATTCGCTGCCGCCGGCAGGCGTGTTAAACTGATTTGGCAGTTGCTTTTTAAGTGGGTGTCGGGGAAAGGTTGATCGGGCGAGAGCTGTCAGGACTTAAACATACCTGACAATTCCTGACAGGAAAATTGCGCAAATAGGGTATAAGCTTGCGCATGACTGAAAATCAGGTGCCTGATAATCGCGAATGTTTATCGGTATTTTAATGGGGTTTTGCAGAAATAAAGAAATTCTGCGCGTAGATTCGAATCCCCCTCTCTCCGCCATTTGACAGGTCGAGACAGGGAATGCCAAGCGGTGACAGGCAGTGACTTTCACCAATGTTTGCAGGGGTTTTATCCTGCTTCAAATCGCCGCCACTGGTGACAGCCGTTGTCACCGGTTGACTGCCGTGGACTAATTTTCCAGTGTCTTTTCCAGTGTCAGGCTGGCCGTGGTTCAAACAGCCGAACTCCGGCAGTTTCGCCAGCGCACCCGCCACCGGCACCTTCTCGCTGTCCGTGTAGGTTTCCATCGTCAGCCGGGGACTTTTGTGCCGCATCAGTTTCATGCGCACCGCATCCGGCACGCCCGCAATCGCCAGATTCGTGTCAAACGTCATCCGCAACGCATGAAAGTCCAGACGCCGCCCTTGATCATCCACATAAGCAATGCCCGCCGCTTTCAAATGTTCCCGCATTTGTTTCGTCGTCGGCATCCGCCCCGCCAGCACGAGACTGTTGGACGCCAGCCCCGGCGTTTGCAGCTTCTTCAGTTCCGCCACAAGTTGCCGCCCCAAATACACTTTCGCCGGCTGCCGGTCCTTCGTCGTGACCGCTCGCACCATCGCCACCGGTTGTGCCGCGTCCAACTGCAAATCGCCCCATTCCAGTTTTGACAACTCGCCCCGGCGCAAACCCGTTGTCTGTGCCGCCAGATACGCCACCGCATAAATCCCGGCCTGGTTCAACAAGCCCTCCATTTCCGCCTGCGTTGCCGCCCGCCGCTTGACGGTTTCCTGACCGCGCCCGTCCGTTTTCTTCACCCGCTTGAACGGATTGACCGCCAGTTCTTCGTGTTCTTCCAGCCACGCCAGCAGTGAAAACATCGCCGCGCGGTATTCGTTCCGCGTCTTGACAGAAAGTTCCCCCGCCTGGTTCAGCCGCCAGTGTTCAAACGACTTCGCCGTCACGTCCGAAAGATAACGCCAGCCACAGGCCACCATCAGCTTGCGAATGCGCGTGCCGACATGGTTGATATGGCTCGTGCTCCGGTTCACGCCTTCCAAATGGGCCAGGAAGCCGGCCAGGTGTTCCGCCAAGGGCCGGCCAGCGGCATCCCGTTCCAGTCGCGGCGCGGTGAGGCCGCACAATTCGCGTTCCTTTTCCCGGATGAAATCCGTTTTCAATTTCTCCGCCGCCTGGAGTTCCCGCGCCTTGAGTGAGAACTGGCCGTGACCATGCCCTTTGACCGACCAGAACAGATGATAAAATTCGGACGCCACCACGCGGCCGTTTTTGCGCCGCCGCAGTTTTCGCACTTGAGCATTCACTTTTTCCATAATGTTAATTTTGTTTGCGGACTTTCAAAGCGGCTTCCACTTCCAGCCAGTCAAAACAAACACAGCCGCGAACCTTGATGGGCTTGGGCAGTTTGCCGTCATACATGTTCCGGCGGATGGTGCGTTCACTCACCCCGATTCTGGCTGCCACTTCCGGATACCGCAGCCAGCGTTGCTCTGAAGGCTCCGGCAGCGGCAGGACGTTTTCAATCATTTTCGTTTCTCCATTCAGGTTCGGCTTTTCCAGCCCAGCCGGTTGACCGGAATTTTCAACCACGTTTTTCATGTTCTATATTTTCGTTTTGTTCTTGGTTCAGATATTGATTTAGCCCGCGACACACGCCAGTGTGTCCGGGCTCCGGTGATTGGTGCAACTCAGATTCGGGTTGCCGGTTAAGCGCGTCCCTCCTCGCGGCGTTCCAGTTCCTCTTCGGCCATCGCCACTGCTTGCGCGGCTTCTTCAGGCATGGTCCGGGTGTATTCGCGGTAAATCGCATTGTGATCGGCCTCGACATTGTATTGCTTGAGCCACGCGGCAATTTCACGAAACGTGAATTTCTTCTGGTTGCGCAACGTGCGAATCACCTTGCCATATTCCATCAGGGAGCGCCGGTTGGGTTCCTGCAAGGCCAAGTCCAGCAGAATATCTGGCGGACAAGGCTCGGTGGTGTGAACCGTGGTAAGCCAGGTCGAAAACTTTGAACCGCTGCGGAATGAGCCAAGCTGCTGGTAGGCGCGTAAAAATGCGTCCTAGGCCAGTTCCTCGGCATCGTCCAGCGAGCCAGTCATGCGGAATGTCACTGCGCGGATCATTTGTTGATGTTGATGCACCAGCGCGGCATAGGCTTCCGGGTCGCCGGAAAGGCTTTGTTCAATCAACTTGGATTCATCGTCGGACCCGGCCATGCGCGCCATTTTAATGAATCAGACGAATGGCGGCAGCAATTCCTTTGAACAATCTTGAAGATAAAACTCGTGTAAAAAAGTTCCGTTTATTCTCGCCACGGATTCACCGTCTTGCAACCGGGAAAATGTTTTTCATTCCGTGTGACAACTGCCAGTCCGCAACTCCGCGCTATGGCCCCAATCAGGGAATCATCGTATGGGATCGGTTTGTTTTTGGCTTCCGCCATCATCCGCCCCCACTCCGCCGCCGCCGCCTCATCAAACACATAAATCGCCTCACGGTAGTCTTCCAACACAAAATCAAAAACACGTTCCAGCGCGAACCGCGCCTTGGTGTCGCCCTTCAACTCGATGCCCCGCCGCATTTCGGCCAGCGTCAATGTGGAAATGCCAATCTCGCCACGATGCAGGGCGAACCACTCTTTGACCGGGTTGCCGGGGCGGAAGTAGTCACTGACAATATTCGTGTCCGCGAGGTATTTTAGAACCGGCATGGCGGGACATTCTCCTTTTTCGCCGGCTCAAAGGTGAATCCTTCAGCCGCCAGGGCGTCGAGATGCTCCGTCAAATCCCGCGTGGCCTGGGCCACTTGCCGGACGCGACGACGCGCTTGGGGCGCAGGTTCTATCCACCAGCCGTCACCTTCTTTTTTCACAAGGTAACGCTGGCCATTCTGGACTCCGCGAACCGTCAACCGGTTTTTGTCAGCTATGCAGATCATCGTCACATGGGAAATTTCCCATACCGGCCCCGTTAGTCAAGGCTGCTTTTGTCCTCATAAAAATTCCCGTTGCAACGCATTTTTCGGTCTGACCACATGCGGTTCCGGCAGCGGCCCCAGCAACCGGGGCAATCGCTCCAGCCAGAAATCCGCGTTGCAGTAATGCTTTTGTGTGAATCCTTTGGCCGCGTTTGCTCCAGAACCTTTGAACAACCACTTCCGTTTCTCCGGCGGCGTGATCGCCCGCCGATGCCGACGAATAAAACGCCGGAGCTGGATGGCTTGCTGCCGTGTAACACGATAGCACCTGCGCTCGCCCAGCGGCAGGCATTTCCGATTCCATACGCCCCAAAAGCGGCCGGGTTTGAAGCCCAATTTTTTCACTTCTTCCGGCTTGGCCACGTAGCGTTTTGAACAATACGCAAATGACCCTTCCCGCGTGTCAATGGTATCCACGCGTGTGCCTGCCCGGTAATGCTTGGCATCGCCTGAATTCACGATGTCATACCAGTTGCGCCGGACCCATTGCACCAGGTTATCTTGGCCAGCCACAGCCAATCCAATCCGTTCACCCCAGCAGAAAACTTCAGTGACCCAATCGCCGTTCGCATTTTGATAAATGCGGTAATTATCCTTGGTTTCGGCCATGAAAGGAAACTCCCACGGGACATTGAAGGGAAGATTGTGAAAATGCGGGGCCAGTTTGCCTTTGTTCCGGCCACTCTTGCGCGGCTCAAATTCCAGCTTCCAAATGTTGGAAGCCTCCGGCCAGCGACGGAGAAACCGTGCCGCCAACACTTCCAAATCCCGTTTCCAGCGTGTCGGCGAGGTCGGGAATAAATCCGGGTAGGTTAAATCCATCCAGAAGGGCAGAGCCGCGTATAAGACTTTCGCGAGCAAATCCAACATGCGCCGACGGGAGGCGTCGGTGAAGTGAGTGATTTCACCGCGCTTTTCCGGTTGTGGTTTTACCGCAAACGCATCGCAAGATTCCAGATTCACCGCCAGGTAACCGGCTCCCTTGAACACTTCGACGGTGGCGACGGATCTCTGCGGCGGAATATGAATCTTTGACAAGCCACTGCCAGCCGCCACCGCGCGCGCGCTCCGCGCGTGCGTGGTGGACGGCTGGCGATTGGCTGTTTTGATTTCATGGTTGGCCGGGCAAGCATTCATGCGGCACCTCCATTCGTTGCCGTGGAGTTAGCCGATGAAGAAGCGACCGAGCCAATGATGGCAAGGATTGCGGCTTTGAGTGGAGCCGGAAGGTTAGCCCAAGCCGTGACTACTTTTGACAGGTCGTGACCAGAAGCGACAGAAAGTTCAGTGCGTTTTTCAGTGTGCGGCTCAGTTTTCCCCAATGAAATCAGGGCATTTAGTGGGGTTCGAATCCCCCTCTCTCCGCCATTCTATTTCAACGACTTACGACTAAAAGTGTCACCTGTGTCACTCACCCAACCCAATTGGGAATCTTTTTATTAGCAGGCTTTCGTGGAAGTAATCCAATTCAAATCCAAGGGAAATCCGCATCACCCGCCCAATTCAGACGCCTTTTTGCAACTTCCTCTGAAGGATTATTCAACCGGGGCAGCGCAAAATGGGAGGGTTCCAGGAATCTTTTTCAGGTTCCTCGCTAGTGAGCGTGCACAGTATAATCGAGGGACTGCTTTGCGCGTGGATTGATGGAACCTGGAGTCGATCTGGCGCCACCGAAGCAAGCACGGCAGCGTATGAGGTTCAGGTTTGGCGACGAGCGGTGATGCCACCTTTTAGTGGCCGGCAAAAACAAAATCACTCAATGTTCTGCGCTGGCGGAGATGGGAATGAATCAGCTTCAAATCAGCTTTCGCCCTATCGTCGGAAATGCCGTCACCGGCTCATCATGGCTATCGAATGGATGGTGAAAAAACATGGGCTAAACAATGTCGGTCTGCTCACGCTGACTTTCGGTGTCCCCGGCAGTGGTCGAGGATCGCAATGGTATTTGCCAAGGGCGATTTTGAGCGCGGCATTGCGGTAAAAATTCTGAATGACTTCGCGGAAAATCCGTTTCCGTATTTGGATGAAGAAGCGAAAAAGAAACTGGCGGCGGTCCATTCCATGCTGCTGCAAAAATTCACGGAACTGGCCTTTGACGACATGGCGCAAACGCGTTGGCAAGAAGCTTGGCCGGGGGAAGCCGACAACATTGACGTTGGCCCGCTAACAGAAGCGGATTTACAAGAAGACTTGCTGAAACTGTCAGAAAATCCTTTTTGAATGAAAAGCCAATCTTGCAAAACCAGAATGGTGCCATTATGGTTACGGCGTATGGCGAGCATCACTTTGAAAAGTATTCCAACAGCGTCACCAACATCGGGGATTCTGCGTTTGCCGTCTGCACCAGCCTGAGGTCCGCCTATTTTCTGGGGAATGCGCCGCCCGATGACGGAACCGCTTTCAGCTATGACCCTGCCACTGTATACTATCTGGCTGGCACGACCGGCTGGGGTTTATGGTTTGGCGGCGTGCCGGTGATGTTGTGGAATCCGCAGGCGAAAACGTTCAGCTTCACCGGCGGTCAATTCGGATTCAACCTCACCGGCCCCACCAACGCGGTCATCGTGGTGGAAGCCTGCACCAACCTGTCCCATCCCGTGTGGCTGCCCGTAAGCACCAACACCTTGTCCGGCTTGGGCACGTCCGCTTTCAGCGATCCCAAATCCGGCGGTTATCCGATGCGTTACTATCGTTTCCAGTCGCCTTGACCGCTGTGCGGGTTAGCATCGTCGCGGACGGAGAGAAAAATAAAAAGTAAGACAATGAAAAACGCGCCTGACAATTTCAAATTAGGTGACTACCGCCTTTTTCTTTTACGTCACCAGCAATGAAACCACGTTGTTTGGCGCAACGCGCGAGGCCAAAGAACGGCCTTTCATCGTGGTTTCGGTAAGTGAATGCAAAGCTTGGGCGGAGGAACTAAAACGCCGCGTGGGTTTTGTGGATGACCCGAATGAGACCTCCCATCGAACAAAGTTATCGTCTGTCGCTCTGTCTCCTTCCCACAGGCCACCACTCCGTCCTCGCTGCACCGCCCTACAAAAACCAAAAACCCGTGAATCGCTCAAAATGAAAAATTCCTGGTTTGAAAAACTACGCGACACTATTGTGAATTTGCTTTGCCATCGGTTCCGGCGTAAATTATGTATGCGAGGTCTGGTCTGAATGGAAGATCACATTGAATTCACTGACAACGGCAGGAAGCATGGGTTCCGACATCTCCTGCCGCAAATTGCTGTTCCCGTGATTGAAAGAATTGAAATGGCGAATGAAACGTCCAGCTAAAAAATCCGCGCTTCCCGTCACCGCAACGCGGAGTCAACCAGAAGCCGAAGGCCATCGTTCAGCCCAAGAACCGGCGATGAATTCCCGACAACCAGACGAGGTTCCGGCGTTGGCTGCCCCCGTTGAACTGGAACTGGAAGCGATTCTCAACCACGATCCTGAGTTAAGCCTGTGTATCGCGCAAGAACAGTTTGAGATGGTCACCGCCGGCGTGCCAAACATGCTCATGCACTGTAGCCGCGACCGGCGCTGCTGGCATGTCAATCGTGCGTATGCGGAATTTCTGGGGCGGGAACCGGAGGCGATTGTTGGCCAGCCAATTCAGGAGATACTCGATGTGCAGACCTATGAAGCCATCTGTCCGTATGTTGAACGTGTCTTGCAGGGGCATCGGGTTGAGTTTGAGCTGGAGCTGGAGCAGAGTTGGAAAGGCTGGTTTTGCTTGAGCGCGGTCTTTACGCCGCACCGGGACAAACAAGGCAGCGTTTTAGGCTGGGTTGGGTCGCTTACAGACATCACTCAACATGTCCGCACCGAACTGGACCTTCGCAATCTCAACGCGGCATTGCGGGAAAGCGAAGCTCTGTTTCGTAACCTGTCCGAAGCGGCTCCGGTCATGATCTGGATGGTGGACACCGGCGAATTATGCACGTATGTCAATCAGAGTTTGTTGCGTTTCCGGGGAGAAACGCTGGAACACCTGCTGGGTGCTAAACGGGAGGAGGGCATCCATCCTGATGACCGGCAACATTGGGAGAAATGTTTCCATGCCGCGTTCGTCGCGCGGCGGAATTTCAAACTGGAATACCGGCTCCGGCGGCATGACGGCGAATACTGCTGGGTGCTTGAGCATGGCCGGCCTCATTTTACGCCGGCCAAGACGTTCGCCGGTTACATCGGCACGTATGTTGACATTTCCGAGCGCAAGCAAACCGAAGAATTGCTCCTGCGGGCACGCGACGACTTGGAGAAGCGCGTTCAACAACGCACGGTCGAGCTGGTGCAGACCAACGAAGTGCTGCGCCGGGAACTTCAAGAACACAAGAAGAGCAAACTCGTGCTCGCCCGGCTGGCGGACATCGTCGAATCCTCGTCGGATGCCATTTTCAGCGTCACGCGTGACTTGATTGTCCTCAGTTGGAACGGCAGTGCGGAGCGGCTGACGGGGTTCTCCAGCCGTGAAATGATTGGCAATCCATTGCCGCCCGCAATGTTGGACAGCCGGGACGGCCAGTTCGAGAGGCTCATCGCCCGGGCCTTGGATGGTGAAAGCGTTGCCTCGTTTGACATGGGAGTCCGCAGGAAGAACGGCGGGCGGATTGAAGCGGCCTTGACTCTCTCGCCCATCAAAACCGAGTTCGGGCGTGTGACCGGCTGTTCGTTCATTGCCCGGGACGTCAGCGAACGCAAGCAGATGGAAGAGACTTTGCGGCAGACCAACGAGCGTTATCTCGCGCTCTTCTTGGAGGCGCAGGCGGCCAAGCGGAACCAGCGTAAACTTTCCAGCCTTGTGCTTCACGCCCAGGAACAGGAGCGCAAACGCATCAGCCGCGAACTGCACGATCAAGTGGGGCAGTCGTTGACGGCCATCAGCGTCAGGCTGGAGGCGTTGAGACGAAACCGCGGGGTGGATGACTCTGCATTCCGCGAGATTCAGCATTTGTTGAAGGGAACCATGGAAGCGGCGCACGACTTCGCCCGCCATCTGCGTCCCAGCGTGCTGGACGAGCTGGGTCTGCTTCCGGCGTTGCGCTCCACCGTCAAGGAATTCACCGAACGGACCGGGCTGGAAGTGAACTTGCACGCAAATCCACTTGCGGAAGAACTGAGTCCCGATGAAAAGGTGGTTCTCTTTCGTGTCGCCCAGGAAAGTCTTACGAACGTTGCCAAGCACGCCCAAGCCAGCCGCGTTGAAGTGGATTTGCGCAAAGTTGACGGGACCATTGTCATGACGGTCACGGATGATGGAAAATCATTCCGGACCGATTCGAATTTCCGGTCTCGCCGCAAACGGCTTGGCTTGGCCGGCATGCAGGAACGGGTGCGCTTGGTCAACGGCCAGTTTATGATCGAGCCTCACCCCGGCATCGGAACAACCGTTCGGGTGATAATCAACTTGAAATCTGCCGGCATTGTGTCACAATCTTCCGCATAGGAGGTAGAATCAATTCCCACGATGCGCCTGGCAATCCGCTGACGCTGAGTCGCTGTCACGAAACCGTCTGGCCGCAGATTGGGTGCCGTATGAAAAAGATCCGACTGATGCTGGTGGATGATCATGCCATTGTTCGACAAGGATTGCGCGTGCTTTTGGAGAAGGAACCGGACTTTTTGGTCGTGGGTGAAGCCGACACGGGGCGGCAGGCCGTGGAACTGGCCTGCAAGCACCAGCCTGACGTGGTGGTCATGGACGTTGCCATGCCCGGGCTGAACGGCTTGGAAGCCACCCGGCAAATTATTCAAGAGGCACCTGCGGTGAAGGTGTTGGTGCTGTCTTCTTACAACGATGAGGAATACGTGCGCCGAGTCGTCGAATGGGGCGCTTCGGGCTATTTGCTCAAGCAAACGGCGGCGGAGGAACTGATCTGGGCCATTCACGAAGTCGCGGCCGGCAATGTTTTCTACAGCACCGGTTTGGTGCGACGTGCGCTCTCGCACGAACAAGACGGGTTGTTGCGCGGCACGCCTGGCGCACCGCCCGCCGCCCGGCTTACCACCCGCGAAGCAGAGGTTCTGCAACTCATTGCCGAGGGACTGCCAAACAAGGGAATCGCCTCCGAACTCCGCATCAGCGTCAAGACGGTGGGGAAGCATCGCGAGAAGGTGATGAACAAACTCAATATCCACGACATTGCTGGATTGACCCGTTACGCGATGTCCAAAGGGATTATTCGCAACCATCTCAATGAGCCGGAGCAAGGTCATATTCCAGCTTTGTCGCAAGGCGGTTTGCCAGTGCCCGCCGCAAGGCGCGGCAACGGGACTTTGAAAAGCTCCAAAGCGGTTCAAAAAAGGTGAAGCGGCTTATTCCACCAATTTCTTTTGAACAGCGTAATGGGTCAATTGGGCGTTGTTCTTCATGTCCATTTTTTCAAGGATGCGCCGCCGGTAGGTGCTGATCGTGCTGACGCTGAGCGAAAGCTCGCCGGCAATCTGGCCAACGGCTTTTCCGGACGCGATGAGGCGCAAAACGAGAAACTCCCGATTCGAAAGCCGTTCGTGGGGCGCATGTTTCATGTCCGTGTCCAGGTGGGCCGCCAGTTCTTCGGCGAGCCGTGGACTGATGAAACGTCCGCCGGCCATGACTTTTCTGACCGCTTCAGCCAGTTGATCGCCGGCGCTTGTCTTGGTGAGATAACCGGCGGCGCCAGACTTGAGCAATCGCACCGCGAATTGGTCCTCCGGATACATGCTTAGGACGAGCACCGGCAGGCGAGGATGCGACAGCTTGATTTCCCGCAATACTTCTATCCCGCTTCGGCCTGGCATGGCGATGTCGAGGATGACCATGTCCCAATTCTCCTGCGCGACACTGCGCAACGATTCTTCGGCGTTGCCAGCTTCGCCGAAAATTGTCCCGGGAAAGTCTCGCTCCAGAATGAGCCGGAGACCCTGCCGCATCAGGGCGTGATCGTCCGTGAGTAGAATCTTCATGGCGAATCGTCTCCCGGCATCCAGGAATGCAACGGCCAGCAAAACCTTTTGCGGCAGATCGCGCGACTGTTCCGCGAATTTCCAGCGGTTGGCGATTGCTCCAACCACGCGGACTTGGTGTCCATTTCAACGCAATAGATTTGCCGGCCAAGTGAAATCATACGCACTCCACGTCATTTGTAACCGTCTTTGCCATGTGAGGAAATGGGGTATATACCCGACATGTGCCCGGCAGTAGAAATAATTTTGTGTCAGTGGAACTGAATGGATTTTGATCGAGCACCATGGTGGATCGGTTGAAGTCTGGAAGATTCGACTTTTCCAAAAACAGCGCAATTGTTTCTCGAAACGGGACAAATTATTATCAGGTGAGTTTGCGCGCAACCTCCGCCGGATTCCTCGCTCGACAACAGACAACGGACGTAAAAATCGTTGCAAATGCGCCGAAATTCATATTTCTGATTTGCGAGTAGTTTGAACGATGACATCGTGTTCAAACAGAATAGGAATGGAATTCTCCTTGCGATTTGACAAACTGGCGGCAACGGAATGCAGTTATGGTCGTGGCACGGGTGTTGCTTTCCGATCCCCGTGCAAGCATCTAATTTCTTCGGTATTGCGATCTCCGTGCAAACGTCTAATTTCTTCGGTAGTATTTTGAAAATCTCCTTCCTGCAGTTGCGCGAAAATTTGCGAATCAAATTCCTGGCGGCCGGTGTGGCGCTGGTGGCGTTTGGTTGTTTCACCGCAACCAGCGCGAACGCCGCTCGATTGCCCGTCCTGTCGGTGACAGCCAGCGCCGATGACGGGGATGTTGCGGCAAACACTCTGGACGGCTCGCTGGCCACGCGCTGGTCGGCGCAAGGCGATGGCCAGTGGATTTGTTACGACCTCGGTTCTGTGACCAATGTTGGTGCGGTCAAAATTGCGTGGTATAAGGGTGATCAGCGTTTTGCCCTGTTCGATCTTCAAACCAGCAGCGACGACACGAACTGGATCACCGTGTTCAGCGGACAAAGCAGCGGCGCCACGACGAATTTTGAATCTTACAACACGACCAATGCCACGGGCCGTTATGTGAGAATTTTGGGCATGGGAACTCGCAGGATTTGTGGAACAGCATCGCCGAAGTTCAAATCTTTGCGCCTGCGGATTCTGTGAATCCCGATGAATTCCATCTGACAATCAGCTTGGTTCGTCCCGTCCAGCCGCGGATCAGCCAGCCAACTAATGATACCGTCGTTTCGTTGAAGTGGAATGCCGTGCCGGGCGAAATGTATCAAGTGCAAGTTACCTCGAACCTGACGGCCTGGATGAATGTCGGAGGTATCATCACCAATTCGGACTCAACCCAGACGTGGCAGGACGACTTGTCGCAGAGTTCGGACGCCGTGTGGCCGGCACGGTTTTACCGGGTCGCCATGCTCCCGCCGCCAGCGCCGCAAACCAACAGCGCGCTGTTGCCCTCGGAGGTGTTGAACCTTGCCAATTGGAAACTCACCCTGCCCATTGACACTTCCCATGCCGGAAGCCCGGACGAATATCTCCAGCCGGAGTTGGCGGGTTTTGAAGACACTAATTATTTTTACGCGGACAGCGCCGGCGATGGCGTTGTTTTTACCGCGCCCTGCGGTGGCGCAACGACCAGCGGATCGGGTTACCCGCGCTCAGAGTTGCGCGAGATGACTGGCAATGGCACCGCCCCGGCCAGTTGGTCCACCACTTCTGGCACCAATACGATGGAGGTCACGGAGGCTATCATGCATCTTCCGGTGGTCAAACCGCAGGTGGTTGCCGGCCAAATTCACAACGCATCGGATGATGTCATTACGGTCCGTCTGGAGGGCACGAAACTGTTCTTCGATCAGAACGGTGTCAATGGTCCCGTGATGACCAACAACTATCAATTGGGCGACGTGTTCACCTTCAAATGGGTAACCAGCAATGGTGGCGTGCAATGCTACTATAATGGCCAATACATTTACACTTACAGCGTCAACGTATCCGGGTGTTACTTCAAGGCAGGTGTCTATACGCAATCCAACACCAGCAAGGGTGACGCGCCGACGGCCTACGGCCAGGTGATTGTTCACAGCGTCAAGGTCACGCATCAATAGTGCCCCGGCGTCCCTGTTTGGCGGATTTCCGTGATGAACTGCGGAAACCGTAACGGGACAAGTTTGAAAATATCAGCGCCGCGAGACGATCCTCGAAAGTTGCGCTGGAAGATCAACTGTTGGATTCTTCGCCGACCGGGTCAACGGCATTTCGCCATCGCTGGGGTAATCACCCCACGGTAAACACCCCATATACACGGCTGGCTCAATCAACTAAAGTCTTGCCCATAAGGAAGGGGTAAAACCGAATCCCCCACAACGGAGAAAACTCAACAAGGTGAGGTGTGTGCGTGCGTGGATGCCGGACACAAGGAGTGCGACAAAACCAATATCTGATAATATGACAGGCACAACTGTAATACAGACCGGACAGAAGTGGGGATTCCCTGCGGAAGTGCTCCTTTCCGGTGTGACGGTGCCGTTGCGGCGCGGGGCGGGATGGCGTTTTCAAGCACCGCTCCTTTTCTTGCTGCTGATCTGCGCCGCGACATTGGCCGGCATCATCGGCGATTTGTTCGGGTGGTTTTCTCACCGCATCGAGGTGTTGCTGGCCCTGGGCAGCATCGGTTGCTGGCGCTGGAGTTGGTTTGCCCTCCAGTCCGTTCGCGCGATTCTCTACCGCTACTGGAAATTTCCGCGCCTCCGGCATGAAGCCGCGCAGTCAGTGGCCAGATATGGGCCGGTTCCGGAGATTGCCATTTTGGCGGTGACTTATAAGGAGAAACCGTGGATCACGCGGGCGGTGTTTGAATCGGTTTTCCGTGAACTCAGCACTGTGGAAGGTTTGAGCTGTCCGCCGAAAGTGGTGGTTGCCACCGGCAACGACGCGGACGACAAGACTGTTCACGGGATTTACGACGAGTGTTGCAGCGCCTTGCACCCGGCCAGCGTCACCTGGCCACCCAAATTGGTGTTGCTCCGTGACGACACGGGCAAGCGCCCCGCCATCGTGTCCGCGTTGCGGGCGATTACCGCTGGCAAGCCGCACCCTGACAGCGTGGTGGTATTCATGGACGGCGACACCCTGCTACAACCGGGCGTGATGCAACGGGTGCTTCCTTTGTTCCGGCTTAAACCGGACGTGTCCGCGGTGACCACCAACGAAAACGGCTGGGTCCAGGGGCCGCGCTGGTTTGCCGAGTGGATTTCGCTGCGGTTCGGGCTGCGCCACCGCACCATGTGTTCCGTGGCACTGTCCGGCAAATTGCTCTGTCTCACCGGGCGTCTTTCCATCTTTCGCGGCTCGGTGGCGACCGATCCCACCTTCCTAAAGCAAATCGAACGCGATTCCATTCACCACTGGCTTTGGGATTCATTTGACATGCTCAGCGGCGACGACAAGAGCACATGGTATTGGCTGGCGGCGCACGAAAAGCGGATGCTTTATGTGCCGGATGCCATGGTCACGACACTCGAAGTGGTGTCCGGCTCGGCGGTGAAGCGCGCGCTGGCGAACATCCGCCGCTGGTCCGGCAACAGCCTGCGGCACAGTTGGCGCGCGTTCAAACTCGGCCCGCGAAAGCTGGGATGGTTCTGCTGGTATAGTCTGCTCGATCAGCGCATGGCGATCTGGACGGTTCTGGTGGGTCCGCTGTTCGCGATTCTTGCCTTGAGCGAAGGGCATGGCCAACTGGCCGTCGGCTATCTGTTGTGGGTCATGTTCTCCCGGCTGGCGCACTCGGCTATTTCCTGGCGGCATGGGCGCCGTTTCTCCGCGTTTTACCTGCCGCTCCAGATTGCTTCCGACTGGGTCATCGCCGTCACCAAAATCTGGATTCTCTTCCACCCGGCGAAACAGGCTTGGATGAACCGCGGCGCACGCACGCTGGACTCGACCAAGAACGGCGGATTCTATCGGATGAAAACCGCCGCCGCCCATTATCTTTACGGGTTCACCTGCGTGGCCACGGTCATTGGCATCGGTATTTACACCGGGTTCGTGCCGGTGCTCAAAGAATCCGCGTTGTTCTTCAATGCTGGCGGGAATCAAAACAGACTCCCCGCAGTCACTCGCCTCCGCCGCGCCGCCTTCAGTCTTGATGTTTGGCATGGAGCCTTCCGTTCCTGCCGCATACCGAACGGGCAAGACCAAATCACCGACGCGAGACGTGATCGCCATGTCCTCCGTGTCACAACCTTGAAAAATCCCGGCCGTAACTCTCTCTATGAACAATCCAACGCCCAAGAACAAAGCTGACGCGGGTGAACCGTTGCCTCCGGCGGCTGAACCCGTCAAAAGGCCGTGGACTCCTGTGCGGGTGGTCGTCTTGGGTGCCGCCGCCATTGCGACGGCAATGATAATTATCACCGGACTTTTCTGGGGTTACTATCGGCTGGGACACACCGTGATCCACAACGCGAGCGTGAAGGGGCGCGTGTATAAGATTGGCGCACGTATTGACGGCCAGATCAAATCGGTCGAGGTCCTGCCGGGAGAACACGTGGTTCAAGGGCAGGTGCTCATCCGTTTGGTGGATGATCATATTCAAGCGGCAGTGTCGGAGGCCCGGGCGCAATTGAAAACCGCAACCACGCAACGGGACGTTGAGAAACTCGCCATCGAACAGCAACGCCGGCAATTAACATTGGAAGTCGAACGCTGTGAAACCGTCTCCAACGCCGCCGCCAGCGACTTGGATGCGGCGACCAGCACCGCGGATCGGTGGCAGAACGAATATGACCGCGACGTTTCTCTGGTCAAAGTGGGCGTTACGTCCGAAAGCGAAATGGACACCGCCACCGCCCAGCGTGACAACGCACGGGCCTTGGTAAAAGTGGCCCAAGGCCATCTGGCCACTGCGGCTTCCGACTGCCAGTTGGCCGTTGTGCAACTTCAAGGATTGCATGTGAGGGAAGCTGGGCTGGATGTTTTGTCCGCGCAGGTGGATTTGGCCAGACAGCAATTGGCTCTCGCCGAGGCCGATTTGGCGGCCACGGTGATTCGCGCCCCGGCCTCTGGCTGGGTGGTGGACCGGATCGTCGAACCGGCCGGGTCGGCGAAGGTTGGCGAGCCGATGATGTCCCTCTGGCTCGGCCAGCCTTGGGTGGAGGCTTGGGTGGATGAGAAAAAACTCGCGCGCATCCGCATTGGCAGTCCTGTGGATGTGTCCCTCACGGCATTTCCGGGTCGTAAACTTCGCGGGAACGTTGAAGCCATCGGCGTGCTAACGGACACGGAATTGCAGAACTCACCGGTCCCCACCACGCTGCATTCGCTTTTTTCCGGACAACGCCATGGTTCCGATTCGCATCGCCGTGCCGGACGATCAAGTCCGGTTGCAGCCCGGCTTGTCGGCGGTGGTGGGCATCCGCGATTCCGCGCCGGAGACGACGGCCATGGCGAAGACTGCGGGCCATCACGACAGCTTTCTGGCATCGTCCGCAACCGGTGCGGGCGAACAGCCTTCTGAATTTCACAACCAAACATTACTCAACAACCAAAACTAAAAAATGAAAGGATACAAAAATGAAAGTTAGCATATTCGGTCTCGGATACGTGGGCTGCGTCACGGCGGCGTGCCTGGCCAAAGACGGTCACGAAGTGGTTGGAGTAGACGTGGTGGCGGGCAAGGTGCAGCGCCTGGCCTCCGGCCAGCCCACAGTCGTGGAAACGGGAATCGAAAAGATGATCGAAGACGCCTACAAGTCAGGCAAGTTGACCGCCACGACCGACGGTTACTCAGCGGTCATGAACTCGGATGCCTCGATCATTTGCGTGGGCACTCCCAACAACCGCGATGGCAGCCTTGACATGACGGCGGTGATTCAAACAGCCGCAATCATCGGGCGGGCCATCGCCGACAAACCGGAAAGGCACGTGGTGATTCTGCGCAGCACGGTGCCGGCGGGCACGTGTGAGAATGCCGTGCTGCCCATGCTTCATCCGGACAGTCCGCACACATCACTGTTGGACTGCGACCTGATCATCGTGCCCGAGTTCCTGCGGGAAGGATGTGCCGTCGCCGACTATTACGATCCGCCTTTTGTCGTGGTGGGCAGCGCCACCGGCGCACCGGATGACAACGAGCCGGTGGCCAAGGCGTTGTTTGGCGGCGTGACCAACCGATTGCAATGGCTGCCGTTCCGCGAAGCCGAAATGCTCAAGGCCACCTGCAACGTGTTCCATGCGCTCAAAGTCGCATTTGCCAACGAAATCGGCGCCCTTTGTTCATCGCTGTCCATTGACGGGCGGGCTTTGATGGGGCAACTGGTGCAAGACCAGAAGCTGAACATTTCACCCACCTATTTACGTCCCGGCTTGGCGTTCGGCGGGTCGTGCCTGCCCAAGGATTTGCGCATGATGCTGCATCTGGCCTATCGCAACAGCGTTGACCTGCCGTTGTTGAAAAGCCTGCTGCCCAGCAACGACGCGCACTTGAAACGCGCCACTGACATGATTCCGGACAACGGCATGCGCCGCGTTGGACTCAATGGTCTGGCATTCAAGTCTGGCACCGACGACTTGCGTGAAAGCCCGATCGTGCTTATCGCCGAACATTTGATCGGCAAAGGATACGACCTCAAAATCCACGACGCCGCCATCGAAACCTCGCGCATCACCGGCGCCAACCGGGATTACATTGAAAAGAAAATTCCGCACCTCTCCAGCCGGCTGGTCAGCTCGCTGGACGATCTGATCAAGGAATCAGAAATTCTCCTGGTAACGCGGGATGGAGACGGCCTGATGGAACGCGCCGCCGAACTGGGCTGCAAGCCGCTCGTCATTGATCTGCGTGGACGCACGCCGCAATCGAAGAAAATCGTGCCCCATGTGCTGTCCGTCAAAATGCCCCGGCCGACTCGCGGCGCGACCATGAAAGTGCCCGTGCTGGCCAACGGCGGCTTCAAGTCCAACGGCAACGGCCGAACCAACGGAAAATCCGAACGTCGTCTCGCGATGGCAGCCTAAACTGCCGGGCAAGAATGATTGGACCCGAAGTTTATGAAACACATCATCTCAAAAGGCAGCCTTCGATCTGCGGGTGGATTGGGCGCCGGGACTCGCCGCCGGCGCATTGGAACGCTGGCGCGCTGGACGCGGCCGGCCTGGATGGGCGGAATCTACACATGGTTCTGCCTGTCTTCGTTCGCGACCGACTTTCGTTGGGCGGCCTCCTCCAACCGCATTTACGTGGATGGTCCAGGCAGCGCCACCTTGAGTGACATCAAGGCGGCGCTGCCGTCGGCCCCGCTCACTTTGTTGGATCCCGTGAAAATGGTGTGGTATTCAGGCGCGGATCTCATCGTCGAAAGCAATGCCCAGCTCAAACTTTACGGGCCAACCATCGGCGGCGACGTGACCGAGTTGCGGCTGAAAAGTGACAATGTCGCAGATTCGAATGCCGTCGTGGAGTTGCGCGCCGACTGGGGTTGGCTGGATATTCGCAATACAAAAATCACCTCCTGGGACAGCGCCGCAAATGGTCCGGACACGGAAACGGACACTTACAGTCGCGCCTTCATTCACGCGCGCTCCACGTTGGATGCCGATGGCAAGACGGCGCACGAATCGCGCATGGATGTTATCAACAGTGAAATTTGTTACCTGGGATCGCACGATACCGAGGCTTACGGCTTGGTATGGAAGGTGGTGGACACCACGGCCACCAACCTTCCGCCTAGCTCGACCAACGCGCTTTATGACTTGGTGAAGGTCTATGGCGACATTCTCGGCAGCCATCTCCATCACAATTATTTTGGCGCTTATAGCTATGGCCAATCTGGCGGGCAATGGAACAACAACGAAGTGGACAACAACATCGGCTACGGTTTTGATCCGCACAATTACTCGGACGACCTGGATATCGAGAACAATTCTGTCCACGACAATGGCTGGCACGGCATCATTGCTTCCATCGGTTGTGCTCGTGGAATTCTGCGCAGCAATGTGGTCTGGAACAATGGCCGCAACGGCATCATGCTCCACCGCAGTTCCGACAACTGGATCATCCAAGGCAACCAGAGTTCCGGCAACGCAGACAGCGGCATTGCCATCTTTGCCAGCGCCGGCGCGTTGGTCAGTGACAATCTCTGCGTTTCCAACGGCAATGCCGGCATCCGGCTCAGTGTGGGCGCGGCAGACAACATCATTTCCAACAATATCTTCGGCCATTGCGGACAATACGGCGTCTCCTTCTACAAAGGCACCAGCGCACCCAATCCCGGCGATGATGGCCGCGTCAAACGAAATGCTTTTGTGAACAATCAGGTTTATGACTATGCTGGAGATGCGCTAAAAATCGAAGAGGGTGACGCGAACAGTTTCATCGGCAACACTTTCACTTCGCCCGGCGGCACAACGTTGCTTTTCGTGAATTGCTCCACAACGCTGATCGCCAGCAATTTGCTTCCAGCGGACGCGCAAGCTGAAATTTTTGGCTCTCTGCTTCAGTCAAACGTGGTTAGTTTTATTGGCGAACCGCAGGTCGGCATCAACTTGGACACGTTCAGCATGGCGAAGTTCTCGGATGGTAGCGGAGCGATTTTTGACACCATGCCGGGCAATCATTTGCCAACAACGGCCAGTCCGACCGGCTCGCTCATGTTGGTCACTTCCGCAAATCTCGGTGGCACGGCAGCAACCGTGTCGGCCCGCAAATTATTTATTGTGCCGCAAGCCGGAACGATGGAGGTCACACCCGTCAGTTGGAGTTCGGACGGCAGCCAGAGTAAATCGTGGACGATTCAGGCCGGCGGTATACCCACATCTGCCACCTGCACGGTTGGGGATTTGACACCGGGGACTGCCTACACGGCTTCCGCCGCTGCTGGAAACCTAGCCACTATTGTCGCAAACCTCCAAGGGTTCATCACCTTCACCGCCGACAATGATGGCGTGCCTGACACTTTGATTGTGTCCCCAGCCAACTCCTCCAACGTGGCATCCCCGGTATTCTTGAGCATTGATTCGGCCGCCGCGAACACCGTGTTGATCACTTGGCCGGCTTCGGCGGGTGGCTGGATGCTTCAACAAAACAATTCATTGGGCACAACTAACTGGACCGCCAATACCAATGATGTCCGCCTGATTGGGCAGCAAAACCAGGTGGAAGTTCCCGTGGCATCGGCCAACAACTTCTTTCGGCTGTTTCACCCTTAACCCAAATTGACTTATGCGCGCGAAATCTCACAACCAAAACAAAAAAGAAATTGATTCTATGAAAATAAGCGCTTTCAACTGCGAGTTGCGAAACGAGGACAGGTCCGTGGAACAACTCCACCGCCGTATGTTTGCGCTGCTCTATCGCGGTATTGTCAGGCAGTTGGCGGTTGGTGGCGCCGTTATTCTGCTGGCCGTGCCAGCTTTCAGCGCCACGTTCCGCTGGGCCAGCAGTTCAAATCGCATTTATGTGGACGGGCCAGGCGCGGCTGCGCTCTCCGACATCCATGCCGCGTTGCCCCATGCAACGCTCACGCTGGTGGACCCCGTCAACAAGGTGTGGCTCTCGCGGGCCAACATCATCGTGGACAACGGCGCCACATTGTTGCTTCACGGCGACGGCGCGGGCGGCGATGTCAATGAACTGCTGCTCCTCAGCGACAACACCGGCGGCTCCAATGACGTGGTTTGTGTGGACGCGGATTGGGGAACGATTGATCTCAATTCCGTCCATGTCGCATCTTGGGATGACAATGCCAACGGCCCTGACACGGAATATGTTATCCACGACCGCGCCAATATCATAGCCAAGTCCCGGTTGGTGGGAACCGTCGTTCAAGAATCCACTCTAAATGTAATCAACTCCGAGGTTGACCATCTCGGATACGATTACCGCGAAGGTTACGGTCTTACTTGGGAAATTGTCAGTTCGGTCAGCGGTGTGCGCGTCTTCGGCACCATCAGCGGCAGTTACATTCATGACTGCCAATTGGGTGTCGGCACTTGGAGCGTGGACGACGTGGGCTGGACCAATAATGAAATCGCTTTCAACACTCTCTACGATTTCGACGCCACCGACCCAGGTGACCAAGCCGTGCTGGCCACCAACAATGTCCACGACAACGATTATGGCGCCACCTTCAGATGGTCAGACACCAGTCAGTCCATTTACGTGACCGGCCCCGGCAGCGCCAGCTTGAGCGACATCAAGGCCGCGCTTCCCACCGTGCCATTGACTCTCGATCCGACGAACAACCTGATCTGGTATCTGGGAGCGAACCTTTACGTCGTCAATGGCGCGCATCTCAAACTCTACGGTCCGGCCATTGGCGGCGACGTGGCGGAACTGCGGTTGAAGAGCGATACCACGACTGCCTCCAATAATTTCGTCCAACTATGCGCCGATCCGGGCTGGCTGGACATCGAGAACACCAAAATCACTTCCTGGAATGATGCGACGCAGGGACCCACGACCATCACCAATTATGGCCGCGCCTTCATTCACGCCCGCTCCACGCTCGATACCAACGGCGTGACCGCGCACGAGTCGCGCATGGATGTGCTCAACAGCGAAATTTGTTACCTGGGCACGCATAACACGGAAGCCTACGGCTTGGTGTGGAAAGTCGTTGACACCACGGCCGCCTATATTCCACACGGTTCGACCAATACCATCTACGACTTGGTCAAGGTATATGGCGACATTTTGAACAGCCATTTGCATCACAATTTCTTCGGAATGTATAGTTACGGCCACTCTGGCGGCCACTGGACTAACAATGAGGTGGATCACAATATCGGCTACGGGTTCGATCCACATAACTACTCACAAAATCTGGATATAGAAAACAATCTGGTTCATGACAACGGCTGGCATGGCATCATCGCTTCCATTGGCTGCGCCAACGGCATCATGCGCAGCAACATTGTCTGGAACAACCACAAGAACGGCCTCATGCTTCACCGCCTTTGTAACAACTGGATCGTCCAAGGGAATCAGAGTTTCAACAATGTGGACAGTGGCATTGCCATCTACGGCAGTTCCGGCGAGCTTATCAGTGGCAATCTTTGCCTCTCCAATGCCGACGGGGGCATCCGCATAAGCAATGGGGCGTCAGACAACGTGGTTTCAAACAATATTTTCGGAATCAATGGCGAATTTGGCATCTATTTCTACCAAGGTCACGACAAGCCCAATCCAGGTGACAACGGCCGGCCCAAGCGCAATCTCTTGGTGAACAATCAATTTCCCAATTGCGGCCCCGATGCGCTCAAAATTGAGGACAGCGACTCGAACAGTTTCATTGGCAACACGTTCAGTTTTGCTGGCGGCCCGACGCTGCGTTTCGTGGATTGCACGGCGTCCTTGGTCATCAGCAATTCTCTGCCGTCGGTTACTCAGGCCAAAATCTTCGGCTCGCCGACGAACGCTTCGGACGTAACCTTCATTGGAGAACCATTGCTGAAAGTCACCTTGGACAACTACAGCAGCGCCACATTTGCCGATCCGCTCGGCGTAATATTTAGCTTCGACGAACACATTCCAACCGTGGCGGACACCAATGGTTCGTTTGCCACGATCACTGCGGCATTGATTGGCACGACCACGACCGAAGTGACCCGCAACCTGTTTGTAACTCCCGACACTGGCGGCGTGCTGGTGAATCCGCAGGTCTGGAATTTGAGCGGTGATTACAGCAAATCATGGAAAGCCCAGGCCTCCGCCGGTTCGATTCAGGTTAACTACGCGGTGGGCGATCTGCTGCCGGGTGTTATTTATGTGGTGAGCCAGAACGCAGTTCCATTGACAGTCCTTCCGGCCAACACCCAGGGATTTATTAACTTTGCAGTAATTCCCGGAACGGCGGCGGAAGTCGCGTATTCGGTGGCGCCGCAACCGTGAGCACATCCTTGGTCAACCGGCACACTGTCGAAGGGTGAAAGCCAGTTATGAAAACCGCGATCAAACAGGAATCCTGGCGGGCCGGGCAGTCAAACTGGAGCCTCGCCGCCGGCATGTTGGCTGATCCCGATCCAAAGCTCCTGAGCGACCTCGGCAGCGGCGTCATCGAATTGCTTGGCACGGTGCAGCATTACAGTTGGGGCGACAAGAAATTCATTCCCAAGCTGATCGGAGCGACCAATTCCGAGGGGAAGCCGTTCGCAGAACTTTGGATGGGCGCGCACCCCGACGCGCCGTCGTGGGCCGTGTTGAGGAGTGACATTGTTTCGTTGAGAGACCTTCACGCAAAAATTTATGAATTTTACATGGCGCTGAACCAGGACGGAGCGTCCGGTGAAATCGCCCGAGCCATCGCCGGCGTTACCATCCCTCGCGACGCGCAAGGCAACCTCATCGTGAACAGCCAGGTTGCCCCGGAGATAAAAGTCCGCAACTCGGTGCTGATCAACGCCGCGCTTGCGGGCCGGAGCTTGGTGGAAGGCGGTGTGCTGATTGACACCCGCGCGGTCAACGTCGAGGTGCGCGAGGGTTTCGACGTTTTGAGCACCGTTGCGGATTTAAAGATTGAACCTCGCGGCGGAACCTACAAAGTGGTCGCCCACCGGCCCGTTCACGCCGGTTCGGGCGAACGCCTGACCACCCTGTTCCTGCCTTCCGGCCCACAACTTTTCCGCGTGAAGGAGGAAACCGATCTCAAGGACAAGGCGCGAAATTACGCGGTGCCTTTCTTCGGTAATCCCCTTTCCTTCGAGCAGGCCCATGCCGAAATGGGCGCGTTGGCGGCGGAAGATTCGGTAGTCTGCCGGCGTGCAGCGGAAGCCGCGGTGAGCGGTTTCAAGAAGCCGTCAAGACGGACAGCAGCAACGAAATGAATTCGCCGGAAATCAGATTCCGATTTATGCGCTTTACTGCGAGCGCGCGGGCTGGCGCGCTATTGATCTGGGCCAAAAGTGTGGCTCTCACCCTGTTGTTGCTTTGGCAACCAGCCTGCGCGGCAGACACCATGTCGTTCAGCGTTGTCCAGCGCGGGAAACTTGTCCGTTTAATTCAAACGGACACCGATGCCGCCCGTTTGTTCTCACAACTCAAACGTGCCGCCGATGCCTCGCTGGATGCGGCGCCACACCCCGTTCGTGAGATCGCCACGGCCGGGGTGCTCGCCGCCAATCCCGACAAGGCCGCGAGCCGCGCGGCGCTGGCCGACATGAAAAAACTATCGGCTCTCGGCTTCGCTTATGCGGTCACCATCGACGCGGCTTATGCCGACGCCGCCACGAGAATGATCCTTGGCTGGGCGCAAACTTATCAGCCGTCGGGATCGCCCGTGGACGAGACAAAACTGGAACCGCTGTTCGTCGCCTACGGGCTGACCAGCCAGACATTTTCTCCTGCCGAAAAAACGCCGGTGGAAGCCTGGTTGCGTTTGCTCGCCAAACGCGAGGCCGACGGCGTGCGGCCGGATTCGGTGACGGCCAGCAACAACTGGAACAGCCACCGGCTGAAAATCATCGGGCTGATTGGTTACGACTTAGATGACCATTCATTGATTGACCGGGCGGTGAATGGATTCAAGCAGCAAATTGCCAGTAATCTCTTGCCCGACGGATCGAGCTTGGATTTCCACGAACGTGACGCGCTGCATTACCATTGTTACGACTTGGAACCTTTGTTGACGCTGGCCATCGCCGCGCACCAACGGGGCTTGGACTTATACGATTTTCAGGCGCCGAACGGAGCGTCGCTGCGCAAAGCGGTGAACTTTCTGGTTCCCTATTGCGACGGCACGGCCACGCACGCCGAATGGGTGCATTCCAAGGTGGAGTTTGACCGCACCCGCGCCGAGGCCGGGGAAGCCAAATTTAGAATCGGCGCAAACTTCGATCCCCGGGACGGCTTGCGAACCTTGGAGCTTGCCTCATTCTTTGATCCAAGCCTCACGCCCTTGGTCGCCAAACTTGCGGGCCGTGACACAGCAACGTATCCAACCTGGCAATGTGTCTTAAACGCCGCGCAACGGCCATGAAAACAAACCTCGACAGCCGTCTCAAGCTGGCGCGTCACCGTCAGTCCCCGCTTTAGGGGAGTATCTGTCCGCGATATATTGTCATAACGTCTTGTCATCGTCGCCCGCATTCAAGATGATTGAAGAGCAACGATGGCAAAAACCCATGCGCCGGCGCAGACTTGAATTCTATGAAAACCAAAATTGTTTCCTTTATTTTCATGCTGGCGGCGATGGCATCGTCGGCACAGCAAAACGATTTTGCGGCGGCAAGCAATGTGACGTGGCGTTTCCTGGGCACAAATGAAAATGATTCGATGCCGCTTGGGAACGGCGACATCGCGTTAAACGTCTGGACGGAGCAAAACGGCGACATCGTCCTGCTGCTCGCCAAGTCAGACGCATGGAATGAAAACGGACAACTGCTTAAACTGGGTCGGGTGCGCGTAAGCCTGACACCGAATCCATTCACTTCGACGGGTGCCTGCACGCAAACGTTGAAACTGGAAGCCGGCGAAGTTCAAATTCAGTGCGGCAAAAATCTTGCGTGGCTCTGGGTGGATGCCAATCATCCGGTCGTTCATGTGGAAGTTCAGTCCGAACAGCCCGTGCAGATGGAGGCAAAAACGGAGTTGTGGCGCACAAATAATTATCATCTGGATCAGCGGGCGGTTTCGCGGGCCGGCTTTTTTGAGTGGGGCAATAATCCAGACGGCCTTGACTTCGAAGCCGACACAACCCTGTCACCGCGCGACAATCAAGTTGCCTGGTGCCACTTCAATTCTCACAGCATCTATCCACTGGTTTTCCAAAAGGAGCATCTGGAGTCTCTGTTGCCGAAATATCCCGACCCGCTTCTGCATCGTTGTTCGGGTGTGGCAATGAAAGGTTCTGGCCTGAAAGATGCCGGCCAGTTGACATTAAAATCGTCCGCCGCTGCCAAATCATTCCGGCTCGACCTCTACGCGCTCACCGAACAAACAGATTCACCGGAAGCATGGCTGACCAGCTCGAACCAAAAGATCAAGGCCGTTGAAGCGATCAACATCAGGGCCGCATGGAAGGCCCATCAACAATGGTGGGCGGATTTTTGGAATCGCAGTTGGATTCATGTCAGCGGCACTCCCGAAGCGGGCAGTGTCTGTCAAAGTTACGCCATCCAGCGTTACCTGACGGCATGTGCGGGACGCGGCGCGCAACCGATCAAGTTCAACGGCTCGCTCTTCACCGTCGGGCACGATCTTCCAGAAGGTCAAAGTTCTACCGAGAACAATCATGATCCTGATTACCGGGCTTGGGGTAGTTCGTTCTGGAATCAAAACACTCGTTTGATTTATTGGCCGCTGATTGCCACGGGCGATAACGACCTGCTCGCGCCGTGGTTCAATATGTATGTTCAGGCACTGCCTTTGGCCAAGGACCGGACACAATTGTATTTTCATCACGGAGGCGGCGCATTTATCGAGACGATTTATTTCTGGGGATTGCCCAATGTGAACGACTTCGGCTGGAACAATCCCGGACCTGAATTGCAAAGTGAATGGATGCGTTATCATGTTCAAGGCGGATTGGAAGTTCTAGCGCAAATGCTGGATCGTTACGATTACACGCAGGATGCGGCATTCGCCAAAAACACTTTGCTGCCGATGGCTGACGCGGTAATTACCTTTTACGATGAACACTGGAAACGTGGTGCAGATGGAAAGATCCTCATGTCGCCGGCACAATCAATCGAAACATACCAGGTAGATGCCGTGAATCCCACGCCGGATGTCGCCGGCCTGATGAGCGTGCTGCCGCGTTTGCTGGCCTTGCCGGCGGAATTAAGCACCGACGCACAACGAAATCTGTGGGCAAAAGTCCGTAAAGATTCGCCGCCCTTGCCAATGGGCACGACGGCCAACGGCAAATTGCCGCCCCAGGGACAAGGCGATCCGGATGGCAAACGCGTTATCCTGCCGGCGCAGAAATATGGCGTGCCGAAAAATCGCGAGAACCCGGAACTGTATGCAGTATTCCCCTACCTCCTTTATGGCGTGGGCAAACCAGACCTGGAGATGGCACGCGATACTTTCAATGCGCGCATTTATCCATTCGGGAAATGCTGGGGACAGGATGGAATTGAAGCAGCCTTGCTGGGATTGACCGCTGAAGCCAAAAATTCATTGCTTGAAGAATTCACTTCTTACGGCAACCAGAGATTCAAATGGTTCTGGTCCAAGAACAGCGACTGGATTCCCGACATGGACAATGGCGGCGCAGGAATGATGACGCTCCAACTAATGCTCATGCAATGCGACGGCAAACGCATCCAACTCCTGCCGGCCTGGCCGGACGACTGGACGGCGGATTTCAAATTGCGCGCTCCGTATGAGACCACAGTCGAAGGCCATGTCGAACACGGGAAAGTGAGTGGATTAAAAGTCGCGCCGGCCAGAAGGGCCAAAGACGTTGTCGTCGTTGGCACTTAAAATAACTAAGACGCCACAGCCAAACGGTTAAGGCTTGGTCATGTTCACAATGTTGGTGGTTCCCCATATCTGTCTGATGGTTTCTTCGGTATTGAAACCGTGCGGACAGGCCGCACTGCGCGTGTTGGCCCAATACCATTGTGGATCGGTGCGATTCCCGGGCCTGAGAACACGGCTGCCCGGCATTTCCAGATGACCATTCGGGTCAGTTTTCCTCACCCAATCCCACGCATAATGCAGCCACTGGTTGCGTTCCGCCTCCGGCATCAGGGCGAACCAAGTGATTTCATCCCAACCCCAGATGAATGGCGATGGGCCGGGCTTTCCGGGATTGTGGTTTCCGAAATTATCGAACTCGACCACGTAAGGCAGATGGTCACAGGCCCAACCGCTGGGTGTGATGCCGCCTTTGCTGCGTTGGAAAATCGAATCGGCATAACCCACTTGCAGCATGCCTTGATATGGATGATTCGTCACTGCAACGATGCGCAGTGGAAAAGAATGAAAGTCGAACAGCAACCGGCCATTTTCCACATATCCACCAGTCGGAGTATGGGCGTCGCAAATCACAAGATGCCGCCGGGCGTGTTTGTGGGCATAGGCACGCACGCGGCCAAGCATGTCCAGCCAGCCGGCGTGGCCGGGGTCATGGTTGTCCATAAGTCCCACTTGACCGAAATGAATGGCCTCAATTCCCACATCAATGTAACTGGTGGCAAGAAAGTAAAACCACATGCGTGTCTCCAGCCGGCTCATGTCGGGAACAGATGCACCCTTGCCCCAGTGATTCACAAAATGTCCATCCGTATAGAGCATCGCTTCGTAGTGAAACATGCGATGCGTCACCGGCTGGCCAAATTCAACAAACACCCGTTCGGGAATTGAAATGGATTCAATGTTCGTCGTGACGATCTCAAAAGCCGCCGCCTGCAAAACGATGTCGGGATCGGCTTGATGCAGCGCCGCTGCATACGGCCGGGCAGTTTTCAGAAACCGGGCGAGATTGCTTTCGTGTCCCCACAGCATCAATGCCCGGCCCACGAATTTGGCCTTTGAATCAAGAATCAGGCGCAGGTTGTCGCGCGGGTCCACGCCGCGTTCATCACGTGACTGCGTCAAATCATCGTGCAGCAGTTCTGTGAACGAGATGGAACGCGACAAATAATTCTCCAACACCGGACGGGAGATGGTGGAATCAAATTGAAAATCCTGCGCATAAACTGAAACCGTTGCGCCAATCAACACACCTGCCAGGATTCGAATCATACTATGGCTTTTCATAGCGACTGTCGTGCTATACTAAGGATAGACCAGCCGGAAGAAAACACTCGTTTTATACGTCATTGTTACGTCAGGCTTGTCAAAAGACTAGCTGCGATCCGATTGGGCTGCCATCCCCTAAATCGGGGACTTACGAAAAAAAGGATAAGCGCCGAACATGCAGTCGAATCACATGATCCAGCACCCCGAAATATTTTTGTCCTCCTTGCCAAAGCATTTTTCATCAAATCAGCGAAATTCGCGTGCCGCATTTGTGACGATGATCGCCTTGGTTTTAGCGTGCCTTGTTTCTGCTTCATCCGCCCAGGAAACCGCCCTGCCCTATCAAAAATCAAACCTGCCCGTGGCTGACCGTGTGGCGGATTTGCTTGGGCGCATGACCCCGGAGGAAAAGGTGCGGCAGCTCGACATGTATTTTGGCTGCGAATCGTTGCTGGCCACCAATCAGTTCGTCGCCCGAACCCACGCCAAACCAGATGCCGTCTTCAGTTCGGAGAAGGCTCAGAATAATTTAGGCACGCTTGGCATCGGCTCGATTCACGACCTGTATCCCCGGGCCAAACTCTATAATGAGGTGCAGGCGTGGGTCATCAAATCCAACCGGCTCGGCATCCCGGCATTGTTCATCGAGGAAGGATTGCATGGCTACATGGATTATGGCGAAACCGTTTTTCCCCAGAGCATCAACCTTGCGACGACTTGGAATCCTGAACTGGCACGGCGCACCGGCGCCGCCATCGCCGTGCAGGCCCGCGCCAATGGCGTGGCCATGATTCTCGGACCGGTCCTGGATGTCGCGCGCGATCCGCGCTGGGGACGCGTGGAAGAAGATTTCGGCGAAGACCCATATCTCACCGGTCAATTGGGTCTGGCTTACGTCGAAGGCATGCAGGGTGATTCGCTGGACACCGATCACACCGTCATCGCCGAGCCGAAACATTTTACCGGTCACGGGAGTCCAGAAGGCGGGCTTAACATGTCGCCGCTTCATGCCGGCGAACGGGAGGTGCGCACCGTCATGCTCAAGTCATTTGAGCCTGCCATCCGCGAAGGCAAAGCCATGGGCGTCATGGCGGCTTATCACGACATTGACGGCATTCCCTGCACCGCCAATCCGTGGCTGATGAACAAGGTTCTTCGCGATGAATGGGGCTTCCAGGGTTTTGTCCTGTCGGACCTTGGCGCCATCCGCCGGCTTTACGATACGCATCACGTCGCCAGTTCGCCCGCCGCTGCCGTCCGGTTGGCGCTCAATTCCGGCGTGGACATGCAATTCTATGATTTCGATCACGCGACATTTCAAAACGCCATTCTCGATGGGTTGAAAAGCGGACAGGTCTCCGCAGCCACGCTCGATCAAGCCGTCGCGCGGGTGCTGCGCGTCAAATTCTTGCTGGGCCTGTTTGAGCACCCGTTCGTGGATGAAAAGCTCGACGCGACGGTCCGGCATTGCCGGGCGCACAATGACCTCGCCCTCGAATCCGCCCGCGAATCCATGTGTCTGCTCAAAAATGACGGCGGCCTTCTGCCCCTGAAAAAGGATGCCAAGAGGATTGCTGTTATTGGCCCGAATGCGCGTCTTGCGCGGCTGGGCGATTATTCCGAGGGCGCGACGGAAAGTTCCAAGGAAGGAATGCTCGGGCAGATCAAGCAATTGGTTTCAACAAACTCGGTGGTGACATTCTCCGATGGCGAAGACAACAGCGAAGCCGTTGCTCTGGCTCGCGGCGCCGATGTTGTGATTATTGGCCTGGGTGAGTGGCAAAAAATTTCCGGCGAAGGTTTTGACCGGTCCGATCTCAACCTGCCTGGCCGGCAAGAGGAATTGCTTGAAGCCGTCGCCAGCACGGGTAAGCCGATTGTGTTGGTGTTGCAGAACGGCCGGCCGCTGAGTATCGCGTGGGCAGCCAAACATGTTCCGGCCATCCTGGAAGCGTGGTATCCCGGCGAATTCGGCGGACGAGCCATCGCGGAAACTCTCTTTGGCGACAACAATCCCGCCGGACGATTGCCGATCTCGTTCCCGCGCAGCGTCGGCCAGATTCCGAGCTACTATAATCATTTCCCGTCCAAGAAAGATTCCTACATCGAAGGCGACAGTTCACCGTTGTTTGTCTTCGGCCACGGACTTAGCTACACGACTTTTAAATATGACGACCTGACCATTACGGCGCCCAAAGCTCACGGCACGGAAGACGTGCTGATTTCCTGCCAGGTCACCAACATGGGCAACCGCGCCGGCGATGAAGTGGCGCAGCTCTACGTGCATCAGGAAACCGCCAGCGTCGCCACCCCGGTCAAGTCATTGAAAGGTTTTTTGCGGATTCATCTGGAGCCCGCTGAATCGAAGGTCGTCACGTTTCACCTAAAACAGTCCGACCTCGCGGTTTGGGGCGCGAGTCAGAAATGGCAGGTGGAACCAGGTGGCTATACCGCCACCGTGGGAGAAAGTTCGGCGGACGGATTAACCGCCAAATTCACTCTGGAGTGATACGGTCGTCCCTCAACCGGTCCATTAATAATATTCCGACCGGTGTTTGGCCACAGCTTCGAGCCGGCTGCGCACGTGCATCTTCTGACAAATATTTTTGACATAGGTTCGCACAGTCTCAGTGCCGATATTCAGCTTGTCGCCGATTTCCTTGTAGATGAAACCGGAGGCCAGCAGCTCCAGAACTTCGCGTTCGCGCGGCGACAGGTTTTCCGCCTCGCGCGGCGAGTTGCCGACCAGATGAAAATGTTTCACCACCTTGCTGGCGATGTGACTCGACATGGGAGCGCCGCCGGTGGAGACGTCGCGGATGGCGGCCAGCAACTGCTCCGGCGGGCTCGACTTTACGAGATAGCCGTTGGCCCCGGCTTTCAAGGCGCGGAAGATGCGTTCGCTGTCCTCATAAATCGTGACCATGATGATCTGCATCGTCGGGGCGACCTTTTTGATCTCTGCGACGCATTGGATGCCGGACATGCCCGGCAGCTTGATGTCCATGAGCACTACGTCCGGATTTTTTCCGAGAATTTGCGGCAGGGCCGTTTCGGCGGACGTGAACGCGCCCAGGCATTTGATGTCCGGGGCGGATTCCAGAATCTGGATGAGCTGCTCGCGCAACCCTTTGTCGTCTTCAACGATCACCACTGATTTTTTCATCGCAAATATGTTTCGAAAATTATTCCTGCCGCCGGCAGTCCCGGCGTCAAACACGCGCTAGGCACCGGAAATGGACGGCTTGATCTGCAAACGCATGCGGATCGTGGTTCCCTTGCCTGGGCCGGTTTCGACGAAACAGGCGCCGCCGATATTCTGCAGGCGCGACCGCATGTTAGACAGCCCATTGCCGGGAATATTTTCCACCAGTTGAAAACCGGCACCGTCGTCGTGAACAGAAACTTCCAAGAACCCGTCGGTGAAGGTCATGCGGATGGTCACCTCCGAGGCTTTGGCGTGCTTGATGATGTTATGCACCGCTTCTTTGACGGCCAGGCTGATGTTATGCCGCGTCTGGCTGGAAACCTGAACCTCGTTCGGGAGTTCCTGCACGTGAAAACGGCAACGGAGCGTAGTCGGTTCGCACAATTGTTTCACCATCTGACAAAGGTAATTTCCTAACGCTTCCAGATTATCGTTCTCCGGATTGACCGCCCACACCGTTTCATACAGCGCTGAAACGAGTTCGCGGGACATCTTGGAAACCTTGTCAAAGTCTGCCCGGGCCTTTTCTGGAAAAGAGATGTTCTTCTGCGACATCGCACTCAACAGGGAAATTTGCGTGACCCGCGCGCCCAGATCGTCATGAATGTCATGCGCGATCCGGAGCCGTTCCTGTTCCAGTGCGCGCTGTTGTTTGAGACGGGACATCTCGCGTCGCATCCGGTGCCAGACGAAATAACGGCTGATGCCAACCATCAACGCAGTAATGGCGATTACGGCGCCCCCCCAAAACCACGAGGTCTTCCACAAGGGTTGGGGAACAAAAACGCCGACTGAGGTTTCCGCGCCAGTCAGCCGGCCCATTACGTCCAGTCCGCGCACATGGAAGGTGTATTGACCCGCAGGCAACTGATCGTAGGTGACCTGCCGAAAAGTTCCGGATCCCATGCTATACATTTCGTTCCACTCCACCACCAGGTTGTCGCCGGGTTTCACCGTGGGAGACGATTCAAAAATGTTGTGCCATTCTGCGTGGCTGGCGGGATCTTCATCCATGACGGCAAACGCCTTGGTCTGCGGGTCCTGGCCGAATTTAACGATCTTGGCCATGCTGGGACGTGTGCCATCGTGCATCCAGCCGGCCGGCAGATCGTCCGTGGCGCGTTCCTCTTGAATATCGTTGAACGGGGATTGGAGCAGAACGGCATTGGCCAGATTGCCCGACGCCTTCGATACCACCAGATTGGCCACGACATAAATCCCGACCGAATCCGGCGGGCCGGCCGAGGAGATCACCACCAGCAGCCGCGTCGCCTGTGGCGGCACAACCAAGGTTTCCCGGCGATGCGTCAGGGACGAACTTTTTAATGAGCCGGTCCAGCCAGTGCTCTCGCCATGCACCGGATAAATGTGCTGGCTGATCTGGTCGCCGGAATTGTTGTAGAACCGCACCGTCAGGTCCATTTCCGCATTGCCCTCATGCCAGACAGTTTCATATCCCCCCAGGATGTAGCTCAACCGCAGCGGCAATTTCCCGGCATTCGTTCCCGGGCCAAATACAAAGATAATGTTTTCCGGAAATGGACCGAGGTTGACACTCTCCTTGCCCCTGAACAGCAATGATTTTCCATTCACACTGACCGATTGGATCCGCAACATGTTGGTCGTCTCCACAGCTCGCAAGGACAAAGCGACAGCCAACAGGGGCAACATCAAGACGAGCCATGTCCGTCCGGGTCTGGACAGAATTTTCCCCAACCGGAAAAAACTAGTGCGGGAACGGAAGCGGGGTTGCATGCGCATCATGGTAACAAGCCAATTCCAAATGGAAACATCCGAACGGCGGGCAGAAACGGCGCGGTATTGGTATGCGGATTGTTGCTAATCCCTATAAATAACCCGTCCGCTGTGATTGGGACTATCCCCGTTTTTGGGGATAGTGATTGGCAAAAGGCTCCTATAGTTTATGCTGCAAATCATGGCCAGCATTCCTGCCTTAAATTCCACCAGCACTATTCCCCCAAGCAACGGCCAGACCTATCGCGGGCCGTTTGCGATCATGACGGTGCTGTTTTTCATGTGGGGGTTCATGACGGTGTTCAACGACATCCTCATCCCGCGCTTCAAGGAGGCGTTCACGCTGGATTACTTCCACGCCATGCTGGTGCAGTTCGCCTTCTTCGGAGCCTACTCCAACCCGGATTGCCAGCGATTCACCAAATGAAAACAATGAAAAAAAGCATTCTCTCAATTTTGCTGCTCGGCACGTTTTTGTATCGGGGCATCGCGTCCACGCCTTTGGATTCCGTGGATCCCACCATCGGCGGTCAGGCGTTTATGCTGGAACCGACGCGCCCCACCGTTTCCCTGCCGAACAGCATGGTGCGCGTGTATCCGGTGCGCAAAGACCAGTTGGACGACCAAATCCATTCGTTTCCGCTGACCATCGTCTCGCATCGTTTGGGTGAATTATTCTGGCTGATGCCGGGCGACGGCGCAGCGGATGCGTGGAATCGGCCGCAGGCTTATGATCAGGAGACGACGACGCCATATTATTACGCCACGCGTTTTGATGATTCATTGATTCGCACGGAATTCACGCCAACGGAACGTTGCGGATATTTTCGTTTCACGTTTCCCTCCGGCAAAGCGGTTGTTTTATTGGCCAACCGACGCGGCGGCAGCCTTGCCGCCGCTGCCGACAACAGCATCTCCGGCATGGAAAATATCACCGCCGAAAGCGATATGTCCGCCGGAACCATGCACGCTTACGTTTATGGTGAATTTAACGCGCCGGTGAAAATCCAATCCAACGACAGTGACAACGGCCAACGGCTGACCATCACGGCTCCCGGTGACCAAACGGGATTGGAATTTCGCTATGGCATTTCGTTCATCAGCGTGGAACAGGCGAAGAAGAATTTGCAGGAGGAAATACCCACATGGTCGTTCAACAAGGTGAAAGACGCGGCCCAGAAACATTGGAACGAAACTCTCGGCCAAATCCAGATCGAGGGCGGCACGCCTGCGCAGCAGAAAGTTTTCTACACTTCGTTGTATCGTTGCTACGAACGCATGGTGAACATCTCGGAAGACGGACAGTATTACAGCGCGTTCGACCATCAGGTGCATCAGGATCCGCGCCCATTTTACGTGGACAACTGGTTGTGGGACACTTACCGCGCGCTGGAACCGCTACAGACTTTGCTCAACCCGGAAATGGAGGCCGACAAACTCCAGTCGTTCGTCCGCATGTATGAGCAATCCGGCTGGATGCCGACCTTCGCCGTGCTCTGGGGCAACCACGAATGCATGACCGGCAATCCCATCGCGCCGTGGACCGCCGATGCTTGGGCGAAAGGCATCACCAATTTCGACCTCGCGACCGCTTACGCCGGCATCCGGAAAAATTCCGTCGAAGGCACCTGGCTGCCCTGGCGTCGCGGGCCGAAGAGTTCACTCGACGACTTTTTCGCCGCGCATGGCTACATGCCCGCGCTTCATCCGGACGAGAAGGAGACGGTTGACCGTGTTCATCCGCGCGAACGGCGTCAGGCCATTTCCGTGACCGAAGCGCAAAGTTACGACGACTGGTGCACCGCGCAGATCGCGCGTTCCTTGGGAAATGAACCCGACTACCAGTTTTTTCTGAAGCGCGCCGGTAATTACAAAAACGTTTTCCGTCAGGATAAAGGCCACGTCTGGCCCAAAGATGACAAGGGCAACTGGATCGAACCGTTTGATCCCGGCTGGTCCGGCGGCCAGGGCGGACGTGACTACACCACGGAAAACAACGGCTATACCTACGATTGGGATGTGCAGCATGATCTCCAGGGATTGTTTCAATTGATGGGCGGACGCACCAACGCCGAGGCCAAGCTGGACCAGTTTTTTCGGCAGGGTTTGGGCCGCAGCAAATACGACTTCTGGTATAAATTTCCCGATGCCAGCGGACTGGTCGGCCAGTTTTCGATGGGCAACGAGCCGAGCTTCCACATCCCCTATCTCTACGATTATGTCGGCGCGCCGTGGAAGACCCAGAAGCGCGTCCGCATGTTGCTGGATACCTGGTTCACCGACACGTTGCTTGGCATCCCCGGTGATGAAGACGGCGGCGGCATGACCGCGTTTGTGGTGTTCTCCATGATGGGATTGTATCCGGTCACGCCCGGCGTGCCGATCTATGACATCACCAGCCCGGTCTTTGATCGCGTCACCATCAAACTGCATAATGGCAAAACATTTTCGATCTTCTGCCGTAACAATTCCACGGATAACAAATACATCCAGAGCATCAAGCTGAACGGGAGGCCGCAATCGCGTGTCTGGATCACGCATGCTGACATCGTCAAAGGCGGCACGCTTGAACTGGAAATGGGCAACTCACCCAGCAAGGCGCTTGGTTCAAGTCCGGCCGATTTTCCGCCTTCGGCAATGGATATCAATCCGATGAGTTTGCCAGCTTCCGGGCGATAGGTCGCTTTCCACTGGCCTTGCCTCGAATTGGTGGACACGTGTTGGGTGATTATGTGAGCTAGAGAGCTGTGGAACGAAAGACAAACCGAAGCAGGCTCGGCACCAATCTGGTAAAGGGTCCGTGGCAATTCATAAAATCGGCTTGAACTTACCCTTTGTTTTACTTTTTTACGGTAATCAAACGGTCTTCCTTTGGCGATACCTCTATAAAAATGTCTTTGTAGCGGACATCCTTATTACCCGCGTGCGCCTGCAGACCAATTGGCCCCTTCTTCAATCGGCTGGGATTGTTGTCTATGTAATCGAGTATCTCAATGCCGTTGACCGCCATGCGAATCGTCCCTTTGGAACGGTTCACAAGAATTTCCGCCTGCGACCATTCCGAACGCTTGAAACCCGCATCCTTATTCAACGAGAGAGTTCCCGGAGCGCCTTTGTTGACCGTGTAATCCCATGTCCACGGCATCGGCGGCATTACCAGCACGCATCCGCCATAGCCGTATTTGCCTTCCGGCATCCGCTCGCCCCAGAAGCCGATGCCCTGATGGTTGGAAGGTTTGTCCACTTGAATCGTCGAAACAATAAGCCGAAAATCATCGTAATCTCCGGTGGTCATGATGTTTTGATTTCCCTTCACGCCCACGATGGCGCCGTCCACGACCTTCCAGCACGTGGGGTCGCCGACCCAGCCGTTGAGCGTTTTACCGTCAAACAGCGGGGTTAATCCCGCCGCCGCCGCGTCAAAGGGCGGAGTGTAAGCTGGAACAGCAGGCAGGTTGGTTGCGGAATTTGTTTCAATCGGAGGCGTTTGAGCTTCGGCAACTTTTGCCGCCAAGACAAACAGGATGACCAACATATTAATGGTTTTCATAACTTCATTCATTCTTGTTTTCCTTCAATGAGGGGGAGTTGCGGATGTCGAGGTCTTTGACCAATTCAAATTTCGCGAGCGGAACACTTCCGGCGACTTGCGACTTGAAGTTATCAATCTCCAGGCCATCCACATCGTTGCACATCATTGCGGGCCGATGGTCTTCCGTCGCAAGACTGAAACGAATATTTTGCATTTCCAAATCCTTCACATGTCGTGCGAAAAGTCCGAAGGCCGGCGTCCGGAACGGTTCGGGATAACCGGTGCCCAGTTCGGGCATGGCAGTCGCCGCCTGCTCGGCCGTGCCGCCGCCGTTGAACTTCATGCGGATGTTTTCCAAACGCACGCCTTCGATATCGTCGCCGGGCATCCCGGTGATTTGGATGCCGCTTTCCCGGGCCACGCCGCTGGCGACGACATTGGCAATGGAAATATTTCGTAACACTCCGTTGGTGGCGTCGGGCGTGCGATTGCGGCGGCCAAGTGTGATATAGATGGGGTAATTATAGATGTCCATCATGGTGAGATTGTTGACGCTAATGTTTTCCAAGATGCCGCCGTCCACTTCCTCCAACGCCAGACCGCGGCAACCGCGGAAGGTGCAATTGGCGATGGTCACGTTGCGGAAGCCGCCGGAGGATTCGGTGCCGAGTTTGATCCGGCCCGTGCCGCCCCGCTGCGGTTTCATGGTGCCGTCGAGAAGCGTGCCTTCCTTGAAACCGGAGACTTGGCAGTTCACGATGGTAAGGTTCTCGGTAATAACCGGGCGACCCAGCGCATAGGTGCTCTTTGGACAAAGGCCGTCGTCGTTCGGCGAATTGATGCGGCAATTGCTGACCATCGTGTTGCGGCAACAATCAATATCAATGCCGTCACGGTCGGTGTCCATCGTCACATTGTCAACGGTCATGTTATCGCAACCAGTGACAAGAATTGCAAAATGGCCGCCGTGAAAAATTGTCACGTCGCGGATGAGAACGTTGCGGCAAAGTTTCAACGCAATGGCCTTGTTGCCGAGGCGCTGCGGCCAAGCGTTCGTGCCGGGATCCATCGGAACCAGCCGGTTGGTTTTGCCGAAATTGTCGTAACCATCCATGCGATTTTCAATTCCGTCGCCGCTCACGAGTCCGCCACCGTTGATCATGCCGTTGCCGGTGATGAAGACATTGGTGAGATTTTCGCCCCAGATCAGGCTGTTGTGAAAATAAGTGTGGCCGCCGTCCTGAAACGCCGGGCCGGCAAAATCTTCCTCCACATCGTAAGCTCCCATTTTTTGCGGCGCACCCAGGATGACCGCTCCGGAGTCAATGTGCAGATTGATGTTGTTGGTGAGACGGATGCTGCCGCTCAAATACCGACCGGCTGGAACCCAGACCGTGCCGCCGCCTGCTTGTGCCGCCGCGCAGATGGCCTGGTTAATAGCAGGACTGTCCAGAGTGACGCCATCGCCAGTCGCGCCATAATCGCGGACATTGAAAAGAATTTTACTGCCGGCGTCCTCTGCTTGCGTGCAGGCGACAGCGAGGATGGCGGCAGTTATCGCAAGGAAAAATGATTTCGAAAAATTCATGACATGTATAAAGCTACTAATTAGTCGGAACTGCCTTGACTTGAACCGCGGTAGCGTCAATGACCCATTTTGTTCCAGTCGGCGGAGGCGGAACACTGTCGAGGCGCGTGTTGGCAAATTCGGTGAAACTCGCTGGCATTCGTCCCTTTTGCTGGATGAAAATGCGAAGCTGCCCGCTCATAAAGGAGTTCACTTCGCCAGCCGCTGTTTGATGCACAGCATTATCGGCTTTGGTGGCGATATAGGTTGGCGGAGGAGGAGGAGGTTTCGCGGGATTCGCAACGGCCGTAGTTTCATTTGTGGCATCGGGTGTGGAAGCAGGCGCAACCGCGGCTGCCTCCGCGCTTTCTTTCTTATGACACCCCGTTGCAGCCAGCACTAACAAAAGAATTAGAAAAAGGAAGTTATTCATCAGTAGCGTTTGATTTCGGAAATTTAAATCTCGCGATTGCGGGTTAGAGATCCGGTTGCGAATTCGCGAGCATTTGTCCAAACTTATAGGTTACGGGTTGAACATGACCGTCCGCAAATCCCACGTCAGCTTTTTTATTGTGGCGGCTGGTTAATGGGTTGGCGGTTGGATCCCACCGGCCGTCATTCATGACACCCGCGCCTGGAACGGAACATTCGGCGCCGCTGTTCACACTTTGTTCCTCGGGCAGCACAATCTTGCCCGATGGGTTTCTGGTCCGGGTAGATTTGAATGGATAGTAAATCCCATTCGCAAAGATCGAAGTAAAACCATGGTTAACATTGTTATCTAGGGTATAACTTGTCATGGTATAACTATAAAAATAAGGCGGCGTGTAAGTGGCTCTGTCCTTGTCATTAATGTCGGCGGGACAACGGAACACACTTACAGTCGCATTAGTGCTAATGCCTCCGAGCAATCCCGTGAGAATGGGACTCCTGTTTGCGGTAGCCAGGGTTCCATCGGGCAACCTCGGCGTGTTGCCACCAGTCCGCCAGTAAATCCAGTCCGTCGGCTGAAAGCCATAAGTGTTCGCGGACGCGCATCCGGGAAAAGTATCGTTGTAAGTGTCCACGTATATTTGCAATCCAAGACCGAGTTGCTTCAGGTTATTGACACAATAGCTTTGCTGGGCTTTTGCCTTGGCCTTGGCCAATGCGGGCAACAGCAGCGCCGCCAAAATGGCAATAATGGCAATGACGACCAGAAGTTCAATCAACGTAAAGGCTTGGCCGACTCGCCCGGCAAGCCGCTTCAAATGGTTTCTCATCATCTTGCTCTCCGCCTCTTTCGTCCGGTTCACCCGTTTCCTTGCCGTGAGCGACAGCCGCTTTGTAAATATGGTTGCATAATTTATCGTGTTGTTGAATTTGTAAAATGCCGGGTTCCAGCCAGACGCCGGAACCCGACACTGTTTCAGCGTGAACCTCGCACACTGGAACTTTTCCAACCTGCGCCAATCCCCCAGCGCATCCGGCTAACTTGCCGCCAAAAGCGACCGGACGGACGACTCCTGGCGAACGGCTTGCCGGTGCAATCAAGGATGACGGATTGAATATAGAGCAGTTCCATCCATCCGACATGTCGTTAAAACGCCCGACAAGTTGCCATCCACAGGCGGGTTTCAACGCTCGTTTTCCGGCGCGAACACGGCGTAACTGTGCGGCGGTAAATGCGCGGTGAACGAAACGCGGTTTTCCATCGTTTCGCCCCGGCGAAATCTCCCAAATTGCGATTGCGGCGACCGGCCTTCAATGATTTCGCCCGTGACAAGATTTTTCAGCCTGGTTGAATTTCCCAGCGTGGAAATTTTAGCGTCCGCCGGCATCGCCGAAAAATTTTCCGCGATGAACGCGCCGTTGTCATAGGCGAACAGCGATACCTGCGCCGGGCCGTCCAGTCGCACGGGAAATCCGCGCATGACGAAATTTTTGATCGCGCCGGTCACTTCCGGCGGCAGCGCATAGAGGTCGTTGAAATTGTCCGGGATCGTCCAGACGTAAAGAATGCCCTTCGAGTAGCGGTTCAACAGCAGCAGCGGAAAACCGTTGCCGTCGGCCTCGGCGCGCACGAGCGACCAGGAATCATTTGTGAAGAAATCAATTTCCGGGAACAGCACGTCGGCGTTTGTCCTGGCGTCAAGCGCGGAAAAATTGCCCGCGCCAAAACCGCCGGCGTAGGTGTGCGTGAGAAATTTTCTGTCAGTGTATTTAATTTCCGCGATGTCCTCGATGCCCTTGCCCTGCAATGCGCGCAGCAGGCCGGACGTGATGACGACGGATTTGCCGGCGCGCAATTGCCCTTTGATTTTCGCCACGATGTCGGGATCAAATTTGGCTTCCTCGGTGAGAATGACCATGTTCGCATTTGTCGGAAATTCCGGGCGCAGGTCAATCGGAATTCCAATCATGCCAAAATAGTTTTGGAGAAAATCCTCGCCGCTGGATTGAAACGGCTTGTAGCTGGCGATGCCGATGGGATTGCCGAGCTGGCCGAGAAATTTGTCCGCCTGTTCCAGCGAATAGCCCGCGATGCGCGCCCAGGTCGGCGCGGAAACGCCGTTGGTCGCTTCGGGTAAATTGAAGCTCGTCGGCAGATTTTCCCACGCCGCGCGGTCGCCGGCCTGAAATGGCCGCGTCATCGCCGACCATTCGAAGAGCATAATTTGCGGCGCCTTGGCGAACACCGTGTCACAAAGCTGCTCGGCGTAGCGGTCGAGGCTGCGGGTGTTGTAAGTGTCCACCCAGCCGCCGCCGTTGCGTCCCGGCGCGATGTTGTCGAAGTAGCGGATGATTTCGTAACTCTCGTATTGCTGCAAATGCTGGTCGGTCATTTCCGGGTCGCGCGTCTCCGTGCCGGTGTAAATGGCGTCAAAAATTTTCGGCTCCTTGTCGAGGTCGTAGCCGGAGCCTTGGAAATGCTCATACCAGTTCGGAAACTTGATGACCATTTTCACCTTTGAATTCACCGCTTTTGCCGGTTTGACAATCAGATTCTCCGCCGCGTCGTCCATCAATTCCAGGCGGAACTGCGTCCAGCTTTTGTCGCCTTTTGCCGCGATGTCGGAATCCGTTTTCGACGCGTCAAAGAAGAAATCGTCCTGGATCACCTCGTCGAAATGCCGCGCCGCCAGTTCCGCCGCGCTTTTGATGAACGCGCGGTCTTGCGGGTCTGTGTAACAAAACGATTTGAACTGCCCGCCGATGCTGCCGTCCGAGAGCGCCATGCCGCCGGCAACTTTCACGCCTTGATCCATAAAGAATTTTTTCACGCGCTCCAGCGTTTCGTCGCCCGCCACATTGTGGTCGCGCTGCACTTCAATATAAACTTTGTCCACCTTCAACTCCCGGCTGATGGTGTCCCAATCGCTTTGCAGTTTTTGTGGATTGTCAAAACTGCGGACGACGCCAACGGGAATGTAAATGGACACATCAAAGTTGGTGTATTGGCCCCCTTTAGTAACGGCGGGAAAAATCAGCATGGAGCAAAGTGCGGACAACGCCGGGCGGACGATTGATTTTTTCATGATTATTTTTTGCTGAAACCTGACCGCTGTTAATATCCCCGTAAATCACACCGCGCCCGCCGGTCATTTTTTCAACACAACAGGTCAGTATAAAATTATTTTTACGATGATTATGCTGTTAATTTTTGCTGATTGAGGTGTTTTTGTCGAGTCGGTAAAATGAATGAAGTGTCGAGTCCGAATTGGAGAGTGATTTTTGCTTGCAAATCTTTCGTGGAAACTGCTATTAAATACCCGCATCGTTGTCCGTAGAGGACCTTATGCGCCATCATTGTATCTTCAAACCATTGGCATGTATTTACGCCGTTTTTGCGCTCGCTCATCCAGCCCGCGCTTTGACATTCAACATTTCTTACGATACCCGCACCAAGGTTCGCAGTGACTTTGCCCAGATCACCAATGCGATTGCCTACACCGAGCGCGAGTTCTCGAGTTTATTCACCAATCCCATCACCATCAACATTCAAATCATCGCCGATCCCGGCATTTCCGGGGGCGAAAGTTATGAGAACAGCACGAACACCACCTATTCCACGATCCGCAACGCCTTGATCGCCCGCGCCAACACCGACGACGACATCACCTCCGTCGCGAGCCTTCCCGCAACCGATCCTACCGGCGGCGGCATCTTTACCTTGGCGCGGCCAGAAGCCAAGGCGCTTGGGTTCATCGCAGCGAATGACACGAACCTCGACGGCACTTTCGGGTTTGGCGCCTATGATCCCTGGACTTACGACCCGACCAATCGCGCCGTGGCCGGCAAGGAAGATTTCATTGGAACCGCCGAACACGAATTTGCAGAAATCATGGGCCGCAATTCGGACTTGGGCTTCTACATGGCCAACGGCTTTCAGCCCTTCGACCTCTTCCGCTTTAGCGCCCCCGGTGTCAGAAGCTTCGACCTCAATGCCACCAACATTTATTTCTCCATTGACGGCGGAGTTACCATACTGAAGCTATTCAATCCCAACAGCACCGGCGACGACATGGATTGGAACGGCCTGAGCGACCCGCCCGATTCCTTCGATGCTTTTGGCTTGTTGGACGCCGCGACTCCCATGACCACGGTTGACCTGACAGTAATGGACATCCTCGGATATGCGCTGAACAAGACGCCGGCGCGAATCACGGGTGTCTCGCGCCTCCCCGACCACACTTTCAGCCTTTCCGGCACCGGCATCGTTAGTCAGACTTACACCTTGGTCGCCGCCACGAACCTTGCGCCAACCGTCATTTGGTTGCCCATCGCGACGAATATCGCCGTCCTGAACGGTAACTTCAGCTTCACCGACCCCCACGCCGCCGGATTCACTAAACAGTTCTACCGCGTGCGAACTCACTGAAAGAGAACATGAGGGCGGACGTGGGCGCGAGCGTTCCATACTGTCTGTTCTAATCTACGTGTTTGAATTGACTTGCGGTTTTTAACGCCCAGTGGATAAAATTAGCTTGATGTTCCCTCGCGCAGCCCAAAAAAATCTTTGCCGGTTCGCGCTGGTTTTCGCGGTAATCGCCGCCAGTTGTTTTTCCGCGCCGGCCGCGCCGAACTATTTCACGCGCACCTGGCAGGTGGAACAAGGGTTGCCACAAAACAAGGTCACGGCCATCGTGCAGGCGCGCGACGGCTATTTGTGGCTCGGCACCTACAACGGACTGGCGCGCTTCGACGGTGTCCGCTTCACGGTTTTCGACGACAACAACACGCCCGAACTGCGCAGCAGCCGCATCACGAGTTTGTTTGAAGCGGCCGATGGCGCGCTGTGGATCGGCACGGAGAGCGGCGATGTTTCGCGATACCTGGACGGCCATTTCGCCGCCGTGCCGCTGCGCGCGAATTGGAGCGGCGGAAAAATTTACGCCATCACCGCCGACGACGCAGGCGATGTGTGGCTGCTGAACGAAGCGGGTGAACTGGCGCGCGTGCGTGACGGCCAGGTGTTGTCGCCGCCATCGGGCGCTGGCAGCAAGCTGCTGTCTCTGGCACGCGCATCGGACGGGACGGTTTGGGTCAGACGCAAAGACGTGTTCGCGCTCAAGGATGGCCGGTTGACCGCCGAGCTTGCCACGAACGATTACATGCAGGGCATTTGCGCCGCGCGCGGCGGCGGGTTTTGGGTCGCTAGAAACGGCGGCATCCGCAAATGGAAAGACGGCAACTGGGTCGCCGATTTGGGACCGGCGCCGTGGAGATGGAAGAACGTTGCAAGCTTCCTGGAAACTTCCTCTGGCGCATTGGCGGGCGGCACATCGGAATCTGGCCTGTGGCTGGTATATCCGGATCAGACGAATGCGCCCGCACTGCATTTTGACCGCACGAACGGATTGCCGTCGGACTGGGTGCTTTCGCTGTGTGAAGATCGCGAAAAAAATCTATGGTGCGGCACGGGCGCCGGACTCGCGCTCATCCGCCCGAACAATCTGGAAACCGTTTCGCCGCCGGACAAATGGAAAGGCTATCCCGTGCTTTCCGTGCTGCCGACGCCGGACGGCGCGCTCTGGGTCAGCACCGAGGGCGCTGGACTCTATCGCCTGCAAAACGGCAATTGGACGAATTTCGATTACGCGCAGGGGATTCGCAATCAGAACGTCTGGTCGCTCGCTGCGGACGGCGCGGGGGAAATCTGGGCCGGCACGTGGGGCAGCGGATTGTTCAGGCAAAAAGGCGAGGCGTTTGAGTTTGCGCCGGGGCTGGAAAGTTTTCGTTCACCGATCCCCGCGCTTTTGTTTGCGGACGACAAACTGTGGATCGGCACGCCGGCGGGCGCGCTGTGTTATCAGGACGGAAAAGCGGAGCGGTTCAAAAAAATTGCCGGCCAGCCGTTCGGCGACGTGCGCGTCATCGCGCGGGACAAATCGGGGACGCTGTGGTTCGGCACGGCGGGCTGCGGCCTGGTGAGTTTGCAAAATGGAAAATTTCGCCGGTTTGAAAAAACCAATGGCCTATCTTCCAATTTCATCGTGAGCCTCCATTTTGCCGATGATGGAACGTTGTGGATTGGCACGTTCGGCGGCGGTTTGGACCGGTTCAAGGACGGAAAATTTTCCGTCATCAAGCGCGAGCAGGGCTTGCCCAACGGCGTCATCGGCCACATCGAAGCAGACGGGCGCGGATTTTTCTGGATGAGTTCCTACGGCGGCATTCTGCGCGCGCGCGAAAGGGATTTGAACCGCTGCGCAGACGGCGAGATTTCCGAGGTGCCGTTGCTGACTTACGGCATCAACGACGGCATGCCGACGCTTGAATGTTCGACGGCCGGCGCCAAAACGGCGGACGGGCGGATGTGGTTTCCGACCGCGAAAGGACTTGTCGTGGTGGACCCGACGGGTGCCAGAATCAATCCGCTGCCGCCGCCGGTGCGGATCGAGCAGATGTTCGTGGACGACAAATTGGTTGAAAGTTCCAGGTTGAACGTTGCAAGTTCGAGCCAACCTTCGGCCTTCAACCTGCAACCTGCAACTCTCATCATTCCGCCGGGCCGGCACCGCATCGAATTTGAATACACGGGCTTGAGCTTTGTCGCGCCGGAAAAGGTGCGGTTCAAATGCCGACTGAGCAACTTTGAAACCGAATGGACGGACGCCGGCACCAAGCGGGCGGCGACCTATAATTACATTCCGCCCGGAAACTATTCGTTCCAAGTGGCCGCGTGCAACAACGATGGCGTCTGGAACGAAACGGGCGCGAGCCTGAAATTTGAAGTGCTGCCATATTTCTGGCAAACGACGTGGTTCAAGGTTCTCGGCGGATTGGCGACAGCGATGGCGGCCGGCGGGGTGGCTTGGTTTGACACGCGGCGGCGGATGCACCGCCGGCTAGAACTCGCCGAGCGCCAGCGCGACATCGAACGCGAGCGAGCGCGCATTGCCCGGGACATTCATGACGATCTGGGATCGAGTCTCACGCGCATCACCATGTTAAGTCAGGTGCCGGATGAAGGGCCAATCCATGGGGTGGTGGCCAGCAATCTTGGCCGCATTCATGGCACCGCGCGCGAACTGACGCGCGCCATGGACGAAATTGTCTGGGCCGTCAATCCGCAGCATGACACGCTGGACAGTCTGGCGAATTATCTGAGCCGCTTTGCCCTAGATTTTTTGAACGCCTCGAACATTCGCTGCCGGCTGGATGTGCCGCTGCAATTGCCAGAATTGACAATGGCAGCAGAGGTGCGCCACAGCCTGTTTCTGGCATTCAAAGAGGCGTTGCACAATGTGGTCAAACATTCGGCGGCTAGTGAGGTGCAGGTCAAATTAACGCTGACCTCGCAAACTTTGGAGTTGCTGGTTACGGACAATGGACGTGGTTTTCCGGGAGGCGTTGAAGCGTTCGCCGGGCCAGCCGCGCCGGGCCGCGTTGCGTGGGGCAACGGTCTGACCAATATACAACAACGGCTCGCGGAAATCGGTGGAGACTGTGAAATTCAAAGTGAACCCGGACGCGGCACGTCCGTGAAATTCAGCGTCCCGCTGCGCGCCTGACTTTTCCCCTGCGCGCGAAGGGAAAAATACGTGTCATGGGAAAACCCGACTAGACCAAAGCTGGCTCTGCGATATGATGAAGTTGAAAGCGATGAACATTACGGTCTCCATTGTGGAAGACGACGGGGCGGCGTGCCAGATTCTGGCCGAATGGCTCATGCACGCGGAGGGATTCACCTGCGTTGGCCAGCACGCGAATGTCGAGGCGGCGTTAGCGCGTTTGCCGGAGGAGAAGCCATCGGTGGTTTTGATGGACATCAACCTGCCGGGCCTGAGCGGCATAGATGGCGTGCGCCAGCTAAAACCATTGTTGCCCGCAACCCAGTTTTTGATGCTCACCGTCTTTGAGGATGTGAACCACATTTTTGACGCGCTGGCAGCCGGGGCAACCGGCTATCTGCTAAAAGAGACACCGCGCGGTGAATTATTGGCGGCCATCAAGGAGGTTCACGCCGGCGGTTCGCCCATGACAGGCAACGTCGCCCGCCGCGTGGTGCAGGCCTTCCATGACGACGAAGGCGGCCCGCCCGAATCGGGCAGCCTTTCCCAGCGTGAGCGTCAGGTGCTGGAAATGCTCGCCCGCGGGTTTCCCTATAAGGAGATCATGGACAAACTCTCCATCAGCCGGGGATCGGTCAACACTTATATCCGCCGCATTTACGAAAAGCTTCATGTCCGCTCCCGTTGGGAGGCCGTGGCCAAGTTCAGCCATTTTTCTATGACCCAGGCCCGGCGGCGCCCATCCCGGAATTAAGGTCTTGTCAGGCTTTTGAACGACTTGTAGCCATGTCCGCACATGGTAAAATTTGTCAATAATTCACCATGACGCGTATTCCTGACGATATTTTTAGGGTCGCCAGTGGTTTTATTAGTCGGTCAACCCATCAGACAATCAAATGTTAAAAATCAAAATGAAAACCACCCCTACCTTGCTGAAATTCACGCTGCCTGTTATGGCCGCGTCGTTATTCCTTATTTCCCCAAGCGCCAGAGCGCAGGGCGCCGGAGAAAACATCACTTGGACCATTCAGTCAGGCCTCGGCCAGGACTGGAGCCTTGCAACCGGCTGGAGCGATCAACTGAGTGCTGCCGCGTCCTATGCCCAGAACACTAACAATACCTATGAGATCCCGGCGGGGAAAAGACTTCGCGCCCCGGGTGGCGGCGATACCAGTTTTCCCAGTAGTCTCGCCGTTTCCACCGACACGACACCTCCGTTGACAGTGGATGGAAACAGTCCCTACGATAAAACCGGCAACGCCAATGGAGAAATTCGGTTTAAAGGCAACACCGGAGCGCTTTGTTACTTTCCCAACCTGATCCTGAACGGGGGCCAGTTGAATCCTTCTCCGTCCACCACTCCCGGTTACAACCTGATTAACGGCAATGTTAACGTCATCAAGAAATCGTTCTTCTATGGGGATGGAAATAATGACCGGGGCTTCCAGATTTTTGCGCTCCTCCAAGGTAGTGCCGACTTGGAAGTCCATCAAAACAATGGCGACGGCTCCACTGCGACCTATCAGAGTGGAATTTACGTGGATAACACAAATAATACGTTCAGCGGCAACTGGAACGTCGTCTCGGGCACTCTTGTCGGGGGTAGTAGGAATTCACTGGGCACAGGCGGCATCACCATCTCAAATAACGCCCAATTTGAAGTTTATTATGACATGCACAACACCAATGCCGGCTTGGTCGTTATTGGAGCGGGCCAGGTTTATCTGCACCAGAACCTCTACTTTGACCATGCCGTCATTAACGGGACTCCTTTGTCAGTTGGCACTCACACCGCTGCCGATTTAGCCAACCAATTTCCTAATAATTTTCCGGCGAATTGGACCCAGTCAATTAAAGGGCCGGGCGAAACTCAGAATAGTCCGGGGGTTTCGTCGGGCAGTCTGACGGTATATTCTTTCAACTCGACGCCGATCGCGATTACTGCACCGCCGGCGAACGCTCTGGTTCTGACCAACCAAAACGCGACATTCACGATTCAAATCAGCGGGCCGGCCTCCTTCGTGCAATGGTATTCCAATAACGTGATCATTCCGGGTGCCACCAATCTTACCTACATCACCCCGCCCGCCACTTTGGCGAACAATGGGGATATCTACAAGGTCCTGCTGGGCAATAATATCAATTCCACCAATGCTTCCGCCACTCTCGTCGTCACCAGCCTCGTTTCCGCGCCCGGATTCTTGGCGGACAGTGTGTGGTTCAGTTCGGGAACGAACGTTTATGACCAAACGGTTGTGCAATCCACGCCAAACGCACCCACGTTGACGCGTTACCTTGCGACCTTTCAAACTCCAGTCAATCAGGGGGCGAATTACGGCGAACAAGTCTCGGGCACGTTCATTCCGCCGGTCACCACCAACTATGTATTTTTCATCGCCTCTGACGACGGGTCTTCGTTATATCTAAGCACGAACAGCTCTGCGACCAATAAACTACTTATCGCGCAGGAAACGGGTTGGTCCAATCCTTTACAGTGGGTTACTTCCGCAGGCGGAAGTGATACCTCCGCGAAACGATCCGATTCGTTCTCGGGCACGATGTGGCCGGTAATAGATCAAAACAGCGGCCAACCAGTAATTAAGCTGACCGCCGGCACACCTTATTACATTGAGGCAGATCACACTCAAGTAGGCGGCGGTGACAACTTGGCTGTCACTTACATTATTGCCGGCAATCCCGATCCGGTGGATGGCAGCGCGTCGGCGTTCACCCCCAGCCAGTTGTCCACTCTGGCCTTGGCTGGAGCATCGTTTGCTATCACCAACCAGCCGGCCAACGTGACCACCAACGAGGGCAAGGTCGTTACATTTAGAGTCGGTATCCAATTAACCAATACCATTTCAGTCTTCTACCAATGGTATCGCATTGCTTCTGGCGGCGGGGGCGGCATCGCGATCCCGGGTGCAACATTGGCAAGCTATACCACTCCACCCTTGGATTTCAACACAGACAACGGCAGCCATTTCTTTGTGCAAGTCACCGTCCCCGGTGGCACTACTGGCATCAGCACGACCAATACAGTGACGGTCATCCCTGACACCCAGCCCGCCATCGTCGTTGCGGTGCCAGGAACACTCATGCCAGTTGGAACGGAAGATCCCAGCATAACCAACCAATTTGAGGTCAGCGTGATTTATAGCAAGCAGGTCCAGGTCACCCAGGCCACAAATCTCGCCAACTTCGCAGCGAGCGGAGGCGGCGTTGTAGTGGGAGCGCGTTACTTGGTAAATAGCATGGGATTCGACAACGTTCTTCCCGCCTCAATCGTCACCGTTTCCAATTGGAATCAGGGCGGCAGCTACACCCTGACGGTTTCGGGCATCACCGATACGCATAACAACCCGTTTGTCACGACGAATCTGCCTGTTACGATCTCGCGTTTTAGCTGGATGCCGTTGGGCGATACTAACACGCCAGGCACCTACGGGCTGACATTTGACGCTACCATGACTGGCTCGAACAGCTTCAACCTCGTAAACACCGGTTTTGGTTTTGCGAACGGAGCGTTAAGTGACGACGTCACGTTCGTCTATGAACTCAAGACCAACAGCTTCGATGTGATCGCACAAGTGCCGCATATGGATCCCGCAGGAGCAGTTTCCGTTGCGGGCATAATGGCGCGTGACTGCATCGTCGCCAACTACTTGACAGATCCCTCGGCGCCGCTGCAAGCCATGCTGGTGGAGCCTTATATCCTTTACGACGGCACCACCAACACACCTGACCAAATCGGGCCGTATCTAAGAACTGCGGATGGCGCAACTCTCGGTCTCGATTATTCCTATGCCGTCAATGTAGTGGACGCGCCTCCGCCAAATGTTTGGGTTCGGCTTAGACGCGTTCTGACGGACACCAATGACACGTTTTACCTGTTACAAAGCACGAATGGTGTCAAATGGGACATCATCACGACCCATGACTTTGCAACGACGCCTCTCTCATCGGTGCTGGCGGTTGGCCCGGTCTTTGGCGCAGCCGTTGGAGGTTCGACCGGGAATGGAGGCACGGGTGCCGGTGCGGCTGTCCCTTGGGCTCAGGTGAGCGATTGGGTGGCGCGCATCCAAAACTATGTTGACTTTGTCCCTTCATCATTTACCATTAGTAATGTTGCGAACAGTCATGGGACGGTCAGCTTCAAATTCCAAACGCAGATTCCCCTGACCTATACCGTGCTCTATGAAACGAACTTGATGGATAACGCCTGGCAGGTGTTGCAAACCGTTCCTGGCATCAATGGTCTTCAAACCGTGACCGATACCAACAGCGCCACCTCGCGGTTCTATAAAGTATCGGCTCAATAGTGGATCAATAAGTCAGTGGAAAAGATACTGTCCATTTGACAAATGCTTGTTTCAGCAGGCGGGCGGGATTATACGATCCTGCCCGCCGCGCTGTTTCCGGTATTGGCGCGGAATAAGATGAGCACTCAGACCAACCCATGCAAAAGACAAAAGGAATAATGCGCCAACTCATCGTTGGATTTGCTTTTGAACCCGAAGGACCATGATTTGATCACGACCAAATAACCTGCCGCCATGAATATTCACCACGCACAAAAAATCCCTTGGTTTATTCTTCTTTGCCTGCTTGCCGTCACAAATGGCTGCGCAGATATGAATACAAAGACCTCGCCGTTGTTCTCCGAGGATTTTGAATCCGGCAGGCTTTCAACCAACATCTGGTCGCAAACCATCACCGGCGGCAACAGCATCGCCGTGCAAAGTGAAAAAGCGGCGCACGGAAAATATGCATTGCTCGTCAGTTGCCCGGCGACGACGAACAATACTTTTGCGTTCATCCGCGCGCAACATTTGCCCGATGCGCTGCGGCAACATTTTTTCGGACGCGCCTATATGTTCGTCACGCCCAGGCCGCCAAACCGCCACACGGTTTTCATCACGGCGGGCACGCCGGGTTTTCCGCGAAAATACCAGGAAGTCGCCACCGTGCGCGGCCAGTGGCAGTTGACTTACGTTGACTGGCGGGCCAACGGCATCATGGAGGATTACCACAGCGGCGGCATCGTTCCGCTCGACCGCTGGTTTTGCCTCGAATGGGAATTCAACGACCATCCCAATCACGCGACCGTCTGGGCGGACGGAAAACTGGCTTATGAAACTGGCTTCACTTACAAGACCACCGGCGCGACGAACGATCTCGTCGGCGGGTTCGATGAATTTGAATTCGGCTTCCGCCTCTGGGCTGGCGCGCCGCAAGCGTTCGATGTTTATTACGACGACATCGCCCTTGATGCGAAACGGATCGGTCCGGTTCACGAAGACCGCGATGAAAAATAACCGAAACCGGAAAACTATTTTTTGGTTACGCTGTAAAGCGCGACTTACTTCCAAGTCAGCACCAGCAACGAAACCGCTTGTCGAGGCAGGGGAAATTTCAAATCCAATTTTCCATCCTTTCCGCGTAAATTCTTTGGCGGCTCAAGTTCCGCAAGCTGTCCGGCCTTTTCCAGTTCGGCATATTGCTTGTCCGAAAGCGGCAGCGGCGAACCCATTTTCAACCACACTGCGTAGGAGTTGCTGTGGTCGGCGTCAATGCGATATTGCGTCAACTTCGCGTCACCGTTGGCGAACGGCAGGTTGTCGAGCGCCAAATCCACATTCGCGTCCGGGCCGGGCACGTCGTCGTCGTGATAATGCCAGACGAGCACGGTCAATTTATTTTTGTCCAGCGCCGCCAGCGCCGAAACGTCGGGATTTCCGCGCACGCCATTTTTCAAAATTTTTTCCGCGTCGTAACCGGTGCCGCTGTCCACAGCCACGCGCTCGCCGCTCATTTTGGCAAACATCCGAAACACGTTCAGCACCGGCAAATCAATGCCGTCGCTGGCCAGCTGCCGGAAGCCGGCGAACGGCGGCTGGTCTTCAAATTCAAACGCCCACGTCAGCGCGCCCTGCAAATTCACGCCGTATTTTTCCGCCAGTTCGTATTCGCGCGGAAAACTCGCCGCCGTGTAGCTCGAATACATCGTGCCGTTGCGATACGCATCACGCGGGTTCTGGCACGCGGCGCAGCCTTCGGGATCGGATTCGCCGATGACAATGGGCAACTGCTTGCATTCCGGGAACGACGCGATGATGGCGAAGCCGTCGTTCATGGCGCGGAACTGATTTGCCATGCCCATGCGAACATGGCCGTTCGTGAAAACCGGCGAACCTTTGGCGTGAAAGGAAACAAAATCCAATGGCGTGCCGATTTTGCCGGTGGCGTAATTAGTCCCGCGCAGGCAATGCTCCAGAAAATCGCGCATCCACGCGCCGCCCGCGCCCGCCATATCCGGCCCGCCGACGCGCGCCGTCGGCAACGCGCGTCGCACTCCGTCCACCGCGTAATCGTGCAGCTTGAAAAAATCCGCGCGCGAACCGTGCCAATAGCTGATGTTCGGCTCGTTCCAGACTTCCCAATACCATTTGTTCACTTCGCCCACGCCGTATTTTTCGACGCAATGTTTTGCCCATTGATAAACCAGTTCGCCCCACTTCGCGTAATCTTTCGGCGGATACGATTGTCCGCCACTGACGTTCGCCATTTTGTTGACCGGCGGATTGTGCGGATAATTTTGCGGATGCGTGGAGAGCGCCTCCGGCATGAAACCGATTTCCACATACGGCTTTACTCCGCATTCGAGATAGGCGTCGAAAATTTTGTCGTTGATCGTCCAGTCGTAAATCGGCGCGCCATTCGTGTCTTCCTTGTAAGCGCTGGTTGAACTCCATTTCAACGCGTAGGAGCCGTCGCCGCTGGTCAGCAGATGATGCGCGCGAAAATAAACCTGCGGACCGCCAAGATGGCCGAGTTCGCCAAGAAGTTTTTTTCCATTTTTCATGTAGGCGTAATCCGCCTCGTCCGCGCCGAAGAACCGCCAGATCGGCGTCAACTCGCCAAGCGGCTTGGCGGCGTCCACCGTGATCGTCACGGGAAAAGGCGCAGCGTTGTTTGTGTCCGCAAAAATCGCGGGCGCAATGGCAGATACCGCGAACAGGCTGGCGAGTTGGAGATGACGCATAATTTTAATTTTGGTTTGTTATCCGGCGATGTCGGCTTGCGACCATTGGCCGTCAATGAGCCGCCACATTTTTCCTTTTGGATTTTTATTTTGCAAAGCGAGCGGCAATCGCGCGGCGCGAACATTGTCATAGCAATGCAACGCGACAAATCGCCGCAGCGACGCGGGAATTCCGACGGCGGTAAATCCCGGATGCCCGGTCGCCGGAAACGGCCCACCGTGATTCATTGAAGCGACAACTGCGACGCCTGTCGGCATTTTGTCGTTCAAAAATCTGCCGACGTGCGCGCGTAAAATCGGCGCAAATTTTTCGTAAAGCGAATCATCGGCGCCGTTTGTGTCCGAATAAATTCCGCCGGTCAAATTGCCTTCGATCTGCGAAAGAATTTTTTCCATCTCATCGGCATCGCGCACGACGACAAACAATGACACGTTGCCAAACGCTTCCGTCTGCAATTTTTCCGCTTCGGCCAAAAACTTTTCTCCGCCGACGCGCAGCAGCGTGTTTGCAAAACGGTTCACGGAAACCGGCTGGCCGCCCGCGACAATTTCCGCGCCCGCCGATTGCAGTTTTTTTACGTTCACCTGCAATCCGCTCGCGACACCCGAAGACAGTAGCGTTCCGACTGGCGCGGCGGCAAATTTTTCCGCAACCGACGCGATAATTTTTTCCGTCGCATCGCCTGCCATCAAAATGACCAGGCCGGGATTGGTGCAAAATTGTCCGCTGGCCATCAAACAACTGCCGGAAAATTCCTCGACAATTTTCGCGCCGCGTTCCGCCAGCGCGCCCGGCAAAATCACCACCGGATTCAAACTCGACATTTCCAAATAAATCGGTTTGCCAACAGCGTCCGCCGCCGCTTTCAATTTCAAACCTGCCGCGCGACTGCCGGTGAAACCAATCGCGCCGAGCCGTTTATCCGCAACCATGCGCAAACCGTCTTCCGGCGCAATGTTGTAAATCATTTGCGCGGTCGCCGGCGGCAAACCGGTTTCGCGCACGGCGGCAATCGCTTCTTCCGCGAGAATTTGCGACGTGCGCGGATGATTCGGATGGGCTTTGGCGATGACCGGATTTCCCGTCGCAATCGCCGCCGCAAAATCGCCGCCGGCGATTCCGTTGTAAGCGAACGGAAAATTATTCGGCCCAAAAATCAAAACCGGGCCGAACGGCGCGAGCAGCGAACGGATGTTTGTTTTGGTGTCAATCGTCGGCAACGCCCACGAACCTTCGAGTGCGGCGGCGGCGGCCTGACGCAATTGATTTGTCGTGCGCGGCAATTCAACGTCGGCCAATCGCGGCGCTTTCGGCAACGCCGTTTCGAGATGCGCAGTTTCGACAATTTCATTTTTGCGCGCTTCAATTCGTTCGGCGTAGCGCGTCAGAAATTTTGCGATTTGTTCCGGCGAAATTGTCCGCAAAGTTTTTGCGGCGTCAGCGGCAGCGTTCAGCGCCTCATCGCAATCCGCCCAAGTGCTCGTTGGAAATTCTTCCGGCAACGGCGTTCCAGTCGCGGGATTTTCGGCGCGAAAAGTTCCGCTAGCTTTGGCCGCGCGCCATTGGCCGGCAATCAAGACTGCTTCGAGGGACATTATTATTTTAGGTGTTATTCAAGATGAGTTGGAAAAACGTCATGCCGTTGCACCGTCAGATTTTTCCCGGTCGGAATACAAGCGCCATTCGTCGGCGCGATCAGCGCCGCGGTCATTGACGGCGAGTTCTGCAACGTCACCAGTTCAATGCCGGTGCCATTTGTGCTAAGATTGCGGCTGTATTGTTTGGCCACGGCGTTGTTCCAATGTTCGTGGACGCCGAGGCTGCCGAGCGCGACGCCGTTGGGTTTGTAGGGAGTTCCCGATGGCGGGTGGTTGGCGAGCGCGGCTTCGTGAAGATAATTGTCGCAGTTGGTGCTCGCACCCGGCGAAGACCAACTGGCGCCGCTGTAGCCCAGCATGTTTCCAAATTCCGAGCGCAGGAAATCCAGACCCACCGAGTCAATCGCCACCGGGTCGAGCGACATGAAATAGCTCGCGCTCCATTGCCCGCCGAAGAGATTCGTCCAACTGCAAAATTCGGCGGTTACGTTCTTCACGTTCGTGCGGTCGCCATAAAGTCCGTCAATGATATTCAAAACCGTCTTGGCGCCGAGGTTGGGACAGCCCATAAAATCCACAAACGCGCTGTAACTGCCCATCGGATGCGCGTTTTGATTCACATAATTGCCGTGGTCGCTGCCCGGACTTTCGATGGAGCCGAAATGATTCTTCCCGCAAAGCGTGACGCCGGAAATCTCGTGGCCTTTGAGCAAGGCGAAATTGATCAAATAAGTCGCGTTGACCGCGCACGCCGGCAGGCGCGTGCCGCAATGCGCCAGACTCGGAACGGAATAACTGATCGCACCGGCCACCCAGTTCGGCGCTTCGCGGCCATTCAGCCCCTTGCCGTCCACCCAATGCACCGACGGAAACGCCGCGTGGTCGGGGTTGTAAATCCGGTCGGGAATACAGCGGTTGCCGGTCGGTGTCGCGTCGTAAATCGTGATCCGGTCTTGCGGCACGCCTGCGCGGTTCACCAATTGGTCCAGCAGTGCGAGCACGCCTTGTGGCGAGGCGTCAATGTCATTGTCGGCATCGCCGTAACCGCCGTAACAATTGTTCAGATTGATTTTGACCGCGATGGCTTCGTTGGTTTGATAACCGACATCGCCGCGGCCGTGAGTGCGGTTGTAATAGTGGAAAATCGGATTCCACGCGGCCTCATCGTTGTCCGTGCCGGTCAATCCGCGCAGGCTGCGCGAGACCATGCGGTTGAGCGCCGGCTGGTTGATGTTGCCCGGCTGCCACCAACGCCCGCTGCTGCCGTTCCACGGCGTGGCGTTGGTGTCGCGAATCCACGTCACGCGTCCCGGAAAAATACCGCGCGCCACGCCGATCGGACAATTCGGCGCGTCGCTCGGCGTCCAAGCGGCGGCAGCCGATGGCGAAGCGTCTGGCACGGGAGAAATTTCTTTTACCAATCCGGTCGCCGCCCAGGTCAATCCCCCGAAGCCGAGCGCAATCAGGATCAGGAGCAACGAACGCGAGCATTTTTTCAACCTCATCCACGCAATGAAACCAGTGTGAATGCCAATGAGCCAGAGCAAAAAACTGGAAGCGAGCGGAAAGGCCGCGCGCTGGCATGGATACCCTGCCCGACTCGGTTTAGGAATGACGCGGAACAAAAACCAGGCGAGCGCCGCCAAACTGATCAGCGGATAAACCACTTTGAGCCAGCCGCGCCAGAGATGGCGATGGCCTTCACGGAGGCCGCCGCAAACCAAGCTGTGCCACAAATTCGAGAGGCGATTCACGATAGTTTTCATATTAATACAACCACGCAGGCGAGTCTTGCTTTAACGATTTAAAATGTGGCACCAGCGAAAAAACTGGCTTTTGCCCGGGTCAATCCCGGCAATCCACCCTGCCGCAGGCACCGGGTTTGGATGAAACACTGTTTGCATCAAGTTCAACCGTCCGGATCCGGGCGGCAGCCGCCGGTGGTTGTTATTGATATATCAGTAGTAAACCGGCAAAAGCCGGCAATGTCAAATGTTCAGAAATAATTCGCAAGGCAACGGTCTTTCTTCAACGGGAAGCGGTTGACGGTCCGCTTGACGGCAGGCTGACCAGCTCGATGCCTTTGCCGTGCGTGGGATCGAGGTTGCGGCTGTATTTTTTGTCGGTGGCGTTGTTCCAGTATTCGTGCGTGCCGAGGCTTTGCAGGCGGACACCGTCCGGTTTGTAAACCGTTCCCGATGGCGGATTGTCCGCTTGCGCCGCTTCGTAAAGATGACGGTCACCGTTTTTGATCAACGGCATCTCTGATCGCAAGAAGTCGAAGCCGACTGATTCGAGTGCGACCGGGTCCTGGGAGGCGAAGAAGCTGGACGGCCAATGGCCATTGAACGGAGACAGTTGCCATTTGTGCGGCGGGCTGCTCCAGCGATCCCCCGAATAAAGGCCGTCAATGATGTTCAAAACCGTTTTGCCATTGATGTTCGTGCTGCCATACATGTCCACGAGCTGGTTGTAGCTGGCCATCGGGAAATTCCAGTCGTGCAGCAGCGCATGCTGGCTGCCGCGATTGTTTCCGATGATGCCCCAGTTGCTTTTGAAAATCATGGTGACAGAGGCATTGCCATAATCCGTTTTATCAACTCCATCATGATAAGTCTCCGCCGGCGTGCAATGCCGCTTCAAGAGGGCCATCGTGATGAGGTATTTCGTTTTGACGATGACGGCGGACATGGAGGTTTCGGTCGGGCCGGGCGCGGAGTAGGAAAAAGCATTGGGAACAAAGCTGCCGAGATGACTGTCGTAATTCACATCGGGAAACGCCGTGTGGCAATAATTTGAAACCGCCGAACATTGGTTCTCCCGCGCCGGGTCACACAGGGTAATGTCCGTCTGGCTCGCGCCAAACTGATTGACCAATCCGTCCAGCAAGGCATAGACCGACTGCGGCGAGGCGTCAATGGCGTTGCCCCTGCCGCCGTTGTTCAAGTTGAGCTTGACGGCGATTTTTTCGCCTTTGGCATACGCCGTTCCGCCATTCTTGTAGCGGAACAAAACGTCCCAGGCGTTGCTGATGGACGACTGGCCTGCGACGGAGCAGATGACGTTGTTCAGGATTTTCGTGATCTTCGTCTGGTCGTTAAAATTGCTGGACCACCAATACTTTGAAACGCCATCCCAATTGCACGCGCTCAAATCGTAGCTCCAAGCCACGCGGCCAGGAAAAATTCCGCGCGCGATTCCCACGGGCTGGTTCGGCCCCATTGATGGGGTGAAGGTTCCGGTGCTTTCGGCGTAAACTTTCGTTTCGTTCAGATTTTGAACCACGGCCGCGCAGACCAGACCGATCATCAGGCAAATTACCGCCGCCGCAAAGCGGTGTTGGTATAGCAGCTTCCGGGTCTTGCGGAAGCAGGTGACCAGTCCGAAGAGGCTCAAAAGGTAAAACACTCCGCCGAACGCGATCGGCGCCGCCACCCGCTGGCACGGATAGGCCGCGCGGGCCGGTTTGGGAATCACCCGGACGAGATACCAGACGAGCGCGGCCAGTCCGACCACGGGAAACAGCCACCTGGACTGGCGATAGTTGCGGTTGAATCCGACGACGCGGCCGGTTTTGCCGCACACACGAAACCATTTATTTTCAACTGGCATATTATTTTTTGTTTCTTGTTGGATAGGAAAATGAGGCCGGGTTCAAATTGTGTCAGGGATTATCTTTGATCGGGATCGCTTCCACTCCGGCTGCGCCTCTGGATTTCTTCAACCGCGGCCGCTCGACGATTTCCGTCGCCCACAAAAAGCCTGCGACGGCTTCCTTCGCGTTGATGGATTTTTTGAAATTGATGTAATGCGCGTAATCCGCCTGCACGCCCACGCCGTCGCACGCACTGTAAATGTCCAGCAATCCGCGGTCGTTGATCTTCGCGTTGGCGATGATGCCTTGATAACCTTTCTCGACGACCGGCGTGTATTCCTTTTTGTCGAGCAGTCCCAGTTCGACGCCCCGCGCGATGGTGTAGGTGAACATTGCGCTGCCGGAATTGTCCGTCCAGTTGTCCGGCTGGTCGCCCTTGTCCACGACTTGAAACCACCGGCCGGTTTTTGCGTCCTGCGTTTTTTTCAAACCGGCGGCGAGCCGGCGGAAAATGTCCTCCATTTCGGCGCGGCGCGGATGGTCTTTGGGCAAATCCGCCAGCGTTTCCACCAGCACGAGCGAATACCAGCCCAGCCCCTCGCTCCAGACTTCAGGCGAAAGGCCGGTTTGCGGATTGGCCCAGCCGGGAACATTGCCGCCGTGGCCGGCCTCAAAATAACCGTGCAAATAAAGGCCGGAATGGTCGCGCTCGGCCAGCTTCGCATAAATGGACAACTGCTTCGTCGCCGTGTCCCAGCAATACCGGCTGTCGCCGATGGATTTGCCGTAGCGCGTCAGGAACATCTGTCCCATGAAAATGCCGTCAATCCACATCTGTCCGTTCATGCGCTGGTTGTGCCAGAAGCCGCCGTCGCTGTTCGTGGGGTAAGCGTCGAAGGCGCGGCGGATTTTATCGGCGGCCTTCTTGTAGCGTTCATCCTTGGTGGCCTCGTAAAGCAGGACGAGCGAATTGCCGGTCATCATGTTGTCGAGATTGTTGAAAGCGGGCGCGTTGGTCTGGCTTTTGTAGTTTGCGACGCGCCGGAAATTTCCGTCCGCATCCACGAACTGATCAATGTAGCGTTGGATGTAATTAAAATACCGCCGGTCGCCAGTCTCGCGGTAGAGCATTTCAAATCCGCAAAGCTCGTAGCCGTTCACATAAGTCCAGCCGTTGAAATACGCCTTCGAGAAATCCGGCCAGCGCGCCATGACGGTCTCGGCGGCGGCGACAGACCAGAATTTCGGCGGCTGGCCCGGCGCATAATCCAGACGCGCGCCGGGCGCGGCGTTGGCCGCGGCGTCAGGTGGCGCGGGAGCGTTGCCCGCTGGAGCACCGGGCACGGATGAAACCGCAGCCGCCAGCAAAGCAAAAAGCGCAGACTTCTGATTGAGTTTCATTTGAACATCACCACGGCCAAACTGACTTCAGAGTTGCTCGAAAAAACGGTTTAACGGAAAAATGCAAATCGGCTCACGGCAGACCACCAGGAGTTCCATCAGCGTAAATCCCCGTTCCGTTTTTCCGCGGGTGTTCCAAATTAAAACTTGTTTTTGCGATAAACTCATATGAATTGACCTAACATTAACAAGCGACAAGGAACGCCTGAAAGGGGCTATTTTTTAGCGAAGGGGGTTTGTATTTTTCATCCGCGCGGGTGCGAATGGTTCAGGCTGCCGGCGGAAAAAATTCCGTTGGAAATTTCATCCTAACCCGCGCTTGTCGGGGACTGTGCCCCGGCCGCTCCGCACGTTCCGCCACTGCGTCGGTAGCAAACCGGTCACCTGCTTGAACACCACGTTCAACCGGCGGCGGTTGGTGAATCCGCAGGCAGCCGAAATTTTTTTTAGCGTCGGTGTCGGCTTCGCCAGCAACAGGTCTTGCGCGAGTCGAATCCGTTGCTGGATCAAATAATCGTGCGGCGTCTGGCCGATCGCATCGCGAAACCGGCGATCCAAAGTCGCGCGCGAAATTCCCACCTGGTCAACCACTGTGGCGACGTTGATCGGTTCGCCCCGGTGCGCCCGAATAAATTCCAGGGCGCACGCCACGCCGCGATCTTCGATTGCCAAGGTCGCAGTCGAAGCCCGTTCGAACACACCCAACGGCGGCACTTCGATGAGTTTTTCCGCCAACCGGCGGCCGGACATCATTTGTTCCAGTTTTTCAACGACTAATGCCATCTGGGTTTCGTGATTCTCCTGCACCGCGCTCAACGGCACGGGACACGACGCCAAGGTTTCGCTGTGAATGCCGATGGAGATCACAACAAGATCGCGTGGAATTTCAAAGCCGGCCTCCCGGCACGCATTCATCAACGCCGGCGCATCCCAGTCATCCATCAAGACCAGCGCCGCCGGCGGTTGCAGGCCGCGGACCCATTCCACAAAGCGTTTCCGTTCGAGCGGCAAAATCGGCTCCCGCATGAACGGCTTTGGATTGTGCAGATGGAACTGTCCGGCACTAAATCCCCGTGCCTGGATGGTTTCCAGAAACATCTTGCTGCGTCTCGGGATGCACCCTCCCGGCACGATAACACAGCCAAACCGACGGAATCCTTTTTTCAGCAGATGTTCCGCAGCCAGACGCCCGCAAGTTTCGTAATCATGCCGAACCGTCGGCACGCCCGGATTTTCCAGCCACGAAGAAACATTGATCAAGGGCACACGAACTTTCATCGCCTCCCGTTTCATGGCCGGCGACAAGACGCGGACAATGGCCCCGTCGCAGTCAACCGTTCTCAAGAACCGAAACGCCTCGACCGTCGCCTCCGCGCCAAAAACAAAACGCCAATTACCCCGGTGCTCGGCGTAATTGGCGATCGCCACGCTGCCAAAGTTATTGACCGATTGCAGAATCGGCAACCCGACGACCGCAATGCGTCTCCGCTTGCTTTTCATGCGCTGTTTGCCGGTGAGGTGATTTCAGTATTTCCGGCCGGACTTTCGGTTGCACCGCGACGCGTGAATGAAACATTGAATTCAACCGGAGTTGCGGCTAACCTCGGCCAAATCCGACCGAATGCGTTGTGACTAAAACAGAAGCCAAACCACGACGAAACGCCAAGGCATCGCGGGATACGACCGTTTCTCTGGCTCGCCGCGCGTATTTGGAAATTCGCAACCAGATTTTGAAGGGCGAACTGCCGGTGGGCGTGGCGCTGGCCCGTCGGAAATTGGCGTCGGCCTTGAACATCAGCGTGCCGCCCATCAGCGAGGCGCTGCAACAGTTGGAGCGCGAAGGTTTGGTCGAAAGCAAGCCGCGCGCCGGCACGCGCGTCCGCGTTCCCACGCGGCAGGACATCGAAGACCGCAGCCTGGTGCGCGAAGCCCTGGAGACGCAGGCGGCCCGGCTTTTCGCGGAACGCGCGACGGCGGCGGAAAAAAAAGAATTGCGTCAGATGGGCCAGCGCGTTGACCAGCTTTACGCGGCGTGCGAAAAAAGCTCCGGCGACCGTGAATTCCTGTTTTCCGTCAACACCTATCACACGAAACTGCACCTGTTCATCGCCGAATGCGCGCGCTGTCCGGTATTGCGCGATGCCATCGAAAAGGAACAAGTGCTGATTTTCAACTGGCTTTACGACACCGTCGCGCAACGCCGCTCGCTGGCTGCGGATTACCATGTGCGCCTGACCGATGTCCTCGCCTGCGGCACGACCGCGCAGGCCGACACCGCGATGCGCCAACACATCCGCCGCGGATTGCAGGAGGTTCTTTCCAGCCTCGTCCGCTTGGACGGCAAGGGAAATGCCTGGCGTCACCGGAAAAAAACCATCCATCCCGCGCGTTGACGCAGCTTGGCGGCCTATTTCGTGGAGCTTCATTGTAACTCGGTGATGCTTCAACGTCGCAACGAGTCTGAAGCGGTTGGGTTTTTGCGGAAAGATTCAACAACAGCCGCGATGTCTTTGTCGCCATGGCCGGCGGCGATGGCTTTTTGAAACTCTTCCAGCGCAGCTGTGGCCGTCGCCAATTCAATCGAAAGTTTGCCGCCTTCCGAAATCGCATAGCCCAAATCTTTCGCCATCAGTCGCAGCAAAAAATTCGGCGTGAAATCCGGCGCGGTCATGCGCGCGGAAACCGCTTTGACGAGCGGACTGCCCGGTGCGCCGCCGGTCAAAACTTCCAGCGCCTGCGCGCGATCCAATCCGCTGCGCTCAATCATCGCCAGCGCCTCGGCGAGCGACGCGATTTGCACGCCGCAAACAAAATTATTGATCAACTTCACGAGCGCGCCGCTGCCAATCGGTCCGAGCAATGAAACATTTTTGCCCATCGCGGAAAAAACCGGACGCACTTTTTCCAGCGTTTCGGAATCGCCGCCAACAAGAAAATTCAATTCGCCGGAAGCCGCCTGATTTTTGCTGCCGGTCACGGGCGCGTCCAGCAATTCGCAATTTCGTTTTTGCGCGGCGGCGGCAAGTTCGTGAATCCAGCCGACGGTGACGGTGCTGCATTCGATGCAAATCGTTCCGGCTTTTGCGCCCGCGAGCGCGCCGTTTTCGCCAAGCCACAAACTGCGAGCGGCGTTGTCGTCGGCGACCATGCTGATGATTACGTCGGCATTTTCCGCGGCTTCGCGCGGCGAATTGGCAACGCGCGCGCCATCGTTCGCGAACGGTTTTGCTTTTTCCGAATTGCGATTGAAAACGGTCAGCGGAAAACCTTTTGTTAAAAGATTTCGCGCCATGCCGCCGCCCATGATGCCGAGGCCGAGAAATGCGATGCGTGGTTTGCTCATATCATGCCAGAGATTTTACCGTGACCAATTTGGCTTCGTCGCGCGCGACGCGCAAAGGATTTCGCAATGCGCGGCCAAAACCGGCGAAGGAAATTTCCATCACGTCGCCGTCGGCGAGTTGCACGCCGTCGCCGAAACTCAAGGCGCACGCGCCGAAAAAATGGACGTGCAAATCGCCGGGACGCCGGTGCGTTTCAAATTTGAAATGGTGATGCTCGATGTTCGCGAGGCTGTGGCACATTTCGTTTTCGCCGGTGAGAATGTCCTGCGACCACAAGGTTTTTCCGGCGCGCTAGAATTTTCACGTTGCCGGAGACGGAATTGAATTGCGGGTCAATCACGAGTTCCGGGCCGAGCGAGCAGTTGCGGAATTTTGAGCCGGCGAGGTTGAGATAATTTTTCTTCTCAAATTTGTGGTCGGAAAATTCGTTGCCGATGGCCATGCCGATGCGGCGCGGATTTCCGTTCGGCATCAACTGAAATAAATTCCGGCGATTTCCGCTTCTTCGCCGCCGTCTTCGGCGAACGCGGGAACGTCGAGCGGTTCGTTGTGCGCGCGCAAAATCGTGCCGCAGCCTTTGTAAAACCATTCGGGCGCGACGCCGATTTTTCCCGGCGCGGGCTTGCCGCCTTCGACGCCCCAGCGAAACATTTTCATGCTGTCGTTCAGCTCGGCTTCGCTCGCGCTGTGCATTTGCTGGCGATTTTTCGCGCTGCCGAGATGCGTGAGGCCGGTGCCGGAAACGAGGCAGCGCGCGGGTTCGGTCGGATGGTCAATCGGCGAAAGCAAACTCCATTCGGATTTGCCGGAATAAATTTCGTCGTAATCCAAGCTCTTTGCCGATGACGCGTTCTGCTGCACCAACTTGAGCAACGGCGTGCGCGATGGCATCCGCAAATTGCGCGAGCTCGAAAAATGGATTCGACTCCGTCGAGCAAACGCAGACGCGGTTCGTCCACGAGCGCGACGGCGCGCGTTTTGCCATTTTGAATTTGAACGAGCCGCGTCATTCGATGACCTCGAAATTTTTTCAGTTTCTCTTCGTTCACGGTCAGGCCGAGGCCGGGCGTGTTTTCGTCCAGATCAATGAAGCCGTTCTTCGGCGTCGGCTCGCCGTTGAAGCAATACCAGAAAAGTTCGTTGCCGACTTCGACATCCACCGGCGGAAAAAATTCGGCCATCGGCGAATTCAGGCTGGCCATGACGATGTGATAATTGTGCATCTGCCCGGCGTGCGGAATCACCGGAATCGAATGCGCCTCGGCGAGCGCGGCAATTTTTCGCGCCTGCGAAATGCCGCCGACGCGGTTGGTGTCGAACTGGATGTAATCCACGCAATGCGACTCGATCAGTTCGCGGAAACCGTAAAGCGTGTATTCGTGTTCGCCGCCGGCAATCGGGATGCGTCCGAATTTTTTCAATTCCGCGTAGCCGTGGATGTCGTCGGGAATGACCGGTTCTTCGAGCCAGCGCAGATTGAATTTTTCCAGCAGCGGAATCATGCGTTTGGCGTAATCCAGATTCCAGCCCATGTAAGCGTCGGCCATGATGTCAACGCCGTCGCCGACGGTTTCGCGCACGGTGCGGACGAGCGCGAGATTTTTCTGCATTCCTTCCGCGCCGTCGGTCGGCCCCCAGCCGAAACGCAGCTTCATCGCCTTGTAACCTTCGTCCTTGATATTTTTTGGATTCGCGCGCGAGTTCGTCGAGCGGCGTGGAATAAAGCCGGCTCGCATAGACGGGAATTTTCGGTTTCGTGCGCCCGCCGAGCAGACGATAAACCGGCTGCTTCGCGGATTTGCCGAGAATGTCCCAGAGCGCGATGTCCACCGCGCTGATGGCGACCATGCCGATGCCTTTGCGGCCAAACGCCATCGTCTTGCGATACATGTGCTGCCAGAGAAATTCGATGTCCCACGGGATCGGCGCCGATGAGCAGCGGCTTGAGATACAGATCAATGACCTGCTTGGTCACGCGCGGCGAAAGCGCGGCGTTGCCGATGCCGACGAGGCCGTTGTCGGTGAAAATTTCGCAGATGAGCCAGCTGTGAAACGTGAACGTGCCCATCGTCGCTTTCGTCAGCATGGGCGAAACGGCGTCCATCGGGTTGGTGCAAAAATGCGGCGGGAGCGGAACGGTTTTGCCGCGCCATTCGATGACGCGCGTGCGGATTTCTTTGATTTTCATTTTATGGTTTTCAGTTAAATTTTCAGCGGTTGAATTTTCGGAATGACGAGGCAAATCAAAATGAACGCGGCGACGTGCAGCGAACCGGAAATGATCAGCACCGGTGTGGTAGCTGTAATGGTGGTCGCGCAGGTAGCCGGCGATCTGGCCGAGCAGCACGCCGCCCATCGCGCCGCCGAAACCGACGAGGCCGGCGAGCGTGCCGACGGCGCGTTTGGAAATCATGTCCGTCGGCAAAATCATCACGAGCGTGGACCACGATTGCTGGCCGAAAAACGCGAGGCTGAACAGAAAAATCACCGCCAGCCAGGGAATGCAATTGCGGCGCGAACATCACCCACGGCATCAGCGCCGCGCTGGCGCCGAGCGCGAGTTTGCGCGAGGCGTTCACGGAAAATCCGCGCGACAGCAGCCAGCTTGAAAATCCGCCGCCGACCAGACAGCCGACGCCCGCCGCCGCGTAAGGAATCCAGCCGATGCTCGTTGCGGCGTTGAATTTGATTTGAAACGTTTCCATCAGAAATTTCGGCAGCCAGAAAATGTAAAAATACCACGCGCCGTCGCTCAAAAATTTCGCGCCGACCACCGCCCAGACTTCGCGGTGCGAAAGCAGTTCGGCCAGCGGAATCATCCGCGCCGATTCGGCCGCCTGCGTCGCCTGGCCGGCGATGATTTTTGCGCGTTCCGTTTCGGACAGGCGCGGATGCCGGTCCAGCGGCCGGTAATCAATCGTCCACCAGATCGTCCACAGAAGTCCGAACGCTCCGGAAACCAAAAACACCCAGCGCCACGGCGCGATGCCGAACCAGCCGGTGTAATTCATCACCGCAAAAATGACCCACGGCGCGATCATCGCGCCCACCGCCGTGCCGGCGTTGATGATGCCCATCGCGGTGGAACGCTCGTTGACGGGAAACCATTCCGCCACGACGCGCGTTGCCGCCGGAAATCCGCCGCCTTCGCCCATGCCGAGCAGGAACTGGCTCGCCATGAGCATGACCAGGGCAAACGCCATTCCGAAAACCGGGGGCAATCCGTAATTGGCCGCCAATCCCTGGCTGGCGACCGCGAGCGACCAGAAAATCATGATCAGCAAAAATCCGCGCCGCGTGCCGAGCCGGTCCAGCAGCCAGCCGCCGCCGAGATACATCAGGCCGTAGGCGACCAAGAAAGCCGAATCGAACGTCGCCTTGATCTGGTCGGAGAAGGGATACTGCTCTTTGATGTGGCTTAAAGTCCACGGCAGCGTCTGCCGGTCGAGATAACTCAAGACAATCGCCGCGCTGACAAGAAACGCCATGCGCCAGCGCAGCGGAAAACGATTTTCAGTTGTTGAATGGGAAATTCATTTGAAGCAAAATTATTTCAAATAAATGGCCGGCGATCCAGCACCAATTTCAGCGGACGTTCCGTGACAACTTCTTTTGCGCCGAGAAATTGCTGCGCTTCCGCCGCGATGCTGATGGCTGCGGTCACGGAATGCACGGCGAGCCGTCCGGTGAAAGTTTGTTTGCGGCCTTCCGCGCTGAAAACGTCGCGCATCAAAATTGCCATGACGCGGCGCACGCAATTTTGCACGTCCTCGAAACGATGCGGACAATAGCGCAGCGTGCGCGTCATCAAAAAAATCGCGTCGAGCGTCATCCAAAGATGATTGGTTGCCATCCAATAACCGTCCGGCAATTGCAAACGCAGAACGGAATCAATGCGCGGTTCGGGAAACGGCATCTGGCGGTTGAAAAATTGGTAAAGAAAACTGTAGTGAAACGTGCCGCCGATTTGGTCTGCGTCGCCGCCGGGCGGTTTTTCTTTGCCCATGAGTCCGTTGTTCGGATCGAAAAATTCGTCGCACGCGGCAAAATACTGTTTCAAACCATTCCGGCGTGCCGAGCGACGGCACGAGCGCAAAAATGGCGCCGACGCCCGCGCCTTTGTGACTGTCGCTATAAACGGCGGTGCGCCAGTTGAGCGTGTTGAGAAACGCGCGCGGGTCGGAAAATTCCGCGCCCATTTTCACCGGATGTTGCGGCGTGAGATCGAGCAATTGCATCGCGGCGAGCGCGAACGCCGTGTTGTGCAGCGGATCGTCAGTCGGCGATTTTTCGACGAGCCAGCCGGTGTCGGGTTTTTGAAAAACTTGAAACGCCGCCAGCCATTCCGCGCGCTCTTTTTCCGTCGGATGCAGCGCGCCGAGCGTATAAAGAATGCACGCCATGTCCGCGACGCCGTAAAGTTCGGTCGTCGTCTGGCCGGGCGAACGCGCGTAATTTCCCGCGCCGCCGGGCAGTTTCACCGACGGCGCAAAATCGTTCACGATCCAATTTGCGAATTCGCGCAGGTCAAAAATTTCCGGTTGGCCAGCGTCGGCTTTAATCGGAACGACTGGCGGATTGGTTTGCGAAAAACTTTTCAGCGGCGCGGCGGAAAGAATGGCGAGCGCGCCGATGCCTCGTGCGCCGAGCCGCAAAAATTCGCCGCGCGAAAAAACGGATTTGTTGTCGCGACGCGGTTCCATTGCGGAATTATCGCTGCACATCGCCGGGAATTTCCGGCGTGCCCGGTTCATCGAGCAATTGAATCGAAGACGCCGGGCCGAGGTCGGGATCTATCCCATTGTTTCAACGCCCAGACCATTTTTTTGTCCGGCGTCACTTCCAGCACCTGCACCGTGCTGGGCCAGAGCTTCGGGTCTCAGGTTGTGCGGACACCAATTGCAAATCACGGTGTCGCCGTTGGCCAGCCGGCTCGCCTCCTGAAAAATAAAGAATTTATATTCCGGCGCGTCCGCCTGGGAAAATTGCCAGACGGTTTCGCCCTGTTTGTTGACTTCCAGAACGGTGTGGTCGGTGATCATCCGCGATGATCAGCGTGTTGCCGTTCTTGAGCCGCGTCGCCCACCACGGATGAAACGCACGCAGTAGGACCAGATTTCTTTGAAGTTCGCGTCGTATTCCACGACTTTTTGATCCCTCAAATGCGCCGCGAGAAACGTGCCATCCTTCGTCTCATGCACGCGGCGGAATTGGATGTGCGGGCTTTGCTTCCGGATTCAATGCGGGGAACGTGTATTCCTTGTTCCGTTTCGCCAGTCGTCGTGTTGATGAGCAGCAATTTCGCCGGATTGCCGTTAATCGTCACAAGCACATGATCCAAGCCGATGGGCTGGACGGAATGAATTTCCGTTCCTTTCGGCGCGTCAATGTTCCAGATGATTTTTTTGTCCGGCGTGACTTCGCTCGCGCCGATTTTGCGGCAAAAAACGATGTTGCCGTTGGAAAGCATCGTGGCGTCGCCGAGTTCCTGCAATGTGCCGTCGGGGTCCTTGATCGGAATCGAATAAGTCCAAACCACTTTGCCGTCGCGCACGAGGAAAATGGTCTGGTTCGTGTTGCGATGATCCCATTCGCCGGTGTAGAGAAACGGATGCTGCGCGAGTCCGTTGCCGGGCAGCACGGCGGGCGCGTAGGAAACGGCGTTGGTCGCGGTTTGCGGCGGAAGATTGGTTGTGGAATCGGCAAAACAATTGACTGCCAAGCCCAGCGGAACGAACGCGCAGAGAATTTTTATGAGTTTCATGGTTTTAATTTTGGTGTATTTTTATTTTCATCACCGCTGCTGATCGCCGGGAATTTCCGGCGTGCCCGGTTCGTCGAGCAATTGAATGGAAGACGCCGGGCCGAGGTCGGGATTATTCCATTGCCTCAACGCCCAGACGACTTTTTTGTCCGGCGTCACTTCCAGCACCTGCACCGTGTTGGGCCAGAGCTTCGCATCGAAGTTGTGCGAACACCAATTGCAAATCACGGTGTTGCCATTCTCCAGACGGCAGGCTTCCTGAAAAATAATGAATTTATATTCCGGCGCGTCCTCCGGGGAAAATTTCCAGACGGTTTCGCCCTGCTTGTTGACTTCCCGGACGGTGTTGTCATCCGTGGTGATCAACGTATTGCCGTTCTTCAGGCGGACGGCATCCCACGGATAAAAGCACGGGTAGGACCAGATTTCCTTGAAGTTCGCGTCATATTCCACGACTTTTTGATCCCGGCAATGCGCCGCGAGAAACGTCCCGTCCTTCGTCTCGCGCACCCGGCGAAATTGCAGATGCGGGCTTTTCTTCCGGATTCAACACGGGGAACGTGTATTCCTTTTCGTTTCGCCGGTCGTCGTGTTGATGAGCAGCAATTTTCCCGGATTGCCGTTGATCGTCACGAGCACATGGTCCAGGCCGATGGGCTGAATGGAATGAAGTTCCGTTCCCTTCGGCGCATCCATGTTCCAGATGATTTTTTTATCCGGCGTGACTTCGCTCGCGCCGACATTGCGGCAGAAAACAATGTTGCCGTTGGAAAGCATCGTGGCGTCGCCAAGCTGCTGCGATCTGCCGTCGGCGTCCTTGACCGGAATCGAATACGTCCACGCCACTTTGCCGTCGCGCACGAGGAAAATGGTCCGGTCACGGTTGGTGCGGGTATCGTATTCGCCGGTGTAGAGAAACGAATGCTGCGCGAGTCCGTTGCCGGGCAACACGGCGGGCGCGTAGGAAATGTTCGTCGCGGTTTGCGACGGAAGATTGGTCGTGGAATCGGCAAAACAATTAATCGCCAAGCCCAGCGAGACGAACGCGCAGAGAATTTTTACAAGTCTCATGGTTTGGTTTTAGTGGTCACATCAAATCGCATCGGGCTGCCGTTATCGCTCAACCTCAAATCAAATGTGAAGTCGGATGGGATGCTGAAGGATCGCGGTTGGTTGGCAGCCGCTATCTCCAAACTCCGGCCATACGATTTGATGGCAGACGATAAAATAGCTGCCGATATGATTAAGGAGGCACCAACGACGAGTGCAACGATTATGGATGTATTTTTCATAAAACGTAATGACGCCTAACTTTTATTTATATCCTCACCGCTGTTGTTCGCCGGGAATTTCCGGCAGGCCGGGTTCGTCGAGCAGTTGGATGGAAGACGCCGGGCCGAGGTCGGGATTATCCCATTGGCTCAAGGCCCAGACGATTTTTTTGTCCGGCGTCACTTCCAGCAACTGCACCGAGCCGGGCCAGGTCTTCGGGTCTTTCAAACCGTTGGGACACCAGTTGCAAATCACCGTGTTGCCGTTGGCGAGACGTTCCGCCCCCTGAAAAATTAAACATAGATATCCCGGCGCGTCCGCAGAGGTAAATTGCCAGACGACTTCGCCCTGCTTGTTGACTTCCTGAACGAGCGGGTGGTGGTCGGTGATGTCACCCTCGGTGATCAATGTATTGCCGTTTTTAAGCCGCGTCGCCCACCATGGATGAAACGCCGAGTAGGACCAGATTTCTTTGAAGTCCGCGTCATATTCCACGACTTTGTTGTCCCGCAAATGCGCCGCGAGGAACGTCCCCTCCTTCGTCTCATGCACGCGGCGGAATTGGATGTGCGGGCCTTTCGCCGCCGGATTCACCGCGGGGATCGTGTATTCTTTTTCCGTTGTTCCAGTCGTCGTGTTGATGAGCATCAACTTCGCCGGATTCCCATTCTGTGTGACGAGCACGCGATCGAGACCGATGGGTTGGACAGAATGAATCTCCGTGCCTTTGGGCGCGTCAATGTTCCAGATGATTTTTTTGTCCGGCGTGACTTCGCTCGCGCCAATTTTGCGGCAGAAAACGATGTTGCCGTTGGAAAGCATCGTGGCGTCACCAAGCTCCTGCAACGAACCATCCGGGGGTTTGATCGGAATCCCATAAGTCCACACCACCTTGCCGTCGCGCACGAGGAAAATGTTCTGGTTGGTGTCACGCAGATTAAATTCGCCCGTGTAGAGAAACGGATGCTGCGCCAACCCCTTGCCGGGCAGCACGGCGGGCGCGTAGGAAACCACGTTGGTTGCGGTGACGGAATTGGTGTCGGCGCAAAAACCATTCAACGCGGTCGAAACGGTAAGGATTAGAATCAGCTTTGAGGTATTCATAATGGCAGGTTTGTTCAATGTTGAGATTCGCCGGGAATTTAGGGAACGGTGCGCGCGATGCGGAAACCGACTTCAAAATTGTGTGCCGCCGGCGGCCATTGCCAGTGATAAGCCGAGCGCTCGTGGTTGACATCGTTCTTGAACGCGCCGCCACGTCCGAAGCGCTGCGTGCCGCTGGCCGGGCCGGTCGGGTCCATCTGCGGCGTTTCGGGATATGGGCCATCGGAATACCAATCGTTGCACCACATCCAAAGATTGCCGGTGATGTCATAGACGCCAAATTTGTTCGGTTTCAATTGTCCCACCGGATGTGGATGCTTGTCAGTGGCGTTGAAAATGCACCATGCGTAGTTCGTGGCAAGGTGCTGATCCGCGTTGGTGTCGCCGAAGAACCATGTGGTGGTGGTTCCGGCGCGCTGGACGTATTCATATTCGGCGGCGGTCAGCAGGCGATAACCGTTTTTCTTAATGTCAATGGCGAGTCCCGCCAGATCGCTTACATTATTGTTGGTTGGATTTCTGGTGATGTCTGAATAGGTATAGACCGCATCCAGCCCGTCCCGTTTGCTCAGCGCGTTGCAGTAGAGCACGGCGTCAAACCAAGACACGTTGTCAATCGGCCGCCGCTCGTCGCCCGGATGCAATGTGGGATTCACGCCGGCAATTTTTTTGTATTCCGCCTGCGTCACCTGCCTGGCATCCATCGCGAAATCGTAGGTGAACGAAACCTGATGGGCGGGGAAGGTGTAAGTCCAGCGCTTGCCGGAAAATTGCTGTCCCATCTGAAAACTTTGCCCCTTGGACGGGATCAAAACCCAGCCTTCGGGCAGTGCCGCCGAAGTTGTGGCCGGAGCAGGCGGTGATTGACAACCCGTCAACATTGCAGTCACGCCAAGAATTGCCAAGGTCAGTTTTATTTTATGCAGTTTGTTCATTGGCTCGTTTTAGGTTTCAATTTGCAAAATGAAAATTGATTGTCATCGTTTCACGCCAAAGTCAAAAGTCACTTCTCCCTTGTGCTCGCCGGAAACCTGTCTTTCTGCCGATTGCGGTCCCATCCGCTCCTGCGTTAGAAATTTGTCGCGCATCGCCGGGATGACCTCCAGGAAAGTCAGGCCGGTCTGGGGCAAGGCGAGCAGCGGACCCAGCGGCCCGTCGTTGGGATGGTAGATGCCCAGATAGGATTCGGTCGCGGCGGTGCTGACGGTGAACTTGCCGTCGCTCGTGTCAAACGTGACCCAGCGCCAGTTGCGGAAATAGCCTTTGAATTCCGGCGTTGGCGAGTAGATCACGCTGGGCACCGTGTTGTTGTAGGCGTTTTGCCAAACATCGAGGCGCGTGCCTTGCAGACGATTTTGCCAGACGTGATAAGGGCCGTAACCCATCCAGGTAATGCCTTTTATGTCGGCTTCGGGAAAATCAAAACTGACGCCCAGCAAATCCACCGCGCCGTCGTAGCCGTAGGTGTAATTTAGTTTCACCCGGCCATCCGGTGAGATGCGCCAGCTCGCCTGCTTGAAGGTGCCGTCGTAGTTCGCCTCCACGATCGAATCATTTCCATCAGCGTGCGATGTCAAGCCAGTGAGAGTATTCGTCCCGGCCACGTCGCGATAAGTTATCGTGCGTGCCTTGCCATTATTGTGCGTGTAGGCGATGAAGCGCGGGCCGTTGGCGAGCGGGATTATTTTCCCGCCGTTGACCACCCGGGTCAAAAAGCCGGAAGTTTTATCGAAGCGCAATTCCAGCGCGCCCGCGCGAACGATCAATTGCCCGTCCGCATCGGACGTCGTGATTTTTTCCGCCGCAGTTTGCGCGGTTGGATTCGGGACGGTTGCCACCGGCCACGACCACGTCCATAAATTTTGTCCCAAAGAATTTTTCGCCGTAAAATAAACTGCCTCGACGCCTTGCATGGCGGGAAGGTTTAACTGCAATTCACCGCTGCCATTCGGCGCGATGGACGGAGCCGCAATTTCTCCGCTCGCCAAAACCGTGTGTCCGGCGCGGTCTTCGTCCGGCTTTGGAAAGCTAGCATATTCCCACGAAAATTTGCATTGATTGAGATCGGTGAAGTCATAGCTGTTGTGAATTTTTATTGAGCCTTGAAATCCGGGCTGCAGTCCTTTCGCCGGCGCGTCAATCTGCACGGGCGCCCAGATTTCCTTGATCGTGTAATAGCTGCCTTCCTTTTCGCGGCGCGGCCCCATGATGCCGTCGGGTCCCTGATCGCCCGTGTTGTCAATGATCCCGCCTTTGTCCGTGCGCGCCACGCCGTCGTCGCACATGACCCAGAAAAACGCGCCGCCGAGGACGGGGCTTTTTCTCATCACTTCCCAAAAATCATGGAAGCCGCTGCCGAGTCCGCCGTCGTAAAGCCCATGCAAAAATTCGGTCGGAAAATAAACCGCCGGCCCGCCGCTGTCGCGGACGATAGCGGCGTAATCAGGATAGTGCGGATCGTTGACTCCGCGATCCGTCGAGCGCGGGTGCATGACGCGGCGTTGTTGAATGTCCCATTTGGCAAACTCGTCATTGAGCGCATTATTCCAACCGCCTTCGTTTCCGTTGTCCCAGACAAGAACGGACGGATGATTCACATCGCGCCGGACCATTTCGCCGACGAGTTTCTGGCCGACCAGCGTGTCGTAGTGGCCGCCCCAGCCGGTCAGTTCATCCAGCACATAAATCCCCAGATCGTCGCACGCGTCCAGAAAATCGCGGTCCGGCGGATAGTGCGACATGCGCGCGGCGTTCATGTTCATGTCCTTGATCAGCCGCGCGTCGTCGTAGTCCAACGCCTTGCTCAACGTGCGTCCCGAATCCGCCCAAAGACTGTGCCGGTCCACGCCCTTCATGACAATTTTTACGCCGTTCAAATAAAATCCGTCATTCGTGCGTAGCTCGATGGTGCGAAAAGCAAAACGGTTTGTGATCGTGTGCTGCGGCATGCCGTTTTCGAGCAGCGTGAATTGCACGCGATATAAATTTGGCGTTTCCGCAGTCCAGAGTTTTACGTTGTCAAAATGGGATTGTAACCGAATGCTTTCCAAAAAACCGTTTGGTGGCCCATCGGTCATTCTTGCCGAAAAAGGCGCGCCAACTGGCTGATTACTGGTATCGAAAATTTGTCCGGTAACTTCGGCGCTTCCCGCAATGACGCTCGGACCTAAATGCAAGTCCGCCTTGAAATCGCCATTGGCCTCCGCATCAATTCCCGTCCAGTCAATATAATTGGTCGGCAGCACTTCGAGATAGACCGGACGAAAAATGCCGCCGAAATTCCAGAAATCGCCCTGCCGTTCCGCGCGCATCACGCTCGGGTCTTGCGCAACTTTGCTGACCGTTACTTCCAGCAGGTTTGTCGCGCCAAATTTCAGCAGCGGCGTGATATCGTATTTGAATTCGTAAAACGAACCCTCATGCGCCGGCCCGGCGGACTGGCCGTTGACGAACACCTCGGTCCTGACCATGACGCCCTCGAAGACAATCCGCACGACCTTGTCCCGCCAGTCCGCCGGCACGGTGAACTCGGTTTTGTATTTGCCCTGTTCCGACGCATATCCTGGACGTTGCGAAATGTCTTCGCCGTTTCGGGGGCGAAACGAAGTGCCGTAATTGTAGACGCCAAAGCCCTGCAACTCCCAGCACGATGGCACGGCGATTTTTTTCCACTCGCCGCTTTGCCTTCCGGCGGTGCAGTAAAAATCCCACAGCACGCCGTCATCCTTGCCGGTGCCGGAAAGAAACTTGATCTGCGTCTCCTGGCTGTAAACAGAAAACGCGAGCAAACAGCCAAAGGCGGTCAAAAACACATCCAACCGAAAACGGTTGCGGAAGATTTTACGATTCATTTCAATATGCCCGGGCGGACGGTTGTTGACAGCCTGAAGCCATATTTTGATGAATTCATAATGACGGGTTTGTTCAATGTTGCGACTCGCCCGGAATTTCCGGAATGCCCGGGTCGTCGAGAATTTGCACCGCAGTGGCGTCGCCGAGGTCTTTCCAATCTTGCAGCACCCAGACGACTTTTTTGTCGGGCGTGACTTCGACGAGTTGCGGGCCTTTGCCGCCGCCGCCGCGCGAGCAAAAGATCGTGTTGCCATTGGCGAGACGCGTGCAACTTTGCGGCGCCTGGTTGAAACGATACGCTTCGGGCAAATCCGCTTTTTTCAATTCCCAGATCGTTTCACCTTTGGAATTTACTTCACGCGTAAGGCTGTCCTGTTCGTCGGTGATCAATGTGTTTCCATTTCTGAGCCGGATGCCGGCCCACGGTGACTTAATGGGATAGCTCCAGATTTTGTTAAAGTTTTTGTCGTATTCCACGACGTTGCTTTCGCTCAAATAGGAAAGCAAATAAGTGCCTTGCGCGGTGACGCGCGCGCGCCGGAACTGGCCGTGAATATATTTTGGATTGGCCGGCTGCACCAAAGGAATTTCATGATTCACTTCGACTGCGCCGGTTTTGATATTGACAATCATCAATCGCGGCGGCACGCCGTTCAAAACAAACATCACGCGATCCAAACCAAGCGGCTGGCAGGTGTGGACTTCCGTATGGCTGGCGTTGGTGCTGGTGTCGCAATCGTAACGCCACACGACTTTTTTGTCCGGCGTGATTTCAGCGACGTATTTCATCCGCGTAAAAAGAATGTTGCCGTTGGAAAGCATCCACACGTCGTCATATTCGTAACCCGGGCCGGTCTGGTAAGTCCAAGCAACTTTGCCGTCGTTGACGAGAAACATTTTGGTGTAATTCTCGCCGACGTAAAGCATCGGATGTTGCGCGAGGCCGTTGCCGGGCAAATCGGCGGGCGTGACGGCGTTTGTCCATTTGCCGGCGGGCGACGCAATCTCCGCCGGACCCATCGCCGGAACATCCGGCGCAGTGAAACGCTCGAGCTGGGCCATGCATGGCGTTGCCGAGGAGGAATTGCCGGAGAGTGTGTGACAGCCGGTTAAAGCTGCGGCCAAGCCAACGGCCAAAACGACTGCAACCACCGAGCCGGGTTTTTCTTTCAAGTTAGAAGCGAATGCGGATTTAGATAATTTCATTTGCTGATATATGGTTGATTGGTTTCGACATTGGGTGTTCAGTGCTGATACTGATATATCAGACGCACAAAGGTCAAGCTTGAATAAAAAATAATCGCCGGCAAGTGCTTCGCCTCCGGCTGCCGCAGGCTCCTTTCCATTCGTCGTTCCACGACGATTTTACTCGACGGCCTGTTTTCGTCAGAGTTTCAAGGCACCGCCGGCCCGCGGAAGGAGCGTTCCATCATGTTCGTGTGATCGTAGGGCCGGGGATAATCGCGCCAGAGCCAGCGCATCATTTCCGGCAACTGCGCGCCGCCCTGCTTCTGGCCGTGCAACCCGATGCCCCAGGTAAAATTCACGTCATAACCCTTTTGCGCCATCGCCTGCTCCAGCCGGATGTTTTGCGCGTGCCAGTCGCGCGTGATGTCGTAAGTGCTGTTGGTGGCGCGGGCGCCGCGATTGTCGTTGACACCGTCGCAAAAGAACATCCGGATCGGTTTGCGTTCGCTCGCGCGCACGAGATCGGAATAAACGTGGCCGCCGCGCAAATTCACAAAACTGCCGACGACGCTGAGGACTTTGTGAAATTGATCGGGCCGGAACCACGCCACGCCAAACGCCGCGATGGCGCCGGAACTGGATCCGGCAATCGCGTGCAGGTCCGGGTCGGGCGAGATGTTGAATTGGTTGGTGATGACGGGCATGAATTCGCCCACGATGACGCGGGCGTAAAGGTTGGTCACTTCGTTGTATTCCCGCGGACGCAGGCTGTCGCGGTCGCCCCAGCTCGCGGGCGACGGTTCCGGCTGTCCGTCGGTGATGGCCGGGCTGATGAAGACGGTGATGAGCACGGGGATTTCGCGCCGCCAAATCAGGTTGTCGAGAACGTTCGGCACGCGCATGTCGCCGTTGGTGGCGATCATCGCCGGGCCGTCCTGAAAAATCATCAGTCCGGCGGGTTCCTTCGGATCGTATTGCGCGGGCACATAAATCCAATACGTATGCGTGTAATTTGAAAACACCTGGCTGGGCAGATGCAGCGGCCCGATGAGTTTGCCCTTGGGCACGCCCTCCTGTGGCAGCGAATCCGGGCCGAGTTTGTAAAACGCGTCCTCGCCGGCGGCGAACGCACGCAACGCGGCCACGAGCGCGAGACAAAGAATGATCGGCAATTTTCTCATAATGAAGATTCGTCGGTTTAATCGTTTGCCGGGGCGCAGTCAATCTTTCGATTTTCGCGCGGCTCCAATTTTGGAGGATGAATGATTTGGCTGATTTCATCAGTAGGTGCCCAGCAGGACGCGCAGCGCCTCTGGAGAGGAACCGAAGTTCAGCCCGTAATCCGTCTCGTCGCCGTTCCAAATCCGAAAGAAGCGGAAATCCGAAACCGCCGGGTAAATGTTCCGTTTCATGGAAGAGCCGGCGGTTTTTTCCAAAGGCGCGGCTTCCTCGACCCTGAGAAAATCGCGCTGGCCGCCGGCCGCCGCCTTGAAATCAATTTTGCAATAGGCGCCGGTAACGAAAAATTGGTTCTCCGAAATCTGGGCGACGAGCGCGCGGCCGATCGGCGTGGAATTGCCCGGCGGAGTTCCGCGCCCGCGCCCCGATGCTCCAAAAGAGATGACCGCCCGCCACGCGCCAAAATCCAGAGTGGCCGCCGGTTGACCCGCTTCTTCTTCCACCGCTTGGACTTTGCCCTCGAAGTTGAGCCGCGCCACCTCGCGCATGATGGGTTCCAGCATCCGGTAGTTCATTCCGACCGGAACGAGTTCTTGCGGCGTGGCCCGCGTGTAGTCCAGGCCAAAGGGTGACCAGCCGATGGCGCCGTGTTCCAGCGCGGCAAAACACATCCGGGAAGCGTCCCCGGTTCCGCGGGTTTCGGGGACAAACAACGGATTGTCGGGCCGCGAATAATGGTCCAGCACCGCTAGATATTTCGCCGTGTCATTCTGGTAAATGTCCGGGGCGAGAATGTCAATCGCCGGCGCCGCCGCCTTCCAGATGTCCAGCACGTTGTCGGTCGCGCCGCCGCTTTCGTAGGTGCCGGCGCGGGGATTGGACAGCGGATCGCGCAAGGCGACGTTGACATACATCGGCAGAGGATATTCCGCCTTGCCCGCCGCCGCGACCTGGTTGATGTAATGGGCCACGCAGTAGGCTTGAAAATACTCATCGGCGTTGTCGCCGAAAACCGCCCGCCAATTTCCGCTGTCGGCACCGGCCCCGTTTCTGCCGTTCAACGCCTTCAGGAAATCCGCCGGCACCGGCGCGTCAAACGCCTTTTCCGCTTCCGGCGAATAATCGCGGATGCTGTTCCATGCGCCCGGTTCGTTTTCAACCTGGATCATGATGACGGTGTGAACCGGGTCCACGGACTTGATGTGGCGCATCAGGGCGCTGAACGCCTTCATGTCCTCTTTCAGGCAAGCCTCCGCGAGCGGCGACGGGGAATCAACGGACTGGCCGCGAATGCCCGTGATGTGGGTGTATATGTCCGGCCGGTTTAATTTGGCCCAGAGCGGGATGTAATGACCGCTGCCGTTTTTCCAGGTGCCGAACCAAAGGAACACCAGATGCACGTTGTGTTCCCGCGCGCCTTTGATCATCAAATCAACAATCGAAGGATCGAACTTGCCCGGCTCCGGCTCGAACTGTTCCCAATAAACCGGAATTTCCAGTGTGTTGGCGTGCAGATCATCAATGGCCGCCCAGACTTTGGGAAGCGTGCCCGGCCATGCGCTGGAATTGTGGCTCTGCGCGCCGAGCATGAGATACGGCGCGCCATCCATGAACAGCGCGTGGCGTCCGTTTTGAGTGACCACCCGCGGCATCGGGTGTTCCGCTGCTGGCAACGGCATTTGGCCGCTGAAAAAAAACAGGCAACAACTGGCGAGCGCGAGCGCGCCAAGCCGGCCGCGCGGGCGTTTGCTGGTTTGAATTTTCATTTTGAACGACTCTGCGCCCGGCGCGGCGCGGAGTCCAGCCCAACCATAAACTATTTTTTGCTTGCTTATACTGATATATCAGACACGAAAAGGTCAAGCCGTCAATAAAAAATAACCGCCGCGCTCGCCGGACAATTGCGCCTGCCTTTTCTTCCACCGCGCGGCGGCGGCGCGGGCACATTCCCTGGCCGGGCAGGCGTATTTGGAAATCCGTGACAACATCCTCAAGGGCGACCCGCCCTTTCGGCGGTCCTGTCACGCCGAAAAGTTACGAAAGAACTGAAATCAATGGCCCCCGGTCTTCTATCGGCTGGCAAAATAGGACAAAGAATTTTTTGAATGCACGTTTTTAGGGAACAATAAACACACTGTTTTTAACAAATTACGTCCAGAAAAGCCGTCGCCACCCTGCTATTTTTTATTCAGGTTCGCGCTTGGAAACACCCAGCCGAGCCGGACAGTCCACCTTAGCTTTTGAAGATATGACGACACAAAAGAGTTCCAAAACCAATCGCGCGCTGCCCGTCAAAGGCATTGCCTGGCTGCACAATCCCGTTTTCAACAAAGGCACGGCGTTCACCGAGGCGGAACGCGACGCGCTCGGTTTGCGCGGCCTGCTGCCGCCGCACGTCCAGACGATGGATCAACAGGTGCGGCGCGTGATGAACAATTTCCGCAACAAGCCGAGCGACTTGGAACGCTACATCCAGATCGTCGGCCTGCAGGACCGGAACGAAACGCTGTTTTACCGCGTGGTGATGGATCATTTGGAGGAGATGATGCCGATTATTTACACGCCAACGGTCGGCCGGGCCTGTCAGGAATTCGGGCACATTTTCCGCCGGTCGCGCGGCTTTTACGTTTCCAGCAACGACCGCGGTCAGGTGGAAAAAATTCTGCACAACTGGCCGACGCACGACGTGAAGGTCATCGTCGTGACCGACGGCGAACGCATTCTCGGCCTTGGCGATCTCGGCGCGTCGGGCATGGGCATTCCCATCGGCAAGCTCTCGCTCTACACCGCCTGCGCCGGGATTCATCCCCGGCAATGCCTGCCGGTGATGATTGACGTCGGCACTGACAACGAGACGCTGCTCGCCGAACCACTTTACACCGGCCTGCGGCAAAAGCGGATTCGCGGCGAAGCCTACGACGCGCTCATCGAGGAATTCATGGTCGCGGTTGAAAAGATTTTCCCCGGCGCGCTCGTGCAGTTTGAGGATTTTGGCAACAGCAACGCCTTCCGCCTGCTCGAACGCTACCGGGATCGCGCCTGCATGTTCAACGACGATATTCAGGGCACCGGTTCCGTGGCGCTCGCCGGCGTTTTATCCGCGCTGCACATCACCGGCGGGAAATTGCGCGACCAGCGCGTGCTGTTCCTCGGCGCGGGCGAGGCCGGGATCGGCATCGCCGAAAACATCGTCAACGTGCTCATCGCGGAAGGTCTGCCGCTGGCCGAGGCGCGCAAACAGATTTGGTTTGTGGACTCCAAAGGGCTTATTGTCCAAGGCCGCAGCCAGCTCACGGAACACAAATTGCATTATGCCCACGAGCATGCGCCGTGCGCCGATCTGCTTTCGGCGGTCCAATCAATCAAGCCGACAATGCTCATCGGCGCATCCGGCCAGGCCAGATCTTTCACGCGCGAAATCATCACGGCCATGGCGAGTTTCAACGAACGTCCGGTCGTTTTCGCGTTGTCCAATCCGACCTCCAAGGCAGAATGCACCGCCGAAGAAGCCTACACTTGGACCGAGGGCCGCGCAGTGTTCGCCAGCGGCAGCCCGTTTGCGCCGGTGACGATCAACGGCAAAACTCTTGTTCCCGGCCAGGGCAACAACGCCTATATTTTCCCCGGCGTCGGGCTGGGCATTGTTTGCACCGGCGCACGGCGCGTGACTGAATCCATGTTCATTGTGGCGGCACGGACGCTGGCCGCGCTCACCCGCGAGAGCGAGCTTGCCGAGGGCCGCGTTTATCCTTCCTTGGACCGCATCCATGAAGTTTCCCACGCCATCGCCGCCGCGGTCGCCGGGGAGGTTTTCGAGAAAAAATTAAACACCCACTCGCGTCCCGAAGACATGTCCGGCTACATCCGTTCAAATATGTTCAAACCGGTCTATCCCGACTACGCCAAATAGTGAATCGTAAGTTGTGATCGAAGCGGCGGAAAAATTGTTGCGACCGGGCTTGTTTTTGAAACCGAGGCGCGGTAGTATGCCGTCAGGAGTTTCAAATCAACGTCGTCGTTATTATGATTGCCACACAAATCCGCCAAAAAGATTCCGTGTTTTATTTCGCCTCCTGCTCGTCGGAGCAATTGCTGACCCGCGTGCGGTTCATCAGCCGCTATTTCGACGAGGATGGCGGGAGCATTGCGCCTGAACAAATCCAGGCAGAGGATGATGTCGCCCAGTTCATCGCGAAGATTGAGCGCAGCGACAAGGCCTTTCAGCGCGAGTTGTCGCGTTCCAAAGTCCGCGCCATCCGTAATTTTTACGAAACCGCCATTTCGCAGCCGCCGATTCCTGGAACCGTTCTGCTGTTCACGCCGCAGAAATTGCACTTCGAGGCGTGGAGCGATGGTAGCGGCGTTGGGCGGTTGCGGGAGCCGGAGGAAAAATATCTCATCATTGACGGCCAGCACCGGCTGGCGGCGCTGCAATTTTACGAACGCTCGCATCCCGACGAGGCCAAGAGCATCAATGTCCCATGCGTGATCTTTGACGGACGAAGCGAGGATTTCGCCACGGAAATGTTTGTAATCATCAACTCCACGCCAACGCGGATCAATAAAAGCCATCTGGTGGATTTGTATGAGCGGGTTTCGTGGGCCGAGCCGGATCGCCGGTTCGCCGCGCACATTGCCGAGATGCTCTACCGCGAGGCGGACAGCCCGTTGCGCTACCGGATCAACCGTCTTGGCGGTCGCAGCAAGCAGGAAAAATGGATTCTCCAGGCCGAATTGTATAATGAAATTCATCGCTGGGTGAAACGGGCTTGGAACAAAATCGAATCCGACGGAACCGACAAGCGGGCGGCGGCACATTATTACGGCATGGTGCGCGACTTTTTGAAAGCCGCGGCACAGGTCTGGGCCGAAGCGTGGGGCAATTCTGATTATATGGTGACCAAGCCGGTGACGATCAAAGCCATGATCCGGGTCTGCGCCGATCTTGCCGCGCAAGATGCCGAGCCGGAAGCGGAACGCGTGAATCGCTGGAGCCAGCGCCTGACGCCTTGGGCTGAACAAATTCGGAGCTTCCGCAATGAAGGGTTTTACGAACGGTTTCCGGCCAAAGGCCAGGTTGAGCGTGTGGTCCGCATTCAACGGGAGCTTGCCCGCAGCGCCGGCATCCAGTCCGGGGCAAAGGGAAATTCAGCGGCTGATTGATGGCGACCGGCGTGAAAGCCCAAGGTGTGGCCGAAAAAATTTTATCGCTGCGACCGGTTGACAGAAACGAAAACGAGCCGATGTTCCGTTGGCTGGTGTGGACGTGAATGCAGTTGGCAGTTGTCCGAGGTTGATACGCCCATGCCGGCCATTTTTTCTGATGCTTTTCATTTTTTGAGGCCAAAGCTTGACCTCCTCACAAAAGGTCTGAAGCACGTCAGCGATACTTGACAGTTCCGTGAGTAGGAATATGCTGAATTTAAAATCGGTTCTTTGCCTGTGCAAAATGAATCGCCTTTTTTATGAAAATTTTCAGTCGCGCGTTGAAACTGGCTTGCTTCCAGGCTTCTTTCTTTTTGACTCTTGCGCTGGCTGCAAATCTATTGGCCCAAAGCAATAATCCAATCATTCCGGTGGTCACCATCAGTGCCACCATCCCGATTGCCTCCAGCCCGGACAGCCCTGGGGTGTTCACGGTGTTTCGGGCCGGCGACACGAATTTGACATTGAACGTGTATTATTCCATCAGCGGAACGGCTTCCAATGGGGTGGATTACGCGTTGATCTCCAACTGGGTTGTTATTCCCGCCGGCACGATCTCCAATGTCATCACGATCACTCCAATCAGTTCACCAGCGGCCACACAAACCGTCAGCTTGCAACTCACGCCTTCGCCGGCGGCGAACCCGGTCAATTATTCCATTGGCTCGCCGGACAACGCGACGGTTTACATTACCGCCCCAGGCGTCACCAATCTTCCACCGTTGGTGGAGATAGTCGGTCCGACAAATGGCCAGACATTTTCTTCTCCAACTGACATCTCGTTGTTCGCGCGAGCATCCGACCCCGACGGCAATGTGACGAACGTGGAATTTTTCGCCGGCACCAACGACTTGGGCCGAGGGCTTCCGGTAGTATTGGATCCACTCCGTAGCGGCGGAATAGCCGGGTTGGTGTATTGGCTGAACTGGCAGAAAGTGCCGGCTGATAAATATTCCCTGACGGCGGTGGCCACGGACAACGATGGCCTTTCCACGACTTCCAATCCGATAACCATCACGGTCTTGTTGCCGCCCACCAATCGCCCGCCGGTGGTGCGAATTACCAGTCCGCCCAACGGTTCTGTTTTTCGGTCGCCGGTGAACATCCCCATTTTCGCCTATGCCGCGGACCCGGATGGCCAGGTGACATCGGTGGAATTTTTTTCGGGAACCAACAGCCTGGGCTTCGGACAGTCAGTGGCCGCCGCGCCGCCGCCGCTTCCGCCAGGCTCCATTCAGCCGCCCATTTTGATTGTCGTGCCCAACTACTGGGAACTGGTTTGGACGAATCCGCCTTTGGGAACCAATCTGGCTTTGACCGCCAGGGCCACGGATAACGGAGGCCTTTCAACAACCTCGAATCCAGTGAAAATCAGCGTGCTGCCGTCGCCGCCGCCACCGACGAACCGCCCGCCGATTGTGAGTATTGTGGCGACCGACCCCGTGGCCATCGAAGGCACGAATTGCTGGGTCTGGCCAGCCGAAACGAATTCATCGCCAACATGGGCCGACTGGCCCGCTGCTGTCTGCCGGCTTGTTACCAACTGCGGCCCGAAAATCGCCACCTTCACCGTGTTCCGTTTCGGTGCCACCAATGACGACCTCAACGTTAGCTACAACTTTGGTGGAACCGCCATCAACGGGATTGATTTTGTCACCTTGCCAGGCTGGGTGACAATTCCTGCCGGTGAACGCCGCAGTCTGATCACAATTGTGCCCATTGATGACGGTTCGCCAGACGTGAACAAGACCATCATCCTAACGCTGACGCCCTCGACCAACTCGCCGCCGGATTACATCGTCGGTTTGCCACGGCGCGCTGCCGGCATCATCATTGACAACGTCGGCCCGCGTTCCGTGACCGCCATGTTGCCGGGTGATTGTTTTCATTTTGCCGCGCCAGGTCCGGATGCTGCCTGGTTCTGCATCGAGCGCTCCACCGACATGAGCAATTGGTCGCCGGTTTGCACGAATCAGGTGGTGAACGGCTCGATTGACTTTGTGGATCCGGACGCGACCGGCAATCCAGCCCGATTTTATCGCGTGATTCCGCTGAACATTCTGCCGTCGGAATAAACTGCCATTGCGCTGTTGTCCGCGTCATGGTTTCCGGGCTTTAAAACGGCCTGCGGATGGATTTTAATATCGCCGATGAATTTGCCGGAGATGCTCAATTCCCTCTTTCGCGCACCGGCATTGACCCGCACCCGTATGATTTTGGCGCTGGCGATTGCCGTGGCGGCGGACGGATTGCAACTGGCCTTTGGCTTCGTCGGCTGGGCGTTCATAGATCAGGCGATTGATTTCGTGGCGATGATCTTGGAGAGCTGGGTCATCGGCTTTCATCTTTTGTTCCTGCCCACGTTTGTCGTGGAACTGGTTCCGCTTTTGGAAGACTTGCCCACTTGGACGGCCTGCGTGGTTGCCGTCATTGCGCTGCGCAAACGGGAACAGAAAAACAATCCGCCGCTGCCCGCGCCGCCGGACAAACCGGTCATTGATATTTGATTGAAAAAGGAATCCGCGCACGGCACATTACGCTTGTTATGCAATCTGTTTTTACCGGCCCCGTTTATGTCGTGCGCGACAACATTGACACCGACCAGATCATCTCCGCGCAATTTTTGAACCTCGTGCCCACCATCGCCGAGGAATATGAGAAGCTCGGCAGCTACGCGCTCGACGGACTGCCCAAATCGCTTTACCCGATCCGTTACGTCAAGGAAGGCCAGCTCGACAGCGACTATCCGATAGTTATCGGCGGGAAAAATTTCGGCTGCGGCAGCTCGCGCGAACACGCGCCCATCGCGCTGGGTTCGGCCAATTGCCGGCTTGTGCTGGCGGAAAGTTTTGCGCGCATTTTTTTCCGCAACTGCGTGGCCACCGGCGAACTTTATCCCTGCGAAATCACCGAGCGCCTTTGCGACGTGCTCAAAACCGGCGATGTGGTGACGGTGGATCTTAATGCCGCAACCGTAACCGTTCAGGCCACCGGCAAAGTGTATTCCTTCAAACCGCTCGGCGACGTGCGACCCGTGGTGGACGCCGGCGGCATTTTCAATTTCGCGCGGCAGAGCGGCATGATTGCGAAGTAAAGCCATTCGGGAGCCGGTGCTTGATGCAACCGGCGTTTTTCAAAATGCCCGTCGGGCGCGATTCGGCGCCGTGGCGCTGCCAAATGATCGAGCGGATTTGATTCCGACGCGATTTCTTTTCAGAAAATTTCCATTGCGAAGCGGATGAGTTTTGATAATAATTTTTCCGATTCAGACAAACAGGCAATAAATCCCATGAAAACAAAAAATCCCAGTTTGTATTTTTTCTTGAGTTCAACTTCGTTGATGTTTGCTTTCCCACTATTTGCCCAGCAAACGAATGCTCCCCTGCCCCAAAACGGCAAGTCGGTAAAACTGCCGGAGATCATCGTCACCGGCAATCAACCGACAAACAACTGGCCGGGCGGATTGAAGGAAGAGCAGCCGGTGGGCGATTACGGACAGCCGGCGTGGACAACGGCGCGCCGGTTTCCCGGCACGCGCATTTATCTACAGCAGACGCCGTGGAACGTCGGCGTTGAACAATGGGTGCGGTTCCAGCATTTCCGCGATAACACCGACTACACGCGGTTTCAGGAAGAGGTTGAAGTCGGCCTGCCGCATCGTTTCCAGGTTGATTTCTACGAGACCTGGGGGATAAATCAGGACTGGCGCTCCCAGCAGGACGAGTGTTCGGTGGAAGTCCGTTATGCGCTGGCCGACTGGGGCAAGATTCCGCTGAACCCGACATTGTATCTGGAATACTCGCAGCACGATCACGATCCCAATGCTCTCGAAGGCAAGCTGCTGCTCGGCACGGATCTGACTCCGCGCTGGCATTGGGGATTGAATCTGGCGTGTGAACAGGAACTGGGCCAGCCAAACAACACGGAACTCGCCGCCAGCCAGGGCATCAGTTACTCGCTTTTGGATGACAAGCTGGGCGCGGGCGTTGAAATGGAGTATTACCACGAAAAAGCCACCGGCTCCCCGGGCGCGAACGTTTTTCTGATCGGGCCGAGCGTGCAATGGCATATTACCTCGCGGATGCACCTTGATCTCGCGCCCCTGTTTGGCGTCACCCATTCCTCATCAACCGATGTGCCGACGATGGAGGCCTTCCTCGTTCTCGGCTATGATTTTGGGACGGGCCATAAAGAGCATTACGCGCCAGCCTCACTCCGGGGACAATAATTCGGAGGGCAAGGCTGAAGCTTGCTCCGCTCAAATTCTAGGTTCCTGCGCGGACTCACCATTTTTTGTCTTTTTTTAACCATAGCTTATTTGTCATTGACTTCCAAGCCCGTCTTCCTTGAAGCTCGTTGTGGAAATTTATGGGCGCGTTCTTCAGAAGAGGTTGCTTGCAAACACGCCACAGCGCAACGCGCTGGACGCGGAGAGCGGAGTTGTCCCGTTTCCACCTCATCCCGATTGTCGTTTCACCCTGTTCCCGTCATTCCCACCGACACGATTTAGCCGTGGCCGTCGTAACCGACCGCAACGCAACGTTGACCTGCTTGCCCAACGACACAGTGACATTAGTGGTGCCGTAAAATGAAATTTAGGAGGCGACATGCCGCCTGAAAAACATAAACCAGAAAATAATCTGCCGGACAAAACCGATGAACTTCCAATAACAACAGACACATAAACACATGAAAACAAGCCTCGTTAAACTCACCTGTGGCATGGCCCTGCTGGGCGTAGCGGCCACAGCTTCGGCGCAAACCACTTGGAACTGGTTCATCTCGGATGCCGGGAGTGGGAATTCGCTGGTCACCTGGAATGTTACCGGCAGTATTACCAGCTCACCGGGGGTAGTTTGGGATTATGCCCCCAACACTGGATTTGGTGCGCTTTCGGTCGGGGCGCCGGGTATTTATGTTGGTTCCTATGCTGGAATGGCACAACCTCAATCCATCCCCGCCCTCGATGGGAGTTATATTCACGATACCGAGCTCAACCAAGACGGCCCCATTAATATGTATGATACCTTCAAAGGGTCAGGCGGCGGCAACGATTATTTTAGCATATTGATCAGTGAAACCACCCACTACGGCGACCATCTCACTTACCATGCCGGAACCCAATCGGTGCTCATTCCGGTGCCATTTTCCGACTTCAACCCCGGAACCTATCAGATCAGTTATGCCGCCGGAACATTCTTTGACACCGCCGCAACGGCGAATCTGACCGTCGGCGCGGTGCCGGAACCCACTACGCTGGCGTTGTCCGCCATAGGCGGGCTGGGTGGGTTGCTGTTCTTCCGCCGCCGGAAATAATCCCATCAGCCTTCACACCCGCCGCCACGCATCCAGCGCAGCGGCGGTTTGTTTTTTAGTGTCTGGCAAAAGGTTTGCGACGAGCATCGGCATTTAAATCCGATAATTTCAATCCACAAACCGCTTCGTCAGGTTTCCGTAGGCGTCAATCCGGCGGTCGCGCAGGAACGGCCAGTGCGTGCGCGTGGTGTCCACATTGGCCAGGTCAACGGTCACAAGCAAAATTTCTTCCTCGGCGGCACCGGCCTTGGCGATGATTTCGCCGGAGGTGCCGGCGACGAAACTCTGGCCCCAAAATTCAATGCCGTCGCCGCCCACGCCGTCGAGAATTTCGTGGCCGATGCGGTTGGCCACGGCCACGTAGCAGCCGTTCGCCACGGCGTGCGCGCGCTGGATGGTTTCCCACGCGCCGTGCTGCTTGAGGCCGTATTTTTTCTTTTCGCCGGGATGCCAGCCGATGGCGGTCGGATAAAAAAGGATTTCCGCGCCCTGCATCGCGGTCAGGCGCGCGGCTTCGGGATACCACTGGTCCCAGCAAATGAGCACGCCGATTTTCGCGTAGCGCGTCTGCCACGCTTTGAAGCCGAGGTCGCCGGGCGTGAAATAAAATTTCTCGTAATAAAGCGGGTCGTCGGGAATGTGCATCTTGCGGTAGATGCCCAGCAGCGAGCCGTCGGCGTCAATCACGGCGGCGGTGTTGTGATAAACGCCGGACGCGCGTTTCTCGAACAGCGAGGCGATGATGACGACCTTGTGCTTCTTCGCGAGCTGGCAAAAGGCGTCGGTGCTGGGGCCGGGAATTTTTTCGGCGAGCTTGAAATTCGTGTGGTCCTCGCTCTGGCAAAAATACTGCGAGCGGAACAGTTCCTGCGTGCAGATGATTTTTGCGCCGGACTTGGCGGCGCGTTCGGCGAGCGCGAGGGTTTTCTTCGAGGTTCGCTTCCGGGCTGGCGGAGACGGAAGTTTGGATCAGCCCCAGTTTGACGATCGGACGAGCGCGGCGCGTTTCATGCGCTCAAGTGTTGTGTCTCTTCAACCGCGCGGTTTCTTCGAGCACGATGGTCTTGAACTGCGGGTCTTCGGGCAGCGGCTTGGCGGGTTCCTGGCCAAAAAGTTCGCGGATGTATTTGCCGAGCGTCTCGTTGGTCGGGCCGTAGCCCGCGCCGTAGATGTAGAATTCAAGATCATACATCAACTCGTCAGCCGTTGCGTAACGGCGGTTCGGATCATAGCGCGAGGCAGTGATGGAGAATGTCGTTCAGCTTGTCGTCAATGCGCGAATCCAGGATGCGGAAATCGGGGACCGGCTGGTTGAGAATGCGGTTGCGCGATTCCTCGGCGGTTGCGCCCTTGAAAATATTCCGCCCGAGCAGCAAATGCGCCAGCACGACGCCGGCGGAAAAAATGTCCGAACGCTTGTCCGTGACCTGGAAATCCGCCTGTTCGGGACTCATGTAATCCGGCTTGCCGGCGACGACTTCGCCTTCCTGATCGGTGAGAAAACCCTTGGCCTTGGCGATGCCGAAATCGGTCAGCTTCACGTCGCCCTCGAAGGCGATCATGATGTTTTTGAAACTCACGTCGCGATGCACGATGCCCATGCGGCCTGCCGTTTTTGTCGGTCTTGGCGTGGGCGTAAGCCAGGCCGCGCGCGACGCGGCTGGTAATGAACACGGCCAGTTCCTTGGGCAGCGTGCGGCGTTTGTCGGCGAGCTGATGCGTGAATTGTTCCAGGTTCACGCCCCGGATCAATTCCATCGCAATGAAAGCCACGCCGTTCGTCTCGCCAAGCTGGTAGGTCTGGACGATGTTCGTGTGAATCAAGTCGGCGACGAGCTTGGCCTCGCCGACAAAATTCTCGAAGAACATTTTCTGGCTGGCGAAATTGGGGCGGATGATTTTGATGGCGACGCGTTTGACAAATCCGCGCGCGCCGTGCTGCTCGGCTTCATACACGATGCCCATGCCGCCCTCAAAAATTTTGCGGACGATTTCATAGCGGAATTCGTTCTGGATGGTGAAAAGCGCCACGCGCGAATGGTCGGAAATTGCCCCGCGATGTCAAGTCTTGCGGCGGCGTGGCAACGAAAAAATCGCATTTTTTTTGATTTTTTCGCTTGCACGGCGGGCGTATTGGATTTTTACTCGCATCAAGTCTGGTGACTTTTCGGACTAAACAAACAACAACAACAAACAACCAAGACAACAAATATGGCAAAAGCACTCTCCAAAGCCCAAATCGCCGCGCTCGTCGCGGAGAAAAACGGACTCTCAAAAAAACAGGCCGTCGAGATTCTCGACTGTATCGCCGCGCTCGCCTATAAGCACGCGAAGGACACTTTCACCCTGCCGGGCATCGGCAAGCTCGTTTTGAAAAACCGGGCCGCCCGCATTGGCCGCAATCCCAAGACCGGCGAACAGATCCAAATCAAGGCCAAGCGCGTCGTCAAATTCCGCGTCGCCAAGGCGGCGAAGGACGCGATCCTCGGCACCAAGTAATTTTTCAAAATTCAGTAATTACCGGCGAGCGCTCCAGTTTTGGAGCGCTCGTTTTTTTGCGATCAACCGGATATTCGCGCCTTCACATTCCCAAGAAGTCTTGCGAAACTTCAACCGCGTGTCTCCCCGGCTCCAAGCGCAGGATCAGCTTTGGCACATCCGTCTCGCGCACGCGGCTGATGACCGCCTTTGGCGACAGCGCGTGCCCGTCCATCCGCACGGAGCCGAGGTCGTCTGCCGGCACAAAGGCCGTCGCCGTCGTGTTGGGCGGGACGACGAATTGGAAAAGAAGTTTGCCGCCTTCGCGTTTCCAATTGCTTTCGATAATTCCGTAGGGCGAATCGAAACGGCATTTCACCCAGCCCAATGGACGGCCGCGCCAGCAGCCTGGTTTGAGCAGAAAATTTTGATAGCCATGACCGTCAGTTCCCGGTCGGATGCCGGCAAGTCCCTCGACGAACCATGCGCCGATGTGCAAGTAAGAGCTGTGGCATAAAGATTTTTTGCCTTCCCAATCTTCCCACAAAGTTGTGGCGCCATTTTTCAGCATGTAGCCCCAGCCGGGGTAATCCTCTTGGGTGGCCATGGTGAACATCAAATCCGGGCGTTCCGCGGCGATGAGTTCCTTGACCACAAACGCGCCGCCGGTGATGCCGGCCCAGAAATGACCTTTTCGCGTCACAAGAATTTCCTCCTGCAATCGCTTCTCGACCGCGGGCCGGAGTTCGGGCGGCGGCACGCCGGTTAACAGCGCGATGGCGAGATACGCCTGCGAGCCATTGACGTAACTGTTGTCCGCCGGATTGAAAAACTGCCGGTGAACCGCGGCGCGGACGGTGTCGGCGCGCCGACGCCATGATTCGGCCCGGTCCTTTTCGCCCAGCGCGTCGGCGATGTTTGCGGCGGTCTGCAGGTTGTAAATCCAGTAACAGTTGTTGAAGAAAAGCGTCTCGCGCGTGTCGCCGTTCACACCCTGTGCGCCGGGCCAGAGCCAATCACCGAGGAAATCCCATTCGCCGCCCCAGCGCACGAGCAGGTTGTCTTTGGCCTTGGTTTCAAGAAACGCCAGCCAGCGCTCGATGGTTGGCAGATTCGCGGCGAGAATCCCGCGGTCGCCGTAGCGGCGATAAATTTCCCACGGCAGCGTGACGCAATAACCGCTCCAGCCCGGCCCGCCGCCGCCCCAGTAAGTCGGCGCGGTGTAAGGCAGATTGCCCGGCTCTATTTTTGTTCCGGCGCCAGCCTCGCCGGGTTTTTTATCCACGCCCCAGGCGGCCGCGCGGCCTTGCGTGTCGCGCCAGTCCTCGCTCCATTTGGTGTAAAACGCGCCGAGCTGGAAATGATCCAGCGCGGTTTCGGTCGTGGCGTGCGCGTCGCCGCCATAGCCCATCCGCTCGCGCTGTGGACAATCCACCGAATAGCCGCCAAGACTGAGATTTTCCCACGTCCAAATCGCGGCGTCGTGAATCCGGTTCAGCCGCTCGTCCGAGCAGGAAAACTCCGTGGCGGGCTGATAATCGGTGCGCACCAGCCAGCCGCGCAAGTCGCTCAACCGCGGCTTTTGCTTCAGGCCTTCAATTTGAATCCACCGCCCGACGCCGTAATTGAACCGGTTGCGGAAAGTGCCCTGGCCCGACGGCCCGACGATATAAGCGCTGTGCAACTGATGGGTCATTGCCTGATCGGCACGCTCGGAAAATTTGAATTCAATCCGGTCGCCGGGGTTGGCGCGGACTTTTGCCTCGATCCAACCGGCGAAATTGACACCCATGTCCACCCGCCACACACCTGGTTTTGATTCGGTGATGGCAACCGGCTTGATTTCCTTCACCAACCGGTTCGGCTCAACTTTTTGCGCCGAAAGCGTCAACTTCGGGTGAAAAACGGAAACCGGTTTCCAAGCGGAGTCGTCATATTGGGCCGCGCACCAATCCGGTATTTCACGGTTCGCGTCATACGATTCGCCTCCGAAGTTCATGTAATTCCAAAGCCCAAGAGTTGTGTTTGGACTTGGATGCCATCGCCAGGTTTCATCCGTGATGATTCGCAATTTAGTGCCATCGGCATATTCCAGTTCCGCTTGCGCGATGACGATCGGGCTGGCTGGTTTGTCTTCGGTGTGAAACGGCGGGAAAATGGACCACGATGTGCCCAGCCACAAGCCGATCGCGTTGGTGCCCGGCTGCAAATTCCGGGTGATGTCATAAGTGACATAACGGGCGCGCTTGGTGAAGTCGGTGACACAGGGCATCAGCACCGCATCGCCGACGCGATGGCCGTTCACAAACAGTTCGTGGTAACCAACCGACGCCACATAAATCGTCGCCCGCCGGGGCACGGCGGCGATGGTGAACGATTTGCGCAGCCAAGGATCGGGCATCGTGTTGTCCGGCGGCGCGCCGGGCTTGCGGGTGAAAACCTGATCCGTGCCAATCCAATTCCCCGTCCAGTCGCCTTGCGCGAGCAAACCCACCGTCCATTTTGCCGGCGCACTCCAAGCCGAAATCTGACCGCGCTCATCCTGCACGCGCACTTTCCAGAAACATTCCTCTCCCGAACGCAACGCCAGGCCTTGATACGGGTTTAATTGCGATTGGTCTGAATTGACCCAGCCTAAATTCCATAAATCACCGTTGTCCCGTTTCAGCAGTTCCGCGCTGGACGCCACGAGCACCTGCCAGGCTTGCTGCCGCTGGCCATTCGTCGCCGCATCGCTGGGTGTCAGTTTCCAACTCAACCGCGGCTGAAGCACATCCAGTCCGAGTGGATTGGTCAGATATTCGCAAACCGGTTCGGTGACTTTGACCGAAGCCGCCTGGCCGGGTAACGCCAGAGCCAGCGCGGTGACGGTGCAGAGAAAGCCGCAGGCGAGCAAAATTTTCATGGATTTACGATTGGCGATTGACGCCAATCGTAAATCGTAAATAAACACGGTCAAGCCGGGATGCGACGGTTCAAAACGAAAGATAGGTGTAAGCCTTCAGTCCGCGTTCGTATTCATCCAGCAGCCGCATCGCTTCGCTGGGTTTCATGCGGTCGGATTTGATGGCTTCGTCCATCTGCGCCTTCATGCGGCGCTTGAGTTCATTTTCGTCGTATTGCACGTCGGCAAGCGACTGAACGATGGTGGCGCCTTCGATGATTTCCTCGATGTAATAGCCGGCTGGTTCGTCGGGTTCCAGGAAGATGTGGACTTCGTTGACGCGGCCAAAGAGATTGTGGAGATCGCCCATGATGTCCTGATAGGCGCCCATCAGAAAAAAGCCAAGATAGTAAGGTTCGAGCTGGCCGTTGCCGTTCGTGTTGAGCTGATGCACCGGCAGCGTGTCGCGCACGTCGCGCAGGTCAATGAATTTGTTGACCTGGCCGTCGGAATCGCAGGTGATGTCCACCAGCGTGGCCTCGCGCGTGGGCCGCTCGTTCAACCGCGCGACGGGCATGATGGGAAACAACTGGCCGAGCGCCCAATGATCCAGTAGCGATTGGAACACGGAAAAATTGCAGAGGTATTGGTCGCCGAGCGAGTCTTCGAGCTTGCGGATTTCCTCCGGGATGTAGGGCTGGCCCTTGAAACTTTCCACGGTGTCGCGGCTGATCTGCCAGTATAAATCCTCAATCTTCGCCTTGTCCGGCAAATCCATCATGCCGAGCGTGAACATGTGCTGCGCGTCGTCGCGGCGTTCGAGCGCGTCGTGGTAAGCTTCGAGCTTGTTGAGCCTGGGGAAATTTTTCTGGATGTCGAGCAGCTCGCCGACCAGCGGATGTTCGCGGTCGCCGAATTTCAAAAATTCATTGGGCCGGATTTTTTCAATTGCGCCAAACACCTCGACGATCAAAACGCTGTGATGCGCGACGATGGCGCGGCCGCTTTCGCTGACGATGTCGGGATGCGGCACACCCTCGGCGTTGCAGACATCGGCGATATAATACACCACGTCGTTGGTGTATTCCTGCAAGGTGTAATTCGTCGAGCTGTCGAACGCCGTGCGGCTGCCGTCGTAGTCCACGCCCAGCCCGCCGCCGACATCGAGATATTCAATCGCGAAACCCATCTTGTGCAGTTTCGCGTAAAGCCGCGCGGCTTCCTGCACGGCCTTTTTCACGGTCAAAATATCCGGCACCTGCGAGCCGATGTGGAAATGCAGCAGCTTCAGACAATGGCCGAGCTTCTCCGAACGGAGCATTTCGGTGGCGGCGAGAATTTCCGCCGTGCTCAAGCCGAACTTCGCGTTTTCGCCGCCGCTCTCGGCCCAGCGGCCCGCGCCCTTGCTCAACAATCGCGCGCGGATGCCGACGAGCGGTTCCACGCCGAGCGATTTGGAAATGGAAATAATTTGCCGCAGTTCCTCCAGTTTTTCGACGACCATGATGACGCGCTTGCCGAGCTTGATGCCGAGCAGCGACATTTTGACGAACTCCGCGTCTTTGTAGCCATTGCAAATAATCAAATCGCCGATTTTATTTTGCAGCGCCAGGCCGGCGAACAGTTCCGGCTTGCTACCGACTTCCAGGCCGAAGTCAAACGGCTTGCCCGCGTCCAGAATTTCTTCCACCACTTCGCGGAGCTGGTTGACCTTGATCGGAAACACGCCGCGATATTTACCCTGATAATTGAATTCGGCGATGGCGTTGCGGAAGGCTGTGTTGATGGCGTCCACGCGATGCCGCAAAATATCCTGAAAGCGGATGAGCAGCGGAAATTTCAGCCCGCGGCTTTTCGCCTCCTCAATCACGTCGGTGAGTTCCACATTCGCGCCGGCGTCCTGCAACGGCTTGGCGACGACGTGGCCGGCGTCGTTGATGTCAAAATACTTCGCGCCCCAGCGGTGGATGTTGTAAAGCGCGCGCGCCGCGTCGAGGTTCCACGGCGGCGGCGTTGCGTCAATCGGACTGTTCATCGGAGTGCATCAGACGACTGCATTATGAAAAGCCGCGCGAAGAAATCAACAAACACCTTGAAAAATTTTCGTGACAAAAAATCGCGCCGAGAAATCGGCAACCAAGCCGGCGTTTCGTGGTCGCCGTCCGTGAACGGAGAAGGATTTCATCCGTGTCCATCCGTGGTTGATGATTTTCAGAAGGCAGTTGATCCGGAAAATTTCATTTACCGCCGGTTCAGCCGCTCAAGCAATTTCGCGTGGATGCCATCAAAGCCACCGTTGCTGAAAACGCAGACCACATCGCCGCCCTCCGCATGTTGCGCCAGATGCGCGACAATGGCGTTGGCGTCCGGCAGATAAGCCGCTTCCTTGCCGGCAGCCTTGATATCCGCCATCAGCTTCTCGGGATTGAGCCGCTCACTGGCGGCAATCTGCTCCAGCCGCGCGATTTCAGAAACGATCACCGCATCCGCATCGGCAAAGGCGGACGACAGTTCGGCCTGAAAACAATTCCGCCGCGTCGTGTTGCTGCGCGGCTCGAAGACGGCCCAGATTTTTTCCCGCGCGTATCGCAGCCGCAGCGCCTTGAGCGTCTCGCGGATGGCCGTCGGGTGATGACCGAAATCGTCAATGATCGTCACGCCGCCGGCGATGCCCTTCACTTCCAGCCGCCGCTTGATGCCTTTGAACGTATCGAACGCGCTTTGAATCTGATGATTTTTCAAGCCGCAATGTTTCGCCGCGCCGATGACGGCGAGCGCGTTGCGCACGTTCAATTCGCCAACGAGATTCAGGTGAAACTTGAAGCTCGGAATCTCAAACTCGGTCGCCGTCGGGCCAAAGCGCAAATTAAAACCGTGAATCGCATTATCCGCGCCCAGGCCGAAGCGTTTCACCGGGCAATGCGTGACGTTCAACAGCGGCGCGAGATTCGCGTCGTCACCATTGCCGAGCAGCAATCCGTTGCGCGGAATCAAACGGATGAAGTGCGAGAATGTTTTTTTCACCGCGTCGAGGTTTTCAAAAATGTCGGCGTGATCGAATTCCAGGTTGTTGATGATGGCAATTTCCGGCTGGTAATGAATGAACTTGCTGCGCTTGTCGAAAAACGCGGTGTCATATTCATCGCCCTCGATGATGAACCACTCGCTGTCCGTGAAACGCGCGCCTTGCGAAAAATTGTTCGGAATGCCGCCGATGAGATAGCTCGGATTCAGCCCGTTGTGCTCGAACACCCACGTCAGCAGGCTCGTCGTCGTCGTCTTGCCATGCGTGCCGGCGACGACAAGCGAGCGTTTGCCGCGGATGAAAAATTCGCGCAACAGTTCCGGCAGTGAGCAGTAACGCAGCTTGTGGTCGAGAACAAATTCCGCTTCGGGATTGCCGCGCGAAATGGCGTTGCCGATTACGACGAGGTCCGGCTTGTGTTTGAGATTCTGTTCCGCGTAACCGTTCATCACGGCGATTTTCTTCGCCGCGAGGAACGACGCCATCGGCTCGTAGACATTCTGATCGGAGCCGGTGACGGCAAAGCCCTTGTCCAGCATCGCGGCGGCGGCGGACGCCATCGCCGTGCCGCCGATGCCGGTGAAATGGACGGATTTGATCTCGGCTGAAAACATGTTTGAAGATTAAACCACCAAGACACAAAGGCATAAAGTTTTTTGCACAACACGATTGCCAACCGCCGGTTTCCGCAAAAAATGGAAACCAATTTCGTTTTTAACGCGTCATTCACTCTGCCTTTTCATTCGATGACCAAATTCGTTTTGCTCCTGCTTGCGGTCGCCGTGTTACCCGTGCGCGCCGCCGGACCCATTTCGCCCCAGAGCTCCGCCAACCTTGACGCCCAGCGCAACGTGGCGACAAACCGCGGCTTTCTCACGGACACAAACCGCGCGTTCCCGATGTTCTTTATTGTCGGTGATTCGACGGTGCATAATCCCGGCCACGACGAACGCGGCTGGGGCGACGTCATCGGCAAAAATTTTGACCCGGACAAAATCCGCGTGGAGAACCACGCGCTCGGCGGCCGCAGCAGCCGGACGTTCATCACGCAGGGTTGGTGGGACAAAGTCCTTGCCGCCGCCAAGTCGGGCGATTTTGTGCTGATTCAGATGGGCCACAACGACGGAGGCCCGCTGGATGACACGAACCGCGCGCGCGGCACCCTTCGCGGCATCGGCGAGGAGACGAAGGAGATTTACAATCCGGTCATGAACAAGCGCGAGACCGTCCACAGCTACGGCTGGTATCTGCGTAAATACATCGCCGACGCCCGCGCCAAGGGCATGACGCCGATCATCTGCTCGCCCGCGCCGCATGTGCCGAAGACCGAAGTGAAGACGGGTGACATTGAAAATTGGGATTACGTCCGCTTCGCCGGCCAGGTTGCAACAAATGAAAATGTGCGGTTCATTAACCTGAATCAGATCACGATGGGCCACTACGCGGGCCTGACGCCGGAAGAGATCAAAGCGAGATATTTCACGACCGCCGACAACACGCATTCGAGTCCGGCGGGCGCGGAACTGAACGCGCGGTCGGTCATCGAGGGCTTGAAGCAATTGAAAAATTGCCCGCTGGCCGGATTTCTAAAGCCGGAATTCCTCACCCAATAGCCGCTATGAATTTTAATCTTCGGATCGTTTTAATGCTGGCTGCCGTTTTGATCTCTGGCGGCGTCGCCCATTCCGCGCCCGGCCTGCCGCCGCAAACCTGGGTTGACCCGGACACCGGCCACCGCGTCGTGCAGCTTACGACTGAGCAGGGCAGCGAAAGCCTTTATTTCAATATCAACCCGTTCACGCCGGACGGGCAAAAAATGGCAATCACTTCGCCCAGCGGAATTTCGCTGGTCAACCTTCACACGTTCGTTGTCGAAAAAATTGTCGCCGACAGGCCGCGCATCATCATGGTCGGGCGCAAAACCGGTCAAATTTATTACCTCGCCTCCAAAACCGTGAATGGCGCGATGAGCCGTTCGGTTTATGCGATTGATCCGAACACACAGGCGGTTCGGGAAATTTTGAAGCTGGCGCGCGGGCAGGAGATTTTCACCGTGAACGCCGATGAAACCCTGCTGGCCGGCACGATTACCGAACACCCGGACGAGGCTGAACCTCTTTCGGACAGCGCGCCGAACCATCGCGATGACCTCGCGGCGGCGGACGCCCGGCGCGGAAAAAAAGGCGCCATGATGGAAGACCGGCTCGCCAGACGTTATCCGATGGAATTGTTTTTCTTCAACATTGCCACCGGCGAGACAAAGAAAGTCAACCGCTGCACCGACTGGTTGAATCACCTGCAATTTTCGCCGACCGATCCGCACCTGCTCCTGTTTTGCCACGAAGGCCCGTGGCACAAGGTGGACCGCATCTGGACCATCCGCGCGGACGGCACTGATTTGAAACTGGTCCATCAGCGCACGATGACGATGGAAATTGCCGGCCACGAATTCTGGAGCGCCGATGGCAAGACGATTTGGTATGATCTGCAAACTCCGCGCGGCGAGGATTTCTGGGTGGCGGGCTATGCAGTCGAGACCGGCAAACGGACATGGTATCACTTGCAGCGCAACGAGTGGGGCGTGCATTTCAATGTTTCACCGGACGGCAAATTATTTTCCAGCGACGGCGGCGACGACAAAATGGTCGCCCACGCGCCGGACGGAAAATGGCTTTACCTGTTTCATCCCGAACTCATCAAGGACCACTCCGGCGGCGATGTGGACACGAACCAGTTGATCCAGCCTGGCGTCTTCCATTCCGAACGGCTCGTCAACCTGCGCAAACACGACTACGCGCTGGAGCCGAACGCGATGTTTTCGCCGGACATGAAATGGCTGATTTTCCGGAGTAACATGAGCGACGCGAATCAGGTCTATGCGGTGGAGTTGAAACACGCGGATGGAAAACCCAGCTATCAAGTTTCGACGAACGCGGATTTTTATTGAAATTCTTTTTAACCACCAAGACACCAAGTCACAAAGTTTTAAATTCTTGGTGCCTTTGTGACTTGGTGGTTTAAGACTTTAATTTCCGTTCCAAAATTTCGTCGGCGAGATTTGGATTCGTCTAGCCCTTGCTCAGTTTCATCACTTGACCTTTGAGAAAATTCAGCGAGGCGACTTTATCGGACTTGAGCCGTCCGTGACCACCGAAACCACGGTGTCGGCAGGATGGCTCTCCCGGTCGAGACCGCTGATATGCACAGAAGCATCCGCATTTTGAACGTAATCCAGCGGCTTGCGTGTGAATAAATCGAAGCAGCCGGTGACCTTTTGCGTCACTGGCGGCGTGGCGATTTCCGCGCCGGAGTAGCCCGGCAGAATATGGATGAAATATTTCCCCGGCTTGAAGGTAAAGCCGTATTGTCCGTCCACGGGATTCCACGGACCGCCGCGTGTGCCGTAAATGCTGTCGCCGACGACCGCCAGCCACGCGCCGAAATGCCGCAGCAACGCCGCGTGCGTCTCTGGGATTTTTCCGTGCCGGTCCGGCCCGACATTGAGCAGGATGTTGCCGTTGCGCACGACCGCGTCCACAACATATCGCGTCAGTTTTTCCTCGGACATCAGTCGCTGCTGCGTGTTGTAACCCCAGGTGACCTGGTTGATGTTCAGGCATTTTTCCCAGCAATTCGTGCGCACCGGACCTTTGATGGTCGCGTCGCCTTCTTCTGGCAGCAAATCACCGAGCCAGCCCGCGCGGTTGTTGGCGATGACCGCCGGCGAATATTTCCGCACGATGCCCATCAGGCCGAGCGGCAGGCCGGTCTCGTCCGTGTCGCTGTTTTCCTCGGACACCGGCCAGGCGTTGGCGGGGTCGCGGTATTTTCCCGGCTCCCAGAAAAATGCCGCGTCGCGATCCGAGCCTTGTTGCGCGAGCCAGCCGCCGTCCCAAAATAAATAATCGAACGGCCCGTAATTGCGGAACAGCGTGCGCACCTGCTCATAGACTTCATTTTTCATCACGACGGCATTTTCCTTGTGCCACGGCGCGTTCGTGTAACCCCATTTGTTCTTCGCGCAATTCGTGCCGGTCACGTCATAGTAGCCGGGATAACGCCAGTTGATCGGCGAAAAATAAACCCCGACGCGCAGCCCGGCCGCGCGGCAGGCCTTGACGTATTCGCCGAAAAGGTCGCGGTGCAACGTCTGCACGCTGGTGAAGGCGTTGGTGAACCGGCTGTCGAACAGCGCAAACCCGTCGTGATGCCGCGCGGTGAGGCACATATATTTCATGCCGGCGTCCTTGGCGAGCTGCGCCCACGCGGCCGGATCGTAATCTTTGGCGTCGAAAAAAACACCATCGCCCTGGTCGGATGCCAGCTTGCGGTATTCGTCAATCGGGACGGCGGCATTTTCCATATACCACTCGCCTTTGGCCGGCACGGCGTAAAGTCCCCAGTGGATGAACATCCCAAATTTGGCGTCAGAAAACCATTGCATCGCCGCGTCGTCCTGCTGGCGAATGCCCATGTCCGTTTGCGGCTCGCGCGCGATGACAATCAGCGCGGCGAAAATGGTGAGAAGAAAAATGGGAATATGTTTCATCGGTTTGGCTCGCAAAAAATCTCAGCTTTTGAGCTTCCGCTCCAAAATCTCGCCGACCAAGGCGGGGTTGGCTTTTCCTTTGCTCAATTTCATTACCTGACCCTTGAGGAAATTCAGAGCGGCGACTTTGCCGGATTTGAAATCGTTTGCCGGGCCGGGATTGGCGGCAATGGCTTCGTCGCAGAATTTTTCAATCGCGCCGGTGTCGCTTAATTGAGTGAGTTTCTTTTCTTTAATGATTTCATCGGGAAGTTTTCCTGAAACATACATTTCGTGAAAAATAACTTGAGCAGACCCACTATTCACACGACTTTCTGACTGTTCAACGGCAAGTTTAGCAATTCCTGACACCGGAATCTGTAAAGTAGAGTAATCCACTTGTTCAGGAGCAATTCCGGAAGCTGAAATCTCCGCTTTGAGATTATTGAGGATAAAATTGGCAATTGGTTTGGCGTAATTCGGACTAAACTGAATCTCGCGCTGAAACAACGATCCAGATGGCGGATGTGCGGCTAAAGCCGCAGCGTCATAATCTGAAATTGGAAATTTCGGCGGATTTTGGGCTACGCTACCATAAACGCTCCAAAAATTGCGCTTGGCATTCAAAGGCAACGCAGGTCGAATTTTTTCTGCGACTGCTTCGATTTCCGCCAGCCACGCATCCGTCGGCGCGAGCGGCATCAGGTCGGGATCGGGGAAATAACGGTAGTCGTGCGCATCCTCCTTCGTGCGCATCTGCTCGGTCACGCCGGCCACGTCGTCCCAGCGGCGCGTGGACTGGATCAGACTCTCGCCGCGCTTCACGGCCTCGATCTGGCGCGGGATTTCGTATTCCAGCGCGCGGCGCACGCCGGAAAAGCTGTTCATGTTTTTGATCTCAATCTTTGCGCCGAGTTCTTTCGTGCCGACGGGCCGCACGGACACGTTCACGTCGCAGCGCACCATGCCTTTTTCCATGTCGCAATCGCTTACGCCGCCGTAGATCAAAATGTCCTTGAGCGCGTTGAGATATTCGTAGGCCATGTCCGCGCTGGTGAGGTCCGGCTCGGAAACGATTTCCATGAGCGGCACGCCGGCGCGGTTGAAGTCCACGCCGCTGTGCCGGTCGAAATGCGTGCTCTTGCCGACGTCTTCTTCGAGATGCGCGCGGGTAATGCGGACGCAGGAAATGCCGCCTTTGAATTCAAACTCGACAAAGCCGCTGGCTGTGGACGGCTTGTCGTATTGCGTGAGCTGGTAATTCTTCGGCATGTCCGGGTAGAAATAACTTTTCCGGTCGAACTTGGCGAAACGCGGGATTTCGCAGTTCAGCAACAGGCCGGTCAACACGGTGAGGCGCAACGCTTCTTCATTTGCCACCGGCAAAACGCCCGGCAAGCCGAGGCAGACGGGACAGACGTTGGTGTTCGGCTCGGAACCATATTGGTTCGCGCAACCGCACCACATCTTCGATTTCGTTTTAAGCTGGACGTGCGTTTCCAGACCAATGACGGGTTCGTATTCCATTGCGCGGTTATTTTAGCCACAGATGAAACACAGATGAAATACAGATTTTTTGGGGGTTCATAATCGTAATCCTAGTCTTAATCCTGTTTCCCCGCCGATTACGATCATGACTGGGACTTGCGGCGGAAGCTTTGTTGGAACCGTTCCAAGTAGAGATAAATCACCGGCGTGATGTAAAGCGTCAGGCTTTGCGACACCACCAGGCCGCCGACCACCGCCAAGCCGAGCGCCCGGCGAGATTCGCCGCCGGCACCGATGCCGAGCGCGATGGGCAGCGTGGCGCACAGCGCGCACATCGTGGTCATCATGATCGGCCGGAAGCGCAGCAGACAGCCTTCGTAAATGGCATCGTGCGCATTTTTGCCCCGATGCTGCGCCTCGATGGCAAAGTCAATCATCATGATGGCGTTTTTCTTCACAATGCCCACGAGCATGATGAGGCCGACAAAGCCGTAGATGTTCAGGTCCAGATGGAACAACATCAGCGTCAGCAACGCCCCAAATCCCGCCGAGGGCAGACCGGACAGAATCGTAATCGGATGAATGAAGCTTTCGTAAAGGATTCCGAGAATGATGTAGATCACGATGATGGAAACGATGAGCAGCAGAAAAAGCCCCTGTGACGAGGATTGAAAGACCTGCGCCGAGCCTTGAAAACTGCCGGTGATGGTCGCCGGCAGATGCAAATCCGCCTCGACTTTCTGCAACTGTTCGACGGCGGCGCCGAGCGACATGCCGGGCGCGAGGTTGAAGGAAATGGTGACGGCCGGCAACTGGCCAACGTGCGCGATGCTGGTCGGACCGAGGCTGCGCGTGAGCTTGGCGACGGCGCTCAACGGAATGAGCTTGGCCACGCCGTTCGTGCCGGTGTTGGAACTGGTGATGTAAAGCTGCGCCAGCGCCGCCGGGTCGAGTTGATATTGCGGCTCGACTTCAAAGACCACCCAGTATTCGGCCACGTCGCCGTAAATGGTGGAGGCCTGGCGTTCGCCATACGCGTCATACAGCGCGTTTTCAATTTGCTCTGGTGTGACGCCCAGCGCGGCGGCCTTGTCACGATCAATCTCCACGTTGACCTGCGGGCTGGCGATCTGGAGATCGGTCGTCACGTCCTGAAAACCGGGCTGCTCGGCAAGCTTGTTCACCAAAACCGGCGTCCATTTGAACAACTCCTTCGTATCCGTGTCTTGCAGGCTGTATTGATACAATGCCTTGGTCAGCCGGCCGCCCACCCGGATGAGCGGCGGATTCTGCAAGAACACGTTAATGCCCGGCATGGACGACAGTTTTTTGCGCAGCTCCTGGATGATTTCATTCGCGTTCAACTTGCGTTCGGACCGGTCTTTCAAATGCATGAACATGCGCCCCTGATTCATGATGCCACCGCCGATGGCGGACATGAAGCCGGTCACGTTTGTGTCGGCGGCGACGATTTTGGCCGCCGCCTGCTGATGCGCCTTCATCGCGTCGAAGGAAATATCCTCGGACGCCTCGGTGATGGCGAAAATCTGGCCGGTGTCTTCGTCGGGGAAAAATCCCTTGGGAATCACTTTGAACAAAAACAGCGTCACAACCAAAATCACCAGCGACAGCATCAGCGTCGTGAACCGGTGGCGCATTACGACCTGCAACGAGCGATCATAGCCGGCCAGCACCGCGTCAAAGATCCGCTCAAAAAAATTGTAAATCCGCCCGTGTTTCCGCCCGTGCATCGCGTGGACAAACCGGCTGCACATCATCGGCGTCAGTGTCAGCGAGACGAAACCGGACACCAGCACCGCCACGACGATCGTCACCGCAAATTCATGCAGCAACCGGCCCAGCAGCCCGCTCATGAACAAGACCGGGATGAACACCGCCGACAACGACAGCGTCATCGAAATGATCGTAAAGCCGATTTCCTTGGAACCGGTCAAGGCGGCGGCCATTGGCGGCTCGCCGTTTTCCATGTGGCGCACGATGTTTTCAAGCATGACAATGGCGTCGTCCACCACGAAGCCGACGCACAAGGTCAGCGACATGAGCGAAAGGTTGTCGAGGCTGTAGCCAAGCAGCGACATCGCCGCGAAGGTGCCGATGATGGACATCGGCAACGCCAGGCTGGGAATGATCGTCGCCGAAATGTTCCGCAGAAAAATGAAAATGACCATCACCACGAGCGCGACCGTCAGCAGCAGCGTGTGTTCGACCTCCGACACCGACTGGCGGATGGATTGCGAACGGTCGAACAACACTTCCAACTTCACCGACGCCGGCGCCTGTTCGCTGAATTGCGGCAGCAGTTTGCGAATGCTGTCCACGACCTCGACGGTGTTCGCCCCCGGCTGCCGCTGCACGGCCAGAACCACGGCGCGGGTATTGTTATACCACGCGGCGACTTTGTCATTCTGCACGCTGTCCAGCACCTGACCGAGTTCCTCCAGGCGCACGGGATTGCCGTTGCGATACGCCACAATCATTGGCCGGAAATCCGCCGCCTTCGCCAACTGGCCGTTGGCTTGCACCGTAAAAAGCTGGTTTTTGCCGTAAAGCGTGCCGAGCGGCTGGTTCACATTGCCGGCCTCCACCGCTTGTTCCACCTGATCAATGCCCAAACCGCGAGCCGCGAGCTTGTTGGGATCCACCTGCACGCGGACGGCGTATTGCTGCGAACCATAAACACTGACCTGCGCCACGCCATTGATCTGCGAAATTTGCTGGGCCAGCAGATTTTCGGCATAATCATCCACCGCCGAGAGCGGCAGCGTCGGCGAAGACATGGCCAGATACAATACCGGCGAATCCGCCGGGTTGACTTTGTTGTAAGTCGGCGGCGCGGGCATGTTGGGCGGCAATTGCCGGGCCGCCTTGGCGATGGCCGCCTGCACATCCGCCGCTGCCGCGTCAATGTTGCGATCCAGCGAAAACTGGATCGTGATTTGCGCGCTGCCCTGGGAACTGACGGACGACATGGAATCCACGCCGGCAATGGTGGAAAATTGTTTTTCCAACGGGGTTGCCACCGCCGAAGCCATCACCGATGGACTCGCCCCCGGCAGATTGGCGGAAATCTGGATCGTCGGATAATCCACGCTCGGCAGATCGCTCACCGGCAACAGATGCAGACCCACAAGACCAAACAAAAGAATGCCGGACATGACCAGCGTGGTCATGACCGGGCGGCGGATGAAAAGTTCGGGAACGCTCATGGCGCGTTCGTGGTCACTGCTGAAACGTCTGGCTGTTTGGAACTCTTGACGTCCACTTTCGCGCCTGGAGTGAGGCGCAATTGCCCGTCCGTCACCACCGTCTCGCCCGCCGACAAACCGGTGGTCACCACCGTTCCGCCCTGATAAGTGATGCTGGTGGTGATCGTCCGTTCCTCAACCGTGTGATCCGGCTTCACGACATAAGTGAACTGGCCGTTTTGCCCCGTCTGCACCGCCTGCGACGGCACGACGATCGCGTTCGTCAATTCCGAAAGGGTCAATTCCACCTGCACAAACTGTCCCGGCCACAAAATCCGGTCGTCGTTCGGGAATGTCGCCTTGAGTTGAATCGTGCCGGTCGTCATGTCCACGGTGTTGTCCACGAAAGTCAGTTCACCCTGCGGCGGCGGCACGTCCATGTTTTGAAAAGTCACCGACACTTTCAAAGTATTGGCAAGTCTTTCCTTTTTGATCGCCGGCAGGTATTGCTCCGGCACGGAGAACGCGACATAAATCGGGTGAATCTGGTTGATCGTCAGCAGCGTGTCGTCCGGCGCCTTGACCACGTTGCCCGCATGAGCCGTCAGGCTGCCAGTCCGGCCGTCAATCGGCGCGCGGATCTGGCAGTAATCCAGGTTCAACAGCGCGTTGGTGACAGCCGCCCGGTCGGCGGCCACCGTGCCGGCCAGCGCGTCAAAATTCGCGCGGTTCGTGTCCAACTCATCCTGCGAAATCAGTTTATCGTCATACAATTTCTGCTCGCGCGCTAAATTGATTTTGGAGTATTCCAATTGCGCCGTGTCGCGCTGCAAATTGGCCTGCGCTTGGGCCAAAGCCGCCTGCGACGGACGCGGGTCAATCGTGAACAACAGGTCGCCTTTCTTGACTTCCTGGCCCTCCTGAAAATGCACCTCGCTGATCTTGCCCTGGATTTGCGAGTGGAGCGTCACCGTCGAAATGGTCATGACATGGCCAACGGGCGGCGGGTCAATCCGCACCGGCATGGCCTTGGCCACCGCCTGCGCGGTCAGCACCGGCACCGGCGGGCTGGCTTGCGGCGGCCTGTGGCGGGCACAACCGTTCGTCAACATCAACGCCGCGGCCACCAGCGGAATGTAAAAAGTTTTTTTCACAATAGATTATTTCCCGGCCTGGCGGCGGGGTTTGAAGGCCGCGGTAAATTCCCCCAAAAACCGGCGGTATTCGCTTTGGAATTTTGGGTCGCCAACGGATTTGCCCGTCGTCAGCCGGACCAGTTGCGGAAAGGCCGCCGGGAACAGCGTCAGCGACTGCATGGCCAGCGCCAGATGGACCGGGTTGAAGGCGGAGGTTAATTGTCCCCGCCGCTGTCTCCGCCGGAGACGCTGCAGCCAGCCGGCGGACGCCGCACGACGTTTCTTTTCGTCAATTACCTTTCCCCCGTGATCCTGGAGCGCCTCCCATTCGAGCAACCGTACCCAGTCGGCATCCCCGCACGCGGCTTCGAACCAGAACGGCAGCCGTTCCGTCGGGTCGCTGGAAAGATTGGCCGCCCACTCGCGCCGCTCGGCCATCTTGTGGCGCAGCACCGCGCTGAACAATTCCTCCTTGTTGCCGAAGTAATGATAGAGCATTCGCTTGTTGCCCTTCGCCCGGCGGGCGATGGCATCCACGCGGGCGCCGGCGAAGCCCTTCGCGGAAAACTCGGCGAGCGCGGCGGCCAGAATGCGGCCGCGGTCCGATCCGGATTGCGCGTGGCGCCGCCGGCCTGTTTGCCATTTCGAAGCATGATTACGCGCTTTTAAGTAACTAATCGGTTACTCATCCGCAACTTAAAAATTAAAAAAAGAGGAGCGGACGTTCCCGCCGCCGTCACAGCGCGGGTTTTTCCTTGTGCCACGGCGTGCTTTGCTCGTAGGCGTGTGCGATCCGCAGCATCGTCTCCTCGCCAAACGGTTTGCCGAGAAGTTGCAAGCCCACCGGCAGCTTCGGGTTTTGCGTAAAGCCGCACGGCACGCTTACGCCGCAGATGCCGGCGAGATTGCAGGAAATGGTGAAGATGTCGGACAAATACATTTGCAATGGATCGTCGGATTTTTCGCCGATCTTGAACGCCGCCGTCGGCGAAGTCGGCGTCACAATCGCGTCCACCTTTTCAAACGCCTTCAGAAAATCGTTGCGGATGAGCGTGCGGACTTTTTGCGCCCGCAAATAATACGCGTCATAATAGCCGCTGCTCAAAACGTAGGTGCCCAGGATGATTCTGCGCTTCACTTCCGCGCCGAAACCGGCGCCGCGTGTCCTGGAATAAAGCTCAATCGGATCGTTGCCATCCACCCGCGCGCCGTAGCGAATGCCGTCGAAGCGCGCCAGATTCGCCGAGGCTTCCGCCGTGGCAATGATGTAATACGTCGCCACCGCGTAATCCGTGTGCGGCAAAGAAATTTCCACGATCTCCGCGCCGAGCTTTTCCAACTGCTTCACGGCGGCGTCCACGGCGGCTTTCACTTCCGGGTCGAGTCCGCCGATCAGGTATTCTTTTGGCAGACCGAGCTTCAAGCCTTTGATGTCGCCGGTCAGCGCCTTGGTGTAATCCGGCACCGGCTGCGGCACGCTGGTGGAATCGCGCAAATCGTGTCCGCTCATCACGCCGAGCAAAGTCGCGGCGTCGAAAACATTTTTCGCGAACGGCCCGATTTGATCCAGCGAACTCGCAAACGCCACCAACCCGTAACGTGAAATGCGGCCGTAAGTCGGTTTCATGCCCACGCAGCCGCAGAGCGCCGCCGGCTGGCGGATGGAACCGCCGGTGTCCGTGCCGAGCGACGCGATGCACTCGTCCGCCGCGACCGCCGCCGCTGAACCGCCGGAGGAGCCGCCGGGAATGCGCGTGGTGTCCCACGGATTGCGCGTGACGCCGAACGCGGAATTTTCCGTGGAGCTGCCCATCGCAAATTCGTCCATGTTGCAGCGGCCAAAAACGATTGCGCCCGCCGCTTTCAATTTTTCAATCGCCGTGGCGTCGTAAGGCGAAATGAATGTGCCGAGAATTTTCGAGCCGCAGTTCAGCGGCTGATTTTTCACGGCGAGAACGTCTTTCACTGCAATCGGAATGCCGAGCAGCGGTTTTTGCGAATGCGTCACGCCGGAGGCAATTTCCTTGTCCGCCGCGTCCGCCTGCGCCAGCGCGTCATCGGCGTCGTGGCTGATGAAAGCGTGAATTTTTCCGTCCACCCGCGCGATCTGGTCGAGGCACGCCTGCGTCACGTCGCGCGCGGAGACTTCACGCGCGGATAATTTTGCCGCCAGTTCGGAAATTGAAAGTTGGTTTAACATTTTTGAAACCGCTGATTACGCGGCTGAAAAGTTTTCATTTAATCCGCGTAAACCGAGGTTTCATTCGACGATTTTCGGCACGATGAACAGCCCGCCGGCCTGACGCGGCGCGTTGCGAAGCGCTTTGTCATGCGGGAGCGACGGGCGGATTTCGTCGGCGCGCGTGACATTGACCAGCGGCACGGCGTGCGCGGTCGGCTCGACGCTTGAGACGTCGAGTTCGCGCAATTTCTCGATGTAGCCAAGGATGTGGCCGAGCTGGGAGCCGATTTTTTTCTCCTCGTCGGGCGTGAGGGCGATGCGCGCGAGATGCGCGACGTATTTCACATCAATTTCAGCGGATGCCATGCGCGGAAGTTAAAGCCTGGAGCGCAAAGTTGGAAGTCCAAAACAAGTGATGCCGCTCCCGTTCGTGTGGTTCGCGGTTCACCTCATCCCGGCCTTTGGCCATCTTCCCCCAGCGCGGAGAAGAACTCTATTTTCGCTGGAAAACCAGTTCATCATCCTTCGTCGTCACCAAGCTTGATCTATCGGATAAAACACGATATGCCTGAAGCCGGTTCATCATGACAAAAGTGGCATTGGCAGGCCGAACTTCGGCTGTCCACCCTTGGTAAAAAGAGAAAGGAATTGATTATGGAAATCAAATGCAGCGGTTCACAACCTTCCGCCAAAGGGCCGGCCGACTGGTTCACCGGCACCGTGCGCATTGACTCGCCGTTCAAGGGAACCGATCCCGCGCGCGTCGCCGGCGCCATCGTCACGTTCGAGCCGGGCGCCCGAACGGCGTGGCACACGCATCCGCTGGGGCAGACGCTCATCGTCACCGCCGGCTGCGGACGCGCGCAACACTGGGGCGGGCCGGTTGAAGAAATTCATCCCGGCGACATCGTCTGGTTTGCGCCCGGTGAAAAGCATTGGCATGGTGCGACGCCCGCCACGGCCCTGACGCACATCGCCATTCAGGAACAGCTCGACGGCAAAGCTGTGGACTGGCTGGAACAAGTCAGCGACGAGCAATATCAGGGCTGATCAACCACGAATGTTCACCGATGAACACAAAGATTGCCAATCTCCTGTCTGTTTGACACCTTGCCGCCCCAACGAGCGTGAGCAATAGAACCAATTCTCCCTCCACCACGCGGCGGCGAAGTCGCAGCGCGAAACAAGGAAATTCCTGTCCATATAATATGAAATCAATAATACTGGCAGTTATTCTGTATTCCCTGGCGTTGCCCGTGTTCGGGCAGTATTCAGCCAGTCAGGACGGCGACGTCGTTCGCCTCGAGGATGCCAAAAGTCAAACGGTGGTTTCGGTGATGCCCTCGCACGGCAACAACGCCTTTCAAATGACGGTCAAGGGGAAAAACGTGCTGCAATTTCCCTTTGCCTCCGCCGCTGAATTCAAGCGCCGCGGCTCCTACAGCGGCATTCCCTTCCTCGGCCCGTGGGCCAATCGGCTCGACGAGATGGCCTTCTACGCGAATGGCAAGAAGTATCAGCTCAACGCGGGTTTGGGTAATGTGCATGGCCCGATTCCCATGCATGGATTTCTCATTACCGCGCCGTGGGAAGTGGTGGAAGTAAAAGCCGACGACAATTCGGCCTGGGTCACCAGCAAGATCGAAGTTTACCGGAATCCCGATTGGATGGCGCAGTTTCCCTTCGCCCACACGGTGGAGATGACTCACCGGTTGAAGGATGGCGTTCTTGAAGTGACCGTCAAGCTGAACAATCTCAGCACCGCTCCCATGCCTGTCGCAATCGGTTTCCATCCCTACTTTCAGGTCAATGACGCGACGCGCGACGAGTGGACGTTTTCGGTGGGCGCCAAAACCCATTGGATCGGCAAACAGAATCTCCCCACGGGCGAGACGGAGCCGATCGAAAACGTGATCACCAACGCCGCCGGACAATCGCTGAAAGGCGTGAAGCTCGACGACGTGTTCGGCGACTTAATCCGGGATTCCTCCGGCAAGGCAACCATGTGGGTGCAGGGCAAATCCGAGCGGGTGGAAGTAACCTTTGGCCCGAAATTCAAGGCGGCCGTGGTGTATTTTCCGGCCGGCCCCGGACAAAACTTCATCTGCTTTGAGCCGATGGCGGGAATTACTAACTCAATGAACCTGGCGCAAAAGGGTCTCTACAAAGAGCTGCAATACGTTGAGCCGGGCAAGAGCTGGGAAGAGAGTTTTTGGATCAAGCCCAGCGGCTTCTGATCCGTGCCGCACGGCCCCGCGCCCGCCACGGCCATGACGCACATCGCCATTCAGGAACCGCTCGACGGCCAAGCAGGTTTCCTTTTCCTTGCAAAAACGTCGCCGCTTTTTTGACGCTCTTTTTTTAGGAAAAGGCTGTGGACTGGATGGAAATGAAGTGCTGCCTCGTCAATGTTCCGTCAGGATGATGCGGTTCTGTTTCTCATTTGCGCAGATTTGGCAGCGTCCACCGTTCGGCAACGTGACAATGGGCGCGGTGTGGCCAAAATCGCAATTGGCAATGACCGGCAGCCCGCGCAGCCCGGGAATTTGCCGGAGCAGTTCGGTGAGGTTTTCACGCGTCACGCCCCCGTTGCGCGTGTAGCGGCCAAGCACAATTCCCCGGACGCCGGCAAACGCAGGCTGGAATGTTAGCGCCCGCAGGCAGGAATCCAGGGTGATCAACGTCGGCTTGCCTTCCGCCGGGTATTCCAGAAAAAGAACCGCGTCGCGCAAAGACGGAAAATATTTTGACCCTTGCAGCATGTTCAAAATCCAGTAGGTGCCCGCGATGATCGTCCCTTCGGCTTCACCGGGCTGAATGCACCACCAGCCTTCGTTGACATGGAACGTCCGGTTCACCTGATCCTTCGGCCAGTTGTCGTCACTCCAGTAGCTCGCCGGCTGCAACTCGCAGGGGCCGTCCTCAAACAGACACTGGCGGAAACTGGCGAGTAAGTAATCCGCGCCCTGCTGCATCATGAAACTGGTGAAGTGCGCGCCGTAATATGTCGTCAGGCCGGTCCGCGCCAAAATCGCGTAACCCGGATAACTGATGTCCGAATAGCCGCAGATGATCTTCGGATGCGCGGCGACGAGGTCGTAATCCATGCCATCGAGCATTTGAATGGCACCCGCACCACCGCTGACAGCGAGAATTCCTTTCACCGACGGATCGGCGATGGCGTTGTGCAAATCTTCCAGGCGATGTTCCGGCGAAGCGGTCAGATGCGCGTTGCATTCGCGGACGTGGCGGCCAAAACTGACTTTCAACCCCATCGCCTCCAATCGCGCAGTGGCCAGAGCGATTTCTTGTTCGGTGGTGCCGTTCCATTTCATCACGCCGCCAAGCGAACGCGAGAGCGCGAGCACACGGATTTCGTCACCAAGTTTGAGCTTCGGTGGAATTTTCATAAATCACTTTCGTTGGAAGATCAGTTCGTCGTCCTTCGCCGTCACCTTGATTTTATCGCCCGGCTTGAACTCGCCTTCGAGCAGTTTCATGGACAGCGGATTTAGCAGTTGCTCCTGCACGGCGCGTTTGAGCGGGCGCGCGCCGAATTGCGGGTCGTAGCCTTCCTTCGCCAGCAGTTTCTTCGCACGGTCGTCCACGTCCAGCGTGAGGTTTTGCTGCGCGAGCCGTTTTTCCAGCCGCGCAATTTGAATTTCCACGATGCACGCCAGCTCCTCTTCGTCGAGGCTTTGGAAAATAATAACGTCGTCCACGCGGTTCAGGAATTCCGGGCGGAAATGCTTTTTTAACTCGGCCATGACGGCTGTTTCCATTTCTTTTGTAGGAGACGAGGTAACGAGTCTCTGACTAGATTTTCCGGTTGAAGTTAGAGACTCCTCACGTCGTCTCCTACTTTCAAACCACTCCTGGATGATCGGCGAGCCGAGATTGCTGGTCATGATGACGATGGTGTTCTTGAAATCCACCGTGCGGCCCTGGCCGTCCGTGAGCCGTCCGTCGTCGAGCACCTGCAACAGCACGTTGAAGACGTCGTGATGCGCCTTCTCGATCTCGTCGAACAGCACCACGGAATACGGGCGGCGGCGCACGGCCTCGCTCAACTGCCCGCCTTCCTCGTAGCCGACGTAACCGGGCGGCGCACCGATGAGCCGTTGCACGGAAAACTTTTCCATGTATTCGCTCATGTCAATCCGCACCATCGCGTTTTCGTCGTCGAAGAGAAATTCCGCCAGGGCGCGGGCCGTCTCGGTTTTGCCCACGCCGGTCGGTCCAAGGAAAATGAACGATCCGATGGGCCGGTTCGGATCCTGCAATCCGCTCCGCGCGCGGCGCACGGCGTCGGACACGGCTTTGAGCGCCGCCCTCTGGCCGATGACGCGCCGGGCCAAACGCTCTTCCATCTTGACGAGCTTTTGCCGTTCGCCTTCGAGCATCCGCGAAACGGGAATATGCGTCCACGATGCGACAACGCGCGCGATGTCCTCGTCGGTGACTTCCTGGCGGAGCAACGATGTGCGCGTGGTTTGCGCGGACTGTTTTTCGAGGTTCGCGAGTTTCTTTTCGAGATCGGGAATTTTTCCGTATTGAAGTTCCGATGCCTTGCTTAAATCGCCGCGCCGCTGCGCCTGTTCCAGTTCAATGCGCGCCTGCTCCAATTGCGATTGAACGACGCTGACGGCATTGACCGCTGCTTTTTCATTCTGCCATTGCGCCGTCAGTGCTTTGGATTTTTCTTTCAAGTCGGCCAATTCTTTGTCGTGCCGTTTCAAACGCTCTTTGCTCGCCGCGTCCTTCTCTTTCGCCAGCGATGTTCGCTCGATTTCCAATTGCAAAATCTGGCGGTCGAGTTGGTCCAACTCCGTCGGCTTGGAATCTAATTCCATTTTGATGCGCGCCGCGGCTTCGTCCACGAGGTCAATCGCCTTGTCCGGCAAAAAGCGGTCGGTGATATAGCGATGCGACAATTGCGCGGCGGCGACGAGCGCGGAATCCTGGATGCGCACGCCGTGATGCACTTCGTAGCGCTCCTTCAGCCCGCGCAAAATCGCGATGGTCGCCTCGACGCTCGGCTCGGTCACCATGACCGGCTGAAAGCGGCGTTCGAGTGCCGGATCTTTCTCGATGTATTTGCGATATTCGTCGAGCGTTGTCGCGCCGACGCAACGCAATTCGCCGCGCGCGAGCTGCGGCTTCATGATGTTCGCCGCGTCCGTGGCGCCCTCCGCCGCGCCCGCGCCGACAAGCGTGTGCAATTCGTCAATGAACAAAATGATTTTGCCTTCGCTCGCGACAATTTCTTTGAGAAATGCTTTCAGCCGGTCTTCAAATTCGCCGCGATATTTTGCGCCGGCAATCATTGCGCTCAAATCCATCGCGACGAGCCGCTTATTTTTCAAACTTTCCGGAACGTCGCCGGAAACAATTCTGCGCGCGAGTCCTTCGGCGATGGCCGTCTTGCCCACGCCCGGTTCGCCGATGAGCACGGGATTATTTTTCATGCGGCGCGTGAGCACTTGCATGACGCGGCGAATTTCCTCGTCGCGTCCGATGACAGGATCAATTTTGCCCTGCTTGGCCAGCGCAGTGAGGTCGCGGCCATATTTGTCGAGCGCCTGAAATTTGGCTTCGGGATTTTCATCGGTCACACGCTGGTTGCCGCGCAACTCGGCAAGCGCTTTCAACACCGCGTCGCGTTTCAAACCGTGCTTGGCGAAAATCTTTTTCAGCGATGAGCCGCCGCCGTCGAGCAATCCAAGAAGCAAATGCTCGGTGCTGACATATTCATCCTTGAGCTTGTTCGCTTCGGAGTGCGCGGCATCAAGCGATTTGCGCAAATCCGCGCCGGCGTAAGGTTCGCCGCCGCCCTGGACTTTGTGGCGTCGCGACAATTCAGCCTCCAAATCCGGTTTGAGTCGCGCGACCGGCACGCCGATGCGTTCTAGCAAATCGGGAATGAGGCTCTCGGTTTGCTCGATGAGCGCCAGCGCCAGATGCTCGCCGTCAATTTCCTGATGGGAATGCTCGCGTGCGAGCCGTTGCGCCGCCTGTAATGCCTCCTGCGATTTGAGTGTCAGCTTGTCCAGTTGCATGGCTGTAAAATTCTATGCCACCACGTCAACGTCAAGTATGCTTAACTGACGATTTCAAACATATTTTCAGGAATCGTCGTGCCGATGGTCATGGCCATAGTTGTTTTGCGATCAGCCCGCCCATGACTTCCACCAGCTTGGATTCGATTTTCACGGTGGCCGGTTCCAGGCCGTCGCGCGTGGCCGTGAGCGTGATGGTGCCGGGCGTCAGCGTTGAGCGGATGGCGACGCGGTTGATGCCGCATTCGGTGTCGAGATAAAGATTGTTGATGGAATTGGTGTTGCCGCTGTTGTAGCCGCCGCGCCAGATGGCCGGGCCGTCCACCTTGAAATCCACGCGCGCCTCGTCGGTCGGGCAGCGGCGGCCTTGCGCGTCCACCACTTCCACGTCAAAAAACACCACGTCCGAGCCGTCGGCCTGCAAGCCGTCCGGGCCGGCGTGCGGCGTGAGCTTGATGGCTTTCGCTTCGCCGGCGGTTTCAATTTCATCCTGCGCAACAATTTTTCCATTTGCCTTGGCGACGGCGGAAATTTTGCCGGCTGCAAATTTGATTTTCGGAAACGCAAAAATGTAGCCGTTCATCGGCGTTGGTCGACAACGCCTTGGGATTTTCCGTTCACAAACAGTTCCACCGAGTCGCAATGGTTCGCCGCGACATAAATCGTCTTCACCGTGTTCGTCGGATAAGTCCAGTGGCCGATGATGTGGATGTCCGGCGCGTCGCTTTGCATCACGCGATAGACGTAGTAAGCCTGCTTGGGCAGCCGCACGGAATCCACCTTGCCGCTCACGCGGCACGACTTCGCTGCTGTCCTGCCGTCCGTCGGCGTTCGAGTCCGACCAGTAAATCGAGGCGTAGCCCGACCATTTGGCGTGCGCCGGGTCGGTGTTGGAGATGATGTTGCTGAAATAATCGTGATAGCGCCCGGCGGCGGCGAGGCAGAACGTTTCCGAGTTCCAATGATAAGTGTCGTTCGGGCCTGGCTTGAATCCGAAGATGCGGCGGCGAATAATCGTCCCAAAAACGGCGCGCGGCCTCGTCGCGGAAATCCTCCGTCTCGATGAGCGGCGCGCGGTCGCGGCGCTCGGCGCTGTAGGCGCGGAACATTTCGCGTGCGGCTCGTTGAGTTCATCCGTGCGCGCGATCCTGCCCGATCATCACGCCAAAATATCCGGCGATGGGCGTGGCGGTTCGGCGTCGTTCAACGTGCGGCAGCCGACGACGCGCCCGCCGTTCGGATCAAATTGTTTTTGCAAGTCCACCATCTGCTGCAAATGGTCGGTGCGTGACGCCGTTGTTGCCCGCCTCCCAAAACAAAATGCTCGGATCGTTGCGGAAATAAATCATCGAGTCGCGCATCACTTCGGCGCGCTGTTCCCATTGGCGGCCTTGCGCGTCGCCTTCCTTGTCGCCCGCCGGACAGACTTCGACGATGCCGGCCTTGTCGCACGCGCGCACGTCCACGGCCTGCGGCGAGATGTGCATCCAGCGGATGTAATTGGCGTGCGTGCTGCGGACGAGTGCCGCGTTGTAATCGTGCATCCAGTCGGGATACGCCTCGCCGAGCCCGGCCCAATCGTCCGCCGAGCGCTGCGAATAGCCGGTGAGCCAGACAAATTTGTCGTTCAGATAAACGCCGCCGGTTCCCGCGCCGCCCTTGAATTCCGCCTTGCGAAAACCGGTGCTGAATTTTCTGCACGTCCACCACTTTGTCGTTCACGGTCAAAATGGAATAAACGTCGTAAAGATTCGGATGTTCGTCGCTCCAGAAATTTGCGTCCGTCAACTTGCCGTTCGCCTTGAAAATTTCCGTTTCGCCGGCCACCAAATCCGAAGCGTCGCCCTGAAATTTCGCGCAAACATTTCCGTCCGCGTCCACGACCACCGCCGAGAGCGTGATGGATTGCTGGTCGCCGGATTCATTTTTCACCTGCGACTCGATGTTCACGTCGCAGGTTTTGTCCGCGATGTCGAAGTTCGACGGATAAATGTAAATGCCCGTCGTCTTCAGATTTTCGTAGAGCGGCAGCGTCTGATAAACCTTGCCGGTCAGATGCAGCCAGATGTCGTGGTTCAGCCCGCCGTAATTTGGATTGAACGCGCGGCCCATCCATTCGAAGCCGACGCCGGTCGCCTCCTCGACGTAATCGTTGCTGTTGTCCACCTTCACGGCGATGACGTTGTCCGCGTCGCCGAAATTCACGAAGTCCGGTCAGATCCAGGCCGCAGCGGCGTGATGCCGTTTTCATATTTGCCGGCGAATTTTCCGTTCACCCAAAAACGTCCGGCCTGTTTCAAGCCTTCAAATTCCAGAAAAACTTTCCCGTCCTTCGCGCCCGCCGGCAGTTTGAAATGCTTGCGATACCAGGTGATGCCCGTCCAGGCGCGCCGGTCGCCGCCGCTGTGGCTGATGATGTCGGTGTAGGAATCCACGTCGTTGTAAGTGTGCGGCGCGCTGACATCGGTCCATTTGGAATCGTCAAAGGCGACTTGTTCGGCGTTGGTCACGTCCTCGCGGATGAATTTCCAGCCGGGATTGAAATTGAACGTGGCGCTCGGCGAGGCGGGCGCGGTGTAACGCGTTTCCGTCGCGCATAACGGCAGTGCGGTCATCACACAAATCCAAAAAATGAACGCCAACGGTTTTGTCATGGTTAAATCCGAATACCAGCCGACTGAAGGCCGTTTTTGAACGACAGGTTATTCTCGGCGTGCCGGCGGTATTCGTCCTGCGTCGTCCGCCGACACGACGCAGCTTGCCGCAACATTTTCAAGCAGCCGTTCACGCACAAATGTTGCGCCTCCGGTGATTTGAGCGTGAGCTTGTCGAGTTGCATGGTGCAAATTTAACGCAAAGATGCAAAGGCGCAAAGGCGTGAATTGAATGCGAATTCTTTGCGCCTTTGCGTTCGGAAATTTTTCGTTTAACTTGCCCGCATGAACTATCGCACTCTGGGCAGGACCGGCTGGAAGGTTTCGGAAATCAGTTTTGGCGCGTGGGCCATCGGCGGCGCGTGGGGCGGCGTGGACGACAAGGAATCGCTCGCCGCGCTCCACGCCGCGCTCGACGGCGGCGTGAACTTCTTCGACACGGCGGACGTTTATGGCGACGGCCGCAGCGAGCGGCTGCTGGCGAAGTTGTGCAAGGAGCGGAAGGAGAAATTTTACATCGCCACCAAGGCCGGCCGCCGGCTGTCCAAGCAGACGCCGGAGGGCTACAATCACGCGAACCTCACGTCGTGGATCGAGCGAAGCCTGCGGAACCTCGACGCGGACGCGATTGACCTGTTGCAACTGCATTGTCCGCCCACGGAAGTCTTTTACATGCCGGAAGTGTTCGGCTCGCTGGACGAACTGGTCCGGGCCGGCAAGCTGCGGCATTACGGCGTGAGCGTGGAAAAGGTGGAGGAGGCGCTCAAGGCCATCGAGTTCCCCGGCGTGCAATCGGTGCAAATCATCTTCAACATTTTCCGGCAGCGCCCGGCGGATTTGTTTTTCGCGGAGGCGGAAAAGCGCAAAGTGGGCATCCTTGCCCGCGTGCCGCTGGCGTCGGGCCTGTTGTCGGGCAAGATCACGCGCGAGAGCAAGTTCGCCAAGGACGACCACCGGAATTTCAACCGGCACGGTGAAGAGTTTGATCGCGGCGAAACGTTTGCAGGCGTGGATTTCGAGACCGGCCTGAATGCGGTGGAGGAATTGAAGGCTTTCGTGTCCGAGGGCGCGACGCTGGCACAACTGGCGTTGCGCTGGATTCTGGAATTTCCCGCCGTGACGTGCGCGATTCCCGGCGCGAAACGCCCGGCGCAGGCTGCGGAAAACCTCGCGGCATCAGCCCTGCCGCCGTTGTCAAAAGCAGCGATGAAAAAAATCAACGCGCTTTACGCCGGGCAGATCAAGCCGCTGGTGCATCATTATTGGTGAGCGCAATCGCCTTGCTTCCCTACCGGCTTGCGCGAGGTTGTGCGAATTATGGACGATTCATTTTCTTCGCCCGGCGCGCCGCCGCCCTGGACTTTGTGGCATCGCGCAATTTCTTTTTCCAAATCCGGCTAAAGATTGGCGAGCGGCACGCCAATGCGTTGCGTCGCCTGCAACGCTTCCTGCGATTTCTGCGTAAATTTCTCCGGTTGCATAATCCGGCCCGAATTTAACGCAAAGGCGCAAAGGCGCAAAGATAGGAATTGTCGCCTATGGCTGACCGCTCGACTCGCACGCGCGACCCGTTGTAGTTTTTTCTTTCGCCGACCGCCGTTTGCCCTTTCAATTCCCCGCCATGTCGCACGAATATGTTTTGAAGCCCTTCACGCCGGAAATCCGGCTGAACATTGACTATACGCGCGAACTGAACGAACAGCAGCTTGCCGCCGTCAGCGCGCCGCCCGGCCCGGCGCTAGTCATCGCCGGCGCGGGTTCGGGCAAGACGCGCACGCTGACTTATCGCGTCGCGTATCTGCTGGAACAGGGAATTCCGGCGGACCGAATTTTGTTGCTCACGTTCACGAACAAGGCCGCCGGCGAAATGATGCGGCGCGTCAGCGATTTGCTCGGCCACGAATTGCGTTCGCTCTGGGGCGGCACATTTCATTCCATCGGCGCACGGGTTTTGCGGCTGCACGCCGACGCGCTCGGCTACCGGCGCGATTTCACGATCCTCGACCGCGACGATGCGCGGGATTTGATCAAGGCTTGCATTATTGACGCAAAAATTGAAACGAAGAACTCGCATTTTCCCAAGCCCGACGTGCTGAATGAAATTTTTTCATTCGCGGCCAACACGCATGAGTCCATTGCTCAGATCATGGCAGGAAAATATTTTTATTTGCTCGAAAAATACGAAGGAGAAAACGAACTCGACGAAGATGTTTCACACATTTTTCAATGTTACGCCACCCGCAAGCGCGCGACGAACGGCATGGACTTCGACGACCTGCTCGCGCTCTGGCTGAAGCTGCTGCAAGAACAGGCTGACGTGCGCGAGCATTATCAGCGGCGGTTCCAGTTCATCCTCGTGGACGAATATCAGGACACGAACAAGCTGCAAGGCGACTTGATTGATTTGCTCGCGGCGCGGCATCACAACGTCATGGTGGTCGGCGACGACGCGCAAAGCATCTACGCCTGGCGCGGCGCGAACTTCGCGAACATTCTGGATTTTCCGAAGCGTTATCCCGGCGCGAAAGTGTTCAAGATCGAAACGAACTACCGCAGCACGCCGGAAATTCTCAATGTGGCGAACGCCGCCATCGCCGCGAACGTGAACCAGTTCGCAAAAGAGCTTTCCCCGGCGCGCAAGTCCGGCGTGAAACCCGCGCTCGTGCAATGCCACGACGCCGGCCAGCAGGCGGCGTTCATCGCGCAGCGCGCGCTGGAACTGCGCGACGAAGGCATGAGCTTGAACAACATCGCCGTGCTTTATCGCTCGCATTTTCACGCGCTGGAATTGCAACTGGAACTGACGCGCCGGCAAATTCCATTTTCCATCACCAGCGGCGTTCGTTTCTTTGAGCAGGCGCACATCAAGGACGCGACGGCCTATTTGAAATTTGTGGCGAATCCACGCGATGAAATTTCCTTCAAGCGGCTGGTGCAGTTGATTCCCGGCATCGGCGGCAAGGGTGCGGAAAAACTGTTTCACAGATTTGCGGCGAGCATGGCGGATGGCGGATTGAAGATGGAAGGAAACATTCAACTTTCAACGTCCAACATTCGACATCCAATTGCCGCCGCGCTGCAATTTTGCTCGAAAGCCGTGCCGAAAAAGGCCGCCGTCGCGTGGACACAATTTGTCGCGACGATTTCGCAGTTGGAGGATGAAAGCACGCGCCGAAACGCGGCGAAGATGCTGCGGCTCGTCATGGACGCGGGCTACGACGATTACCTCAAGGAGACTTACGACAATTACGAGCGGCGGCTTGATGAAATCCAGCAGCTCGCGGAATTTGCCTTTCAATTCGGCACCGTGGAGGAATTTCTCACGCAACTCGCGCTGCTCACGAACGTCGAGGACGAGGACGATCCGGCGGACGACACGGAAAAAATCCGGCTCTCGACCATCCATCAGGCGAAGGGATTGGAGTTCGAGGTCGTGTTCATCATCATGCTGTGCGACGGCTTGTTTCCGTCGGCGCGCTCGACGGAAAGCAACGACGGCGAGGAAGAAGAGCGCCGGTTGTTTTATGTTTCGATCACCCGGGCGAAGAGCGAGCTATACCTGACCTATCCGCAAATTCGCGGCGGCTTCGGCGCTTCCGGGGTGGATGCCTACCAGTCGCCCTCGCGCTTTCTTTCGGAAATTCCCAAAGAACTTTTGAACGAGTGGAATTTGCGATGATAACACCGATGTCTGGAATTGACTGGACAATGCCGCGGCATTAACCGATGTAAATCGCCGGCGAATTGCATGTTTAAATTTCTCTTTAGAATTGTCCGGTGGGGCGTCCTCGTCGCGCTGGTGCTGGGCGTCGTGGCCTGGTTTTATCCGGAAAAGTTTTTAACCGTGGACAGCGGGCCGGCGGCGGCGGATGTCATTGTCGTCATCGGCGGCGGCTCGCATGAGCGGCCGTTGCGCGCGGCGCAATTGTTTCAACTTCACGCCGCGGCGCGCGTCATCATCACCGGCGCGGGCGATGACGAAATCAACCGGCAGATTTTGATGGCCAACGGAGTTCCGGCCCGGGCGATCGAGGTCGAGAATCAATCCTCGACGACATGCGAAAACGCGGAGTTCACGATCCAGCGGTTGCGCGCGGAACCATGTCCGCAGTGCGATCCTGGTCACGTCGTGGTATCACGCGCGCCGGGCGGAGAAGACCTTCGAGCATTTCGCGCCGGAACTGAAATTTTATTCGCGCCCGGCGTATTTCGCCTTCGCGCGGGACGACTGGAAAAAGCGGGGCATCAACCGGCGAATGCGGCTGGAATTTTTGAAGCTGCCGGGCTACTGGATCCGGTATGGCGTGAATCCGTTTTGAAAAAACTTGCCCTGCGCCGCCGGTTGTGGCAATAATAGCATTCCTTGATCGCGGGGTGGAGCAGCCCGGTAGCTCGTCAGGCTCATAACCTGAAGGTCGTTGGTTCAAATCCAGCCCCCGCAACCAATTTTTCGGCCATGAAACATTGATTTCATGGCCGTTTTTATTGGTCCAATTTTTGCCTTTCGGTTGAACTTCCTGAAACTTGGGGGCAAAATACCGCAGATCATGCTTTTGATTGTTTGTCAGCCGCCGAACGCGGAATATTTTTTGATGCCGCGCCGCCACATAAACCGGGCAAAAACGTAGGCCGCGGCAACCCAAAACAATTGGAAGGCCAGTCCGCGCCACAGTTCCGCGCCCGCTGCCTTGCCGAGATAAATGCTGATGGGAAAATACATTTGATAGGGAAACGGCGTGAGAAAAAGAATTTGTTTGAGTGTTGGCGGCAAAATATCCAGCGGAAACAAATGACCGCTGGCCAGATATTCAAACGCGAAAAGGATGAAAATGAAGGTGGAAATTTCCAGCAGCCAGAACGCCAGCATGGCCATCGCGTAAGAGATGAAAAATTGCAGCAGCGCCGTCAGCACCAGCGAAACGGGAAACAGGAGCAGCGCAGTAAAACTGGCGGGCGGCAGGACGTATTGCCGGAAACAGAAAATAAAAATTGCCAGTGGCAGCGCGGCCACGGCGACGAATGCGACGCGCGCGGAAAAAAACAGGCAGAGGCGATACCAGAGATAATCCACTGGCTTCAGCAGAAACTGGCTGATATTTCCTTCGCGAATGTCAGTGGCGATTTGCCAGTCGTCTTCGTTCACCGCCGTCAGCACGTCCACCGCGGCGACGAGCAGATAATAAAACATCATTTCCGCCTGCGAAAAACCGGATGCGTTCCCGGTGCCGGTCCGATGCGAGTAAATGGTCCGCCAAAGCGACAGCATGGCGAAGAGCGGAATAAAACTGAACAGCGTGCGCGTGAGGTAATTGAAGCGATACGCCAGGTTGTTCTGCAACCCGATGTTGATGACGTGGAGATATTTTTTCATGCGTCCATTGCCCGGAATTTAAATGACCCGCCGCAAATGGCGATTGGAAAGTGGTGCTCTGGCACTAACGGAGCTGGCGCGCTGCAAATCCGCGCCGCGCCCTCCACTTGAAAAAGTTCGCCCATTCCTCAAAATAATTTATCATTCCAGCCGTTGATGAACTGGGTTATCGCCACATTGCTCTCCGCGTTTTTTCTCGGCATTTACGACCTTTGCACCAAGCACGCGGTGCGCGCCAATGCCGTGACGCCGGTTTTCTTTTTCAGCACGCTCACCGGCGCGCTGGTGTGGGGCGTGCTGCTGCTCGTGCAGACTTTGCATCCGGGCTGGTTGCCGGCCACGCTCATCGCCGACCCGCTGACGTGGAAACAGCACCTGCAATTGCTGCTGAAATCCGCCATCGTCGCCGCGTCGTGGATCGGCACTTATTACGCGCTGAAACATCTGCCGCTCTCGCTCGGCGCGCCGATCCGCGCGACCAGCCCGCTGCTCACGCTGTTCGGCGCGATTTTATTTTTGGGCGAGCGTCCGACGCGGCTGGAAACGGTTGGCATATTAACAACCCTGGCGTCGTTTCTTGGATTATCCTTGGCGGGCGCGAAGGAAGGCATTCATTTTCACCGCAATAAATGGTTTTGGTCGCTCATCGTGGGAAATCTGTTCGGTGCGGCGAGCGCGCTCTACGACAAATATCTGCTGGGCACGCTGCACTTTTCCGTGCCGACGGTGCAATGCTGGTTTTCGATCTATCTCGTCGCGCTCTTCACGCCGTTTTCACTGGGCTGGAAACTGCGGCTCTGGCCGCGCAACGAATTTCAGTGGCGCTGGAGCGTGCCGTTCATCGCGCTGTCGCTGCTGGTGGCGGATTATTTTTATTTCTGGGCGCTGCGGCATCCCGACGCGCTGGTCGCCGTTGTGATGAGTTTGCGCCGCGCCAACACGCTGGTGGCCTTCGCGGGCGGGCTGATTCTTTTCAAGGAAGTGAACGGCTGGAAAAAACTGCCCGCCGTCATCGGCATTCTGCTCGGCATCGTGCTGACGATTTTGGGCAAAAAATGAACGTCCGGAGCGCGGTGTGGGTGGAATGGGCCGCCATCCCATCCCAAGCACAAGGATTCGGCTTAAAAATCTCTTGCCACCCGCTTCGTTTTATGTGATTCTATACTTCGTCATCTAACGAAATAAATATGCGCGACTTCATGGCCATCACCAAGGCGCTGTCCGACCCGAACCGGGTGCGGATTCTCCTCGCGCTCCGGCGCGGCGAACTGTGTGTCTGCCAGATCACGGAATTGTTCGGCTTCGCGCCCTCGACGGTTTCCAAACATCTTTCGATCTTGCATCAGGCGCATCTGATTCTTTCACGCAAGTCGGAGCGCTGGGTTTATTATCGGCTGCCGGACAAGTCCGCGCCCGTGGCCGTGCGCGAGGCGCTGGACTGGATCCACAAATCGCTCGCCAAAACGGATGAGGCCGCCGCCGATACGAAGAAGCTGAAAGAGATTTTGCAGACCGACCTCGCCGTCATCTGCCGCCGGCAAAATGCTGCTGATTTATGAAAACAACACTGCCTGAACACGAAACCGATTCCCTGCGCAAGCTCGTGCGCGAAGGCTATACCAAAATCGCGCAGGAAACGAGCGCGGGCTGTTGCAGTCCCGGCGTGTCCTGTTGCGGTTCCGCGCCGCAGGACGCGGACAAGCTCGCGCGCGAACTCGGCTACACCGTCGAGGAACTTCAAGCCTTGCCGGAAGGCGCGAACATGGGACTTTCCTGCGGCAACCCCGCCGCACTCGCCGCGCTGATGCCCGGTGAAACGGTTTTGGATCTCGGCAGCGGCGGTGGTTTCGACGTGTTCATCGCCGGCCGCAAGGTCGGCGCGACCGGTCGCGCCATCGGCGTGGACATGACGCCGGACATGTTGGGCAAGGCGCGCAAAAACATCGCGCATTATCGGCAGCAAACCGGATTGGACAATGTGGAATTTCGTCTCGGCGAAATCGAGCATTTGCCCGTCGCGGACAATTCCGTGGACGTGATTATTTCCAACTGCGTCATCAACCTCTCGCCGGACAAGCCGCAGGTCTGGCGCGAGATGGCGCGCGTGCTCAAGCCCGGCGGTCGCGTGGCCGTGTCCGACATGGCGCTGCTCAAACCGCTGCCGGCGGAAGTCTTGAAAATGGTCGAGGCGCTCGTGGGCTGCGTGGCCGGAGCGGCGCTGATTTCCGAGACGGAACGAATTGCGCGCGAAGCGGGATTGACGAACATCGTTCTTAAAATCAAACCGGAATACGTCGCGGCGATGGCGGATTTTGAAGACCCGCTTTACAAAAAAATTGTCGAACAACTACCGGCGGGAACAAAACCGGCGGATTTCATCGCCAGCGTGGAAGTGACGGCGCACAAGGCCGTGTCGGCGGTGGACTATTCCCCGGCGGTGAACGAGTTGGTGGCCATTGGCGCGGCCATCGCGGCGAATTGCGAGCCGTGCCTGAAACATCATTATCATCAGGCACAGCAGTTGGGCGTGTCGAAGGCGGATATGGCGCGGGCCGCAACGATAGGTGCGCGAGTCAAAGATTCGCCTCATCAGGCGATTCTTCATCTGGCAGACCGGCTCACCGGAGCCGGATTGGGAAAACCAGCGGACGCCAGCGATCCTTGTTGCGGCGCGCAGGCAAAAGAAAAACTGTCCGGCGAAAAATGCTGCGGCTGAAGGGTGCGCCATGAACGATGGAATTTCAATAGCGGTGGCAACACCAGTAGTGGAGCCGAAGCGTCTCGCATTTTTCGAGCGTTACCTGACGGTCTGGGTTTTCCTGTGCATGGTCGTCGGTGTCGCGTATGGGAAACTTGCGCCGCAGTTCACGGCGGATTTGAGTAAGCTGGAATTTGTCCACGGCTCGCACGTCAACGCGCCCATCGCGGTGCTCATCTGGCTGATGATTTATCCGATGATGCTCAAGGTGGATTTCACCGCGCTCGGCGGCATCGCCAAAAAACCGAAGGGCCTCGCCGTCACGCTGTTCGTCAACTGGCTGGTGAAACCATTCAGCATGGCGTTCCTCGGCTGGCTGTTCATGTCGCACGTTTTCAGCGCGTGGATTTCGCCGGAACTGGCGAAGGATTACACCGCCGGCCTCATCATCCTTGCCGCCGCGCCTTGCACGGCGATGGTGTTTGTCTGGAGCTATCTCACCGACGGTGATCCGGTTTACACACTCGTGCAGGTGGCGGTGAACGACCTCATCATGCTCGTCGCCTTCGCGCCCATCGTGATGTTTTTGTGTGGCGTGGCGAATGTCGTCGTGCCGTCCAAGGTTCTCATCACCAGCGTCGTGGTGTTCATCGTCATTCCGCTGGCGGCGGGCTGGCTGACGCGGACGGTGCTGTTGAAATCACGCGGCAAGGAATGGTTTGAGAAAAACTTTTTGCCGAAGTTTCATCCTGTGACAATCTTTGCGCTGCTGTTGACGCTCGTCTTGATCTTTGCATTTCAGGCGGAGAATTTGACGACGCGCTGGCTGGCGGTGCTGCTGCTGGCCGTGCCGATTGTCATCCAGGTTTATTTCAATTCCACGCTGGCGTATTTGCTCATGCGCAAATTGCGCGTGCCGCACAACGTCGCGTCGCCGGGTGCGCTCATCGGCGCGAGCAATTTCTTTGAACTCGCCGTGGCCGTGGCGATCACGCTCTTCGGCGCGGGTTCCGGCGCGGCGCTGGCGACGGTCGTCGGCGTACTCGTCGAAGTGCCGGTGATGCTTTCCGTCTGCAAAATCTGCAACGAATCACGCGGCTGGTATCAGCACGAAACAAACTAATGAAACATCGAACATTGAACATCCAACACCGAACTTCGAATACCGGAAACACGCACCCGTTCGATGTTCAGTGTTCCGCGTTCAATGTTCGATGTTTTTCCAATTTATGAAACCCACCATCCTCATTCTTTGCACCGGCAACTCGTGCCGCAGCCACATCGGTGAAGGCTTTTTGCGCGCCGAGCTTGGTGATGCGGCAAACGTCCAAAGCGCCGGTTCAAATCCGACCGGCCACGTCCATCCGCTCGCCATCAAAGTCATGGCCGAGGTCGGCATTGACATTTCCGGCCACCGCTCGAAGCATTTGAAGGAATTTGTTGAACAGCCTGTCACCACTGTCATCACCGTCTGTGGCAACGTGGACGCGGCCTGCCCGATTTTTCCCGGCCAGTTGAACCGCCACCATTGGCCATTTTTTGATCCAGCCAAAGCCTCTGGCACCGAAGCGGAAATTTTGCAGTGCTTCCGCCAAGTCCGTGACGACATGCGGCGGGTATTTGAAGCCTATGCTGCCGGTTTGCGCGATGCGAAATGAAACCGACCGTCAGGCTGGCTTCTGGCTGTCATCAGCCGGTTCCGGCGGCAGATAGGTGATGATGCGGGCGCTGCGGTTGTAGGAGAAATACGAATACATCCACTGGAACAGCACCGAAGTGCGGTTGCGGAAACCGATGAGGAAAATCAAGTGGATGAACAGCCAGGCCATCCACGCCGCCATGCCGGACAGTTTGACTTTGCCAATCAAGGCCACCGCCGCCGAACGGCCGATGGTCGCCATCGTGCCTTTGTCCCAATACTTGAACGCTGGACGGGACGCGGATTTCGCGCCGGCACGGCAGGCGTCTCCAATGATTTTGGCGACGTGCCGGCCCATTTGCATCGCGGCGGGCGACACGCCCGGCACGGGTTTTCCGTCCGGCTGCAACACAAGCGCCATGTCGCCAACCGCGAAAACTTCCGGATGGCTTGGCAGGCTTAAATCGGGATTCACCTTGACGCGTCCGGCGCGGTCGAGTTCCACGCCGAGTTTTTTTGTCAACGGCGAGGCGGCCACGCCGGCGGCCCAAAGGATGTTGCCCGCGTGAATGACTTCGCCGCCGGCCAGTTCCACGGTGCCTTCAGCGATGTTCTTCACAGCCGTCGCCGTGCGGACCTGCACGCCGAGCGCTTCAAGCTGGCGCTGGGCGCTGGCCGACAAATCCGGCGGCAGATGCGACAGGATGCGGGGCGCGCCTTCAATGAGAATGATGCGGGCCTGCGTAGGATCAATGTGCCGGAAATCGTGGGTCAAAACGGTGCGCGTCAATTCCGCAAATGAGCCGGCCAGCTCCACGCCCGTCGGCCCGCCGCCGACGATCACGATGGTCATGAGCCGGTCGTGTTCGGATACATCGGCTTCATTTTCCGCTTTCTCGAAAGCCAGCAGGATGTGGCTGCGGATGCGGACCGCATCGGCGAGCGTCTTGAGGCCGGGCGCGAAAGGTTCCCATTCCGGGTGGCCGAAGTAGCCGGTTTGTCCCCCCATCGCCAGCACGAGATAGTCATAGTCCAGCGCCTTCTTTTCGAGGAACACTTTTTTCTGCGCCAGGTCAAAACCCGTGACTTTGTCCAGCAGCACGGTGATGTCCGACCGGTCGGAGAGAATGGAACGGATCGGTTGCGCGACGTCCGGCGCGGACAGGCCGCACGCCGCCACCTGATAAAGCAGCGGCTGAAATAGATGATGGTTCGTCCGGTCCACCAGCGTGACGCGTGCAACGCCCCTGGGAAAATGTTTGCAGAATGTCAAACCGCCAAAGCCGCCGCCCACCACGACCACTTGAAACTTTTTTGCATCCTCCATGCCCGCAGTCTGGCTGAACTTTCCTGGAAATGCAACCCGTCCCGCTTCTTTTTCGCTCATCATCCACTGCCTGCAAAACGCTGGCGCCTCCGCGGGTCTGGCGCGCCACGATGAGGAAAAATGCTCCGGGCAACTGAAATAATCTCCGGCAAACCTGATTGCCGAGTTCTCACGCATCATCCTTTAAGCTTTCTCGTGCGCGGTAATTCCTGCATTCTGACATCATGTCAGGACTCATCGCCATCGTCGGACGGCCCAATGTCGGCAAATCCGCGCTGTTCAATCGCATCGTCAAAAAACGCATTGCGATTGTGCATGACCAGCCCGGCGTCACGCGCGACCGCGTGAGCGTGGAGGCCGAATGGCAGGGCCGGCCTTACACGCTCGTGGACACTGGCGGCATCGGCTTGTTGCGCGGCGAGAAATCCGGCGATGTGATCATCAAGGCCGCCGTCGAGCAGGTTGAGATCGCCATCGAATCGGCGAACGCGATCATCCTTGTCGTCAACGTGCAGGAAGGCGTCGTGCCGCTGGACCGCGAGGTGGCGCAGCGCTTGCGCAAAAGCGGCAAGCCGGTTTTGGTGGCCGTGAACAAGGTGGATACGTCGCGCGCCGAAAAAGGCGTGGCTGGAATTTTCCGAGCTGGGCTTTGAAAAAAATTTCCCCGTCAGCGCGATTCACGGCGAAGGCATTGAAAACTTGATGAACGAGGCGGCGGCAGCGTTTCCGCAAGTTGAAAGTCCCAAGTTGCAAGTTGAAGGTTCTGCGGAAGCGGACGCCACTGGTGAACCTACAACCAGCAACTTTAAACCAGCAACTCCGTTGAAACTCGCCATCGTCGGCCGCCCGAATGTCGGCAAATCCTCCATCATCAATGCGCTCACGAACTCCGTGCGCGTCATCGTCTCGCCGATTCCGGGCACGACGCGTGACGCGATTGACGTGCCGTTCGAGGTGAAAGTTGAGAACAGCGACGGGGGCGTCGCCGCCACGCAGAAATATATTTTGATTGATACCGCCGGCATGAGGAAAACGCGGCGCGTGGATGACTCGATTGAATTTTTCAGCGTGCAGCGCTCCGAGGAATCTATCGTGCGCAGTGACATCACCGTGCTGGTCATTGACGCCGAGGCGGGCATTACCGAGCAGGACAAGAAGATTGCCGACGTCATCGTGGAAAACCGCAAGGCGTGCATCATCGTCGTCAACAAGTGGGATCTTTTTGACACCAAAGTCCGCGAGGCCCGCGAGGAGGAGATCGAGCGCCGCGCCGAAAAGAAGCGCACCGAAGGCCAGGCCAAGCCGATGACCACGCTCGCTGAATTCGCCGCGTGGGTGCAGCGGAAGCTGTTTTTCCTCGATTACGCGCCCGTGATTTTCACCTCGGCGAAATCCGGTTTTCATCTGGACCGTCTGCTGGAAGCCGTGCGCTATGTCGCCGCGCAGTTGCAGCAGAAAGTGCCGACGGCGATTTTGAACCGCGCCATCCGCGACTCCATCGAGCAGCGTCAGCCCGTCAGCGACCAGGGTCACCGGCTGAAATTTTTTTACGCGACACAGGTGCGGCAGGCGCCGCCGACGTTCCTGTTGTTCGTGAACCGCGACGAATTATTTTCCGAGCAATACAAAAAAAGTCTCGCGAACGAATTGCGCAAGGCGTTCGGCTACGAAGGCTGTCCGCTGGTGCTGGTGCCCAAAGCGCGCCCGAAAACCGTGGAGCCAAAACGTAAATTCAAGGCCGCGCCGGATCAGCCGCACGGCAGGCATCCGTTTCGCCGCGCCCAAAAATCACAAGCCCGCGGTCGCCCGCGCGGCAGCAACCGCGCCAAAGGCCGGCGTTGATTTGCGACCGCGCTGGAATGCGCGCTGGTCGGCCAATTTATATTACGGCTTGGCGGCGGCTTTTTTTATCGGCCCGAAATTGCCTTCTTCGCAGCAGGCCACAAAACCTTCGGTGACGGATTTCAGTTCTTCCCAGCGGGCGCGGATTTGCTTGGACTCGGCGCGAAGTGATTTGATTGTCGGCGGCGGCGGCGGCGATGACTTGCAGCAGGTCGGCAAAGTCCTGGACGATCTGGTTGGTCGCGGGAATCAGGAAATGCGGGTGCGGCGCGTTCTTGGGATTGAGGATGAAAAATCCGCCGGCGCGCTGGCAGAGCCATTGCATGAGCCGGTGGTCGCCGGTGCTTTGGAACAGCGCCTCCACGCGGTCGAGCGGATTTTCGATGCCGCCGCCCTCGGCTTCCTCGGGCGGCTGCGCCCATTTGTAAATCATGGAGGTGGAGAGTTCCGAGGTCGGCGGAAATTTCCTTGGGCGGCTTCTCGTCGAAAATTTCGCGGAGCAGTTCGTGGGATTCCATGCCGGGAAAATGAAAAACCTGCCGCGACTTGGCAATTAAAATCATTCTCCTTAAATCGGAACGAGGATGCGGATGACGTGAGCATGAGGAGGATTGAATCGCGGACGATTCCAATTTTCGCGCAAAATTATCACTGCAATTTTCGCGGCGCATGGGTTTAGATGGTGTCATGACATCGCGCGGCGGCAATTTGAACTCCCGTTCCGGCTTGCATTGCCGCCGGCTTTGGTGCTCTAATCGTCGAACAAAACCAAATGGAGCGGGCTTATGATGATTTATCTATTTTGTCTGGTGGTGGGTTTGGTGTTCACGCTGGTGAGCGTGACGGTCGGCCATTTCTTCGGCGGCCACGGCGATCATGTCGGCGGCAGCGGCGGCCACGCGGAGGCCGGCGCGGACGGCAGCGACATGCCGGGCATCTCCATTTTCAGCCCCACGATCATCGCTTCATTCATCACGGCGTTCGGCGGCTTCGGTTTGATTTTCTCGGAATTTGAACCGACGAACAAGGTCATTATCAGCGCGCCGCTGTCGCTGTCAGCGCGATGGCGGTGGCGGGAGTTTTGTATCGTGTTTCTGCGCTCGGTCTTCCGCCACACGCAAAGCTCCAGCGAATCGCACGTCGCCCGGCTCGCCGGCACGGAAGCCAGCGTCGTCTCGCCCATCCCGGAAAATGGCGTCGGCGAAATCGCCTACGTCGTGAGCGACACGCGTTACACCGCGCCGGCGCGCACGGAAAACGGCGCGGCCATCGCCAACGGCAAGCTGGTCAAAATCACGCGCGTGGTCGGCACGCAATTTTACGTCACGTCCGTTTAAAATCCTCAAATTCATCCAACCAAAACATTATGCAACTTCAACCTCAACTCCCTGCTCGCCGAACTGCCCATCGTTGCGAGGCGGCATCATCATCATTGCGTGGGGTCGTTCATCGTCATCGTGGTGTTCCTGCTGCTTTACATGATTTTCAGCCGTTACACCAAGGTCGGCCCGAACCAGGTGCTGATCGTGTCCGGCAGCAAACACCAGCTGGAAGACGGCTCGACGGTCGGCTTCCGCATCGTCAAAGGCGGCGGCACGTTCGTCATGCCGATTTTTGAAAAGGTGGACATTCTTTCGCTCGAACTGCTGACGATTGACGTGCAGACGCCGGAAGTTTATACGAGCAAAGGCGTGCCGGTGAAAGTGGACGGCGTCGCGCAGATCAAGGTCAAGGGCGACGACATTTCCATCCGCACCTCGGCGGAACAATTTCTCGGCAAGGCCACGGACGAAATCCGCAACATCGCCACGCAGACGCTCGAAGGCCATTTGCGCGCGATTCTCGGCACGATGACCGTCGAGGAAATTTATCAGAACCGCGACGCGTTCGCCTCCAAAGTGCAGGAAGTGGCCGCCGGCGACATGGCGAACATGGGCCTCGGCATCGTCAGCTTCACCATCCGCGACATTCGCGACACGCAAGGCTATCTCGACGCGCTCGGCAAACCGCGCATCGCCCAGGTCAAGCGCGACGCGCAGATCGCGCAGGCCGAGGCCGACCGCGACGCGATGATCAAATCGTCGCAGGCCACGCAAGCCGGACAGGAAGCGAAGTTCGCCGCCGATTCGAAAATTGCCGAGGCGCAACGCGATTACCAGACAAACGTCGCCGGTTATCAGGCCGTGGTGAACCAGAAAAAAGCCGAGGCCGATCTCGCGTATGATTTGCAGAAATTCAAGACCGGCCAGCTTGTGAAAGCCGAAGAAGTGCAGGTGCAGATTATCGAGAAGCAGAAACAGATCGAGTTGCAACAGCAGGAAATTCTCCGCAAGCAGCGCGAGTTGGAAGCCAACGTTCAGAAACCCGCCGACGCCGAGCGTTACAAAGTCGAGACGCTGGCGAACGCCACGAAATTCCAGCTCGAAACCGAAGCCGCCGGCGCCGCGTCCGCCGCCAAGGCCAAGGGTTTTGCCAATGCCGATGTCGCCAAGGCCACGGGCATTGCCGAGGCCGAAGCGAACAAGGCGCGCGGTCTCGCCGAAGCCGCCGTCATCGAGGCGCAAGGCAAGGCGACCGCCTCCGCGATGCAGGCCAAGGCGGATTCTTTCAAGAATTACAACGAAGCCGCCGTCATCGAAATGATTGTGCGCGTCCTGCCGGAGGTCGCGGGCAAGGTCAGCGAGCCGCTGGCGAAGATGGAGAAGATGGTCATCATCAATTCGCGGCAACGGCCCCGGCGGCGGCGCGAGCAAGCTCACCGGCGACGTGACGCAAATCATCGCGCAATTGCCGCCGGTGATCGAAAGTCTGACCGGCATCAAGTTTGAGAAACTGCTCGAACAAGTGCCCGCGCTGAAAAAAGCGATGGGCAAGGATGAACCAACTGAAACCAAATAAGAGAAAGACGAATTATGGGTTGGGGAAGAATGATGTTATTGGGCAATGTCGGGCAGCAACTCGACATTCAAGACGTTGAAAACGCCGTTGGCCAGATGCAGTCGGCGTTGCAACAGACACAAAATCTGGATCTCCGGCAGGAACAGGAAATTGACACTTTGAGAAAGGAAAATCAGGAACTCAAACTGTATTTGGCGACCTTGATAAAGTTATTGGTAAGCAAAGGCGTTATTCGACAGGAAGAAGTAGACGCTGCCGTTCACGTTGTTGAAAAATCTTAAACGAAAGGCAATACTATGTTTGCAGAAATTAACCCCGGTGACATCGGCGGCATGATTTTCGTGCTGATGCTTTTGGCGGTGATCATTCCCATCGCCATTGCTTTGTTTGTTTTTTGGATTTGGATGCTGATTTCCGCCGTCCAAAACAAAGGCTTGAGCGAAGGCGAAAAAATCGCGTGGGTGCTGGTCATCGTCTTCATCCACTGGCTCGGCGCGCTGTTGTATTTTTTTGTCGGCCATCCAAAACGGCACACGCCGTTGGCGCCACCGCTCAAGCCATGAAACTGTGCCGTGCCCATGACGACCGCCAGATCGCCGGCGTTTGCGGCGGGCTGGCGGAACACTTTGGCTTGGATTCCGGGCGGCTGCGCGTGGTGTGGGTGATGGGAACACTTTTCAGCGCGGCGTTTCCCGGCATTTTTTTATATCTGGCGCTCTGGTATCTGCTGCCGGAAGAACCGCCGCCCGCGCCCGCCTTCGACCCGCCGCCGTTGCAGCCATGGAAGAAATCGGGGTGAAATTTTATGGCAGAAAACGAACCAACTAAAGTCTGTCCGCTTTGTGCTGAAACGATCAAGGCGGCTGCAAAAGTTTGCCCGAATTGCCGGCATTGGCAGAAGAAATGGTCAATGCAAAATACCCAACTTGTGCAAAGTGTGGCTTCTATTTTGGGGGCAATTGGAATTTTTGGAGCAATTGGTGGTTTGGGGTATTTCCTCCAACATTTGATCGGTCCAAAGCATGATTTTGCTGCCTACCAAGGCCAAATTTCGGTTGTCACTTCAGAGATGAGTTTTCGGATGTCTGGAAGCAATCTTACAGTATCTGTTGTCGGAGTTGTAACAAACCAAAGTGATTATGCTTGGAAGGATGTTGGGCTGGAAGCACGGTTGTTTGGTCAAGATGGTAACCTAATTGATGTAATCCAAGCAAGTGACAGCAGCTATGGTGGTGTTGTTATTCTGCCTCATGCCGAGGCTGGATTCAAAATCCAGAGCAAGGCGACGAAGTCTGAAGCAGCATACGCAAGCCATAAGGTTTTTGTTGGCACAGGTAAAGATTTCAATGCTTGGCCTTAAAATTTATGCGCCTCTTTGAATCCATCATTGACGCGAACCACCGGGCGGTGGCCGGTGACGCCAGCGCCGGGCTGCATCCGGCGGAGTTTGCGGACGAACTGCCGGTCATCGCGCTGACGTGCATTGACCCGCGCCTGAACGCCTTTTTCCCGAACGCGCTGGCGCTGCCCGCCGAGCAGTTCATCTGGCTGCGCAACGCGGGCAACATCATCACCGGCACGTTGAGCAGCACCATGCGCTCGCTGGCGCTGGCGTGCGCGGTCAAGGGCGGACGCGAGATCGCCATCATCGGCCACACGGATTGCCAGATTGCCAAAACCACGACGACGGTGCTGCTGGACAAACTCAAGGCGCTCGGCGTGGACCGCAGCCGGTTGCCGGACAACATCAATGAATTTTTCGGCACGTTCGGCAGCGAGCGGCAGAACATCATCAAGGCGTGCGATTTTGTGCGCAACAGCCCGCTCATCGGCCCGAAAATTCCGGTGCATGGTCTGCTGCTGGACGTGGAAACCGGCAAACTGGACTGGGTGGTCAACGGTTATGACGCGTTGCTGGCGCAGGTGTCGCCGGTATTGCCGACCGCTGCGGTGCCGCCGAAAATTGGCGACGCGTTGGAATCGCTCGGCGCGTTCAAGGATTTTGCGATGGGCGAGATGAAGTTTCCCGAAATGAAAATCGGCGAACTGGCGGCGCAGGCCGAAGACTGGCAGTCCAAAATGACGGGCGAAATTGGAGCCAAGGTGCAGAAAGAATTGCAGAACATCGCGCCGGCGGTGGAATCGGTGGAATCGGTGGCCGGTCAGGTGGCGGCGTTCGCTGACAAGAATTGGCCGAAACCGCCGATGCGAGTGGAGCCACCGTCCGGGTCAAAATCTGCGCCGCCGCCGATTCGTCCGCAAGGCGATTGGCACCGCAAGTAGGATCGCATTGCGCGCCGGCGCGGCTGTTCAACCGGCCACCGGTTTTTTCTCCGCGTCCAGTTTGCTTTGCGGCCAGAACGGTTTGCGGAAAGCTTCGGTGAAATCGTAGCCGTCCTGGAAATCATCGCGCGTGTCCTTTTCGGTTTTCGCCAGCAGGCCGCTCTCGACCATTTTGAAAACAATTTCCCCGAAGTCGCGGCTGTTTTTCACGCCCCATTCTTCCAGCACGGTCACGGTCATCGGGCCGTATTGCTGGAGCGCAAACTGCCGGATGCCTTCGAGCAGTTCCTGGCCGGTGACGTGGCGGACATTGCCTTTGTTTTCCCGGCTGATGAGTTTTTGCGTGAAGTCGAGCGCCTCGCGGGTGAAATGATACGCGTCGCGCGCAAACCGCGGGTCTTGCGCGAGTATTTTCTCCACGACTTCGTCAAAATTGACTTCTTGCATATCAAGGTTTGGACGACTGAATCGCAACCGTTGCCGGCGGATGCGCGGTGCGATAGCACTTGACCGCCAAGCCGGTCAGCAATAATCCCAAAACCACGATCAGAAACATTTGCTCCTGTCTGGTCAGGTGATTCACGGCGATACTGTAACCGTCCAATTTCATTTCGGCAAGAAGTGGCAGCAGATTTACGATTTACGATTTACGATTTACGAGGCACACTTCCGGGCGGCGATTAAATCCAAAACCGTAAATCTCATGGCTGCCATCGGACGGTTCCAAAAAGGCGACGAAATCTTCCACGCCAAAGTGGTGGACGGAGAATTGTTCCGGCTGCAGGGCGATGTTTTCGGCGCACCGTCTTTTGATAAAAATTCCGCGCCGCGCAAGGGCGTCAAAACCCTCGTGCCGGTCGTGCCGTCCAAGATCATCGCCGTCGGCATCAATTATCTGGATCACGCGCGCGAGATGAATCGCGAACTGCCCAAGGAACCACTCATCTGGTTCAAGGCCACCACCTCGCTGCTGCCGGACGGCGGGAAAATTGAAATCCCATTTCCGCAGCATCGCACGGATTTCGAGGCGGAACTGGCCATCGTCATCGGGCGCAAAATCCGCAACGTCTCGCCCACGCAGGCGGCCCGCTACATTTTCGGCTACACGGCCGCGCAGGACATCAGCGACCGCACGATCCAGAAAGCCGAGTCGCAATGGGCGCGCTGCAAATCGTTCGACACTTTCACGCCGCTCGGCCCGTTCGTGGAAACGATGATTGATCCGGGCGACCTGAACATCCAGCAGTTTCAAAACGGGCAGCTCCGCCAGAACTCGAACACCAGCCAGCTTATTTTCAAGCCCGCCGAATTGGTCAGCTTCATCTCGACGAACATGACGCTGCTGCCCGGCGACGTCATCCTCACCGGCACGCCCAGCGGCGTCGGCCCGATCCAAAGCGGCGACAAATTGGAAGTGCGGATTCAAGGCCTCGCGCCGCTCGTCAACTCGGTGAAGTAAATTTCCAACCACCAAGACACAAAGTCACCAAGAGAAAATTCTTCGTGTCTTGGTGTCTTTGTGGTTAATCTTTCTGCCGCATGTATTGGACTAAATCATTGATTCCGACCCTCCGCGAAGCGCCGTCTGACGCGGAGATCATCTCGCACAAACTGCTGCTGCGGGCCGGGCTGATTCGCAAGCTCGCCGGCGGCGTTTACACTTTTCTGCCGCTCGGCCTGCGCGCGTTGCGCAAGGTGGAGCAGATCATCCGTGAAGAAATGAACCGCGCCGGCGCTATCGAAGTTCTCATGCCCGCGCTTCAGCCGAAGGAAATTTGGGAACAGAGCGGGCGCGCCGAAACCGCCAGCAATGTTTTGTTCAAGGTGAAAGACGGCGCGAACCGCGAATGGTTTTTAAGCCCGACCGCCGAGGAAGTCATCACCACGCTTGCCGCGAACGAGATCAATTCCTATCGGCAACTGCCGAAGAATTTTTACCAGGTCAGCGTGAAGTTCCGCGACGAAATCCGCCCGCGATTCGGGCTGATGCGCGCCAAGGAATTCATCATGAAGGACGCGTATTCGTTCGACACCACGGACGAAAACGCGATGGCCAGCTACCAAAAAATGTATGACGCCTACACGCGCATCTTCGCGCGCTGCGGGCTGAAGGCGTTTCCGGTCGAGGCTGACACCGGCGTCATCGGCGGAAATTATTCGCACGAATTCATGGTGCCCGCCGAGACTGGCGAGAACGAAGTGGCGTTCTGCGAGGCGTGCGGCTACGCGGCGAACATCGAAAAGGCAACGAGCGGCATTCCAAAAACGGCGGTGCGCGACATCGGCACGGCGGTGGAGAAATTCGCGACACCCGGCGTCGTGACGATTGAGGCGTTGAGCAAGGAACCTTACAAAGTTCCGGCGAATCGGCAGATCAAAACGCTGGTTTATATCGCCGACAGCAAACCGATTATCATTTTGATTCGCGGCGACGATCAGTTGAACGAAACCAAATTGATGGCCAAGACCGGCGCGGTTGCGGTTCGCCCGGCGACGGCGGAAGATGGAATCAAACTTGGCATGGGTGCGAACCCCGGCAGTCTTGGGGCAGTTAATTTCCCGCCACCAACTGAACTACCACCATCAATACTGAAAGCTGCGCCACCCGAAACTCATTCGCAACTTTTGGAAATGCGGCAAATGCAGGGATGGGGTGAATGTAAAATCTATGCCGACGAGCGTTTGCAAGGTGCCAACGACATGACCACCGGCGCGAATGAGGACGGTTTCCATTTGAAGAATGTTTCGATAGAGCGCGACATCAAGGTGACCGCATGGTTTGATTTGCGCACCGTCAGCGTCGGCGAGCCATGCGTGAAGTGTGGCAAGCCGTTGAAAATCCGCCGTGCGATTGAAGTTGGCCACGTTTTCAAGCTTGGCACCAAATACAGCGAGAAGCTGAACGCGACGTTTCTGGACGCGGACGGTTCGCGCAAGCCGGCGGTGATGGGTTGCTACGGCATCGGCGCCACGCGCACGTTGCAGGCCGTCATCGAACAATGCAATGACAAGGACGGCGTGATCTGGCCGTTGAGTGTCGCGCCATACCAGGTGTGCATCACGCCGCTGGCGGTCGCGCCGGAAAGCCAGGCCATGCAGCTTGCGGAAAAATTTTACGCGGAGCTGACCGCGCGTGGCGTGGAGGTGATTCTCGACGACCGCGACGAACGGCCCGGCGTGAAGTTCAAGGACGCGGACTTGGTGGGTTTTCCGATCCGCATTGCGCTGGGCGAAAAATCGCTGGCCAAGGGCGAGGTGGAAATCAAGCCGCGCGACGGCGTTTTTCAGGCGGTGAAAATTGACGAGGCGGTGGCGACGGTCTTGAAGCGGATGCAGGTTTTAAAACCCTTGCCGGACCACATACCGTTGTGAGAATAGAAACGAGGATGATTGGGCGGGCGATGAAAGGGGAAATCCATGCACAATAATGGAATCACCGGCGTCCGAGCTTGTAGAGTCTGAAACCTACAAGGAAGACCCATACCATTGTGAGAATAGAAACGAGGATAATCAGTGGTTTTAGAAAACCAAAAAAAGAACCTGCTACTGCAACAATCCCAAGCATGCCAGTGACCAAACCCAAATAGGCTGTGCCTTTACTGAACACTCCCGTCAACATAGAGAGGCTCGTCAAGAGAATTCCAATGGCGAGAGTTAATGAGTTAAGGACGAATAAGATGCTGGAATCCACAACCGAGGATGGGTAAAGTGCTACAGTGAGAAACATTATCTTCTGAGTATCGTTTGTGGCGGCGGCATAGCTGCTGCTAAGAGCGATCAGCGAAGCGTAATTTGTCCAAGTAAGCGCCAGATCCAGAATGACGAACAAACCAATAAATGCTATTGCTAACAACATCACACCTTTGTTGATTTTTCGCAACGCGAGGTAAAGCGATAACGCGACAGGGACAAGGAGGAAATCTGTCAAGACTGAAAGATCAAGGATAGCCCGCCACGCCGCCGTATTCTTTGCCATAGATATGAGCCACGCCTCAGCGCCACTCGGTTTTCCGACGGGAACATACAGCGCAATGATAACAATATATGCAATAACGAAGATAATCGCAGAGATGCCTGCTACTCGATATAGCCATTTCTCGTCTGATGAAACTTCACTAGCCTTCATATCTTGTATGCCCAGTTCATCTTCTCCTTTTTATACGCACGCCGTCTGTTTTCGTCCAGTGTTCTCCGGCGGATGGCTAACATGCCTAGCCCGCCGCCACGCCGCTTTTTTGGTCGAGCGATTCGCGCACGATCCGGGTGAGATCGGCGTAGGAATAGGGCTTGGGCAGAAACCGGGCGTTGTTGCGCTGCGAGAATTTCGGGGCTGACGATGTCGTCGGAATAGCCGCTGGTGAGGATGACCCGCAGCGCGGGCTGCTCGGCCAGCATTTTTTCGGCGAGATCCATGCCGGAAATGCCTTCGGGCATTTTCATGTCGGTGAGGAGCAGATCAATTTCCGCCCGGTGCCGCCACCAGATCTGCAAGGCTTCGCGGCCGGAACCGGCCTCCAAAACCCGGTAGCCGCAGTCGGTCAGAAAATCGCGCGCCATCTCGCGCAGCACCATTTCATCTTCGACGACGAGAATGGTTTCCGAACCGCCGGCGGCCGCCGGCGCGGCTGGCGCGGGCGGGCTGGTTTCGGTTGCCGGCATGGTCGTCGCTGGCCGGGAAAAAAATGGTGAAGGTGGTGCCGTGGCCGACTTCGCTGGCGACTTCGATCCAGCCGGCGTGCTGTTTGACGATGCCGAAAACGGTGGCGAGTCCCAGGCCGGTGCCTTTGCCTACGCCTTTGGTGGTGAAGAACGGTTCAAAAATGCGCGCGCGGATTTTTGGCGACATGCCGCAGCCGGTGTCGGTTATTTGCAGGCGCACAAAATGGCCGATGCGCGCGTCGGGATGATGTTCAAGATAATCGGGACCAATCCAGCATTCCTCCACGTTGATGGTCAAGCGTGCCGCCATTGGGCATGGCGTCACGGGCGTTCACGGCGAGGTTCATCAAAACCTGGTCAATCATTCCCGCGTCGCCATAAATGGGAGGCGGTTCCTGCGGACATTCAAAACGCAGCGCGATGGTTTCGCCGAGCAGCCGGTCGAGCATCTTGTTGAGGTTGGTGACGACCTCATGCAGATTGAGTGATCGGGGCTGCATGATGTTTTTCCGGCTGAACATGAGCAACTGGCGGGTCAGGCCGGCGGCGCGTTCCGCCGCGCCATAAACCGCGAGCACGGCGTCTTGAACCGGCGGCGAAAGGTTGGTTTCCATCAGCATTTTGCTCGTGTGTCCCTGGATGATGGTGAGCATGTTGTTGAAATCATGCGCCACGCCGGCCGCGAGCTGGCCGATGGATTCCATTTTTTGCGATTGCAAAAGCTGTTCCTCCAGGTTCAAACGCGTGGTGATGTCCTCGCCGTAGCAATGCACCACGTTGCTGGACAGCACCGGATGAAACGACCAGGAAATGCGTGTGGTCGCCAATTTTGATTTCCTGATTGGCGCGGCTGGCGCCGGATTGCAGACAGCCGGCGGCAATCTCGCCGACATTGGCCGGCAGGATTTCGCCGGGATGCGCCCGGCCGACGGCTTGCGTGAGTTTTTCCGCGGCGGCGTTGAAATAAGTGATCGCGCCATCGGCGGTCATCTCCAGCGCGGGATTGGGATTTTCCTTCACGAACGCGGCCAGTTTCTGCATGGCCGCCTCGGCCTGCCGCCGTTCCGCCGCCATGCCGATGGTGTTGGCGGCCGAAAGCAGAAACTGGATTTCGTCCGGCGTGAACACGCGTTTGCACTTTGAAAAAACCGCCAGCACGCCAAACGGCCGGCCGCGCGTGGGAATGGCCGCCGTCACGCCGCTGACCACGCCGTGTTCCGCCAGAAACGGCGGCAGCTTGAACCGGGTTTGCTCCGCGACGTCGTTCCACCAGGGCAACATCGCCGGTGACGGCGGTAAATCCCAATTGCGAATCCTGCTCGCTGAACGTCATCGCTTGGCCGACCGTGCCGGGTTTCCAGCCGGTGCCGGCCAGCATCAACAAACGGCCATCGGGCAGACGCTGGAACACCGCCGAATAATCAATTGCCAGCATCTGCGCGGACATCATGGCGCTCTGGTTGAACAAAGCTTCCAAATCATTGATGGTCAGTGCGCACTGGCCGAGCGCGGCGACAATGGTTTGCTGATGGGCATGGTCGCGCAACTTTCGGTCGGCTTCGTCACGTTCTTTTGCCCGCGACTGCAAGGCCGCCGCCATTTCGTCAAATATTTTGCGCCAACTGGCCGAGTTCGCCTTCCACCTCCTGCAAACCCGTTCGCGCCTGGAAATCGCCGCCGGACAGCCGTCGCACCGCCTGCGACAAGATCCGGACCTGCCGCAGGATAAAATGTTCACCGCCATACCAGGCTGCGACCAGTGCCAGCAGGCCGACGATGAAGCTCTCCCACGGCACGTTCAAGGCGTAATCCTTGACCCACGCCGGAGCAAATTGCCAAAACCAACTTTGATTGACAATGTAGATCAGGACCAGCGCCGGCGAAATGAACAAAAAAACGCTGGCCACCAGTTGCATTCGCAAACTGGAAAATCGTTTGCTAAGTTTTGGCATCATTCAGAACGGCGCTAATCATAAACCAGATTTTTCCGGCGTAAAAACTTTTTAAACAGGCCCCGCCAGCGCCGCCGCCCGTCCGCGCGGCAGCCGGCCCAGATGAAAAATCAGGAAGCCGTGAAAAAACTGCCGCAGCTCGTGGCCTTGCGCGTCCGACAATTTCAGCCGCGCCCCCTTTTCCCAGTCACATTCCAGGAGCGTCTGGATGACTTTTTTCGCGCCGGGCGTCAGCCGGGTTTCGGCAAAGTCCGGTTCCAGCCCAAGCTCGCGCAACAATTTGATTTCGAGCGCGAAAATATTTTGGGGCTGCGGTTTGCAGCCGCAGAGATGATTCAAAAATCCGCGCATGAGTTGAAAAATTTCCGGCAATGGGGTGGCGGTTTCAGTCGCCTGTTCGATGAAAGCGGCGGCGTAACCGGCCTGCTGCAATTTTAAAACATCTTCGCGGATCGCCCCGTGAGTCTCGCGCAAATTCACCTCGCACAAAATGTGCAGTTCGGAGCTGCGGCTGCGGCGGAACGAGAAATCCGCCTCGTAAAACAAATCCAGCTTGCCCGCGAACGGCGACTTGGGCCGGCGTGCGCCTTTGGCGACCGTGGCGATGCGCCCGAATTCCGGCGTCAGCCAGTGGACGATCAGGCTCGTTTCCGTGAGCGGGCGCGTGCGCAAAACGATGCCGTGGGCGGATTCGATCATCCCAAAATCATCCTCATTCTCATGCTCATCGTCATCCTCAATTTTGATTTATGAGGATGAGGACGAGGATGACGATGAAATTCTCGGCGGCAGCGACGCCGGCGTGATGGCACCGAGGCTGACGATGTATTTGATCCCGTCCGCCACGCTCATGTCGAGCTTGGTCACTTTTTCTTCCGGCACCAGGATGAGAAAACCGGAAGTGGGATTCGGCGTCGTGGGAATGAAAACCGCGACGAGATTTTTCCCGGATTGTTTTTGGACTTCGCCCTGCGTCTCGTTGGTGAGGAAGCCAACGGCATAATTTCCCGGCCCCATAAATTCCACCAGCACGACCGTCTTGAAGGAATTTTTGTTGCCGGAAAACGCCTCGTTGACCTGCTTGATCGCGCCGTAAAATTTGTTCACCACCGGCACGTTCAGCATCAGCGTGTCGAGCCATTCGAGCATCCGGCGGCCGATGTAATACTGCGCCAGCACGCCGACGCCGGTGATCAGCGCCGCCGCCAGCACCAGCGCGAGCAGGCTCCAATACCAGAACATCGCGCCGGCCTGTCCGTTGGTGTAGATGAGCTTCGGGTCGAGCCAATACGGCAGGAAAAACAGTAACGTGTCTGTGAAGCTTGAGATCGTGCCGAAAATCCATTTCATTGCCGCCAGCGTCAGCAAGGCGGGCAGCGAAACGGCCAGTCCGGTCAGAAAACTGCGCCTCCAGCGGGCGAAAAGTGTTTTTCTCACGCGCCGATTTTAGCCGCCCGCGAAAGTTGCGCGAGGGAAAAGCGTTTTGCCCGCCGCGTGGGCTGCTAATCAATCCACCCGCAGTAGCACGCAGCCGTGCGGCGGGATTTCAGCGGTGAAATTTTTCGCCCGGCCCAAATCTTTTCGCAGCCACAAGTCGCGCACGGCTGGGCGCGTGCGCAGGCCGAGGTCGTGCCAGACAAGATTCACCGGCATCACCGCCTTGCCACGATTGAAGATGCCGACGGCGAGGGATTTGTCCGCCAGTTTTTTGGTCCAGATTTCCACGCCAGCGGGAACATTCGTCAACCGTTGCGCGGCCAGGCCGAGGGAATCCTGATTCACGGTCAAGACTTCGGGATTGGTCAGCAAGGCAAGCGTCCAGGCGTCGTTGTCCGGCAGATTCGCGCCGACCATCAGCGGCGAGGGCAAAAGACTCCACAGCGAAAGATGCGTGAGCTGTTCATCGGGGGTGAAGCGCGTGAACCGGTCGCTGCCGACGGAACGGTGGGCGATCGAGAGATGGCCGAGCGGCAGCATGTCCGCGTCCGGCCAATGTCCCGGCCCGACAAAATTTTTCCAGCGGCTGGCGAGCGTGAACTCGTGATCGAGGGATTTCCAGTCATCCCAAAAATCGCCGGACACGCGCCAGAGGTTGGCATTGGTCATCACGTGGGCCGCGCGCGCCACAGGTGTTTCACCCGGCGAAGTGCTGAAGACTATGGAGCGTCCGCTCCGGTCAATCGCATGGCGGACCATCTCCACTTCGGCAGTGTGATACGGTGACGAAAGGTCATCCACCTTGATGTAATCCACGCCCCACGAAGCCCACAGCCGCGCACAGGAATCATACCACGCCTGGCCGGCGGCGTTGCTGCTCACGCCAAACATATCGGGACACCAGGGGCATTTGTCATTGGTGTTGGCGGCGTCTGCGGCGGTGAAGTTCGAGCCTTCAATGGGCAGGTTGGCGTGGACGGAATTGCGCGGAATGCCGCGCATGATGTGAATGCCAAATTTCAAACCAAGCGCGTGAACTTGATCGGCAAGCGGCTTGAAACCCGCGCCGTCCACGGCTGAAGGAAACCGATTGGGCGCGGGCAGCAGCCGGCCAAACTGATCCATCGCGAGCGGCGCGCCGGCGCGGGCATTGCGGTTATTGTCATGCGCACCGGGATCGGACCAGCAATAGTCCACGACAATGGTGTCCCAGCCGACCGGCTGCATCTTATCGGCAACGTAACGGGCGTTCGCCAGAACTTCGGACTCGACGACATTGTCGCCAAAAGCGTCGTAACTATTCCAACCCATCGGCGGCGTGAGCGCGAGATTGTCGCCGCAGACGATTTTGATTTTTGCGGAGGCCCTGCCCGCCGAGTTTTTGGCGGACGCGGTGAAAGTGAATTCGCCTTTTTCCGCGAGTGTGCCGGTGATGGTGCCGGTTTTGGGATCGAGCGCGAGTCCGGCGGGCAGTTTCCTCGCGGAAAATTTTAGCGGCCGTTCGCCGCTGACCGCGAGCGTGAAAATCAGCGGCGTATTGGGATGAACGCCAATGATACTCGCGCCGTTGAAGTGCGGAGCCGCGCCGGTTTTGGCGGCGCCGATAATTTGCTGTTCGCGGACGGTGAGATTGTTTTGGGCGGAGGCAAAAGGCAGCGCGGCCAGCAGGCACAAAAGAGATGAAAGGTTTTTATTCATTTTTCGAAGGTAAATTTAAGTCAAACAATACAAGTTGCAACCCGGCTGCCAATTAGTTCGCCGGGTCGCAGTCATCTTTCAAAATATTCCTGATAACAAGCGGCGATGCCGGAGCACCGCCGCTATTTGAATCAATCGCTTACCAGAACTTGATATAGAACAGGACGACGCAGCCGATGACGATCAGGCTCAAGATGACGTCCAGAGCGTTCCAACTGGCGCGAGTGGCGGCCTTCTCCTCCGGTGTGGCGCCATACCAAGTGTATTTGATGGTCTTCGGATCCGGCGCCTTGGTCATCAAGCTGATGACGACCATCAATACGGCGGTGAGGACGAACAAAATCTGGCAGTAATAGAGCCAGTTGATGGTCCACAAATCATAAATCAATCCGTATTTTTGTTGAATGGGCGCGATGATCGCCTTGTATTGGTCCAGGGTAATCGCACCGTGGTAGAGATTGTTTTTCGCATCACCCACGATGGTTTCCTGACTGCGCATGTAAATGTCCGCAGCCAAACGGGCGAAGCCGCCGATAACTCCGATGGAAAACGACCACAGGGCGGCTGGGGCAGTGGCCCGTTTCCAGAACACGCCCAAAAGGAACAGCACGGCGATGGCCGGCGAGAGATAGCCCTGCACGCTTTGGAGATAAACATACAAGTTGGAATGCAGGCTCTTGATGACCAGCACCCAGCAAATGCCTAGAAACACAATGGCCGCGGTCGCCAACCGGCCGACGAACACTTCGGTTTTGCCAGAAGCGTTGGGAAACCATTCACGGTAGAAATCCATCGTGAAGAGCGTGGCCGAGGCATTGAACTTGGAACCCAGCGACGCCATGAGGGCGACGATCATGCCGCAAGCCACCATGCCGCGCAGGCCGTGAGGCAAGATTTGCCCCACAAGCGAGGTGTAAGACGCATCACCCGGTTGTCCGCCTTCGGCAACTGGAACGGTGAAACCACTGTGGGGCATCTTGGTGAGCGCAAAGGCAATCATGCCGGGCACAAGGAAGATAAACACCGGTGTGAGCTTGAAGAAGCCAGCGAGAATGGTGCCGCGTCGGGATTCCTGCTGGTTTTTGCCGGCGAGCACGCGCTGGACGATGTATTGGTCCGTGCACCAATACCAGAAACCGATGATGGCGGATGCCGGCAAAACGGCCGTCCACGACCAGACGGGGTCATGAACCGAACGTATCAAATGCACATTATCACCGACCGTTGTGAGAGTGGTGTGCCAGCCGTCAATAATACTGCCATGGCCCAGCACGCGAAGTCCCATGTAGAGAATGCAGACTGAACCAAAGATCAGCACCGGCGCTTGGAGGACGGCGGTATACATGATGACGCGCATCCCACCGAAGATGGTGTAAAGGCCGGTTGTGGCGGCCAGCCCCAAGGCGATGGCCCAGAAGACGTCTATGTCTCCAAGAAGTGGAACATGAACCGTATTTACGTTCAACAGCGTGCGAATCACAACGTCGCCGGCATAAATGGTGGCGGCGATTTTGGTCAGCACCAAGCTGGCCATGGTGAGCAGGCTCAAAACATTACGGGAACCGCGGCTGAAGCGCAGTTCGAGGAATTCCGGCATGGTAAAAATCTTCATGCGGTCGTAGATCGGCACGAATGCCCAGCCCAGAATGATGATCCAGTAGGCGTGCATTTCCCAGTGAGCCATCGCCATACCAGTAGCAAAGCCGGCACCGGCCAGCCCGACGAGATGTTCGGAACCGATGTTCGAGGAGAAAATCGAGGAACCGATCTGCAGCCAGTTTGCATCGCGGCCGGACAGGAAGTAGTCCTTGCCCGACTCGTTTTTTTTGCGCATCGAAAACCCGATGGTCACAAGCATGCCAAGGGCAAACAGGATGATGACAGCCAAGTCGAGGCCGTTGAACACCGTGCCGTTCATGCCTCCGGCCACAGACGCCTGCGCGAGGGCATTGGTGGCCACGTCCACGCTGTTGGTTATTTCATTCATAGGATTTTTCTTTCACGAATGGTTACTCATGATTACTCGACGCTGAATTTATACTCGATGATATTGTGGTAAGTCTGTCCCGGCTTCAACTCGGTCGAGGGGAAGTTGGGATGATTCGGCGAATCGGGATAGTGCTGCGGCTCCATGCAGAAGGCGTCGTGAATTTTATAAACCGCGCCGCCCTTGCCGGTGATCGTGCCGTCGAGGAAATTGCCGGTGTAGAATTGCAGGCCGGGTTCGTCGCTCAAAACCTCCAGCACGCGGCCACTTTTTGGATCCACAACCCGCGCCATCAGGCCGAACTGGCCGAGCGGCTTGTTGATGACCCAGTTGTGGTCATAGCCGGGACCGTATTGCAGAATGGGATTCGGATCATTGATGCGGGCGCCAATGGCGGTCGGCGTGCGGAAATCAAACGGCGTGCCCGCCACATCGGCATAATCGCCGGTCGTGATCAAGCCGCTGTCCACCGGCGTGGTTTTGTCCGCATTGATGTAAAGCAGGTCGCCGAGAATATCGCCATCCCCCTGCCCGGAAAGATTGAAATAGGAATGATGCGTCAAGTTCACCACGGTCGGTTTGTCGGTTCTCGCGGTGTATTCGAGTTTCAACGCATTGTCTTCGGTCAGTGTGTAAATGGCCGTGACTTCCAGGTTGCCCGGAAAACCTTCTTCGCCATCCTTGCTCACATAGGCCAGCACCAGTTGCGGCCCATGAATACCCACCGAAGGTTTCGCGGACCAGACGACTTTGTCAAAACCTTTCACGCCGCCGTGCAGTGAATTGCCGTGGTTGTTGGGCGCGAGCGTGTAGGTCTGCCCCTCCAGCGTGAATTTTGCGCCGCCGATGCGGTTGCCGTAACGGCCAATCAATCCGCCGAAATACGGACAAGCATTCACGTAGCCCGGCGCCGTGTAACCATCCAGGCTGTCGAAGCCAAGCACGACATCGTCGAACTTGCCGTTCTTGTCGGGCATCTTGAGCGATTGCAAAATGCCGCCATAGGTCATGATGCGCGCCTCGGTGCCCTTGGAATTGCGCAGCGTGTAGATTTCGACCGGCGTGCCGTCGGGCATTTTGCCGAAATCGGCCTTGGTCACGGAGGATTTTGGATTAGGTGAGGACATAGATTCGCAGCCTGCAAGTGCGACGGCCAGCAGTCCGGCCGCCAGGGTTTGTGTGATGTTTCGTTTCATATCGGATTTGTTCGTGTTTTGGATGGTTGAACTACGTTCGCGGGCGGCGCGGAAAACCGTTCCGCTCCGAACGCCCTTCGGAAAAGACAAAATAATTTCCTGCCAGATATTCATGTCGGGTGGATTGATGGCGACATGTTATTCGTTTTGCCGCAATGGTCAAAGCAGATAATGCGTGGCCGCCATTTGTGAAAGGATGACAAATGGCCGGCACAAAACGGATTTCGCGGGCGCGTTTCAAAACAGCCGTGTCCATTTGAAATTCTTTGTTCATCATTTTTGCCCGTAATACGCGCCCGGCCCGTGCTTTCGCAAAAAATGTTTGTCCAGCAAAACGCTTTGCATCGGCTTGGTCTTTGGGTTGATTTTCAATGTCTCGCTGTTCAATTTCGCGATGAATTCCAGCACGCTCGCGTTATGCACCGCGTCGTGAACATCTTTGCCCCACGTGAATGGCCCGTGGCTCGCCACCAGCACGGCGGGATGCTGCGTCGGATCGAACTTCAATTTCTTGAACGTCTCCACGATGACCTCGCCCGTGTTCGCCTCGTAATCGGTTTTGATTTCCGCCGCCAACAGCTTGCGCGTGCAGGGCACGTCACCATACCAGTAATCCGCCTGCGTCGTGCCGTAGGCCAGCAACGGCCGGCACGCCTGCGCCCACGCCGTCGCGAACAGGCTGTGCGTATGCACCACGCCGCCGATGCCCGGCCACGCGCGATACAACACCAAGTGCGTCGGCGTGTCCGAACTAGGTTTCAATTTGCCTTCCACCACCTTGCCGTCGGCGAGCGAGACGACGACCATGTGCTGCGGTTTCATCTCCGCGTAAGGCACGCCGCTCGGCTTAATGACGATGACGCCGCGCTCGCGGTCCACCGCGCTGGCGTTGCCCCACGTCTGGATGACCAAGCCTTCGGTCACCAGGTCCAAATTCGCCTGGCAAATTTCCGCTTTTAATTTTTCCAACATAATAAATTTTCTTTAGCCACAGATTGAACACAGATGAAACTCAGATTTTGAATAAAATTATTTTGGAACTGATATTTTTACTTTGGGAAACGTCAGTGTTTTTTTGCATCTTTGCTCATATTTCGCTCCACGCAAACCCCGATGCCTGCAACTGTGGAGGAAATCTCTCGGAAATATAGTTCGTGCGCGTGCAAATTTCGAGAGTCCCTGACAAATAATAAATGTTTGTATCGCTGGATGAAATTGACCAATGACTCCACGGCTCACCATTCGGATACAAAGATAGCGGAGATTTTTCTCCGCGATTCACGAACAGCCGGATTGTGGAATTGTATGGTAACGTAATCCAATATGGACCCAAAGGTCCGCGACCACTCCAAAATCCGCCCATCGGTTTTGGAGCTTCTTTGCCGTTGGCATCCGTTAATGTGCATTTCAATTTCATCGAATCAAAACACACATCAACATTTTCGCTATAAGCACCGTCAGCATTTCGAAGTTCGACGAACGTCATTGCAGCGTTATCTGTCTTCGGACCGCCGTATGCCGGTTCCATTCCCGCTATAATTAGCAAACGCCCACGAATTGAATGGTCATGCCCCGTTTCCAAATTTTGCAATCCTACTGGTTCTGACCAATCGCTCACAGCGATTATATTTGTGTCTTCTGCAAAACACGAAAGGCAGATTGAAAACAAAATGGAGAGCGCAGTGAATTTCATATCTGTGTTCAATCTGTGTTTCATCTGTGGCTAGAAATCATTTCCTCACCCGCCCGCGAATCTCAATCAGCTTCTTCATCACGTCGAACAGATTGCCGTTCCACTCCTTCGTGCCGAAGGCGTCGTGCAACGTCCGGTAGAGCGGATACAGTTCGCGGTAGATTTCATGCGCCTTCGGATTCGGCCGGTAAATTTTCGGTTTCAAGCCGGTCATTTTTTTCTGCGCCGTGGCATAATCCTTGTGCGCGCCGGCCACGACCGCCGCCGCGATGGCCGAGCCGAGCGCGCAGGTCTGCGCCGAGCGTGAAATTTTCATCGGGCGGCCCGTCACATCGGCGTAAATCTGCATCACCACGGCGTTCTTTTCCGCGATGCCGCCGCAGTTGACGATTTGTGAAATCTTCACGCCGTATTCCTCCATGCGATTGATGATGGTCAACGCGCCAAAGGCCGTCGCCTCGATCAAAGCGCGGTAAATTTCCGCCGGCGTCGTGTAAAGCGTCTGGCCGATGAGCGCGCCGGTGAGCCGCTGATCCACGAGGATCGTGCGGTTGCCATTGTTCCAATCGAGCGCGAGCAGGCCGCTTTCGCCGGGCTGCAATTTGGCCGCGCCCGCCGTGAGCGCCTCGTGCGTGCCGGCTTCTTGCCGAGCGGCTGCACGTAATTCACAAACCAGTTGAAAATGTCGCCCACCGCCGACTGGCCGGCTTCGATGCCGAAATAACCGGGCAACACGCTGCCGTCCACGATGCCGCAGACCCCGGGCACATCCGCCAGTTCGGCGGTGTTCAATTGCACGCTGATGTCGCAGGTGCTGGTGCCGATGATCTTGACCAGCGTGCCGGGCGTGACGCCGCTGCCAACCGCGCCAAGATGGCATCGAACGCGCCGACCGCGACGGGAATGCCCGCCTTCAAGCCGGTTTTCTCCGCCCACGCAGCGGTCAAACCGCCAACCGCGCGGTCAATCGAATGAACGCGGCCCGGTAATCGCGAGCGCAATTCGCCGAGCTTGGGATCAAGCTGCGACAAAAATTCCGCGTCGGGATAGCCGCCCCATTTCGCGTTCCACATCGCCTTGTGGCCGGCGGCGCAAACGCCGGCGATGAATTGGTCCGGCGCGAGCGTGCCGGTCAGGTCAGCGGGAACAAAATCGGAAAGTTCAATCCACGAATGCGCGGCGTTGAATACTTCCGGCGCGGTGCGCAGGCAGTGCAAAATTTTGCTGAAAAACCATTCGCTGGAATAAATGCCGCCGCACTTGGCGAGATATTGCGGCCGAATTTTTTTCGCCAGCGCGGTGATTTCCGCCGCCTCGGCCACGCCGGTGTGGTCTTTCCACAGCCACGCCATCGCCGCCGGATTTTTGGCGAATTTTTTGCTGAACGCCAGCGGCTGGCCGTTCGCGTCCACCGGCAGCGGCGTGCTGCCGGTCGTGTCCACGCCGATGCCGATGACCTGATCCGGCGTTGAAACCTTTGACGGATTTTCTTCGCCGTGGCGAGCGCCTGCTTGATGGTGATTTCCGCGCCGTTGACGTAATCCGCCGGATGCTGCCGCGCGAGGTTCGGGTCGCGCGACAGAATCACGCCCTGCGTGCCGTGCGCGTAAGTCCAGACCGCCGCGGCGATTTCCGCGCCGTTGGCGACGTTGACGATGAGGGCGCGAACCGAGTTCGTGCCGTAGTCCAGTCCGATAGTGTATTTTGCCATAAATCTATTGGTTGATTTCTATTTTGCCCGTATCATGCGAATGCCGAACACGCCGCCGGCAAGGCTGCCGGGATGCGCGGCGAATTTCACGGTGACGCTGGACTTGCCGCGCGTCAGCTCCGGCGCGAGCGGGAACGTCGCATCGAAAAATTCACCCGGCTTGTTGTTATTTAATTTTTCCGTGCCAACAACTTTGCCATCCACCATGACATCAAATTCGCGCCCGGCATCGCCGCCGAAAAACGTGACGACCAATTGTTGCGGCTGGACCGGATCGCATTTCATTTCATAACTGAACCAGCCGGCGGCGTGCCGCCATTTGAGTCCGAAATAGTCGCCGGTTTGCGTGTCGTCACCCTGCATTTTATGATCGGTTTCGGATTGCTGTTCGCCGGGCCGCACGACATCCACCACGCGCGCCTCCTCGGCCATGCGGCGGGCGTCGGCGTCGGCGATTTGAGCCGATTGCGCCTTCCATTCGGCCTCGGAAATCAGATTCCAATAAACCGAATACCGCTGGTGATGCAATTCGTAAAACGGCATCAGCGTTACTTCGTCCGGGCGGCCAATGCCGTCGGTGCGGAACGTCAGCGGCTCTCCGCGAACCGGCTTGACATGCTTGAGCAATTCGTCAGGCGTGGCCGCAAACATCGGCACGGATGGATCGGGGACGCGATTGAAATCGCCTTGGCCGCTTCCGAGCAGACGGCGCGGCATCCCATTGGTGCCCAGTTCGCCAGCCAGCACAATCGGGCCGTAAAGCAAGGCGATTTCGTTGGTCGTTTCCGGCAGAGATTCCGCGTGCAATCGCATCGGCAACTGGATTTTCACGGTGTCGCCGTCACGCCATTCGCGCTGCACCGTCGAATAGCTGCCGGGCGCGGATTCGATCTTTTGCTTTTTGCCATTCACGGAAATTTTCATGCCGTCCGTCGCCCAAGCCGGATGGCGGATTTTCAGCGCGAAGGTGGACGGCGCGGCGGCTTTGAATTTCAACACGGTCGTGTCGCTTTCGGGAAATTTGGTTTCCTGCCGCACGGAAATTCCTTTTTCTGCCCAATTCAATTCCGACGCGATGAACAAATTCACCCACAGCGAATCCGCATCGTGGAAATAAATCGTGTCGCCGTATTTGGAATGATTTTCCATGCCGGTGCCGACGCAGCACCAGAAGGAATTTTCCGGCGTCGAATAGATTTTGAAGTGTCCCGGCTTGAGCGACATGAAATACGTCGAACATGTCGGTGTCCGGGTCCTGCGAGGCGAGAATGTCGTTGTAAAGGGCGCGTTCGTAGAAATCCATTTTCGCGGCGTCCGGCTCCAGCCCGAACAACTCGCGCGTGAGCTTGAGCATGTTGTAGGTGTTGCAGGTCTCGGCGGTTTCGGCGCTCAAATGCCGCGCGAACTCGTTGGTGGGGAAAAAATGCTCATGGTCGCTGTCGCCGCCGATGACGTAGCTGAACGGTGCAATGCGACGGAATCCCAAAACGTGTTGGCGACGGTGAGATATTTCGGATCGCCGGTGAATTCATACTCGCGCGTCGCGCCCATGATTTTTGGGATTTGCGTGTTGGCGTGGATGCCGTTCAGCCGGTCTTCGCCGCGCGACAGCGGATCGAGAACTTTCGCATGATTGAACGCGGCGGACAGGTCGAGATAATCTTGTGTTGCCGGTGACCGCATACAGATTCGCCAGCGCCTCGGTCATGCCGCCTTGCTCGTTTTCGAGCGATTTTTGCATTTGCTCGTGTGAAATGCCGGTCCACGCGGAACTTCACCCAGTCGCCCATTTTTTCCGCGACGGCCAGCGCCTGTTCGTTGCCGCAAAGGCGGTTCGCATCGAGCAAACCGGCGAGGATTTTGTGCAACGTATACCACGGCGCCCAAACCGGTTTGCTTTGTTCCACGCGGTCAATGAACGATTCCGGGAATGCCGACAAATAACCCTCGTGAAAACCCGCCGCCGGAGAATTGCTCTGGCATTGCGCAAGCACGGCGACGATGTAATCCGCGCGCTGCTTGAACCGTTCATCGCCGGTGCTGGCATACATCAGCGACAGCGCCGAGAGATAATGTCCGACGCTGTGCCCGCGCAGCTCGCAATTCGGCGCTTCCCAGCCGCCGTATGGTCTGGCTGACGACGGCAAGCCGACGTTGACGCGGAAGTTGAGCAGCAGCCGGTCGGGATCAAGGCTCAACAGGTAATTTTGATCGCGCAGCATCGCGTCGCGAAACGGCCCGTTGAGCAGCCGCACGTCCGTCAGCGAAAACGGCTCGGCAATGCGCGCCACTTTCATCGGCGGCGTGCCAGCCGCGGCGTTCAACGCCACGGCGGAAACCGCGAACAATGCAACGGCGAATTTGTTGAGCGTCATAAGGATTTACCTGGTCTGCAGCCGCAGCACGCTGAAGGAATTTCCCGGGAACGCGCGCGTGAGCGTGGTTCCGCTGAAACTCACGTCTTCCGTCTTCGGCGAAACTTTCATCGGATTCTCCAGCGAATTTTCGTCCGCGGCATTTTCCGAAGTCAGCACAGTGGCCGTGCCTTTGCCGGTCAGGTTTGCGCCGGCCAGGTTCAATTCAGTCTCCAGCGGACCGGCTTGCGTGTTGACGACTTTGACGATGAGTTCGCCGGTCTTGGCATCCGTGGCCGAGGTTGCGTAGAGCGCGTTGACTTTGCCGCCGCTGTCGAAATCAATGTCGTGGATCAACTGGCCGTCCAGCCAGCATTTCACATGCTTGCCGGCTGACCGTGACTTTGATGTCATACCAGCGGCCAGTCTCAACATGTGCCTGGCTTGGAATCCAACGTGCCGCCGGATTCGATGGCATCCTGCGTGTTGCCCCAGCCGCCGATGTTCCACCAGGTGCGGTCGTCGTCGCCGGCGATGTGGAACAAAATCAGGAAGCCTTCCGCGCCGGAAATTTTCCGCGCCTTGAGCGTGAGCGTGTAATCCGTCCATGTTTTGTCGCCGGCGAGCGCGCGGATGAATTCCTTTTCCGCCGTCTGCTGCAACGCGCCGTCTTGCACTTTCCAATTCGCGCCGTCGCCGAGGAACTTCCAGCCTTTGGCGTCCTGGCTGAAATCGGATTGCAACAACACCTTCCCGTCCGGCGCGGTGACCTCGACGTCCTTGAATTCCGCCGCCGTGTTCCAGGTGCCGACGCCGATCATGCCACCGGGCACTGGCGGTTCCGCGACCGGCGACTGCACCTCCGTCGGCAGATAAACGTCGCCGCGATTTTCAGCGAACAATTTTTGGACGTAATAGCTCGGCAGGCCATACCACTTGGAACTGTCGAAGTTGATGAGGTCGGGATTCCACGCGCGATGGTTCATGTTGACGAACAGCGGCGCGTAGCTGGCCAGTTCGACGACTGTCGGAATTGCGTTCCATGCCGGTCATGAACGCCGCCTCGCCGATCGCCGCACGCAAATTGCCGAGGCCGGCTTTTTGCGTGACGGCATATTCGCCGATGAAAATTTTCGGGCCGTTGCGGTCGTAACTGTCGTATTGGTTCGCGCGGCGCATGAACGATTCGGGCGTTTCGTAATAATGCTCGTCCACGATGTCCGGGCGCGGGGTCAAAAGGATGCGAGCCGTCGCTCAAGCTGCTGGTCGCAATCAGTTTCATTCCGGGATATTTGGCGCGGATGGCATTGACGAGCAGCGTCCAGCGTTCGGCGTAGTCGCGGCCCGCCATTTTCATTGCCGATCTCCATGAATTTCAGATTGAACGGCGCGGGATGTCCGGCCTGCGCGCGCAACCGCGCCCCAGACGGAATTCGTCGGCCCGTTGGCATATTCAATCGCGTCGAGCGCGTCCTGCATCCACTGGCCCATCGCGATCCAGCGGCACGTCCTTGTCGCCGAGCGCGATGCCGCAACTGATGCCGAACAGCGGCTCCGCGCCGAGGTCTTCGCACAGTTGCAGGTATTCGTAAAAGCCCAGCCCCTGCGTGGTGTTGTAACCCCAGGTGTTCCAAAGCGGCGTGCGCGCGTCAATGTCGCCAATCGTGTATCTTCCAATGATACATGTGCGCGAAGTCGTCGCCCTCGATCCAGTTGCCGCCGGGGAAGCGCAAGAATTTCGGATGCAGCGCGTCCAGCGATTCCGCCAGATCCACGCGCAGCCCGTGATCCTTCCACGTTTTTTCCGGCATCAGCGAAACCATGTCGAGGAACAAAGTGCCCTTTCCCGACGCGGAAATTTGCAGCGTCGCTTTCGGGTCGCCGCCTGATGCCGTGAGTTCGAGCGTGTGATATTTCCAATTGCCGGCCAGCCCGGAAATTTCCCCGCTCGCCAGTTCCGCGCCGGTCGAACTCAAAATTTTCACCGTCAGCGGCCCGTCAAATCCGTCCGCCACGCGCGCCGCCAGCTTCAACTGTGTAGCTGTCGCCCGCCACGATGTTCATGCCCCAGTAACCATCGTTCTGCAACGTGAACGCGCCGTCCACTTTCACGCGCAGGACTGTGAATGTTGAACGTGTTCAGCGGCTGGCTGCTGTCAATGGCCGCCGTGGTGCTGCCGCCGCGCCGTTTGGGACAATTTCCAAAAGTCCGGCTTGTCCGCAGTCCTCGAACGAGCGGTTGCGCACCAGTTCGGGATAAAGCCCGCCGTCGGCGGACAAATTGATGTCCTCGAAAAAAATCCCCCACAAGCGTCGGCGAAATCGCGTGGCCCGGATGCGCCACGTCCACGGTGATTTTCGCGGGTTGCGCGTTGGTTGAAATGGCCGTCGCCAGAACGGCGGCGGCAAAGTAATTCTTCAGTTTCATTTTTTCACGGAGATATTTTCTTCGGGATTGATTTTCATTTTGTTCAGGAAACCCAGCCGCTCTTCAGGCCGTAGGCGCAGTCGTTCCAGACAAGTTCCTGTTTGAACTGGCGGAGTTTCGTGTCGGCGTCAATCACGACGACTTCGAGTCCGGCGATGGCCGCGAAATCTTCGAGCATTTCCGTCGTGACCGCCTGGCTGAAGCCGGTGTGATGCGCGCCGCCGGCGTAAATCCACGCCGCGCACGCGTCCTCGAAATTCGGACGGCATTTCCACACGGCCTGCGCGACCGGCAGTTTCGGCATCGGCTGTTCGGGCTTGACGACATCCACTTCGTTGATGAGCAGACGGAAGCGGTTGCCGAAATCCATCAGCGCCGCGTTCAGCGCCGGGCCGGCGGGCGTGTTGAAAACCAGCCGCGCCGGATCGGCCTTGCCGCCGATGCCGAGCGGATGCACCTGCAACGACGGCCTTGCCGTCGGCGATGCTCGGACAAATTTCCAGCATGTGCGCGCCGAGCACGACTTTGTTGCCGGGCTGCAAATGATAGGTGTAATCTTCCATGAACGACGTGCCGCCTTCGAGTCCGCTCGCCATGACTTTCATCGCGCGGACGAGCGCGGCGGTTTTCCAATCGCCTTCGCCGGCAAAACCGTAGCCGTCGGCCATCAACCGCTGCGGCGCGAGGCCGGGCAATTGCACGAGGCCGTGCAAATCTTCAAACGTCGTGGTGAAACCTTTGAAATTTCCGTCCGCCAAAAATGCGCGCAGGCCGAGTTCGATGCGCGCGGCTTCGCGGATGGATTTGTGGCGCTTGCCGCCTTTTTTCAAATCGGCGGCAATTTCGTAAATCGGCTTCGTAAGTTTTGCACAAGCGCGTCAATTTCCTTTTCGGAAACGTCGTTGACGAGCTTTCACCAAATCGCCGACGCCGTAGCCGTTGACGGCGAAACCAAATTTCATTTGCGCGGAAACTTTGTCGCCTTCGGTCACGGCCACTTCGCGCATGTTGTCGCCGAAGCGGCAGAATTTCGCGTCCTGCCAGTCGGCCCACGCGGCGGCGGCGCGCGCCCACGCGCCGAGTTTTTCCTGCGTGGATTTTTCCTGCCAGAAACCGACGACGACCTTGCGGTTCAGCCGCATCCGGCTCCAGATGAAACCGTGCTCGCGGTCGCCGTGCGCGGCCTGGTTCATGTTCATGAAATCCATGTCAATCGTCGCCCACGGAATGTCGCGATTGTATTGCGTGTGCAGATGCGCAACCGGCTTGCGCAGTTGCTTCAGGCCGTTGATCCACATTTTCGACGGCGAAAACGTGTGGCACCAGGTGATGAGGCCGATGCACTTCGCGCGCGTTGTTCGCCGCCTGGCAAAGTTCGGTGATCGCGTCCGGCGTGACCATCACCGGCTTGAAAACGACTTTCACCGGAATCGCGGGCGCGACGTTGAGCGCCTTGGCGATTTCCTGCGAATGCTCGGCGACTTTTTTCAAGGTTTCCGGCCCGTAAAGATGCTGGCTGCCGGTGACAAACCAGACTTCGAATTGTTTTAGATTGATGTTCATATATGTTAAGATTTTTGTCGGTTAAATGGTCGACGAATCGTCGACTGTGTTCAGATAAATTCGTTGATGAGGTTTTCCAGGAATTCCTGGCGGCCGCTGGCGTTCGGCGTCACTTCGCCCTGCTTGAGCATGTAGGCTTCGAGTTCTTTGAAGCTCGCCTTGCCGGATTCGATCTTCGCGCCGATGCCGGAATCCCACGACGCGTAGCGGTTCTTCACAAATTCCGCCAGCCGACCGTCTTTGCGAATCGCGGCGGCAATCTTCAGGCCGCGCGCAAACGCGTCCATGCCGCCGATGTGCGCGTAAAACAAATCAATCGGCTCGAAACTTTCGCGGCGCACCTTCGCGTCGAAATTCACGCCGCCGGTCTTGAAGCCGCCGTATTTCAGAATCGTCAGCATCGTGTAGGTCGTCAGATAAATGCTCGTCGGAAACTGGTCGGTGTCCCAGCCGAGCAATTCGTCGCCGGTGTTCGCGTCAATCGAGCCGAGCGCGCCCGCCGCGCCGGCCACTTCCAGTTCGTGCTGCATCGAGTGGCCGGCGAGCGTGGCGTGGTTGGTCTCGATGTTCAGCTTGAAATGCGGCAGCAGATCGAATTCGCGCAGAAAATTCAGGCACGCGGCGGCGTCGGAATCGTATTGGTGCTTGGTCGGCTCTTTCGGTTTCGGCTCGATGTAAAACTGGCCTTTGAAGCCGATCTTCTTTTTGTAATCCACCGCCAGGTGCAGGAATTTCGCCAGATGCTCCTGCTCGCGTTTCATGTCGGTGTTGAGCAGCGTCATGTAGCCTTCGCGTCCGCCCCAGAACGTGTAGCCTTCGCCGCCGAGTTCGTGCGTCACTTCCATCGCCTTCTTCACCTGCGCGGCGGCAAACGCAAACACGTCGGCGTTGCAGCTCGTGCTCGCGCCGTGGACGAAGCGCGGATTGGAAAACAGATTCGCCGTGCCCCAAAGCAGCTTGATGCCGGTGCGCTTTTGTTCTTCCTTCAAAACTTTGGCGACCGCGTCAAAATTCTTGTTCGTCTCGGACAGCGATTTTCCTTCCGGCGCGACGTCGCGGTCGTGCCAGCAATAATACGGCGCGCCGAGTTTGGCGATGAACTCAAACGCGACGCGCGCGCGGTTCTGCGCGTTGCTGACGGAGTTGGTGCCGTCGTCCCACGGCCGCTGCATCGTGCCCGCGCCGAACGGGTCGCTGCCGGTGCCGCGAAACGTGTGCCAATAAACCACGGCAAAGCGCAGATGGTCGCGCATGGTTTTGCCTTCGACGATTTCATCGGCGTTGTAATGTTTGAACGCGAGCGGATTTTTGGATTTCGGCGCCTTCGTAGGCGATTGGATTGATTTGGGGAAATGCGGCTTTCATTTTGTGTTCAGGTGGTAACGGTTTGTTTATTATTCAGTTTTGATTGGTGGACGCGAGTTTTTTCGGCGCAGCGAAAAGTTTTTCTGTCTGATCCGGCACCACCAGGCGGTCAATGCCCACGGCCACCAGTCCCGCCGTGCGGCGGCGCGGCGCGGAAAAGCACTCCACCTTGCCGAACCGCGCCCACATCGCGCCATTCTGGACGGCGCGGGAAAGATATTGCATCACCGACGGCGGCAATTCCGTCAGACTGCCGGTGATGACCACGCGGCGCAGACCCACGACGTTCAGCGCGCCGGCAATCGCCGCCGCCGCCGCGTCCAGCGCCTGCGCCAGCCACGGTTGATGCCGTGCCGGGAAATATGCGTCGCACAGTCCGTGCCAGGAATTTTCTCCGGCGCGGATCGGCGGCGGAAAAACTTTCAAGCAGTCCGCGCAGCGAGATCGAGCGTTTCCATGCAGCCCACCGCGCCGCAGCCGCACGGGCGACGGTTGCCGGGCACGGGCGTGTGGCCGATTTCGCCGCTGATGGGCAGCGGATTGGCCAGCGGTTTGCCTTCCACGATGATGGCGCCGCCGACGCCTTCGCCGAAATCCACGAGCAAAAAATCTTCGCAATCCGGGATTGGCCAGATGATGGCCCAGCGCCAGCGCGCGTTCTTCCTGCACCAGCAGAACCGGCACATTCCAAACCCGCTGGACGATGGCCGGCCAGGTCGGTCTTTTCCGTCCAGTGGATGTTCGGCGAAAATAAAATCCGGTTGGCGGCTTCGTCCACCACGCCGGGAACGCTCAACAACACGCCCAGAAAATCATCCGTGCCCAGAGATTTGGCGGCCGCGCGCAGTTTTTTCTCCCAGACTTTGGCCGGGTTTGGATCTGCTCCATCAACCTCAAACGCGACCGGCCACCGGTCTTCGTCGGCAATAGCCCAAGCGTGAGGCCGGCAAGGTGGGTGGTCTTGACGCCGAGCGCGATACCGAGAAATTTTGCGCGCGATTCGTTCAGCCGCAACTGCCGTCCAGGACGGCCAAGCTGGCCGACGACGGTGTCGCCATTGCGTTCACCGGATTCGGGCAGAGCCACGGCCACTTCTTCCAGCACGTCCATTTCGATCAGTTCATCCACGATTTTCCCCGCCGTGGGCTGGCTCATGCCAAGCGCCTTGGCGAGTTCCGCCCGCGAAGCCACGCCCAGCTTCTGCAATTGCCGGAGCAAGGCGCGCCGGTTCAACTGGCCCATGCGGGAAGGAACGTAGATCATTAAATTAAGAAAACTACGGAAGTGCCTCCTCTGTCAAGCGTGATTCTAAAAAATCTGCGCTATCTGCGGATAAAAAGATTGCGACGCCGGCAAAAACATGGAATTTTTAATGGCTTTAATTGCATGAATTTAAAATTGTTATTTGTTCTGACGTTCGCCGCATGGCTGTTTGCTCCGGCTCACCTCAACGCCCAAGCGGCAACCAGTCCGACGTTGACGCCGGCGCAGACGCAGTTGCACGACTTGGTGCAAAAGATTCAGGCCAAAATCCAGGCCGGCAAGGACACCGAAGCCGACCTGGCGGATGAACTCAAAAGCTTTGACCGCTTGATCGCGGGCGAGAACGGCGCGAAGACCGACGAAGCGGCGGAGATTGTTTATATGAAGGCCATGCTGTATGTGGAAGTGTTCCGAGATTTTGAAAAGGGTGCGGCGCTCTTCAAGCAGATCAAGACGGACTATCCCGACACCAAATACGGCCAAAGCGCCGACAAGATTCTCGGCCAGATTGCCAGCGTGGAAGCCGAGTTAAAAAAGCAGGATGAAGAACTCAAGATACAGGCGGCAAGATTTCCCGTCGGCCAACCGCTGCCAGACTTTAACGAGAAGGATCTGGCCGGAAAACCGATTTCCCTTGCCGCCCTCAAAGGCAAGGTGGTGCTGATTGATTTTTGGGCGACCTGGTGCCCGTCCTGCGTCATTAACATGCCCAATGTCGTCGCCGCATACCAGAAACACCACGGCGAAGGCTTTGACATTATCGGGGTGAGTCTCGACGACGATCGGGACAAGCTCAACAGCTTTATCAAGCAGCATGAAGGCATGGCTTGGCCGCAGTATTTCGATGGCCGGGGGCCGGATAACAAACTGGCGGCAAAATACGGCATCCAACTGATACCATTCGCCGTCCTGCTTGACCGGGATGGGAAAGTCATTGGCACCTATGAGCCGGACAAAAAACTCGAATCCGCCGTGAGCGCGGCCCTGGCCAAAAAATAATGCCGGCCAGCAGAAACTTTAACGCAGTTTTTGTTTTGAGTTTTTTAGTTGCCGAACTTCCAGCTTCCAGCTACGAACTTGCGCTTGTGTAACGCCGCATGGACACGCGCCAAAAAGATTCCGACACCGCCGCCCAGCCAATTCCCACGCCGACCAGCAGCAGCCATGATGCCGGCGAACTGATTTTATCCGCCAGCACGCGCGTGGGCACGTTGCTGACCAGCAGCACGGGCAGCGCAAACGTGAACACCGCCTTGAACGCGCCGCGGAACGCCTCATCCGGCATCCGCGCGATATTGAACAAATTGTAGTAGCCCCAGACGATGCCCTGCGCGCGCACGGTCCAGAAACAAATCGTGGCGAGGATGAACATCAGCGAGTAATGGATCAAAATTCCCACGACGCACAACGCGCTGAAGCCGGCGATCTGCGTCGCGGTCGGATGCAGGTTTAATTTTGCCGCCGCATAAACCATCACCGCCAGGCCGAACAGCGCGTTGACGAACGCGCCGAGATCCACCACGCGCAGCGAGACGAGGAAGCGCGTATTGACCGGCAGCAGCAGCAGAAAATCCATCTTGCCCGTGCGGACGAGTTCCGAAAGGTTCGTGCAGTTGGTCAAAAAAAACGCCTGGTAAAGTTGCTGGATGAAATTGCTCGCGCCCACGAGCAGGACCATCTGCCATTTCGTCCACGTGCCGATGGATGCGGTCTGCGAAAAAACGACGGTGACAAAACTAAGTTGCAGTCCGAACCACAGCACTTCGACCAGAATCCACAAAATGAAATTGCCCTTGAACGACATCTCGCGCGCCACGGAATTTTTCCACAGCGCGGCATACAGGTCCAGATAGCGTTTGAAATTCATTCGGAATGGTCAGCCCGGATTCGCCTTGCAACCAACTGCTGCCGGACAAATGGATGGATTAAACCGCCAGCCACGGTTGACGCTCCCAAACTGAAGCGCCATTGCGTTCAACCTTGGAAGGGACGGGCTGACGGGCTGGCGGATGTTTGAATGGAAAACTCATTCAGAATTCCGGCAAAAATGGCCTGCTCCAAACCGCCCGTGATGGCTTCGGCCGGCTGTGCCAGCCAGTCGGCAAAAGAATCTGGCAGCGCTTGGTCGGTTTCGGGAAAGCAATCTGACGCGGGCAAACAACTTGCATCCCTCGAGGATACCGGTGAATTGGGTGTTGATTGATGTCGTTGCATAAAACTTTCCATCCGGTTGCTGAAAAACCAACGCCAGCTTATTGCAAAGGTCAAATCCGGCCAAGCACTTTCTATCCAAAGTGCTAACAAGTTATTCACAAAAAACCGGAACGCCCAAGCGCTTTGAACCGCAAAGATGCAATGCAAAAAGTGGAATTGCGGACGGCTGTGGGATGATGCGGATGACAAACTTTTGCGTTTGAATCCGCAGATTTCACAGATGAACGCAGATTTCTCAATTTTAATCCGCGTAATCCGCGTAATCTGCGGATAACTAAGTCCGGTTTGCGAAGTGCATAATTCCTGAGTTGAAACTTTAGGTTGCACTTGCGGGGAAAATGCTTATTTTAGACCGATTTTGGATCCAGCGTGAACGACTTAGAACAAGCGCAATATCGCATTTTGGTGGTGGATGATGAACCCTCTGTTTGCAAGGCCATTCAGATGATGCTTGCGTTTTTCGGGCACAAGGTTCAAACCGCCGCTGATGGCGGCGCGGCGCTGGCGCTGATTGAAACCGGCCACTTCGACCTGGTCATCACGGATTATCTCATGCCGGAAATGAAAGGCGACCAGCTCATCGCCCAAATCAGACAGCGCCGGCCAGGGCAGCGCATCATCATGGCCACGGCCTTTGCGGAAGACTTTCTCAAAGACGGCAAGCCGATTGGCGGCGTGAATCATGTCCTCTCCAAACCCTTTTCACTTGCGGAACTGCGCGGCGCGATTGACAAGGTCATGCCCTGAAAAGAGCCGGTCTGAAAATTCTCACGGGATCAAATCATCCTCGTTGTCAACCGGACTTTTATCCGCGGATTTCGCGGATTTCGCGGATTAAAATTGAGGAAATCTGCGTTCATCTGTGAAATCTGCGGATTCAAAGCCCAAAAGTTTGTCCTCCGCATAATCCTAAAATTTTTTATACAAATCCGGCGGAGGCGGTGTCTATGGATTGAAAACGTGAACGCAAATCATTCCCAGCACTGGTGCGGGCGGCTCTTCGACGAGCAGGCGGCGCAATTGATTTTGTATGGCCGGGCGCTCGGCTTGAGCCACGGCGAGGCGGAGGATGTGTTGCAGGAAACCTTTCTGGCGTTGCTGCAAATGGAGGCGCCGCCGGCGAAAGCCGCGGCATTATTGCGTGCGCAGCTTCCGCAATCGCGCGCTAAACCACCGGCGCACGCTCTGGCGCCGGCTGACGCGCGAATGGGAATCGCTGCGCTGGTTTGAAAAAGACGCGGACGAAACGCCGGCGGAACGGGCGGCCATGCGCTGCCTCGCGGAACTGCCGGTGGAACAGCGCGAGGCCATCGTGCTGAAAGTGTGGCACGGCTGCACGTTCGAGGAAATCGGCGGGCTGCTGGAAATTTCGCCGAACACGGCGGCGGGCCGTTACCGCTACGGATTGCAGAAAATAAAATCGAAACTGGAAGGAGTCGTTTATGAAAGAGATGAACGAGACACAATTGCGTTCCTGGCGTCCGCGCCGTCCGTCAGCGGGACTTAAACGCCGGATTCTGCAGTTCGCCGGCGAAGCCGATGTGCCGACGGCGCGCTGGCTGTGGAGTTGCGTCGCGCCGACGATGGCTTGCGCGCTGCTGACATTGATGGCCTTCAACCACGACGGCGACGGACTGGGGCAAAAGCCGGCCATGGCCTTGATTTTGAGCAGTCAAAACAACGCGGCCTATGCCACGGGCGGCGCGCAGACGGAACAGAACCATCTCGCCGCCGTCACTTTTGATTGGACAAACCGCAGTGTTTTCAAGTCTAGTATCCGTTTTACGCCGACAACGAATTTAAGCAACTGAAGCCGAAAAAATGGAAAAACCCAAACCGAACCAACCGAAAGATCCGAAAGCCGCCGCCAAACCCGCCAATCGCCGTCGTGCCCGGTGAAAGTGGCGCCGATGTTCCGGCCGACGGACTGGCTCACCATGGCCATCACCTTTGGCGTCATCTGGATCATTTATCTGTTCACGCTGGCGCCGGAACAGACGCTGGAGGATTCCGGCGAGCTTTGCACCGGCGCATTTTACGCGGGCATCCCGCATCCGCCCGGCTATCCGTTCTGGTCGGTGTATGCGTGGTTTTGGACGGCCATCCTGCCGTTCGGCAACGTGGCCTGGCGCGTGGAGGTGGGCGAATCGTTTGCCGCGGCGATGGGCTGCGGCTTGCTGGCGCTGATGGTTTCGCGCGGCAGCAGCATGTTGATTGAAGGCATCGAGGTCATCAAGGACGTGCCGCGCCAGTGGGAAAACGCCATCTGCTCGGTGTCGGGCTTTGTCGCCGGCACGTTGCTGGGGCTGGACGTGTTCATGTGGAGCGAATCGGTGGTGATCAACCGCATTTCGCTGTTCGGCGTGCCGTGGCTGATCGCGGTGATCGCGTGCCTGATGCGCTGGATGTATGCGCCGCAGCAGCGCCGCTACTTGTATCTGGCGATGTTCCTTTACGGCTTGTGCGCCACCATTCACCAGACGCTGCTGTTGAGCGCCATGGGCATCGAAGTGGCCATTGCGCTGGCGTTGCCGCGTCTGGGCCGCGACATGTTTCTGGCGAACAGCGCCGTTTACCTCGTCGGCCTGATGCTGATGAGCAGCGTGCCGGCGTTGCAAAACATGAGTTCCATCGAAAAGAACCTGTTCCACATCGTCGGCATCGGCTCGCATCGTGGCCGGCGGCTGGCTGGCCATGCGAGACCAAGGGATTTTTGTCCGAATGGAAATCGGTGGTCTTGATGGGGCTGGCGTGGGTGCGTGGGGGTGTCCGTTTATTTTTACGAACCGATTTCCGGCATGACCGACCCGCCGATGCAATGGGGCTATCCGCGCACGGTCGAAGGATTCTTCCATGCGTTGAGCCGCGGCCAATATGAATCAGTGCACGGCACGAATATTTTTTCCGATCCCAAGCTGTTTCGCGTTTCAGCTCTGGTATATCGTGCAGGGACTTTCGGAATCGTTCAGTTGGGTTTATATGTTCATCGGCCTGCTGCCGTTTGCTGTTCCTGCATGAAAATGCACAAGCGCGAACGCTCTTGGATCATCGGCTTGACGGCCATTTATTTCTGTCTGTCGGTGCTGCTGGTGATTCTCATTGACGTTTCGCCCGGACCGTTCCTCGACGGATTTGAACAAGGTTTTCTTCACCGCCTCGCACGGGCTTGTTCGCGATGATGATCGGCTACGGCCTGACGTTGCTGGCGGCCTACACCGCGACGCATTACCAAAAAATGCGACTGTGGGGTTTTCTCGGCGGCGCGGTGGCGCGTGGTGCTGGCGGTCTATTGCCTCAAGGACGCGGCGGGCAAACTCTATTTCGGCCCGGCGGGTGAAATCAGCCTCTCGCAATTGCCGCATTACATCGCGCTGGCCTTTGACAAAGATCAATACGGCCTGCCCGTGTTCGCCAATCTGATCCTGCTGGCCATTCCCGTCTGCATTCTTGGCGCGCTGCTGGTTTATCGCCAGCGCGGGCCGGTGCTGATCATGCTCGTGCCTGTTCTGCATCATGCCGACTGTGGTCCGGCCTGTCGCACTGGTATAAAAGCGAACAGCGCAACCACTGGTTCGGCTTCTGGTTCGGGCACGACATGTTCACGCCGCCGTTCACCGATCCGAAGACCGGCAAATTAAGTTACGACAACGATCTCCGCGCCACGCTGCTGAAAAATCCGGCCAACGCCACGCTTATTTATCCGGAAATGGACCGCAACACGATTCTCTTCGGCGGCACCGACCCCGGACGTTTCTGTCCGACCTATTCGATTTTCTGCGACAGTTTCATTCCGCACAGTTGCCAGCCGGCGCAGGACCAGAAATTCGACCGGCGCGACTGCTATCTCATCACGCAAAACGCGCTGGCCGACGGCACCTATCTGGATTATCTCCGCGCGCAATACAACCGTTCCAAGCAGATTGACCCGCCGTTCTTCAGCGAGCTTTCCAAATATCTGTTCGGCCTGCTTTCTGGGCGCAGGCCAGGCAGCGCGTGACACCGGGCTGACGCGGCTGATTCATCAACAGCTGATCGAAGGCTTTACAACGTGCTGACGACACCTGACGGCCGTTCACCGCGTGGGGCGCGTACGTGGAAAAATACCGGCGCGCGCGCGGCGTTTATCCGCCCAACGAAATTTACATCCCGTCGCCCGATGATTCGCAAAAATGTTTTCAGGATTACACGGAAGACGTGGCCCGCCGCCAGCAACTCGGCCAGCTCGATCCCGGCGAAGACGGTGCAGCATTGAAAATGGCCGCGTGCAGGTCTCCGGCCAGGTGGCCGTGATGAACATCAACGGCCTGCTCTGCAAGGTCATCTTCGACAAAAACCCGACCAATTCGTTTTACGTCGAGGAAAGTTTCCCGCTCAAATGGATGTATCCCTACGAAACGCCGTTCGGCATCATCATGAAAATCAACCGCAATCCGCTGCCGGAATTGTCCGACGACGTGTTCAAGCTGGACCACGAATTCTGGACGAAATATTCCACGCGGCTGTGCGGCAACTGGATCACCTACGACACCAGCGTCCAGCAGATCGCCGACTTTGTGGAGCAGACTTACATCCACAACAATTACAAAGGCTACACCGGCGACCGCGCCTTTGTCCGCGATGACGACGCGCAGAAGGCGTTTTCCAAACTGCGCAGTTCGCAGGCCGGCATGTATTACTGGCGCATGAGTCCGCAGTGCCCGCCGGAATACCGCCAGAAAACCGCCGCCAGCCAGGCGGCGCTCGATCCGGGAAACGGAATTCGCCTTCAAGCAAGCATTCGCGTTCTGCCCTTACAGCCCGGAGGCCGTTTATCGTTACGTCAATTTCCTCCTGCAACTGGCCCGACGCGAAGAAGCGACCGGACATCCGGAGCAGGCCGCCCGCCACTTTGATGACGCCATCCTCGTCGGCGAAACCTGCAAGAAACTGGATCCCTTACAACGAGCAGATCACCGACTTGATCAACAATGTGAAGGCTTACAAAAATCAAACCGGCCAGCGCGCCCAAGTCGTCAACCAGATTGACGACGATGGAAGCGACCGCCCGCACCAATCCCGCCAACGTGCGATAATCTGGTCATGCTGGGCGGCGCCTATTTCCAAATGCAGCAGACCAACCGCGCGATTCGAACTGTTCGACCAGGCGCTGGCCCGCCCCGAAATCAAATTTCCCGACGCCGCCGCCATCGCCCAGTATTTCGCGCAAACTGGGCAACTTCGCCAAGCTGGAAACGGCGATCAAAAAAATGGTCAGCCTCGCGCCGAGCCAGCCGGAACCGCGTTACGACCTGGCCGCCCTGCAAGCCATCACCGGCCAGCACGCGCGAGGCGTTGCAGAACCTCAAGGTCGCCTTGGAATTGAGCGCGAAGCGGCTGCGCCACCAATCCCGGCCGCCCGCGATCTCGTCGCCAGCCGCGCGCACCGACCCGCGGTTCGACCGCCATTCGCGCCCTGCCGGAATTTCAAAAACTCGTCCCGCCCAAATAAAATCTCAAATTTGAGATTTCAAATTTAAAATCGTCCAGCGCGTCTTGCCCGTTGCCGGGCATCCGCGCATCTGTTATTTTTCCCGCCTGAATGTTTGGACGCAAAAAATCTATGAGCAAAACCGAGAACGAAACCCCGCCGCCGGAAACGGCCGCCAACCCGGTCGAGATCGTGCCGCTTTCGCCCGAACAGATCGAGGATTTGAAATCCCGCGCCGCCAAGGCCGACGAGAATTGGGACCGCCTGCTCCGCACGACCGCCGATTTTGACAATTTCAAAAAGCGCGCCGCCCGCGAAAAAATCGAGGCCGCGCAATACGCCAGTTTTTCCCTGCTCCAAAAACTCCTGCCGGTGCTCGACAATTTTGAGATGGCCCTGGCCGCCGCGCAGACCGCGCAGGGCGACAAGCTCGCGTCGCTCCAGTCCGGCGTGGCGATGATCCAGCAGCAGCTCAAAAGCGCGCTCGCCGAAACCGGCCTGGAAGAAATTGACGCCGCCGGCAAGCCGTTCGATCCCAATTTTGCACGAGGCCGTTTCCCAGCAGGAATCCGCCGAGGTGCCGGAAGGCACGTCGCTGCAACAGCTCCGCAAGGGCTACAAATTCAAAGACCGGCTGCTGCGCCCCGCCACCGTCATCGTCGCCAAAAAACCGGCGGCGGCCGCGTGAATTTCCATCGGCAATTCGCAAATCATAATCGTAAATTTTCACATGGCCAAACGCGACTACTACGAAGTCCTCGGCGTCAGCAAGGGCGCCAGCGACGAGGAAATCAAAAAAGCCTACCGCAAGCTCGCCGTGAAATTTCACCCGGACAAAAATCCGGGCGACAAGGCCGCCGAGGAAAATTTCAAGGAACTCGGCGAGGCTTACGAGGCGTTGAGCGACCCGCAGAAACGCGCGGCTTACGATCAATACGGCCACGCGGCGTTTGATCCGCGCCAGCGCGCCAGCCGGGGCGGCGGCTTCGGCGGCGGCGGTTTCCACGATCCGTTCGACATTTTCCGCGAAGTCTTCGGCGGCGGCGGCGTGGCGGCAGCATTTTTGAAAATATTTTCGGCGGCGGCCAGGATCCGTCCGGCCCGCAGCGCGGCGACGATTTGCGTTACGATCTGGAGATCACGCTCGAAGAAGCCGCGCTCGGCTGCGAAAAGGAAATTTCCGTCACCAAGCTCGACAAGTGCGAAACCTGCGACGGCTCCGGCGCGGAAGCCGGTTCCAAATTGAAAACGTGCGCGACCTGCGGCGGGCGCGGCCAGGTGCTGACTTCGCGCGGCATTTTCAGCATCGCGCAGACCTGCCCGCATTGCAAAGGCCAGGGCCGGCATTCTCGAAAAACCGTGCAAGACCTGCCACGGCGACGGCAAACGCCAGCGCACTTCCAAAATCAAACTGCGCATTCCGGCGGGCGTCGAGGGCGGCTCGCGCCTGCGTTCGCAAGGCAACGGCGAGGCCGGCTTTCGCGGCGGGCCGGCCGGCGACCTGTATGTTTTCCTGAACGTCAAGCACCACGAAATTTTTTCGCGCGACGGCGACGATCTGCTCTGCGAAGTTCCCGTGAGTTTTGTGCAGGCCGCGCTCGGCGCGGAAATCGAGGTGCCGACGCTCGAAGGCCGGGCGACGGTCAAGATTCCCGCCGGCACGCAGCCCGGCACGCTGCTCCGGCTCAAGGGCCGCGGCGTGAAAAACCTGCAAGGCTACGGCCAGGGCGATTTGCACGTGCGCGTGCAGGTCGAGGTGCCCGCGCATTTGAACGGCGCGCAAAAGGCCAAGCTGCAGGAGTTCGCCGCGCTCTGCGACGGCAAGGAAGCGCCGCTCGCGCAGGGCTTTTTTGAGAAGGCAAAAAAGTTTTTTAAGTGATGCGTGATCCGTGATGCGTGAATTTTTCAGGTCACGCATCACGCAATCACGCATCACGCAATCACGAACATGCACCGCTTTTATCTGCCGCCGGAAAACTGCCGGGGAAATTCGCTGCGGCTGGACGGACGCGAGGCGCACCACGCGCTGCACGTTCTCCGGTTGAAACGCGGCGAACGCGTCACCGTGCTCGACGGCGCGGGCAATGAATTTCTTTGCGCCGTGGAAAATGCCGCGAAGGATTCAATCGCGCTCGCGGTGCGGGAAAAAAAATCCACGCCCGCCCCGCCCTGCTCCATCACGCTGCTCGTGGCGGTGCCCAAGGGAAAAATCATCGAAGGCATCATCCAGAAAGCGGTCGAGCTTGGGCGCAGGCCGCATCGTGCCGCTGCTGACCGAGCGCGTCGTGACCCAGCTTGACGGCGAAGGCGCGGAAGGCAAGCGCGAGAAATGGCAGCAGGTCGCCATCGAAGCCATCAAACAATGCGGCGCGGCGTGGCTGCCGAAAGTGGAGGCGCCGCAAACGATTTCAGAATTTCTCGCCCGCGCGGAGAAAATTGAACTGCCGCTGGTCGGCTCGTTGCAAACCGAACGCCGTCATCCGCGCGAATGGATTGAGGAATTTCAACAGCAGCACGGACGCTTGCCGCGCAGCGCCGGCGTGTGGATCGGGCCGGAAGGCGATTTCACGCTCGCTGAATTGCAGGCCATCGAAGCCGCCGGGGCCAAACCCATCACGCTCGGCTCGCTGACCTTGCGCGTGGAGACGGCGGCGATTTATTGCCTTTCGTTTTTGAATTACGAACTCCAATCGCCAACAGAAACAGACCCATGAAAATGAAACTTATTTTCGCTTCTAGCGCGGCACTGGCATTGACCGTCAGTCCGTTCAATGCCCGTGCCGGCTGGCCAGAGCGGGTTTTCGCGCCGTATATGTATGTGGGCGTCGGCGATCATTTCAAACTCACGGATTGCGATGACGCGTGCGGCCAGAAATTTTACACGCTCGCCTTCATCATCGCGGATCCTTCGAACAACCCGGCGTGGGACGGCCGCATCGCGATGGCGGAAAATTTTTACGCGGATCAGATCACCGCCATTCGCGCTCGCGGCGGCGATGTCATCCTTTCCTTTGGCGGCGAGGGCGGCCAGGAAATCGCCCTGGTCGAAACCAACGTCGCGGCGTTGCAGGAAAAATATCAGGCCGTCATTGATCGCTATCATTTCACCTGGCTCGATTTTGACATCGAAGGCAAAGCCCTTGGAAAATCATCCGCCAACGAACGGCGCAACACCGCACTTGCCCGGCTTCAGGCCAAAAATCCCGGCCTGCTCATTTCCTACACGCTGCCCGTTGACCCGAATGGCATTTCCGCCGACGCGCGGAAACTGCTTGCCGACGCGAAGGCGAAGGGTTTGCACGTGCATTCCGCCAACGTGATGACCATGGATTTCGGCCCGCGATTTTCGGCGGGGAAAAAGATGAGCGACGTGGCCATTGCCAGCGCTCTCAAGGCACACGAGCAATGCGCTGCCATTGATCCCGCGATTCAGATTGGACTCACACCCGACATTGGGCAAAACGATGTGAAATCGGAGATTTTTTCGCTCGATGACGCGAAGGCGTTGATTGCCTGGGGCAGTTCCCATCCCTGGATTTGCAGCGTTTCATTCTGGTGCAGCAATCGCGACACAGACAAGCCAGGCACCGGACACTATGATTGGAGCAGCGGCATCCCACAAGCGCCTTGGGCTTTCACAAAAATCTTCCAGACTTTTGCCGTGCGCCAGTAATACCAATTCTCATAAACAACCGGTGCATTGGTAGGGCGTCGCTGCCGCGACACCAAGCGGGGAGGCCGAGCGGCAGCGCGTTGCTACCATCAATGTGCCGATTCTCATTGGGAAATGGTATAATTCCGTGGGAACGGTTCATGGCAGTTGGTAAATTCTATAAAAAACAGTTCCAGATGTGATGGTATTCGTGACGGTCATGGAAGTGCTGGCGGCGATATTGGTTTGCGCGGGCTGCCACAAACTGAGATCGGTCGAGGTCTGCAACACATTGGTCTTTCCGGATATCAGACCGGTGACATCGAACAGGAACTGGCCGGCGGCAATTCGCGGCGCGTTCAGATTTACCGCCGTGTCACCCACAGTGAAGTTGATGGCATCGGTTGCCTGCGCGCCACGCGAGTCTGTGGCCACGGCGATCAAGACATAACTTCCCGCGGCCAGTTCCGTCACCGTCGTGCTGAATGGCTCGCTGAATACATCCTCAATGGAATTGGTGCTGTCGCTCGTGCCGAGAAAAAACTGAACGTCCGAGACGTAATCGTCCGCAGTGTCCGTCGCGGTAGCCTCAACGGTGAACGTCGCCGGTGCCGGCAAGACGGCGTTGTTCGGCGGATTCGTGATGGTGATCGAAGGCGGCAGATTGACGATGACAGCGCCGTGATTGCCCCAATTGCTGTTGTAACCGTAAATTCCGGCCGTGGATGGGAAGATGACTCCCTGGCCTTGATAATCCGGCAGATGGAAGGAAAATGAATTGTCAAAGGTAACGGTCACATCAAAACCATACGGGTCAAAGTCCCACCAAGTCACCGTTTCACCGGGGCCAATCACCACCGTGGGGGGAAGAAAGCCATCGTCGAAGTCCCAATAAACCGTGGCGTCCCCGCGAACGCGGCAGACGAATGAAATAATTAGTGCAGCGATGAAACCTATTTTGGCGATTTTCTGTTTCATAAACATACTTTATGACAGGACGAACGAATCCGTCAATCGTTAATCATTGTTAGTGGAGCGAATTCAGTATTTTTGATTAGCTTATTCAAGTCGAAGCGGCGCAGAATGAAGATTCGGTCCGAACTTTGTTGCGTTGTTAAAAACAAAAAAGGCGCCCGTTGCCGGACGCCTTTTTAGATTTATTTGCCGTTCAAGCCACGGCTTCGCCCACTTGAAAGCGGACAAAACGGCGGATGGTGATTTCGTCGCCCAACTGCTTGGCGATCTGCGCGACGTGTTCCTTGACGCTGACTTCGGAATTGCGCTTCACGAAACCCTGGTCCACGAGGCAGTAGGTCTGGAAAAATTTGTCCAGCACGCCGGCGAGGATTTTTTCCATCGCGGCGGCGGGCTTGCCTTTCAAGCGGTCGGACTGCGCGGCAATTTCGCGTTCCTTGGCGATAACTTCCGGCGCGACCTGTTCGCGGGAAACCGCGTGCGGAAAACCGGCGGCGATCTGGAGCGTGATGTCCTTCACGAGCTGCTTGAATTCGTCCTTGCCCGTGGTCTCGGCCTTGCCGGCGCCAACTTCGACGAGCACGCCGACTTTCGCGCCGAGGTGGATGTAGGCGGCGACGAGGCCGTTGCCGGAAACTTCCAGGCGCGCATTGCGGGTGATCTTGATGTTCTCGCCCATCTTGCCGACGGCGGCTTCGCGGTCGGCTTCGAAATTGGCGTTCGGATTGGCGGCGATCTTTTTGGCGATGTCATCGGCAAAGGCGCGGAACGCCTCGTTGCGCGCGACGAAATCGGTTTCGCAATTCACTTCCACCAGCACGCCGGATTGCCCGCCGGGCGCGATGAACTGGGCGATGACGCCTTCGCGGGCTTCGCGGGTCGCCTTTTTCGCGGCGCTTGCGGCGCCGGATTTGCGGAGCAGGTCCACGGCGGCCTCGATATTGCCCTCCGCCTCGCACGAGCGCTTTTTTACATTCCATCATGCCAACGCCCGTCATTTCACGGAGCTTGGCCACATTTGCAGCAGTAATTTCAGCCATAAATGGTTGAAGGTTGATAAGTTGAAAGTTAAAGGTTGTCGGGCGGAGAAAATTGTCTTCCGCCAAATTAAATGTATCAAGCCGCGACGGGCGCGCTTTCAGGCGTGGTCGGATCGTTGCCGGCGGCAATTTCCACCGCCTCGGCGGATTCAAATTTCTTTCCGCCGGCTGCGTTTTCATCGGGACGACGTGAACGCTTGGATTCAAATTCCGCGCGCGCCTGCGTGATGGCCCCCGACACGGCACCGAGCAGCAGCCGCACGGAACGAATGGCGTCGTCGTTCGCGGCAATCGGGAAATCAGCGTTTTCGGGATCGCTGTTCGTGTCCACGAGGGCCACGACGGGAATGCCGAGCTTCTTGGCTTCGGCCACGGCGTTGTGTTCGCGTTTCACGTCCACGACAAACAGCGCGGCGGGCATCTTGTCCAGATCGCGGATGCCGTCAAAATATTTGAACAGCCGCGCGCCTTCGCGGCGGATGGCGGCCTGCTCCTGCTTGACGTAGCCGGACAGCGTGCCGTCCGTTTCCCAGTGCTCAATTTCCTTGAGGCGTTTGATGGAGGTCTTGACGGTGGCGAAATTCGTCAGCGTGCCGCCGAGCCAGCGCTCGACCACGAACATCTGGCCGGTTTCCTTGGCCGTTTCCTTGACGCAAATCTGCGCCTGCTTTTTGGTGCCGACGAACAAAATTTTCCCGCCCTTGCGCACGGCGGTGGTGAGAAAGTTCAAGGCCGCTTCCAACTGCGCCTCGGTCTTGCTCAAATCAATGATGTGAATCCCGTTGCGCGCGTCGAAGATGAACGGTTTCATCTTGGGATTCCAACGCTTCGTCTGATGTCCGAAATGGACGCCTGCTTCCAACAATTCTTTTACGCCGATAGTGCTCACAATTTTCCTTTGGTTAAAACCCCGGACTTTGCCGGAGCATCCCGCGGAACACGGGATTATGGTTTGATGTTGTTATGGCCGCTCCGCATTCACAAGAATACGGAATCGAAGGCCGTTGTCCTTTTCCACCTGATTTCAGGCCGAAAAAAGGATTGGCAGCATAACAAAGAAATGCCCTCTGACAATCTTTATTTTGCCACGGTTGAGGCAGAATCTATTTTTCGGAATGCGCGCCCAGCGAATTTAGCTTGGCCATGATTTCTTGATTGCCCGGATCGAACTGCAACGCCTGCTGGTAACATTCCGCCGCCGCCGTAACCTTGCCCAGTCTGACCAATGTGTCGCCCAAGTTCACGTTGAACTGCGGATTGTCCGGCGCGAGTTTCAAGGCGGCGTAAAAATGCTCCGCCGCCGCTTCAAACTTGTCCTGCTTGAACAAGGCGATGGCCAGGCTGTTGTGGGCATACGAAAAATCCGGCTTGGCCTTCAGCGCGGCTTCAAAATTGGTGATCGCTTCCGGCAACTGGTTTTGCGCCATCAGGGCGCAGCCGAGATTGTTCAAAATGTTTGGCCGGCCCGGCGCGAATTGCAGCGCGCGCCGGTAATTGCCGACCGCCTCGTCATAGTTTCCAAGGCTGGCAAAGGCATTGCCGACATCATACAAAACAAGCGGGTCGCTTGGATTCATTTTCAACGCGGCGTTGTATTGATCCAGCGCCGCCGCCGCCTGTCCGTTTTTGGATAACCAGGTTCCGAGATTGATGGCGGCGGTGTAATTGTTTTTAGTCACGGCCAGGGCATGGCCGAAAAGCGTGCCGTCGTTCTGCCAATAGCCCAGTTGCGCGCGCGTTTTCACCGCGCAGGCGGCCAGAATTAAAATCGCCACGGCCATGACGGCTGTTTTTGAAAAATGCCGGCGCGCTGTCAGAACCGCCAAGCCCCAGACAAAAATGACAAACAATCCGACCACCGGCAAATAAGCATACCGATCCGCCATGGATTGCGTGCCGACTTGCACCAACCCGATCACTGGAACCAACATGCCGGCAAACCAAAACCAGCCGGTGAACAAAAAGGGAAATTTGCGCGCGAACCAAAACGCCGCGACACACAACGCCAAGAACAACAATACGGAAAAAATCACGAGCACGGCCGGCCAATGACCCGGATGCGGATAGGGATTGGCGAGCGTGGCCGGCCAGACGGTTTTGGCGAGATAACGGGCGTAGGAAACAAACGCATTTTCAATCCGCACCGGCAGCGAGAAAGTGGTCAGCGCCGCCACCGCGTTGCCTTTTTTCTGAACGACGAATGTGATAACGGATGCGGCAACGCTCAAACCAAAGAAGGGAATTATTTCGATCAACAACGGTTGGAGAACTGACACGCGCGCACCATTTTTGGAGGCATTTGAAATCTGAAATTTGAAATTTGAAATTCGATTCAGCGGCCACCAGTCCAGCAACAACAAAAGAAACGGCACGGTCACGGCCATTGGCTTGCTCATCAGGGCCAGCGCAAACCAGACGAGCGACATGGAATAAAAGACTTTGGACTTTGGGCTTTTGACTTTGGACAGATCGGCATGGCGCGCATAGGCCAGCAAGGTCAGCAAAACAAAAAACGCGCACAACAAATCCTTGCGCTCGGCGACCCACGCCACGGATTCCACATGCAGCGGATGCAGGCCAAACAACGCCGCGACCAAAGCGCTTCGCCACACAAACGCCGTCAATCGGTTGAGCAGGACAAAAAGCAAAACGGTGTTGGCGACGTGAAACAACAGGTTAACGAGGTGCGGCCCGGCCGGATGGTTGCCGAATAATTCCGCGTCCAGCATGAGCGACAGCCAGGTCAGCGGATGCCAGTTGGCCGCGTCGCCGGTGGTGAACGCCCATTTCGCGCCCGCCCACGTCAGGCCGGCCTGGACATGGGCGTTGTCGGTGTAATACAGCGGATCGTCGCAACCTAGAAAATCGCATTGCCGGACGGGCCAATAGACAAACAGGGTGACGACCGCCAGCAGCAAGGCCATGATCAACGGACGCGAAAACAATTCTTCGGTTTGCGTCAACCAGTCCGCCCGCCCCGCCCGGCTTGTCCCGCTAAATTGTTCGCCGACTTTCATGGCATCGCCAGGGCCGCAGTCAATCGGCTTTTACAAATTTCACATCCACCGGCGAGCCGATTTTCAATTCCTGCCCGGCGGGAGAAAGTTTTCCCGTTGTCGCGTCAATCGCAAATTCCACCGCGTTGTCCGACATCTGGTTGGCGACGATCAGCCAGCGGCCGGTCGGGTCAATGCCCAGCCCGCGCGGCACTTTGCCGCCAGCGGAAATATTTTGCACGAACGTCAGCCGCCCGCTCCGCTCGTCCGCCGAAAAAACGCTCACGCTGTCGTGGCCGCGCACGGTGGCATAAACATATTTGCCCGCTGGATGCACGAGAATTTCCGCCGCCGTGAAACTATGGTTGCGCCGCCACGCCCGGCGGCAGCGCGGAAATTGTTTCAATCAAAGCCAGTTTTCCCGTTTCCGAATCCCATGCGAACGTCGTCACCGTGCAGCCCATTTCATTGATGACATGAACAAATTTCCCGTCGCGGCTGAACGCCAGATGGCGCGGGCCGGAGCCGGGCGGCACGTCGAAGGTCTCCAATTTCGACGCCGCAATCGTGGCGTCGTGTGTGCTGAATGGATAAACCATCACCTTGTCCGTGCCCAGGTCGCACGCGAGCACAAAGCGGTTGGAGGGGTCGGCGCAAATGAAGTGCGCGTGCGGCCCGGCCTGCCGATTCGGGTTGACGCTGTGACCGGTGTGCCCGACATGCGAGCCGTCCGCGCCAAGGCCGCCGTTGGTGTCCAGCAAAAATGATTTCACGCTGCCGCTTGAATAATTGGCCACGAAAAGCACTTTGCCCGTGGCATCCACACTCACATGGCACGGGTCCGTGCCGCCGGAACTTTTTTGATTCAGCAACGTGAGCTGGCCGGAAGTGTTATCAATCGCAAACGCGCTGACGGCTCCTCCGTTTTCGATGCTATAATCACTGAAGCCTTTCACCTCGTTCGCGGCGTAAAGAAATTTCCCGTCCGGCGAAAGGTTGAGAAAACTCGGGCTGGGCGTTGCCGCCGCCAGTTCCGGCGCGGAAAGTTTTCCCGTCGCCACATCCAGCCGCGAGACGTAAATACCGTGGCTCAACGCGTTCGTGTAGGTGCCGAAATAAACGAGAAAATTTTCCGCCGGAGCAGTCGCGGCAGAGGTGATTAAGGCGAGTGTGGATAACATTTTGACGCATCGAGACAGTTTCATAAGCAAATGATTGCGGCGGTTCAAACGACGAATTCCAGTTCCTGCCGGTGCGGAATCAGGCCGCGCTCGAAAGCCTGGCCGAGAAAACGGCGGATGGCTTCCCTGCCCTTCTCGCCGTAATCCAGCGTCCAGTGGTTGACATACATGCCGACGAATTTGTCGGCGAGATCGCGGCCCATGTCGCGGGCGTATTGCAACGCGTGCTGAACGGCTTCGGCGCGATGATCGAGGCTGAACTGGATGCTGGCCGTGAGCGTGTCGGAAATTTTCCGGCGCGTGGCCGGGTCAAATTTTTTGTGAATCACGTTCCCGCCGAGCGGCAGCGGCAGACCATCGTTCTGTTTTCCCCACCAGACGCCCAGGTCTTCGCACACAACGAGTCCTTCGTTTTGATAAGTGAGCTGGCCTTCGTGAATGATGAGGCCGACTTCGGCAACGCCGTTTTTTATGGCGGCAAAAATCCGGTCAAACGGCACGACGACATAATTAAATTCCTTCGCCGGTTTGCCGAGCCAGAGTTGCAGCGCCAGAAACGCGCTGGTCATTGTGCCGGGCACGGCGATTTTCTTTTTCAAGATTTCATCACGGGAAAATTTATTTTTCGCCACGAGCATCGGGCCGTAGCCGTCGCCCATGCTGGCTCCGCTGGGCAGCAGCGCGTATTGGTCCGAAACGTGGGCGTAGGCGTGAATGCTGACGGCAGTGATGTCGAGTTCGCCGCGCGTGGCGCGCTCGTTCAACGTCTGAATATCCTGCAGGATGTGCTGAAAATGAAAACCGTGCGTTGGAATGAGTTCCTTCGCCAGCGCGTAAAACATGAACGCATCATCGGGATCCGGCGAGTGGCCGAGCGTCAGGGTCGTTTTGTCCATCCGCGAAAATTAAACCACGCGGCGCGCAGTGTCACGACGAGAAGATTGAGATGCGAATTCTGGCATAAATTGAACCCGCGCACGCGCCCGGTAAATCTGGCTGTAGTCAACCACCGCCTCCTTGATCATGCGCGGTTGCATCCACAGGCAAATCAGCGGGCGCGTGCGTCGTGTTCCTCTTTGTTTTCAAACCGCAACCGCCAGTGGAAGCAAATCCCCGCAAGCTTCCGAAGCAGCTACGTTCCCCACCCAAAACCACAACAAAACCCGCAACGAAACTCTTTTAGCAAAGGTGATGCCAACCAATAAATTTCTAATTTCATTGGCAATTTGAAAAATTCCGCCAAGTCGTTGCCGGCGGCGGCTGCGTCTTTTTTATCAGCGAGAACAATTTGAACCGCCGCGCGGAAAACCGAGCAAAGCGCATTGACGCCACGCTGCGCCGCCGTCAAAATCGCGTTCAATATGAAATTGTCCGCGTTGCCGGTAAAGACGGGGCCGGCTCCCATTCGCAATTCGCGCCTCGAAGTTCGCCATCTGACGGCGCCGACGATTGACGCCGTCATGGCCGAGGAACGCGCCGCCGCCTTCACCAAACGCAGCCTCAAAACTTCGGCCAAGCTCGCCGGCCTGAAAATGGCCGTAAGCTTGTGCGACCTCACCACGCTCGAAGGCAAGGACACGCCCGGCAAAGTCGCCTATCTCTGCCGCAAGGCGCTTCAGCCCGCCGACCCGAAATATGCCGTGCCACCGTGCGCCGCCGTGTGCGTTTATCCGAATATGGTGAAATACGCGCGCAAATTTCTTGGCGAAAATTCTCCAGTTCACGTCGCCGCCGTCGCGACCGGATTTCCCAGCGGACAATTTCCTTTGCCGACCAAGCTCAATGAAGTCCGCCGTGCCGTGGCAGATGGCGCGGACGAAATTGACATGGTCATTGACCGTTGCGCCTTTCTCGCCGGCGACCACGCGAAAGTTTTTGACGAAATCGCCGCGACCAAGGAAACCTGCGGCCCAGCGCATTTGAAAGTCATTCTCGAAACCGGCGAACTTGTCACCTATGACAACGTCCGCCTCGCCAGTGAAATCGCGATGCAGGCCGGCGCGGATTTCATCAAGACCAGCACCGGCAAAATTTCGCCAGCCGCGACGCTGCCGGTCACGCTGGTGATGCTGGAGGCCGTCCGCGATTATTTTTTTGCCACCGGCGTCCGCATCGGCATGAAACCCGCCGGCGGCATCCGCACGTCCAAGCAGGCGCTCGCCTACCTCGTGATGGTCAAGGAAACGCTCGGCGACGACTGGCTCACGCCGGAGCTGTTCCGTTTCGGCGCAAGCACGCTCGTCAACGACGTGCTCATGCAAATCGCAAAACAGGTCGAGGGGAATTATCAAGGCGCGGATTATTTTTCGCTGTCGTGATGGGAACATTGTGTGAGCCTGCTCGAAATTAAAAAACTGAAGGTGCATTTTCCCGTCCGACACGGGCTGTTCAGCCGCGTCCGCGAATCGGTGAAGGCGGTGGACGGCGTGAGTTTTTCAATCGAAGCGGGCGAAACGCTCGGCCTCGTGGGTGAAAGCGGCTGCGGCAAATCCACGCTGGGCCGCGCCATCCTGCGCCTCGTGGAGCCGACGGCGGGCGAAATTTTTCTCGGCGCTGAAAACATCACGCAGATGAACGGCGCGGAACTGCGCTCGCGCCGACGCAAGTTCCAGATGATTTTTCAGGACCCGTTCGGCTCGCTGAATCCGCGCATGACGGTCGAGGACAGTGTCGGCGAGGCGCTGGACATTCACGATTTGACCGACAGCGCGTCCGCGCGGCGCATGCGCATTGCCGAATTATTGCAAGCCGTCGGCCTCGACGCCGCTTACGCGCGGCGTTATCCGCATGAATTTTCCGGCGGGCAGCGCCAGCGCATCGGCATCGCGCGCGCGCTGGCGGTGGAACCGGAAATCATCGTTTGCGACGAGCCGGTGAGCGCGCTGGATGTTTCCGTGCAGGCGCAAATCATCAATTTGCTCCGCGATTTGCAGCAGCAGCGCGGTCTCGCGTATCTGTTCATCGCGCACGATCTGGCGGTGGTGGAGCACATCAGCCGCCGGGTGCTGGTGATGTATCTCGGCAAAATCGTGGAAGCGGCGGACGCGAAGGAAATCATCCGCGCGCCTAAACATCCTTACACGCAGGCGCTGATTTCCGCCGTGCCGGAAATTGACCCGGACACGAAACGCCAGCGCATTGTTTTGCCGGGCGATGTGCCATCGCCGATTCATCCGCCGGGCGGCTGTCCGTTTCATCCGCGCTGCCCGATTGCCGAAGCCCGGTGCAAAACGGAAGCGCCGATTTTAGGCGAAATTGAAAAAAATCATTTCGCCGCGTGTCATCTGGCAGGAACCCAAATCGCGGCGCGCTGAAAATTATTTCAGATCAAAATCGTGCTCGCCCTTGATTTTTCCGGCGGTGACAAGCAGACGATAGGTGACGTTAGTTTCGAGCGGTTCCGCGCGGACGCCTTTGATGGCGGGCCTCATGCCGCGGATGAGCTGGCCGTAGGAAAAAGCTTTCACCGGCACGGAGTTCGAGTCGGAGACGAGGTGCCAAAGCGGCAAGACGTCTTTGTTGGACTCATATCCGGCAAGCGGGACGACTTTGACCTCGGTGAACCGCAGCGGATAATTGACGGCGAAAATCAAGGACGGCAGCCCGCCGCGCCGGGCATTGCGGCGCAAATCTCGGTTGGTGTGGAAAATCTGCACCGTCGCGGGCCGGAACCAATCCGTGAACCAGACCGCATAAACGACGGCCAGCGCGATTGCAAAGAGGACGAGCAGCAGGTTCTTTTTTGTCATAAAATCAGCAACGCGGCGTGGGCGCGGCGCATTGAATTGTAAGTTCAGACGCCCGCAAGAGACAATTGGTTATGAAAATCAGCCAAGAATCTATTGCCGGTGGGTGCAAGCACAAAACGGCGCATTGCCGAATCCAAATCAGGGGATTAACCGATGCCGCCACATTGAAAGACTTGTTGGAAAGTTGCGTTCGTTGCCGCAAGTGGCGATACTGCGCACATGAAATCATTTCCTGCCGCCCCAACTTCCAGAATGAATTTCAACATCAGCCGCCGGCGCTTTCTCCAGTCCGCTTCCGCACTGACGGCGCTGGCAGCGTTTCCCGCGCTCGGGGCTGATGCGCTTGAGTTGGTCAATGGCAAGCCCAAGCGCGTCGGGCTGATCGGCGCGGGCTGGTATGGCAAAAGCGATTTGTGGCGGCTCCTCCAGGTGGCGCCCGTGGAAGTGGTTTCGATTTGTGATGTGGACAAGCATCAACTCGGAGGCGCGGTGGAGATGGCGAGCCAGCGCCAGAAGTCCGGAAAAAAACCGCGCGGCTATACGGATTTTCGCGAAATGCTCAAGGAAAAAGACCTCGACATCGTGCTGGTCGGCTCCCCGGATCATTGGCACGCGCTTCTGGCGATCGCCGCGATGGAGGCAGGCGCGGATGTGTATTGCCAAAAACCTATCAGCGCGGATGTCATGGAGGGCGAAGCGATGCTCGCGACCGCGCGCAAACTTCAGCGCGTGGTTCAGATCGGCACGCAACGCCGGAGCACGCCTCATTGGATCGAAGCGAAAAAGCGGGTCGTTGACGCCGGATTGCTCGGCAAAATCGGGCTGGTGGAAATGTGCTGCTATTATCCGAATCACTCCCATGCCAGTCCGCCACACCAATCGGTGCCAGATTTTCTCGACTATGAAATGTGGACCGGCCCGGCACCGCTGCGACCCTACGAAGGTCTGCCGCATCGGGGTTGGTGGCGGGGATTCATGGAATACGGCAACGGCATTATGGGCGACATGTGCGTTCACATGTTTGACGGAGCGCGCTGGCTGCTGGATTTGGGCTGGCCCAAACGCATCAGTTCTGCCGGTGGCATTTATGTGCAGAAGGAAGGCGAGTCGAACATCGCCGACACGCAGACGGCCATGTTTGAATACGATGGTTTCAATGCCGTGTGGCAGCACCGCACCTGGGGCACCGCGCCTGACCCGGACTACCCGTGGGCGCTGTTCATCCACGGCGAAAATGGCACGCTCAAAATCAGCACCATGCGCGGGGACTTCATTCCTGCGGACGGGAATTCCAAACCCATTCATTTCGACTGCGTCTATGAACGCGAGCAATACCCGGTGGATTTGACGGAGAGAGACATTGAACTCAACGCTGCGCCGGCCACGCGAAGGCACATGCTTGATTTTCTCGCGGCCATCGAGAAGCACTCCCGACCGGTCGCCGACATTGAACAGGGACACATTTCGACGGCAAGCTGCATTCTCGCCAACCTTTCCATGAAAGTGGGACGGACGTTGAATTACGATCCAGCGCAACGCATCGTGGTTGGCGATCCGGAGGCTACCGTCCTCTTGCGCCGTCCCTACCGCGCCGCGTGGCAACATCCCGAAGTGGGATGACGTTAGCTTCCTAAATGAGCGGATTGCATGCTGTGAAAACCTCGTAATCTCTTGGCTGGATTGTTTCCCGTTCGTCACCTGCATTTAACCTGCCCGTCTTTGTGTTTGGCACAGGGTAAGTTAGATTGCTGACATGGTGCCGCGCATTTTAATAGTGGATGACGAGAACGATTTCATCGAGTTGTTGCAATACAAACTCGCCGGGCACGGCTACGAACTGATCGTGGCCAATGACGGCATCCAGGCGTTGAGCCAGGCGCGGACGATGAAGCCCAACCTCATCCTGCTCGACATACTGCTGCCCGACCTCGACGGCTTGTCCGTCTGCGAAATTTTGCGCCGCCAGCCGGCCACCAACAAAATTCCGGTCATCTTCATGAGCGCGCTCACCGGCGACATCACCAAGCGCACCGCCACGATGCACGCCGAGGACTTCTTCACCAAGCCGCTGGACTTGAACCGCCTGGAAAAACGCATCGGGGAATTGCTGCATCCCGCGCCGCAGTCGAACTGATTTCCACGGTCCGGCGGAAAATTTCCCCCGCGCTTCGCTTGACAGCGGGGCGCGCAATCTTCATTTTCTTGCAGCGGTTTTAAGGTTGAATTAATCATCCAATTAAATGAGCACATCACACAATTTGTTCGGCACGTTGCAGGAATTCCAACTCGGCAATGGCCAGCCGGGAAAATTTTATTCGCTGCCCGCGCTGGAAAAAGCCGGCGTCGGCCCGGTTTCAAAACTGCCGGTTTCCATCCGCATCGTTTTGGAATCCGTCCTGCGCAACTGCGACGGCAAAAAAGTTTCGGAGACGAACGTCAAGGAACTTGCCAACTGGAAACCGACCGGGACGCGCACGGCGGAAATTCCGTTCGTCGTCGCGCGAATTGTTTTGCAAGATTTCACCGGCGTGCCGCTGTTGGTGGACTTGGCGGCGATGCGCAGCGCGGTGGCCAAGCTCGGCAAAAACCCGAAGATCATCGAGCCGCTCGTGCCGGTGGATTTGGTGGTGGATCATTCCGTGCAGGTGGATTTCGCCGGCAGCGCGGATTCGATGGCGCGGAATTTGGATTTGGAATTCACACGCAACCGCGAGCGCTACCAGTTTTTGAAATGGGGCATGCAGGCGTTCGACACCTTCAAAGTGGTGCCGCCAGGCATCGGCATTGTGCATCAAGTGAATCTTGAATATTTGGCAAAAGGCGTCTTGTCGAACGAATCGGCAATCGGCAATCAGCAATCGGCAATTTATTATCCTGACACTCTCGTCGGCACCGACTCGCACACGACGATGATCAACGGCCTGGGCATCGTCGGCTGGGGTGTCGGCGGCATTGAAGCGGAAGCCGGCATGTTGGGCCAGCCGGTTTATTTTCTCACGCCGGATGTCGTGGGCGTTCACATGACTGGCGCGATCCGCGAAGGCGTTACTGCCACGGACGTGGCACTCACCGTCACGCAACTTTTGCGCAAGGCCAAAGTTGTCGGCAAGTTCGTGGAATTTTTCGGACCGGGCGCGGCGGCGCTGCCGATTGTGGATCGCGCCACCATCGCGAACATGGCGCCCGAATACGGCGCGACGATGGGCTTCTTCCCGATTGATGCCGAATGCGCGAATTATCTCCGCGCCACCGGCCGCAGCGACGAGGCCATCAAGACCTACGAAAATTATTACCAGGCGCAAGGCTTGTGGGGCGTTCCGAAGAAAGGCGAAATCGCTTACTCGCAGGAAATCGAACTCGATCTCGCCACCGTGCTGCCGAGTGTTGCCGGCCCGAAGCGGCCGCAGGACCGGATTGAATTGCCGAAGCTGAAAAACGAATTTGTCTCCGCGTTTTCAAAACCCGTCACCGAAAATGGATTTGGCATGAAGCCGGAAGAACTCTCGCGCACGGTGCATGTTTCCGCGGCGGGCGAAATTCATCCCGGCGGTGGCGACCAGAAATATGGCGGCGCTCAATGCAGCGAAAGCGAAATGGTTTCCGAACATCCCACGCCCGACGCGGTCCACGCCAGCGCTCGACGACTCGACGGCAACGTGCGCAACGGCTCGGTGCTCATCGCGGCCATCACGAGCTGCACCAACACTTCCAATCCGTCCGTGATGCTCGCAGCCGGTTTGCTCGCGAAGAAAGCCGTTGAACGCGGCCTCACGGTCAATTCCACAGTCAAGGCGTCGCTCGCGCCCGGCTCGCGCGTCGTCAGCGATTACCTCGACAAGACCGGCTTGCAACCGTTCCTCGACAAGCTCGGTTTCAATCTCGTCGGCTACGGCTGCACAACGTGCATCGGCAATTCCGGTCCGCTGCATCCGGCGATTGAGGACGCGATTGTGAAAAATAATTTGGTCGCTGCGTCCGTGCTTTCCGGCAACCGCAATTTCGAGGCGCGCGTGCATCAAAACATCAAGGCGAATTTTCTCATGTCGCCGCCGCTCGTCGTCGCCTTCGCGCTCGCGGGCCGCGTGGACATTGATCTGGCCAACGACGCGCTCGGCACCGGCAAGGACGGCAAGCCCGTTCACCTGCGCGACATCTGGCCGAGCCTGAAGGAAATCCGCGACTTGATGCAAACGGCGTTGCAACCGGACGTGTTCCGCAAATTGTATAAAGATTTCGCCGCGCAAAATCCGAAGTGGAACGAAATTCCATCCAGCACCGGCAACATTTATGAGTGGGATAAAAAATCCACTTACATTCAGGAGCCGCCGTTCTTCGAGAATTTTTCGCTGAAACCCGACGCGGTTCACGAAATCAAAAATGCGCGCGCGCTGGCGATTTTTGGCGACAGCGTGACGACCGACCACATTTCGCCCGCCGGCTCGATCAAGAAAACATCGCCCGCCGGAAAATATCTCATCGAAAACGGCGTGAAGTTTGAGGATTTCAACAGCTACGGTTCGCGGCGCGGCAATGACCGCGTGATGACGCGCGGCACATTCGCCAACGTCCGCATCAAAAACCTGATGGTGCCCGGCGTCGAAGGCGGCGTGACGAAATATTTTGAAGTCCAAAGTCCAAAGTCCGAAGTCCAAAGCCAGGAAATGCCGATTTACGACGCAGCCATAAAATATCAGGCGGCAAAAATTCCGCTTGTGGTGATTGCCGGCCAGGAATACGGCACCGGCTCGTCGCGCGATTGGGCGGCCAAGGGCACGAACTTGCTCGGCGTCAAAGCCGTCGTAGCGCAGAGCTTCGAGCGCATCCACCGCAGCAACCTCGTCGGCATGGGCGTGCTGCCGTTGCAATTCAAAGAAGGCACCAACGCGCAGACCTTGAAGCTCGACGGCACCGAGACCTACGACATTGTCGGTCTCGATGCGAACATCAAGCCGCAGCAGGATTTGACGCTGAAAATCACGCGCAAGGACGGCTCGGTGGAAAATGTTTCCGTCCGCTGCCGCATAGACACGCCAATTGAAATTGACTACTACCAGCACGGCGGCATTTTGCCGTATGTGTTGCGTCAGTTGGTCGCAAAGGCTTGATTAAAATTCCATGCTCGCCTTGGCCTCCGTCTCCGACCCCATGATGAATTTTGTCACCAAACTGTCATTTGCTTCATGGCTCGTCTTGGTGAAGAATGGGCCGCGACATGGCGCGCATTCTTTATAGTTGCTGCGGCGAAGGCCAGGGCCATTCGTCGCGCGTGCTGACCATCACGCGGGCGCTTGCCGATCTGGGGCATGAAGTAAAAATTCTGGCCAGCAACAAGGCTTATCAGGTGTTGAGTCCCCGCCTGCCCGATGTGCGGGAAATTCCCGGCTTCACTTTCGTCTATCAAAACAACCGCGTGGAGCTGGTGGCGAGCTTTCGCGGCAATCTGCCGCTGCTCCGGCAGCGCGGGCGGATTCTCCGCGAAATCAGAAATCTCATCGAAGCCTGGCAACCGCATCTCGCCATCACGGATTTCGAGCCGTTCCTGCCGCGCGCGGCCCATCTGGCCGGCTTGCGCTGCATCAGCCTGGACCATCAGGGCGTGATTCCTTTCGCGCGACCCACGTTGCCGTTAGATCAGTGGATTCCCGCTTTGGCCGCGCGCGCCGTGGTTTGGTTGACCGGTCATCGCGTGGAAGCGCAATTCGCCACGTCCTTTTTTTATCCGCCGGCGCCGCCGGACGGCAAGGTGCAATTCCTCCCGCCCATCCTGCGCGAAAAAGTCCGCGCCATCACGCCGCGCGACGACAATTATGTGGTGGTCTATCAAACAAGCAGTTCGTTCACGCGGCTGCCGGAACTGCTCAAGCAACTGCCCTTTCAATTCAAGGTCTTCGCGTATGAACGCGAGGGCGAGGACGGAAACATTCGTTATTATCCGCGTTCGGATACGCGGTTCATCGAGGAAGTCGGCGGCGCGTCGTGGGTGCTGACCAATGGCGGCTACACGTTGATGAGCGAGGCGCTGTATCTGGGCAAGCCGGTGTTTTCCCTGCCCGTCGCGTGGCAGTTCGAGCAATGGCTTAACGCCCGTTACCTCCTGGATCTCGGCTACGGCATGATGTGCGATGACCTGCGGGAGTTCCCGGTGAAAATCCGGGAATTCATCGGGCAGTTTGAACGCTGTCGCAAAAATATTTCGCGTGAGAATTTTCTTGGCAACGAACTGGCGCTCGCGCGCATTCTGGAATTTTTGCCGGAAGAGAAACCGGTTCCCGCTCAATCGGGCAGCGGACGAAAACCCATCAGCCTGATTGGCGAAACGCAGGATTTGAAAATTTAAATTCAAATCAAGACGCCGCCAGGCTGAAGAATTAGTTGCGGTCCAAAGAACGTTCGGGCAAATTTGCCTCAATCCCGTCAAGTCCGTGCCGGCATAATTGTTTTGCAGGCGCTTGACGGGAATCAGGATTTAAATTTATGAAAAAAAACATGGATCATGCTTCTGCAACACCGGGCGAACGCAAAATAAAGTTTGGCATCAACACTTTTCTGTTCACGTCGCCGTTCACCGACCAAAGCACCCGCTTGTTCCGGCGATTCAAGGCGTGGGGATTTGACGGCGTGGAAATCGCGGTGGAAAATCCGGCGGACATTGACCCGGTTTTTGTGAAGGCGCAACTCGACCGGCACGGGCTGGCCTGCACTTCAGTCTGCGCCTGTTTCCCTCCCAGCCGCGATTTGCGCGGAACGACGGCGCAGCAGCGGGCGACCATCACCTACATGCAGCGGCTCGTGGACATCGCGGGCATTCTGGACACGGACATCGTCATGGGGCCGCTCTATTCGGCGACGGGCCGCGCGGGCGCGGTTCCGCCGGCGGAATACCAGCGCCAGTGGCGGACGGTTCGCAACCACCTCAAGACGATTTGCGCCTACGCCGAGACACACGACAAAGTGATCTGCATGGAGCCGCTGAACCGGTTTGAAACGGATTTCTTGAACACCGTGGATCAAGGTTTGCAAATGATCCGCGAGGTGAAAAGTCCCGCTTTGAAATTGCTGCTCGACACGTTCCACATGAACATCGAGGAGAAAAATCCGGCGGCGGCCATCCGGCGCGCCGGCCCGCACGTCGGCCATATCCATGCCAGCGCGAGCGACCGGGGCACGCCGGGCAATGACAATGTTGACTGGCTGGAGACCGCCAGGGCGTTGAACGACATCCGGTATCAAGGCGCGGTGGTGATCGAATCGTTCACGCAGGATGTGAAGGTGATCGCGCGGGCGGCGGCCATCTGGCGCAAAATTGAACCGCGCCGCGACGACATCGCCATTCAAGGGTTGGCATTCCTCAAAAAAACTTTAAATTAAAACCCGAAACTGCCGCCAAATTTTCACCCTCCAAAACTGACCAACCGTTTTAATTGTTATGAGAACTCTCTCGCTGCTTTTGTTGTCCCTGATTGTCCTCGTCCCGGGCGTGGGGCGAACCCAGGACAAAAGAATCGTGATGATTGCGGGCAAGCCGAGTCACGGCCCGGGCGAGCACGAGCATCGCGCCGGCCTGCTGTTGTTTCAGAAATGTCTTGCGGACTTTCCGGGCATTCAGGTGGAAGTTTATTCCAACGGCTGGCCGTCCGATTCAGCGGTGTTCAAAGGCGCGGCGGCCGTGGTGATTTACAGCGACGGGGGCGGCGGGCATCCCGCCTTGCAGGACGACCATTTGCAGCAACTCGGCGCGCTGATGAAACAGGGCGTCGGACTGGCCTGCATCCATTACGCGGTCGAGCCGACCCTCGAAAAAGGCCAGCGCGAGTTTCTCGACTGGATTGGCGGCTGTTTTGAGATCAACCGTTCGGTCAATCCCGTCTGGACGGCCGATTTCAAAACGCTGCCGGACCATCCCATCGCCCGCGGAGTAAAGCCGTTCAAACAGAAGGACGAGTGGTATTTTAACATGCGCTTCCGTGAGGGCATGAAGGGCGTCGCGCCGATTCTCATGGCCGTGCCAACGCCGGACACGATGAGCCGCGCGGATGGGCCGCATGAAGGAAATCCCGGTGTGCGCGCCGCGGTCCAACGCGGTGAACGGCAGGTTGTCGCGTGGGCGAGCGAACGCCCGGACGGCGGACGCGGCTTTGGCTTCACCGGCGGACATTACCATCGCAACTGGGGCGACGACAACATGCGCAAGGTGGTGCTGAACGGAATTCTCTGGGTGGCGAAAGTCGAAGTGCCGCCAGACGGCGTGAACTCAACCGTCACCACCGCCGATCTCACGCAAAATCTCGATCCCAAATAACGGCGGCTGAAAGCGGCTCTGGTGGCAATTGGCTGGCCGACATGGATTCGAACCATGAATAACGCCTCCAAAGGGCGCTGTGTTACCATTACACCATCGGCCAAACCGGGCTGACTTTAGACTTTTCACCGGGCGGGCGCAAAGCGAAAATCACGCCAGAAATGCTTCGCTGTGAAAGATTGTTTGCCGGCGACATGGCTTGCCGTCAAAATAACCTTGTTTGTGACGAACTCTATTTCATCCACGACCAGTTCAAACCCGGCGGAAATAAAAAATCCGGCGGCGGTTGATTTTTCCAAACCGGTCGTTCGTCCGCCAAAAGGCAAGTTCACACTGTTCAAAGAGGTTTTGCAGCACGGCGGGCCGGGCTATCTGCAATTCGCGATCACGAACATCTGCAACGCCGACTGCGATTTCTGCGGTTTCGCCCGCAGCAAATTTGATCCGAAAGCGCGCCAGAGCGTGACGCTCGACGACGCGAAACGCGTGGTGGACATCGCGTTGAAAAATCACATCGGCTACCTGCTCTTCGTCGGCGGCGAGCCGATGGTGCATCGCGATTTGCGCGCGATGACGCGCTACGCCGCCGAGCGCGGCATTCATCCGATGATCTGCACCAACGGCGGTTTGTGGAACGATGAAAACATGCGCGGCCTCACGGATGACGGGCTGACCAGCGTCATCATGTCCGTTGATGCGCACGACATCGCCAAGCATGAAAAAAATCGCGGCCTGCCGGATGTCTGCAAAAAAATCAAGCGCGCCAACGAATTTTTCCACAGCGCCGGCGTTCAAACCACCGCGAGCATCACGGCCAGCCGGCTGATTGACGATTATGAAAAATTGCCGGCGTTCCTGGAATCGCTCGGCTTTGAAAGTTGCACATTCAGCTATCCGCTCACGTCGCTGGCGAGCAGTTATTTGAGTTTCAGCGACAGCGGGCTGGTGAATTTTTCCAAGGACGAACTGATTCAACTGTTTGAAAAAATCAAAACGATGAAGCGCAACAGCGGTTTTCCGGTGGTGAACCCGCGCGAATCGCTCGACGAAATGCAGCGTCATCTGCGTGGCGAGAAGGAAAAATTCGGCTGCCTCGGCGGACACAAATATTTTTACCTCGACTGGAAACTGGATTTGTATCGCTGCCATTTCTGGGAGACGCCGATGTGCAAGGTCTGGGACTGGGACGAGAGCAAGCTCATCCGCGACGGCTGCACGCGCTGCATGATTGACTGCTACCGCGATCCGAGCGTGCTGCAATTCGTCGCCATCAGCGCCAGCGACGCGTGGAACAATTTGAAGAAGGGCAATCTCGCCGGCGCGGCGAAAAATGTTTTTGACTCGCGCAACCTGACCTCGCTCAAGGCGGTTTGGGAAGACCGCAAATGGATTGGCGGCGTATAAATTATTTCAAAAACCTTTCGCTGCTCTCCCGTTTAAAACCAAACCCGCGCACGGCGGCGCGATTTTTCCATGACAGGCAGTCGGCGAGCTGCTAAAAAAGGATTGATCGTGCGAACCATTTTCTTCACCGCCAGTCTGCTGGCATTCGGTGTTTTGTGCGGCCGGGCGGCCATGAACCCTCCGTTTTCTATCCAGCAGCGCGAAGGAATTTCCTGGCTGACCAAACCCGACGGCCAACGTTTTTTTTCGCTGGGCGTGTGCGTAATCAACCAGGGCGCGTCGCGCGAGCAGTTCAGCGCGACGAATCCCGGTTATGCGGCCTTCCAGCATTACGAGAATTCAAATCGCTGGGCCGAGGCCACGTGGCAGCGGCTCAAGACTTGGAAATTCACCACCGCCGGCGGCTGGAGTGATTTTCCGGCCTTGCAGCAATGCCGCGACGCGGATCTGGCTTACATTCCGGTGTTGGCGGTCGGCATGACCTGCGGCGTGCCGTGGTGGGACATGTGGGACACAAACATCATCGCGCGGATGCATCAAGTCGCGCGCGACCAGATTCTGCCGCTGCGCGAGGATCCACGCCTGCTCGGCTATTACAGCGACAATGAAATGGGCTGGTGGAACGCAACGCTTTTCAAGATGACCCTAGAACACAAACCCACGAGCGGTCAGCGGCAGCGGTTGCTGCGACTGCTGCGCGAGACTTACCACAACAACTGGTCGGAATTGCTCATGGACTTCGAGCCTGAAGGTGTCGGGAGTTTTGAAGAACTGGATCAGCACGGGATGCTTTACCTTCGACCAGGCAGCCAGGGCATCCACACTTACCGCCGCTTTCTCAGCCTGATGGCAGAACGTTATTACTCGCTTGTGCGCGAAATCATCCATACCTACGATCCGCGTGGACTGATTTTGGGCGACCGCTACCAATCACTTTATTATCCGGAAGTGGCGCGGGCTTCAGGCCCGTCGGTGGACGCGGCTTCCAGCAATCTGAATGCGGCGTGGAACGACGGCACGTTTCCGCGCTTCTATCTCGACACGCTGCACGCGTTGAGCGGCAGGCCGGTTATCGTCAGCGAATTTTATATGGCCGCTCAACAAAACCGCAGCGGCAACAAAAACAACCACAGCACATTTCCCACTGTGACCACTCAAAAGCAGCGCGTCGCCGGATTCTGCAACACGGTTAACGCCCTTGCGAGACTTCCTTACGTCGTCGGCGCGGACTGGTTTCAATACTATGATGAGCCGAGAGACGGACGTGGCGATGGCGAGAATTTCAACTTCGGGCTGGTGGACATCCACGACAAGCCTTACGAGTCGCTCACGGCAGCAGCGCAGGCGCTGAATCTGGTAGCGCTCAAAAGCGGGCAACCCTCCGCCCGCCCGGACGCGTCACTCGGAGTGCCGCCCGCACCGCACGACCCGCTCGGACAATTTCAGGTCGGACTGGCGCTCAAGGATTGGGATCGTGAGCGGGGATTCGTAAAACCGGTTTCGGAATTTCCCGTCGCGGACTTATATGTTTGCTGGGACAAGAAAGCTGTCTATCTCGGGCTTTATGCGCAAGACATCGTTGAGGAGGCTTATTATCGAAACAAAATCGTGCCCGCAGTGGATCGCGCCGAATGGTTTGTCTCCGTTGGCGACACCAACCAACCGATCCACGCCCGACTCGGTCCCGGTGGACCACCGATTTGCGATCAACCCGGCGTGCGGATCGTCAACCTGTCCGGCGTCTATATGAACACACGAAACATTGCCGCAATGGAATTGCCGGCGAAACTGTTTGGCAAAGCGCAGTTCAGGCCGGGCGACACGATTAGACTTAGTTCCACGTTTTTCACGCATTGCCACGCGGATCGCGTCGAATGGAAAGGGGAATATACCCTGCTTGCGCCCCGATGAGCCAACTCTCGGCCAGATACTGTCCCAATTGACATGCGCCACAATAGCTTTGTCGTTTTATCAAAACCGGCTGGCTTGACACTGATGAGAATCGTCTTAACTTGACCTTCATGATTTTCCCAAGACCGTATTTTGCCGGTCACTTGATGTTGGGTTTGCTTGTTTTTATTTGTGTCATCACCCGCGCCAGCGCCGCGCGCACAGAGTTGGACCTCGGCGGCACCTGGCAATATCAGAACGTCAGCCAGCTCACTTATCCGCCCACCAACAACTGGCAGACCATCACCGTGCCGGGTTTTCTTTCCGGCTACCAATATCAGCACGCGTGGTTTCGCACCACTTTTGCCCTGTCAAACAGTTTGGCCGGCACGCATCTCAAACTCAAATTCGGCGGCGTGAAATACAATGCCCAAGTCTGGCTCAACGGCACATTTATCGGGAGTTATCTCAACGGCTACGAACCATTCGAGCTTGACGTTACCAGCCGCGGCGTTCGTCGGCCAGACGAATGAGCTGATCGTGGGCGTGACCGACTGGACGGCGACGTTTGCGCAACCGGTGAATTTCAGCAACCAGCCCGCCGGCGAAGACGCACGCTACTTCGTCACCAATAACATTCTGGCACCCATTGGCGGGCGCTATGAACTGTATGGCATCTGGCAGCCGGTCAAAATCGTCAGCACCCCGCCGGTCTCCATCGCCGACGTATTCGTGATGCCGTCGGTGCGGTCCAACCTGCTCACCGTGCGTCTGACGTTGCGCAATGACAGCGCGGCCGCACAAACCGTCAACCTCACCAACAGCGTGCTGGACGGCACGAACACAACTTTGACGTTGCCATCGCAGCAAGTTGTTCTCGCGGCGAACACCAGCACGCAATTTGACCTGACGACACCTTGGACTAATCCACATTTATGGTCGCATCGCGATCCGTATCTGTATCAGCTCGCCACGACCGTTGCGAGCGGAGCCGGCCAGGATCAATTGCAAACGCGCTTTGGCTTTCGCGAATTCTGGACGCAGGGCGGAAGATTTTTATCTTAACGGCACGCCGATCAATCTGCTGGCCACCGCCACTTGGCCGCCGTCCGATTTGCAGAATACCAACCAAATCCGCCAGGTTTTGAATGACGTCAAGGCCGGCAACAACGTCGCTATCCGTTTTCACACGCAGCCGTGGGATGAACCGTGGTATCAGATCGCGGACGAAGTCGGCTTGCTGGTGGTCGAGGAATGCGCGGTGTGGTGCGATCCGGCGGCTTATCAACTAAGCGCCGCGACGTTCTGGACGAATTATTCGCAGCACATTTCCGCCGCCGTGAAGCGCGATCACAATCATCCATCCATCGTCCTGTGGAGTCTGGAAAATGAAATTCTGCATTGCGGCGGGGAAAAACTTTACTCCGGCACCGATGCCGAACTGGCGGCGATGGGCAGCATCGTCAAGAGTCTGGACCCGACACGTCCGATTACTTACGAAGCTGACCTTGATCCGGGCGGCGAAGCGGACGCGCTCGGCCTTGCATTATCCGCATGAGTTTCCCGATTTCCATGTCTGGCCGAACGACGCTTACTGGATGAACCAGCCGATTGCGCGGGATTGGATGCCGGGCGGCCAATGGCTTTGGGATCACAGCAAGCCGCTTTACATCGGCGAATTTCTCTGGGTGCCGGGCACATCGGCGCGGGACTTCACGATTTTGTTTGGCGACGACGCTTATTTTGATCCGGCTTACTATCGCAACCTGTCCAAAGGCCTGACGTGGCAGATGCAAATTCAGGCCTACCGTTCTTACGGCGTCAACGGGATGGCTCCCTACACTGAGTTCGAGGATCCTAGCGTTGCGTGGGGCGTGTTTCATTTGAACGTCAGTTCAAATTATCTCTATCAGGTTCAAAAAGCCGCCTACGAACCAAACGCCGTGTTTGTGGACCAATACAATCCACGTTTCTTTGCAGGCGATACCGCGCAACGTTCGTTGCACGTCCATAACGACACGCTAGCATCCGGCAATTTTACGTTGCGCTGGCAGGCCGGCACCGGCGCGTGGCAAAGCACGATGTTTTCCCTGCCGCCGGCCGGACAATGGCAGGGCAACATTTCGTTTTCCGTGCCCAATGCCAGCGGACCGTTCCCGCTGCAACTTAAATTGGACAACGCACGGCAACGTGGTTTACACCAACACCCTTTTCTATTCGGCCATGCCGCGAACCACGCTCACACTTCCTGCCGGCGTCAAACTTGGTTTGTATGATCCGGCGGGCGCCACCGCCAGTTTGTTGGGCCGCTTCGGCATTTCGTTCAGCATCGTGACCAATCTGCACACGGCGGCTTACAGCCAGTTTAACTTTTTGCTCATCGGCCAAAACGCGCTGCGCGGGCAGTCCGGTGTCGGAAGTCGGTTCCGGCACCGTGGCCGCCCAATGGCAGAACTTCACCGCGAGCGGCGGCTGGGTGCTGGTGCTCGATCAGACGAATTACCCGGCCTGGATGCCTGCCGGTTTGCAGGTGCAGAATTTCGACGCCAGCTTTGCTTTTCCAAATCCCAATCATCCGGTCACCGCCGATTTGGCCGCCGACGACCTCCGCTGGTGGGCGGACGATAACCGCGTGGTCGCGAATGCGCTCAATTCGCCTTCGGAGCGGCAACTTTCGCGTGCTGGCGTCCATCGGTTCCACGAGCGGTCTGGCCTACGCCGCCGCCGTGGAAGTGCCGATGGGTTCCGGCGGCGTGCTTTGTTCGCAATGGCCGCTGACGGCGCGATTCGACACCGAACCGCTCGCGGGCGTGTTGCTGCAGCGTGTTGCTCAATTACTGCGGTTCGAGCGCCGGACACTTGCGCTCCGTCCCGCCGCGATTGTTGACGGAAACCGATTCATCCGCCGCCACCAAACTCGCCCAACTCGGTTTGCTGGCCGAAAATTTTTCCGGCCATCTGACGAACTGCGATCCGGCGATTTATCCCGTGCTGGTCGTGGCCGGTGGCAATGCGGCGTGGCAGGAAGCAACCACGCAATTGCCCGCGCTTACCAACTATGTCGCGCGCGGCGGCAAACTGGTTTTGCACCGGCCAACCGATGCATTTCTCGCCGCCGCCGGTACCACGCTGTTTCCCGAATTGAATTCCGGCCCGTCGGCCCTCGGCCTGGTGTTGCGCCGTGATTCAACTAATGCCGCCGTGCGGCTCGCCAATGACGATTTGTATTGGATCAGCCAGCCCGGCACTTGGAATCAGGCGGAAGTGCTTTCCACCAACATCGCCAGCCGTTGTTACCACAAGAATTTCAACTTGACGACCTATGACACCATTCAAGTCGCGAGCCATGCCGATCCATACCAGCGGCGGCGCCGGAATCTGGCGGCTGGTGGCTATGGTCGAATGGTTATGTCGCGCAAAACATCAATGTCGTTCAGGCCGGAACGTATCTTTTCAAAGTGCTGGCCAGCGGCACGCCCGCGCTCGGCGGCTGGCCGCAGATGTCCTTGCAGATTGACGGCGTCGCGCAAGATTCGGTGACCGTGCCCACCAAACAACTGGCCTACTACACCCTCAACGCCGATCTCGCACCGGGCATGCATCAACTCGCGCTATCTTTCGACAATGATGCCTATGCGCCGCCCGAAGATCGCAATCTATTCCTCGCCCAGATTCTTTGGGGCCGCGATGCCGACACCAACCCGGCGACCTTGCTCACACGTCCCGGCGCGGTGGCGCAGGATCGGCGTGGCAGCGGACTGGTGCTGCTCGATGAAATCGAATGGGACACCGAAACACAAAACGCCACCCAAGCCGGACGCTACGTGAGCAAGCTGCTCACGGATTTGGGTGCGGCTTTCCAACAACCGCCTGGCGTCACCATCGTGGCCGGAACGATGACCAGCGTGAACGTGAATGCCTACTCCACATCCGGTGGCATTGCGTATGTCAACAGCAACGGCCGGATTGAAACCCCGGTGAACATCACCACCTCCGGCAATTTCACTTTCACAATTATCGCCGGCGGCACCTCGGCGGCGGATGTGTTGCCCCAGATTGGTGTGACGGTGGATGGCGGCAGCCGGACCAACTTTTTTCTCATCAGCACCAACTTGACCTCCTATACCGTCACGTTATTTCTGACCGCCGGAACGCACACCATCGGGCTGGCCTTTCTCAACGACTTTTACGCGCCGCCGGAAGACCGAAACGCCACGTTCAGCCAGCTCACCATTGCGCCCGCACCGGTTTTGCGGTTCACCGGAATGAACACTGATCCCGCGCAACAAAGAGCGACACTCCAATGGGAAACCACGCCCGGCGCCGCCTACGAGGTGCAGTTCACGCCCAGCCTACCGTCGACCAACTGGCAGGCCACCATCATCACCACGAGCAGCGCCAGTATCGCCAGTTGGGAAGACGACGGCTCTGTATCCGGTGCCCCGCCCTTGAGCTCGAACGCGCCGCAACGATTTTACCGCATCCACCAGATCAGTCCGTGAACTGGCCAGCCGCAGATTTGGAGACCGCCCGTTTCATTCTTAAAATTCACGGCTGGCCGCTGGCTTCAACCATTTCCCTTTGCCGCCGCGCACGTTTCCATTAACTTGCCGCCATGTTCAAAGCTGCCGATTTATTCGATCTCACCCAAACCGAGCACGCCGCGATTTTCGACGGCTGCAACTACGCCTGGGAAGCGCTCAAGAAAATTGAAGCCTACCTCGATAAAATCCCGCGCCAGAATCCACCGCGTCGCTTTCCCGGCGCAAGCATCGGCGACCGCGTCATCATCGGCGAAGGCACCGTCGTGGAACCCGGCGCGATGATCAAAGGCCCGGCCATCATCGGCAAGAACTGCCAGATTCGCCACAACGCCTACCTCCGCGAAAACGTCATCATCGGCGACGATTGCGTGGTGGGCAACGCCAGCGAACTCAAGAACGCCCTGCTCTTCAACGGCGCGCAGGCACCGCATTACAATTACATCGGCGACTCCATTCTCGGCCACAAGGCGCATCTCGGCGCCGGCGTGAAAATTTCCAACATCAAGCTGCTGCCCGGCAACGTCACAGTCCAAAGTCCAAGGTCCAAGGCCCAAAGTTCGGAGGTTGGCGGGGATACGCCGGAAACTTTGGACATTGGACTTGAGACCTTGGACACGGGATTAAGGAAATTCGGCGCGCTGCTGGGCGATGGCGCGGAAGCCGGCTGCAACGCCGTGTTAAACCCCGGCAGCATCCTCGGCCGCGGCGCGGTGATTTACCCGAACGTTTTCTGGCGCGGCGTCCTGCCCGCGAACAGTATTGCCAAGAACAAGGCGGAGATTGAAGTTGTCGTCAAACGGCCGATGGAAACGAATTAAATTGCAAGTCATTTTCAAAGGGACTTGCATACAAAGTTACCCTGAATTAATTGGTCGTCCGGATTTGTAATTTTGTCGGGGTCGCCGCCCGCCGCTTTCACGCCCGCCCTAAAACCCTCCTCGTAGGCGCAATCATCGCAGCGGTGCCATTTTATACCTTCACCCACTTGCCTTTCGCCGAGGATTCCTCGACGGCGGTGAGCACGCGCTGATTTTTCAAGCCGTCCTCAAAGGTCGGATGCACGGGTTTGCCGTCGGCGCAGGCGTTCACGAAATCGGCGACGGCATGGACGAAGGTATGTTCGTAGCCGATGCCGTGGCCGGGCGGCCACCAGTGGGAAACGTAGGGCTGGATGTTGTCGCGCTGCGTCACGAGAATGTCGCGGAAACCCTGCCGGTCTTTCGGGTCGTCGCCGTTGTAAAATTTCAGCCGGTTCATGTCCTCGAAATCAAACATAGACGAGCCTTTGCTGCCGTTGATTTCAATCGCGATTTGATTGCGCCGGCCCAGCGCATATTTCGTCGCTTCCAGATTCGCCATCACGCCGCCGGTCATCCAGCCGAGAAACGCGGCGGAGTCCGGCGCGGTAACCTTGCCCATTTTGCGCGTGCCCTTGGCAAGCAGATCGGCGCGCGGCCGTTCGGGAATGAAGGTGTGAACGAGGCCGCACACGTCCGTGAATTCGCCGACGAGATACCGCGCGAGGTCAATGATGTGCGAATTGATGTCGCTGTGGACGCCGCTGCCGCTGGTTTCTTTTTGCAGTCGCCAGTCGAGCGGAAATTCCGGGTCGGCCAGCCGGTCCTGCGCGTAGCGGGCGCGGAAATGAAAAATCCTGCCCAGCGCGCCCTCGCCGATCATGCGCTTGGCCAGCGCGATGGCGGGAATGCGCCGGTAATTGTGGCAGACCATGTGAACGCCTTCCGCTTTTTTTGCGGCGGCGAAAATGGCCTCGCATTCCTTCAAGTCGCGGCCCAACGGTTTTTCGCAAAGGACGTGCTTGCCATTCTTCAGCGCGGCGATGGCCATTTCCGCATGGGCAAACGTCGGCGTGACGATGTCCACGATGTCAATCAGCGGCGACTCCACGACTTCGCGCCAGTCGGTGGCGGCGAACTGCCAGCCGAGCTTGGTGCGGGCGGCCTGCACGCCGGCGGCATCGCGTCCGCAGATCGTGTGCAGCTCGACGTTGGCCTTGAGGTCAAAAAATTTTGGCGCCTGCCGCCACGCGTTGGAATGCGCGCGGCCCATGAATTTGTAGCCGATCAGTCCGACACGAAAAGTTTTTGCCATAAAAGTCGAGATTGAACTGGATTTGCGTGTCTTTATAGTGGGCGGCGACAATCAAGTCAAATATGCCTTTCACTACTGCTGAAATCGCAAAGCGCCTCGACGGCGAAATCGTGGGCGACGGCACCGCCATGCTCACCGGCTTTGCCAACGCAGACCCCGCCAGGCCCGGCGACCTCACGTTTGCCGAAACAGACGACTATTTTTCCGCCGCCGAAAAAAGCGCCGGCCTCGGCCATCATCGCCGGAACAAAATGTATTTCGGCAAATAAAATCCTCATTCGCGTCGACAAATCCGCGCCTTGCGTTCGCGAAGGCGCTTGCGCTGTTTTTTCCGGAACCGAAATTCGCCGCCGGCATTCATCCGTCCGCCGTCATCGCCGCGAGCGCGCAAATTGATCCGACCGCGCACATCGGCCCGCATTGCACGATTGGCGAGCGGGTGAAGATCGGCGCGAACTGCGTTTTGCAGGCCGGCAATTTCATCGGCGAGGATGCCGTGCTCGGCGACGAAACGCGGCTGTTTCCGAACGTCACGATTTACGCCCGCACGCAAATCGGCCGGCGCGTGCGCATTCATGCCGGCACGGTGATCGGTTCGGACGGATTCGGCTACGTTTTTGATTCCGGGCATTCACCGCAAAGTGCCGCAAGTCGGCAACGTCGTCATCGGCGACGACGTGGAGATCGGCTCCAATGTGTCGGTGGATCGCGGCGCGCTCGGCTCGACCATTATCGGCCAAGGCACGAAAATTGACAACCTCGTGCAGATCGGCCACAACGTCGAAATCGGCGAATATTGCCATCCTCTGCGCGCAGGTCGGCATCGCCGGCAGCGCGAAGCTGGGAAACTTTGTCGTGCTCGCCGGCCAGGTCGGGCATCGCCGGGCATTTGAAAATCGGGAACAAAGTGACCGTCGGCTCCAAGTCCGGCGTGATGCACAACATTCCCGACGGCGAACAATGGCTGGGCATTCCCGCGCAGCCGGACAAGCAGGCCAAGCGCATGATGATCGCCATGCAGCGGCTGCCGGAATTGCTGCGAAAAAGTCGCCGCGTGGGAAAAGAAACTCGGCGCGAACGAATAAATTTCAAGCCGTGTCAAATTTGAACGCGTCCGCTCCAGTCGCGAATTTTCGCCCACCCGTCAGCGCCGTTCACCGAAGCCGGCGCCTGGCGCGACGTGGGCAAAGGCTGGCAGCCGATCTTCGGCAGTTTTCGCGGCGCGGGCTACAGCATCGAGTGGCATGATTTTTTTGCGCGGCGCGAACTGGACTGGGCCGCGAGTTTTCATCCGGGCTGCGTGGAATTGTGTTTGAATCTGGCCGGCCACGGTTTCGTGGAGTGCAAACGCAAGCGGACGGATTTCGCGCCAAACACCGTTGGCTTTTATCATCGCAAAGACGAGCCGCTGGCCGCACAGCGCGCCGCGAACGAGCAGCACCAATTTCTCACGGTGGAATTTTCCTGCCCATTTCTGGCGAAGCATCTGGCCGGCATGTCGGCAGTGCTGCATCCGGTCGTGCGCGCGGCGATGGAGAATTGTCCGTGCGAACTGGTGTCCGGCTCGACCGTCCGGCTCACCGCCGCGCAGCAGCAACTCATCGCGTACGCTCCGGCAGCCGCCGGTTTATGCCGCCGCGCAGCCGTTGTGGTATCAATGCAAGGCGCTGGAACTGGCGGTGACATTTCTCGTCCAGCCGCCGCCGGAACAGGAAATGTTTTGCACACGCCAGCAGCGGCTCGCGCAGGAACGCGTCGAGCAGGTGATTTTTTTATTGAAACAAAATCTCGCCGCGCCGCCGACGCTGGAGGAGCTGGGCGGAAAATCGGCTGCAGCCATTTTTATCTGAGCCGGATTTTTTCCGCGCAGACCGGCCACACCATCACACAGCATTTGCGCCAGCTCCGCATGGAACGCGCGGCGGAACTGCTCATGTCCGGCGAACACAACGTCACCGAGGCCGCGCTGGAAGTCGGCTACAACAGCCTGAGCCATTTCAGCGCGGCGTTTCACGAGACATTTGGCTGCTGTCCCGGTTTGTATCCGTTGAAAACGCCGGCGCAAAAAGCGAAATAGCGGGCGGTAAAAAATTTCCGGCAGGCGGATTGAACACCGCTTTTGATTGGCACATCCGACCCTCATGCTTTATATTCTACCATGAGTAAATCAAAAGCTTCACCCAACGTCATTGAGGAACTCAACCGCCAGTTCAATATGGAACTGGCCGCCGCGCACTCGTATCTCGCGTTGTCCGTGTGGTGCGAGGTCAGAAATTTCAATGGCTTTGCCCGGTATTTCGTCAAGCAGGCGGGCGAAGAACGGGGACACGCGAATAAAATTATCAAACATCTGGCCGACCGCGAGATCACGCCAGTGCTGACCGCCGTGCCGGCGCCGAAACAGGATTTCAAGACGCTGCTCGAAGTCGCCCAGCAGGCGCAATCGCAGGAGCACGCCAACACGCTTGGCATCAACGCCGTTTTTGAGGCGGCGGTCGCGGCCAAAGATTATCCCGCGCAAGTCCTCATGCACTGGTTCATCAACGAGCAAGTGGAGGAAGAATCCTGGTCCACGGAAATGGTCGAGCGCGTGCAGGCCGCGTCCTGCGCCGGCAGCCTGTCCGATCTGGACCGCCACATCGAACGGTATCTCGAAGAGAAAGTCCGCGAAGGGCCTGCGGAATCGGAATCCTAATCCCGTTCAAGCCGCTGCTGGCGGCGCGGAAATTTTTTATGCGCCGGAAATTTTCACGAGCAGTTCGTTTTTTTCATTCGTGGAAATTTCAAACACCGGCAGATTTCGCCGCGCCGGGCCTTCGGTCACTTTGCCGTCCGCGTCGAAGGTTGAGCCGTGGCACGGGCAGTAAAATGTTTTGTCCGCCTCGGCGTCGAGCTTGCAATGCCGGTGCGTGCAGATGGACGAGAGCGCAACCAAACTCGCGCCGCGCCGCACGATGAAAAAGCCCAGGTCGCGATAGCGCGCGTAAACACCGTCAGCCAGATATTGCGCAGCAGGTCCGACATTGACAACACGCTCTTTCCCGCCGGAAGAAAAATTTGCGCCGCCGGGCGTTGATGCGCACCCGGCGGCGAACGCCGCGCTCAAAACCAAAAAAGTGCGGCGGTTGACGCGCATGTCAAAATTCAAAAACGAGGCTCGTCATGACGCCCCAATGTGTGTCGGCGCGCGCGCCGCTGTCCACTGGAAAAACGAACACGATGCCCGGACGCGGCTGCACGCCGCAAATGGATTTCAGGTTGACGCGCAGACCGGCGTCGGCGGTCAAGCTGGTGTGACCGGCATCAGTTTTGTTGACCTGCGTTTCACCTTTCAGTTCAAAGACGGGGATCAACCGTTCCACGCCCGGCAGGGATAAGGTCTTGCGCGGAATCGCGTAGCCGAAAACAAAGCCGTATTCAAACGTATGGATGCCGCCGGATTCCCCCGGCCCGAACAACAGGGAGTAGCCGAGGACAGACTGCACGGTGAAATTGCCAAGCCGGGTGTCATTGAAGATTTTCGGGACCAGTTCAGTGTTCTGGCTGACATCCGAAGTGGTGGGAACACCAAGTTCCGCCGCCGCGCCAAAAGTGGTATCGAACCGTCCGCCGGGTGAAACGAATTGGTAAAACGGACGCCGCACGCCACCGCTGACGTTCCCCATGCCGGAACTGGTCGAGCCAGCCGCCGTGTCGCGCTCGTAAGGCACTTCGAGTTCCAGCGTCGTCAGGCCGATGCCATATTCGATTTCGGCCTTGGCGTTGTCGCTGTGGTCGCCGCCGCTGGCGGTGTGCAGCCAGTCGAGGCGCAACTCGCGGGTTTCCAAGTCGGAATCATCAATCAAAAATGGTTCGGGAAAAAAGAACTGGCCGTAACTGCTGCGATGGTCGAGGCCGTTGAACCAGCCGTAGCGCGTGTCCGGCGTGTTTTGGTCGGCGGCCAGAAGCTTGCCGCCGGCGAGGATGGCCAGTGATCCGGGCAGCAAAATATGAATCAGGATATTTTTCATCGCGGAAAAGAATAGCCGCCGCCGGAATTTTGCGCTGTCGCCCGCTTGCGATTTCTTGGCGGCTAGTTGCTTTGACTGCCGGCGGATTCCCGTTCACTTCAAGCCAGTGGCATATTCGCCAAAACGGATCCACAGCGGAATAGTCACCAAGCCGAGCAAGGAAGTTCCGAGCGAGACTTGCAGCGCGGTGCGCGCGTCGCCGCCATAATGCTTCGCCAGCACAATCGGCAACACGGCGGAAGGCATCGCGCCCTGCAAAACAAGCACGCGCTTGAGTTCCACCGAGCACGGCAAAAATTTCGCCAGCAGCAAAAATAAAACCGGCATCATACCCAGCCGCACCAGCGCGGCCAGCGCCATCACGCGGCCCGCGCTCCCGCCGCGCGCCTCGTCAAAATGATCTGCGACAATCGCGCCGATCATCAGCAATGCCAGCGGGATCGCGCTTTGACCGAGCCAGTGAAGGGCGGTCAAAATAATTTTCCCCGCGACCAGCGCCGGCGCGGGTGGCGCAAAAAATATTCCCAGAAAATTCAGAGCCAGAGCCAGCAGCAGCGCCGCGAGCGGCGCGTTCAGGATTTTTTTCCAGCCGCCCGCCGGCCGGCGACCGCTCAACAGCGCCACGCCGAGCGTCCACAACGCCGTTTCCGGACCGACATTGTGGACGAACAGCACGCCCGTCGTGCCCGGATCAAACAGCGTGATGCACAGCGGAATCGTCAGGTAGCCGTAATTCTGGAGGCCGGCGAGAAGCGCGAACGTCCGCTGCTCTGTTTTCGTCTTCAACCCCGCCGCGCGCGCGAAAGCCCACGCCACCGCAATGCCGAGCACGACCATGCCGAAACCGGCAAGCGGCGGCAGCAGGAGATTTTCCGGCCGCTGTAGCGCCGCGTTGCCGAGCACGGAATCGAAGATGAGCGCGGGCAACAGCAGGTTGATCGTCACGCGCATCAGGCTCGCGTCGGCGTCCGCCGAGAGCCAGCCGCGCCGCCGCAGCCCCAGACCGATGCCCATGATTGCAAACACGGGCAACACCGCCGTCAAAATTGTGAGAAACTCATTCACCGGCGGTATGAAACCAGATTTTCGCCGCCGCATAAATCAGAACTTGCGGCATAAACACCATTCATTGTGAACTTTTGTCCGCCGCGATCAAGAAACGCCACTCGAATTCAGTCAAAATTTTAAAACCAGTTGAATTTCAAGGCTGACTCCGCAATTCAGCATTTGGCACGCGACTTGCAACCATTATTTTCATGTAGAATTACTCCGCCAGCGAACCTGCATACAGCTTCATCTTCCCTTCCCGGCTGCGGATCCACTCCAAAGCCGGGATTTTTGCTGCCGAGCTTCCCGCGTGAAGATTTTAAAGTTCTTCAAACTCCGCCAATTCCGTCGCCGCCGCTTCCCATTTTGCGGTCACTTCCGGCAGGCGGTCATGGACGTGGAGCAGTTCGCGATTGATCTGCATCGCCTTGCCGTTCGCGTAAGTTTCCGGCTTTTCCAGTTCCACCGTCAGCTCTTTTTGCTGCGTTTCGAGTTCGGCGATTTCCTTTTCCAGCGCAGCGATGCGTTTTTGGATTTCCGATTTCTTCCGCGAACGCGCCTGGCGCTGCTCGGCTTCAATCCGTTTTTGTTCTTTGCGGTCAGCTTGCGGCGCGGCGGATTTGTTCGCCGAAACAGAATTGTTGCCGAAGCTCGAACTCGTCAGCGCCGCGCGCGCGGATTGCGCGGTCTTGTCCAGATAATACTGGTAACCGCCGGGAAAATGCCGGAGGTGCCCGGCCTCGACGCGAACGACGTGATTCGCAAGCGCGCGAATAAAATGCACGTCGTGACTGATAAAAATAAGCGTGCCTTGAAATTGCTTCAGCGCCTCGATGAGCGCATCCACGCTGGCCAAATCCAGATGAGTCGTCGGCTCGTCCATCAATAGCAGATTCGGCGGATCGAGCAGCAGTTTCACGAGCGCGAGCCGGGATTTTTCGCCGCCGCTCAATACGCTGACCGGCTTGAACACGTCGTCGCCGCGAAACAGAAAACTGCCGAGCACATTGCGCACGGACTGCTCGGTGATGCGCTGCGGCGTGTCCATCGCCTCCTGCATGACCGTGTGCCGCGGATTCAACATCGCCGCGCGGTGCTGCGCGAAATAGCCGTGCTTCACGTTGTGGCCGAGCTTGCGTTCGCCGGACTGCGGCTGAAGCACGTCCGCAAGCAGTTTCAGCAACGTGGATTTTCCCGCGCCGTTCGGCCCGACCAGCACTGTGCGCTGGCCCCGCTCGGTCTCAAAATGAATTCCGTTGTAAATTAGATTTTCGCCATAGCCGAACTGATTTTCTCCAGCGTGATGACGCGCTGGCCGCTGCGCTGCGGTTGCGGAAAACGGAAACCGACCGTCGGCCCGTCACCGCTGGGCACCTCGACCATTTCCTCTTTGATGCGCTCGATCTGCTTGAGTTTGCTTTGCGCCTGCGTGGCCTTTGTATTTTTAGCGCGGAAACGGTCGGCGAACAATTGCAGCCGGTCAATCTCGCGCTGCTGCGATTTCGCGGTGGCGATCAACGTCGTCTCCATTGCCGCGCGCTGTTCGAGATAGCTGTCGTAATTGCCCGTGTAGCGCATGATGCGCGACGCGCGCAACTCCGCGATGTGCGTGCACAGCTCGTTCAAAAATTCGCGGTCGTGCGAAATCAGCAGGATCGCGCCGGGATAATATTTCAGATAATTCTGAAACCAGATGAGCGTTTCGAGATCGAGATGGTTCGTCGGCTCGTCGAGCATCAGCAAGTCCGGCTCCTCCGCGAGCAGCCGCGCGAGGTGGGCGCGCATGATCCAGCCGCCGGACATTTCGCGCGCCGGCCGGTCGTGATCCGTCTGCTTGAAACCGAGGCTGGCGAGAATCTGTTTCGCCTTCGCGACGAACTGGCCGTCGTGTTCGTGCTGCGTGCGGCACGGCGATTTCCATAACCGTTTCGTTGCCCGCCGGCTCGCTTTCCTGCGGCAGATAGCCGACGCGCGTGCCGCGGATGAACGACACGCTGCCCGCGTCCGGCTCCTCTTTGCCGAGGATGATTTTGATGAGCGTGGATTTGCCCGCGCCGTTCGGCCCGGTGATGGCAATGCGGTCGCCCGACATGATGTTCAACGACACGTCGTCAAACAATTCACGTCCGCCAAATGATTTGGAAAGTCCGGCTACGGTGAGCATTTTAACGCAAGGACGCGAAGACGCAGGGGCGCAAAGAGAAATGTTTTTTTGTTTTGATTGCCAAATTCATACTTTGCGCCTTTGCATTAATTTCATTTGGCCAAAACTATCGCAAGAAACCAAAGAAGATTCAAACCGAATCAAAGGGCCGGGCGGCTTTTCACCGCCCGGCTTGTTCATTCGTTATTTGCAGCAGGAGGCACAATCGTCTCCGCAGCAAGCTGCGCACGTTGAAGCCGATTGGCAGCAACTGCCGTCGCAGGATTTGGCTGGCGACGATGCCCATGCCGCAGTCGCCAGCGCTACAACGGCAAGCGCGGCTGCCAGCAGGATTATTTTTTTCATACTATTTTTCTTTCTCGTGGGTGGTTGTATTTTTGCCGATGACGGCCACGTCCGCCGCCGGCAAATTTTGGGGATTTAAAGATGACGCCGTGCGAATCGGAAGATGTGTCGGCGCATCGGCGCAAGGCACACTGCGGGCGTCAGTGAAGAATTTTCAGATGAGTCGGGCGCAATCGCGCGCGAAAATCGGCGCGGCGCAGACCGTCAAGGAAGTTAAAACAGCGGAAGAAAATGGAGATATTTCCGTCGCGGCAGCCGGAAGCAAAATAATTGTCACCGGAACTGTGGATAGGATTTGTTGCGAAATTGCGGTCGCGGTAGCTTCAACCGGCACAGATGACGGCGTCGCCGTCTGGCAACAATCTGTTGGCGCATCGCAGGCGCAGCAAGGCGATGTCCCGCATTTTGTGCCACCCGCGCAAGGCGAGGTCGCCTGCGCGCAAACAAAAACCAGCGCGCATAAAATGGTCAGCACAATCTTCACCATTGGATTTATCGCTTAAGTTAAAATTTTTCGCTCAACGGATTTTGTTTTTCCATTGTCTTTTTTTGCTGAAGTCGTTTTGACTTCGGCTGGCGTTCGGCAATTGTATGATATGACACAGGAGTCTCACGCCATTTCCAATTCCACCGGCGCGCGACTGGCGAGGAGTTCTTTCAAGGTGTCCACCTTGCGCGAGGCATTGAGGATTTTCAAACTGATAAGCACGCCGGTGTCATCCAGATCTGCCAAAACGCCGGGACGGATTTCTTCCGTCTCGTCAATCGCCTTGCTTTTCAGGACGATCAGCAATGTGTCGGTTTCTTTGTCGTAGGTCAATTTCATGTCGCGCCTTTCCAAAACCGCTTGAACTGCGAAACAGGATACACCGTCACCGCGACAATTTCAGCTTCGCGCTTGGCGAGCGGCACGAGTTCCTTGGGCAGATGCGTGACGAAAATCTGCATAATCAATTCTTCAGCGGCCCGCGTCCAATCGTTGCCACAATGCGGTTCTGCAATGTTTTTTAAAGTTCGACCACTGTCAGCTTCCCAAACAATAAAATGGTTTATTTAAACCGCAGCCAACGTCGCCGCCGCTTGCTGCGCGGCGTTGTCACCCTGCGCATGTTCAATCGGATTCGAGTAGCCGACTTTGACATCGAGGCCGAGCGATTGCATTTCCTTGACGAGCACGTTGAACGATTCGGGAATGCCCGCTTCGAGCGCGTTGTCGCCTTTGACAATGCTCTCGTAAATGCGCGTGCGGCCCTGCACGTCGTCCGATTTCACGGTCAGGAGTTCCTGCAGCGTGTAAGCCGCGCCGTAGGCTTCCATCGCCCACACTTCCATTTCGCCGAAGCGCTGGCCACCGTATTGCGCCTTGCCGCCCAGCGGTTGCTGGGTGACCAGTGAATAAGGCCCGACCGCGCGGGCGTGAATCTTGTCGGCGACCAAGTGGCCGAGCTTCATCATGTAAATGTAGCCGACAACAATTTCCTGGTCGAACTGTTCGCCGGTGCGACCGTCAATCAAATGCGTCTTGGCGTGTTCGGGCAGGCCGGCCTGCTTCAAGTAGCCGCGAATGTCCTTTTCCTTCATGCCGTCGAACACCGGCGTTGCAAATTTCAAGCCGAGGAATTTCGCCGCCCAGCCGAGGTGCGTTTCCAAAACCTGGCCGACGTTCATGCGGCTCGGCACGCCCAGCGGATTCAAAACAATTTCCACCGGCGTTCCATCCGCCAGATAAGGCATGTCTTCTTCTTTAACAATTTTCGCAACGACGCCCTTGTTGCCGTGACGACCGGCCATTTTGTCGCCGACGGACAATTTGCGTTTCGAGGCGATATAAACTTTCACCGACTTGACGATGCCGGCTTCGCTCCCTTCGCCGGCTTCGGCGCGTTCCATTTCTTCGTCGTATTGCATCTGCAAATCGTCGAATTTCTTGCGGAACTGGCCGATGATTTCGTTGATCTTGTTGCGGATCGGCGACGGATCAATTTCGATGCGGTCATAAACCGTCGCAAGCTTGCGCAAAAGCGTTTTCGTAATTTTGCGGTTCGCCGGAATGATGATTTCGCCGGTCTCGCTGTTCACCACGTCGAGCGGAATTTTTTCGCCGAGCAAAATGTTGCTCAACGCTTCCGTCAACTGGTCCTGAAGCTCGTTCATCTTTTTCTTGTGATCTTCCTCGATCTGCTTCGCGTGGCGCTTTTCCTCGCTGGCAACCGAATTGCTCACTTTTTCGGCATCTTTTTTCGCCGAAACTTTCACGTCCATGACGATGCCGTAAGTTCCGGACGGAACTTTCAGCGAAGTGTCCTTCACGTCCGCGGCTTTTTCGCCGAAGATGGCGCGGAGCAAACGTTCTTCCGGCGCGAGTTCGGTTTCGGATTTCGGCGTGATTTTGCCGACGAGAATGTCGCCGGGCTTCACTTCCGCGCCGATGCGGATGACGCCGTCGGTGCCGAGATTTTTCAACGCTTCATCGCCGAGGTTCGGGATGTCGCGCGTGATTTCCTCCGGCCCGAGCTTGGTGTCGCGGGCGGCCACTTCAAATTCATCAATGTGAATGGAGGTGAAGATGTCGTCCTTCACGATTTTCTCGCTGATGAGAATCGCGTCCTCGAAGTTGTAGCCGTTCCACGGCATGAACGCCACGAGCACGTTGCGACCGAGCGCCAGCTCGCCGTTCTGCGTGCAGGGGCCATCGGCGATGACCTGGCCTTTGCGGACGTGGTCGCCCTTGTTGACCAGAATTTTCTGGTTGATGCAGGTCGCCGCGTTCGAGCGCATGAATTTGCGCACCGGATAAACGGAAATGCCGTTCGCCGGATCGTGCTTGATCTTCTTTTTGCCTTCGGGCAACTGGCCGTTTTCGGTGATGATAATTTGATTGCCGTTCACGGACGCAACCTTGCCGGACTTCTTCCGTCACGAGCACCGCGCGCGAATCGCGGGCGACGCGGTCTTCCAGGCCGGTGGCCACAAACGGCGCTTCGGTGACGAGCAGCGGCACGGCCTGGCGTTGCATGTTGGAACCCATCAACGCGCGGTTCGCGTCGTCGTGTTCCAGGAACGGAATCAGGCTCGCCGCAATCGAGACGAGTTGCTTGGGCGAAACGTCCATGTAATGCACGTTGGCCGGTTCCACGTCAATGAATTCGCCGCGCTGGCGGCAAACCACGCGGTCGGTGGTGAAATGGCCTTTGTCATCCATCACCGAATTCGCCTGCGCGACGATGAATTGTTCTTCGCGGTCGGCGGTCAGATATTCAATCTTTTCGCGTCACTTTGCCATTTTCGACTTTGCGATACGGCGTTTCGAGGAAACCGAATTCGTTGATGCGCGCAAACGTCGCGAGCGACGCGATAAGGCCGATGTTCGGGCCTTCCGGCGTTTCAATCGGACAAATGCGGCCGTAGTGCGACGGATGAACGTCGCGGACTTCAAAGCCCGCACGGTCACGCGAAAGACCACCCGGTCCGAGCGCCGACAAGCGGCGCTTGTGGGTCAATTCGGCGAGCGGATTGATCTGATCCATGAACTGCGACAACTGGCTGCGGCCAAAGAAATCGCGGATCACGGCGGAGAGCGCCTTCGGATTGATGAGCTTCTGCGGCGTCATCGCTTCGACCGTCTGGTCGAACAGCGTCATGCGTTCCTTCACCAGCCGTTCGGTGCGGGAAAGGCCGACGCGGCACTGGTTGGAAAGCAATTCGCCCACCGTGCGGATGCGGCGGCTGCCGAGATGATCAATGTCATCCAGCGAGCCTTCGCCTTTTTTGAGCTTCAGAAGATATTTCGTCGCGGCGACCAAATCTTCCTTGGTCATGATGCGGCTGTCCGTCTTGAGACCGAGCTTCTGGTTGATCTTGTAACGGCCCACACGGCCGAGGTCATAGCGTTTTTCGTCGAAGAACAAACGCTTGATGAGCGCGCGGGAATTCGCGGCGGTCGGCGGATCGCCCGGACGCAGACGGCGATAAATATCCTTCAACGCCTCTTCTTCGTTCTTGGCCGGATCTTTCTTGAGGCACTTGATCATGTTGCCTTCGTCCACCGAAGTGTCCACGACCTTGATCTTGCTGATGCCGAGTTCGGCGATCTGCTTGACCACGGCTTTGGAGAGCGGCTCGAACGCGCGCGCCACCACCAGGCCTTTTTCCTCGTCCGCGGCGTCCTGCACCAGCACGCGGTTCTGCAAATCCTCAATCTTTTCCGCTTCTTTCACCGAGAGTTCCTCGATGGTGTAGAACAGCTTCAAAATTTCCTCGTCCGTGCCGCGCGTCAGGCCGCCGTTGTCCTTGGACTTGCTGCCCTTTTCCTTGTCATCGTGATCGAGGAACGACAAGCGCGCGGAAAAACGTCGTCGTCAAAAATTTCCGGCGGCGTTTTTTGCGGTCCAGATAAACGTAAAGCAAATCGCTCGTGTCGAACATCGCTTCATACCACGAACCGCGGTCGGGAATGACGCGGAAGCTGTGCAGCATTTTGCCGTTCGGATGCTGCGTCGCTTCAAACGCGATGCCCGGCGAGCGGTGCAACTGCGAAACCACCACGCGTTCCGCGCCGTTGATGACAAACGTGCCCTGCGGCGTCATCAGCGGGAGTTCGCCCATGAAAACTTTTTCTTCCTTGGCGCTCTTGCCTTCGTCCTTCAACAAAAACGTGACATACAGCGGCGCGCCATAAGTGGTGCCTTCGCGCAGACATTCCAGCCAGTCCACCTTCGGCTCGCCGATCTCGTATTCCTTGTAATCGAGCACGACCTTGCCGTCGTAGCTCTCGATGGGAAACACTTCGCGGAAAACCGATTCCAAGCCGACGTGCTTCTGGCGCTTGGCCGAAGTCAGGTCCGCCTGCAAAAATTCCGCGTAGGAATTCGTCTGCAACTCGATCATGTTCGGCGGGGCGACGATTTCCTTGATTTTGCCGAAGTTGATACGTTCTGTGGCTCGCGATGGCATTTTATACTTTCTGTTGGGCACGGCGACACGCCGCACCATTTTTCACTTAACGACACAAGGCAAGCCCGCCGTGTTCAACGGCCAGCTTGCCACTACCGCAACCGAATGTTCTACCAATTAAAATTATTATCCAATTTGTCCCGCCTTTCGCGGGGATAAAACGGGGCGACGGCAACACGCCGCCGCCCCAAAACCGGACGAATTACTTGATTTCAACTTTCGCGCCGGCTTCTTCCAGCTTCTTCTTGGCGGCGTCAGTGTCAGCCTTGTTGGCACCTTCGAGCAAGGTCTTCGGCGCGCCTTCGACCAAAGCCTTCGCTTCGGCGAGACCCAGACCGGCCTTGACTTCGCGAACGGCCTTGATGACGGCGATCTTCTTGTCCGCCGGAACGGACGCGATGATCACGTCAAAAGTGTCTTTGGCTGCGGCGGCAGGAGCCGCGCCACCAGCGGCAGCACCACCGGCAGCCGCAACCGCGACGGGCGCGGCGGCGGAAACGCCCCATTTGGTTTCCAGTTGTTTCACCAAGTCGGCGGCTTCGATAACCGTCAACTTGCTCAATTCTTCCACGAGGTTTGCAATGTCAGCCATATTATTATTTCTTTCTTTTTCGTCTCGTCGTCTGCCTCGGCTTCGGCAATTTTCAGTTCACAGCCCGTGAAACCGACGATTTACGTTGTTGTTTGTTGTTTGTTGTTTCCCGATTTGAAATTTCAAATTTAAAATTTCAAATCGAAAATTGTTTATTCGGCTTTTTCGGCCTTGGCCTTGATGACCTGCGCGAGCATCGTGGCCGGCGTGTTGATCAAGGTCGCCAGCTTCGTCGCCGGCGCGTTGAACAGGCCGAGCAGTTTCGCGCGCAGCACGTCGAGGCTCGGCAAATCCGCCAGGGCCACGATGCTCGCCACTTCCAGCCGCTGGTTGTTCAAATAGCCAAACTTGAGTTTCAGCTTGTCGAATTCCGCGGCGAAATTCTTCAGCGCCTTCGCGGCGGCGGAGATGTCTTTCTTGCCGGTCACAACGGCCAGTTGCCCGGCCAGGCTGCCGTTCAATTCGCCGATGCCCGCTTCCTTGGCGGCGACGCTGAACACGGTGTTTTTCACAACGTGAATTTCCGCGCCCGCCTGGGTCAGGCGTTTGCGCAACTCGGAGAGGTGCGCGACCTTCAAACCTTGATAGCCGACCACGATGAAGAACGGCGAGGCGTTCAACCGGGCGACATATTCACTCGTCAATAATTTCTTTTCAGCACGCATGGTAAAATCCTTTTTTAGTGGGTTGCAAATTCACGGACATCCACACGGACGGGCGGACTCATGGTCGCCGAGAGCGTGCAAGAATTGATGTAAGTGCCCTTGATGCTGTTCGGGCGCGCTTTCGCCACGGCCTCAATGACGGCGCGGGCGTTTTCCTCGATCTGTTCCGGGCTTGAACGAAGCCTTGCCCACGATGACGTGGACATTGGCGGCCTTGTCCACCTTGAACTCGACGCGGCCGGCTTTCACTTCTTTCACCGCCTTCGCGGTGTCGTCGGTGACGGTGCCGGTTTTCGGATTCGGCATCAGGCCGCGCGGTCCGAGCACTTTGCCGAGCTTGCGGACTTCCGCCATCGCTTCGGGCGTGGCAACCGCCACATCAAAATCAGCCCAGCCGCCCTGGCACTTGGCGATCATGTCTTCAAAGCCGACGTATTCCGCGCCGGCGGCTTTCGCCGCGTCCGCCGCGTTGCCTTTGGCAAAAACCAGCACGCGCACGAGCTTGCCGCTGCCGTGCGGCAGCGGAACCGTGCCGCGAACCATCTGGTCGGACTGCTTCGGATCCACGCCGAGGCGGAACGCGAGGTCAATGGTTTCGTTGAATTTGGCCTTGGGAAATTTGGCGAGCACGCCAACGGCTTCCTTGAGCGGATAGGCTTTCTTGCCGTCAACCACTTCAAGCGCTTTCTTGTATCTTTTGCTGGGCATTTATTTTGGTGCGGTGCAAGCGAATCGAATGATTCTCCCGCGATTGTTGTTTAATTTAACCGACCACTTCAATTCCCATGCTGCGCGCGGTGCCGGCAATCAGGCGGACCGCCGCCTCTTCCGAATTGACATTGATGTCTTTGGACTTCATTTTGACGATGTCCAAAATTTGTTTGCGCGTGACCTTGCCGACTTTGTCCTTGTTCGGCGTCTTGCTGCCGGCGGTGATGCCGGCGGCTTTCTTCAGCAGCACGGACGCGGGCGGCGACTTGGTGATGAACGTGAACGACTTGTCCTGATAAACCGTGATGACCACGGGAATAATCAGGCCGGCGTCGTTCTTGGTCACGGCGTTAAATTCTTTGCAGAAACCCATGATGTTCACGCCGTGCTGGCCGAGCGCGGGGCCGACGGGCGGCGCGGGATTGGCCTGCCCGGCCGGAATCTGCAACTTGATCTGTCCTGTAATTTTCTTTGCCATATAATTTGTTCGTTAAATCGTTAAATTGTTAAACCGTTGAATTGGCCTATGCCACACGCGCCGAACCGATTGAACGATTCAACGCTTCAACGAATTACGCTTTCTCCACCTGCCAGTATTCGAGTTCCACCGGCGTATTGCGTCCGAAAATGTTCACCGTGACTTTCAATTTGCCGCGTTCGGGATCAATTTCCTCGATCACGCCGCTGAAATTCAGGAACGGCCCGTTGTTGATCTTGATGGTCTCGCCGACCGCAAAATTCACCTTCGGTTTTTCCGTCTCTTCCGACGCGGAAATCTGCGCCTTGATGGCTTCGACTTCCTCCGTCGGCGTCGGCTGCGGCGGATCGCTCAAAAAGCCGATGACGCCCTGCGTCTCGCGGATAAAATACCACGGTTTTTCAATGATGCGACGGTCGTCGTCCAGCAGCACCATGTCCACAAAAACATAGCCCGGCCACAACTTGCGGTTGGACACGGTCTTTTTCTGGTTGCGCACTTCGACGACTTTTTCCATCGGCACCAGGACTTCCTTGACGAAGTCCTGCATTTCGTCGGTCTTGACGCGCTTTTCAATGCTGTCCTTGACCTTGTTTTCCTGGCCGGAAAGCGTCTGGATGATGAACCACTGGTTGCGCATGAAATTGTTTAGCGATGAAAAAAGATCTCGGTCAAACACGAAATCAATCACGACGATAAAGCCGCCGAGCAGCGCGATCATGACCATGATGAGCGCGGTGGAACCTTTCAGTTCCTCCCAGCTCGGCCAGGCGCATTCTTGAGTTCCTCGCGCGTTTCCGCGACATAGACGGCCAGGCGCTGAATCTGTCCCTGCCACCAGAGGTAGCCAAAGACGCCGCCGATCACCGCCGCCCAAATTGCAATTTGTATCCAGTTGTTCACAAAAATCTTTCAATTCATTTTCTCGTCATGCCTCGTCATCCGCGTTTCGCTTCCGCGAAATTGGCGGAGAGGGAGGGATTCGAACCCCCGTTGGCGGTTAAGCCAAAGCGGTTTTCAAGACCGCCGCGATAGACCACTCTGCCACCTCTCCGCGAGGTGGTTGATAGCTTTTGGTTGATCTGGTTCTCCGCCATCAACCCTCAACTATCAACTAAACTGGCACGGCGGGAGGGACTTGAACCCCCAACCAATGGTTTTGGAGACCACTACTCTACCAATTGAGCTACCGCCGTAGCCGTCCAAACCAATCCCGTCATCTTCGGACAAAAAGGGAGCACGGAGGTTCAAACTCCGCGCTCCCGAAACCGATTCGCCATTAAGCGATGACTTCCACCACAATGCCGGAACCAATGGTGCGGCCACCTTCGCGGATCGCGAACTTGAGTCCTTTTTCCATCGCGATGGTCTTCTGCAATTCGACTT